>CAWEMB010000003.1:0-13609 GCA_963810105.1 uncultured Solirubrobacterales bacterium | reverse complement strand
GACAAACGGTCGCGACGAAGGCGGCCGCGAACGTCAACGGTCCGCGGGCCCTGTCGGGGAATCGGGGCCGCCCACTCGGCGGTGCGGTTGCTCTTCGGCCCGGTCGATCCGGCTCCGGGCCGGCCGCCGAAGATGCCGTATGGGTGGCCAGCATCGGGACCAGTAGGACGGGCGCGAACTTGGTCAGAGTCGCCAAGGCGAGCATCGCGCCGCGGAGGGCTGGGCGGGCTATGAGGAGAAGGGTGGCGACGAGAAGCAGGGCGACCAGGGTGTCGTTGGAGTTCGACGCCAGCACATAGGCGGTGTAGGGGTAGGCGGCCCAGCCGAAGGCGAGTGTGGCGGCGAGCTTTTGGCCGGCCGGGCCGGGACGAATGCGCCTGCCGAGCAGAAGGAGGAGGGCGAAGGTGGCGAGGTCGAAGAAGACGGCGGCGGCGTGCGCGGCCGGGAGGTCGTCCCAGCTGCCCGACCATGGCCAGATCGACTCAAACGGGGTATAGGCGAGGTAGTTGACCGGCCCATACGTGTCGCCCTGGGAGACGTCGGCCGGGAAGTTGTCGTAGAGCGCCTCGCCATGGCCGATGCGGTCGGCCCCGACGACGCTTGCGTAGCCGACGTCGATCGCACCCGAGTCCGCGACGTTGAGCCCGACCCTAACGCCGACCAGGAAGAGGGCGGCGACGAGGAGCCAGGCCGCGGGCCAGACCGGCCGGATGACGGCGGTGCGGCCACGCAGGCCAACCCACAGCGCGCGGCCGAACAGATAGGCGAGCGGTGCGTAGGCAAGGGGGACCGAAATGCCGATCTCCGCTCTGTTGAAGAAGAAGTTCGAAAGGCCGAAAGCAAGCAGGGCGAGGAGGTCGAGGTTGGCGATCCGCCAGGGGCGGCGCCAGTCGAATAGGCCGATCAGGAACAGCGCACAGAGGGGGAGGAAGACGTAGGGCGCATTGAGCCTGTGGCCGAAGGAGCCGGAGTATCCGCGCGCCATCGACCAGGCCACCTGGTAGCCGGTCCACGACTCGCGGATGGCGGCGGTCAGAGGGTCGACGATGACCAGCGCCACCTTCTCGTCAGCGCTGAAGTAGCCGACCTCCCAGCGGCCGTCGACCATGGCGGCGCTGGAGCTGAGGCCGGGATGAAGTTGCCGCTGCTCGAGAACCTTGGGGTCCTGGTCGGCGGCCTCAGTCGCCTGCTCGGCGGCGATCTCGACTTCGGCGGCGGCTCGGGCGCCGTCGTCTCGAGAGGCCTGCGCCGCCGGTGCCGAGGCCGTTAGGCACAGCCCGCAGGCGAGGGCGGCGGCCAGCGCTCTCGTCATCGGCCGAAGTGCTCGGCGACGATCGGTGCGATGTCGCTCAATGCCCATTGCTCGCGCTGGTGGGGGTCCTCGGGCCCGCAGCCGACGAAAAGGAGCGGCCCAAGCGAGTCGCCGCGATGCAACGAGCCGTGACTGCCGCCGCCGGCATGGGAGACGCCGCCCCAGTCGACCGCCTCGTAGCCCTCGGTGAGGGAGACGATGAAATCGCCGGCATGCGGCGCCGCCAATGCCGAGAAGACGCGGCCGAGCGGATCGGGGTACTCCTCGCTGGAGAGACGGCCGTCCTCGACCACGGTGTCGAAAACGGCGGCGTCGCCCTCCAGTGTCCAGTTCCCTCCGCGCAGGTCAGCCACCTCGCCGCCGGGTCGAAATGACAATCGCTTCCCGGCGCGCTCGACGACCGCGACCACCTCCTCCCCGGGCTGGAGGCCGGTCTCGTGCCGCTGCAGCGGAGCGCCGTGGGAGTCCTCGAGCCAGCAGACGAGATCGACGCCCTCGGTTTCCGCCAGCCTGGCGCGCACCTGGTCCGGCTGGGCCCGCTCGGCTTCGCTGGGCAGCAGATAGATGTGGGCGGCGCGGCCCGTTGGGCTGACGGCAAGCTGCGCCCCCTCGGGGCGGTCCTCGGAGGGCTGCAGCACGGTCCACTCCCGACCGAGCAGCTCGGCGAGCGGCAGGGCGCTGGCGACCGGTGTCTGCGCGTGGTCGGCGACCAGGATCAGGGCGTGGCTGTCGAGGAAAGGCTCGAGTCCTCCGCTCGCCTCGATCAGCTTTGCAAAGCAGTGGTCGGCCTTGGCAATCGACTCGACGCTCGCCTCGGGGCCAAAGCGATGGGAGTAGTTGTCGTTGTCGGGAAGTGAGAAGAGCAGGAAGTCGAAACCGTCGTCCTTGATCAGCTCGGCCGCGCAGCAGGCCGAGTAGCCGTCACGGCTGCCGGGCAGCGACGTCGGCTTGCAGGGGACCTGCCGGCTGGAGTAGAGGTCGCCGTAGAAGAGCTCGGTCGGCCCCCAGGTGTGGTGCTGGAACTTGAGGCGCGTGGCGTCGACGGCTTTGCGCATCAACCCCTCGAGGGTCACCTGGTGGCGATGACGGCCGCGATAGATCAGGAAGGGGGTGCAGGCGGTTCTCGCCCCGGCGTCGTCGAGTTGCTCGAAGATCGTCTCGATCTCGGGGCTCAAGATGAGCCAGGTTCATGTTGTAGACGAGGTCGTAGAGCGCCCGGAAGACACCGAACGCCCGGGTCGCGTCCAGCGAAGAGCCGTACTCGACGTAGCGGCGCTCCAAGCGGTGGTACCAATTCATGCCGCTGATCCAGTGGCGATCGGCGCGGACGCCGGTGACCATCTCGGCGCTGGCGACCGGCGTCACCGAGGGGAAGCTGGAGACGCAATCCGGAATGAGCACGCCGCGATCCAGCAGCGAGGCGAATGTGGGGGCGCGCTCTTCGGCGACGGCGCGTTCGAGCATGTCGGTGCGCAGCGAGTCGACGTAGGTGAGGATGAGCTTCTTGCGCGGCATCGGCCGCAATGATGATGCCGGGCGGCCGGAGGCGGCGGTGTCAGCGCAGGACGCGCAGGCCGGCGTGTTTGCGCTGCGCGCGGCGGCTGCGGGCGACGCCCAGCCAGGCGAGGCCGATGAGGACGAGTAAGACCAGGACCGGCAGCAGAATCGCAATCGCGATCACGATCAGGGCGACGAGGGAAATGAGGAAGCCGAGCGCTCCGGCGCGACTGCCCTCTCTCCGCCCAGCACCGCTGATGACGTCGCTGATCACGAGGCAGCCGACCACGGCGCCGGCCAAGCAGAGGATCGCTGCCAGCAGGGCGTCTTTATCTGCTGTGTCGGCAAGCAGGAATCCCACCACTAGGCCGATCACGCCGGCGAGCAGAGTCATCCGCCCACGGGCGGATCCCCGCGTGCCGGTGGTGCCGGCAAGCATCCCGATCGCAATGCCGATGCCGAGCAGGAGGCCGGTTCCCTCGAAGAAGCTCACCTGGAAAACCTACACTCCAGGGATGCCTGAGCCTCCCCATCGCCGCCGCGCCCACACCCGCACACGTGACCTCGAGCGCTACGCGGGCCTCTTCGCCGAGCGAACGCTGGTCATGCGGTCCTCGGCGATGCGGGACCTGATGGCGGTGACCGCGCGGCCCGAGGTGATCTCGCTGGCCGGTGGCTTGCCTGACACCTCGACCTTCCCCCCCAAGACCTTCGCCGCTCAGATGACGCGGATCGCGCAGGAGTCCGCCGCGGAAGCGCTTCAGTACGGGCCGACCGAGGGCTTCGAGGAGACGGTCGACTGCATCCTCCAGGTGATGGGTGCCGAGGGGATGCTTCCCGACCCCGAGGACGTGATCGTCACCACCGGTGGGCAGCAGGCGATCGACCTCGTCTGCAAGACGCTGGTCGACCCAGGCGACGTGGTGATCTGCGAGGCGCCGACGTATCCCGGCGCGGTGCCGGTGTTCTGCAGCTACCAGGCCGACGTGATGCAAATCGAGTGCGATGCCGACGGGATGAAGATCGATGAGCTGGAGGATCTGCTCGAGAAGCTCAGCGCCGAGGGGCGGCGGCCGAAATTCGTCTATTCGGTGCCCACCTTTCAGAACCCGGCCGGGGTGACGATGTCGCTCGAGCGCCGGCAACGGCTGGTCGAGCTGGCCCGCCGGCACGAGATGCTCATCGTCGAGGACAGCCCCTATGGCCTGCTTCGTTTCAGCGGCGAGCCGCTGCCGCCGCTCTACCAGCTCGACGGCGGCGACTTCGTGATCTACATCGGCACCTTCTCCAAGATCCTCTCGCCGGGAATCCGGCTGGGCTGGGCGGTGGCGCCGCCGCCGGTGATGGCGAAGATCGTGCTCGGCAAGCAGGCTGCCGACCTCTGCACCTCGACGCTGACCCAGTACTTCGTGCGCGAGTACTTCGCCGAAGGTCACTGGCGCGAGTACGTCGAGAGCCTGGTCGACATATACCGCGCCCGGCGCGACGTGATGGTGAGGGCGCTGGCGGAGCATCTGCCGGCGGGGGCGACCTGGACCGAGCCCGAGGGCGGTCTTTTCATCTGGGCGACGCTGCCGAAGTACATCGACACCAGCGACCTGCTGGCGAAGGCGCTGCGCGAGGACGTCGCCTTCGTTCCCGGCCAGGCTGCCTATGTCGACGGCCGGGGGCGCAACTCGATGCGGCTCAACTTCTCCGGCGTCGACGAGGGCGAAATCGAGGAGGGAGTGCGGCGGATCGGCCGCGTCGTGGCGGAGCAGATGGAGCTCTACGGCGCCCTTACGGGCGAACAGGCGCTTCCCGCTTCGCAGGATGGTGCGGAGCGCAGGCGAGGGCAGTACGGCGTCGGAGAAGGAAGCGGCGGGCGGCGAGGCGAAGGGCGCTGACGTCCTCCCCTTCCGCAAGGAGGGTTCGGCTTGAAGGTCGCGGTCCTCAAAGGGGGCCGCTCGCTGGAGCGCGGCGTTTCACTGCGCTCGGGGGCGCGGGTCGAGGACGCTCTGGTGCGGCTCGGCCACGAGGTCCTGGCACTCGACGCCGGCGCGGACCTGGTCAAGAGGCTGCTTGACGAGCGGCCCGAGGTGGCCTTCGTCGCCATGCACGGGCAAGGCGGTGAGGACGGCACGGCGCAAGAGCTGCTGGAGATCCTCGGCATCCCCTTCACCGGCCCCGGCGTGGCGGCATGTGCGCGCTGTATGGACAAGGCGCTTGCGAAGCACGTTCTGCGAGACGAGGGGGTGCCGACTCCCGACTGGTTCGCCTTCAACGAGACCGCCTTTCGCGAGCTGGGCGCGGCCGATGCGCTCGGCGGCCTGGAGGAGCGGCTGGGATTTCCCCTCGTGGTGAAGCCGAGCCGCGGCGGCTCCGCTCTCGGGGTGAGGTTCGCCGCCGGGCGGGGAGAGGTGCCGGGGGCGTTGGTCTCGGCCTTCAGCTATGACGAGCGCGTCGTGCTCGAGAGCTTCGTCGATGGGCGCGAGCTGGCGGTCAGCGTTCTCGGCAGCGAGCCGCTGCCGATCGTCGAGGCGATCCCGGCCGGCGGCGACCCCTACGACTTCGAGGCCCGCTACGAAATCGGCCGCACCACCTTTGCCTGCCCGGCGGACCTCGACGACGCCGCGGCGGCCCAAGTCACCGGCGCCGCCCTGGCCGCCTACACCGCACTCGGCTGCAGCGGCTTCTCCCGGGTCGACCTGATCCTCGCCGAGGACGGCCCGCAGGTGTTGGAGGTGAACGCCATTCCCGGCCTCACCGATACGAGCCTCCTCCCCCAGGCCGCCGAGGTCGCCGGCCTCTCATTCGAGCAGCTGGTCGCCCGCATCCTCGAGCTGGCCCTAGAGCCAGCCCCGGCCTAGGAATCCTCGCCCTGGGCGAAGTCGTCCGGGGTGACCTGATCGAGGAACTCCTTGAACTTGTCGACGACCTCCTCGGTGTCCTCGACCTCGTGCTCGAACTCGATTGCCGACTCCTCGATCACCTCCTCGGCGGCGAAGATCGGCGCCGAGACACGGACGGCGAGGGCGAGGGCATCGGAGGGGCGGGAGTCGATCTCCATCTCCGAGCCGTTGACCGAGACCGTGATCGAGGCGTAGAAGGTGTTGTCGCGCAACTCGGTCACCGAAACGCGCTCGCAGCGGGCGTCGAGCTGCTCGAGCACGTCGGAGAGCAGGTCGTGAGTCATCGGCCGCGGCGTCGATGCTCCCTGCAGTTTCATCAGGATCGCCGCCGCCTCGGGGTGCCCAATCCAGATCGGCAGGAACTTGTTCCCGTCAACCGTTTTCAGCAAGACGATCGGCTGCTTGCCGACCATGTCGAAGCTGACTCCGTAGATCTGCATCTGCTGCACGAGTGGGCGATCCTGGATTCGAACCAGGGACCTCGTCCTTATCAGAGACGCGCTCTAACCAACTGAGCTAATCGCCCGTGGGGCCTGGCGATGATAGCGGCGTTCAGCCCCGGCTTCGACCGATGCGCTCGGCAAAGGCGAGGGCCTGATCGAGGTCCTCGAAACGGAGCTCAACCGCGACCTCCTCTCCCCTCGGCCGCACCTTTACCTCTTGGCCCAAAGCGGCCTCGAAGCGGTCCGCGGCCTCGTGCAGCGCGGAGGCCTGGTCGGCATCGGTCCCAGCCCTAGCCTTTCCTGTTTTTGGCTGGCTGGCCAGCCTAACCCTGTTCTCGGTCTCGCGTACGGACCAGCCGCCTTTGGCGGCGTCGCGAGCCAGCCGGCGGCGGGCATCGTGGCCCGGGACCGCGAGCAGCGCCCGCCCATGGCCCTCGCTCAGCGCTCTCGCTTCCAGCAGGTCGAGAGCCTCATCGGGCAGGTCGAGGAGGCGGATCAAATTGGAGACGGCCGGGCGGCTGCGGCCGACGCGTTGCGCCAGCTCCTCTTTGCTGAGGCCAAGCTCCTCCACCAGGGCGGCGCAAGCCCGCGCCTCCTCGACGGGGTTGAGGTCCTCTCGCACCATGTTCTCGATCAGCGCCACCTCGAGGCGTTCGGCCTGCTGGGCGTCGCGGACGACGGCCGGCACCTTCTCCAGGCCCGCCTGCTGGGCGGCGCGCCAGCGGCGCTCGCCGGCAACGAGCTCGTAGCTGCCGTCGGGCAGGGGCCGCACGAGCAGCGGTTGGATGACGCCGCTGGTCTCGATCGAGGCGGCCAGGGCGTCGAGGGCCTCCTGGTCGAAGTTGGTCCGCGGCTGGTTCGGATTTGGCTTGATCAGCGTCACCGGCAGCTCGCGCAGCTCGCCCGCGTCGCCGCTCACAGCCTCCGGCAGGATGGCGGAGAGGCCGCGGCCGATGCCCCGTTTGGTGGCGCTAGCCACGGGCGGCGAGCTCCTCGGCCAGGGCCCGGTAGGCATCGGACCCGCGCGAGCTGGGTGCGTGGTCGGTTACAGGTAGCCCGTAGCTCGGCGCCTCGGCGACCCTGACACTGCGGGGGATTACCGTCTTGAAGACCATTTCTGGAAAGTGATCGCGCAGCTCGCGCTCGACATCCTGGGCGAGGCGGGTGCGGTCATCGTGCATAGTGATCAATAGCCCCGACACGTCCAGGGCGGGGTTGAGCTCGCGGCGGATCATCCCCAGCGTGTCGAGGAATTGGACCAGCCCCTCCAGGGCCAGGTACTCGGCTTGGACGGGGACGATTACGCGGTCGGCGCCGGTCAGCGCGTTGACGCTCACCGGGCCCAACGAAGGGGGGCAGTCGAGCAGGGTAACGGCAAAGCGCTCCCGAACCGGGCCGAGGCGTTCGCGCAGGCGCGTCTCGGAGCCCTCGATGCGCGGCAGCTCGACCGACGCGCCGGCGAGGTCGCGGCTGGCGGGTACGAGCCAGAGGTTGTCGGGCCCCGCCGGGCGGGCCGCCTCGGCAACGGAGACATCGCCGGTAAGGCAATCGTAGGAGGAGGGATGGAGGTCGCGGCCGCCGCCGAGCGCCACCGTCGCGTTGCATTGCGGGTCGAGGTCGACGAGCAGCGTCTGCGATCCGGACGCCGCCACGCAGGCGGCGAGGTTGACCGCGGTGGTCGTCTTACCGACCCCGCCCTTCTGATTCGCGATTGCATAGACGGCGCCCATCAGGCAGAGAGACTAGAGGTGGGGCCCATGCCGGCTGCTAGCCCCGGGGGCGCTTCTTCGCCATGCCCGGGCGGCGAGGCAGGTCTGCCGGTGTGGCGCCGGTCTTGCGAAGGACATGGAGATGACGATGGCGGCTGCCGGCATAGGGGCCGACGTGCAGGACATCCTCGACCTGCATTGCCAGGTCGGCGGCTGCGCTTTCCAGTTGAGCTTCCTCCTCGGGGTCCCGGCGGCCCTTCCAGGCCACCAGTACGCCGCTCTCCCGCAGCAATGGCGAGGCGAGCTCGGCCAGGGTCGAGAGGCGGCCGACGGCGCGGGCCGTGACCGCGTCATAGTGCTCGCGGCCGGGGCCGACGGCGAGCTCCTCGGAGCGGGCGTTGATCACCCGCGCGTTGGCGAGGCCCGAGGCGTCGATCGCGCGCTGGATGAAGTCGCACTTGCGGCCCACCGACTCGATCAGGTCAAGCTGCGCCGAGGGCAGGGCGGCGGCGATAACGAGGCCCGGAAACCCTGCCCCAGAGCCAATATCGGCAATTTGAGCCGCTTCGCGTAAAGGGGCGACCTCGAGCCCCGTGAGGCTGTCGGCGACATGCACCTTCCACGCCTGCGCGGGATCGGTGACCGAGCTGACCGACGCCCGCTCCTCAGCCAACACGGCGAGGACTTTCTCCAGCGCCTCGCGCGCAGCTGGGTCAAGCGGCGCCGGTAGGTGCGCGCTCACTCCGCGACGAGCGGAGCAACGACCACGCGGCGGTTTGGCTCGTCGCCTTCGCTGTAGGTCTCAACGCCGGCGCGCTCTTTGAGGTGCTCGTGGACGACGCGTCGTTCCTGCGCGCTCATCGGGTCCATCTCCACCGTGTGGGCATCGCCGAGCGCCCGCTCGGCGGCGCGGTCGGCACGGGAGACCAGCACCTCACGGCGGCGGGCTCGGTAATCCGCGGCGTCGAGCACGACCCGCTTGCGGTCGCGGCTGCCGCGGAAGGCCGCCTGATAGCAGAGCAGTTGCAGCGCGTCGATTGTCTGGCCGCGTTTGCCGATCAACAGCCCGTAGTCCTCGGCGCCGGCGATTACGGCTTCGATGCGGTCGTCGTCCTCGCGAATCTCAACCTCACCTTCAAGGTCAAGCTCGTCGAGGACGCCCTCCACCAGCTCCTTGACCCTCGCTGCGGGCTCGACCGGCCAGTCGCTCGCCTCCGCCACTTCTACCGCCGCTTCTTTCGCTTGCGGGGCGGCGGTGGGGGCGGTTTGGCCTCCGCGACCTCTTCCGCGGTCGGAGCGACCGGGGCGGGGATCAGCTTGGCTGCCGCGTAGGACTGCAGGACCGTCCAGAAGTTGGTGGTGATCCAGTAAAGGCTGAGGCCGGCTGGGAAGGAGGGCACGAGAAAGAGGCCCACGGCTGAGAAGGCGACGAGCAGCAGGTACTGCTGGTTTCCCCCTCCCGTAGGCGAGGAACGCATCGTGACGAGCATCGAGAGTGCCGTTGAGGCCACAAACAGGACCATCAAGATGATCGTCTCGGCGCCCTGGGGCTTCTCGATCACAGAGCTGATGAACAGCCAGCTTTGTTCGCCGCTCGCTTCTACGTCCTGCTCGAAGTTGTCGCCGCGGAGGAGGCTAAAGAGGGCGAAAAAGATCGGTAGTTGGAGAAGGAGGGGCAGGCAGGAAGCGAGGGGGTTGATTTTGTTCTCTTTGTAGAAGCGCATCATCTCCTGCTGCATGCGCTGTTTGTCGTTTTTGTATTTCTCCTGAAGCTGTTTTATCTGCGGCTGTAGCGCCTGCAGACCGCGCATGCCTTTGATCTGCCTGTAGGTCAGCGGAATCAGCAAGGCGCGGACGAGGATCGTCAGGGCGATGATCGACGTCCCCCAGGTGAAACCGACGTTGTCGTGGAAGAAATTGAGGACCGCCTCGGCGAGGTCCTCGATTGGCTGCAGGATGTCGGCGAAAGGGATCATGCCCCGTGCGCTTCTCCGTGGTACTCAGCGGGGTCCACCGGACCGACTCGCAGCGTGAAGCGTTTGGGCACAGGATCAAAGCCGCCGTGGCTGAAGGGATTGCAGCGCAGTAGGCGCCAGCTGGCCAGCAGAAGCCCACGCAGGGCGCCAAATCGACGGATCGACTCGACGGCGTAGGCCGAGCAGGTGGGCTCATAGAGGCATCGGCGGGGAAAAAGCGGCGAAATCCAGCGTTGGTACCCGGCGAGCGCGGCGAGCAAGGGGCGTTTCACGTGGAACGCCCTCGGCTGGGGAGGGCGGTGAGCGCCTCTTCGAGCGAGTTCTTTACTCCCGCCGCTCCCTCGCGCTCGATCAGGTCCCCTATCTCTGACCTGGCGACAAGGACGAAGTCGTGGCGCTCGGGGAGTCGGTCGGTGACACTCCAAAACGCCTCGCGCAGGATCCGCTTGGCGCGGTTGCGGTCGACTGCGCCGCCGATCTTTCGGCTGGCGGTGACGCCGAGCCTCACGTCACGGTCCTCTTCCTCGCGGCGGGGGAAGCTGTAGAGGACGAGGTAGCGGGTGGCATGAGAGGAACCGTCGCGATAGACGCGGTCGAACTCGCCACTCCGCGAGAGACGGCGACGTCGTTGCGCCGCCATCTAGACCGTTAGGCGCTTCCGCCCCTTGCGCCGGCGGCGCTTGAGGATCGCGCGGCCTCCACGGGTGCTCATCCGTGCTCGAAAGCCATGGGTTTTCGCCCGCTTGCGCTTCTTCGGCTGGTAGGTGCGCTTCATTCGGCGTCGCAGTATACGGACGGCGGCTCAAATCTTTTCCGAGCCGCGCCAAATCTTTTCCCGGCATTTGCGGCTCGGGCAGATTCGGGTCTCAGGCGCGGCGCTATCGTCGCCTCGCAGTGGCGGACGGCGACGAGCGACAGGACTTGGACTCCCTATGGACGGAGATCCAGAAGCGGCTGCGGACATCGGTTCCGGACTCGACCTTCAAATTGTGGCTGGAGCCGCTCCAAGTCGCCGGCGCCGCGGGGGAGACCCTCTACCTCTCCGCCCCTGAGAACGTCCGCGCCTGGGTCGAGCGACGCTACTCAACCCTGATCGCCGAGGCACTGGCGGCGAGTGGCGCGGCGCTGCGTGAGATCAGCTTCGCTGCCGGAGGCGGGGAGGGCGCCTTGGAGAGCGAGGGGGAGATCGAGCTCAACCCCCACTACACCTTTGACCGCTTCGTGATCGGCGAGGGGAATCGCGCTGCCCATGCCGCGGCGCTGGCGATCGCCGAGGCGCCCTCGGAGGCCTATAACCCGCTCTTTCTTCATGGCCCCCCTGGCCTCGGCAAGACCCATCTCCTGGTCGCGATCGCCAACTACCTACGCGTAAACGCGCCTGGCCTCAGCGTCCGCTACACGACCGCGGAGTCCTTCACCAACGAGTTCGTCGGGGCGCTGCGAACGAGCGGCGGCGAGGCCTTCAAGAGCCGCTACCGCGACCTCGACGTGCTGCTGGTCGACGACGTCCAGTTCCTCGAGGGCAAGCGGCACACCGAGGAGGAGTTCTTCCACACCTTCAATGCTCTCTATGAAGGGGGCAGCCAGCTGATCCTCTCCGCCGACCGCATTCCGAGCGAGCTTTCCACCCTCGCCTCTCGCCTGCGGGATCGCTTCGAGTGGGGCCTGACGGTGCTGGTCGAGCCGCCAAACCTGGCTACCCGCGTCACCTTGCTGCGTCGTCTGGCCCGCGAGGCGGGTGTGGAGATCGCCGATCGCAATGCGCTCAACGAGCTGGCTGCCAGGATCGATGCCAACGTCCGGCAGCTGCACGGCGCGCTTACGCGGGTCATCGCCCATGCCTCCCTCGCCGCCAAGCCGCTCAGCGCCGAGCTGATCGCCGAGCTGATCCCGACCGGCAGCCGCCCCGTCGAAAGCACGTCGGTGGAAGAGATCCAGGAGCAGGTGGCGAGCTCTTTCGGCGTCTCGCGAGCCGAGCTGATCGGATCGTCGCGGGCCGCCGTGCCCCTGCGAGCGCGGCAGGTGGCGATCTTCCTCACTCGCGAGCTGACCGATCTCTCGCTGCCGCAGATCGGCCGCCTCTATGGTGGTCGGGATCACTCGACCGTTCACAACTCGCTGCGTAGAGTCGAGGCCAACCTCGCTGAGGACGCCGACCTCCTCGTACGGGTCGAGGAACTACGGCGAGCAATCCACAGCCCTGGTGTGCACTCCGCCTGACGGCCGATGACGCTGTAAGAATCAGTCTCTTCCACAACTGAGCCCACAACCTCCAATCCCATTGCCACCGCCAAATGAGATCGGGATTCCACTCTTTCCACAGGCGCTAATCCAACTCGAAAAGGCATTCAGAACTTGAAGCTCACCACTAAACGCGAGGAACTTGTTTCCAAGCTTTCCGTTGTCTCGAGGGCGGTATCGACGCGCGCCGCCACCCAGGCACTGTCCGGGGTCTTGATCACGGCCACCAGCGATGGCGTCTCGCTGGCCGCCACGGACCTGGAGGTGGGCTTGCAAACGGAACTCACCGCCGAGGTGGAGTCCCAGGGGTCCGTACTGCTCCCCGGCCGCCTGCTCTCGGAACTCGCCCGCTCGCTAGGCGACCCCAAGGTGGAGATCGAAGCGCGCGACGCCGAGCACGATGTCGAGATCCGCAACGGCGGCTCCAGCTTTCACCTCCGCGTCCTCCCCGCCGAGGATTTCCCCAAGTTCCCAGCCGAGGAGGGGGAGCCGCTGACGATTCCCGGCGAGGCCCTCGCCTCGACGATCGAGGTGGTTGCGCGCGCCGCGTCACGCGACGACATGCGTCCCGTCCTTACCGGGGTCCTGGTCACGGCGTCGGGTCAAGAGATGACGATGGTCGCGACCGACTCCTACCGGCTGGCCGTCAAGCGAACCGAGTTGGAGGCCGGCATCGGCGGTGAGCTGGAGGCCAACATCCCCGCCCGCGCCCTGCGTGAGTTGAGCCGCATCGTCTCCGCCGAGGGGGTGGAGCACGTCTCGGTCAGCTTGCTCCGCAACCAGGCCGTCCTGCGAGCAGGGCCGGTCCTCCTCACGACGAGGTTGATCGAGGGCCAGTTCCCTAACTTTCAACAACTCCTGCCAGAGTCCTACGAGCACGACGTTCGTTTGCCGCGCACGGAATTCCTCGAGGTCGTGCGCCGCGTCAGCCAGCTGGCCCAACGCAACGCGCCTCTGCGGCTCGCCTTCATCAAAGGACAGCTGACCGTCGCCGCTTCGACCCCCGACGTCGGCGACGCCGAAGAGAAGATGGAGATCGCCTTCGAGGGCGACCCGCTGGAGATCGGGTTCAACCCCGAGTTCCTCAGGGAAGGCATCGAAAGCCTGGAGGGGGAGGAGCTGATGCTGCGGCTGATCTCGCCCCTGCGACCGGGGCTGCTGCAGCCCGTCGACAGCGAAGACCTGCGCTATCTGGTGATGCCCATCCGTCTCAACGTGTGAGGCCCCAAGGTGCTGGTGGCTGCCGTCGAAGCGAGGCCGTTTCGCAGCCTGGAGCATCTGCGCACCGAGCTCGACACCGGCATCGTCAGCCTGATCGGCCCCAACGGCGCCGGCAAGACGAACTTCCTCGAGGCGCTCTACTTCGCACTCACCGGGCGCTCGTTTCGCACCTCTGACCGCCGCGACCTGATCCCCTTCGGCGGCGCCCTGGCGCGTGCAGAGGCGACGATCCGCGACGAGGATGGGATCGAGAGGCGCCTGCTGGCGTCGGTGAGCAGGTCGGAGGGACGCCGCCACCTCCTGATAAACTCAATGCGTC
>CAWEMB010000002.1:0-378443 GCA_963810105.1 uncultured Solirubrobacterales bacterium | reverse complement strand
TACACAGACTTAAATCCGAGTACCACATCCGGTATTAGCCCGAGTTTCCTCGGGTTGTCCCGGTCATCGGGGCAGGTTACTCACGTGTTACTCACCCGTTCGCGGCTTTGCCCCAGGGCAAGCCCTGGTTCGTCGCTCCACTTGCATGTGTTAAGCACGCCGCCAGCGTTCGTCCTGAGCCAGGATCAAACTCTCCGTGAAAGGTACTTCTTACAGAGAGCTGTCATGCCTGGCAATTCCAAATCGCCGGGTACACATACTCGGCGATCGGCATGACGGGTAAATCAGACCACCCGGCGCGCTGGCGCACCGAGTGGATCGGGCTCAAACAATCCACAGACCATCTCGGCCTGCGGAGTGCACGCTGCTCAGTTTTCAAAGACCGCTGCGTCTCTTGCGGCGGGACTCGCCGCCCTTCACGCACGGGCCAGGCACCAGGCCTTGCCCAGAAGGACCGAGGAGTATAGCGCTGCACCGCCTTCCGTGTCCAGGGGCCCCAGCCACGCCTACCGAGCGGGTCCAAGGGAGTCGAGCCATGCCTGCACAGGCGTGGCCAGGGAGCGGCACGTGCCTAGGAAGCGGCCCGCAGGCGGCGGAACCGGCGCTTGCCGACCTGCAGCACCCGGCCGTCGAGGACGGCGGGCTCCAGATCAAGGCTATCGGGGGCGAGCGCCTCGCCGTCGAGCTTGACCCCTCCCTGCTTGATCAGGCGCCGTGCCTCGCTGGAGCTGATCTCAAACGCCGCCGCCATCAGCAGCGGTAGGTGGACCTGATCGCCGTTGCCGTCCAGATAGGGGCCGAGCTCGATCTCCTCGATCTCCGCCGGCGGCTCGTGCTGGACGAAGAGGCGGTTGAAGTGCTCCTCGGCCTCAGCGGCGGCCGCGGCGCCGTGGAAGCGCTCGACGATGCGCCGCCCCAGGCCGCGCTTGGCCTCGTTGGGCGGGCCGGAGGGCACATCCTCGCCCAGCAGCAGACGGTAGTAATCGGGCATCGCCTGGTCGGGAATGCGCATCAGCCGCCCGAACATCTCCTCGGGCGGGTCGGTGACGCCGACGTAGTTGTCCAGCGACTTGCTCATCTTTTGCTCGCCGTCGATCCCGACCAGGATCGGCAGGGTGAGGATCGACTGCGGCTTCTGGCCGTAGGCGCTCTGGACGTCGCGGCCGAAGAGCAGGTTGAACTTCTGGTCGGTCCCCCCCAGCTCGACGTCGGCCTCGACCGCCACCGAGTCGTATCCCTGCAGGAGCGGATAAAGCAGCTCCAGGGCCGCGATCGGGGCATTGGCCTGCAGGCGCTTCTGGAAGTCGTCGCGCTCCAGCAGGCGCGCCACCGTCGTCTGGGCGAGCAGCCCGAGCAGGGCCTCGGGCTCCATCCGCAGCCACTCGCTGTTGAAGCGGACCTCGGTCCGCTCCCGGTCCAGCACCTTGAAGGCCTGCTCTTGGTAGGTCGCCGCATTGGCGGCGATCTCCTCGGCTGACGGCAGCGGCCGCTGGCTCGAGCGGCCGCTGGGGTCGCCGACCTGGGCGGTGAAGTCGCCGATGATCAGGACAACCGTGTGGCCGGCCTGCTGGAACTCGCGCAGCTTCTCCAGCACCACGGTGTGACCGAGGTGGATGTCGGCCGTGGTTGGGTCGATGCCCAGCTTCACCCGCAGCGGACGGTCGCCGGCGAGCTGCTCGGCGAGCATCCCATCCGGCAGCACATCGACCGCATTGCGGGTCAGATCCGTCACGGCGGCAATGCTAGACTGCCGCCTCCGTTCGGCGGGCCGAGCCACGCCGAGCCTGTGACCTCATTTGATGGCGGCCTTAGGAACAAAGCCACGCCGGACTGGTGGCGCTGCGCCGCCGCCAGCGCCACCGCTTGCTGCTGCCAAGCCCCGCCGGCCGCGGCTGAAGAAGCTCCGCATCCTCTTCGTGCTGCTCGGGCTCAGCATCCTGGCGATGGTCTCGGCGGTGTTCGGGATGATGATGGCCGTCTCCCAGGACCTGCCGGCGATCTACAACTTCGCCCAGTACAAGGCATCGAAGAACAGCGAGGTCTTCGATGCCTCCGGCGAGTCGATCGGCACCCTGACCAGCGATCAGAACAAGATTCTGCTCAGCTCGGGCCAGATATCCCCCAACATCAAGAACGCGGTGGTCTCGATCGAGGACGCGCGCTTTTATGAGCACAGCGGAGTCGATTTCCAGGGGATCGGGCGAGCGCTGGTCAAAGACGTGCTCAGCCAGAGTGCCGCCCAGGGCGCATCGACGATCACCGAGCAGTTCGTCAAGAACGCGCTCGCCGCCCAGGACAGCCGCACCCTCTTTCAGAAGTTTCGCGAGGCGGCGCTCGCCTACCGCCTCGAGCGCCACTGGAGCAAGGACAAGATCCTCACCGAGTACCTGAACACGGTCTACTTCGGCGAGGGCGCCTACGGGATCGAGGCCGCGGCACGCACCTTCTTCGGCGAGGCCCACGAAGGCTGCGGCACCCCAACCAGCCCCTGCGCCTCGGTGCTGGAGCCTTGGGAGGCGGCGATGCTGGCGGGCGTCATCGCATCGCCCTCGGCGTATGACCCGAAGTTCTTCCCCGAGAACGCGCTCTGGCGACGCAACCTCGTGCTGGGGAAGATGTACGAACAGGGCTACATCACCCAGACTCAGTACGAAGAAGGCAAACAGCAGGCCCTGCCGTCCCCCGAGGCGATCGAGCCACCGCGGCTGGAATCCGAGGCCCCTTACTTCACCTCCTGGCTGCGCCAGCAGGTCGTCGACCGCTTCGGCGCGGCGAAAACCTTCTTCGGCGGCCTGAAAGTGAAGACGACACTGGACCTGCGGCTGCAGAGCGCCGCCGAAGAAGTCGTCGGCTCATACCTCGGCGGCCTTCCCCCAACCGCCGCGGTCGTCGTCATCGACAACGGCAACGCCGGCGTCAAGGCGATGGTCGCGGGACCGGACTTCGAGGAAAAACCCTTCAACCTGGCGACACTCGGCCATCGCCAGCCGGGATCCTCGATCAAGCCGATCATCCTGACGACGGCGATCGAGCAGGGGATCTCGCCGGAAACGGTGTACGCATCGGAACCTCAGGTCTTCACCTTCGGCAAGAACGACGAAGAAGTCTTCGAGGTCAACAACTACGGCGACAGCTACCTGGGCTCGGCCTCTCTCAGCACCGCCACCACCTACTCCGACAACTCGGTCTACGCCCAAGTTGGGCTGGAAAGCATCAAGGGAGGGACCCGGGCGATCGCCGGCATGGCGCACCGGCTCGGGGTGCAGACCCAGCTCTCGACCAACCCGGCGATGGTCCTCGGCGGTCTCAAGGAAGGCGTCACGCCGCTGGAGTGGACGTACGCGTTCACCACCCTGGCCAACAACGGCGACCGAGTCAGCGGCTCGCTCGCTCCGACCCCCTACAACAGCCCTGTCGCCTACACCCAGGTCACCGACCAGGATGGGGACCTGATCAAGGGGGGCGACAACGACTCCACCCACACTCAAGTTGTCCCGGCCGGGGTGGTCGAAGAAGCGAAGGGCATCCTTCACACCGTGGTCACGGGCGGCACCGGGGTCCGAGCCGACATCGGCGACCCCACTCAGTGGGGCAAGACGGGGACGACGGAGAACAACGGCGACGCCTGGTTCTGCGGCGCCACCGAAGAAGTGACGGCCTGCGTCTGGGTCGGCTACGCCGACACGACGACGCCGATGCTGACGGAGTTCGCCGGTGCCCCGGTCGACGGCGGCACCTTCCCGGCGCTGATCTGGGCTGGAGTGATCTCCGCCTGGCAGGACATCAAGGCCGAACGAGGGCTTGAAAAGGAGGACGAGGACGACTCTTCCTCCTCTTCGGACTCGGACTCAACCTATGTGCCCTCCGCGCCAACCGAAACGGCGCCGTCGACAACGGAACCGAGCGAACCGGAAGCCGCCGAACCCGCCCCGGCGCCGGAAGCCGAATCGCCTGAACCGGAAGCGGCAACCCCCGCTCCCGCTCCGGAACCCGGCGCCAGCAGCGGCGGCGGGATTGCCGCGAACTAGCCCAGCCAGCTAGAGGCGCGGCCGAGAGACGTGGCGGCTGCCGCGCAGGCAGAAGCGCCATGGCTGCTCCACCGCTTTCGTGATCCCGATGCGGGGGCCGGTGGCGATCTCCTCGCTCCAGGCCTGTTCGCGCGGCGCGATCAGGAAAGGCTCCCTGGTCAGGTCGGCCCCGTTTACCTCTAGGCCGATGCCCAGCGCCTCGGTCAGCTTGCCCGGCCCGGCGCAGAGATCGTGGTCGGGCCGGCCCCCTCGCCGCAGCCGCATCTCCTCCAGCCCCTCGGTCGGCTCCAGTGCTCGGATCAGCACCGCCGCCGCCTCCCCTTCCGGTTCGGCGACGGCATTCAGGAGGCTGTGGATTCCGTAGGAGAGATAGACATAGGCCCGGCCGGGAGGTCCGAAGAGGACCTCGGTGCGTTTGGTCAGCCCCACGTAGGCATGACAGGCGGGGTCCTCGCGCTCGTAGCTCTCGACCTCGACGATCGTGCCGCCGCGGCCCTCGTAGAAGAGCCGGCAGCCGATCAGGTCGCGTGCGACCGCGTGGACCGAGCGGTTGAAGAACTCGGCCTCGAGGCGTTCCCCGGCAGCCGCGGCGAGCGCGCTCACGACCGCTCTTCTTGCACCCGCGCCTTCACCGCGGTCAGCGCCTGCCGCGCAAACTCCGTTTGCCTGGCCAGCGGCTCTGACCCGGTGCCGCCCTCGATTCGCTTCGACTCCAGCCAGCTCTCACGCCGCAGGACCTCGTAGAACGACTCGTCGAGATGCTCGCAGCGGGCGCTGAGCTCCTCCTGGGTCAGATCCGAGAGCGCCTTGTCCTGCTCGATCGCGTCTCGCACCAGGCCGCCGACGATGCCGTGCGCCTCGCGGAACGGCACTCCCTTGCGGACCAGCAGATCGGCGATCTCGGTTGCCGCCAGCATCTCGTCGCCGGAGGCCTCCGCCAGGCGCTCGCGATCGAACTCGATCCCGGCCAGCATGCCCTCGGTTGCTTCGAGGCTGAGCTCGACGGTGTCGATCGCGTCGAAGAGCGGCTCCTTGTCCTCCTGCATGTCCTTGCCGTAGGTGAGCGGCAGCGCGTGCATCGTGCCGACCAGCGCGGCGTAGTCGGCGGCGACCCGCGGCGCCTTTGCCCTCAGCAGCTCGGCCGAGTCGGGGTTCTTCTTCTGCGGCATGATGCTCGACCCCGACGAGAAGGAATCGTCGAGCTCGCAGAAGCCAAACTCGCTGCTGGACCAGAGCACGATCTCGGAGCCGAGCCGTGAGAGGTGCATCGCGCAGGTCGACGCCGCGGCGAGGTAGTCGAGGACGAAATCGCGGTTGGAAGCGCCGTCGATCGAATTCGGGCTGACGTGCTCGAAGCCGAGGTCATCGGCGACCGCGCGACGATCGAGGTTCCAGTTCACGCCGGCCAGCGCCCCCGACCCGAGCGGCATCACGCCGGCGCTGTCGAGAGCGAACTGGAAGCGCAGCACGTCGCGGGCGAGCATCCAGAAATAGGCGAGCAGGTGGTGGCCGAGGTAAACCGGCTGGGCGCGCTGCAGGTGGGTGTAGCCGGGCATCGCCCAGTCGCGGTGAGCTTCGGCAAGCTCGAGCAGGCGCTCCATAGCGGCCCCGGAGAGCTCGATCGCACGGAGGGAATGCGCCTGCACGACCATCGCCACGTCGGTGGCGACCTGGTCGTTGCGCGAGCGGCCGGTGTGAAGCTTGCCGGCGAGCGGGCCGATCTCCTCGCCGAGCAGGCGCTCGATGGCCATGTGGATGTCCTCGTCGGCGTCCTCGAATTCGAAGCCGTGCTCGCCCATGCGGCCGCGGACACGCTCCAACCCGGCGTCGATCTGCTCCAGCTCCTTATCGTCGAGGACGCCGATCTCACCGAGGGCGCGGGCGTGCGCCTGGGACTGGTCGATGTCGTAGGGCGCCAGTCGCCAGTCGAACTCGATCGAGCGATTGAGTCGCCAGAAACGCGGGTCGGGATCCTTGCGGAAGCGAGACATGTGACGGCGATTATCCCTGCCCGGACGGCTGGCCGAGAGCCGCCGCCAGCTGATCGCATACGCGGGCGACCTGCGACTCGCTCATCGAGGCGAAGAAGGGCAGTGCCAGAGAACGATTCGAGGCCTCTTCGGCGATCGGGAACTGGCCCTCGCGATAGCCGAACTCACGCAGGTGGGGGAAGAGATGAATGCAGGGCAGGTAGGCCTTGCTGGCGATGCCGCGCTCGCCGAGGCGCGCGATCGTCGCATCGCGGTCGGCGCCGGCCGGCAGGCGCACGGTGTAGACGAACCAGCTGCGCAGCTCCCTGCCGCGCCCCGGCAGCGGTGTCTGCAGGCCCTCGATTCCCGCCAGGCCCTCCTCGTAGAGCGCCGCCACCCGCGCTCGCTGCTCCAGCATCTTCCCGAGCTTCTCGACCTGGGCGACGCCGATCGCGGCGGCGACGTCACCGAGCCGGTAATTGAAACCGAGCCCGCCGTGATCGAGCCAGCCCATGTCGGCGGCCCGGCCCTGGTTGCGCTCGCTGCGCAGACGGCCCGCCGTCTCAGCGTCGGCGGGAACGATCATCCCTCCCTCCCCCGTCGTCATCTGCTTGTTGGCGTAGAAGGCGAAGGTGGCGAGATTGCCGCGCGCGCCGACCCTTTTGCCGTCCGCGTCGACGGCGCCCAGCGCCTGGCAGGCGTCCTCGAGGATGGAGAGGTCGTGCTTCGCGGCCAGCGACTCGAGCTCGGCCATCGCGGCCGGATAGCCGAAGATGTGAATCGGAATCATCCCCACCGTCTTCTCCCCCACCGCCGCTGCCGCGGCCACCGGGTCGAGGTCGAGCGTCTCGGGGTCGACATCGCAGAAGACCGGCCGGGCGCCCTCGTAGAGCAGGCAATTGGCGGAGGCGACAAACGTGAAGGGGCTGGTCAGCACCTCGTCGCCAGGGCCCCAGCCAAGCGCCCTCACACCGAGATGGAGGGCAGACGTGCCGCTGGAGACGGCTACCGCGTCGGCGACCCCGAGCCAGGCGGCGAAATCGCGCTCGAAGCGTTCCCCCATCGGCCCCAGGGAGAGGCGCCCGGAGCGCAGCACCTCGAGGGCCAGCTCCTCCTCCCGCGGACCGATATCCGGCCGGGCGAGCGGAATCTGCTCCGTGTCAGGCCCGCTGCCAGGCGGCGTGGTGTCGGGCGGCTCTGTGTCAGGCGGTCCATCCATAAGACGGGCCACCCTATCCGGCGTCGTTGCCCCCGCGTGGCTGGAAGGCGTACTCCAGCGAGTCGACGAGCGCCTCCCACGAAGCCTCGATGATGTTCTCCGAGACCCCGATCGTGCCCCACTCCCGCTCGCCATCGGAGGAGTCGAGAAGGACGCGGGTTACGGCGCCGGTGCCGTGCGTCTCGTCGAGGATCCGCACCTTGTAGTTGGTCAGCTCGATCTCCGCCAGATGGGGGTGGCGGCCGGCGATCGCGGCCCGCAGGGCGCGATCGAGGGCGTTGACCGGGCCGTTGCCCTCGGCCACCTCGACGTAGCGCTCGCCGTCGACGCTGACTTTGATCGTCGCCTCGGTTTCGACCTTGCCGTCGGCGCGCTTCTCAGTCGTGACGCGAAAGCTCTCCAGCTCGAAGAGGGGCTCGTACGCCCCCGCCTCGCGCCGCAGCAGCAGCTCGAAGGAGGCCTGCGCCGCCTCGTAGTGGTAGCCGCGGTGCTCGCGCTCCTTCAGGTGCTCCAGCGCCTGGCCGGTCGCCGCCTCGTCGATCTGCACCCCGGCCTGCTCGGCCTGGGTGCGAATCGTCGCCTTGCCGGAGAGCTCCGACGGCAGGATGTCGCGCTCGTTGCCGACCTGCTGCGGGTCGAGGTGCTCGAAGGTGCGAGCGTCGGTCGCCACGCCCGCTGCGTGCATGCCGGCCTTGTGGGCGAACGCGTTGCGGCCGACGTAGGGCTGGTCGGGGTCCGGCGTCATGTTGCAGAGCTCGTCGAGGAAGTGCGCCGTCGGAGCGAGGCTCTGGAGGCGCTCCTCGGGGACGACTTCGAAGCCCATCTTCAACTGCAGCGCCGGCAGGATCGAGGCCAGATTGGCATTGCCGCAGCGCTCCCCGTAGCCGTTGACGGTGCCCTGCACCAGCCGCGCGCCCACCTCGACGGCGGCGAGGGAGTTGGCGACCGCGCACTCGGCGTCGTTATGCGTGTGGATGCCGATCTCAACCTCTTCGCCCAGCGCGGCGGCCACGGCGGCGGTCACCTCGCCGACAAAGCCCGGCAGGCTGCCGCCGTTGGTATCGCAGAGGGTGACGTTCTCAGCCCCGGCCCCGGCGGCGGCGCGCAGGCATTCGAGCGCGTAGGCGTCGTCGTCGCGGTAGCCGTCGAAGAAGTGCTCGGCGTCGAAGACGGGCCGCTTGCCCGCCTGCTTACAGAAGGCGATCGAGTCGCCGATCATCGCCAGGTTCTCCTCCCGGGAGACCTTGATCACCTTCTCCAGATGCAGGCCCCAGCTCTTGCCGACGAGGCAGACCACGGGGGCGAAGGAGGCAACGAGAACGGCCAGCGCCTCATCGTCCTCGGCGCGGCGATCGCGGCGGCGGGTCATCCCGAAGGCCGCGATCGTCGCCTGCTCGAGCTCCTGCTCGGCGAGGAGGCCGAAGAGCTCCTCCTCCTTTGGGTTGGAGCTCGGAAAGCCGGCCTCGATGTAGTGCACGCCGAGGCGGTCGAGAGCGGCGACCACCTTCAGCTTCTCGCCCACCGAGAGCGACATGCCCTGACCACCCATGCCGTCGCGCAAGGTGGTGTCGTAGAGCTTTACCTGTTCCATTTGACGCCCTTTCGAATTCGAGAGATCGGGAGAGGGCCTGCGTGGCCCGTCTGCGCGGCAAGCGCCGCGCCAGCCGCTAGGCGGCTGCGGTAATTCGCCCGATTGCCTCGAAACGAGTGCGCATCACGAACTGACCTTACTCGGTTGATCTGCCCCGGCTGGGAGCTCGACGAAGTCGAGCCACTCCAGGTACTCCTCGGCCCGGCCGTGCAGTGCGTCCTCGAACTTGGCCTGGATCACGCGGGTTATCTCACCGGGCTTGCCGAGCTCATGGTCGTCGACCGAGCGCACGGGCACGAGCTCCGCCGCGGTGCCGGTGAGGAAGACCTCGTCGGCGAGGTAGAGCTCGGCGCGAGCGATGCTGCGCTCCTCCACCTTGTAGCCGAGGTCGAGGGCGATCTGGATCACCGAGGCGCGCGTGATCCCGTCGAGGATCGCCGACGTGTGACCGGGCGTACAGAGGACGCCGTCGCGGATGACGAAGACGTTCTCGCCAGAGCCCTCCGATACGCAGCCATGCTGGTCGAGCAGGATCGCCTCGTCGTAGCCGGCGTTTGCCGACTCCGTCTTGGCAAGGATCGAGTTCAGGTACTGGCCAGAGGCCTTGGCGTGAGGGATCAGGCTGTCGCCGGAGATCGTCCGCCAGGAAGAGACCTTGGTGCGGATGCCCTGCGTCTTTCCCTCCTCGCCGAGGTAGGAGCCCCAGGGCCAGACGGCGATGATCACCTCGATCGGCGCGCTCTGCGCGTAGAGGCCCATCTCGCCGTAGCCGCGGAAAGCCAGCGGCCGGATGTAGCAGGAGCGCAGACCGTTGCGCCCGATCAGCTCATGCGTGGCCTGGCGCAGCTCCTGCGCCGAGTAGGGAAGGCTGAAGTAGTAGAGCCCGGCCGACTTCTCCAGCCGCCGCAGATGCTCAGGGTGGCGGAAGACGGCGGGGCCGCGCTCGGTCTCGTAGCAGCGAATGCCCTCGAAGACGCCGGTGCCGTAGTGCAGCCCGTGGCTGAGGACGTGCACCTTCGCGTCCTCCCAGCGCACGAACTCGCCGTTGTGCCAGATCAGCTCAGCCTGCTCCATGTCGGAGAAGTATGCCCGATGAGACAAGCGCCGGCGGGCGTTGCGGCTGAGAAGAAAGACCTCGGCCAGAGACCCGCCCCTGGCGACTCGGGCGTCCCTGCTAGGAAAGCTCGGCCAGCACGGCGGCGGTCATCTCGTCTGTTCCAATCGCCGCCTCGCCCGCTGCTGCGAGGTCGGGCGTACGGAGGCCCCGCTCGAGGACGGCATCAACAGACGCCTCGACGCGAGCCGCATCGTCGGGCCGATCGAGGCCGTGGCGCAGCATCATCGCCGTGGAGAGGAAGGTCGCCAGCGGATTGGCGGTGCCCTGGCCGGCGATATCCGGGGCGGACCCGTGAACTGGCTCGAACAGCCCCGGCTCCCCTTCGGCGCCGAGACTGGCCGAGGGCAGCATCCCCAGGGAGCCCGTCAACATCGCCGACTCGTCGCTGAGGATGTCGCCGAAGAGGTTCTCGGTGACGATGACGTCGAACTCCGCGGGACGGGAGACCAGCTGCATCGCCGCGTTGTCGACCAGGAGGTGATCGAGGGCCACGTCGGAGTACTCCCCGGCGAGGCCGCTGACGACCTCGCGCCATAGCCGCGAGGTCTCGAGCACGTTGGCCTTGTCGACCGAGGTGACGCGAGGGCCGCGGCCGCTGCTCTGCGCCCGGCGCCTTGCCGCTTCGAACGCCGTACGGGCAATGCGCTCAACCTCGGCGGCCGAGTACTCGCAGGTGTCGTGGGCGCTGTCGCCATCGCGGCCGCTGTCGCCGAAGTAGATGCCTCCGGTCAGCTCCCGCACGACAAGAAGGTCAGTGCCGGCGATTCGCTCCTCGCGCAGGGGGCTCGAGGCAACCAGAGCCGGGCTTGGCCGCACCGGTCGCAGATTTGCGTAGAGGCCCATCCCCTTGCGCAGGCCCAGCAGGCCCTGCTCGGGGCGCGGCGCATCGGGATCGGTCGTGTCCCATTTGGGGCCGCCCACCGCACCGAGCAGAACCGCATCGGCTCCGCGACAGGCGGCCAGCACCTCGTCGGTGAGGGCCACGCCGTGCTCGTCGATGGAGATGCCGCCGAGCAGTTGCTCGTCGAACTCGAACTCCCCCAGTGCCTCCAAAAGGCGCCGCGCCGCAGCGACGATCTCAGGGCCGATCCCATCGCCGGGCAGCAGGACTATGTGGGGGGCGCTTGGCACGGCGGGCACTCTATGGATCGCTACGCCTGAGCAGGGCGGCGCGCCTCGATGTTGAGCCGCACGTAGCGCAGGCTCAGCGGCTCGCCCATCCGGGACAGGATCTCGCTCACGAAGTCGTCCCCGAGAGCCTCTGGAAGGTGGGCCAAGTGCGGGCCGACGACCGCCGTGGCGAGGAACTCCCGCGGATGTTCGGGCTGCACTTCCCTCGGCTCCAGCCAGCAGCGGACCTCTTCGAAGCCGGCCTCTTCGAGCAGTGCGGCGGTCTCCTCCGCGGAGGCGAAGTTCCAGACGCCGGCGAGCCCGGCCAGATGCGTCCCGTACTCGGGGTTCTCGGCGACGGCGCGGATCGCATCGCCGACGGCGACGACGTTTCCCTCACCGCCGCACTGCGCCACAAGGCGCCCGCCGGGGACCAGCGCTTCATACAAATGCGCAAACAGGGCGCGGTGATCCGGGATCCAGTGGAAGACCGCGTTCGAGAAGACCACCTCCATCGGCTCTTCGAGCTCAATCTCAGATAGGTCGCCCAGGCGAACGTCAACCGCCGGGCCGAGGACCTGCCGTGCTTTCTCGACCATCTCGGATGAGGCGTCGACCGCGACAAGGCGGCCGTGGGGCAACCGCTCCAGCAGGAGCTTGGTCACCCGACCTGATCCGCAGCCGGCGTCGAGGACGTGCTCGTCTCCCCGCAGGGGCAGGCGCTCGAAGACCTCGAGGGCCCAGCCGAGCTGTATCTCCGAAACGCGGTGGTAGACCTCCGCATCCCACTCGGTGGGACCGACGTGGGATGGAGGAAAGGACGACACCGTCTAGATCGCCGTCGTGACCGGACCGCTGCCGGCGCGACCGGCCTGCTCGAAGGAGTCGATTGCGGCGGCATCCGCCAGCGTGACGCCGATGTCGTCGAGCCCGTGCAGAAGCCGGTGTTTGACGTCGGGCTCGATCTGGAACTGAAAGACGCCGGCAGCGGAGGTGACCGTCTCATCGTCGACGTCGATCCGGGCCTGGCCCGCCTCGGCGACTGCCTTGCAGTGCTCCTCGTCGAGGATCACCGGCAGCAGGCCGATCTTGGTGCAGTTGGAGTAGAAGATGTCGGCGAAGGACGGCGCGACGATCGCCTCGAAGCCGAAGTCCTCGAGCGCCCAGGGAGCGTGCTCACGCGAGGACCCACATCCGAAGTTGCGCCCCGCGACGAGGATTGGGTTCGGCTCGAGCTCGATCTCACCCGAGCGAAGCCAGTCGTAGAAGAGGAACTCGCCAAAGCCGGTCCTCTCGACCCGCTTCAGGAACTGCTTGGGGATGATCTGGTCGGTGTCCACGTCGGAGCGATCCAGCACCGAGACCTTGCCTTCTATGACGTCGATCGGCCTCATCCTCAGCTCCAGTCCCTGATGTCGACGAAGCGGCCCTCGATCGCGGCCGCGGCGGCCATCTTGGGGCTGACCAGATGGGTCCTCCCGCCCTTGCCCTGACGACCCTCGAAGTTGCGGTTGGAGGTCGAGGCGCAGCGCTCTCCGTCGATCAGGATGTCGGGGTTCATCCCCAGGCACATCGAGCAGCCCGCCTCGCGCCACTCGAAGCCCGCCGAGCGGAAGACCTCGTGCAGTCCCTCGGCTTCGGCCGCCGCTTTGACCTCCTGGGAGCCGGGCACGACCATCGCCCGCACGGTGCCGGCGACCTGCCTGCCGTCGACGATCTCGGCGGCCTCGCGCAGGTCCTCGACCCGTGAATTGGTGCAGGAGCCTATGAAGACGCGATCCAGCGCGACCTCGGTTATCGGCGTGCCGGGCTTCAACGCCATGTAGGTGAGCGCCCGCTCCGCCGATTCGCGATCGGCCGGGGAATCCAGGGCGGCGGGGTCGGGGACCGCATCGGTCACCTCGACCACCATGCCGGGGTTCGTCCCCCAGGTCACCATCGGCGAGATGCTCGCGGCGTCGACCTCGATCTCGGTGTCGAAGCTCGCGCCAGGGTCGGTTGGCAGCTCTCGCCAGCGCTGGACCGCGGCGTCGAAGTCCTGCGGCGCCGCGGGCCGGCCGCGCACCCACTCGAAGGTGGCCTCGTCGGGCGCGATCATCCCCGCCCGTCCCCCGCCCTCGATCGTCATGTTGCAGATCGTCATCCGCCCCGGCATCGAGAGCGCCTCGATCGCCGGGCCGGCGTACTCCACCGCGTGCCCCACCATGCCGCCGGTGCCGAGCCGCCCGATCGTTGCCAGGATCAGGTCCTTGGGCGTCACACCGGCCCTCAACTCGCCGTCGTAGGAGATCCGCATCGTCTTGGGGCGGTTCTGCACCAGGCACTGGGTGGCCAGCACGTGCTCGACCTCGGAGGTGCCGATGCCGAAGGCAAGCGCACCGAAGGCGCCGTGGGTGGAGGTGTGGCTGTCGCCGCAGACGATCGTCATCCCCGGCTGGGTTACGCCCAGCTCAGGCCCGATCACGTGGACGATGCCCTGCCGCTCCGAGCCAAGCGAAAAGACCGGAATGCCGAACTCCTCGCAGTTGCGCTCCAGCGTTTCGACCTGGATTCGGGAGAGCTCGTCGGCGATCAGCCGGGCGGCTTTGGTGCCGTCGGTGGGCACGTTGTGGTCGGCGGTGGCAAGCGTCTTGTCGGGACGGCGCACAGACCGGCCGGCAAGCCGCAGGCCGTCGAAGGCCTGGGGCGAGGTGACCTCATGGACCAGGTGCAGGTCGATGTAGATGAGGCCGTCGGAGACCTCATGGGCCTCCCAGAGCTTGTCGAACATCGTCTTCGGCATCGCTAACTCCTCCTCAGCCCAGCGGCGATCACGGCGAGAAACCGCGCCGGCTTCTCGCCATCGTTCTCGAAATGATGCGGCAAATCGGCGTCGAATGTGACGCTGTCTGCATCGGTGAGCTCGTAGCGCGTGCCCTCGACGAATAGAGCGAGGTGCCCCTCCAAGACCACTGCGGTCTCACGGCTGCCCGGCTCGTGCATCGGGGGGTCGTCCGGGGCCGCCCGTGGTCGCCCCTGGCTCGAGGCTGTGAAGGGAAACATCGGCCCGCTGGCCGGGCAGGGGCGGGGTCAGCTCTTCCACTGCATGCCCGTCGCGGCGCTGGCGGCGGCGCGAACCGGCTCTGCTGACCGCCACATGAACCCCCTCGTCGAGGCGCAGCAGCTGCGACAGGGTCAGCTCCAGCCGCCGGCGATCTTGGCCGCGACGGCCAAAGTCGGGCTGGTCTCCCCCTCTCGACCTGGGAGAGCATCGGGGCGCTGACGCCGGAGCGCTCGCTGAGGTCCCGCAGCGAGAGGCCGATCGCCTCCCGCAGCGCTCGCACCCGCGGGCCGATCATCGCTCCTAGCGGCTCAGTCTGCACGCGGGATGCGCCCGCCGGCGAACTACCGGTGGCCGTCTGCTTACCGCCCGCTCTTTTCTTCGCCGCCGTCGCCATTACGTCCGTACGTTATCACGTACAAACCTGTGAAAGCCGGTGTGCGTTGACTGGGATTGAGAAGCCGGCGTGCTCGGCTGGCGCTAAGGGCCTGGCGTGCGTTCGACGGCGGCTTCCGCGGTGGCGGCCTCCGCCTCGCGGATCGCGGCACCCTCGAGGGCGTTGGAAAGCGCTCGTACGTAGGCCCGTGCCGATGCCTCGAGGATGTCTGTGGCGACACCCTGCCCCGTGGCCAGCCGGCCCGCGGCCCGCAGCATCACCGTCACCTGACCGAGGGCGTCCTCTCCGCCGGTCACCGCCTCGACCGCGTACTGGCGCAGCTCGCACTCGGTCTCGGTCGCCTTCTGGATCGCGTGAAAGATCGCGTCGACGGGGCCGTCGCCGCTCGCCTCGGCCACCGACTCCTCACCCGAAGGCATCTTCACCGCCACCCGGGCCAGCGGCTCTCGCCGCGAGCCGGCCTCGACCTCGAACCAGGCCAGCTCGTGCGCGTCCGCTCGCTCGCGCATCTCGTCGGAGACGATCGCCTCCAGGTCGAGGGCCGTCACCTGCTTCTTGCGGTCGGCGATCTCCTTGAAGCGCTTGAAGGCCGCGTTCAGCGCGTTTCCCTCCACCTTGAAGCCCAACTGCTCCAGCGCATCGCGCAGGGCGTGGCGGCCGGAATGCTTACCGAGGAAGATCGTGTTCGACTCCAACCCGACCTCGGTCGCATCCATGATCTCGTAGGTGGTGCGCTCCTTCAGCACACCGTCCTGGTGGATGCCCGACTCATGCGCGAAGGCATTGCGGCCCACCACCGCCTTGTTGGGCTGAATCGCGTAGCCGGTCAGACGCGAGACCATGCGGCTGGTGCGGGCCAGCTCGCGCGTCTGCACGCCGGTGCTCAATCCGTGTACGTCCACGCGGGTCCGCAGCAGCATCACGATCTCCTCCAGCGAGCAGTTGCCGGCTCGCTCGCCGATCCCGTTCACGGCGCACTCAACCTGCCGGGCGCCGGCCAGGACGCCGGCATAGGAGTTGGCGACCGCCATCCCCAGGTCGTCGTGGCAGTGAACCGACATCTCGACGCCGCGCAGCGCCGGAACCAGCTCGTAGAGGCGGCGGAAGTAGTCGGCGTACTCCTCGGGGGTCGTGTAGCCGACGGTGTCGGGGATGTTGACCACCGTTGCGCCTTCCTCGACCGCGATCGCGCAAACTTCGGCGGTGAACTCGATCTCGGCGCGCGTAGCGTCCATGGGGGAGAACTCGACGTCCTCGCAGTAGGACTTCGCCAGCGCGACGGCGGCTTTCGCCTGCCCCTTGACGTCCTCGCGATCCGTCTGCAACTGGTGCTCGATGTGAATGTCGGAGGTGGAGATGAAGGTGTGGATGCGAGGCCGTTGGGCATCGCGAATCGCCCCCCAAGCGGCGTCGATGTCGGCTTTATGGGTGCGGGCGAGTCCACAGACCACCGGGCCCTCGACATTGCGGGAGATCGCCTCGACGGCCTCGAAGTCTCCGGGTGAGGTGATCGGGAAGCCGGCCTCGATCACATCGACCCCGAGCCGGGCCAACTGCTGAGCGATCTCCACCTTCTCGGCGGTGTTGAGGGAAATGCCTGGCGACTGCTCGCCGTCCCTCAGCGTTGTGTCAAATATGTGGACGCGATTTGCGTCGTCTCCGGGCCCCATTGGACCTTCCTCCTTCTCCGCTTTTCTCGAATGACCTTTTCTCTCGCGGCTCTCGCGCCGCCCAGCGCTATTCCCCCCGAGGGGGGAGGAGAAGGAGAAGCGCCAGGCTGTGAGGCCGGTAACTCATTCGTGCTCGCAGCTTAGCGCAGCGGGCGAAATATGCTGCGGGAGTATGGGTTCCGATTCAGGCGCCATTCCTCGCTCGACGTGGCTTGGGCTGTTCGCGATGAGCATGAGCGTCCTCGTCATCGCGAACGACTTCTCGGCGATCAATGTGGCGCTGCCGACGATGGAGGAGGACTTCTCCACCAACGTCAACACGATCCAGTGGGTGATCAACGCCTACGCGCTCACCTTCGGCGTGATGATCGTCACCGGCGGCCGCCTCGCCGACATGTTCGGCCGCCGCCGCGCCTTCTTCCTGGGCAGCGCCATCTTCGCGGCGATGTCGGCGCTGGGCGGAGCCGCGCAGACAGAGACGTGGCTGATTGCAAGCCGCGTCCTGATGGGAGTCGGCGGGGCGTTGATGTGGCCCGCGATCCTCGGCATGACCTACGAGCTGCTGCCGGATGAGAAGGCCGGCCTCGCCGGGGGAATCGTCATTGGCGCGGCGGGGCTGGGCAACGCGATCGGCCCGCTGATCGGCGGCGTCCTGACCGACGCCCTGAGCTGGCGCTGGATCTTTTTCCTCAACGTTCCGATCTCCGCCTTCGCCGTCCTCATCACCTACTACCTCGTGCGCGTCAAGGAGCCCGAGGCCGGCGGGCAGAAGATCGACTACCCGGGGATCGCGGCGATCTCGATCGGCCTGGTCTCCCTGCTGCTGGCACTCGACCAGGTCGACGACTGGGGGCTCGGCGACCCGCGGACGATCGGCATGCTGGCCCTCTCGGCGGGATTGATCGCCGCCTTCGTACCCCTCGAGCGGCGGGCCGGAATGAATGCCCTCATTCCGCGAGAGGTGATGCGCAACGAGAGCTTCCGCGCCTCCTGCCTTGCGATCCTCTTCATGTCCGCGACTTTCTTCGCCGCGCTTCTGTACCTGCCGCAGTTCATGCAGAAGCACCTCGGATACTCGCCCTTGGAGGCGGGCCTGGGGATGCTTCCCTTCCTGGCCACCTTCGCGCTGGTGTCCTTCATCGCCGGGCCGCTCTACAACCGCCTCGGCGCAAAGCCGCTGGCGGCCGCGGGCGCCGCCTGCATCACAATCGCCCCCTTCGCCTTCTCACTAGCCGACGAGCAGTCCGGCTACGGCTCCCTGATCGTGGGCATGGTCGTGCTCGGAATCGGGATCGGCAGCTTCTACCCGACCGCCACCACGGCCGGCGTCACCTCGGTAGACGAGTCGCAGACCAGCCTCGCCGGGGGGATCGTCTACATGTTCCAGATCGCGGGCGGCTCGATCGGCCTCGGATTGACGACGGCCGTCTTCTCCGCCCAGGGCTCCTTCATCGAGGGAGTGGAGGCCGCATTTCGACTCGACGCCGGCCTTTCGCTGATCGGTTTTCTGGTCGCGCTCTTTTTCGTCGGCGGGCGGCTTCACCGCTCCCGCCGCTCGCCATCCGGCGACCCCGCCTGAGATCGGCGAGCCGCACCCTCCGCCGCGTCACCCGGCGTGCTCGCCGGCTACTCGCGCGCGTCGTTGCTTCCGGGGCCGCCCTTCAAGATGTCGTTGCCTGAGCCGCCGCGCAAGACGTCGTCGCCGAGGCCGCCGCTCAAAGCGTCGTCGCCCGGGCCGCCGGAGAGCAGATCCGCCCCGCCCCAGGCGATCAGCCGGTCGTCGCCGTCGCCGCCGATCAATTTGTCCGGCCCGCCACCGCCAATCAGGAGGTCGTTCCCGCCACCGCCCCGAATCGTGACCGGGATCGCGACCTCCCTGGCAACTTTCACCTGATCGTCGCCGCCGGCGGCGTTGACTTCGAAGCCGCTGATCATCGCCGCCTGGCAGATCAACTCGGTGCTGTTTTCCGGCGGGTGGACGCAGACCGACCCCCCCACCTCCAGGGTCACGATCGAATCGATCACGTAGCTGCGCCCATCGGCGGTAAGCCAGATGTGGATCATGTTCGCCTCCGTGCCCCCGGCCAGCAGAACGCTGTAAGGGCCGCTACCGGCATGGGCCGGCAACGGCGTTTGCGCAGCCAGGACGGCCAGCAGGATGAGTATCGCTTTCTTCATAGGCATAGGCCCCGTGCCACCCCAGGCGGAAAAAAGGCTCTATGAGGGAAACAACACGACCTTGCCGACGTTGCGGCGCTCGGCAATAAGCTGATGCGCTTCGCCCGCCCGCTCGAAGGGAAAGGCCTCGGCGACAACCGGCTCGAGGAGCCCTGCTTCGACGTCGGCAATCAGCGGCCCGACGAGGCGATCGAGGCTCCCCTCCCGGTCCCACCACTTGAGCATGTTGAGACCGAAGACGCCTTTGTTCTCATTCATCATCATCAGGCTTTTCCACCAGGGCATCGTTGCCGTCGGCATCGCCGCCAGGCTCTTCAGAGTGGCCGGAATGCTGCGCCTGCCCTGGTCGGAGTTCTCCGAGATCCCGTACATGACCAGGCGCCCGCCGGGCCGAAGAAGGCGGTAGTCCTTGCGAAACGACGTCGGGCCAAGCGCGTCGATGATCAGATCGACGCCCTGCCCTCCGGTGATGCGCATCACCTCCGCCTCGAAGTCCTGGTTGCGGTAATCGATCGCGTGGGTCACGCCCTGGGCGCGAATCGCATCGTGCTTGGATGGAGACGCGGTGCCGAAGATCTCGGCGCCGATGTTGCGAGCTATCTGGGTGGCGGAGATCCCGACGCCACCCCCCGCCGCATGGATCAGAACGCGATCGCCCTGGCGCAGGCTGCCCATTACCGCCAGAGCCGCGTAGGCGGTGCCGTAGTTGACGGGGAAGGCGGCGCCCTGCTCGAAGCTGAGCCGCTCCGGCAGCGGCCGCACCTGCCCCGCGTCCACGCTGACCAGCTCCGCCTGACCGCCAAATCGAGTGCCGGCCAGGACGCGATTGCCCACCTCGTAGTCGGCGACCCCCTCCCCCACCGACTCGACCACACCGGCAACCTCGTAGCCGAGGACGCAGGGGGGCTTTGGCGCGTCGGGGTAGAGGCCCACCCGCGCCAGGGTGTCGGCGAAGTTGATCCCAGCGGCCTTGACGGCGATCCTCACCTGGCCTGGGCCCACCGGCGGATCGGGGCGCTCCTGCACCCGCAGGACCTCGGGGCCGCCGGTGCCTGTGAGGACGACGGCCTTCATCTAGAAGTCGACCGCTCGGCCAATCGAGAAGCCCTCTAGTTGGAGGATCTTCTCGATCGTCTCCTCGCGGACCGGAGCGTCGGTGGTCAGCGCCATCACGGCTCGTTCGCCGTCCGGCTCGGCGCCGACGGCGGCGGAGATGATGTTGACCCCCTCCTCACCGAACAGCGTCCCCGCCTTGCCGATCATCCCCGGCCGGTCGGCGTAGCGGAAGACGGCCAGATGGTCGGCGAACGGGAGGTAGAAGCTCTCGCCCCAGACCGAAACCAGATACGGCTCGTTGCGGGGGCCGACACCTGTGCCGGCGACCTCGACTTCCTGGTCTCCGGCGCCCAGCCGCACGGTGACGAGCTCGGTGAAGTCCTCCGAGCCACTGTCCTTTGTCTCGGTCAGCTCGATCCCCCGCTCCTCGGCCATCTGCGGGGCGTTGACCAGATTGACCGGCTCCTCGGTATGCCCGGAGAGGATCCCGACCAGGACCGCTATGCCCAGCAGGCGGGTGTCGTGGGAGGCGATGCGACCGCGGAATTCGGCCGTGACCCGGTCAATCGAGCCATCGCCCAGCCCCTGCGCGAGGCGGCCGAGCTTTTCGCAGAGCGGCACGAAGGGCGCCAGGGCCTCCATCTCCTCGGGTCGAACCGCGGCGATGTTGACCGCGTTGGTTACGACTCCGCCGGTCAGCGCCGCGGTCACCTGTTCGGCGGTCACGACTCCGGCCCGATCCTGCGCCTCGGCCGTCGAGGCGCCAAGGTGCGGCGTGACGACGACGTCCTCGCGAGCGAAGAGGGGTGCTCGGTGAACGGCTCGGAGGGAAAGACGTCCAGCGCCGCCCCGCTCAGCTTGCCGCCCTCGAGGGCCGCGAGCAGCGCCTCGAGGTCGATCAGCTCGCCGCGGGCGCAGTTCACGACTCGCGCGCCGTCTTTCATCTTCGCAATCGAGTCGGCGTCGATCAGGTTGATCGTCTCCGGAGTCTTGGGCACGTGCAGGGTGACGATGTCGGACTGGCCAAGCACCTGCTCGATGTCGGTGGCGCCCTCGACGCCGAGCTCGCGGAAACGCTCGGCGGAGACGAACTTATCGAAGGCGATAACGGACATCTCGAAGCTCTGCGCTCGCTTGGCGACCAGCTGGCCGATGCGGCCGAAGCCGATGACCCCAAGTGTCTTCCCGTACAGCTCCGCGCCCTTGAAGCGAGAGCGCTCCCAGCGCTCGTCGACCAGGGTGGCGTGGGCCTGGGGGACGTTGCGGCAGAGCGAGAGCATCAAGGCCAGGGTGTGCTCGGCCGCCGCGACCGAGTTCGATTCAGGCGCGTTGGCGACGACGATGCCGCGCCGGGTCGCCGAGGGGATGTCGACGTTGTCGACGCCGGTGCCGGCGCGGCCGATCACCTTGAGGCGCTCGGCCCGCTCGATCAGCTCCGGCGTCATCTTGGTCGCCGAGCGGATCAGGATCGCGTCGTAGCCGCCGATCGAGTCGCGCAGCTCCTCATCTGACATCTCGAGGCCCAGCTCGACGTCGAAGTGCCGGCGCAGCAGGTCGACACCGGTCTCGGCGATCTTCTCCTTGACCAGGACCTTCATCGGCCGACCTCGGCCACGTTCTCGACCACCCAGTCGATGCAGGCGGTGAGCGCTTCGACGTCGGCCGGCTCCACGGCGGGGAACATGCCGATGCGCAGCTGATTGCGGCCCAGCTTGCGGTAGGGCTCGACGTCGACGATGCCGTTCGCGCGCAGGGTCGCGGCCAGGGCGGCGGCGTCGACGGAGTCCCCAAAGTCGATCGTGCCCACCACCAGGGAGCGCTTGGCGGGGTCGGCGACGAAGGGCGACGCGAACTCGGCCTGCTCCGCCCAGCCGTAGAGGTGCGAAGAGGAGGCGCTGGTCCGCCCCACGCACCAGTCGAGGCCGCCGCCGGCGAGCATCCACTCCACCTGGTCGGCGAGCAGCAGCAGAGTCGCCAGTGCCGGGGTGTTGTAGGTCTGGTTCTTGCGCGAGTTATCGAGCGCGGTCTGCAGGGAGAGGAAGGCGGGCTGCCAGCGGCCGGCAGCGCCGTCGAGCTCTTCGATCCTGGCTATCGCCGCCGGACTGAGAAGCGCCAGCCAAAGGCCGCCGTCGGCGGCAAAGCCCTTCTGCGGAGCGAAGTAGTAGACGTCCGCCTCCGCGGCATCGAGCGGTAGGCCGCCGGCGCCGGAGGTGGCATCGATCAAGACGAGAGCGTCGCCGGCGTTCGCGGGGCGCTCGACCCCGACCATCACCCCGGTCGACGTCTCGTTGTGGGCCCAGGCGAGCACGTCGGCGGCGCTGTCGGCGACCGGCTCGGGGGCATCCCCGGGCTCGGCCTCGATCAGGATTGGATCAGCGAGGAACGGCGCCGCCGCCGTGGCCTTGGCGAACTTCTGCGAGAACTCGCCATAGCTGAGGTGAAGCGCGCGATCGCGAACCAGCCAGGCGGCGGCGGCGTCCCAAAAAGCCGTCGTGCCGCCGTTGCCCAGCGCCACCTCATACCCCTCGGGTAGCTGGAAGAGCTCTGCAAGGCCGGAGCGAATGCGTTCTACGACGTCCCTCACCGGAGCCTGGCGGTGCGAGGTGCCCATCAGGTCCGCCTGCTCGGCGAGCCTCGCCAGCGCCTCGGGCCGAACCTTGGAGGGACCGCAGCCAAAGCGCCCGTCGGCGGGCTTGAGTTCGGTGGGGATCTGGGCTGTGCTGGTGAGTGCGGTCATGGATGTGTACGCCTCGCGGACGGGTAAATGCAGCCGCCGTGGCGACAGGTTATTGACAGACGCCGGGTGGACTACGCCCGAGTGCCGGGATAGGCTGGCTCCGCTGCCAGCTGGCAGCATCCAACGAGGAGGACACGATGTATCCAGTCGCCTACGAGGCCGACTTCAATCCAGCGCCAGACCGCTGGACGACCTTTTTCCGAATCTTTCTGGTCATCCCGTGGTTGATCGTCGGTGCCGTCTACGTGATCGCACTCACCTTCACCCACCTCTTCGCCTGGGTCGCGGTGGTCATCCTCGGCCGCTACCCGGAGTGGCTCTACAACTTCAACTCCGGCGTGCTGCGATACCTGACCCGCTTCAACGCCTACGCCTACATGCAGACCGATGCCTGGCCGCCCTTTGGGCTTGGCGAGGAACCTTCCTACCCGATTCGCCTGCTCATCGCGCCCGCCGCGGAGCGGCAGAGCCGGCTCAAGGCTTTCTTCCGGGTGCTTCTCGCCCTGCCGATGCTCGTCGTCCTGTACGCGGTTGGCGCGATCCACTCGGGGCTCGGGATCGTCGCCTGGCTGACGATCGTTTTCCGCGGCTACCTGCCGCAGGGCGTCTTCGACGCGATGACCTTTGTCAACAGCCTCTACGCACGGGTGGCGGCCTACCTGCTCCTGCTCACCGATGACTATCCGTCGATCGGCATCGAGGCCGCCAAGCCATCCGGTGCGCAGACAGCTCCGGTGACGGACGCACAACCGCCGCCGTCGATGGGAACGCCGCCTCCGACCCCGCCCGCCGCGGCCTAGGTCAGGTTCGTCATGACAGAGGCCACCGAGGGCGTCGTCAAGGGAGACGGCTACGCGGTCACCGATCTGGGCGCCCTCGGCGAGGGGCCCGGCTTTCGCAAGATCCGCAAAGCGCTGGGAGTGACCGCCTTTGGCGTCAACGCGATCGTGCTGCCGCCGACATACGAGACGGGCAGCCACTACCACGAGCAGCAGGAGGAGCTGTACTTCCTGCACAGCGGCCGGATCGAGTTGGAGTTCGGCGACGGCTCAACCCACGCGCTGGAGCCGGGCGGGCTGGCCTGGGTCGACGCCGCCACAGTGCGCAAGGTCCGCAATCCGAGCGACAGCGAGGAGGCCGTCTACGTCGTCATCGGCGGCAAGGACGGCTACGTCGGCCGCGACGGCAAGCAGCCCGAGGGCGAAACCAAGCGCTAAACCCGAGGAGGCCGACTGAGGACGCAGATATGCGCCGCTCTTAGAAGTCCTGGTCGATCCAGGGCATCATGTCGCGGAGGTCCTTGCCGACTCCCTCGACCGGGTGCTTGGTGCCCTCCTCGCGCATGCGGGCCATGTTCTCGCCGCCGGCGCGGTTCTCGGCTATCCACTCGCGGGCGAACTCACCCGACTGGATCTCGCCGAGGATCTTCTTCATCTCCGCACGCGACTCCTCGCCGATGACTCGCTTGCCGCGGGTCATGTCGCCGTACTCGGCGGTGTTGGAGATCGAGTAGCGCATCCCCTGGATCCCCTTCTCATACATCAGGTCGGCGATCAGCTTCAGCTCGTGCAGGCACTCGAAGTAGGCAAGCCGGGGGTCATAGCCTGCCTCGACCAGGGTCTCGAAGCCGGCCCTGACCAGCTCCGAGGCGCCGCCGCAGAGGACAGCCTGCTCACCGAATAGGTCGGTCTCGCACTCGTCTTTGAAGCTGGTCTCGATGATCGCGGCGCGGCCGCCGCCGATTCCGGCGGCGTAGGCGAGGACGAGGTCGTGCGCATTGCCGGTGGCGTCCTGGTGGACCGCCATCAGGCACGGCACTCCGCGGCCGTCCTCGTACTGGCGGCGAACGAGGTGGCCGGGGCCCTTGGGGGCGACCATGCCGATGTCGACGCCGGGCGGCGGCAGGATCTGCTCGAAGTGGATTGAGAAGCCGTGCGCGAAGAGCAGCAGGTTGCCGGCGGCGATGCCGTCGGAGATCTCCGCCTCCCACACATCCGCCTGTTTCTCGTCTGGGAGCAGGACCATGACCACGTCGCCGCGGCTGGCGGCCTCGGTGATGTCCAGCACCTGCAGCCCCGCGTCTTCAGCCTTGGCGCGGCTGGAGGAATCGGGGCGCAGCCCGACCACGACGTCGACCCCCGAGTCTTTGAGGTTGAGGGCGTGGGCATGGCCCTGGGAGCCGTAGCCGAGGATCGCGACGGTCTTGCCCTCCAGCTTGGAGAGGTCGGCGTCCTTGTCGTAGAAGATGTCGTCGGCCATGCGGCGGCGGACTCTAACGGAGCGCCCGCCTCATCAGCTTGCCCGAGGGAGTGCGCGGAAGCGCGGCCGCCAGCTCGACCCGTTTCGGCACCTTGAAGGGCGCGAGGCTGTCGGCGCAGTGGCGCCGCAGCTCATCGGGAGTGGCTTCGGAGCCGTCCTCGAGCACCACGACCGCGGTCACGGCCTGCTGCCACTCCGGATCCTCCCTCCCCACCACGGCGGCGTCCGCGACCTCCGGGTGGCGCATCAGCACCTTCTCGACTTCCGCGGGGACGATGTTCTCTCCCCCGCTGACGATCATGTCGTCGATCCGGTCTTCGACGTAGAGGAAGCCCTCCTCGTCGATCCGGCCGAGGTCGCCGGTGTGCAGCCAGCCGTCGGCGTCGGCGCTGCCAGGCGCCACGGTCGGGCCTTGGACGAGGATCTCGCCGTCCTGGATGCGCAGGTGGGTGGTCAGCAGCGGGCGGCCGGCGGAGCCGAGCTTGCGGCGCGCGTCGGCGGGCGTCAGCGTCGTCACCTGGGAGCAGGCCTCCGTCAGCCCGTAGGTCTGCACGACGGTGCCTCCGCGCCCGATCGCCTCTTCGAGCGGCTCTTCCGGAACCGGCCCGCCGCCGACCAGGATCGCCCGCGGCCCGGAGAGGTCGGCGCCCGCCTCGAGCAGGCGGGTGAGTGTGGTCGCAACCAGGGAGAGCACCGTGATCTCGTCGTCGGCCAGTGCGGCCGCGACGCGGTCGACGTCAAAGCCGTCGTGCAGGACCGCCGTCGTGCCGTAGATCACCGATCGCATCACGATCCCCAGGCCCGAGATGTGGCTGAGGGGCAGGCAGCAGAGCCAGCGGTCGCGCGGGTCGACGCCGATGTTGAAGCCGGAGCCGACGGCGTTCCAGAGGAAGTTGCCATAGGTGAGGCCGACCGGGTGGGCGGCGCCCGTGCTGCCACTGGTGAGGACCCGGCAGGCGATCTCATCCATGTCGTGCTCGCCGAGCAGCGGCAGGTCGGCCTCGGTCTGCGTCAGCTGGCCGGGATCGCCCAGGTCGACCGTCGGCTCCTCGGCCTCGATCACCGCCTTTCGCTCCGCTGCCGACAGCTGTGGGCTGAGGGGCAGGAGGGTGGCGCCCACCTTCATCAGGGCGTGGATCAATACGACCTGCTCGCGGCGGGGCTCCATCGTCAGGGCGGCGGTCGAGCCGCGCCGCACCCCGTAGGCGGCGAGGCGGCGGGCGACCCACGTCGCCTCCGCCTCCAGCTCGGCGTAGGTGACCTGTGAGCCGTCCGCGACCAGAGCGATCCGGTCAGGACAGCTTTGCGATCGTTGAGCAAGCCAGTTGTCGAGTTTCATTGGATCGAAGCGTTCACCGGGTTGCCCTGGTTATCGTTGCCACGCATTCTTACGGGCCGCGCACGGGCGCGTCCCCAGCCGACTCGGAGGAACGCTTGCCGAAACGCCATAAGGAAGCTCCGTCGGAGGAGGCCCTCTACGCGCCGATCGAGTGGGCGAGCGCGGGGGAATACGAGGACATCCGCTACGAGAAGGCGGATGGCATCGCCAAGATCGCGATCGACAGGCCGAACGTGCTCAACGCATTCCGCCCCCAGACGCTGGTCGACATCTCGGCTGCGCTCGAGCTGGCGCGCGAGGACGCCGAGGTCGGCGCGATCGTTCTCACCGGAGAGGGGCAGCGCGCGTTCTGCTCGGGAGGCGACCAGACGGTCCGCGGAGACAGCGGCTATATGGCCGAGGGCGCCTCGGTCGGCCGCTTCCATGTCACCGACCTGCAGGTGCAGATGCGGCGGCTGCCGAAGCCGCTGGTGGCGATGGTCGCGGGCTACGCGATCGGCGGCGGCCACATCCTCCATGTCTGCTGCGACCTGACGATCGCCGCCGACAACGCCGTCTTCGGGCAGACCGGCCCGCGGGTGGGTTCCTGGGACGGCGGCTTCGGCGCCTCGCTCTTGCGCGACCTCGTCGGCACCAAGAAGGCGAAGGAGTTCTGGCTCCTGTGCCGCCAGTACGACGCCGAGGAGGCGCGGGAGATGGGGCTCGTCAATGCCGTCGTCCCGCTCGATCGGCTCGAGCTCGAGACGGTGGCCCTGTGCCGCGAGATGCTGGAGCTCTCCCCCTTTGCCCTGCGCCTGGTCAAGGCCAGCTTCAACGCCCACGAGGACGGCTACGCCGGAATCCAGCAGCTGGCCCACGACGCCAACCTGCTCTTCTACGGCAGCGAGGAGGCGCGGGAGGGGCGCGAGGCGTTCAAGGAGAAGCGCCGGCCGGACTTCTCAAAATTCCCCCGACGGCCATGAGGATCTGGTTGATGGCAGCGCGGGTGCGGACGTTGCCGGCCGCGATCGCCCCGGTGCTGGTCGGCACGGCCGCGGCGGTGGAATGGGTGGGGAGGCTTCCCCGCCCCGGCGCCTTCGCCGCCGCTCTCGTGGGCTCGATCTTCATCCAAATCGGGACCAATCTGGCGAACGACTACTCCGACGCCAAGCGGGGGGCCGACACGGCCGATCGCCTGGGGCCGGTGCGAGTCACCTCGGCCGGGCTGGTGACCCCCCGCCGCGTCCTGACGGCGACCTGGATCGCCTTCGCCGTCGCGATCGCCTGCGGCATCTACCTCACCGCCGTCGCCGGCATAGTCATCCTGCTGATCGGCGCCGTCTCAATCGCCGCCGGCGTCCTCTACACCGGTGGGCCGAAGCCCTACGGCTACGCCGGGCTGGGAGAGGTGTTCGTCTTTCTCTTCTTCGGGCTGGTGGCTGTCAACGGCTCCTACTACGTGCAGATCGAGCATCTCGACGCGCTTCCCCTCGGCCTCTCGATTTCGGTCGGCTTCCTGGCCACGGCGATCCTGGTCGTCAACAACGTTCGCGACATGGAAACCGACCGGCGGGCAGGCAAGATGACCCTCGCCGTGCGGATGGGCCGCCGCAACGCCGTCGTCCTCTACCGGCTGCTCGTCCTCGGCGCCTACGTGGTGCTGCCGATCGCCCTCGTCGGGGGCGACGCCAGCCTGCTGCCGCTGATCGCCTTCGCCTCACTGCCGCTGGCGGTGCCTCCCCTGCGGACGATGTCCAACCGAACCGACGGCCCGGCGCTGAACAGTGCCCTGGCCGCCACCGGCGCCCTGCTGGGCGCCTTCAGCCTGCTCGTCTCAGCCGGCCTTCTGATTGCCGGTTGAGAGAGTGGCATGCTGTCGGCATGCGTATCGCCTCGCTTGAGGTCATCCCCTACGCGCTGCCCTTTCGCCGCCCGTACGTAACCGCGCGAGGGGAACTGCAGCAGCGAGAGATGGCGCTGCTGCGGCTGCGAGGCGAGGAGGGGCTGGTCGGTCTTGGCGAGGCGGTGCCGCTATCGCTGCGTGGCGGCGCGGCGCTGGCACAGGTGGTGAGTGAGCTGGAGGACCTCGGCGGTCGGGAATCCCTCGACGAGGCCCTGCTGAGCGACGACGCTGTCGGCCTCTCACCCCCCGCCCGCTGCGCGGCGCTGACGGCCCTGATGGATCTGCGCGGCCGCCGGGCCGCCGCCGAGCATGGCGACGAGCCTTCCGGGCCGGCCCGGGCCGTGCGTTGCAATGCGACCCTGATTGCCGGCGAGCCGGACGAGGTGGCCGCCGATGCTCTGCGTTGGGCCGAGGACGGTTTCTCGACCTTCAAGCTGAAGCTCGGCGTCGGCGACGACGCCGGGGCTGTGCGCGCCGTGCGCAGCGCGGTCGGCCCTGAGGCTCGGATCCGCGTCGACGTCAACGGCGCCTGGGACCTGGAGACGGCCAAGCGCAGACTGGCGGAGCTGGAGCCCCACCAGATCGAGCTGGCCGAGCAGCCGGTCGCGACGCTGGAGGAAATCGCCGCCGTCGCGGAGGCGACGACGATCCCGATTGCGGCCGACGAGAGCATCGAGAGCCGCGCCGATGCCGAGCGGGCGGTGGCGCTCAACGCCTGCCGGCTGGCCGGGCTCAAGGTCTCCAAGGTCGGCGGGCCGGAGGCGGCGATCGAGATCGCGGAGCTGCTGCCCTCCTTCCTCTCCAGCGCCCTCGACGGCCCGGTGGGCATTGCCGCCGCGGCCCAGGTCGCCCAGACGCTGGACGAGGGAACCGAAAACGAGGAGGCGGGATTGGCCCACGGCCTCGCCACCCAGCGCCTTTTCTCCTCCACCATTGCCGTGACCGAGTGCGAGCTGCGCGGCGACCTCCTGCATCTTCCCGACGGGCCCGGGCTGGGAGTCGAGATCGACGAGGCCGCGCTGCAGGCGCACCGGCTCTAACGTCCCCGGCTTGGATCCGACGAACCAGAACACCGCCCTGGCTTCCGCCTTCGTCGAGGAGCTGGCCCGCGGCGGCCTTCGCCATGCGGTCGTCTCCCCCGGCTCGCGGTCGACGCCGCTCGCGGTCGCACTCTTGCGAGAGCCACAGATCGAGGTCACCGTGATCGTCGACGAGCGCTCGGCGGCCTTCTTCGCCCTTGGCGCCGCCCAAGCGGGGGGCACACCCGTGGCGCTGCTTTGCACTTCTGGGACGGCCCTCGTCAACTACCACCCCGCCGTCGTCGAGGCTGACGAATCGGCGATTCCGTTGCTGGTGCTGAGCGCCGACCGCCCCCCAGAGCTGCGCGGAATCGGCGCCGGGCAGACGATCGATCAGATCAAGGCCTTTGGCTCCTCGGTGCGCTGGTTCTCTGAAGTCGGGACCCATGACGCCGACGACGACGGGCTCCTCCATTACCGCTCGATTGCCTGCCGCGGCCTCGCCGCAGCCCGCGGAGCGCGGCCCGGCCCGGTCCACCTGAATCTCCCCTGGCGCGAGCCGCTTGCCCCGGTTCCAGTCGAGGGAGCGGTCACGGCGACCAACCCGCTGGCGCTGGAAGGGCGGGGCGAGCGGCCGCTCACCGCGATGACTCCGATCGAGGCCCAAGCTTCGGACTTTCTCCTCGACGAGGTTGCCGGCCAGATCTCCAACTCGCGCGCCGGCGTGATCGTCGCCGGCCGGCAACTCGACCCCAAGCTGCGCGAGCCGCTGGCCCACCTTGCCCAGGTCGCAGGGCTGCCGATCCTTGCCGAGCCGACCTCACAGCTGCGCTGCGGTCCGCACGACCGCTCCCACGTCGTTGCCGCCTACGACCTGCTGTTGCGAGACGAGCGCTTCGGGCAGTCGGTAGCGCCGGATCTGATCCTCCGCTTCGGCGAGATGCCGACCAGCAAGCCGCTGCGGGCCTGGATCGCCGCCAGCGGGGCCGACCAGCTCATCGTCGACTCCCGCGGCGGCTGGAACGAGCCGAGCAATCGGGCTGCGGCGATTCTCCGCGCTGACTCAACCGAGCTGGCCACCGGTTGGGCAGAGCGGTTGGCGGGAGAGGCGCGGCCGGCGCCTCAGAACTGGATCGAGGCGGAGGCCGCCGCCCAAGCCGCCCTGCAGGAGTCCTTCGACGGCGACGGCGCCATCTCGGAGCCTGCCCTCCACCGCGCCCTTGGCGCCGCCCACGGCGATGGCGACCTGGTCTACACCAGCTCGAGCATGCCGATCCGCGACCAGGAGGCGTTCCTGGCGGCGAGCGAGACGGACGTTCTCTTCCTCTCCAACCGCGGCGCCAACGGCATCGACGGCCTGATCTCCTCCGGAATCGGTGCCGCCCACGCCGGCGGCCGCCCGACCACCATTCTCAGCGGCGACCTCGGCCTCCTGCACGACGTCGGCGGCCTCGCCTCCCTGCGCGACGTCTCGACTCCGGTCCGCATCGTCGTCATCGACAACGACGGCGGCGGCATCTTCCACTTCCTCCCCCAGGAGTCGGCACTGGAGCGAGATGAGTTCGAGGCTCTGCTCGGCACCCCCCGCGGCGTCGACATCGCCAAGGCCGCCGCTCTCTTCGACCTTCCCCACCGCCGACTCGAGTCCCTGAACGACCTCCCCGGCGCACTCGCCGCCGGCACCGGCTTGATCGAGGTGAAGACCGATCGGCAGACGAACGTCGGCCTGCACCGTCGCTTGGCCGAGCGCGTCGCGGCTGCGCTCTAGCAGGCGATCGGGGCGGTCTCGCGACCCGGCCCGGGTCGCCAAGCGGGCCCGTAGATGCCGGGGCTGTCTACCTCGTCGCCGCGGTGCTTGCCGAAAACCGTCTTTGGGCAACTGCCGTCGGCATTGACCTGCATGACGACGTTGGTGAAGCCGAGGGCGATGAATTCCCTGCCCGTCGTCTGCGTGTAGGCGAGGCGCTGTCCGGAGGGATCCCAGCTGGGCGAGGACTCGTGCCAACGCGGGGTGTTCGTAACCCGCTTGAGGCCCGTCCCGTCGCTGGCGATCGTGTAGAGCTCGCTCACCAGCATCGGCTCGTCCCCGGTCTCCACCAGGTTGCCGTCCCGGTAGCTGATGAATGCGATGCGCGACCCATCCGGGGAGTAAACGGGCTCCTCGGCCTGGCGGGCAATCAGTCGCGAAGTCCCATCGCCCAGTTGGATGACCCTTGCCTCCCCGACCCTGCGACTCCTCATCGATACAGCGAGAGAGGTGCCATCGGGGGAGAACGACGACGGTTCGATGTGGAGGCCGTTTTTCCAGTTCGTCAAGCGGCGCTGCTGGCCGCTGCTCAGATCGATGAGCCAAGCGGTGGTGCTGTCGTAGCCGCCGCGGAGGATCGAGAGTGGGTGCTTGGGGTCGAAGCGGCTTTGCCGGAATCGGGTGCGCGAGAAGGCGATGGTGTGCCCGTCGGGAGAGAAGACCGGATGCCTTGCCCCGGCCGTTCCGGGCACCGGCCGCAGGCCGGTGCCATCGGCGGCGACGAGGTAAATCATCGATCGCTTTCCCTTTCCCACTCCGCCGTAGGCGAGGAGGGCCCCGTCGGGTGACCAGGATCCACCCGAGAACGGCAAGGGGCGCGTGATCTTGCGGGCGTTGCCGCCGACCAGCTTCGCCACCTGCTCTCCAGAGGGGCGAACCGTGAGCAGCGCGAGCTCGAACGGCTTGGTACTCCACCTCATCAGCGAGAGCTGTGGGCCCTCGGGCGTAGCAGGGTGCGCCGGCCCCGCCAAAAGCAGAACCAGCGATGCCGCCACCGTCAACCCCAGCCCGCGCCGAATCACCGCCGGCATCTTCTCATTCAGCCAGCAGGGGAAGCAGGGCGCCAAGCTTTACCTCTGTCTCGGCGAGCTCGGCGGCCGGGTCGGAGCCGGCGACCACGCCGACACCCGCGTAGAGGTGCGCTGCGCGATCGCGCAGCAGCGCGCTGCGCAGGGCGACGCAGAACTCGCCGTCCTCGGTCATGTCCATCCAGCCAACCGGCCCCGCGTACCAACCGCGATCCATTCGCTCCAGCTCCCCGATCGCCGCTGCCGCCGCAGGCCATGGCTCGCCGCCGACCGCAGGAGTCGGATGCAGCAGCCCGGCCAGCTCAACCGCGGAGCGGGGCTCCGCGAGCTGGGCGATCACCGGCGTTGCCAGATGCTGGATGTTGGCCACCTTGATCACCGTCGGCTCCGCCTCTCCCTCAACCCAAACCGCGTAGGGACGCAGCGCACGAACGATCCGCTTGGCGACGATCTGCTGCTCGCGGCGATCCTTGTCGCTGCGCAGGAGCTGCTCGCCGAGGTGATCGTCGACGGCTGGATCGGAGCTGCGCCGGGTCGACCCGGCCAGCGCGACGCTCGAGACCCCGGCCCCGGAGCGGCGCACGAGCAACTCGGGGCTGGCGCCGATGAATGCCGCCTCGGCGGTGCCGCAGCAAAAACAGAAACAGGAGGGGAACTGCTCGCGCAGGGCGCCGAAGACGGCCGCCGGGTCGTGGGCCGATGCGGCGCTGACGACCACCTCGCGCGCCAGCACGACCTTGCTCATCTCCCCGTCGCCGATTCGCCGCGTGGCGGCGGCGATCGCGCGCTCGAACTCCCCCGGCGGCAGGACGTTGCGAATCTCGGGCCGGTCGGTCAGAGAAGGCTCGAGCATCGGCAACGAACCCGATCGCAGGGCGGCCAGCCGCGCCGCCAGCCCCTCGACGCGCCTGCCCGCATCCTCCCCCGGCCCCACAACGAGGTTGGCGGTCAGAAACGTCTTGCCCCGGTCTCTGCAAAGAGAGATCTCGGGCAGGACCAGGGAGGCGGGTGCAAAGGAGGACCAGGCCGAGGAGGCCGCGCCCTCGGGATCGAAGGCAAAGCCCCCGCTCCACACCGGCCCGGCCCCCGCCGGCAGGCCGGTGGGCTCGCCGGCAATCGCGTCGCTCCCCAGCCGCAGACAATCGCGAGCCAGGTCGTCGAACCTGCCGGCCCCGCGCGAGGTCGCCTCATAGGCGACCCCAAGCGTGGCCAGGGCGAAGCCTCGGTCGGGCTGCTGCCAGCAAAACCAGCGATCGGAGGCGAGCCGCGATGCAAAGACGACGGCGCAGGGATCGCCTACATCGACCGGCGCGGTGGCGCTGACCAGCGTCCGCCGCCCGCGTCGCGCCGCCCGCTCGGCCCCGTCGCGCAGGCGGTTGAGGAGAGTCTCAGTCGCTGCCTCTGGCAATCGCGATCTCACCGGTTCGGACCATCTCGATCAGGCCGTGGGGACGGATCATCCGCTCGAAGGCCTCGATCTTTTCCGCCGAGCCGGTGACCTCGATCGTCATCGCGCGGCGCGAGACGTCGACGATCTTGGCGCGAAAGATCTCCGCGAACTGGATCACCTCGGCGCGGTTCTCCACCGCGGCGGAGACTTTGAACATCGCCATCTCGCGAGCCACGGTCTCCTCGGGCTCCATGTCGCGGATTTTCAGCACGTTGACCAGCTTGTGCAGCTGCTTGGTGACCTGATCGATCGGATGAACGGCGCCGTCGAGGGTCAGTGTGATCCGCGAGATGCTGGGGTCGTCGGTGGGGCCGACCGCGAGGGTGTCGATGTTGAAGCCGCGGCGCGAGAAGAGGCCGGCGATCCGCGCCAGCACGCCCGGCTTGTTCTCGACCAGGATCGAGAGGATGTGCTTGCGGCCGCTCAGCTGACCGGGCACGTGCAGATCCTCGAGTTTGACCATCTGCGGGGTGCCGGCCTCCATCAGCTCACCACCTTCGGCGCCTCGACCATGTCGCGGGCGGCCTGGCCCGGCGGGATCATCGGGTAGCAGTTCTCCTCCTGCGCGACGCGCACGTCGAGCAGCACCGGCCCCTCGGTCTCCAGCGCCTTGACCATCGTCTCCTCGAGGTCTGCCGGGTCCTCGCAGCGCAGCCCAGTGGCGCCGAAGGCCTCGGCCAGCTTCACCCAGTCGGGGCTGGGGCCCATCTCGACGGCGCTGTAGCGGCGGTCCCAGAAGAGCTCCTGCCACTGGCGGACCATGCCCATGTAGCCGTTGTTCATCAGGAAGACCTTGACCGGGATCTCTTCCGTCACGCAGGTGGCCAGCTCCTGGCAGTTCATGATCAGGCTGCCGTCGCCCGCGAGGCAGACAACGGGCTCGTCGGGGTTCGCGACCTTGGCGCCGATCGCGGCCGGCAGGCCGAAGCCCATCGTGCCGAGGCCGCCGGAGTTGATCCAGCGACGAGGCTTGTCGAAGCCGTAGTACTGCGCGGCCCACATCTGATGCTGACCGACGTCGGAGGTCACGATCGCGTCGCCCTGCGTGGCCCTGTGCATCGCCTCGACCATGAACTGCGGTTTGATCTCGCCGTCCTTGCCCGGGTCGTAGCGCAGCGGATGGTCCTCCTGCCAGGCCCGCAGCTGCGTCCACCAGGCGTCGAGCCGCGAGGTGTCGGTCTGCAGGGCGCGGTATTCGCGCGTCAGCTCCGGCAGGACGAGCTTGACGTCGCCGACGATCGGAATGTGGGCGCCGACGTTCTTGGAGATCTCGGCCGGGTCGATATCGATGTGGATCACTTTCGCGTGCGGGGCGAACTCGTCGAGTTTGCCCGTGATGCGGTCATCGAAGCGGGCGCCGATGGCGACGATCAGGTCGGCGTTGTCCATCGCCCAGTTGGCGGTGACGGTGCCGTGCATGCCGAGCATCCCCAGCCACTGCTCGTCGGTGGACGGGTAGGAGCCGAGCCCCATCAGGGTCGAAGTGACCGGGAAGCGGTCCGCCGCCGCCAGCTCGCGCAGCTCCTCGGAGGCATTGCCGTTGACCACCCCGCCGCCGGTGTAGAGGATCGGCCGCTTGGCGTTGGCCAACGCCTTGGCGGCGATACGCACCTGTTTGATGTTGCCGCTGCCCATCGGGCGGTAGCCGGCCAGATCCACCGGCTCGGTGCGCGGCGCGTAATCGATCTCGGCGCGGGAGAGGTCCTGCGGGACGTCGACCAGCACGGGGCCGGGGCGCCCGGTGGAGGCGACATGGAAGGCCTCGTGGATGTACTCCGGAATGTGGCGCGGGTCGGTCGCCTGGAAGGAGTGCTTTACGAAGGGCAGCGTGGCGCCGAGGATGTCGGCCTCCTGGAAGCCGTCGGTTCCGATCAGCTCGGTGCGCACCTGGCCGGTGACAAAGACGGTGGGCACCGAGTCCATCATCGCGTCGGCGATCGCCGTCACGAGGTTGGTCGCGCCGGGGCCGGAGGTCGCGAACGCGACCCCCACGCGGCCGGATGCCTTGGCGTATCCCTCAGCCGCGTGGCCGCCGCCCTGCTCGTGGCGCACCTGGACGTGGCGGATGCCGGCGTCGACGAGCGCGTCGTAGGTGGGCAGGTTGGCCCCACCCGGGATGCCGAAGATGTCCTTGACACCCTCAGCCTTGAGGCTTTCCATCAATGCGTCGGCGGCTCTCATCGGACCCGCGATGGTACCAGTGAGCCTATGCTCGGCCTGCAGGCGATTTAGCTGGATTCCAGCGGGTGCGGGGATTGATCGAGGTCTCGATCACGCGCTCCTTGTAGCGCTCGATCGCGTGCAGCATCGACTCGACCAACTCCTCGCCGAGGAGCGTCGGCTCGAGCCCCAGGTCAAGCAGCTTGGTGTGGATCGCGTTGTAGTAGTGCTCTTCCTTCTCCACCCTTGGGTTGTCGCAGTGCTGGATCTCAACCGAGTAGCCGAGGTGCTCGGCGGCGCCCTTGACCAGCTCGGCCAGCTCGAGGACCGAGAACTGCTCGGTGAACTGATTGAAGACCCGAAATTCGCCCTGCTCGGCGGGGCTGCTCACCGCCAGCTCGATGCACTGCAGGGTGTCGCGAATGTTGAGGAAGCCGCGCGTCTGGCCGCCGCTGCCGTAGACGGTGAGCGGATGGCCGATCACCGCCTGCAGGCAGAAGCGGTTGAGCACGGTGCCGAAGATCTCGTCGTAGTCGAAGCGGGTGATCAAGCGCTCGTCGTTCGCCGTCTCGTCGGTCTCGATCCCGTAGACGACCCCCTGGTTGAGGTCGGTCGCGCGCAGGCCCCAGGTCCGGCAGGCGAAGTGGATGTTGGTCGAGTCGTGGACCTTGGAACAGTGGTAGAGAGAGCCGGGCAGCTTCGGGAACGGCAGCGTGTCCTTGCGTCCCTTGTGCTCGATATCGATATAGCCCTCCTCGATATCGATGTTGGGCTGGCCGTACTCCCCCATCGTCCCGAGCTTGACCAGATGGCAATCGGAAACGTGATCTCGGAGTGAGAAAAGGAGATTGAGGTTGCCGACGACGTTCGTGTACTGGGTCTCGACGGCCTTCTCCCGCGAGATCATCGAGTAGGGCGCGGAGGGCTGCTCGCCGTAATGGATGACCGCCTCCGGCCGGGTCTCGGCGACGACCTCGTCGAGGAAGTCGCCGTCCTCGACCGAGCCGATGAAATGGCGGATCTGCTCGCCTGAGCCCTCCCGCCAGGCCTCGATCCGCTGCTCGAGGTCGCCGATCGGCGTCAGCGAGTCGCTGCCGTGCTCAGCCACCCAGCGGCGGCGAGCGAAGTTGTCGACGACGGAGACCTCGTGTCCGCGGGCCGAGAACCTGAGAGCCGTCGGCCAACCCAGGTAGCCGTCGCCCCCGAGGATGAGCACTCGCATAGGCGCGGCAGGGTAACGGACAAGAGCGACATAGCATCCGGCGGGTGCAAAGGCTGGCGGCGCGTAACGGAGGATGGCCCGGGCTCGCCGCTCTGATGGCGATCCTCCTACTCGGGCTCGGGCTGAGGGCCGATTACGCCTGGGAGGGCAGAGCTCCCGTCTTCGACGCCGTTGCCTACGGGCAGATCGCCGAAAATCTCAGCGAGGGTCATGGCTTCACCCTGGGTGAGCACGCCACGCAGCCCGCCGGCAACTACTCCCCCGGCCTGCCGCTCCTGGTCAGCGGCCTCTACGAGCTGAGCGGCGGTGCCGACGAGCGCTTCGCCCGCCTGGTGCTGGCCCTGGTCGGCGCCCTGGCGGTGCTCTTCACCTACCTGATCGGCCGGCGCCTCCACAGCCCCGCGGCGGGATTGGTGGGAGCCGCCGCGGTGGCGATCTATCCCGGGCTCCTGGAGTACCAGGGCATGCTGATGGCCGAGCCCCTGGCGGCGACCCTGCTGAGTGGGGCGATCCTCTCCATGCTCTGGGCGGCGTCGCCGGATGTAGGCGGGCGGCAGGCCGCCTGGCTCCTGCCGGGCGTCTTGCTCGGTGCTTTGGCTCTGGTCCGCCCGGAGTACCTGGGTGTCGCGCTCTTGCTTGCGCTTGTCGCCTGTGCATGGGGCGCCCGCGAGCCGACATCCGGTGCCGGCGAATGGGCCTGGGAGACCCGCGCATGGAGGCGATCGCTGTTGAACGGCGCGATCCTCCTCGCCGGCGTCGTGCTCGTCGTCGGGCCCTGGACCGTTCGCAACGCAGTCGTCCTCGATCGCTTCGTGCCGATCTCGACCGGCGGCGGCCAGGTTCTGTTCGCCGGCGCCTACATGCCATCCGAGGGCGACCCCGAGCGAGTCGGAGAAGAGGTGCTCGAGCGCCATCCCGGCCTGACGAAGCGCCTGGCGAGCGAGTACGCAGCCGATCGGAGCCCGGCCGCTCAGCGCGAGGCCGTGCTCGAGCGGGTGCGGCTGGAGCAGATCCTCACCGCACTCGCCGCGCAGCGCTATCCCGGCCTGGAAACCGACAGAGCGCTGTCTCGCATGGGTCGAGAGCGGCTCTGGGACGCCATAAGCGAGGAGCCGCTGCAGTACACCGGCTTCCTCGCCAGAAAGGTGGCGCGCCTCTGGTCGCCAGGGCCCCGCGACGTGATGCACAAGCCGGTTTGGCAGCTCCTGCACTGGGCGCTTCTGGCGCTGGGATTGGCGGGCCTCGTCCTGCTCGCCCGGCAGCGCCGCCGGGAGGCGCTGCTATTCGCGGTCGTATTCCTCGCCATAACCGCGATCAGCGCCCTTCTGGTTGCCTCTCCACGGCGGGTGCTGGTGGTCATGCCCCTGGTCTCAGCCCTGGCCGGCCTTGCGCTCGCCTGGCTCTGGGCCGAGACGGGGAGAAGGCGGCCACCGGAAGGGATCGACGATGAGTTGCCTGGGGACCATTCGCCATCCCCGCCCCGACGCCCGGCGCCGGGATAGCCTCAGCCGCGATGGCCTCTATCGGTGAATGGATCCGCCTGCTCCCAGAGCGCCAGGGGAAGGTGACGATAACGCTGCTCGCGCTGATCGTCCTGCTGGGGCTCGGGCTGCGGGCGTACCGGGTGGCGGAGCCGCTGGCGACGCCCGGTGACGACGCGCGCGCCTACTACGCGCTCTCCAAGGCGCTGTATGAGGAAGGCAGCTACGGCAACCCGGAGGAGTTCCGCGACTCCAGCGACTGGTCGCCAGGAGCGCCGCTGCTCTTCGCGGCCGGCTTCTACGCCACCGGCGGCGCACGGGAAGGGGTCGGGCGCATCATCGAGGCGCTGCTGGGAGTGGCGGCGATCGTCGTCGTCTTCCTCCTCGCCAGCAGGCTCGGCTGCCGTCCCGCCGGCTTGATCGCGGCCTTCGGAGTCGCGGTCTACCCGCCGTTCATCCATTCGACCGGCGCCCTGATGAGTGAGCCAGCGGCGATCTTCACCCTGCCGGCGGCGGTCCTGGCATTTCTCTGGGCCGCCGATCGAAAGCCGGCCCCAGCCGAGTGGACGCCGACCGCCGCCGACCGGACGCCCACCGCCGCGTGGAGGTGGCTGGTGCCGGGGCTGCTGTTTGGGCTCACCGCGCTGATCCGCCCGGAGTATCTGGTCGTGGGAATCGCGTTCGTGGTGCTGGCCGCCATCAAGGTCGGCCGGGAGCGAGGCTGGCGGCCGGGGCTCGGGGCCGCGGGGCTGCTTGCCGCCGCCTTCCTGCTGCCGATCGTTCCCTGGATGGTGCGTAACGCGGTGGTTCTGGATCGCGTCGTGCCGATCTCGACCGGCAACGGCAAGGCGCTCTATGTCGGCACCTTCCTGCCCGCTGACGGCGAATACCAGCGGGTCAAGGCGCTGCTCGTGCGCCGTTACCTGGGCCGCGAGCTGACGCCCAACTCAGCGGCACTGGACCGGGTCAACCCCGCCCCTCTCTTCGACCGCGTGGCGGCTCGTTATCCGGAGCTGCCGCGCGATGCGGCGCTGAGCAAGATCGGCAAGCAGAACTTCTCCCACTACTTCGGCGAGGACCCGCTGGGCTACGCGGCGATGACGGTGCGCAAGGTGGGCCGCATGTGGAGCAGCGGCATCGGGGAAGCGATGAGCAGCACAGCCGGGCGCATCGTTCAGCTGCTGATCCTCGCTGTGGGGCTGGCCGGCTTCGCGGTTCTCGCCGCCCGTCGCCGCTGGTGGGAGCTGATCGCAACCGCGACGCCGATCCTGCTCGTGACCGCGATTGGGGCCCTTACCCTGGCCGCCCCCCGCCGCAACGAGGTGCTGATGACACTTGTCTTTGCACTTGCCGGCGTGGCGCTTGCTCGAGCCGGTGCGGCCATATCCTCCAGGTCCCAACGGGTACCGCACACCGGGGCAGCCGCCTCCGCGTCGTCGCCCAGCGAGCCGAACCCAGACCCCCACCGATGACACTGGAGGCAGGAATCTTCCCCCCGGAGCTGACCGCGCTGCGCAGCGTGGGCCTGATCGCCGCGCTGGCGCTGGCCGGCTACGCGCTGGCGCGCCGTCACTCGTTGCGCAACTTCGACGTGCTGATCCTGCTCGCCGCCGCCGCCGGCCTGGCGATCGTCTCGGGAACCGAAGTCACCGACGAGCTGCTCTCCACCTTCTCCTTCGAGAAAGGCAACGGCGGCCGCATCCTCGGCCTCGCTGTCTTCGCGATCTTCATTCTCTTCCTACTCAGCCTCAGGGCCCTGTCGCAGGCGGCGCGCAATTCGCGCCAGCTCTCAGCGGTACTGGAGGGGTTGGCCTGGGAGGAGTTCCGCCAGGCGGATCTGCCGCAGCGCTTTCGGGGCAAGATCGCCGTGCTCGTCCCCGCCTACAACGAGGCCGAGAACATCGGCCACGTGCTGGCGCAGATGCCGGTCGAGGTCTGTGGGCTGCCGACCTCGGTGCTGGTCGTCGACGACGGGTCGCGCGACGGCACCGCCGAGGCGGCCGCCGAGCACGGGGCCGTGGTGGCCCGCCACGTGATCAACCGCGGCGGCGGGGCCGCCCTGCGAACCGGCTACCGGCTGATGGTCGAATCGGGGGCTGAGGTGGTGGTCACCCTCGACGCCGACGGGCAGCACCTGCCGAGCGAGATGGAGCGCCTGGTCAAGCCGGTGCTCGACGGAGAGGTCGACATGGCCCACGGCTCACGGGTGCTGGGGCATGCGGACGACAACCACTTCGCCCGCGAGCTAGGCATCGTCTTCTTCAATCGCCTCGTCTCCCTGATCACCCGCACCCACGTCACCGACTGCTCCAACGGCTACCGCGCGGTTCGCACCACCGTCCTGCCCCAGCTCGTGCTGCGCCAGGAGCAGTTCCACACCTCCGAGTTCATGATCGAGGCGATCAAGCGGGGCATCCCAGCCAAGGAGATCCCGGTCACCGTCGAGCAGCGCCTGCACGGCCACTCCAAGAAGCCGGCCGTCGTCCGCTACGGCCTCGGCTTCGCCAACGCGATAGTCAGAACCTGGCTCAGGTAGAAGAAGACCGCGGCCCCTAGCGGGGTGGTGAACCTCAGCCGGGTGGTGACTCAGCCGGGATGGCGAACCTCAGCCGGGTCGGGCAGATAGAGGTCCGTGCCGCAGCGGGGGCAAACCTGCACGTAGATCTTCACCGCCTTGCGGCAGGTGGGGCATTGCCGTTCGGGTTCCTGCTTCTCGGAGCGGTAGAGGACCACCGCGATGAGCCCCAGTGGCGGCAGCACCGTCCCGATCAGCAGCCAGAGCCAGAAAGAGCTGCCCTTGCCGCGGCCGATTATTGCGGTGGCGAGCCCGAAGAAGAAGGCGATGACGACGTACTCGAATCCCATGGCCCTATTGTCGCCTCCAGGGGCTTCGGGTGTCCGATCGAGCCGACCTCGGAGAGGTCACGGCGGAACGGGAGGCTGGCGGTCCAGTCGATGACCGCGCGGGCCTTGCGAGCGGCGCCCGGGATCTGGCTCATGTGGTAGGTCCGCGCCAACCACCAGGCGGGGAAGCCGCGGAAGGTGCGGTTGCCGATCCTGCCCACGGCCTTGTAGCGGCCGAGGTTGACGAAGGCGGCGCTGCTGCGGTAATCGAATCTCTGCGCGCTGCCGACGCCCAGCTCGGCGGCGATGTTGCGGGCGGCAACGGGCCCTTGGCGAACGGCATGCTGTGCGGTCGGTGGGCAGACGCCCCCGCGCGGGTCGGGCGCGGCGGCGCAATCGCCGATCGCCCAGACGCCGTCCATGCCCTGCACACGCAGGTGATCGTCAACCGGCACGCGCCCACGCTCGTCGAGCGGCACCGAGAGCCGGCGTAGGCTCGGGTGCGCGGTGACGCCGGCGGTCCAGACGACCGTTCGCGTCGGCAGCGTCTCGCCGCTGGAAAGCCTGGCGCTGTCGACGCTCACCTCCTCCAGCGTCGTGCCGAGACGGATATCTATGCCGCGGCCGCGCAACTCGCGCAGCGCATAGTCAGCGAGGCCGGCATCGATCTCCGGCAGCACCCGGTCGGCTGCCTCGACCAGCACCCAGCGCATCCCATGCAAGCGGGCGCGGGGATAGCTCTCCATTGCGTCAGCGGCGAAATCCTGCAGCTCGGCCAGCGCCTCCAGCCCCGCATAGCCGCCGCCGACGAAGACGTAGGTGAGCAGCTCGTCGCGCCGCTGCGCGTCCTCACTCGCGTTGGCCGCCTCCAGAGTCTCGATCACGTGGTTGCGCAGCCAGATCGCATCGGCCAGGCTCTTGAACCCGATCGCGTGCTCGGAGAGGCCGGGGACCGGCAGCGTGCGGGAGACAGAGCCCAGCGCGAGCAGCAGCTGGTCGTAGGGCAGGTGCTCGCTATCGCCGTCGCGGCTGCGCAGCTCGACCATGCGCGTGGCCGGGTCGTGGCCGACGATCGAGCCGAGGCGCAGATAGGTGCGCCCGAGGATCTCGCGCAGCGGCGTCACCACGTGGCGCGGCTCCAGGGTGCCCGCCGCGGCCTCCGGCAGGAACGGCGTGTAGAGCAGGAAGTTGACGTCGTTGACGAGGATCAGCCGCGTCGACTGCTTGGGCATAATCCGCTCCAGCTCACGCGCGGCCATCGCGCCTCCGAATCCCCCACCGGCGATGACGACATTCCAAGCCACACCCTCAAGCTAGCACTTTGTAACAACATGTTACAAAGTGCTGAATCGCACTTCCTCTCCTCCTTCGCGACGACTTCGTCGTCAGACCCGCCGGAGGAACGGCCGCGTGGAAGCGAAGGCCTTAGGAGAGGCCGAGCTTGGCTCGGATTAGGCGGGTGACCTCGCTGCCGTCGGCGCGGCCCTTGGTCTCCTTCATCACCGCGCCGACGATCGCCCCGACCGCCTTCGAGTTCCCCGCCTTCACCTGTTCGGCGGCCTCCGGGTTGGCGTCGACCGCCGCGGTGACAATCGCCTCCAACTCGCCGCTGTCGGAGATCTGGGCGAGGCCTTGACGCTCGACGATGGCGGCTGGGTCGCCGCCTTCGGCAACCAGCGCCGCCAGCACCGTCTTGCCGCTGCCGTGAGAGATCTTCTTCTCCTGGACCATTCCCACCAGGGCCGCGAGCGCCTCCGGTGGGACCTTGGCGGCAGGCGCCCCAGAGGGAGCCCCTGCGCCATCGGCCTCCGACGGGGCCTTGAACCGTCGTCCTCGACGGCTTTCCTCTCGCCTCGGCGGCAGCGCCGCCGCCAGCTCGCCGGTGACCCAGTTGGCGACGATGCGCGGCTCGATTGACTCTGCCGCTGCCGCGGTCTGCTCGAAGTAGGCGGCTGTGTCCGGATCGCCGGCTAGCACCGTCGCCACCTCGACCGGCAGGCTCATCTCCCTCCGATAGCGCTCGATCTTCGCCGCCGGCAACTCGGGAAGCGCCTCGCGCGCCTCGCGCAGCATCTCCTTGGTCGGCGCCAGCGGCACCAGGTCGGGCTCGGGGAAGTAGCGGTAGTCGTGCGCCTCCTCCTTGGAGCGCAGCGGCGTCAGGGTGCCGTCACCGGGATGGAAATGAAGTGTCTCCTGGACGACCTTCCCCCCCGCCTCGATCAGCTCCCGCTGACGGGCCAGCTCCGCTTCGACCCCCCGCTCGAGGAAGCGAAAGCTGTTCATGTTCTTCAGCTCGGTCTTGGTCCCCAACTGCTCGGAGCCGGCCGGGCGCACGGAGACGTTGGCGTCGACTCGCAGGCTGCCCTCCTCCATGTTGACGTTGGAGACGCCGAGCTGTCGCACCGTCTCGCGGAGCAGCCGCGCCCACTGGGCCGCTTCGGCGGCGCTGCGCAGATCCGGCTCGGTGACGATCTCGACCAGCGGCGTGCCGCCGCGGTTGAAGTCGACCAGCGAGGCGCCGGAGCCGTGGATGCGGCCCGACTCGCCGACGTGGATCATCTTCGCCGCGTCCTCCTCGAGGTGGGCGCGATGAATGCGGATGTCGCCAAGACGGCCGCCGCTGGCGAGCGGAATGTCGTACTGACTCACCTGGTAGGCCTTCGGATTGTCGGGATAGAAGTAGTTCTTGCGATGGAAGATCGAGCGCGGGGCCACCTCGCACTCGAGCGCCGCGGCGATCTGCAGCGCGTAGCGAATCGCCTTCTCGTTGGGAACCGGCAGGACGCCGGGATGGGCGAGGCAGACGGGGCAGGTGTGGACGTTGGGCTCGTCGCCGAAGGAGAGCTCACAGCCGCAGAACATCTTCGTCTCGGTGGCCAGCTGGACGTGGATCTCGAGGCCGATCACGGCCTCCAGCTCGCTGCCCGCGGCGCCTGCCTCCTGAGGTGCGGCGCTAGCCATCGACGCCCTCCGGCCTGGCATCGAATCCGATCGCCTGTTCGAGCGCGAAGGCCGCCTCGAGCAGCTTCTGCTCGGCGAAGGCGGGCGCCGCGATCTGAAAGCCGACCGGCAGCTCGGGGCCGCCGCCCTGCGGCCTGGCGAGGCCGGAGGGGATCGAGATCGCGGGGATCCCGGCCAGGCTCATCGGCACAGTGAAGAAGTCGTTCATGTACATCGCCAGCGGATCGTCGACCTTCTCGCCGAGGCCGAAGGCGACGGATGGCGAGGTCGGCGTGACGACGAAATCGAACTCGGCGAATGCGGCGGCGAAATCGGCGGCGATCTTGGTGCGGACCCGCTGCGCCTGGCCGTAGTAGGCGTCGTAGTAGCCGGAGGAAAGGGCGTAGGTGCCGAGCATGATGCGCCGCTTCACCTCGGTGCCGAAGCCCTGCGCCCGCGTCTGCTCATACATCTCGATCAGGTCGTCGGCCGTCTCCGCGCGGGCCCCGTAGCGAACGCCGTCATAGCGGGCAAGGTTCGATGAGGCCTCCGCCGGGGCGATCACGTAGTAGGCGGAGATCCCGTGCTCCGCATGGGGCAGCGGTGCTTCGGCGACCTCCCCGCCGAGCTGCTCGATCGTTTCCAGCGTCGCCTCGAAGCTCGCCCGCACCTCGCTGTCGATCGCGTCGCGAGCGAGCTCGGCCGGCACGGCGAAGCGCAGGCCTTTGAAGTCCTCACGGCTCGGGAGCTCGACTCCGCCCTCGATCCCCACCGAGGTCGAGTCGCAGGGGTCGCGCCCCTGAAGCGCGGCCAGCAAGAGCGCCGCGTCGGTGACGTCGCGGGTCAGCGGCCCGCACTGGTCGAGCGAAGAGGCGAAGGCGATCATCCCGTAGCGAGACACAGCGCCGTAGGTGGGTTTTAGGCCGACGATGCCGCAGAGCGCCGCCGGCTGGCGGATCGAGCCGCCGGTGTCGGTGCCGATCGCGCAGGGGGCGAGGCCGCCGGCAACCACGGCTGCCGACCCCCCCGAGGAGCCACCCGGCACCCGGCCGCGGTCCCACGGGTTGAGAACCGGCCCGTAGGCGGAGTTCTCGTTCGAGGAGCCCATCGCGAACTCGTCCATGTTGGTCTTGCCGAGCAGGCTTGCTCCGGACTCGACAAGCCGCCGCACGGCCGTCGCCGTATATGGGGGTTCGTAGCCGGCGAGGATGCCGGACCCGGCCGTCGTCGGCACGTCCTCGGTGCAGAAGATGTCCTTGACCGCGATCGGGATGCCCGCCAGCGCTCCCTTGGCCGGCGGCTCACCCCCGCCCACACCTGCGTCAGCGGTTGTGTCCGCGGCCGCGTCGGCGCCGTTCTCCGCCCGCCACAGGTAAGCGTTCAGCTCGTCGCCGGCCGCCGCCTGCCGCCAGGCATCGGAGTACTCCTCCGCGGCGATCTCACCCGCCGCGATTCGCCCGGCCGCCTCGGCGACCTTCATCCCCAGCAGCTCGCTCATCAGACCTCGGCCTGGGGCGACGGCACCCGGAAGGCTCCCTCCACCGGGTCCGGAGCGGGCTTCAGCATCCGCTCGCGAGGCCAGCTCGGTCGAGGTAGGTCGGGGCGCAGGACGTTCTCGAGCTCGACCACGTGGGAGGTCGGCTCGACCTGGTCGAGGTCGAGCTCGCCGATCAGATCGACATGCTCGAGGATCGAAGACAGCTCGCCGATCATCCTCTCGACCTCGGCCTCGCTGAGCCGCAGCCGAGCCAGCCTGGCGACATGAAGAACCTGCTCCCGCTCGATCACCGCCGAGATTCTAGGCCCGCCATCGCGGCGAGGCCGCCATCGCGAGCATTTGGCTGCCTGGCCAGTTAGAGTGCCGCCGCATGCGGGGAGCAAAGGCTGAGAGATTCGTCGTCCTCAACCTGCGGCTGATGGCCGCCGGCTTCGCCCTCGTTGGCATCCTCTTCATCGCGGTTCCCAACGAGGTGCTCGACACGATCACGGACCTCGGCGACTCGCTCGGCGACTTCACCCCCGCCCCCCATGGCGACGAGCAGCTATGGCTGGCCCTGGCCTTCGCCTACATGGTGGTGATCACCGGCATCTGCCTCCTCGCCCAGGCAGACGTCGTCCGCTACCGGCCCTTGCTGCTGGTCCTGGCCGCCGGCAAGGCCGCCTCCTCGCTTGCCTCACTCGCCTTCTTCCTCTTCGACCAGGACGTCTTCATCTACCTGCTCAACTTCCTCGTCGATGGCTTCCTCGCCGTGGCCGCCCTCTGGCTCTGGTCGCTGAGCGGGCGGGTGGAGCGCCCCTTCGCGCCCGACTGACAGCGCCCGCCGGGGCTCTCGGCCGCCGAGCAGCGAACCCTCAGCGCGATCTGCGAAGCGATGGCCCCCGGCCTCGACGGCCTCCCCGCCGCCGAGCGGACCGTTGACGTCTCGGGGCCAGTAGCGGCTCTTCTCACCTCTGTCTCACCGCGAATGCTCAGTCGCATCAGGCTGGCGCTGCGGGTCTTCGAGTGGCTGCCGTTCCCGTGGCGGTTCAGCCGCCTCGATCTGGCGGCCCGCGATGACTTCCTGCGCCGGATGGAGACGTCCCGTTTCAGCCTCCACCACGACCTCCTGCTGATGGCAAAGGTCTTCTCGACACTCGGCTACGCGACGGCGCCCGAGGTAGAGGACCGGCTCGGGCTCGAGACCAGCTGCCGGCTCGGCGACGGCACGGCGCCGGAGCCGGCCGGCTCGCTTGGCGACACCGAGCCCAGCGGCGACGGCGAGGAATGCGACGTCGTGATCGTCGGCTCGGGGGCCGGGGGCGCCGCGGCGGCGACCGTCTTGGCCGAGGCGGGCCTGGACGTGATCGTGCTCGAGGCAGGCCAGCACTTCAATCGCGAGAACTACCCCCAGAGCCCGCTCGAGGCGATCGCCTCCCTCTATCGCGACGGAGGCTTGACGATGGCCGAAGGGCGGCCGCCGATCCCGGTGCCGGTGGGGAGAACGGTCGGCGGCACGACGGTCGTCAACTCGGGCACCTGCTTCCGCGCCCCCGATCCTGTTCTTGACGACTGGCGGCATCGCTTTGGGATCGATTGGGCGCGGGACCTCGATTCGGAGTTCTCCCAGGCGGAGGAGTTTCTGCGCGTCAAGGCGCTCGATCCCGAGCGCATGGGACGCAACGGACAGCTGGCGATGGAGGGGGCGGCGGCGATCGGCGCCTCAGGCGGCCCAATCGCCCGCAACGCCGGCGACTGCGTCCAGTGCAGCTCCTGCCCCTATGGGTGCGAGATCGACGCCAAGCGAGGCATGCACGTCAGCTACCTCCCCCGCGCCGTCGCCGCCGGGGGCCGGCTGCGCACCGGGGTTGAGGCGCGCCGCGTCCTGCTCGAGAACGGCCGCGCTGCCGGCGTGCACTGCATTGCCGGCTCGAGCGCGGCGGGCAACGGCCGCAAGCGCCCCTACACCGTGCGCGCCAGGCGCGCCACGATCATCGCCGGCGGGGCGCTGGGCACACCTGAATTGCTGCTGCGCTCCGGCCTCGGGGGAAAGCAGGTGGGGCGCAACTTCCACATCCACCCCGCCTGCTGGATCGGCGCCCGCTACGAGGAGGAGGTGCGCGGCTGGGAGGGCGTGATGCAGAGCTATTACATCGACCAGTGGGAGCCCCAGCGGGTGCTGCTGGAGGCGACCTTTACGCCGCTGCCGTTTGGGGGCGCCTGGCTGCAGGGAGGCGGCCGCGAGCACCAGGAGGCGATGCTGGGCTTCGGACACGTGGGCTCGATCGGCGTCCACCTCTCGGACCTCTCGGCCGGCCGGGTCGGCCTGGCCGGCAACGGCTCGCTGCGGGCCAGCTACCGGCTGACCAAGGACGATGCCGATCGGCTCACCTTCGGCATCGCGCGCGCCGCCGAAGTGCACTTTGCGGCCGGCGCCGCGGAGGTGTATCCGAACATCGGCCGAGCGGCCGTGCTGCGGCCGGGGGAGCTCGCCGCTTTCGAGGCAACCTCGTTCAAGCCCTCGGAGCTGCGCCTCGAGGCCTTCCACCCGATGGGGACGGCGCGGATCGCCGCCGAGCCCGGCGACGGCGTCTGCGCCGCCGATGGCTCGGTCAACGGCCTGGGCGACCTCTACGTGGCCGACGCCTCGCTCTTTCCGACCTCCGTCGGCGTCAACCCGATGATGACCATCATCGCCTTCGCAAAGAAAATCGCCGCCGGGATCGCTGAGACCCCGGCGGCGTAAGCGTTCGTCCTACAACCCGCCTCCGTAAAGAGCTCGGGTGCAGCTCCGAGTGGCTAGACCCCCGAGCTTGGTGGCGGCGGAGGCGGGGATGACGGCGGTGGTGGAGGAGGAGGCGTGCCTGTTCCGACCTCCGCCGAGCCGGCGCCGGGGCCGGGTGAGCTATCGCGAGGCACACCGGAGCCGGCCCCGGGCCCGCCTCCCGGCCCGCCGAAGCGGTCGGCGGCATCGCCGAAGGTGAGCCCCTCTTCCTGCATCGCCCGATAGCCGCCGTAGGCGACGAGAGCGGAGAGGATGAGGCCGACGAAGACGCCCCACTCGCGATCGGCGTCGCCGGGTGTGTCGAGGATCCGGTAGAGGACGAGCAAGGTGGCGAGCCCGCCCAGCACGGCGACGACGGTGCTGAGGGGAAAGTCCACGTCCAGATCCGACGCTCTGGCGAGGGCCGTGCCGACGCCGGCGATCGCGGTAATGAGAAGGACCAGGTCGATGAAGTCAAACGACTCCCAGGCGTTGAACGTGACGCTGTCGGGGCCGGTCGATTCGATCCCGAACTGGTTCTCGAGGTCGCCGAGGCCGGTGTCGAAGCCAAACCAAGCGAAGAACATCGAGATGAAGAGCAGGAGCGCGGCGACGCCGGCGATCTTCTCTCCCTGGGTCAGCCTGTTCAATTCCATCGGTATTTCCCTCCGTCGACTAGGGGTCGTGCCGACCCTACACCCGCGATCGGGCGGCAGCGAGGGTGTTGACGAGCAGCATTGCGATCGTCATCGGACCGACGCCGCCGGGCACCGGGGTGATCGCCGCGGCAGTCTCCAAAACGGCCTCGAAGTCGACGTCGCCGCAGAGGCCGTCCTCGCCGCGGTTCATGCCCACGTCGATCACCACGGCGCCCGGCTTGACAGCGTCGGCGCCGAGCAGGCGGGGCACGCCCACCGCCGCCACCAAGACGTCGGCGCGACGGCAGACCTCTGGCAGCTCATGGGTGCGCGAATGGCAGACCGTGACCGTCGCGTTGGCGCCAAGCAGCAGCCGCGCGACCGGCACGCCGACCAGCTTCGAGCGGCCGACCACGACCGCCTCCGCCCCTTCCAGCTGCACCCCCTCGTGGCGCAGCAGCTCCATCACTCCCGCCGGCGTGCAGGGCAGGAGACCGGGCATGCCGTGGGCCAGCAGGCCGGCGTTGGTCGGCGTCAGCCCGTCGACGTCCTTGCCGGGATCGATTACGGCGACGACCCGGTCGGGGTCGATGTGCTCCGGCAGCGGCAGCTGCACGAGGATCCCGTCGACCTCATCGTCGAGACCGAGGCGCTCGACCAGGGCGAGCAGCTCCTCCTCGGTCGTCTCGGCCGGGAGCCCATGGTGAAGCGAGCGCATCCCGGCCTCCTCGCAGGCGCGGTGCTTGTTGCGCACGTAGATCTCAGAGGCGGGGTCGTCGCCGACGATCACCGTCGCCAACGCGGGGACCCGGCCCTTCTCCGCCTCATAGGCAGCCACCTCGGCGGCCACCCGCTCGCGCACCGCGGCGGCGACCTGCTTGCCGTCGATGACCCGGGCGGACAAGCGGCCTACCGTTTCCGGATCGGCGCGTAGTCGGCCATCAGCTTGCGCTCTGTGCCGTCGCTGGCGAAGCGCACGACAACCACTCCGCCGGCCTCCACCCCGGTCACGACGCCATCGCCGAAGCTGGCGTGGACCACATCGTCGCCGGTGTGCAGTTCGAGAGCCGGCCGGGGTTGGACGGGCGCCGGCTCACCGACGGGAGCGCTCCAGGTCGTCGTGCTCACCGGCGACGCCGTGGCATGGCGCTTGGTCAGCTCCGCGGGCAACTCGTCGATGAAACGCGAAGGGAAGTTGTGTTCGGAGCGGCCGAAGAGGCGACGCTCGCGCGCCCAGGTCATATAGAGGCGCTGTCTGGCCCGCGTGATGCCGACGTAGCAAAGGCGCCGCTCCTCCTCCTCTCCCCCCTCTTCCAGCGACCGCATGTGAGGAAAGGCGCCGTCCTCGCAGCCGACCATGAACACGGTGTCGTACTCGAGCCCCTTGGCGTTGTGGAGGGTCATCAGCGTGATCAGCGACTCCTCGGAGTCGAGCCCGTCCTGCGCGGTGTAGAGGGAGATCTGCTGCAGGAACTCCTCCAGCGGCGGGACCTCGCTCTCCCCCTCCGCCTCGCGGTTGAGGTCGAACTCGGAGGCCACTCCGATCAGCTCCTCGAGGTTCTCGATCCGCCCTTCTGCTTCGACCGTGCGTTCGGCCTCCAGCGCTTCCATATAGCCGCTCTCGCGCAGAGTCGCCTCCAGCACCTCGGCGACGGGGGCGCCGGAGATGGCCCGTTGGATCAGCCCCTCCATCGTCTCGTGAAAGCGGGAGATCGCCTTCACCGCGGCGGCCCCCAGGCCGGGCACGTCCCCCACGTTCCCCGCCACCTCCCAGATCGGCACCCCGGTCGTATTGGCGTGGGATGCCAGCCGGCCCTGGGTGGTGTTACCGATCCCGCGGCGCGGTGAGTTGACGACGCGGGCGAAGGAGACCAGGTCGGAGGGATTGACCAGCAGGCTGAGGTAGGCGATCGCGTCCTTGATCTCCGCTCGCTCATAGAACTTGGTGCCGCCGATCACCTGGTAGGGAAGCTCGAAGCGCACCAGCGTGTCCTCGAGGACTCGGCTCATCGCATTGGTCCGGTAGAAGACGGCGACGTCCTCGCGCTTCACGCCCTCCTCCTCGGCGAGGCGCTCGATCTCCCCCGCCACCCAGCGGGCCTCTTCGTGCTCGTCCCCCAGTTCGGAGAGCTGCACCGGCTCGCCACCGGCGATCTCGGTCCAGAGCCGTTTTGGGCGCCGCTCCCGGTTGCGCTCGACGACGGCGTTGGCGGCGGAGAGGATCGTCTGGGTGGAGCGGTAGTTCTGCTCCAGCTTGACCACCTCGGCTTCGGGAAAGTCGTGCTCGAAGTCGAGGATGTTGCGAATGTCGGCGTGCCGGAACCCGTAGATCGACTGGTCCTCGTCGCCGACGACCATCAGGTTGCCGTGGTCGGAGGCGAGTAGCTGTAGGAGCCGGTACTGAGTGTGGTTGGTGTCCTGGTACTCGTCGACGAGCACCTGGCGGAAGGTGTGCCGCCAGCGCTCCCGCACCTCCTCGAACTTCTCCATCGCCTCGACCATGCGGACGAGCAGGTCATCGAAATCCATCGCGTTGGCCGCCAGCATCCGTTTCTCATAGAGGGGGTAGACGGCGGCGGCGACTTCCTCGAAGACGCTGCCCTGCTTCTCGGCGTAGGCGGCGGCGTCGATCAGCTGGTTCTTGGCGCCCGAGATCTGGGCCCGGATTGCGCGCGGCGGATAGCGTTTTGAGTCGACGTGCAGCTCGGCCATGCAGCGCTTCAGCATCTGCAGCGAGTCGGTCTCGTCATAGATCGTGTAGCCGCGCGAGTAACCGAGGCGCTCGGCGTCGGCGCGCAGCATCCGCGCGCAGGCGGAGTGGAAGGTTGTCACCCACATCGCCTGCGCCGGGCGGCCGACCAGCCGTTCGACCCGTTCCCGCATCTCGGTCGCCGCTTTGTTGGTGAAGGTGATGGCGAGGATCTCCCCCGGCCTGGCGGCGCCTGTCGCCAGCAGGTAGGCGATCCGATGGGTCAGGACCCGGGTCTTGCCCGAACCGGCGCCCGCCAGCACCAGCAAGGGCCCTTCGCCATGGCGCACGGCCTTGCGCTGCGGCTCGTTGAGGTCCGCCAGCAGCCTCTCGGCGCGATCGGCGCCCGGTTCCGTGGGGGCGCCCTGGAACTCCTCTTCAGCGCCCGTAGCGATCTCCAATTTGGCTTGCAACGTCACCAGTCGAGGATAGCCACGGCCCCGGCGGGGCCTGCGCGCTCATCCGCCCGCGGAGGAGCGGCCTGTGCGGGGGCGAAGCTCGTCTGCCTGCGACCCCTGCTTGTCGGCTCCATCGAGGTCGCCAAGGCGCCGCTCGAGGTCGGCGATCCGCTCCGACAATCCCTTGATCGCCTCGGCGATCGGATCGGGGAGGTGGATCCAGTCGGCGTCGGGGCCTTCGACCCGCCGGCCTTCCACCTTAACCGGATGGCCGGGATTGCCGACCACCGTCGAGCCCGGCGGAACGTCCTCGACGACGACGGTGTTGGCGCCGATCTTGGCGCCGTCGCCGACCGATATCGGCCCCAGCAGCTTGGCCCCGGAGCCGACGGTGACGTTGTCGCCCAGCGTCGGATGGCGCTTGCCGGGCTGCAGGCCGGTGCCCCCCAGCGTCACGCCCTGGTAGAGCGTCACGCGAGCGCCGATCTCGGCCGTCTCGCCGATCACCACGCCGGAGCCGTGGTCGATGAAGAACTCGGAGCCGATCCTCGCCGCCGGGTGGATCTCGATCCCGGTCACCGCCCGGCTCAGATAGGCGATCGCCCGCGGCGCCAGCGGCACGTCGGCGTCGCGCATGGCATGGGCGACCCGATGCGCAAGCAGAGCCTGCACCCCGGCCCAGCTAGTGAGGATCTCGAGCGTCGATACGCCCTGGGTGGACGGGTCGCGGTCGCGTGCCGCCGCAACGTCGGCCCGCACCTCCGCCGCGACTCTCCTCAGCTGGATCATGGTGCAAAGAAGGGTAGGGATACGTAGCGCTCGCCCGAGTCGCAGACGATGGTCACCACCCGCTTGCCCTTCATCTGCGGCCGCGCCGCGACCTCCAGCGCCGCCTTGATGTTCGCGCCGGCGGAGATCCCCGCGAAGACCCCCTCCCGCTGGGCGACCAGGCGTGCGGTCTCCAGAGCGTCCTCGTCAGAGATGCCGATCGTCTCGTCGATCACCGAGCGGTCAAGCACCTCGGGGACGAAGCCGGCGCCGATCCCCTGGATCTTGTGAGGACCGGGGGCGCCGCCCGAGAGCACCGGAGAGGTGCTGGGCTCAACGGCGACGATCAGCGTCTCGGGGCTTCGTTCGCGCAGCATCGCCCCGACGCCGGTGATCGTGCCGCCGGTGCCGACGCCGCAGACGAACGCGCCGACCTCACCGTCGGTGTCGCGCCAGATCTCCTCCGCCGTCGTCCGCCGGTGGATGTCTGGGTTGGCCGGGTTGGAGAACTGCTGCGGGATGAACCCTTTGCGCTGTTCGCAGATCTCTTCCGCCAGCTCGACCGCCTCCGACATGCCGCCAAGCGATGCCGTTTCTCGCACCTCGGCGCCGTAGGCGCGCAGCAGCTTCGCCCGCTCGCGGCTCATCCCTTCGGGCAGGGTGAGGATCAACTCGTAGCCGCGCGCGGCGCAGACCATCGCCAGCGCGATGCCGGTGTTGCCGCTGGTCGGCTCGACGATCACCGAGCGGCCGCGCTCGACCAGGCCCTTCTCCTCGGCCGCGTCGATCATCGCCACGCCGATCCGGTCCTTGACCGAGCCGCCCGGATTGAAGTACTCCAGCTTCGCGCAGACCTCCGCCCCAAGGCCCTCTCCCAGACGGTGAAGGGCGACCAGCGGCGTCTCGCCGACCACCGCTGAGGCCTCGGCTCCGATCCGCATCAGCTTCCGCGCATCCCCGAGCCGGGAGCGCAGGCTCGCTGGTGAGGGAGGCTCGTCACCGGCGGCGGCTGCCGAGGCTCATAGTCGAAGAGATGAAGGCGTGGAGGCACCCCTGCAGCGTAATGCGCTGGCCCGGTGCTAACCGTCAATGTCGGTGCAGCCGCTGAAGGTCCTGCCATGTGGCTGAAAGTTGCCGATCGCCAGGTCCGACTGCCGAGCCGTCGAGCCTCGGTTCCTTTCGTACCTGACATGCCGGGCGCGCCAGCATCCGTTCTTGCCGAGCTTGAGCATCAAGCTGCCCGACCAGCCGCTGCCGGGATCGCCTTCGACCCTGCATTGCCAGAGGTCGCGGTCGGGCGCGTACAGCGTGCACTCGCTGCGCCCTTCGATGTGGTGGGCCTCGGCGAGATCGTGGCCGAGCCTGGCGCCAGGGGCCTCAGAGGCGAAGTTCAGCGGATCGCAGCCCGCAAGCGATAGGGCGAGCAGGCAAAGAGGCAGGACCAGCCAGGTCCGAGCCCGCGCCACTAGATGTAATACATCCCGGAGCCCGCCTCGGCCTCCTCGCGGCGGGCGATTTCGGCGATCGTCGTCTGGCCGAAGACCTTGCGCAGGGCGCTCACGCCGTCAGCCCAGATCCCCCCCGCCTCATCGGCCTCCTGGCCGACCTTGCCGTCGAGGGCCTGGACGATCTCGAGCACGGTGATTTCTTCCGCCGGGCGGGAGAGCGTGTAGCCGCCCTTCATCCCCCGGTGGCTCGTCAGCAGGCCGGCCCGGCGCAGAGTCGAAAAGAGCTGCTCCAGAAACTGCTCCGGTATCCCCCGCCGCTCGGCGAGCTCCTTGATCGGCACCGGCCGCTGCCCCGAGCGCGCAAGCTCAGCCATCGCGACGACCGCGTAGCGCGACTTCGAGGTGATCGAGATCACATGACCTTTCTACCGCACAACGCGGACCCAGCAGCTTCGAGTGCGCGCTAGGATCGACACCCAGGCTCCGGGGACGGCTAGGAGCCCTCGTCGAACCCCAGAAAAGATCGGACGCAGTCCTGAGCGAGCGCCCCCACTGTCTTGTGATTGACGGCCACCCGCTTGTCCGCCGCGGCATGCGCGAGGCGCTTTGCGACAGCTTCGAGGTCGAAGAGATCGATAGCCGCGACAAGGCCGTCGACCTGGTTCGCGACATCGGCATCTTCGACGTCGCGATCGTCGACATGCGCCGCAACGGGACTGGCCTGAACGGTTCGCTGAGCGGCAGCGACGCGATTCGGGCTCTGCAGAAAGCCGAGCCGGGACTGGGCATCGTCGCCCACGGCGAGCGCGCCGAGCGGCATCTGGCGGTCGCCGCCCTACAGGCCGGGGCAAGCGCTTACATCTCGCGCACCGCCGGCACCGAGCAGTTGCGCCAGGCTGTGGACGCCGCCCTGGCCCAGGAAGACTTCGTCGACCCAGCCGTGCCGGCGAAAGGAAGCCGGGGCAAGCTGACCAGCCGCCAGCGGCAGATCCTGCAGCTGATCGCCAACGGCGGCTCGACCACCGCGGCGGCCCGCGAATTGGGCCTCAGTGAGGAAACGGTCAAGACCCACACCAAGAACGCCCTCAACCGCCTCAACGCGCGCAACCGCACGCACGCGGTCGCGATCGCCCTCCGCGAGTCCCTAATCGAATAGACGCCCCCTACGACCGATCAGCGAGCGTCGCGATCTGATTCCTCGCGAGCGGCGCCGATATGGGCGACTGCCGCCGCCCGCGGACGCGAAGCGGAGCAGGCGGCGGGTTAAATCCAGCCGCGGTCGCGGGCTGTGAGGACGGCCTGGGCGCGATCGACAGCGCCGATCTTGCCGTAGACGTTATGCAGGTGGGTGCGGATGGTGGAGACCGAAAGCTGCATTTCGCCGGCGATCTGCTTGTAGACCATTCCCTCCGAGAGATGCCGGAGGACGTCCAGCTCGCGCGTCGAGAGCGGGCAGGGCTCGCTGACCCGCGGGCCTTCCTGGTTTGGATAGGGAAGCTCGTAGAGAAGGTCGCGCAGGTCCTCGGTCTCGAGGCCGCACCGTTTCGCCGCGGCGCGCATTCGCTCGGGGGCGACCGCCTCGCCCTGCGCATAGTGGGCGACCATGTCGGCGGCGGCCACTATTGCCGCCAGGCCGTCGGCGTCATCGGCGTGGTGGCGCTCGATTGCGACCGCGATCCGCTGGGGAATGTTCCAGCGCCGGGCCAGCACGCCGCCGACGAGGGCGTGATCGATGCCGAGCTGGTCGCGTTCTTCGCGGATCCGCTGTTCGGGGCCGCGAGACGCGAAGTCCGAGTAGCTCCGCTGGCCCGGATGAAGGTTGGAGATCACAAGCCGTCCGATGTCATGCAGGAGGGCGGCGATGGCAAGCTCGTCGCGCTCGGCCCAGCCGACGGCACGGCCGATCCGGTCGGCGGCGTACTGCGTCGCCAGCGCGTGCATGCGGAAACGCTCCGGATGCAGGTCCCGGGTTCCGTTGGGGTTGAAGAAGTCGAAGATCGGCGCCGTGCCGGCGATCGCGAGGACGCCGGAGGGCTTGAGGATGTCGACCGCCTCGGGAATGCTCGCGACGCCGGCGGGAGAAGAGGTGCTGTGGTTCGCGAGCCTGAGCACCGCAACCGTCAGCGCGACATCGGACTCGACGGTTTCGACCAGCTCGCTGATCCGCGCCGGCTCGAGAGTCGCAGCCTGCATCACCCGCTCACGCGACTCGATCAGAACCGGAAAGCGCTCGACCGACTCGAAGGCTGAGGCGAGACGGGATCCCGGCGCCGGTTTGTCACCGCCCTCTTGCGGAATCAGGTGGGACTTGACCTTCCCACTCCCGTTTCCATTGCCGTTCCCGTTGCCGTTGCTGTGTGGTTTCGTCGATCGCATAAATGAATGGCTTCGCCCAGCTATCGGCAGTGGAGGACGATCGGTTTAGTCCAGCGTCCCCAAAAGTGAGGAGCACCTTCCAGTTGCTTTTGGTGCTGATTTGCCTTTTGCGGCAGGCTCAGCCGCCGAGGCGGGCGATCGCGGCGTCGATCCGGGGCAGCGCTTCCTCGCGGCCGAGCGCCGCCAGCGACTCGAAGATGCCGGGGGAAACGGTGCTGCCGGTGATCGCCACCCGGATCGGCTGGTACAGCTTGCCGGGCTTGACGCCGAGGCGGTCGACGACCGGTGCCAGGGCCGCCTCGATCGAGGCGGCATCGAAGCCGGCCGCCTGGGCCAGCGCCTCGCGCGCCGCCTCCAGGCCGGGGCGCACGCCGTCCTTCATCACCTTCTCCCAGGCCTTCTGGTCGTCCACGGGCGGCTCGAAGAGGAAGCGGATCAGCGGCCAGACCTCGTTGAGCGTCTGCGCTTTCTCCTGCGCTATCTCGCAGGCCGCCTGCAGCTTCTCGTCGGGCTCGCGGCCGAGATGACGAGCGACGGCCTGCGTGTAATCGGCGAGCGGCATCTCACGCATGAAGCGGCCGTTGACCCAACGCAGCTTGCGCTCGTCGAAGATCGCCGCCGAGCGGCCGACGTCCTCGACCCGGAAGCGCTCGACCAGCTCCTCCGTCGACATCAGCGTCGTGTCGTCGCTGGTCCCCCAGCCGAGCAGCGCCAGGTAGTTGCGGATCGCCGCCGGCAGGTAGCCGTCGTCGCGCAGCTCCTGCACCGAGGCGGCGCCGTGGCGCTTGGAGAGCTTGCGGCCGTCGGGGCCGTGCAGCAGGGGAAGGTGCGCGTAGCGCGGCGGCTGGTGGCCGAGAGCGGCGAGGACCAGCAGCTGCTTCGGGGTGTTGGAAAGGTGGTCGTCGCCGCGCACGACCTCGGTGATCCCCATCTCAGCGTCGTCGACCGCGACGGCGAAGTTGTAGAGGACCGAGCCGTCGCCGCGGGCGATTACGAAATCGTCGTAGCTGCGGTTGGGGAAGCGGACCGGGCCGCGAATCACATCCTCCACCACCGTTTCCCCCTGATCGGGAACGCGCAGGCGCACAGCGGCCCCGGGCTCCTCCCCGGCCTCGCCGCGGTAGCCCCGATCGGCGCCGTGCTCGGCCTTCCAGGCCTCGACGTCCTTTGCCGTCGCCGGATCCCGATAGGCCGCCCCCGACTCGAGCAGCCTCTGCAGCGCCGCCTCGTGGTGTTCGGCCCGTGAAGCCTGCGAGATCGGGCCCTCGTCCCAGTCGAGCTCCAGCCAGCGCAGTGCGTCGAGAATCTGCTCGACGTTCTCCTCAGTGGAGCGCTCGCGGTCGGTGTCCTCGATCCGCAGTACCAGTTTGCCGCCCGTGTGGCGAGCGGCGAGCCAGTTGTAGAGGGCCGTCCTCGCCCCGCCGATGTGCAGAGCGCCGGTGGGCGAGGGAGCGAACCGGAGCCGGATGGGAGTGTCGGGGGGCGCCATGCTTGACCGGCGCGCATGTTTCCACAGCGGGCCGGGCCGGCGATGGCCCTAGGATGCCGCCGATGCTTATCGGGGCTCATGTATCCACGGGGGGCGGCCTCCCCAAAGCGATCGAGCGCGGCACCGAGATCGGCTGCGAATCGATCCAGATCTTCCACCAGAGCCCTCGCATGTGGCGCCCGACCCGCTACGGCGAGGCGGATTTCGCCGCCTTCCGCGAGGCGATGGACAAGTCTCCGATCGAAGCGGTGGTGATCCACGCCGTCTACCTGATCAATTGCGCGACGAAAGACAAAGAGCTGCGTAAGAAGTCGCTCGCTTCCCTGGTGCACGCACTGCGAATCGGCGATGAGATCGGCGCCGCCGGCGTCGTCCTGCACCCCGGGGCGCAGAAAGGAGAGCCGCTGGGCCCATCGATGAAGCGGGCCGCCAAGGTGATCGCCGCCGCCCTGAAGGAGAGCGAGAGCTGCCCGCTGCTGCTCGAGCAGACGGCAGGCCACCAGGGCCTACTCGGCCGCGACTTCGAGCAGACCGCCGAGCTGATCGAGCTTGCCGGCGCCGGCAAGCGGCTCGGGCTCTGCCTCGATTCCTGCCACCTCTTCGTCCAGGGCTATGACATCACCGACGCCGAGCACCTGAGCGCGGTGCTGGACGAAGCCGACGAGAGGGTGGGGCTGGAGCGCCTCCGCTGCGTTCACGTCAACGACGCCGGCGCCCCCCTCGGCTCCAACCGCGATCGCCACGCCAACGTCGGCCAGGGCGAGATGGGGAAACGCGGCCTTGCCGCCTTCCTCTCAGAGCCGCGCTTCGAGGGGCTGCCGGCGACACTGGAGACGCCGGGCCCGATCAAGAAAGGCCCCGACAAAAAAGAGGTCCAAGCAGCCCGAAGGCTACGGAAGGCGGGGCTAAGAGCTCGCGCGTAGGGGCGGTCGGTTGCCCGAGGGGCGAATGTGGCCGGGGCGCAATTCGCACGGAGGGTGAGCGGCCGCCCTCCCCTGCGCGGCCCTATTTGATCTGGACGCCGGAGATCGCGCGTGAGATGACCAGGCGCTGGATCTCCGAGGTGCCCTCGAAGATCGTGTAGATCTTCGCGTCGCGGTGCATGCGCTCGACGGGGAACTCGCGCGTGTAGCCGTTGCCGCCCAGGATCTGGATCGCCCGCTCAGTGCTCCAGACCGCAACCTCGCCGGCCTTCAGCTTCGACATCGACCCCTCGGCGTTCTCGAACTTGTGGCCGTTGCGCCCCATCCAGGCGGCGCGCCAGACCAGCAGCCGGGCGGCGTCGATCTCCAGCTTCATGTCGGCGAGGGTGAAGGCGATCGCCTGGTTCTCGATGATCGCGCGGCCGAACTGCTGCCGCTCTTTCGCGTACTCGAGCGAGTACTCATAAGCCGCGCGGGCGATGCCGAGGGCCTGGGCGCCGACCGTCGGCCGGCTCGCCTCGAAGGTCTGCATCGCCGCCTGCGATTTGGATTTCTTTCCCTCGCGAACCCGTGCCAGGCGCTCGTCGAGCTTCTCTTTGCCGCCCAGCAGGCAGGCGCCGGGAATGCGGCAGTCGTCGAGGTGGACGTCGGCGGTGTGCGAGGCGCGCAGGCCGTGCTTCTTGACCTTGGCGCCCTGCTCGCAGCCCTTGGTCCCAGGCGGGATGACGAAGGCGGCATGGCCGCGCGAGCGCAGCTCGCGGTCGACGGTGGCGATGACGACATGGACGTCGGCGATGCCGCCGTTGGTCGCCCAGGCCTTCTGGCCGTTGAGCACCCATTCGTCCTTTGCCTCGTCGTACTTGGCGGTGGTGCGAATCGCGGAAACGTCGGAGCCGGCGTCCGGCTCAGAAGAGCAGAAGGAGGCCACCTTGGGCTCCTCCGGGGTGCCGAAGCACTGCGGGATCCACTCGCCCATCTGCTCCGGGGTCCCCTGGCCGAAGATCGCGGCGACGGCAAGCGAGGTCCCCATGATCGCCATGCCGATGCCGGCGTCGCCCCAGAAGAGCTCCTCGTTGGCGATCGGCAGCGTCAGGCCGGTCTCATCGGCCCAAAACTGACCGAGGGCTTCGAATCCGTAGAGGCCGATCTTGGCGGCCTCCTGGATCACGGGCCAGGGCGTCTCCTCGCGCTCGTCCCATTCCTCGGCGGCCGGGCGCACGACCTGCTCCGCGAAGCCGTGAACCCACTCTTTGATGTCCTTTTGGTCCTGGTTCAGCGCCAGGGTGAACCGTGGCTCACCCTCCTCAGCGGCGCTGCCGCCTCCGCTTGCGCTCGCCAAAAGCTCCTCTGCCTCTGCAACTGGGGAAGTGTCTGTCATGGCCGGAATCCTACGCCAAAAGATGCAATCGTCGGGCCGGGCGAGCCGCGGCGCGGCGAATCAGACGTCGCGCAGGTCGAAGGCCTTGAGGCCCTCGGGGCCATCGTCGGCGCAGTCGAAGAAGCGGCGGTTGACGCAGTCATAGGAGGCGCCGGAGCCCTCGTATGCCCGCTCGACGGAGAACTGGCAATGGGGCAGGGCCTCACCGGTCATCTTGACGCCGCCGAACCCTCCCGGGGCGAGCACGGCGTCCATCGCCACCTTGGCGCCGAACACCTCCTGCATGCAGCCCATGTACTGGACCCCGGTGAGCATGTCGATGAAGCTGTAGGCGAACCGGCATCCCATTTCCACGCAACCGCGCGGCTCGACCATCCTGTCGCAGAAGGAGCGGCACTGGCGGCACTCGCCGACGTGGCTCTGCGTTACCGGCATGAACGAAGTCTAGGGAGGGGATTCACGCGGCCAGAGCATCCGCGCCGAGCACGTGCCCCAACTCCGCGCGCAGGCCGCTGGAGTTGCGGACGCGGTAGTCCTTCCCCAGGCGTATGTTCCGCGGCTGCCCGCTGGCGGAGTGGATCGCAAGGTGAACGTCGGCCTCGCCTTTGTGGTGCTCGAAGACCGCCTTCAGCTCCTCCACGAGGGCGGGGTTCTTCAACATCGCGGCATCGATGGTCAGCTTCAGCGGCGCCGTCGGCGCGTTGGCGATCGCGGTGGCGCGGGCGATCTCATCGCTGCCGGGTTCGAAGCGCTGGGCCTCCTGCACGACGAGCTTGCTCTCGCCGCCCTCTTTGTGGTCGAGGCGCCCCCGCACGAGCACCACCGCGTCGGGAGTGATCGCCGCGGCGCTGCCGGACTCTTCGGCTTTGAAGACGAGCATCTCGATCTGGCCTTCGATGTCGTCGAGGGTGCCGAACAGCAGCTGGCTGCCGCTCTTGGTGCGCACCTTTTTGCAGGTCGTGACGATGCCGCCGACCGTGACCCAGGCGCCGTCGGGTTTGCTCGAGAGCTCGGCAATCGAGCAGTCGACGCGAGCCCGCAGGGCATCGCGTACTTCGGAGAGGGGGTGCGAGGAGAGATAGGTGCCGAGCGTCTCCTTCTCCAGCGCCAACAGCTCCGAGCGCTCGAACTCGCTGGCCGAGATCGCCGGCCGCTGGTGGGCACCGGCGTGGCTCTCTCCCTGTTTGTTGCCGCCGTCGCCGAAATCGAAGATCGAGCCCTGTCCCATCTGTGCGTCTTCCTGCACCTTCTGGCCCGCCGATTGGGCCGTCGGCAGCACCTCCAGCATGCCTTTGCGCGTCGCTCCGGTCGAATCGAGGGCCCCGCACTTGATCAGGCACTCCGTCGCCCGCTTGTTGACGGCGCGGGCGTCGACGCGCTCGCAGAAGTCCCAGATCGACGTGATCTCACCGTCCTCGCGCGCCCGCAGGATCGCCTCGACCGCGGCATAGCCGACATTCTTCACCGCGTCGAGCCCGAAGCGGATCGCTTTCTCGGAGACGACGAAGTCGTGGTCGGAGGAGTTGACGTCGGGCGGCAACACCTCGATCCCCATCTCCTCGCAGCGATTGACGAAGAAGGGGACCTTGTCCTTGGTGTTCATCACCGAGGAGATCACGGCCGCCATGTACTCGGCGGGGAAGTTGGCCTTCAGGTAGGCGGTGCGGTAGGCGATCAGCGCGTAGCAGGCAGCGTGTGACTTGTTGAAGGAGTAGTCGGCGGCGCCCTCCATCAGCGACCACATGTCGCCGGCGACCTTGGCCGCCGTGCCCGATGCCTGGCAGCCCTCCATGAATTTGGCTTTCATGGTCGCCATCAGCTCGCGCTTCTTCTTGCCGATCGCCTTGCGCAGGTCGTCGGCCTCGGCGGGTTTGAAGCCCGCCATCTGCTTGGCGATCTCCATCAGCTGCTCCTGGTAGAGGACGCAGCCGTAGGTGGGCTGGGTGATCGGGCGCAGCCGCTCGTCGGGATAGGTGACCGAGGCCGGGTTGCGCTTGCCCTTCGCATAGTCGGGGATGTAGCGCATCGCTCCGGGCCGGTAGAGGGAGACCAGCGCGACGATGTCGTCGAACTCGGTCGGCCGCACCTTTTTCATCGCCTCGCGCATGCCCTCGGACTCGAGCTGGAAGACTCCGGTGCCGTCGCCGCGGGAGAGCATCTCGAAGGTCTTCGCGTCGTCCATCGGGATCGCGGCGATGTCGAGCTCGATCCCTCGTGAGCGATGGATGATCTCGATCGCGTCCTCGATCACATCGAGGTTGCGCAGGCCGAGGAAGTCCATCTTCAGCAGGCCGATCTCCTCGATCGGCCCCATCGAGTACTGGGTGACGATCTTGTACTGACGCTCGCCCTTGGAGCCGCCATTCCCATTGCCATTGCCCTCGCCGTTCGCGGCGGCGGCGCTGGCGCTGCGATCCTCGGCCAGCTGCAGGGGCACGATCTCCTGCAGCGGCCGGTCGGCGATGACGACGGCGGCGGCGTGGATGGAGTTGTTGCGGATGATCCCCTCGAGGCCCTGCGCGACGTCGAGGATCCGTTTCGCGTCCGGCTCGCTGTCGTAGGTCCTTTTCAGTTCCTGGCCCGGCTTCAGGCACTCGGCGAAGGAGAGGTTGCGGCCCAGGATCGGCTCCGGGATCTGCTTGGCGAGGCGGTCGCCGGTGCCGTAGTCGAAGCCGAGCACCCGGGCGGCGTCACGGGTGGCGGCGCGGGGCGCCATCGTGCCGAAGGTGATGATCTGGGCGACCGACTCGCGGCCGTATTTCTCCGCCACGTAGCGGATCACCCGCTCGCGGCCGCGGACCGAGAAGTCGATGTCGATGTCCGGCATCGATTTGCGGCCGGGGTTGAGAAAGCGCTCGAACAGCAGGTCGTTGGCAAGCGGGTCAAGGTCGGTGATGGTGAGGCTGTAGGCGACGATCGAGCCGGCGGCGGAGCCGCGGCCGGGGCCCACGGCGACGCCGTTCTCCTTCGCGTAGCGAACGAAGTCCCAAACGATCAGGAAGTAGGAGGAGAACCCCATCTCCTCGATCACGCCGAGCTCGTACTCCAGCCGCTGCACCGCCTCGGCCGGCGGTGGATCGCCATAGCGGGCCTGCAGCCCCTCGGCAGCGATCCGCCGCAGCATCGCCTCGGGCTCTGAGTCGTCGGGCGTTGGGTAGCGCGGCAGCAGCAGCTTGCCGAGCTCGATGTCGACCTCGCAGCGCTCGGCGATCTCGACCGTCGTCGCCACGGCGTCGGGCCACTCGGCAAAGGACTGCGCCATCTCCTCGGAGCTCTTGAGGAAGAACTCGTTGGTGTCGAAGCTCAGCTTCGGCGCCTGCAGGGTGGACTTCGTCTGCACGCAGAGCAGGGCCTTGTGGTTGTCGAAGTCCTCGCGACGCAGGTAGTGGACGTCGGCGGTGCCGACCAGCGGCCGATTCAGCTCACGGGCGAAGCGGACGATGCCCTCGTTGGCCTTCTCCTGCTCGGCGATGCCGTTTTTCTGCACCTCGAAGTAGACCTGCTCGGGGCCGAAGACCTGAATCAGGTCGTCGAGGTGGCCGCGTGCGTCGGCCGGCCGCTCCTCGACCAGGCGGCGGCAGAAGCGCGACTGCAGGCAGCCGGTGAGCGCGATCACTCCCTCGGAGTGGGTGGAGAGCAGATCCATGTCGACGTTGGCTTTGCCGCGGGAGAAGCCCTCGAGGAAGCTCGCCGAGGTGAGCTTGACCAGGTTGGAGAAGCCGGTGTCGTTTTCGGCCAGCAGCGTCAGGTGGTTGCGCTCGTAGCGAGCGAGGCTTTTGACCTCCTCGCGATCGTCGACGAAGTAGGCCTCGAGGCCGACGATCGGTTTGATCTTGTGCTTCTTGCAAGCCTTGTAGAGGTCGACGGCGCCGTTCATCACGCCGTGGTCGGTGAGCCCGAGGGCGGGCTGTCCGAGCTCCGCCGCCTTGGCCGCCATCGCATCGATCTTGCAGGCACCGTCGAGCAGCGAGTACTCGCTGTGGGCATGAAGATGGACGGCTGTCGGTGCGCTCAACGAACAACCCCAGGTGCCCAGAAGCTTGTCTGCTCCACTCTCATCGGTTTACCGATGATGCCAAGCCCAGCAGATGCCACAACCCTTTAAGGAAGGCGCTTTTTGCGCGATCCTCGCGCGTATCTCGTTAGAACCGGGGCAAGGTTCAGCCGGCGCAGACCCAGGCGCCGCCGCCCGAGTCGGCCCAGATCTGGGCCGCGATCTCGTCCTGTTCGGCTTTCGGCGCGTCCTCCGGATTCCCCTCGCCCCCGTACATGGCCCAGGTCGAAGGAAGGATCTGGTAGGCGCCGCCCGCCCCGCTGGAGGGATTGACGGCGCTGTAGTTACCGCCGGACTCACACATCACAATGTATGTCGGAATCGAGTACGGGCCGCCGAGCCAGCGCCCAACCTCTTCTTCGGCCGCCGCGCGGCTTGCCTCTTCGGCGGCTTGGATGTCGCTGACCCAGCCTCCGATCTCCGACTTCAGCGTCGCCAGCGAGGCGGAGCGGGCGGTGGCGACCGACTGCAGGCGCGCCGCGGCCGCCTCGGCATCGCCGCGCACGGCGGAGATCTGTTCACGGGCGGCGGTGAGGCGGGCGTTGTAGGCATCGATGCGCGCCTTCAACGCCTCCACCAGCGACAGCTGGCGATCCATCGCGCCGCGGACCTGCTCCACCCTTGCCGCCAGTGCTTCGTCGGAGCCCTGGATCCGCTGCAGATAGTCGGTGCGGGTGCTGAGGTCGTCGAAATCGCTGGCGGCGAGGATGACACCGGCGGTGCTCGGGGAGCCGCTCTCATAGATCGCGACCAGCCGCTGCGCCAGGGCGCCCCTTGCCCGGCGCAGGCGAGCCCGCTCTTCCGCCAGGCGGCGCTGGGAGCGCCTGACCTTGGCGGCGAGCGCCGCGGCGCGCTGGCGGCCATTGGCCAGCAGGCCGCTCAACTGCTGCTCGCGTGCCGCCGCCACATCCGCCTGCTGCTGGACGGCGGCAAATTCCTCCTGCGTGCTGCGCAGGCCGGCGGCGAGGCTCGCAGCCTCCTCGCGGGCCGAGCTGACCTTGGCCTGCAGGGAATCGATGCTCGCGGCCGGTGCGGCGGTGGGGATGAGCAGGCCGAGAGCGCAGGCGGCACCGGTGAGAACACCGAGCAGCCGTCCGCATGCAGCGTCTGTCGGAAGAGCCCGGCGCACGAAAGGCGCGAGAGTACAGCAGTCTGTTAGCGAACCCTCATCGGGCGTCAATAATCCGCAAGGAAACTTGCGGGGCCCGGCGCCGGCACGACCAGACGGTCAACCAGAGAGCTAACCCTCAGGGACGTTGCGGCTGGCGAGGTAGATCGCGGCGCCGACGCCGAGCGCGGCGAGGCCGGCCCCGATGCGCACCTGCCGCATGTAGTTGCGGCGGACGTAGAAGACCCCGGAGCGGAACACCCACTTGCCGATCAGCGCGTACATCAGTCCTCCCCTACCCCTCGTTGGCGGATTCGATGCGCCATCCGCGATTGCAGTGACCAGAGCTCGATGAAACCTGGCGAAGCGGTCTGTGAGAAGAGGCCGCCCGACTCCGCGAAGGAGGCGAGGTCGGCGTCATAGACGGCGTTGGGGGACTCGCGCGTCACCACGCTCACGCTGCCTTTGTAGAGCCGCAGGCCGATCGTGCCGGTGACCTGGGCATTGGCGGCGTCCATGTAGGAATCGAGGTCGTCGCGCAGCGGCTCCCACCAGAGCCCCGCGTAGACGAGGTAGGCCCACTTCTGGTCCAGCCCCGGCTTGAACTGGTTCTGGTGGATCGTGCCGACCAGCTTCTCCAGCTCCTGATGGGCGGTTAGGACGATCGCCGCCGCCGGCGCCTCGTAGATGTCTCGCACCTTGAGCCCGACGATGCGATCCTCGATGTGGTCGACGATGCCGACGCCGTGGCGGGCGCCGACCTCGGCGGCGCGCTCGAGCAGCTCGACCAGACCGAGGCGCTCGCCGTCCAGGCCGACCGGCACACCGGCCTCGAACTCGACCTTGATGACCTCCGCCTCATCGGGGGCCCGCTCGGGGTGGGTGACGAGCTGAAAGACGTCGTCCTCGGGGGCGTGGGCCAGGTCCTCGATCCAGCGCCCCTCCGAGGAACGCCCCCAGAGGTTGTCGTCGATCGAGTAGGGCGTCACCTCGGTCCCTCCCTTGACGGGGATGCCGTGCTCCCTGGCGTAGGCGATCTCCTCCTCGCGGCCCATCTGCCATGAGCGCACCGGGGCGATCGTCTTCAGCTCGGGCGCCAACGTCGCCACCGTCGCCTCGATCCGCACCTGGTCGTTGCCCTTGCCAGTGCATCCGTGGGCGATCGTGTCGCAGCCGCAGCGCCGCGCGTACTCGACCGCCAGCTGGGCGATCAGTGGACGGCCGAGCGCGGTGAAGAGCGGGTAGCCGCCGCCGTAGAGGGCGTTTGCCTTGATCGCCGGAACGACGAAGTCGCGCGCGAACTGCTCCCGCGCGTCGACCACATGGCACTCGAGCGCTCCGAGCCGCTTCGCCTTGTCCTCGATAACCGCGTAGTCCTCGCCGGGCTGGCCGAGGTTGACCGTGAGGCAGACCACCTCGGCGTCATAGGAGTCCTGGATCCACTTCAGCATCACGCTCGTGTCGAGGCCGCCCGAATAGAGCAGCAGCACGCGCCGGACCTCGGCGGGGTCGGCCTCGTAGCTCGCGGTGCGGACTTGATCTGAGGGCTGCTCGGCAGTCATCGAGGCGCGAAGTCTCGCATGAGCGGTCGCTCTGGCCGGGCGCCGTCAGGGCGCCGCGAGCCGCCTTGCGTTTCCTCGCCGCCGTTTACCTATGGGACCGCGACCCCGCCGCTGCCGTTTTCTTCCGGAACGGTCGTCGTCGTGGTGGTGGGAGCGGTCGTCGTCGTGGGAGCCGTGGTGGTCGTGGTCGAGTCGGTGGTCGGCTCTGTCGTGGACTCCGTGGTCGAATCGGTGGTGGAGTCGGTCGTCGTCTCGCTGGTCGTCGACGGAGCGCTCAGCGAGGAGGCGGGCGGCACCGAGCTCTCCGAATCGCCGCCGTCATCGCCGGCGATCACGAGGATGGCGACGAGCAGGCCGACGATCACCGCGATCAGGCCCGCGATGACGAGGCGCATGTTGCCGTGCGGCCGCCCACCCTCTGGGTGCATGATCCGTGTCGGGTCCTCATTCATCGCCTATTCCTCCTGTCCCAGGATTGCGTCGAGCATCGGCCCGGTGTCCTCGATCTCAAACTCGTTTCGAAGCCGGCGCTCGATTTCGGCGCGGCTGCTGCCGCCGACCGCCATCTGCGTCGCCAGCAGGCGGGGGCCGTCAATGGAGTGGCCGCCCCGCCCCTCGTGATGGGGCTGCGCCTCGACCGCCCTCAGGTGTTGGGCTGCAGGCGGCTCCGCCGGCGTCGACTGCATGGTCTGCCCCATCGGCGTCTGCTGCGCGGGCGTCTGGCCCAGCGGCATCTGCTGGACGGGAGCCCGCTCGGCGTGGCCGGTGCCGCCCTGCCCCGCCGCGTCGAGGCGGCGCTTGGTCTCGTCGAGCAGCCGCAGCAGTTCATCCGACTGCCGCCTCACCGCCTCGGTGCGGTCGATCAGGTCGCTGGTCAGCAGTGAGATCTCCTGGGCCCGCCGCGCCGTGGCGCGATTGGCCTCGCTGCGCGACTCGTCGAGCTGCTTGCGCGCCTGGGCCTTGGCGTCCTCGATGATCGCGGCGGCAGCCCGCTCGGCCGCCTCGATGATCGCCTGGATCCGCTCGCCGGCCTGGCCCGCGAGGCTCTGGTCCCGGGGGCTCTGAGGAGGCTGGTGGCCCGCCTCATGTGGAGATTTCGGCTGCTCGTTCATCGGCTAGGAACGCTGCCGCGGAATCCGCTCAGCCGCTCCTGTGCGCCGATTCTACGCCGCTGTGGCGAGGCGAGCACAGCTCTTGCCAAAGGCTGAAAGGGCTGTTTCAACGTCCGCCTCGCCGATCACCAGGGGCGGCAGCAGGCGGATCGTGCTCGGCTCGGGTGCGTTGACGACCAGCCCCTGCGCGAGCAGGTCGTCGCGCAGCGTCGGGGCATCGATGCCCTCCTCGAGGCCGACGCCGAGCATCAGTCCGCGGCCGCGAACTTCGCGCACACCGTCAATCGCGAGCAGCTCATCGCAGAGCCTGCCCCCCAGCTCGCGAACCCGGCGCAGAAGCGCCGGCTCGTCGACGAGGTCGAGCACCGCGAGGGCCGCCGCACAGGCGACGGGGCCGCCGGCAAAGGTCGAGCCGTGGTCGCCGGGCTCCAGAACCTCGCCCGCCTCGGGCGTGGTCAGACAAGCGCCGATCGGCAGGCCGCCGCCGAGCGCCTTGGCGCTGGTGATCACGTCCGGGCGCACCGGAGTCTGTTCGTAGGCCCAGAGGGACCCCGTCCTGCCGAGGCCGGTCTGAATCTCGTCGAAGATGAGCATCGCCCCCACCTCATCGCACACCTCCCTGGCCACGAGCAGCACCTCGTCGCTGACCGGATAGACGCCGCTCTCACCCTGGATCGGCTCGATCAGCACCGCCGCGGTGCTCTCCCCCACGGCCTCGCGCAGCGCCGCCGCGTCGTTCAGAGGAACGGCCCGAAAGCCCGGCAGCATCGGCCCCAGGTCCTGGTTCTCGGCGAGGGCGGGCGTCGCCGCGAGGGCACCGTAGGTGCGGCCGTGGAAGTCGCGCTCGAAGCTGACGATCTGCGGCTCCTCGACGCCGCGGCGGTGGGCCTGCTTGCGAGCGATCTTGATCGCGCACTCGTTGGCCTCGGTGCCCGAGTTCGCGAAGAAGGCGCGGCCGCCCAGGCTCGACTCCGCCAGCCGCTCGGCGAGCCGCACCATCGGCTCGCTGTAGAAGAGGTTTGAGACGTGCATCAGCCGGCCGGCCTGCTCGCGCACGGCCTCGACCACGGCGGGGTGGCAATGGCCCACTGTGCAAACGGAGATCCCGGCGAGGAAGTCGAGGTACTCCTTGCCGTCCGCGTCCCAGAGCCGCGTCCCCTCACCGCGCACGAACTCCACCGGGGCTCGCGCATAGGTGCGCATCAGGTAGCGGCGCTCGCGCTCCTGGAGTTGCTCGAAGCCCGTGCCGGAGGCCGCCGTCACGGGGTCACCATGGTGCCGATGCCGGCGTTGGTGAAAAGCTCGAGCAGCAGGCTGTGGGGCTTGCGGCCGTCAATGATGTGGGCGGACTGGGCGCCTCCCTGGATCGCGTCCACGCACGCCTGCAGCTTGGGGCGCATGCCGCCGTCGATGCCCTGCAGTTTCTGTTCGACCTCGAGCACGGCGGCGTGCGTGATCAGCGAGTCGGCGTCCTCCGGGTCAGCCAGCCACCCCTCGACGTCGGTGAGGAAGATCGCCTTGTGGGCGCTGAGCGCGGCCGCCACCTTGCCGGCGGCCTCGTCGGCGTTGACGTTGTAGGCCCGCCCCTCGGCGTCGGAGGCCGAGGAGGCGATCACCGGGATGTAGTCCTCGGCGATGTGGTTGAGCACGTCGACATCGACGTGCTCGACGGAGCCGACGAAGCCGACCTCGTCGGCGTTGGGCGCCGGCGCCACCTCGAACAGCGAGCCGTCCTGGCCCGAGAGGCCGACCGCCGGCTGGCCGTGGCGGTTGAGCCGCTGCACGATGTCGGAGTTGAGCTTGCCGAGCAGGACCATCCGCGCCACCTCGACCGTCTCGGCATCGGAGACGCGCAGGCCCTCGTGGAAGCGAACCTCGAGGCCGAGTTTCTCCATGTACTCGGTGATCTCGGGGCCGCCGCCGTGGACGATCACCGGGTTCAGGCCCACATACTTGAGCAGGACGACGTCGTTGGCGAAGTCCTCTCGCAACTGCTCCTCGCGCATCGCGGCGCCGCCGTACTTGATCACCACGGTGCGACCGTGGAACTCCTTGATGTAGGGAAGCGCCTCGAGAAGGGTGTCGACGTTGGTGGTCACTGGGTCTCCCATGTATTACGTCGTGTACTCGGCGTTGATCCGCACATACTCGTAGCCGAGATCCGAAAACCAAACATGGGCGCGATGCTCGCCGCGGCCAAGCCGGATGCCGATCTCGGCCTCCGCTGTCTCGCCGCCGAGCTCGGCGGCGTCGATCGAGTCGGCGCCGATCTCCTCCAGGTCCTCGCCGGCAAGGGCCATGCCGGCGGCCTGCGCGATCCGGCCCCAGTTGGGATCGCGGCCGAAGAGCGCCGTCTTGACCAGGGGGGAGTTGGCGATCGCCCGCGCCACCCGCTCGGCCTCGGCGAGCGAGGCGGCGCCCTCGACCTGCACTTTCGCCACCCTCGCCGTCCCCTCCCCGTCGGCGACGATCTCGATCGCGAGCTGCAGGAGCACGGCGTCGAGCAGGCCGTCCGGCAGGGGCGCGCCGGCAGTGCCGGTCGCCTGCAGCAAGACGGTGTCGTTGGTGCTCATCTGGCCGTCGACCGTGATGCGCTCAAAGGAACCGTCGACGGCGGTCCGCAGGGCCGCGTCGGGGTCCTCGACGATGGCGTCAGTCTGGACGAAGCAAAGCAACGTCGCGAAGCCCGGCTGGATCATCCCCGCGCCCTTGGCCTGCGCGGAGACCGTGACGCCGCCGGCCCGAAGCGTGCAGCGCTTGGGCCAGCGATCGGTGGTCATGATCGCCTCCGAGAAGACCGTGCCACCCGCCTCGATGAGATTCGCGGCCGCCTCGTCGATCCCCCTGAGCACGGCATCGATCGGCAGCGGCACGCCGATCACGCCGGTCTCCGCCGGGGCGACGGCCTCCGGCCGCAGGCCCAAGTTCCCCGCCGCCTGTTTGCACATCGCCATCGCGTCGACGTAGCCCGCCTCACCGGTCTCGGCATTGGCGTTGCCCGAATTGACGACCGCGGCCCGGACCGCGCCGCGATCGACACGGTCGCGGCAAACCCGAATCGGCGCCGCGGCGGAGGCATTCCGTGTCAGCAGGATCGACGAGGCGACTTCCGTCGCGTCGCAGACGATCAGCGCGACGTCGGTCTTGCCGCCGCCCTTGAGGCCGCAGTGGGCCCCGCCGGCCCGAAAGCCCGGTGCGAGCACGGCCGTATCCAGCTCCTCCACGTCCTCGGGAGCCTCGACCCAGCGCGACCTGAAGAAGCCCTCGCTCACGTCAGCCCCAACTCCTCGTCGAGGCCCAGCATCAGGTTGAGGTTCTGCACCGCCTGTCCGGCGGCGCCCTTCCAGAGGTTGTCGATCGCCGAGAAGGCGAGCACCCTGCCCCGCTCCTCGACCGTCACATAGACGTGGCACTCGTTCGTGTCGCGCACGTCGCGCAGGCCCGGAGGCGCATCGACCACGCGCACGAACCGCTCGCCCGCGTAGCGCTCGCGATAGAGCTCCTGCAGGTCGTCTTTGGCGATCGGCTCGGTCGTCTGCACGTAGCAGGACGTCAGCTCACCCTGGTCGAGCGGAAGCAGATGAGGGACGAAGGTGACCGGGGCGGCGGAGCCGAGCGCCGCCAGCTCCTGTTCGATCTCCGGCCGGTGGCGGTGCCCCTCGGTCTTATAGGCGAAGGCGTTCTCATCCATGGTCACGAAGTGCATCGCGTCGCCGCCGCCGCGGCCGGCGCCGGAGACCCCCTGCTTGGCGTCGATGACGGCATCGGCGATCAAGCCGCGCTCGGCCAGCGGCGCCAGGGCCAGCACGCTCGCCGTCGGATAGCAGCCCGGCGTCGCGCTCAGCTGCGCGCCGCGCAGGTCCTCCCGGTAGAGCTCGGTGAGCCCGTAGACCGCTCCCTCCAGCAGCTCCGGGGCTCCGTGCTCGCCGTACCAGCGCTCGTAGGTGGGCAGGTCGCGGAGGCGGAAGTCGGCGGAGAGATCGACGACTATCGCGCCCAGCCCGCGCAGGGCGGCCACCGTCGGTGCCGAGGCGCCATGTGGGTAGGCGACGATCGCGGCGTCGACGCCCTCGACCCGATCGAGGTCGAGCTCGGTCAGCTCCAGCGGAACCCGGTAGCGGGGGTAGAGGCGATCGAGAGGGGTGCCGGCGTCGCTGCGCGAGGTGATCGCGACCAGCTCCAGCTTGGGATGCCGCCAAACGATCTGGGCGGCCAGCGCCCCCGTGAAGCCGGAGGCGCCGGCGACCAACACCCGGGCGGCGGCCTCGCCGTCGAGCGGCTGGAAATTGGGATTGGACATCGCGTTCGGCTCAGACACGGAGGGACCCCCCGAGCTTCGTCAACTCAGCCTCGATCGAGGCCCGCTGAACAGCGACCTCCTCGTCGGTCAGCGTGCGGTCCGCGGCCCGGAACTCCAACCGCAGGGCCAGGCTCTTGCGCCCCTCGCCAAGCTGCTCGCCTTCGAAGAGGTCGAAGACGACGGCCGTCCGCAGCAGCTCTCCGCCCGCGGCGAGGACGGCGCTTCGCACCTCAGCCGAGGGCACATCGGCCGGCAGGACGACCGCCAGGTCCTGATGGACGGCGGGGTAGGTGGTGACGTCCTCATAGGCCTCCTCGCCCGCGGTAGCGGCGGCGATCAGCGCCGCCGCTTCGAGTTCGAAGGCGGTGCCGGCCTCGATGTCCCAGGCCCGGCAGACGAGTGGATGCAGCTCCCCGATCCAGCCGGCGGCGATACCGCCGGCGTGCAGGGCCGCGGCACGTCCCGGATACAGAAACGGCTCTGACGCCGGCTCGAAGGACAGCTCAGCCCCGAGCTGGTTCCCCAGTGCCTCGAGCACACCTTTGAGGGCGAAGAAGTCGGTCGGCTCCCCTCCCCCGCGCCAGGACTTGGCCACCAGCGGGCCGACGGCGAGGCAGCCGATCCGGTGCGGCTCGAGCACCGGCGCCGGCCGATTGCCTGGGAAGCGCCCGGCCAGAGGCCCTTCCCCCGCAGCCTCTTTTGGCTCTCCTTGCAGATAGACGCGGCCGGACTCGAAAAGCGCCACCCGATCGACTCCTCTGGCGAGGTTGCCCTGCGCGACGTCGAGCAGCGAGCCGAGCACGCTCGTGCGCATCACGGACTGCTCCTCGGAAAGTGGGTTGGCGATGACCACGGCGTCCGCGCGCGGGTCGTCCTCGGGAATGCGCAGCCGGGCGGCCTCGCCCGGGTCGGTGAAGCTCCAGCCGACCGCCTCGTCGAAGCCGAGGACGCGCAGCGCGTCCTCGCTGCGGCGCCGCAGCCGCTGCTCTCGACTCAGCCCGCCAACCTGTTCGGCGCTGTCGGGCAGGGTTGTCGGCAGGTGCTCGTCGAGGCCGTGCACCCGGGCGACCTCCTCGATCAGGTCTACCTCACGGGTAACGTCGTAGTGGCGGTCCACCGGCACCTCGACCTCCAGGCCCGCCGCGGTTTTCTCGACTTCGAAGCCGAGCCGCTCCAGATAGGCGGCTTGCTCGTCGGGCTCGATTCGCATCCCCAGCAGGCCCTCTACCCGCGCCTCACGCAGGGCAAGCCGGTGGGGCGCGGGGACTTCGCCCGCCACGTCGATCGTCTCCGGCACCAGCCTGGCGCCGCAGAGCTCGACCATCAGTTGCGAGGCAAGCCTCTGCGCCCGCATACAGAGCTCAGGGTGAAGCTGCTTCTCAAAGCGCGAGGAGGCTTCCGAGCGCAGGCCGAGCATTCGGGAGGTGCGCAGGATGTTGGTGCCATTCCAGTTGGCCACCTCGAGCAGCACTCTGGTCGTCTGCGCGGAAACCTCCGAAGCCTGCCCTCCCATGATCCCCGCGATTCCAGAAGGCCCGTTGCGATCGCAGACGACCACGGTCTGATCGTCGAGGGTGCGCTCGACCTCGTCGAGGGTGTTCATCTTCTCGCCTTCGGCCGCGAGGCGGATCGTCAGCTCGCCATCCGGAACCCGGTCGAGGTCGAAGGCGTGCAGAGGCTGCGCGGTGAGCAGCATTACGTAGTTGGTTATGTCGACGACGTTGTTGATCGGCCGCTGCCCGGCGGCGGTGAGCCGCGCCTGCAGCCAGGCCGGAGACGGCCCGATCGTCACATCGGTGAAGACGCGGGCGGTGAAACGGGGGCAGAGCTCAGGCACCTCAACCGTCACCGAGGCGTAGTCCTCGGCCTTCCCCCCTCCCTCAGCCGGCGCCTCCTGCTCCCAGGGCGCGGCGCTGAGCGGAGCGGAGGTGATCGCGTGCACCTCGCGCGCCACCCCGTAGATGCCGAAGCAATCGACCCGGTTCGGCGTCACCTCCAGCTCCAGGACCGGCTCGGCGATGGGCAGGACCTCGGCAAGCGGCGCCCCCGGCGGGGCGTCGCCATCCAGCACGAGGATGCCCTCGGCGCCCTCCCCCAGCTCGAGCTCGGCGGCGGAGAGGATCATGCCGTCGGACTCGACGCCGCGCAGCTTTGCCTTGCCGAGCTTTTGCCCGCCCGGCATCGTCGCTCCCGGCAGGGCCACCGGCACGAGCTGGCCCGCGGCCACATTGGGCGCGCCGCAGACGATCGTGCGCTCGCCGCCGCCGGCTTCGACCGTGCAGACCCGCAGCCGGTCGGCGTCGGGGTGAGGCTCGGCGCTGAGCACCTTGCCGACCACGAACCCGTCGCTCGACGGCGGGCCGACCGTCGTTACCCGCTCCACCTCGGTGCCGGTCATCGCCAACCGCTCGGCAAGCTGCCGCGGCCCGACGCCCGGGTCGCAGTACTCGCGCAGCCATGAATAGGGCACCCTCACCGGAACTGCCCCAGCACTCTGACGTCGTTGTCGAAGAAGCGCCGCAGGTCCGGCACGCCGTGGCGCAGCATCGCGATCCGCTCCACTCCCATACCGAAGGCGAAGCCCTGCACCCGCTCGGGGGCATAACCGGCCTCCTCTACGAAGCCGAGCACATTCGGATCGACCATGCCGGCGCCGCCGACCTCGATCCAGCCGATCCCCTTGCAGAGGTTGCAGCGCTCGCCACCGGCCAGCTCACCCGTGCCCTCGCACTGAAAGCAGGAGACGTCGAACTCGACGCTCGGCTCGGTGAAGGGGAAGAAATGGGGCCGCATCCGCGCCTCCCGGCCCTCGCCGAAGATCGCTTTCAGCATCTCGGCAAGCGTGCCCTGTAGGTCGGCAAGGGTGATCCCCTCGCCGATCGCCAGCCCCTCGACCTGGTGGAACATCGGGCTGTGGGTGGCGTCGGAATCGCGCCGGTAGACCTTGCCCGGGATGACGATGAAGATCGGCGGCGGCTGGGCCTCCATCGCGCGGGTCTGCATCGGCGAGGTGTGGGTGCGCAGCAGGACCTCGGGATGCGACTGGACATAGAAAGTGTCCTGCAGCATCCGCGCCGGGTGCCCCGGCGGGTGGTTGAGCGCGGTGAAGTTGTAGTAGTCGAGCTCGAGCTCCGGCCCTTCCATCACCCGGTAGCCGAGCCCGACCATGACGTCCTCGATCTGGCGCGTTGTGCGGGTGATCAGGTGGGGGTGGCCGACCGGCCTCGCGGGCGCGCCCGGCAGGGTGACGTCGATGCGATCGCCCGCGAGCTGCTGCTCCAACTCGGCGGCATCGAGCGCCTCGGCGCGCCGGCCGAGCTGCTCCTCGAGGGCCTGCCGCGCCTGGTTGGCGGCGGCGCCGACCTTGCCCCGCTCCTCCGCCGGCAGGTCGGCGATGCCGCGCAGGATCGTCGTCAGCTCGGCCTTGCGGCCGAGGTAACGGACCCGCAGCTCCTCCAGCTCGGCGGTGCCGGCGGCTGCCTCGATGGCAGTCCCACCCTCATCCTGAATCTGTGCGATCCGCTCAAGCATCGGGCTGCGCCTCCGGCATGGCGAGCGACGATAGCCGCTCGCAGGCAATGGCCGCGACAGCGGCGACATTGAGTGACTCGGCGGCGCCCTCCCGCAGAGGGATCGTGAGCCGGGAGCCGCACTGGGAGAGCACCTCGTCCGGCAGGCCGTCGCGCTCGGCGCCCAGGCACAGCGTTGCCGCGCCATCGAGCCCCGCCGGCCAGCCGGCGGCTGCCTGCGCGGTAGGTCGCCTCTGCGCCCGCTGCCTCTGTGGTGGGCGCCTCGCCGCCGTGAGCGACAAGCGCCACCCGCGGCGCCGGTGTATGGCCCACGTCCCCACGCGCCAGCGGCTGAGCGAAGATCGAACCCATGCTTGCGCGCACGGCCTTGGGCGAGAACGGATCGGCGCAGTCGGGCCCGAGGACGACAGATCCATCGACCAATGCGTGCGCGGTACGAACGATCGCGCCCACATTGCCGGGATCGGAAACCCCGTGCAGATAGAGGCAGAAGGGCCCTGCCGGCGCAGTCCAGCGCTGCGGCCAGACGGCGATGACCCGGGTGCCGGAGCCGAGGTTGGAGACCTCGTCGAGCAGCCCTGGATCGACCTCCTCGCCCTCGAGGCCGCTGCCGGCGGCGATCAGCACGAAGCGCGGCTCGCAACCGGCACTGAGGCCGGCCGCGAGCAGGTCCTCGCCCTCGGTTAGGAAGGCCTGCTCACGCTCGCGGTGCTTGCGCTCGCGCAGCTTGCGGACCAGTTTCAGCTTCTCGTTGTTGGGGCTGGCGATCATCGAGTGTCAGTTTCTTTTCCTGTGTTTCTTCTCCTGGAACGAAAAAGCGGGCCGCAAACTGACGGCCCGCCCGGGAAAGTGGAGTTTCGGCTGCGGCTCAGGCGGCCGCACCCTCCCGGGCTAGCTCCACGAATCGGCGGAAGGCATCGCTGTCGTTGACGGCGACGTCGGCGAGCATCTTGCGGTTGACCTCGACCCCGGCCTCACTGAGGCCGTGGATCAGTTCCGAGTAGCTCATCCCCTCGAGCCGAGCGGCGGCGTTGATGCGCGTGATCCAGAGGCGCCGGAAATCGCGCTTGCGGTTGCGCCGGTCGCGATAGGCATACATGCCCGACCGCTGCACCTGCTCTTTGGCGAAACGGTAGGAGGAGTGCTTGCGGCCGAAGTAGCCCTTTGCTTCCTTCAGTACCTTGCGGCGCTTTTTGCGCGCCGGAACAGAGCGCTTGACGCGGCTCACTTGCCGCCTCCAAGCAGGGCCCGCACGGTCTTCGAGTCGGCGGGCGCGATCTCAACCGGCCGCGCCATCCGCCGCTTGCGCTTCGGCGACTTCTTCTCGAGGATGTGGCTCGAGTAAGCGCGCCGCCCGCGCAGCTTGCCGGTGGCGGTCTTGCGGAACCGCTTCTTGGCGCCGGAATGGGTTTTCATCTTCGGCATTGGGTCCGCTATTGAAGCAGACGAGCGGCTCGGCTTCGCGCCCGCCGGTACGCTGGCGCCCGCGATGCGGATCGTCTATGTAGTGGGCACACGCCCCAACTTCGTCAAGACAGCGCCGGTGATCTCGGCGCTGCGGGCAAGATTGCCCGCGGGCAGGCACACGATCGTGCACACCGGCCAGCACTACGACCGGCTGATGTCGGAGGTCTTCTTGGAGGAGCTCGGCGTGCCGGCGCCCGATCACATGCTCGAGGTCGGCTCCGGCACCCATGCGCAGCAGACCGCGCGGGTGATGGAGCGCCTCGAGCCCGTGCTCGCCGACGAGGCGCCGGACCTGGTGATGGTGCCCGGCGACGTCAACTCCACCCTGGCGGCAGCGCTGACAGCCGTGAAGATGGACATCCCGGTCGCCCACATCGAGTCCGGCCTGCGCAGCTTCGATCGCACGATGCCCGAGGAGGTCAACCGGATCGTCGCCGACCAGCTCTCCGACCATCTCTTCCTGCACTCCGAGGAGGCGATCGAGAATCTTCGCGCCGAGGGGGTTCCCGACGAGCGCATGCACTTCGTCGGCAACACGATGATCGACACTCTGGTCGCGCTCGAGGACCGCTTCAGGGCGGCGGGCGCCGCGTCCAAACTTGGGGTCGAGCCGGGGAAGTACGTGCTCGTCACCCTGCACCGGCCGGCCCTGGTCGACGGGCCGCTGCTGGGTAAGGCGATGGAGCAGCTGGCCGCGCTCGCCGAGGAGATGCCCGTCGTCTTCCCGGTCCATCCCCGCACGCGCAAGATGATGGAAGACGCGGCCACGGGGCATCCCGGCCTCTTACTCTGCGAGCCCCTTGGCTACCTCGACTTCCTTTCCCTGCTCGCCGACGCCGGCGCCGTCCTCACCGACTCGGGCGGCATCCAGGAGGAGACGACCTTTCTCGGCATACCCTGCTTCACCCTGCGCGACAACACCGAGCGCCCGGTGACCGTGCGCGCCGGCACAAACACGTTGCTCGGCCTCGACCCAGGCGCGATCGCCGACATCCCGGCCGCGCTCTCGGAGCGCCCCGCGCAACGACCGGAGCCGCCGCCGCTCTGGGACGGCAAGGCGGCCGAGCGCATCGCCGACCTGATTGCTAAGGGCCCTTAGCGAGCCGGATCCGCCACGGCCACTTCGTGCGGCCAGCTACCTAAGCGGCGTCGTCAACCGCTTTGGCCTCGTCAGCCGCCTTGGGCTCGTCGGCTTTGCCGTCATCGGCCGCCGGAGCCGCCTTGGCCTTGCCGGCCGGTGGTGCTTTCTTAGCCGGTTTCGCCTTTTTGGCCGCTTTTGCCTTCTCAGCGGGTTTGGTCTTCTCAGCAGCCTCGTCCTTGTCGACGGGCTTGGCCTCGCCGGCAGACTTCGCCTCGGCAGACTTCGCCTCCTCGGCGGGTTTGGCCTCCTCGGCGGGTTTGGCCTCGCCGGCCGCCGGAGCCTCGTCGACGGGTTTCGCCGCCTCTTTGCCGGGGGCGAGGAGCATGCTCATGTTGCGGCCCTCCTGCAGCGGCTCGGACTCGACCACGGCGAGGCCGTCGAGGTCCTCGAAGAGGCGCTGCAGGAGCATCCTCCCCCGCTCCGGGTGGGCCTGCTCGCGGCCGCGGAACATGATCGTGATCTTGACCTTGTCCTGATGGCGCAGGAAGCGCTCGACGTGGCCCTTCTTGGTCTCGTAGTCGTGTTGGGCGATCTTCGGACGAAGCTTGATCTCACGCACGTTGACCTGCTGCTGGTGCTTGCGCGCCGCCTTCTGCTTCTGCTCCTGCTCGTACTTGTACTTCGAGTAGTCGAGCAGGCGCGTGACGGGCGGCTTCGAGTTGGGCGCCACCTCGACCAGATCGAGATCGGCCTCCTGGGCCTGCTTCAACGCCTCGCTCGTATCGACGATGCCGAGCTGCTCGCCGTCTTTGCCGATCAGACGAACCTGGGAGACGCGGATCCGGTCGTTGATCCTTGTCGTGTCGCGCTCTGGTGGGCGCCGGTCGAACCTACGCGGAACCGGCACTATCGAGAAGTGAGGTGGAGCTTCAAGTCGGCGAAAGGTAGAAAGGCGGGCACGCGGGGCTCAGCGGCGCGGGGTGTTTGGCGTGCCTTCAGTCAAGTGGCTGGGAGTATAGAGACAGACCGGCGATTGGCAAATCCGGCTACGCAGGGTTGTTCTCCGCCGCTACCCGGGCGCTGAACTCGGCCAGGGGCATCGCCCCCAGCTCGCCCTCCTCGTGCGAGCGAACCGCCACCACGCCGTCCTCCTGCTCGCGATCGCCGACCACCAGCATGTAGGGATAGCGGCCGAGCTCGGAGTCGCGGATCTTCTTGCCGATCGACTCCGCCCGCTCGTCGACGGCGACGCGCAGACCGTTCTCACGCAGCTGCGCCGCGACCTGCGACGCATAGTCGTTGTGGCGATCGGAGATCGGCAGCACCACCGCCTGCTCCGGGGCCAGCCAAACGGGAAAGCGACCGGCATAGTGCTCAATCAGGATCCCGGCGAAGCGCTCCATCGAGCCCAGCAGGGCGCGGTGGATCATCACCGGCCGGCGCGGCGCATCGTCGGCGTCGGTGTATGAGAGGTCGAAGCGCTCCGGCATGAAGAAGTCGACCTGGCAGGTGCCGCACTGCCAGGAGCGCCCCAGGGCATCGGTGACGTGGAAGTCGATCTTCGGCCCGTAAAAGGCGCCGTCGCCGGGGTTGAGCTGGTACTCGCGCCCCTGGCTGTCGAGCGCCTGTCGCAGGGCGTCTTCGGCCTGCGACCACTGCTCGTCGGTGCCGATCGATTTCTCCGGCCGGGTTGAGAGCTCGACCCTGACGTCGTCGAAGCCGAAGCGCTCGTAGAGCTCATCGATGGCGGCGCAGATGTCGGTCACCTCATCGACGATCTGCTCCTCGGTGCAGTAGACGTGGGCGTCGTCCTGGGTGAAGGCGCGGACCCGCAGCAGGCCGTGCAGGACGCCGGCGCGCTCGGCGCGTGATACCTGGCCGAACTCGGCGAGCCGCAGCGGCAGCTCGCGGTAGGAATGTTTGCCGACGCCGAAGACGAGGCAGGCGCCCGGGCAGTTCATCGGCCGCAGCGCGTACTCCCGCTCCCCCGACTCGGTGAAGTACATGTTCTCGCGGTAGTTGTCCCAGTGCCCCGAGCGGTGCCAGAGATCGACGTCCATCACATGGGGGGTCTTGATCTCCTCGTAGCCGCGCCGCCGAAGCTGCGCCTGCACCTCGGCCTCGATCAGGCGTAGGAGCGTGGTGCCGTTGGGCAGCCAGAAGGGCATACCCGGGGCCTCCTCGCGCAGCATGAAGAGGCCGAGCTGGGGGCCGAGGCGGCGATGATCGCGAGCCTTTGCCTGCTCGATCCGCTCCAGGTGTGCGTTCAGTTCCTTCTTGGAGAAGAAAGCCGTGCCATAGATGCGGGTCAGCATTTGACGGTTCTCGTCCCCGCGCCAGTAGGCGCCGGCGACGGAGTTGAGCTTGATCGCCTTGATCCGCCCGGTCGAGGGCCCGTGCGGGCCGCGGCAGAGATCCTCGAATGGACCGTTGCGATAGAGGGAGACCGTCTCCACACCTTCGTCGCGGACGAGGTCCTCGATCAGCTCGACCTTGTAGTCCTGCCCCTGGGCGCGGAAGAGCTCGATCGCCTCCTTGGCGGACAGATCGCGGCGCTCGAAGCGCTCGCCCGCCTCGATGTGGGTGCGCATCGCCGCCTCGATCCGCTCCAGGTCGTCCTCGTTGAGCTTGACGTCGGCCGGGAACTCGAAGTCGTAGTAGAAGCCGTTCTCGATCGGCGGGCCGATCGTCACTTTCGTCCCCGGGTAGAGCTCCATCACCGCCTCGGCCATCACGTGGGCGGCGTCGTGGCGGATCAGCTCCAGCGCTTCGGCGTCGCGTTCGGTGAGAATCGAGATCTCAGCGCCGCCGGGAAGAGGGGCGGAGAGGTCGCACAACTCGCCGTTGACATTGATCGCCAGGGCGGCCTTGGCCAGGCCGGGGCCGATCGCCGCCGCGGCATCGGCGCCGCTGGCGCCGTCGGCCAGCTCCAGCTGCGTGCCGTCGGGCAGCGTGACCGTGATTTTCGTCGTCGCCTCGATGCGGCCATGCTACCCGCGGGCCGAGCGGCCGCCGGGCCTTGTCAGCCGAGCCGGTTGGCGAACGCGCCGCCGCCGCGGGCCGGGCGCGTTACCTCCCTAAAGAGCGGGGCCCTGCCGCGCTTGGCGGACCGCGATCAGAGGGCAATCGCTTGATCGGGCCACCGGCCCGATCCGGTGCCAGAGCAGATAGGGGTCGGCGCGGCGGCGCAGGCGCAGTCCAGGGAAGGGAGGCCGCCGCTCAGGGCCCTCGGTGATGACAAAGCGAATGCCCGCCGCCAGCCTCTCCTTCGCTTCCCCCTGCGCCTCGATGCAGACCCTTCCCCCACGCAGCTCCCAGGCGATGTAGGGGATTCCGTGTTCCTCCTCGAGAAGGCGCGACGGGGCGAGCACCAGGGTTGGGCCGGAGCCCAGCAGCGGCCGCATCTCGGTCAACCGGGGGGAATAGCTCTGCGGGCCAACCGGAGTGTTGGCCAGCGCCAGCAGCGAGCAGCCGCCGGCCGCCAGTAGATAGAGCAGCGCCACCGGCCGGCGCAGCAGGGGCACGAGGATGGCGAGAGTCACCAGCGGCACCGCAATCCCGATCGCCTTGGCGGCGGTGTAGGGGGTGCCGCCCAAACGGGCCGCGGCGTAGGTCGCGGCGACGGCAAGCAGCCCGGCGAGGATGGCCGCCTCCCGGCGCCGCCAGCAGAGGAAGGCGCCGTAGATGAGCAGGAGCGAGGCAAAGGCGGCGCCGAGGTAGTAGCCGAAAGCCGGCGCCGCGCCGTCGCCTGGCGAGAGGCGGAAATCGCCCGAGGGCCAGATCCCCAGCGCCTCGAAGGGTGAGACCTGGCCGAACAGGTTGCCGAGGCCCGGGCCGTTGGGGTCGAAGGTCTCAAAGCTGTGGAAGTCGATCATCCGGCCGAGCTCTGGGGCCACCATGACCGCGAAGACGATTAATCCCAGGAAGACGGGGCGCCAGGCTGCGGGGCCTGTCGCGTACTGCGCCACGGCCCAGATAGCTGCGATAGGGAACAGCCAGATGAGGCCGGCGAAGCTGTAGGCGTAGACGCTGCCGACCGCGATTAGGGCGGCCGGTACGAAGCGCAGAGGAAGGTCGCGCCAGCCCGGGTTGAGGGTCGCCTCCCTCAGGGCAAGCACGAAGGCGAGGACGAAGAGAGCCTGCATCGTCTCCTTGAAGGCGCCCTGAGCGAAGTAGGAGGCGACCATGTAGGGGATGCCGACCAGCAGGGCGGCGGCGATGCGGGAAAGCGGCGGCTGATCCCGGAAGGCGGCCAGCGCGGTCAGCGAGGCGAGGACCACAACGGCGACCGTGAGCCCGGTGAAGCCCTGCACGAGCCCAATGCCAAGGCCCTCGCTCAAGGCGACGGCAATCGCGTGTGGGCCGAGCGGATAGCCCTGGTGCAGAAGCTGGCTGCCGACCCCGTCGCCGAGGCGATCGGCCGCCAGCAGATGCTGGGACATGTCGGGGTTGAAGCTCGTGCCGAGAATGCCGAAATGGCCCTCGGCCAGGAAGGGCAGCGATGCCGCCGCCAAGGCCAGCAGGCCCACCGGCACCCCCACCCGCAGCACCTCTCCCCCGGCCTCCAGTCGGCGCCGGAGAAAGAGAGCCGCGGCCACGGCGCCGGCCGCGACGAGCACAGCCGCGCTCGCGCCCTCCCCGGGTAAGCGCACCGTCGCCCAGCAGATTGCGCAGATCAGGGCCAGCCCCACTGCCGGCGAAAGCCACGACCACTGGCGCATCCCGCACAGGGCGAGGGCGGCCTGCCCGATCGCCAGCGATGCGGCGCAGACGACGAGCACGGCTATATAGGTGCCGACCACGAGGCGGCGAGCCTAGAGCACCGCCTAATGGCGGCCGATGGCGAAGATGCCGGCGACGCAACCCGCCGCCAGCGCCACCAGCGTCAGGTTCTCTCGGCCCTGCCTGGAAAGCGCGTACTCGATGAAATCGTCGAAGCGATAACGGTCCATACCCTTGTAACATCCGGCACACGCATTCCATGCCCCCCTGCGCTCCAGAATCCGGGGGCAGAGGGTTAAACGTGCGGGCCACTCCCCTACGATCCCGGCGATGCAGATCGACGGGATCCTGCTCGCTCATCCGGTTGCGCCGCTGAACGAGCTGCTGGACGCCGGGCTCGAGGCGGGGGCTGACGACATCGCCCTGGTCTCGGCGACCAGATCGCTGTCATGGCGCGAGCTCGAGGATGAGAGTGAGCGGCTGGCCGGCGGCTACCGCGGGCTCGGCCTCGAGCCCGGCGAGCGGCTGGCGTCGCTGATGCCGAACCGCATCGACCTGGTGGTCCACTACCTCGCCTGCTTCAAGGCGGGTCTCGTCGCCACCCCGCTCAACTATCGCTACACCCATAGGGAGATCGACCACGCCCTAGAGGTCAGCGGCGCCCGGGCGTTGCTCGCCCACGTCGAGCGAGCCGAGGACGTCGCCGCGAGCCGCCTTGCCGCCGGCCTCGCGCGGGGAACCATCGCCTACGGCGCAGAGGAGGCGCGCGCCGTTGAAGAAGAGGCGCTGGCGGTGCCTGCCGAATGGAGCCAGAGCTTCGAGGCGCTCCTCGACAGCGACCCCCTGCCGCCCGGTCAGCTCCCCGCCGATCCCTCGAGCGCGGCCGCGATCTTCTTCACCTCGGGCAGCACCGGCCCCGCCAAGGGGGTCACCCATACACACGAGTCGCTGCGCTGGATGATCGCCAGCGCCCAAGCCGCCTTTGAGCTGGACGCCGGCGACATCTTCCTGCCCGGCTCGTCGATGTCGCACATCGGCTCCTTCCTCTGGACCCTCAGCACGCTCGCCGCCGGCGGCCGGGTCCTCGTCGCCCGCAGCACCGACAGCCACGAGCTGCTGCCCTTGCTGCGCGAGCACAGGCCGACTGTGCTGGCGATGATCCCGGCGGCGCTCTCGGCGCTGGTGCGAGACCATGACCTCCAGCCCGGCGACCTGTCCTCGCTGCGAATCTGCCGCGCCGGAGCAGACAAGGTCTCGACCGAGTTGCTGCACGAGTTCGCCGCCACCGCGGGCTTCCCGATCATCGAGGGCTACGGTATGACGGAGGTCGGCCTGGCGACGCTCAACCCACCGTCCGGCGTCGTTAAACAGGGCTCAATCGGGCTCCCCGTTGGCGGCTTCAGCGTCGCGATCCGCGATGAGGAGGGTGAGCCCGTCGGGCCGGAGGCGGTCGGCAGGGTCTGGATCCGTACCCGCAGCCGCATGGCCGGCTACTGGGAGGCGCCGGACGCAACCGAAGAGGTCGTTGCCGACGAGTGGCTGGATTCCGGCGACCTTGCCCGGGCCGATGAGGACGGCTACCTCTGGTTCTTCGGCCGCAAGAAGCAGGTGATCGTCCACGACGGCTCCAACATCAGCCCCCTGGAGGTCGAGGGAGCGCTCGGCGAGCACCCCGCCGTCGCACTCGCCGGCGTGGTCGGAGTCCACGACACGATGCATGGTGAGAACGTGCGCGCCTACGTAACGCTGCGCGAGGAGGCCAAGCGGCCCACCAGCGCCGACCTGATCGTCTTCTGCCGCGAGCGCGTCGGCTACAAGGCGCCTGAGGAGATCCTCTTCCTAGAGGAGATGCCGCTAAACCCAACCGGCAAGATCGACCGCGTCGGGCTGAAGCGGATGGCGGAGGACCACCTCCACCCGCACGGCCTCGATCCTCACTAGCCGGATCGAGCCGTTGAAGGATGGGCGTTACTGGGCTCGAACCAGTGACCTCTACCTTGTCGAGGTAGCGCTCTCCCAACTGAGCTAAACGCCCCGAGAACCTGAATCTAGCAGCGGCCCGAAGCCTGCTGCGGTCTCGACAGAGTCGAACAGAACCCTAAAAGTGAGGCTTAAGTCTCCTGCGCAAGCGCCGATGCAAAGGTGAAACTTTCGTACGAACGTCGGGTTTATTGATTTAGCCGTCTCGTTTCAATACATAGGAACGTCTTAGACTTGAGGACCGACGAGCCAGGGAGTCAAGCGAACTGGTGGTACGTCCTTCGGAACAATGGGGGCCCTCCGGGGCCCCTAATCCGTTCTCGGGGGCCTAATCCGTTCCTAGGCGCGCTCAGCAGTCCCAGTCGCTGACGCCGGTCACGGGAACGCGGCCGCTGCCCGGTTCCAGCGCCAGCCGCACCAGGCGGGTGCAGATGAAGCTGCCCTGCTCCTCGGTCTTGCGGTGGTCGTAGATCCGGCAGATCACAACGTTGTCACCCACCCGCCGGCAGTCCCGCACCCCCGCCCGGGCGCAGCTTTTGTCATGCGCGCAGATGCTCTCCGCGAAGGAAGCCGCTCGCTCCCTGGCCACCTTGATCGGCAGCTGCTTCGAGGCATACGCCGGCAGAGCGACAAGGCCGAACACCGCGCACGAGGCGACGAGGATGCGGAACCTGCGGCTCAGGACCATTTGTCGGGGTTCAGGCGAGGGATCGCGGCTTTCGCCACGTACTGCCCGCCGGCCAGCACGCTGAGCAATTTGTCCTTGACGAAGTCGCGTACCGAAACAATTCCCTCCTCGACTTTGATCAGGGTGGAGGAATCGCAGCGATCGACGACGAGCCAGGTGGTGCCGCGCACGGTGGCCGAGCCGTAGCTGCCACTGGTTTTGTAGTTCCCTTTGCCGCTCCCCCACAGTTTGCGTCCCTTGCCGCCCGAGCGGCTGGAGGCGGCTACATCGCCGCTAGGAGAGCCCCGCCGCTCGCACATCCGCCGCCCTGCCAGCTTGAGCCCGACCTCTTTGTTGTCCCCGGCCTCCTGGCTGACGATGAACACACCGCCCCAGAAGTCGGCGTTCTGCAGTCCCGCTTTCCCTTTCGAGGCGGTCAGGTCGACGACCCCGTTCCTGGTGTTGATCAGGCAGCCGACCGGGACCTGTTTGAAGGAGGTGAGCCGGGAGTACTCATCTTCGCCCGGGCACTGGAGCTGGACGTTTCCTTGCTTCAGTTCGAGGTTGACGCTCACCCCCGCCACCGGCAAAGGCGGGCCCGTGTAGATGTCGAAGGCGGCGAGGGCGGGTGTCTGGTCCGTGTTGCCGAACAGGTCGGCAGCGCGGACTTCGAAGCTATGAGAGCCGTCGGCCAAGGAGGAGTAGGGCTGCGGGGAGGTGCAGGGACTCCAGATGACGGAGTCAAGACGGCACTGGAAGCTGCCGGCCTCAGAGGAGATGAAGGCAAAGGTGGGGGAAGCGACGTCAACGGTGCCGCTGGGGCCAGCGGTGATCGTCGTCTCGGGCGCCTCGGTGTCCACCGTGAAGCTGCCCGCGGCCGGGGTCGGGTCGACGTCCCCAACCTCATTGACGGCTCGGACCTCGAAGCTGTGTGAGCCGTCCGCGAGCGCCGAGTAGAACCGCGGTGACGCGCAGGGGCTCCAGGCCGATTCATCGCTGGAATCGAGGCGGCACTGGAAGGACCCCGGCTGCGATGAGGTGAAGGCGAAGATCGCCGAGTCGACGGCAATGGTGCCGCTGGGCCCGCTGGTGAGCGTCGTCTCCGGAGGCTCGGTGACGACGTAAAAGCTTGCTACGGACGGCGTCGGATCGGGGTTTTGCGGGCGGTTAAGGGCACGGACTTCGAAGATATGGGCGCCGTCTGCCAGGGAGGCGTAGGACTGCGGCGATGCGCAGGAGCTCCAGGAACCCGGATCATCGGAGTCGAGACGGCACTGGAAACCACCGTCCAAAGGCGAAATGAAGGTGAAGGTGGCGGAATCGGTGCCGATCGTGCCGCTTGGACCAGAGGTGATAATCGTATTCGTGACCGAGCCCGATGCCGCCGCCGGCAGCGCGATGAGCGCGATCGCCGCGAGAAACGCTGCCGAGGCATGTTTAAGCGGCATAAGGATCGGGAACCTTATCTAGTCGGTCAAACGGCCGCAGAACTTTAGCCCCGCCGGGTTTTCTGCCCTGAGCCTCACGCCCTGCCGCCCACCGAGTCGCATAGCCTGCCGCTCAATGCGCGCCGCGACTGAGCCCAAGCCTTGAACTGGGTAGAAGTCTTCGCCGTCCTCCTCGTCTGCCATCTCGTCGGGGACTTCCTGCTCCAAACCGACTGGCAGGCCCGTTACAAGCGCGAAGGCCTTGGGCGCGACCCGATGCGCCGCCGCGCATTGGGGGCGCACCTCCTCACCTACACCGCGGCCTTCCTGCCGGCGCTGGTCTGGATCGGCATCGAGACGAGTGCCGGGTGGGCGGTGGCGATCGGCGTGCTCATCGCGATCCCCCACCTGGTCCAGGACGACCGCCGCCTCCTCGACACCTACATGGCGCGGGTCAAGGGCCTCGCCGAAACCTCCTCAGGCCTGCGGGTTGCCGTCGACCAGGCCTTCCATGTCGTCTTCCTCTTCGGCACCGCTCTGCTCGCCGTCGCCTGAACCATCCTCGCCGCGGGTCGGCAGCGTCCAGACGGTGATCGGCTGCGTGCGCCCGCGCACCTCGTACTCGCCGACGAGCTCGAGGTCGGCCACGTCATGCTGCAGCGCTTGCCGCGTGGAGTCGGCGATGAAAACCTGGTGGCCTGTTCCTTTCGTCATGCCCTCGATCCGCGAAGCGGTGTTGGTGGTGTCGCCGATCGCCGTGTACTCAACCCGCCGTTCGGAGCCGACCTGCCCGGTCATCACGGTGCCGGTGTTGAGGCCGATACCCATGTCGAAGCCCCTCCCCATCCCTGCCTCGTTCATCCAGGCGTTGAAGATCGGCAGCCGCACCTCGAGCATCTCGCGAGCCGCAGCCACGGCGCGGTCGGCATGGTCTGGCTGCTCGAGCGGGGCACCGAAGATGGCCATGATCCCGTCGCCCATGTAGGCGACCAGCGTTCCGCCGTGGTCCATGATCGCGTCGCTCATCTCGCCCAGGTAGCGGTTCAACACTTCGATCACCGAGTCCGGTGGCAGCTCCTCGGAGAAGCTGGTGAAGCCGCGCAGGTCACTGAAGAGGACCGTCGTCTCACGCCGCATCCCACCCAGGCGCAGGTCGTCGTCGGTGCGGGCGAGCACTTCGCTCACCACCGCGGCGGGCACGAAACGGGCGAAGGTGTCGTGCACTCGCTGGCGCTCGAAGGCGTTGATCACGTAGTTGACCGCGAGGGCCCCGAGGGCCGAGAGGACCAGCCCCAGCAGCGGATAGACGAACGGCAGGACGATGCCGGTGTTGAAAGCGAGCTGGACGGCGACGGCGTAGAGGAGGCCAAGCGCCAAGGCAACGAGGAGCGCGGGCGCCGCCGTCATCCTCAGCGTCACAGCGGCCGGCGCCGCTGCCAGCAGCAGGATCAGGAGCAGGTCGACGGCCAGGCCCGACGAGGTGAGCGGGAAGCCGTTCACAGCCGTCCATGCCGCATTGGCCTGGATTTCGGGCCCAGGCATGAGTTCGTCGCCGCTGGTCGAAGTCGGATGCACGTCCTGTAGGGAGGGCGCCGAGGCGCCGACGATCACCGTCTTGCCGCGGAAGGCGGAGGCCGGCACCTCTCCGTGCAGCACCCGCGAGTATGAGTAGCGGGCGAACGTTTCTGGCGGCCCCCTGAAGTCGATCCACGCCTCACCATCGCTTCCCATCTCCGATGACTCGATCGTCTCTCCGGTAGCCGCTTCCGCGGTGGCGATGCCGAAGGTGACAAGGCCGTCGATCTCATTCCTCATCTTCCGGTAGACCCCACCCGGCTCGGGCACCACCACCCCGTTGGCGGCACGAGCACCGATTTCGCGCACGATCGCTTCCCCGCCAAAGATTCGACTATGTCCGTGCCGGTCGGCTTCGGTGGTCGAGAGGACCACCCCATCGGCTCGGGCGATCGATTCGATCAGGGCGTTGTCCTGGCGCGGCGTGGTCGGCTCCGTGAACTGGATATCAATCGCGATCACCTTGGCGCCGGCTTCCCGCAGGCGATCGATCAGGCGAGCGTGCAGCGAACGCGGGAAGGGCCACTGCACACCCAATTCGCTGAACGTGCGGTCGTCGACCTCGACGACCGCGAAGTCGTTCGGCCGCTCCTGAGTCCCGCGAACCGAGAAACGGGCATCGACGCTCTGCAACTCCAAGCCGCGCATTAGGTGGGTCGCATAGGCGACGATCGAGATTGCCGCCGCCGCAATGACCACGAGGAGGAGCGCGATTTCCCGGCGCCGCCGCAGCCGGCGCGGAGAGGTCACTCCGAAACCGCCGCCGCGGAACGCTCGCCCGGCCAGCGCTCGTCGACCACCGCATGTGCCAGCTGATGGCTGCGCCGATGCCCGGTCACGGCGAGGAGAAACTGGTCCTGCTCCAACGCCAGCAGCCGCGTGTCGACCGTGGTGCGCACGGTCGCCGTCCGGGGAACGTCGTGGAGTAGGGCGATCTCACCGAAGGATTCGCCGGGCCCCTCATTGCGGCGGAAGACGCCATCTTCGAAGACCTCCACCTGGCCGTCCTCGATGAGGAAAAAGCGGTCGCCGATCTCACCCTGAACGATCACGTCCTTACCCGCCGGCACCTCGACGGGCTCAAGATCATGGCTGAGCCGCTCCAGCGTCGCCAGCGGCAACGGCGAGAAGATCGAGTTGCCGCGCAGCAGGCGGTAGTGCTCCTCAGCGACGGGAGCACCAACCTCGTGGGCGCGCAGCCGCGTCCATGCAAGCGCGACGAAGACCGGCAGCAGAGCCCCGAGCGCGAACAGCGTGCCGCGCACGTGCAGCAGTTCGACGAGGAGGACTGCGCCAATCGAGCCCAGGGCCATTGCCCCCTGCCGGCCCGACTCGAGCGCGCCGATCACCCGCCCCAGCGTCTCGTCTGAGCCCAGCCGCTGCATCAGCGTCTTGGCCGCCACCTCGACGAAGACGAAGCCGATTCCGATTCCGAGCCAGCCGAGGTAGGCGGCCGGGGGCTCCGGCGTTATCGCCGGCAGCATCGTCGCCAGGCCGAGGAGGAGGCTGCCGCCGGCGATCGCCGGCACCAGCCTGCCGCGGTCGAACAGCATCGCCAGGGCGACGGCCCCGATCACGGCCCCGATCCCCCAGGTCGCGTTGAGGAAGCCGACGGCACCCTCCTCGAGATGCAGCAGCTCCAGCGCCACCACCACGACCATTACGTCGGCGAAGCCCTCGAAGAGGAACAGCAGCACCATCGTTGCCGAGGAGAGCCGCAGTGCCGGGTCGCCGGCCAGCGTCCGCAAGCCGAGGGTGACCTCGCGGAAGGCCCCCGCCACCTCATCCTTCTCGGCGACGTAGTCAGGCCTTTGATCGCCGTGCACCCTGTAGACGAACAAGCAGACGAGGAGGGCGGCGGCAGCGGCTACGCCGATCACGTAGGCGGGCGAGGTCGGGCCGAGGAGGACGCCGGCGACGAGCGCGGCGAGCAGAAAGCCGGCGTTTTCCATCACGCTGTGGGCGACATTGCTGGCGGAGAGCTGCTGCGGCGTCTCGACCAGGGTCGGCGTCAACGCGGCGTGAGCGGGGGCGTAGCCGCAGTAGGCGACGGCGAACAGGGCCGGGAAGGCGAAGACGACAGCGGTGGGAGCATCCAGGGCCGTCGCGACGGCGGCGGCGCAGAGGACCACGGCGGCGGCAACAGCGCTGCCAAGCATCACCGAGCGGCGTGGAAAGCGGTCGATCAGCAGCCCGACGAGCGGCGAGACGAGCGCCGCGGGCAGGAAGCGGATCAAGGCGACGATTCCCACACCTGCCGCTCCATGCGCATCGAAGCCGTAGACGCCGAGGGCGATGGTGAAGCACCAGGTGGCGAAGGAGCTGGCCGCCGTGGCCCCTCCCAGCATCGCCGTGTTGGGATTCTTGAAATCGACTGCCAGCGCGCGCACGCTGGTGCTCAGTGCCATCCAGGTGCGCCCAATCACCGGCCGCAAGATAACCCCTACAGCGGAATAACCTCATCAGGCATCCGGGTTCATCCCCCGGCAGCCCCGGCTAGCGCTGCCCCGATGCCCGGGGGCGCAACTACTACGACGGCGCCCGCGTGTTTCATGAGGGGGTGCACGCTCACTACTTCAGTTATCTGAGATTGGCCGCCGGCGCGGGCCTTGTTGCGCTGGTGAGCCTCGCGGCGCCGGCCAGCGCCGGTGACGGCGCCGCCCGCCTCGATCAGCGCTTCGGCCAGACCGGCCACGTTCGGGTGCCCGGCTCAACGGGAGCGCGGATCGCGGTTGGTCGATCCGGCCGGCTGATCGCCGCGAGCGGCGGCGCGGACTCGTTCCTGGTCACCGAGTACCGACTCGATGGATCGGCCAATCCCCGTTTCGGCGAGCAAGGGACCGCTGAAATCTCACTCGCAAGCCTGGTTCGCCGTCCTCCGCCCGGCGAAGGGGCCGAAGCCTCCGGGGGGGCGACCCCAACGGCGGTGAGGGTGCAGCCGGACGGCAAGGTCCTCGTTGCCGGCACGTACAACCGTGGCTCCGGGCCGAACCGGGGAGGCGTCTCGATCCTCGCCCGCCTGCGCCCCAACGGCGCGATCGATACTGACTTTGGCGGCTCGCGGCTACAGGGCGGCGTTCCCGGCCAGATCATCTTCGAAGAGCGCCGCTCCATCGACGCCATCGCGCTGCGCAGGGGCAAGATCCTGATTGGCGGCAAGAGCTACGCCGCCTTCGTTGGGCAGCTCCTCCCCGATGGGTCGCTCGACCCCGATTTCGGCCGCGGTCGCCGCGGCGGCTGGGTCCGGCTGCCGCCGCCTCCCGATAAGCCGCGCTACTCCGTCGATGCCGCGGTGACGGGCTTGAGTTTCGGTCGTGGCGGCACGATCTACGCCTCCGGCTACGCCAATGGCAACCTGATGCTGGCGCGGCTGCGAAGCGACGGCCGTCTCGACCGTCGCTTCGCGGGTCACGGGTTGGTCAAGACGAACGGCTCCCCGGACCCTGGCTGCCGCTGCACACTTGGCAGCAGTCTCACCCGGGACCGCAGCGGCCGCCTACTCCTCGTCGGCTCGCTTGAATCGAGCAACCTTGTCTCGCTGCACCGGCAGGTCGTCATAGCCCGCTACACGCCCGACGGCCGCCTCGACCGAGGCTTTGGCCGCGGCGGCATCGTCCGCACGAGCGTCAACAGCGCCACCTACGGGAGCGACATCGCCGTCCAGCGCGATGGGCGAATCGTGGTCGTGGGCTCGAGCGCGACCGCCCACCGGGCCGCGAACGACGGGCCCACCGCCTTCACTGTCATCCGCTACCTCCCCAACGGGAGGCGGGACCCGACCTTCTTCCAGGACGGCGTCTTCAAATCACGCTTCGGCGGGATCGCGGCGGACGCACTCGACGTACTGGTCGACCCAGCTGGCCGCGTCGTCATCTCGGGCAGCGTCACCCACGGCGTTCGCTTCCAGGACATCAGCCTCACTGCCGTGGCCATCCGCCTCCTGCCGGGCGGCCGGCGCTAGTCCGTGTACTTTGACGCTTCCTTCTTTATCTCTTCGACTTTCTCTTTGAGTTCAGCTTCCTTGGCTTTGTCGGCGGCCTCGCTGACCTCGCTCTTAGCTTCGTTGAGTTTCTTGTTCGCCTGGTCGACTTGCTTTTGAGCCTGCTGGGGGATATCGGAGTCCTTTAGCTGCTTCTGAGCGTCGTCGATCGCCTCGTTGGCCTTCTTCTGAGCATTGTCGACCGCGTCGTTAGCTTCGGACCTGGCGCGTTCGATTTGCTCGCTGGTGCTCTCGGAGTCGCCGCAACCTGAAAAGAGGACGCCACCCGCGAAAACCGCGAGTACGGCGACACTCAGCGCGCGTAGTTTGAATCCGCCGAACTCTGCATTTCTCATAGCTCTCCCTGGTGGGCTTTTGGGGTCGCAATGACTCTACCGCCGGCGTGACGGCGGAATCAGTCGCACGGATGACGGCTCAGTTCAGTGCGGCGATCGAAGTGCGCCGTTCCTGTTCCTCTTCGTCGCGCTTGGCAATCCGCTCCAGTAGCTCACCAAACAGATCTCCTTGGCCGTCGGCGAGCGGCAGCGTCGCCTGGCCTGCGTAATTTCGTACTCGCACCAAAGCCCGGCGGGCGCTGCTGCGAGACATAAATGACTCGCTTGACGTCATCACCGTCTGCCGCTCCGGCCCGCACAGCCGCCAGCGCCACTTGCCACCATCTTCGAAAAGCTCGTATTCCCACATGCTTGCCTCCTTACCTTGTATACGAACAGATGTTCGTCTATCGGTCGGACGGCAAAGCTGGACCCAGGCGGCTATCTCGCTTCGGTCTAACGGCCTCGCTCTAGCCCTAGTCCGGCCGAGCAGGCAACCTCACTTGAAATGGTTGCCCGCGCAGGCTCACCCTCTACTCAACTGGCCTGCCGCGGCTGTCGATGGGGGACTGTGGATTTCGAGGACGACGAAAAACGCCCTTCGACGTGGCGACGGCTTAGGGAAATGCCGACCGGCTACAAGGTCTGGCACGCAGTCCCGCTCCTGATGCCGGTCGGTTGTCTCTTGGTTTTTCTGGGGGCGTCTGGTTCTCCCAGGTGGCTGGTGCCAGCAGGCTTCGCGCTCCTAGCAATCGTCATTATTGACTTCGCAGTCGTCTTCCCTCTGGTGATGATCCGGGCGAGCAGGAAACGAAGTCAGGGCGACGAGCGAACGTAGGCGATGTAGCGACGGCCCCTCGCCCGGGGGCAAAATCCTCGACGGGAAGCTCGCGTCTGCAGCGGTAGCGTTCACCCTGTCCTCCCCCGTCGATCAATTTCTGAGGGCGGGGGGAGAAATGTCTGACTGGGCGCGGTCAAAACGACTGCCCAGCTAAAAACCGGCCGGCTGGCACCACCGGTAGATCTGCCGGTCAACCCTCCCGGGGAGGGCTAGGCTGCGTACCGATCCCAGTGCTTGGGATCGCCGCCATACTTGCCCAGTGCCCAGGCCAGCGGCCGCTTGGTCGGGTCGCTTACCGGTGCCTCGCCGCCCCTGCCGGTGACCTTCTCACGCCATCCGTCGAGAATCGCCTCAGCCTTCGCCGGCGTCCCCAATTCGGGGAGCCTGCCGCCAGCAATCCAGCGGCGATACCAACGATGCCGCCAGCCCTCGTCGTCGAGCAGCATCGCTCGTCTCCGCCTCGCCAGGCGCTCCTGGTCGCGGTATTGATGTAGGGCGTCCTCCTTGGACCCGGCAATCCGGCCCAGGAACGCACCGGTGTACAGCTGGTTGCCGGCACTGTTCCTGTTGCCTCTCAGCTCTCGCTCGAGACGGACACACTCGTCGGAGATCCACTGCGCTAGGTCCTCGTCGATCTCGCGCGCTTCCCGGTTGTGGTGGCGCACTTCGACAGGCACCCCGACAGTCAGCGTTACGACGAGGGTGAGCACCGCGCCGATCGAGCCGACCAAGAGGGCGAGGAGAACGTCCATCGGCGTGAACCCTGTCACTCGATGCGGCCAGAATGGGGGCGTCGTGCGCCAGTCACGCCACAGATAAACCGGTTACAACCGGAACAGCCGGATGAACAGGGGCTCGCGATAGGAGGCGCAAACCGCTCTGGCAAGCCGCAGACGGCTTGCTAGAGCCAGAGGCGCCCACCGGAATCGAACCGGTGTAAACGGCTTTGCAGGCCGCTGCGTAACCACTCCGCCAGGGCGCCGGGGCGGACGAAGCGTAGCCGTTGGCCGAGGCCCTAGGCGAGCTTGACGCGGCGGATCAGCTCGGCCACGCCGGCGACGAGAACCGCCACTGCGCCGGCCGCCAGGATCGGCCTCCAAAGATCGTTCTCAAAGGCTGAGCCGCCGAAGTATCCGAGCAGGGTCACGTAGGTAGCCCAAAGCACGGCCGCGACGGCGTCGATTGCCAGGAAGCGGCGCCAAGGGACTTCGAGGGTTCCGGCGGAGAAGGTCGTAGCGGTCCGGCCGCCGGGGATGAAGCGAGCGGCAATGATGATCACCGCGCCGCGCTCGTGGAGCTGCCTCCCCGCCCATTTCACTCGCTCGCGGCTGCGTTCGGAAGAGAAGAACCGTCGCTCGATGCGACGGCCGAGCAAGGCTCCCAACCCGTAGGAGGCGTTGTCTCCGAGGAGGCTGCCGATGGTGCCGGCGAGGATGACGAGGGGAAGGCTCAACCCGTCGTCGGACGCAAGCACGCCGGCCGTGATCATCACCGTCTCACCGGGCGCGATCGGCAGCAGCGAGTCGATCGCCACCGCCGTGACGATCGCGGGATAGGTCCAGATTTGGCCGCCGATGGCATCCTCGAGCCATTCGAAGGCGGTAACCCCCAGGGGCAGATCCATGCCACTCCCCTACCCTGGAATCGTTCGGCGCACCATCCATCTCGACGGGAGGACCCCAATGACCACCGAGACCGCCTTGATCACTGGGACCGACTTCATCACCGTGGCCACGAAGGACTACGAGGCCGCATCCGAGTTCTACGGCACGGTCCTGGGACTGCCGCTCTCCAAGCAGTGGGGCGACCGGCCCGCAGGCGAGTTCGAGACCGGCACCCTCACCATTGCGGTGATGCAGTCCGATGCCTTCGGCGTCGAGTTCCGCGCCAACGGCCACCCCATCGCCCTGCACGTGGACGACGTCGAGGCAGCCCGCAGCGAGCTGGAATCCCGAGGGGTCTCCTTCAAAGCGGACACGATGGACAGCGGCGTCTGCCACATGGCCTATTTCGCGGACCCCGATGGCAACGCGCTGATGCTGCATAACCGCTACGCGCCCGCCGACGCCAGGCCCGAAGCTGGGTAGCGAGGCGCTGTGCTCCCGGACCGTGCGCGCCCGAGGACCACGCAGTAGTCTGATTGCTCGGAAGAGTCGCAGTGAAGGGCACTGATGAGCAAGGGGAAGAAGCGGCGACAAAAGGGCGAATACACCCGCCCACAGCATCAGCCTCCGGTTCGAGGGCCGGTCCTTCCCCCGCAGAAAGCGGAGCGCGCGCGGCAGGTCGTCGTGATCTACCTCATGGTGTCCGGGTGGTACTGGCTTTGCGGAGTGGAAGACCCCACCGACGTCCCCTTCCTGCTCGGGAGACTCGACTGGCTTCGAACCCTCTCTTGGCCTCAAAGCGATGAGGAGTTCTGGACCGGCCCTCCGCTGCTGGAGCCCAGGCAGGAGGCAGTGGCGCTTGAGCAGCCCTTAGACAGGTAGTTGGGCCGCCGCGCCTTGCCCCCGGTCGCTCGGCTCCCACAGCACCCTGTGGACCCCGGTGAGACAGGCGACAGCCACCTTCGCTTTCCCGCCCTTGCGCAGCCCCTCAGCCTTGCCGTCGAGGATGGCCCGCGTCCAGTCACCGACTCTGCCGCGGGCATGGGCATCAATGGTCGAAGGTTCGTCAACACAGCTATGGACTGTGCCGTCCGCTTCGATTTCCGCCCAGACGACTTCCCCCTCGGCATCCTCTTCCTCGTCCCTTCCGAGGACGCCCATCCGCATGCATTTTCCGGCGTGGTCTGGCAGCTTCACTAGCTGTAGGGACGCCCGCAATACGGTGGCCATCTCGGCCGCCGTCATTCCCTCTTCCTCCTTGGCAAGCACGTGATGGTGTCGCCAGCGCCCGATCCCGGTGATCAAGGCCATTGCCCGGCGGGTCTTCTCGGTCAAGGCGTAGCAGCGGCGCCGGCCCCGCCCAGGCCGTTTGCAGAGGAGCCCACCTGCCTCGAAGAGAGCGGCTCGCCGGTTGACCTGGTGATAGCTGAGGCCATGGGAGCCCTGGGCCAGTTCAGTCGGTGAGCGGGCCTCGCAGCTCAGCTCCTCCAGCATTCCCGATTCCCAGAGATCGCCCAGCAGGCCGACGAAGCCCCAGGAATGGGCATCGATACGGCCATCGGAAGACCAACTCAGCGATGCCTCAGCGTAGGAACGAACTAAATCGTGGATCTCGCTCCCGCAGGGATCCGTGAGGGAATGGACGACCTTGGAGGGCACACCCGGCTCCTCCGCTCGCTCAACGATCCCCATCTCCGCCAGCTTTTCGGAGTAGCGATAGATCGTGCGAGACGAATAACCCGGAACCCGCTCGGTCAGCTCCATGGTCCGCAGCGGCCCCTCCCCCAACGCCATCACGATTGCCCCTGTCGTACCGCCACCGCCGAGAAAACGGAGGATGTCCGCTATCGAGGCTCCTATGGCGCAGATCTCGTTGTCCTGAGAGAAACGCGTCTCTACATCGGGATAGCCGAGAGGCACAGTGCTCTGGGGATACCCGTGAGCCTGCGGTCTATGCGCCTGCCAATACAGCCAGGGCTTCCCGGCAAGACGTTTATTAGGTCGCGCGCTCGGTCAACTGCACGATCGGAATCACCCGCTGGGCCCTTGCCGCTTCTTGGCGGTACGTCGCATAAGGCGCGAAGACACGGTCGGCGAGATCCCAAATTCGCCGCCGCTCATCCTCGTCTTCAACGACCGTCGCGTGCATGGCGATGCCGCCAAACGTGACGTCGGGATGCGCCCGCAGATTGTGAAACCAGGCCGGATGCTTCGGCGCGCCGGCAAGGGAAGCGATGATCGTCACGACGTCGCCGTCGTGAAAGTAGATGACCGCGTTGCGCCGAACCGCGCCGCTCTTGGCTCCTCGCGTCTCGAGCAGGGCGGTTGGGAGAACCAGACCCAGTCCGACCCGGCCACGGGTTGCACGGAGCAGGTACGGGTCGATCTTCCAAACGATTTTCGACGAGATGAATCTGCCCACCCGCGTGGCGGAAAACGAGGCGAAGGCTCGACTGAACCAGCTGCGTGGCCGGTCGGGATCGACGTACTTGAGAGTGGCCATCCCGCAAACGGTAACCGCACCTACCTCTACGGGCGTTACGAGAGAGCGGCTGAAGGATTGCGACGTCGACGTTCTGCTTGACGACCGGGAGCTAGACCGAAGAAGGGGGCTTCGCGCGCACCCTGGGAACGACCGTGCCGATCAGGCCGCGGATGGTCGCGGCGAGGATGGTCAGAGGGTCGTAGGACTCACGCCACACCACGATCTGCCCATTGTGAACATCGAAGCGCCCCCAAATCCAGAACTGGACTCGCAGCGGTCCCCATTTGAGCACGTCCGTGCGCTCCGTCAGAACCGATGGTCCGTTCGCCGAGATCGCGTGCACGTGCATCTCGACCCCCGTGCCGATCCTGCGAAGGACTGAAAACAGCTTCCGCACACGCTCACGGCCGCGAACAGTTGGCATCCAGCTGTTTTCGTACGCCACATCCACCGCGAGGAGCCCCGCTGCGGCGTCGATGTCCGAGACGGTTCGAAGGTGGTCCAAGAACTGCTCTACAACCACCGTCGGGGCCGAATCGGCTGCATGTCGATCGGGCTGCACCTGCGTAGCCTCGCTCATGACATCCGCCATGTCTGCAACATACAGTTCCGGTGCCTAAGCCCACCAGTCGCGCTGGCCATCGACGTCTTGGCGCGGATCCTCGCCGAGGTTGGGCGCGCCGATGACGAAGATCTCGAGGCCCTCCGGACCGGCCTCGTAGCCTCGCCACGTACCGGGCGCGACGCGCACCGCATCCCATTCCTTGAGCTCGACGATCTCGTCGTCGAGCTTCATCCGCCCGCTCCCGCGCAGGACCACGTACACCTCCTCCTGCTTCTCGTGCGTGTGGCCGTACGGAAAGCGATAGCCGGGCGGGATGCGTTGGTAGCCGAGGCCTGATTTCTCGAGCTCGAGTGCCTGGGTCGCCAAGCGGAACTCCAGCTCCGGCGAGCCGTCGAAGTTGGAACCGACGTCCTCAACATCCTCCTTGAGGTTCCTGAGAGTGAACGGCACGGCGCGATCCTATGGCACCGCTGACTGGGGTCCCCGCCGTGGTCAGCCCCCGCCGGAAGCCCCCGAGTCTCGAACCGAGCTCCCACGGGTAGGGAGGCGTCGTGGGCGCAGACGGGGAGGGCACGATCGGGGTGAACGGGACACTCGAGTGGCGCGATGCGGAGGGCGAGCTGCATCGCGTCGGGGGGGCCGCTCGCGTCTTTCCCAGCGGCCGTCAGGAGTGGTTTCGCCACGGCCGCCTTCACCGCGAGGACGGCCCCGCCGTAGAGCATGCCAACGGCTCGGTCAAGTACTACGTCGACGGTGTCCGCCATCGAGAAGGGGCACCGGCCTGCGTCTACATCAACGGGACCGAGAAGTGGTACCGGGAAGGCCTGCGCCACCGCGACAACGGGCCGGCCGCCATCTACCCCGACGGGCGGAAGGTTTGGTTCGTGGAGGGTGTCAAGGTGCGCGAAGAGCGATAGGGGAATGAAGCGAACGTGGTCGACGAGCACTACACCGAGCCGCAGGTCGTCATGGAGCTTGGCCTTCATCGGCTCGCGCATGGGTCAGTACAAGTCACAGAGCGCTCCTACTACGCACCCTCATCGCAGCGGCTGTCAGGCAATCCAATGATGTAGCCGGTGCCGCCCTGCGCCTAGGCAGCCAGCGCGTCCGGCCTGCGGTTGGTTGGGGCGTTAGTCAGATCCGGCGAGGGACGGCCAAGGAGGTATCCCTGGCCTCCCTGGATCGCAGGGTCATGTATGACATCTAGGGCGTGGGCGTGCCTGACGAAGGAGAGGATCTGCTCCGACTCGATCCCCTCGGCGATCACAAAGGCATCTGCGCGCCGTGCATAGGCGATGATCGCGATCAGCACCGCCTGGGCCTGGGGGTCATCGACGGCACCAGCGATCACCGATTTATCGATCTTGACGAAGTCGACAGGGAGATCGCGGAGCATCTCAAGTCCGGCATTGCCGGCACCGACATCGTCGAGCGCAAGCCCGAAGCCGAGACTGCGCAGTCGCGTCGCATCGGCTATCACCTGATCAAGGCGTGCCTCCGAGCGCTCGGTGATCTCAAGCACGACTCGGCTGGGATCGACTCCGACCGCCTTTACAGCGCGAACCAATCGATCACCATCGAGCGAGTTGTGGGCGAGTGACTGAGGGTGAACATTGAGGAAGAGCAGCACGTCATCGGACAGCTCGTTCGCCCTTGCAAGCGCCGCCGCGCGGCAGATTGCATCGAGCTCATGGGCACGGCCAATCTTTTCGGCGATGGCAAAGGCCTCCGCGGGACCATCGAAGCCGTACTCAGGCTCCGGACGTGCCAGGGCCTCGAATCCCAGCACCGCGTTGTCCTGCAGTTTCCAGATCGGCTGAAATGCCGTCTCGAGGTGCGGCTCGGCCAGCAGGGTGCGCAGAGAGTGGACTTTCTCCGGCGTCACGATCGAGAGCTGGCCGGCCACATCGTCAAATACAACGACGTGGCTCCCGCCCGTTCGCTTGCCCTCATACAGGGCGGCATCGGCCTGCTCCCAGAGAGCCGTGGGATTGTCGTGGACCTCGGGCGGGAGAACTGCGATCCCCGAAGTAAAGGACGCCGCGTCACTGCCTCGGGTCGCCTTCGCCAGAAGCCGTTTGACGGCTGTGAGTGCCCGCTTGCCGTTGCTTCCGGGCATCAGAAGGGCGAACTCATCGCCACCGATGCGGAAGGCGCGGTCCTCCGCTCGGCCTGATTCCAGGACCTGTGCGATCTCGATCAGTACTTCATCGCCCCTGCGGTGACCGAAGCGGTCGTTGACGAACTTAAAGTCGTCGAGATCGATCAGAGCCAACGCCATCGGCTCTTCTCGTCGCGAAGCAAAAGCGACCGCACGAGCCAGCTCCTCCTGAAAGGTGCTGTGGTTGCCGAGGTCGGTCAGCGAGTCGCGCGTTGCGCCCTTGAGCGCCCTGCCGTGGCGACGCGACAACGCGCGACCTCCGAGAAAGTAGAAGAGAATCAGGGCAGCGATCAGCGCCGCGGTGGAGAAGAGAATTGTCTCGTTTCGCAGCGCGGTCACCTGGGTGTGCAGGGCCGACGCGTCATGGTCGATGGCAAGTACATAGTTCGCGCCGCCGAGCCGCACCGGAACTACAAATTCAAAATGCGATGCGTGCCTTGTGGTCTCCGCGGCGATGCCAGCAAAGCTGCGGCCCTTCTTCAGGGCCGCTGAGATGTGTGGCTCAAGGGCTAGGCCAGCTCCTCTGAAATCGTGCAAGCCGGAATCGCGCGGGGCATCGACCTGTTGCATCTTGGCGTCGAGGAGATTCGCCGAGATCACATCCGGTCTGTTGATGATCGAGTCCTCGAGGTCCAGCACGTCATCTAACGAGTCGGCGGGGGAATCCCCTTCGCGATAGGCCTGTTCGAGCGCGACACCCTCAGCGGCGTATGAGCGCGCCCCCTGGTCGAGTAATTGCTGGGTGATCGCACCCGTAAAGAAGATCTGCCCTGCACCCACCAAAAGGACCATGCTCAGCACAAGGGCGAGCGTCAGTCTCAGGCCGAAGGCATGTTTACGCAAGCCCCTGGCCAGCCGACGGAGGCCGCGATTGGAAAAACGCCTGGGGCCGGGTGCAGGGGCTTGACCAGGCTCGGGTTGCCGAGTTGGCAAGACAACGATCTTCTCGCTGTTCGAGTTGATTGGGGTGGGTGCACCTGGGTTCATAAGGTGTAGACCTTCTTGAGTCGTGGAGGAGCAAGGGTTTGCTCGAGCAGGCATTGCCCTAGAAGTTCCAGGCAAGCTGAGCGCAGCACCTTCTGTGAAGTCCATCGGCCCCGGGATTGCACGGGGTGAGTGCGAGCGCCTTCTGTCCACGTCATCGGTCCTCTGCGCTGGGACTTGAGCCGGGACTGCATATTCCGACGTTCCTTCCAACAGCTCGCTGACTCGACTGCGACTCGCGAGAAGCTTCCGCTCCTCCTCGTCTACATCACTCACCTCCTCCCGCGCTGCCTTGATCCGGAAACCCTGGCGCTGACAGCTCTCCCCTGCAAGCCCCTAGCGGGACTCCTATCGGCCCTTCGGGTTCCAGGCGCGCTTGCTTAGCGCCCTAACGGCGAGCCCTACGGGATGGCCAAGTGGGCCATGCGAACCCGAAGATGACTTTGAGTATCTACACGCAGGTGGATGGCGTTGAAACGCAATCACGGGCCCAGGATCGACTCCCCCCATTGGGCAGAAACAGGCAGAAAGCCGAAAACGACATAAGCCGGTCCCTCCCCATCTGACTTGAGATAGGGCGCAAACCGCGCAACCGCGCGGTTGCGAAAAAAGCGGCTGAAGGGATTCGAACCCTCGACCTTCTGCATGGCAAGCAGACGCTCTAGCCAGCTGAGCTACAGCCGCACGAAAGGCGGATTATAGGTGGCGGTCTGGGCGTTGCCTCCCTGCCGCCGGGAGGCAATCTTGGGAAGAGTGTTTAGTCCTACTAATTAATTGGTACTCTCTACGAGAGAGCCCTTCCGCCGAGGCGGTCAACACCCCCGGACGTCAGGAAGACGCAGATGAGACGAAGTGCGTTTGTTTGTCGCCGTTTCCCTGACATTCGGTGCTGGCCTCCTCCCCCAGGCGACCGCCTCGGCGTGGGCTCCGTTGCTCAGTACGGCCCGAGCAGGCGGCCGGTTTAGCGCTCCAGCTCGTCGAGTAGGCCCGAAAGGTCGAGGGGGGCGGTGCCCATCTGGAGGACTCCCTCTTTGTCGCGCGGCCACTGATCCCGAGGCCTGTCCCAGTAGAGCTCGATGCCGTTGGCATCGGGATCGCTGAGGTAGAGAGCCTCGCTGACGCCGTGATCGGAGGCGCCGCCAAGGGGGACATTGGCGGCGGCGAGGCGCCGCAGAGCATCGGCGAGAGCGCGGCGAGTTGGATAGCGGATCGCGAAGTGGAAGAGGCCGGTGCTACGCGGCGGGGGCGGCGAGCCGCCGCGGGAGTGCCAGGTGTTGAGGCCGATGTGATGGTGGTAGCCGCCGGCGGAGACGAAGGCGGCCTCATCGCCGAGGCGCTGCTGCAACTCGAAGCCGAGGATGTCGCAGTAGAAGCCCAGGGAGCGGTCGATGTCAGCGACTTTGAGATGCACGTGGCCGATATCGACGCCGGGGTCGATTGAATCGGCGCCGGCCGCACCTGCTTTGCCGGGTTTGGCCCGCTTCCCCAGCTCAGTTGCTTTGCCGGGCTCGGGAATCTTTTCCGGCTCAGTGGCCTCGCCCGCCGGCGACTTGGAGGCCTCACCCGGCCATTCGCCGTCCAGGACCCGGTTGACGAGCAGGTCCGCCTCTTCGTTTTGCTCGCGGCGCACGTGGCGAAAGGTCCAGTTGCCAAACGCTTCGAGGGCTCGCCTGGCCTGGGCGTGCAGCTCGCGCAGCGTCGCCTCCCTGACCTTGTATTCGCCGTTCACCTGGCGCACGACCAACTCCGAGTCGCCGATCAGTTCCAGCTCGCTCGCCTTCAGCGCCACCGCCCGCTCGATGCCAAGCAGCAGCGCTCGGTACTCGGCGACGTTGTTCGTCGTCTCACCGATCCGCACCCCCCGCTCCTCGAGCAGCTTGCCATCGGCGTCGTGGACCACCGCGGCGATTGCCGCCGGCCCCGGATTGCCCCGGGAGCCGCCGTCGACGTTTACGACGAGCTTCCCCACCGCGCTCAGATGACCGACTCGCCGTCGCGCGCCCGGTTCTTAGCGACGCTGCCGAGGATGAGCTTCCCCTCCGGGGTCGCGGTCGCGTTCCACTGCCGAGCCGGGCCGTCGAGCTGGTCGAGCTCGCCGCCCTTGCCGAGCTGACGCACCGCTCTCTGCTCATTCCCCACATCCACCCGCCACTGGTACCAGCAGAGCTCCCAGGCGATCGTGATGCGCACATCGCTGGGAGAACCGGCAGCGGCCCCGATCGACACCTGAGGCTCCCCCAGGGTCCGGGTCAGGCCGGCGACGGTCCGCGCCGACTCGCTGTTGTTGAAACGCGCCACGGCGCGCTCCAGCCGCGTCGCCGCCGCCTGGGCAAGCTGTGGATCGATTCGCCTGCCGACGTTGGCGCCGGGGGCGGCCGGATCCACCGAACCAAGCTGCTGAGGACTCACCCCGCCAAACTAGCAATCGGCCACCCGAGCGCTTCTTGGGCTACACCTGTTGCAAACCGGACTTCAACCGCATCACTGCCTTGGTGTGAAGCTGAGAGACCCTTGACTCGGTGACGCCGAGCACCTCACCGATCTCGCGCAGGGTGAGGTTCTCGTAGTAGTAGAGAGCGACAACCAGCTGCTCGCGCTCGGGCAGCGAGGCGATCGCCTCGGTGAGCCGGTCTTTGACCTCGCTGCTGGCCAGGGACTCCTGGGGGTCGTCGGCGCGGGGGTCGGAGATCGTGTCCAGCAGCGAGACCTGGTCGCCGGAGGAATCGGAGACGGTCCACAGCTCATCCAGCGCGTAGACCGAGGAGTTGGCGATCTCCAGCAGGGCGGCCTGCAATTCCCGCGTGCTGATGTCCAGCTTGGCGGCCAGCTCCTCCTCGCTCGGCGCCCGCTGCAGCTCGTGCTCGAGCTTGGCCTGGGTGGTTTCGATTTCACGCGCTCGCGAGCGCACGGAGCGCGGCACCCAGTCGAGCGAGCGCAGCTCGTCGATGATCGCGCCGCGGATCCGCGTCATCGCGAAGGTCTCGAATTTGATCCCGCGCTCCGGCTCGAAGCGCTCGATCGCACCGATCAGGCCCATCAGGCCGTAGGAGATCAGGTCGGCGTCTTCTACATGGGACGGCAGCCCGGCGCCCAGACGGCCGGCGACGAATTTGACCATCGGCGAGTAGGCGACCACCAGCCGCTCGCGTGCCGCGGCGTCGCCCTCGTCCTTGTAGCGGCGCCACATCTCACGCAGCTCAACCTCTTTTACACCTGCTTCCATACCCACGCAGTCGATTCTACGTTCGCGGGGAAGTTATTGCCCGTTGCACGCCCAACTCGCGCTCACGCACGGGGATGAGTTGCCGCATACGCATCTCGCAGGCGGGCCGCGTCGACGCGGGTGTAGACCTGCGTGGTCGAGATCGAGGAGTGGCCGAGCAGCTCTTGGATCGTGCGCAGATCGGCGCCCCCCTCGAGCAGATGGGTGGCAAAGCTGTGTCGCAGCGAGTGCGGCGAGATGCCGGCGGCAAGCGCCGCCTCGCGCACCCAGAGGCCGAGCCGGCGGGTGACGTCGGAGTTGGAGAGGCGGCGGCCGCTCTTGGAGAGAAAGAGAGCCGGCTCGCCGCGATCGGCGGCAAGGGCGTGGCGGGCTCGCTCGGTGTAGCGGCGCAGCGCCCGCTGCGCCGGCTCGCCGATCGGCAGCAGCCGCTCCTTGTTGCCCTTGCCCAGCACGCGCACCTGCTCGCTCTCGAAGTCCAGCGAGCTGAGATCGAGGTTGACGATCTCCTCACAGCGAAGGCCGCACGAATAGGCCAGCTCGAGCATTGCCCGGTCGCGCAGCTCCAGCGGGCTGCGCGAGGGGATCCGCTCCAGCAGCGTCCGCACCTGCTCGGCGGAGAGGACCTTGGGCAGGTTCTCCTCCTTCTTGGGGCTGGAGACGAGGTCGGCTGGGTTCTGCCCGAGGTGCTCGTTGCGGACGAGGAAGTCGAAGAGGCCGCGGATCGCGGCCAGCTTGCGGGCGACCGTCGCCGGCGCCGCTCCGGCCGCCGAGAGGCCGGCGCCGTAGCGGCGCACGTCGCGGTGGCGGGCGTCGGTGAGGCCGAGCCCCTGGGCCTGGGCCCACTCGACGAACTGACCGAGGTCGACGCCGTAGGCGCGGCGGGTCTTCTCGGCCGCGCTGCGCGAGCGCAGGTCGCGGTCATAGCCGCTCAGTGCTTCCTCCCAGGTCATTGGCTCTGATTCGCCGCTGCGGCGGCGGGGCCTGCGCTACCCGATGTAGATCGGGGTGCCGACTTCGACCTGGTCATAGAGCTCTTCGACATCCGGGATCGCCATCCGCACACAGCCATGGGAGGCGGCGGTGCCGAGCGAGTAGGTCTCTTCGGTGCCGTGGATTCCGGCGCCTTCGTAGATCCCCATCCAGCGCGCCTTCAGCGGATTGGACGGCCCCGGCGGAATCGACTGGCCGGCGAGGCTGCCCGCCCAGTCGGAGTTGGGGACGTTCCAGGTCGGTTCAACCTGCTTGTCCTGTATGTGGTAGAGCCCTTCGGGTGTTTCGAGGCCTTCCTGGCCGACCGCCACGGTGTAGGTCGTGGCCAGCTTCAGGTTCTTCCATAGCCGCAGCGTGTAGGTGGCGCGGTCGAGGGTTAGGTAGCTGGGGTACTCGGAGGCGACCTCCTCACCGGTGACCTCGGGCTTCACCGAATGAGTGCGGGCGGCGATCGTGTGGTCGGCGCTGGCGTTCAGCACCGCCGCGTTCAGCTGTTTGGTCAGCAGGTTGTCGCGCAGCTTTCTGCCGTACTGGGCGGCGACGACGTTGAGCGATTCGCCGCTGGCTTCGACGCTGGCGTCCTGCGGTTCGCGATTGACCTCGCCGGCGACGTGGCGCACGAAGCGGTTGATCGCCGGCTGCGAATAGCTGACTTCGGCGGAGATCTGCTTTTCGACCTCGCCGCCGCTGACGTAGCGCACGAGGCGGCCCGGCAGGCCGCCGTCGCGACTGGCCGCGAGAGCGTCGTCGACCGCGCCGTCGAGATCGGCGTGGACCTTGAGCTTCTTGCCGGACAGCTCCCAGCTCTGGCCGTCGTAGCCGACGCGAAGCGAGTGGCGCAGGGGGGCCAGCAGCTGCCGCCGGACGCGGCGCTCGGCCTCCGCCGCATCGAGCCCGCTGACGTCGACGCCGGCGATCGTCACTCCCTCGGCGATCTTGTCCTTGCGCGAGTTGTCGTAGGCATAGGCGCCAATCGCACCCATAGCAAGCAGCAGAACGCCGGTGAGGATTGCGATCTTCGTCTTACGTCCCATCATCTTTTCCCTGGGCATCTCATCGGCCTGCATCGTCCGCGCAAAGTCTAAGCACTCGAATCATTCGGCCAGAGGTGCCGCTTCCCCTGCAATTGGGCATTGCATGGCCATCCGGCCCTGGCGGATATCTTTCGCTCATGCGCTCAAAGGATCAGGTCCGCGCGGATGTCTGGAAGGCGATGGATCGCGAGGGGGTGTCTCGCTTTCCGGGAGCCGAGGGACGGATTCCCAACTTCGCCGGGGCGAAACTGGCGGCGCAGAAGCTGGCCGGCCACCGGGCCTGGAAGCGAGCGCGGGTGATCAAGGCCAACCCCGATTCGCCGCAGACCTATGCCCGCCGCACGGCGCTGGAGGAGGGCAAGACGGTGATCATGGCCGTGCCGCGGCTGCGCGACCCCCACCCCTTCCGCGTTCTTGATCCGAAGAAGCTCTCGAAAGAGGCGATGAAGGAAGCGGCGACGATCAAGGGCGCGCTCAAGCACGGGCAGGTGACGGCGCTCGACGAGCTGCCCGAGATCGACTTCGTGCTCTGCGGGTCGGTGGCGGTCAACCTGAGCGGGGCTCGGGTCGGCAAGGGCGGCGGCTACTCCGACCTCGAGTACGGGCTGCTGATCGACGCCGGCAAGATCGACGACCACACAACCGTCGCCACCACCGTGCATCCGATCCAGATCCTGCGCCACCACCTGATGATCACCTCCCACGACCTGCCCGTCGACCTGATCGCCACCCCCCGCGCCGTGATCGACGTCGAGCGCCAGTACGAGCGCCCTCGGGGCATCCTCTGGGACCACCTGCAGCCGCCGCAGATTCGGGAGATCCCGGTCCTCGAACGGATGGGATATGCCTGAGCCGGGTAGCGGCGCTTGAGCATGCCTGAATTGATGACCCAGGAGCCCGTTGTCTTCCCGGCCCGGGACTACGGCGAGAGGGACCCGGAGTGGATGAAGATCGATTGGCGCCGCCACCTGCACAGGGTCGAGCTGCCCGGCGCCGCGGTCAACTACGCCGAAATCGGCGAAGGCGAGCCGATCATCTTCGTCCACGGGCTCGCCGGCTGCTGGCGCAACTGGCTCGAAAACCTCCCCCACTTCAGCCGCACCCACCGCGCGATCGCCCTCGACCTGCCTGGATTTGGCGACAGCCCGATGCCCTCCTGGGAGATCGATATGTCGGCCTACGGCCGGCTGCTCCACGACTTCTGCGAGAAGCTGGGCATCGAGCGAGCGACGTTGGTCGGCAACTCGATGGGCGGCTTCGCCTCCACCGAGGCGGCAATCGAGATGCCGTCCCGCTTCGATCGCCTCGTCCTCATCTCAGCCGCCGGCATCAGCTTTGCCGAGGCCCAGGGAAGGCCGCTGGAAGCCGGGCTGAGGACGTTCGAAGCAACCGTCCCCTTCCTCGCCAAAAAGGCCCGCCCGATCTGGGTCACCCGGCGGCGGGGCCGCGTGCTGGCGTTTGGAAACATCCTTCGCTACCCGAACCTGCTGCGCGGCGAGCTGCTGGCCGAGCAGATAGAGCCGAGCGTCGGCAGCCCCGGCTTTCCGGCCGCGATCCGCGCCATCTGGGGCTATGACACGCGCCACCGCCTGCCGGAGATCGAGATCCCGACGATGGTGGTCTGGGGCCTGAGCGATCGGATCGTCCCCGTCGAGGCGGCGATTGGCTATCACCGGCTGATCCGCGGTTCGCGGCTGGAGATCTTCGAGCGCACGGGCCACCTGCCGCACCTCGAGCGGCCGGCCCGCTTCAACGCGCTGCTCGACGAATTCCTCGCCGACTAGCTGTGGCCAGACGCCAAGCAGGACGAATGCGTTCGCACTTTTGATCGCTATGCGGACAGAACTGCGAACGCACCGGTAAAGGAGGAGCTAGTCCGTGGTGGCGCCGGAGCTACGCCGTGGTCGCGCCGAGCGAAGCGGAGCTGACCGTCGCCGCATACTTGGCCATCACGCCGCGGCGATAGCCGTGGTCGGGAGGCTCGTAGGCGGCAACCCGGGTCGCGATCTCCGCATCGGAAAGGGCGACGTCGAGGCGGCGGGCATCGACGTCGAAGGTGATCTCATCGCCCTCCTGCACCGCCGCGATCGGGCCGCCCTTGATCGCCTCCGGGGCGACATGGCCCGCCATCAGGCCGCGAGTGGCGCCGGAGAAGCGGCCGTCGGTGAGCAGGGCCACGTGCTCACCCAGACCCTCGCCGACGATCGCCGCCGTTACGTGCAGCATCTCCCGCATCCCCGGCCCACCGGCCGGCCCCTCGTTGCGGATCACGACGATGTCGCCGCGGCGGATCTGCTGGTCCTTGACGGCGCGGAAGCATTCCTCCTCTGACTCGAAGACGCGAGCGGGACCGACCTGCTTCGTGCGCTCGGTGCCCGCGAGCTTGACCACCGCCCCCTCGGGGGCGAGGTTGCCGCGCATGATCGCCAGGCCGCCTTCGTGCTTGAGCGGGTCGGCGAGCGAGCGCACAACCTCCTGGCCCTCGGCCTCGACGGCCAGCGCCGCCTCCTCGCCGATCGTGCGGCCGCTGACGGTGAGCGCGTCGCCGTGCAGGATGCCCGCTTGGGCGAGCCGGTTGAGAATCAGCGGCACCCCGCCGGCGCGATAGAGATCGGTGGCGACGAAGCGTCCGCCGGGTTTGAGGTCGGCGAGCAGAGGCGTGCGGCGGGAGATCTGCTCGAAGTCCTCGATGCTGAGCTCGACCCCCGCCTCCTGGGCCACGGCGAGCAGATGAAGGACGCCGTTGGTCGAGCCGCCGGAGGCGCAAACGCAGGCGATCGCGTTCTCCAGCGACTCCCGCGTGATCACCCGGCTCGGGCGCAGGTCTTCCGCCAGGACCTGCATCACCAGCTCGCCGACCTGCTCGGCCACGGTGTCCTTCTCGGAGTCTTCGGCCGGCACCATCGCCGAACCGCTGGGGCTGATCCCCAGCGCCTCGAAAGCGCAGGCCATCGTGTTGGCGGTGAACTGGCCCCCGCAAGCCCCGGCGCCGGGGCTTGCGAGGCCCTCGAGCTCGTGCAGTTCCTCATCGCTCATATCGCCGGCGGCATGGGCGCCGACCGCCTCGAAGACGTCGAGGATCGTGACGTCGCGGTCGTGCCAGCGGCCGGGGGCGATCGAGCCGCCGTAGAGCATCAGGGAGGGGATATCGAGGCGGGCGAGCGCCATCACGCAGCCGGGAATCGTCTTGTCGCAAGCCGAAAGCGCGATCACGGCGTCGAACTGGTAGCCGCGCACCGTGAGCTCGATCGAGTCGGCGATCACCTCGCGGCTGACCAGAGAGGTCTTCATCCCCTCGGTCCCCATCGTGATTCCATCGGAGATCGCCACCGTGTTGAACTCCATCGGCGTGCCCCCGGCGGCCCGCACCCCCGCCTTGATGTGCTCAGCCAGGCCGCGGAGGTGGAAGTTGCACGGCATCGCCTCGATCCAGGTGTTGGCGATGCCGATCGTCGGCCGGCTGAGTGCCTCGTCGTCGTAGCCGATGCCCTTCATGTAGGCGCGGGCGGGGGCTCGCTCGGGGCCGTCGAAGACCGCGCTGGAGCGGGGACGAGAGAGCTTGCTGGTGGTGGCGCCGCTGGTGCTCGTCATAAGGGCAATCTACTGAGGCGGCGGCAAGGCAGCCGGCAAGGACGCAGGCGGGTCAGGCGCTCAGTCCGAGGACATTGACGGGACCTGCCCCGGCGCCGATCCCATGCAGCCCAGCGGCGATCGCCGCGGAGGCGACCTCACGCGCCTTGCGGGCGGCCTCGAGCGGTGTCTCGCCGAGGGCCAGAAAGGCCGCCACCGCGGAGGAGTGGGTGCAGCCGGAGCCATGCGAAGCGCCATCTGGGTGGCGCTCGCCCTCGATCGCTACCGGCTCGCCGCCATCGAAGAAGACGTCGACCGCCTCCTCGCTGTGCCCGCCGGTAACGATCGCGGCCCGCGGGCCGAGGTCGAACACGGCCCGGGCGAGATCCATTTGCGTGCCCGCCACCGCGCCCTCGGTCAGGGTGCGGGCCTCGGGAATGTTCGGGGTCACCACCGTGGCAAGCGGCAGCAGGCGCTCGACCAGGGCCCGGCATGCCTCGGGATCCAGTAGGGACGCCCCGCTCTCAGCGACCATCACCGGATCGAGCACCACGGGAGCGTCCCCGACCAGCGTCAGCGCCTCGACGACGGCGTCGATCGTCTCCCTGGTGCCGAGCATCCCGATCTTGACCGCATCGACGCCGATGTCCTCGGCCACGGCCCTGACCTGGGCGACGATCGTCGCCGCTGAGACCGGCTCCACCGCGGTGACTCCCACCGTGTTCTGCGCCGTGATCGCCGTCACCGCCGTCATCCCGTGCACGCCGCAGCGGGCGAAGGCCTTCAGATCGGCCTGGATGCCGGCACCGCCACCGGAATCGGACCCGGCGATCGAGAGCACAGCTGGAATGCGGGAGGTAGGCATGCGCCGCAGCCTAGATGGTCGATCGCGCCGGCCTATGCGTCTGGGCTCGGAGCGGGTTAGCTGTCGGGCGGCGGTTGAAGCAGCGTCCGCGTGTAGGCGCCGATCATCGAACAGGAGACGTACCCCATCGCCTCGAGGCGAGCCAAGGCCGCGGTGGTCGCGGCGGCGGAGGCATCGAGCTCGGCGGCAACCGCTTCGCAGCTGTCCTCTCCCCTCTCCACCGCGGCGAGCACGCTCAGCAGCTCCGGCTCCAGCGGCAAACCCAACTGCTCGACCGTGCGCACACCCGGGCCGAGCATCGCATCGAGCACGTCCTGGGCGCCGCGGACGAGGCATGCTCCTCCGGCCAGCAGGTTGTTGGGCCCGGCCGAGCTGCGGGAGCCGATCGGGCCGGGCACAGCGCCCAGGTCGCGCCCGAACTCGGTCGCCAGGTCGGCCGTGATCAGGGAGCCAGACCGCTCGGCCGCCTCGACGACGACGGTCATTCCGCCCAGCGCGGCCATGATCCGGTTGCGAGCCGGGAAGGCCCAGCGCCAGGCGGTCGTTCCCGGTGGCAGCTCCGAGAGCACGAGCCCCTGCTCGCAGATCCGCCGCCACAGCGAGCGGTGCGAGGCGGGATAGGAGACATCGGCCCCGCAGCCGAGAACGGCGATCGTGAGCCCGGCCTCGATCGCTCCGCGGTGAGCGCAGGCGTCGATGCCGAAGGCAAGCCCGCTGACCACGGCCATGCCGGCCGAGGCCAGCTCATGGCCCAGTTGCCGGGCTACCTCACGGCCGTAGGAGCTGGCCCGCCGGGCGCCGACGACGGTGACCGTGCCCTCGGCCTCCAGACCCTCGAGCAAGGCGGGGTTGCCACGGCCGATCAGCGCCCAGGGCGCATCGGAGACCTCCCGCAGCCCGGCGGGATAGAGCCGGTCGTGGCGGCAGCAAGCCCAGCAGCGGGCGGCAGCGAGGTCGGACTCGAGCCGGCGCTCCGGCAGAGCGGCGACCCGCTCCACCACCTGCCGCGCGATCTTGGGCGCGACGGCCGCGGCGAGGTCCTCGCTGGAGAGCCTCAGCAGTTCCGGCGAGCGTGAGCCGGGAGCGCCCGTCGCCACCTTCTCTATGTACGGGGCGAGATGGGCGAGCAGGTGTGAGCGGCGCAGGCAATCGGGGCAGGAACGGGGCTCGCTCATAGCGCCTCTCTCCTGCGCAGTTGCAGCGCCTGGGCCATCTGATCGCGCTCGATCGCCGCGGTGCCGGCGAGGTCGGCGATCGTCTGCGCCAGCCGCAGCACCCGATCGTGGGCGCGGCCGCTGAGCCGGCGGCGGGAGTAAGACTCGGCGAGAAGCACGGTGGCGTCCTCGGTCAGCACGCAATCGCGCGCCTCGCCCGGCGTCATCTCCGCATTGCAGCGTCCCGGCCCAAGGCGGTTTTCCTGCCGCTCCCGCGCCGCGCTGACCCGCTCGCGCACGGCGCTCGACGGCTCACCGGGGCCGCCGCTTATCTCCCTGGCGCTCGGCTGGCCGAGGCCGACGAGGATGTCGATTCGATCCGCAAGCGCCCCGCTCAGCTTGCCCTGGTAGCGGCGGACCGCCAGCGGTGGGCAACTGCACTCCGCGTCCTCGTCGCCGCGCCCACAGGGGCAGGGATTGGCCGCCGCGACGAGCATGAAGCGACAGGGGAGGCGCTGCCAGGCGCCGGCGCGGGCAATCGAGACCCAGCCCGTCTCCAGCGGCGCTCGCAACGCCTCCAGCGTGTCGCGCCGGAACTCGCAGAGCTCGTCGAGAAAGAGAACCCCGCGATGGGCCAGGGTCGCCTCTCCGGGCTCGGGCGGATTACCTCCCCCCACCAGGCCGGCTGGGCTGACGGTGTGGTGCGGCGCACGAAAGGGGCGCTCGCCGAGTGGACGGCCGCCGAGCCGCCCGCAGACACTGGCTATCCGCGCCACCTCCAGGGCCTCCGCCGCCGCGAGGCAGGGCAGGATCGATGGCAGACGGCTCGCCGCCAGCGACTTGCCGGCGCCCGGCGGGCCGATCATCAGCAGGCTGTGACCGCCGGCCGCGGCAACCTCGAGCCCGTAGCGCAGGTGCGCCTGGCCGCGAAGATCGGCGAGGTCCGGGCCCTCCCGGTCCCCATCGGGCGCCCGAGGCGGGGGCTGCGGCCGCTCGGGCCTCCACTCCCCCGTCGCCAGAGCGGGCAGCTGGCTCAGGCTCTCGAGGCCGATCACACCGATCTCACCGGCGAGGGCCGCCTCGGGCCCGTTCTCAACTGGAACGACGACGGCCTTGGCGCCCAGCCTCCGCGCTGCCTCGGCGATCGCGAGCACCCCGGAGACCGGACGGACAGCGCCGTCGAGCGCCAGCTCCCCGATCATCGCCAAGCGCGGCAGAGTGTCCCAGCGAAGCTGGCCGGAGGCAGTCAGAAGCGCGGCGGCGATCGCCAGATCCATTCCCGGCCCCGCCTTGCGCAGGCTGGCCGGGGCAAGGTTGGCGACGATCCGCCGCAGCGGGAACTCGAAGCCGCAGTTGACGAGCGCCGCCCGCACCCGCTCGCGCGCCTCCCGCACCGCCGCGTCCGGTAGGCCGACGACGGAGAACGCCGGCAGGCCGCGATGGACGTCGACCTCGACGCGGACGGAGCGAGCCGAGATGCCGTCGAGCGTGAATGTCTGGGCTGTCGCCAGCACGGCAGGGACGCTAGGCCGCGCTGTTGCACATGTGGTGCACTGGCTGTCAGGAAATCGGCGCTTCTGACGCGCGACCGGCGCGCCGCGGCGCCCTAGCCTGGCGACGATGACGCAGGCGCGCTTGAGAATCGGACGCCTGGCCGAGGATCTCGTCGCCCGCAGGCTCGCCGCCGAGGGCTGGCGGATCATCGAGCGCAACGCCCGCACCCGCTTCGGCGAGCTCGACATCGTCGCCCTCGACGGCGAGGCACTGGTCTTCGTCGAGGTCAAGGCGGGCCGGGATAGCGCCACCAGCGGGCCCGAGCGGCCGGTGCTTTCCGTCGGCGTACAAAAGCAGCACCGCATCCGCCGCCTCGCCACCGCCTGGATGGCGGAGCGGCGCAACGCGCCCCGCTATGCCGAGATCCGCTTCGACGCCGTCGGCGTCACCCTCGACCGCGCCGGCCGGGCGACCGACGTCGAGCACATCCGGGCGGCGTTTTGACCGGCAGGCCGCATCGCCGGCCACTCGAATCTGGTGCGATGCTTCTTAGCCGGTGAGCTGCAACTGCGAGTAGGCGACCGACTGAAAGGAGCGCCGGTGCAGCGGCGAGATGCCGATCCGCTCGATCGCCTCGCGGTGCTCTGGTGTCGAGTAGCCGACGTGCTCCTCGAAGCCCCAACCCGGATGCTCACGACCGGCGCCGTGCATGTAGCGGTCCCTGGTCACCTTGGCGATCACCGAGGCGGCGGCAATCGCCGCGCTCGTGCCGTCGCCTTCGATCACCGCCCGATGAGGGACCGAGCAATCGCGCAATGAGAAGCCGTCGACGAGGCAGGTCGTCTCGGCGTCCGGCGCCAGGCGCTCGAGCGCACTGGCCAGGGCCTCGATGTTGGTGACGTGCAGCCCCCGGCCGTCGATCCCGCGCACGCAGCGGACGACGACGCTGGCGCGGCAGGCGGACCGCAGGACCGCCGGATAGAGCTCCTCGCGCCGTTCGGGGGTCATCTGCTTGGAGTCGTGCAGACCGGAAAGCGTGCGGCGATCGCTATGCGACAGCGCCTCGTAGTCGATCAGTACCGCGGCGGCGACGAGCGGCCCGGCGAGGCAACCGCGACCGGCCTCGTCGGCCCCCGCCACGTAACGGGAGTCGAGCGCCCGGTCGAAGGCGAAGAGGCGCCTCGTCCGGGCCAGGCGACGCTGCGTGATCCTAGAGGATCCCAAGCCTGTCTAGTGGCCAGTAGGTGGCAAAGGCCTTACCGATGAGCCACTCGCGCGGAACCGGCCCCCAGAACCGGCTGTCTGTGCTGTTGGCACGGTTGTCGCCCATCATGAAGTAGTGGTCGGGCGGCACGACGATCGGCTGCGGATAGTTGCAGGGCACGCCCGGCTCGACGTCTTTCCACTGCGCGCGCGGTACGAGCTTGCCGCAGGCCTGCTCGACCAGCTCGTTTTCCGCTGCGCTGTTGGCCTCCGAATTCACCTTGCCGTTGACTATTGCCAGGCCGTTGATGACCTGGACGCGATCGCCGGGGCCGGCGACAAGGCGCTTGATGAAGTTTTCCTCCGCCTCGCCTTTGGTCGGCGTTGGGCAGGGCTGGCCCACCTTCGGGGACGCCCCGCACTGAGGCGAGGATTCGGCCCCTACGGGCGGGTGAAAGACAACGATGTCGCCCACCGACGGATCGGTGAAGTGGTAGAGGAAGCGATTGACGAGAACCCGCTGCCCGACATCGAGGGTCGGTTCCATCGAGCCGGACGGGATCTGGTACGGCTTGACGATCCAGGCTTGCAACGCCAGAGCAAAACCAATGGCGAGGGCGACGATGACGACGAGCTCGATGAGCCCGCCGGCCTGGCTCTGCGGCTTCGGGACCAGACGGCTCAGTCTGAGTCCTTGGAGTCGCCGGACTCGGCGTCCGCCTTCTCGTCCTCTGCGGCCTGCGCCTCGGAATCCTCACCCTCAGCAGCCGACTCCGCCTCAGGACCATCCTCCGCAGCCTCGGCGGTGGCCTCATCCTCCTGCGCCTCAGGCTCACCAGCCTCAGCAGCAGCCTCCTCGGCAAGCGCTTCCTCCTGCGGCTGATCCTCAGGCGCCTCGTACTGAGGCTGCTCTACCTCAGACGCGTCGTCCTGAGGCTGCTCCTCAGACGCGTCGTCCTGAGGCTGCTCTGCCTCAGTCGGTCTCGTCCGCGGGTGGCCTGGAGTCGGGGTCCTCGCCCGCAGCCTGCGAGGACGAGGTCTCCGACTCCGCGACAGGACCCGCGGCCGCGCCGTCTGCGTCACCCCCCTCGGGCTACGACGCCTCGGGCTCCGGCTCAGGAGGCGGCGGCGCCGAGATCAGATCGTCGTCGATGCCCCAGCGGCGCTCGGCCACGCGGGCAGCCTTGCCGATCCGGCCTCGCAGGTAGTAGAGCTTGGCCCGCCGAACAGCGCCGCGAGCGGCGATCTCGAGTTTTTCGATCTTGGGCGAGTGCAGCGGGAACGTCCGCTCGACCCCGACGCCGAAGGACTGTTTGCGGACCGTGAACGTCTCGCGGACGCCGGAGCCCTGACGGCGCAGGACGACGCCCTCGAAGACCTGGGTGCGGCGGCGGCTGCCCTCGATGACCTGGAAGTGGACGCGCACGCGATCGCCGGGATCAAAGCTGGGAAGCCCCTGCCTCAGCTGACTGCGCTCGATGCTGTCGATGACACTGCTCATGGGATCCCTTCGCGCTTCGCTGGCGCTCGTCGTCACTGGTGATCTCGGCCGCTCGCCCGGCGCCTCACTGGCGAGAAAAAACCGCCGGGCCCATCACCTTGGACGCCGCGCGGTGGCGGAATGGTAGCTACTCGGGACGCGATTCGAAATGTTCGGCCCGCACGCGGCTCTGCTCCGCTCGCCAGCGGCGCACCCGCTCGTGATCGCCCGAGACCAGAACGTCGGGCACCGGCCAGCCCCGATAGGTCGCGGGACGGGTGTAGTGCGGGTACTCCGGCGCTCCCTCGAGCAGCTGGCTGAACGACTCCTCGACGGCGCTGTGCTCATGACCGAGGGCGCCGGGCAGCTTCCTCATCACGACATCGGCAAGGACCATCGCCGGCAGCTCTCCGCCGGCGAGCACGTAGCGGCCAATCGAGACCTCGTCGTCGGCCAGATGCTCGTGGACGCGCTCGTCAAAGCCCTCGTAGCGACCGCAGAGGACCGCCAGATGGGGCTCGGCGGTGAGCTCGTCCGCCAGCTCGTCGTCGAGCAGCCTGCCGGTCGGCGAAAGCAGGACCACCCGCGGGCTCTCTCCGCTCGGATAGGCGGCCTTCAGCGCCGCGTCGACCACGTCGACCCGCAGCACCATGCCCGCCCCACCGCCGTAGGGAGAATCGTCGACCTGGCCGGCGCCGAGCGGGGTCGTATCGCGGTAATTGAAAAAGCGCAGCTCATTGCCCTGCTCGAGCGCATTCTCGACAGACCGCTGGCTGCGAAACCAGTCAAATGCCTGCGGAAAAAGGGTGAAGACGTCCAGTCTCATCGATTAGCGAGCGGCGCCGATATAGCGGCTGCCGCCGCCCGCAGACGCGAAGCGGAGCAGGCGGCGGATCATTCAATCCAAGATGTCGACGATGACACGGCGATCGAGCCGTACCGCCGCTGCCTTCGCGACGGTGCGGATGGCGTTCGCGACGCGGCCGTTTTTGCCGATCACGCGCCCGAGGTCGTCCTCGGCGACGGTGATCTCGTAGACCAGGGCGTCGTCCTCTTCCAGCTCCTCGACCACCACCGCTTCGGGATCCTCGACCAGCGCCCTGACGAGGAACTCCAGCAATTCGGTCATCTCAGACGGCTGAGTCCACGGCGGCCTGCAACCACTTAGCTGCCGGAGGCGGCGATGCCCTTAGTGTGCAGCAGGGAGGCGACGGTCTCCGACGGCTGGGCGCCGTGCTCCAGCCAGTGCCGAGCGCGCTCCTCGTCGAACTCGATCGTCGAGGGGTCGGTCTGCGGGTTGTAGCGGCCGATCGTCTCGATCGTGCGCCCGTCTCGCGGCGAGCGTTTGTCGGCGACGACGATGCGCCAGATCGGGTTCTTCTTCGAACCCACCCGTCTAAGTCTGATTCTTACGGCCATCAGCGGCGAGAGGTTAGCGCCTCCGGACCTTCGGGCGCTGCGCTCCCTTGGCCATCTGTTCCAACTGCTGCGGGTCCGGCATCTTGCCGGAGACCATCTGCTTCATCATCTTGCGCATCTGCTCAAACTGCTTGATCAGCTGTTTGACCTGCTGGATCTTGACCCCGGAGCCATTGGCGATTCGTTTGCGCCGCGAGCCGTTGATGATCGATGGGTCGGCCCGCTCGGCGGGCGTCATCGAGAGGATGATCGCCTCGACGCGATCCAGCTCGCCCTCGTCCATATCGGCGTTCTTGAGCTGCTTCACCGCCCCCATCCCGGGGATCATTCCGACCAGGCTGCTCAGCGGGCCCATCTTTCGCACCTGCTGCATCTGCTTGAGGAAGTCCTCGAACGTGAAGCGATCGCTTTCGAGTTTCTTCTGCAGGTCCTCGCTCTGACTCTTGTCGACCTGCTGCTCGGCTTTCTCGATCAGGCTCAGCACGTCGCCCATGCCGAGGATCCGCGACGCCATCCGGTCGGGGTGGAAGCGGTCGAAGTCGGGCAGCTTCTCACCGGTTGAGACGAACATGATCGGCTTGCCGGTGACCGCTTTGACCGACAGCGCGGCGCCGCCTCGGGCGTCGCCGTCGAGCTTGGTCATCACGATGCCGTCGAACTCGGCCGCCTCGGCAAACGACTCCGCGACGCCGACCGCGTCCTGGCCGGTCATCGCGTCGACGACCAGCAGCACGTCGTGGGGCTTGGTGCGCTTGCGGATCTGCGCCAGCTCGGCCATCAGCTCCTCGTCGATGTGGAGGCGGCCGGCGGTATCGATGATCAGCACGTCGCGGACCTCTTCGCGGGCGCGCTCGAGCGCCCAGGCGGCGATCTCAACCGGGTCGCGGTCGCCTCCCTGCTCGTAGACATGCGCCCCGGCCTGCTTGCCGACGGTGACGAGCTGCTCGATCGCGGCCGGCCGGTAGACGTCGCAGGCGGCGAGGGCGACGTCTTTCTTTTCCTTCCTGAAGTGAGCGGCGAGCTTCGCGCAGGCGGTCGTCTTGCCGGACCCCTGCAGGCCGGCCATCAGCACCACCGTGGGCCCTTTCTGCGCGTAGGCGAGGTCGCGGCCGGTGCCGCCCATCAGGGCGGCCAGCTCCTCGTTGACGATCTTGACCACCTGCTGGCCGGGGTTCAGGCTCTCCAGCACCTCGGCGTCGAGGCAGCGCTCCTTCAGCGTCGCGGTGAAGGACTTGACGACCTTGAAGTTGACGTCCGCCTCGAGCAGGGCGAGGCGGATCTCGCGCATCGCGGCGTCGACGTCGCCCTCGCTCAGCTTGCCGCGGGAGCGAACGTCGGAAAGGGTCGCCTGGAGGCGATCTGAAAGCTGGTCGAACACGGGCAGACCAGCTTAGATGGACGCGAGCTTGGTGGCGCTACTCGGCGAGCAGCGCGCGGGCGAAGTCGGCGGGATCGAAAGGACGCAGGTCCTCGAGCGACTCGCCGGTGCCGATCAGCTTGACCGGGATGCCGAGCTCGGAGGCGATCGCCAGCACGATGCCGCCCTTGGCGGTCCCGTCGAGCTTGGTCAGCACGACGCCGTCGACCTCGACCGCTTCGGCGAAGACCTTCGCCTGGCGCAGGCCGTTCTGGCCCGTGGTGGCGTCGATCGAGATCAGAGTCTCATGGGGAGCGCCGGGGATCTGCTTGCCGATCACCCGCCGGACCTTCGCCAGCTCGTCCATCAGGTCGCCCTGGGTATGGAGGCGGCCGGCGGTGTCGACGATCACCACGTCGGTGTCGCGAGCGCGCGCCGCTTCGATCGCGTCGAAGGCGACGGCGGCGGGGTCCCCTCCCGCATCGGAGCGGACGATGTCGGCGCCGGCGCGCTCGGCCCACTCGACGAGCTGCTCGGCGGCGGCGGCGCGATAGGTGTCGGCGGCCGCGAGCAGGACGGAGAGGCCAAGCTCCTTGGAGAGGTGCCAGGCGATCTTGCCGATCGTCGTCGTCTTGCCGGTGCCGTTGACGCCGACCATCAGCAGGATCGCCGGCTCACCGCTGAGGTCGATCTGCCGCCGCCCGGCCGAGGCGACCTCGGCGAGGATCTCGATCAGCCGCTCGCGGACCGCCTCGCCGTCGGCGGGCACCGTCCCCGCCTCGACCTCGTGCTCGAGGCGCTCGACCACCATCGCCGTGGTGGGGGCGCCGGCGTCGGCGAGGATCAGAGCCTCCTCCAGCCGTTCCCACGTTTCCTCGTCGATGCGATCGAAGAAGCTGGAGGAGAGCTCCTCCGTGAGCGCCTTACGGCTCCTCGAGAGGCTCTCGCGCAGGCGCCGAAAGACCCCCGCGGACTCCTCATCCCCCCGCTCGGCCTCGCCCGGCGGTTGGACCGCCGCACGCGTACCGAGGTCGAAGATCTCCCGCCAGTCAGTCGCCATCGACGGAGGAGGCTACCCGGGCGGCGGCGAGTAACTCCTCGATCGACTCCTCGATGTAGCCGGCTATCGCCTCCAGGTCGTCGACGGTGTCGCGGTCGGCGAGCAGGCCGAAGTGCATCGCGCCGTTGTAGCTGAGGATCGCCACCGACATCGCGTGGCGGCGGGCCAGGAACCCGACCGGATAGACGCCGACCAGCTCGCGGCCGAGGACGTAGAAGGGAATCTGGGGCCCGGGAAAGTTGGTCACCAGCATGTTGAAGAGGCGGGTCGAGAAATTGATCGCCGCCGTCGGCCGCAGCAGGACGGGCGGGGCGAAATCGCGAAACCAGTCGTTGAGCCCCCAGATCGCCTCCGCCCCGAGGGCCTGCTTGGAGGCCTTGAGGGCATCCATCTCGGCGGCCACCACGTGCAGACGATGGACCGGGTCGGCGACGTGGACGGGCAGCGGCCCCCGCATCGCCGTCAACCGATTGCCCAGCTCTCCGTGCTCGTTCTCGGCTCGGACCGAGACCGGTACGAGTGCCCGCAGGACGAGCCCATCGGTCTCGGTGCCGTGGCTTTCAAGCCAGCGGCGCAGCGCCCCGGCGCTGACCGCGAGCGAGACGTCGTTGACCGTTCCACCCAGGGCATTCTTGATCTGCTTGAAATCGTCGAGGCTCGCCCGCGTCCAGCTGAAGCTCCGATGGGGCCCGATCTCGACGTTGAAGGGAGCCTTCGGCGCCGGCTTGGTCAGCGCCCAGGTCACCTCCCAGAGCCCCGCCAGGCCATCCGATGCGCGCTTCAGCGCCCGTCGCGGCCGGCGAACCGCGTTCAAGACCCAGCGCCCGGCCCTGACGAAGGTGGCGCCAAAACCGGAAACCGCTCTGCCCGCCAGGCCGAGGCGCGAAGGCGGCGTCTGCGGCGTCCATGCCATTTCCTCGCGGACGGGCTCCGGGCTCGGCTCGACGTCGAATAGGAGCGTGCCGATGTCGACGGCGGAGATCCCGTCGGCCAGCGCGTGATGGGTCTTGTAGACGATCCCGAAGCGCTCGTCCTCGAAGCCGTCGACGAGCCACAGCTCCCAGAGGGGCTTGGAGCGATCGAGCGGCGGCGAGATGCTGCTGCCGACCAGCTCGTGGAACTGCTCGTCGCTCCCCGGCGAGGGCAGCGTCACCCGACGCACATGAGCGCCGATGTCGAACTCGGGGTAGTCGACCCAGAAGGGCCTGCCCAGCTGCAGAGGCGGGAAGATGACGCGCTGGCGAAAGCGGGGCAGCCCGTGCAGGCGGCCGCGGATGTGGGTGAGGAAGTCCTCGTAGCTGGGGGCGCGGCCCTCGCAGATCATCACGGCGCCGATCGCCATGTGCCCGTTCCGCTTCTCGTTGGCCAGGAAAGACGCGTCGAAGGACGTCAACCTATCCATGTGGCTCTGCGTCACGGCGACCCTCCCTCCGGTGCCTGGCGCCAGCGTAGCGCAGCCGGTTTACGCGGTTTCTAGGCGGCTTCGGCCTTGCCGGGCGCCTTGCCGGCGGTAGGAGCGGCGGGCGCGAGCGCCTCATCCTCCTCGACTGTCTCCTCGACGGCCTGGCCGGCGAAGGGCGGCGGCCCGACGATCGGCGGCGTGCCCGCGAACGAACGCGCCTCCTCGTCGGCGGTCTCGGTGCTGAGCTCTTCTTCTCGCGGCAATCGGCGGGAGACGATCTTGGTCACGCCGTCGCCGCCCATCGTGACCCCATAGAGCACGTCGGCGGCGTCCATGGTCCGTTTCTGATGGGTGACGATGACGAACTGGGCGCGGCTGGAGAAGCGGCGAATCAGCTGCAGGAAACGATCGATGTTGGCGTCGTCGAGCGCCGCCTCGACCTCGTCGAGGATGTAGAAGGGACAGGGCCGGGCGAGAAAGACCGCGAACACGAAGGCGAGGGCGACGAGCGACTTCTCGCCGCCGGAGAGCAGTGAGAGCTTGCGGGTCGACTTGCCGGCCGGCGTCACCTCGATCTCGACGCCGAGCTCCTCGCGCGCTTCGCCCTCCTCCTCTTCCTCGCTCATATCGGCCTCGCTCGACATCTCTGCTTCGCTCGACTCGGCCTCGACTGCCGGGGCGGCGGGCAGCGGACGCAGGCTGACCCGGCGCAGCCGGCCGCGGCCGCCGGGGAAGAGGTGCTCGACCATCTCCTCGAAGTTCTTTGCCGTGGCGTCGAAGGTCTCCTCGAAGGCACGCTCGATCTCACGGTCGATGTCCCGAATCAGCGCCTCCAGCTCACGCAGGCCGCGCTCGGTGTCCTCGCGCTGCGCCTGCAGCGACTCGACGTGCTCGCGCGCCTCCTCGTACTCACGCTCGGCGAGCGGGTTGACGGGCCCGATCTGGGCGCGGCGGCGCTCCAGGCGCTCCAGGCGGCGGTCGATCTCCGTCCGCTCCTCCTCCGCCAGTGCCTCGGTGGCCGGGGGGATCTCGGCATCCAGCCGCTCGCTGATCGCGGCCAGCTCCTTCGCCGCCTCGGCGCGGCGATCGCCAAGGTGGGCCGCCTCGACCTCGGCGGCCGTCAGCTTGTCCGATGCCGCCTTCATCTCCGCCTGCAGCTCGTACTCCTGCTGCGAACAGGCGCGCAGCTCCTCGGCGATCTCGTCGCCGTCGCTCTCGCCCCCCACCACATGGCCCTCGATCTGGCCGACGCGGCCGCGGATCGCCGCCTCCGTCGCGACCAGGGCGGTGGCGGCGGCGCAGATGTCGGCAATCAGCTCCTCGCAGGCAGCGACGCGATTGCGCAGCGCCTCGCGATGGCGCTCGCCCAGCAGGCCCTCGGCACGGCGCGTGTGGCGCAGGGCGCGCTCGGCGCCGCTGCGGACAACTCCCAGCGCCTGCTCGCGGGCCGACTCGACAGCCTCCACCGACCGCGCACGGGCAAGGCCGTCGACGGCGGCGGTGAGGCCGGTGTCGATCTCCCCCAGCTCCTCCTCGAGCTTGCGCGCCCGCTCCTGGGGCGCCCCCTCGCTGGGGCCGAGATCAAGAGTCAGGGGGCCGAGCTCGGTGCGCAGCGCCTCCAGACTGCGCTGCATCTCTCCTTCGCGGTCCTGGAGGCTCGCTGTCCTCACCGCGATCCGCTGCTGGTCGCCGCGCAGCTTGGTCAGTACGCCCCAAGCCTGGGTGCGCTCGCGATCGCGAGCCGCAAAGCGCTCCTCGGCCGCCAGCCGCCGCTCGCTGACCTTGGCAAGTCGTTTCTCGATCTCGGCCCGCGCCGCACGGGCCTCGGCAGCGGTCTTTTCGGCCGCCACCGCCCGGTCCTGGCCGAAGCGCAATTCCTCGGCGACAAGCCGGCCGCGCAGATCGAGCTCCTCGCGTTCGATCCTCAGCCCCAGCTCGGCGGCCTGGGCCTGGCGCTTCAGCGGCCGCAGCCGCCCGCGCGCCTCCCGCTCGACGTCGAGCGCCCGGTCCAGGTTGTCGCGGGCGGAGCGCAGCTTCAGCTCGGCGCGGCGGCGGCGTTTGCGGTGCTTGCCCAGCCCCGCGGCCTCCTCGACCAGCAGCCGTCGCTCGCGCGGCTTGGAATGGACGATCGACTCGACCCGGCCCTGGCTGATCACCGAGTGCATCTCGCGCCCGAGGTTGGTGTCGGAGAGGACCTCGACCACGTCGACCAGGCGGCAGCGGGCGCCGTTGAGCCGGTAGGAGCCCTCTCCCGAGCGGTCGAGCCGGCGGCGTACCGAGATCTCGGAGAGCTCGGTGGCGGCGCGGCCCTCCGAGTTGTCGATCACCACCTCGACCTCGGCGGCGCGGCGCTGGCCGATGCCCTTGCCTCCGGCCGAGATCACATCCTGCATCGAAGCGCCGCGGATCGCCCCCGGGCTCTGCTCGCCAAGGGCCCAGAGGACCGCGTCGGTGATGTTCGACTTGCCCGATCCGTTGGGGCCGACAATCACGCTGACGCCGGGCGAGAACTCCAGCTTCGCCCGCTCCGGAAAGGACTTGAATCCCTTCAGCTCTATCGATCTCAGATACATCGGTTTCGTCCTCGGTCCTGTAGCGCTAAGGCTCGCGGGTGAGTCGGACGCGACACGGGGCCTTCGATCAATCGTCGAGCCGCTTCAACGCCTGCCCCGCCGCCGCCAGCTCGGCCTCCTTCTTACTGCGTCCCTCCCCCACCCCAACCTGCTTCGAATCGACGATAGCCGCCACCGTGAACTTGGGCCGGTGGACAGGCCCGGCTCTGTCGATCACTTCATAGGTTACGCGTGCCTGGCGGTGCGCAAGAAGCTCCTGCAGGGCCGACTTGGAATCGACCGGCGCCTCGGCGGCCGCCTCGACCTGCTCTGCGAAGGCGGCGGCGACGGCGGCGCTCGTGCGCTCGAAGCCAAAGGCGAGGAAGCAGGCGCCGATCAGCGCCTCGGTGGCCTCGGGCACCGGCCGCCGCCCGTCGAGCAGGACGTCGACGGGTATCGCGGCGCCCTCACCGGCCTCGGGCTCCTGCTCGCGCAGCATCTCGCCGACCCCCAGCAGGAGGCCGACCTCCGAGCAGGAGACGCCGCTGACGGCTTTGTTGTGGATCTGGGTCAGGCCCCCGGCGTCGGCGCGAGGAAACTTGCCGAACAGCTCCAGCGCCACGGCGAGCGCAAGCACGCTGTCGCCGAGATAGGCGAGGCGCTCGAAGGAATCGGCCGCCTCATCGACCCACGACGAATGGGTAAGGGCCTGCCGGCGCAGCTCCGCGGGCAGCTCGTCGATCAGCTCCGCCAGCGCTGCCACATCCGGCTTGCGCTCCTCGGCCACCGGTTCAGGCGGGGGCGTGCTCGAGGACGAATGCGACCGCGTCTCCCACCGTCTTGATCCGCGCCGCCTGCTCTTCGGATACCGAGATGCCGTAGCGATCCTCGAGCTCCATCACCAGCTCGTAGAGGTCGAGCGAATCGGCATCGAGGTCCTCCTTGAAGCGCGTCTCCTCGCTGATCCGGGCAGGGTCCAGCTCCAGCTCCTCGGCGAGGTGGTTGCGAACCAGGGTCAGGACCTCGTCTCGTCTCATCGGCTCGAAGTTCCTATCACGCAGCACCGTCGCCGGCAGCGCCGTCGCCGGCGCCGCCGGCAGCCAGCGCCCCACGTGTAGCCCCGCCCTCGCGCAGCAGCGCCGCGGTGCGGCCCACCGCATCGACCTCGACGCAGCGCGCCGCGAGGCGTATTGCATTGGCGACGCCCTCGGCCCCCGAGCTGCCGTGGCCGACCACGGCGACGCCGCGCAGGCCGAGCAGGATCGCCCCCCCGGTGGTGTCCGGATGCAGCTCACGCCGCAGGCCGCCGAGGGCCGGCCGCATCAGCAAGCCGCCGAGAGCGGCGATCGGGTTGGACCGGGCGGCGTCGCGGATCGCCCCGCTGACGGCTCGCGCCGTGCCCTCCATCAGCTTCAGAGAGACGTTGCCGGTGAAACCGTCGGTGACGACGACGTCCGCCGTCGAGGCCGTCAGGTCGCCGCCCTCGACGTTGCCGGCGAACTCGAGACCCTCCGCCTCGGCGAGCAGGGCATGCGCCGCCGCGACCTCCTCGGTGCCCTTGCCGGCCTCCTCGCCGACCGAGAGCAGGCCAACGCGAGGGGCGGCGACGCCGAGGACCGCCTCGCTGAAGGCGGCGCCGAGATAGGCGAACTGGACCAGGTGCTGGGCGCGGACCTCGACGTTGGCGCCGACATCGAGGAAGAGGACCGGCTTGCCGGGAACCGGCAGCAGCACGGCCAGCGCCGGGCGCTGCACGCCGCGCAGGCGGCGCAGGCCGAAGGTTGCCGCCGCCATCGTCGCCCCTGTCGAGCCGGGGCTGACCATCGCCTGCGGCGCCGCCCTCGGCGACATCGCGGGCGGCCCGCACCACCGAGGCCTCCTTCTTGGCACGCACCGCGGGTACCGGGTCCTCGTCGTTCGCGATCCACTCGGCGGTGGGGACGACCTCGACGCCGTCGACGCCGTCGAGGTCCGAGCTCGCCCGAGGGCCCGAAGACCCGCAGCGAGATCCCATCCGCGGCCGCCTGCCGGGCACCCTGCGCGAGCACGCCGAAGCCCCTGCTCCGCGCCGAAGCCGTCGAGGGCGACGGTCACGCCGCGCCCGCCTGGCATCACTCCTGGTTGTCGGAGGTGCTGGTCGCCGGCTCGGCGATCGAATGTTTGATCACCTCACGTCCGGCATAGGTGCCGCACGTGGGGCAAACGCGATGCGGAAGGCGAGGGCTGTGGCAGCGCGGGCACTGGTTGAGCCTGGCCTTCGCCGCGGTATGCGTGGCGCGCCGCTTGTCGCGCCGAGCGCTGGAAGTTCTCTTCTTTGGGACCGCCATCAGCGCAGCATGGTAGCGAGAGACTCAGTACACGGCCCGGACGACGGCCAGGTCGTCGGCCTGCCAGGCAATCTCGCCGCCGCACCACTCGACCACGTTCTCCAGCTGGGCGGGCTCGAAGACGTCGCCGACGACAAGCGAGCGAGAGTGCTCTTTGACGCGCCGAAAGAGCGTCTTCTGCTGCTCGTCGGCGAGGTCGGTGACCGAGAGGACCGAGATAACCAGGTCCCAGGGGCCATCCGGAAGCGGGTCCTCCATGCGGGCCAGCTGGACGTCGTCATAGGTCTGGCGGGCGCGAAAGACCATGTCGGGGCTCGCGTCGAGGCCGATCACCCAGGCCTGCGGGTAGGCGTCGATCAGCCGCCGCGTGGTTTCGCCGGTTCCCATCCCCAGCTCCAAGACCCGCTCGGGAGGGAAGGGCACCGCGCCCACGGCCTGCTCCTGCAGCTCGTCGTAGCGAGGAATCCGGGAGCGAATACGCTCCAGGTAGGTCTCGGGTGTCCAGTCGAATTGGCTCATTGCGTAATCTCGTTTGTAGTTGCCATCGTAAGTCCCGGCGAAGCGGAGGAGCGCTCAATGGCCCAAGCGCCAACCACGATCGTTGACCTGGCACGCCTCTCGCTCGCCCATGGCGAGGGCAGGCGGCTGAACATCCCGGTCGAGTTCGACCCGGTGGAGCTGGCCGGGCAGACCTACCTGCCGAGCCAGGGCGCGGTCGATGCCCGCCTCGACCTCTCGCGGCCAAGCGGCGGCTACGCGTTTCGGCTCCGCTTCCCGCTGCGGCTCGAGGGGCCTTGCATGCGCTGCCTCGACCCCGCCAGCCAGGAGCTCGAGATCGACGCCCGCGAGGTCGACCAGCACGAAACCGATGACGACGAGCTGCGCAGCCCCTACGTGATCGACGACCAGCTGGATGTCGGCCGCTGGGGGCACGATGCGGCCGTTCTTGCCGCTCCGGTCCGCTTCCTCTGCCGGCCCGAGTGCGCCGGGCCTCTGCCCCGTCTGCGGCGAGTCCCTCAACGACGCGACCCAGCGGACCACGACCACGATACCGCTCCCGACCCCCGCTGGTCCAAGCTAAAAGACCTCAAGCTGGAAGCAAGCGACAGGCCTTGCCGAGGGGTTGAACACCCCTCCGAACGGCTTGTACTTCTCCGGCAATACCAATCGCGGCGCCAGCCGACCACGATCCACCGGAGCAAGTTGAGTGAGGAGGGGTGTTCAACCCCTCAGCGGGACTACTGCTGCTCGAGCTCAGCAGCCGGCTCTTCGTCACGGCCGGCGAGCCGATCGCGACCGCGCTGTACGGCCGCAAGGAACTTCTGCAGGTTGACCTCGAGCGTGTTGAGGATCTCGTCGGCGTAGTCCTCGGCGCCAAGGCGAATCTCGCGCTCGCGCGTGCGGGCGTCCTCGACGATCTCATCGGCGGCGCGCTCGGCCTGCTTGGTGACCTCCTCATCGGAGATCAGACGGGCCTGCTGCTCACGCGCCTCGCGGACGATCCGCTCCGCCTCGCGCTTGGCCTCGGCCAGCATCTCCTGGCGCTCCTTGACGATCCAACGCGCCTGCTTGATCTCCTCAGGGATCGTGGCGCGCATCTGATCGAGGAGGTCGTAGATCTCCTCGCGATCCACACGCACCTGGTCCGTCAGGGGGACGGGGCGGGCGTTGTGGACGACATCGTCCAGCTTGTCTATTAAGACCAGTACGTCCATCAGCAGGGCGTAAGCCTACGTGTAAGAGGCGCCTTTGGTGAAGAAGCCGTCATTTCCTCGGCTTTTTGCAAACTCTCGCCCACGTCCACTTCGCTTGCGAAAGCCTACCTGTCGCCCAGGCGGTCTGTCATCGCGGCCGCAACCGGGGCTGGGACAAGGTCGGAAACGTCGCCTCCGAAGGTCGCCATTTCCTTCACTCCCGTCGAGGAGAGGAAGCTGTAATGAGGCGAAGCGGTCACGTAGATGCTCTCTATGTTGGGGTCGAGCTTGCGGTTCAGTTGCGCCATCTCGAACTCGTACTCGAAGTCTGAGATCGCCCGCAGCCCCTTGACGATCGCCTTGGCGCCCAGTTCACGCGCGAACTCGACCAGCAGGTTGGAGAAGACCCTCACCTCAACATTGCCGAGGTCCGCCGTTGCCTGCTCGATGAAGGCCCGCCGCTCCTCGGCATCGAAGAGCGTCTTCTCCTTGCGGATCGGATTGTTGACGACGCCCACCACCACCTGATCGAAGACCTTGGAGGTGCGGGTGATGATGTCGACGTGGCCGTTGGTAACCGGGTCATAGGTGCCGGGGCAGACGACGACGCCGTTGGAATCAGCCATCCGGGTGCCTCCTGTAAATGGAAACGTCGGTGCTGCCGTAGCGCCGCTGGCGAATGCAGTCGAGGGAGTCGACGCGCAAGGGGCCGCGAGCGCCGCTCTCGACGATCGCCCTCCCTTCCTCTGTGAGAAGGCTCGGCAGCTGGGTGTCGAGTTCCTGCCCCACGCGGTCGGCGAGTCTATAGGGGGCGTCGACGAAGACGAGGTCGAAACGACTTGCCGGCCCGCCGTCCGAGCGTGCCGCCAGCCAGCGCGAAACGTCGGAGCGGACCAACTCCGCCCGCTCCTCGAGCCCCAATCGCTCGACGTTGCCGAGCGCCGGACGGGTGTCGCGGTCAACCAGCGTGGCGCTGCCCGCCCCCCGCGAGAGCGCCTCGATCGCCAGCGCACCCGTGCCGCAATAGAGGTCGAGGACGCGGGCGCCGGCGATGTCCCCCAGCGTGGAGAAGACCGCCTCGCGGACGCGGTCGGATGTCGGCCGCACCTTCCAGCCCCGCGGCGCGACGAGCCGCTGCCCCTTCAGCTCACCGGCGATGATCCTCATCGCGCAGCCGCGGCCATCTAGATCTGGATCGGGGCGTCGGCGCTGATGAAGCGGCTTTGAGCGGCGTCGAGCAGTGGGCCCAGCTCGGGCGCATGGAGAGAGCCATGACGGCGCAGCAGGGCGAGGACCTCGTCACGAGCCGCAACCAGGGTCGGCGTTTCCTCGGGCAGCTCGGCGGCGGCGAAGCGGGGCAAGCCGTGCTGGCGGGTACCGAGCACCTCTCCCTCCCCGCGCAGGCTGAGGTCGAGCTCGGCGAGTTTGAAGCCATCGCGCTCCTGGGCCACGGCCTGCAGCCGCCGCCGCGCCATCTGGCCGCCTTTTTCGCTGAAGAGCAGGCAATGGGACGGGTGCTCCCCGCGGCCCACCCGCCCCCGCAGCTGGTGCAGCTGGGAGACGCCGTAGCGCTCGGCGCTCTCGATCACCATCACGGTCGCGTTGGGCACGTCGACGCCGACCTCGATCACGGTCGTGGCGACGAGGACGTCGAGCTTGCCGGCGGTGAAGGCCTGCATCGCCTCCGCCTTGCGGGCGGCCGGCATCTGCCCGTGGAGGACCTGGAGGCGGAAATCCCGCAGCTCGCCCGCGGCCAAGCGCGCCGCCTCCTCCTCAGCCGCGCGCCCCTGGAGCTTCTCGGACTCGGTGACCAGGGGGCAGACGACGTAGGCCTGGCGGCCCTCGCGCAGCTGGCCGCGGACGAACTCGTAAGCGGCATTGCGGTCGTCCTCGTCGACGAGGCGCGTCTCCACCGGCTGGCGTCCCGCCGGCAGCTCACGCAGGGCGGTCGTGTCGAGGTCGCCGTAGGCGGTCAGGGAGAGCGTGCGGGGGATCGGCGTGGCGGTCATATGAAGGACGTGCGGCGCCCCTCCCTCGGCGCCCTTGGAATCCAGCGCCTTGCGCTGCTCGACGCCGAAGCGGTGCTGCTCGTCGATCACACAGACGGCAAGGCGGGAGAACTTGACGGTCGGCTCGATCAGGGCATGGGTCCCGATGACGAGGCTCAACTCGCCGCTGGCCAGCCGTTCCAGCGCCTGCTGGCGCTGCGCCGCCGGTGTGGCGCCGGTCAGCAGGGCAAAGCCGATCGCCTCCCCCCGAGCAGCCGGTCGAGCGTCGCCGCGTGCTGCTCGGCCAGCGTTTCGGTTGGCGCCATCAGCGCCGCCTGGAAGCCGGCTTCCACCGCCCGCAGCATCGAGTAGACGGCGACGACCGTCTTGCCCGAGCCGACCTCGCCCATCAGCAGCCGCTGCATCGGCTCGCCGCGCCCGAGGTCGGCGTCGATCTCGGCGAAGGCCGCGCGCTGGTCCGCCGTCGGGTCGAAGGGCAGCGACCCGATCCAGCGATTGACGAGCTCGCCGGGCCTGCCCAGCGGCGGCGCCGGACGAGCGGTGCGGTGCGAACGCTTGCGGGTGGCGAGGATCGCTTGGTAGAGGAACAGCTCCTCGAAGGCGAGGCGGCGGCGGGCTGCCTCGAGCTCGTCCTCGCTGGTGGGAAAGTGAACTGCGCGCAGCGCATCCCCGGCCAGCGGCAGCCGCAGCCGTGCTCGCAGCTCCGCCGGCAGCGGCTCGATCGCATCGCCGGCAAAGGCACTGGCCTGCTCGATCCACTGGCGCAATCGCTGCGGCTTCAACCGTTCGGTCGCCGGGTGCACTGGCACCAGAGCGTCAGTCCCGGCGCCGCCATCGTCCTCGGCGCCGACAAGCTCGTACTCGGCGACGCGGAAGCTGCCCTTGGCAAGCGAGCCCGTCAGCAGGAGCCGAGTGCCCGGCGTCAGTTTCTCAGCCACCCAGGGCTGGTTGAACCAGACGGCTTTCACCGCACCGCTGTCGTCGCCGACCTTGACGCTGGTGATCGTCAACCCGCGGCGCCGGAACGGCCGCGGCGAGCTGCCGAGCACCTCAACGCGGACCGTCGCCGCCTGGCCGCGCTCGAGCGCGCCGATCTGCTCGACGGTGCGATCGCGGTGACTGTGCGGCAGGCGCAGCAGCAGGTCGCCCACAGACCCGAGGCCGGCATCGACGGCGGCCTGTGCCAGCTTGGGACCCACACCGGACAGGCTGGTGAGCGGCTGGCCAAGCAGGCTCGGGCGCGGCCAGCGAATCGGCGCGGAGCGCAGCTGCGCCGGAGTCAGCTCAGCCGTGCCCGCAAAGGAGCGCACTATTGCGCCGCGAGCAGCCACCACCAGCTCGGCTGATTTCCCTCGTGGACCTCAACCTCGACACCGTCGGGAACGTGCGTGCCGATCTGCTCCAGCGGTATCGGGGCCCCCTCCCCCGCAATCACGGTGACGATCTCGGCCCCGTCCGCCAGGGCCTCGATCGTCGCCGCCAGCGTCGACCCCGCTCCACCCCAGGCGACAATCCCGCCCTCGGCGAAGCCGACCGCGTCCCCCTGCCGAAAGCGACCCTGGGCATCGTCGCGGGCGGCCGGGGCGACGCCGCCGCTGGTGACCCCCCGCAGGGCGTCCTCGAGCCGCTCGGCGTTCTCCTCCATCGGCAGGCTCGGGTCGAGCTCGACCAACGCCAGGAGGCCCGCCTGCTGGGAGACCGCCGGCACCACCCGGGCCGGCTTCTCGGACAGCTCACAGGCTCGCTCGGCGGCCATGATCACGTTTGTCGAGCTGGGTAGGACCAAAACCTCATCCGTCGGTACCTCATGGATACCGGCAAGCAGCTCGTAGGTCGAGGGATTGAGGGTCTCGCCTCCCGCCACAACGTGGGCCCCCAACTCGCCGAAGAGGCGTTCCAGGCCCTCTCCCGCGGCGACGGCGACGACGCCCGTCCGCGCCGTTTGGATGCGGGCCCGGCGCTCGGCGATCTGCTCTCGCATGTCGGCGACGTCGAGGTTGGTGACCTCTCCCAGCCCCTCGAACAGCGCCACCGCGGCCTCGGGCTCGTCGGTGTGGACATGGACCTTGAGCGTCGCCTCATCGCCGACGACGAGGACCGAGTCGCCCAGCCCCTCCAGCCGGGGAAGCGCCTTGCGCCGGTCGAGGCCCGTTCCGGAGACGATGAAATTGGTGCAGTAGCGATAGCGGCTGTCCTCGTGGTGGGGAAGGCTGAGCTGCGGCGCCTCCTGGTGAGAGACCTCCGGCACCGCGGCGCCGTCGCCGCGCAGGCCGGCCACCACCCCGGCCAGGATCAGCACCAGGCCGTAGCCACCGGCATCGACGACGCCGGCTTCGCGCAGCACGCCGAGCTGCTCCGGGGTTCGCTCGACCGCCCGCTGGCCGTCGGCAATCGCTCGCTCGAGGACCTCGGCGAGGACGGCGTCCTGCTGCTCGTCGGTGATCTTGCCGTCAAACCTCTGCTTCTCGGCTTCCAGGTGGGCGAGCTGGCGGGCGATCGAGTGCGCCATCTCGCGGAAGACGGTCAGCATCGTCCCCTCGGCGGGCTCGCGCACCGAGGCGTAGGCGGCATCGGCGGCGCTGGCGAAGGCGGAGGCGACGAGCACGGGGTCGATCAACTCTCCGGGGCGGCTGGCCAGCTCCTCGGCGGCGCCGCGGACGATCTGGCTGAGGATGACCCCCGAGTTGCCCCGCGCCCCCATCAGCGCCGCCCGCGCCAGCGCCTGCACCAGCTGCGTGCGGCCGACCTCGTCGACCTCGAGGCCGTCGAGCCGGTCCAGCTCCTCCATCACCGCGCGCATGGTCATTGCCATGTTGTCACCGGTGTCGCCGTCGGCAACCGGAAAGACGTTGAGGTCGTTGACCTCTTCGCGCCTCTCCTCCAGGTACGCGTAGGCAGAGGTGACGACGCGCCGAAAGCGCACGATGCTCGGCTCAGACATGCAGCGAAATCTATCCGGGCCGCACGGATGACCCTTGACGTCGACCGGCCAAGTCAGAGGCTGAGCGGCGACGAGCGAACAGCGGCGCTATTTGTGAGGAGGCGGGTCCCCCCTGACGCAGTGTCAGGCTGCGTCAGGCTGCCTTGACTACCTTGTTGGCCTTGAGGCAGCGCGTGCAGACGTAGGTGCGCAGCTTGCGTCCGCCCTCTTCGATCCGCACCTTTTGCAGGTTTGGGTCGAAGCGCCGCTTGGTGGCGACCATCGAGTGGCTTCGCGACTGGCCGAACGCCGGTCGCTTGCCGCAGCTGTGACATACCTTGGCCATCGGGATCGTGGATGGTAGATGATCGGCCGTGTCGAGACGCGCTAGCGCATCTGGCGCTTGAGCAGAGCCATGCGGGCGACGGTGAGCGCCGCGTTACGGCCCTGATCGCGCTTGCCGCCGCCGGCGCGTGCTTCGGCCTGCTCCATCGTGTCGCAGGTGATTACGCCGAAGGCGCAGGGGACGCCGGTCCGCAGCTGTACTTCCTGAATGCCGCGCGCCGCCTCGGCGCAGACGAAGTCGTAATGGTCGGTCTCGCCCCGAATCACCACGCCGAGGCAGGCGACGCCGCCGGGCTCCCCGCCGCCTCCCTGCGATCGCTCCAGCGCCCCCTCGATGTAGGACTGGGCGGCGAAGGGCAACTCGAAGGCACCAGGGACCGAGTGCTCCCTGACCGACTCCGCGGCCACCCCGGCCAGAGCGAAGCCCTCCTTTGCTCCCGCGACCAGCCGTTGCGCCAGCCCCTCGTAGAAGCGGCCGACGACGACCGCGAACTCCAGGCCCGCCAGCGCCGCCTTCTCATCCTCCCGAAAGCTCTCCAGGAACTCGCCGAGCTCAGCCATCGCCGCCCTTGGCGCCGCTGGCGCCCCTCGCCTCCGCGTCGCGCTCCTCCTCGTCGTGGATCATCTCCTCGTCGAGAGCGAGGCCCTGATGGTGAAGCGAGTGGCCGAGCCTGTCTCGCTTGGCTCGCAGGTAGGCCTCGTTGTGGGCGTTGGGAACCGATTCGATCGGCACCTGCTCGGTGACGGAGAGGCCGTAGCCCTCCAGGCCGACGATCTTTTTCGGGTTGTTGGTGAGGATCCGGATCGTCGTCAAGCCGAGGTCGCCGAGGATCTGGGCCCCGATGCCGTAGTCGCGCAGGTCGGCCGGCAGGCCCAATTTGAGGTTGGCCTCGACGGTATCGGCCCCCTCCTCCTGCAGCTTGTAGGCGCGCAGCTTGTTGAGCAGGCCGATCCCCCTCCCCTCCTGAGAGAGATAGAGCAGCACCCCTTGCCCCTCGCGCTCGATCATCGAAAGTGCGGCCACCAGCTGCTCGCCGCAATCGCAGCGCAGGCTGTGGAAGACGTCCCCGGTCAGGCACTCGCTGTGGACGCGGACCAGCACGTCCTCGGCCCCGTCGACGTCGCCCTTGACCATCGCGACGTGGTGTTTGTCGTCGACCAGGGAGCGGTAGCCGACAGCGGCGAAATCGCCGAACTCGGTCGGCAGAGCCGTGGACACGACCCGCTCGACCAGCTTCTCCTTGCGCCGCCGGTAGGCGATCAGGTCGGCGACCGTGACCATCTTCAGCCCGTGCCGCTCGCAGTAGGGGATGAGGTCGGGGACCCGGGCCATGGTGCCGTCGTCGTTCATCACCTCGCAGATCACCCCGGCGGGGATGAGGCCGGCGAGGCGGGCGAGGTCGACGCTGGCCTCGGTGTGGCCGGTGCGCTCCAGCACGCCGCCGTCTTTGGCCCGCAGGGGGAACATGTGCCCGGGCACGACGATCTCGTTGGGGCCCGATTCGGGGTCGATCGCGACCTGGATCGTGTGGGCGCGGTCATGGGCCGAGATCCCAGTGCTGACGCCCCCCGCCGCCTCGATGGTCACCGTGAAGGCGGTCTGCAGGGGCGCCTCGTTCTTGGCCGCCATCAGGTTGAGGCCGAGCTTTTCGCAGCGCTCCGCGGTGAGGGCGAGGCAGATCAGGCCGCGCGCCTCCTTGGCCATGAAGTTGACCGCCTCTGGGGTCGCGAACTGGGCCGCCATCACGAGGTCGCCCTCGTTCTCGCGCTCCTCGCCATCGCAGACGACCACCATGCGGCCGCGGCGAATCTCCTCGATCGCTTCCTCGATCGTCGCGAAGGCGCTGCCCCCCCTCGACCGTTCCGGCTGCTCTGTCTTCGGCGTCTCCGTCATATGGCTCATCACTTAGTTTCGCGCTTCGCTCGCGGCGCGAAGAGTGAGATATGGACGCTTGCTCGCTCCGCGCTCACAGTTGCTCCTTTCCGGCAAATGGTGCCACCAACCGCTCCACGTACTTGGCCACGATGTCGCACTCCACGTTCAGTTTGTCCGCCGCCTGCACCTCGCCAAGGGTTGTTCTCTCCATCGTCTCGGGGATCAGCGAGACCTCGGCCGAGTCGCCTCCGAGCGCCGCCACCGTGAGGCTGACGCCGTCGAGGGCGATCGAGCCCCTCTCGACCACATAGCGCATCAGCTCGGGAGCGAGTGCCACGCGAAGGCGGCGGGCGAAGCCGTCCGCCTCGATGGTGGCCACCTCGCCGAGGCCATCGACATGCCCCTGCAGGATGTGCCCGCCGAAGCGATCGGAAGCGCGCATCGCCGGCTCCAGATTGACCCTGGCACCGGCTTCGAGGCCGCCGAGCGAGCTGACGGCAAGCGTCTGGTTCATCACCTCGGCCTCAAAGCCGTCCGCGCCGACGCTCGTCGCCGTCAGGCAGACCCCGTTGACGGCCACGGAATCCCCCGACTGGATCTCGGCCGCCAGCGAAGTCGAGATGCGCAGCCGCGACCCGTCAGCGGTCGTCTCGACCGCCCTAACGGTGCCGACATCCTGAATCAGCCCCGTGAACACCTCACCACTCCTTGAACCGCGACGTAATCAACACATCATCCCCCACGCTTTCGCTGCTGGTGTGCAGAGCGGTCGCTCGCGTGGGTGGCGTGGGAACAGGGGGGTCGAGGACGGACCGTGGCCCGCCCGCAGGCCCCCCTGTTTCCACGACAGGACCCGCGCGCCCCGCGCCTCCCCCAAGCAGGATCGGCGCGATGAAGATGCGCGCTTCGTCGACCTCCCCGGCGGCGACGAAGGCAGAGGCGAGAGTCGGGCCGCCCTCGAGGAAGAGGCTGGTGATCTGGCGGCGCCCAAGGTCGGCGAGCGCCGCGGCAACGCGATCGCCGGGAGTGGTGCCGCCGGCGACGACCTCCGCCCCGGCGTCGCGAAGTGTGGCCGCGCGAGCCGAATCGGCCTGGGCGGATACGACGACGAGGACCGGCGACTGATCCAGCGTGCGCAGGAGCTGGGAATCGAGCGGCAGGCGGGCCTCGGAGTCGAAGACGACGCGGATCGGCTGCCGCTCGGTGTCGGGCGGGCGGGCAGTGAGCAGGGGGTCGTCGGCGAGGACGGTGCCTATGCCGACCGCGATGGCGTCGCATTCGGCGCGCCAGCGATGGACAAACACACGGCTCTCCTCACCGGAGATCCAGGGGGAGCCCCCCACGGGGGGCGCCGTCCGGCCGTCCAGCGACATCGCCATCTTCAAGATCACAAGCGGCAGCCCGGTGCGGGCGTGCTTGCGGAAGGGCTGGTTGAGCAGGCGAGCCGCGGTCGCCTCGGCGCCGGCGGCGGAGACGACCTCGACCCCGCCGTCGCGGAGGATGCCGGGGCCGCGGCCGGAGGCCTTCTCGGTCGGGTCCTCGGCGGCGATCACGACTCTTCCCAGCCCCGCCTCCAGCAGAGCCTCGGTACAGGGAGGCTGCCGGCCCTGGTGGGCGCAGGGCTCGAGCGTCACATACATCGTCGCTCCGCGCGGGTCCTCCCCGCGCCGGTGACTGTCGGCCAGCGCCGCCCGCTCGGCGTGAAGGCCGCCCAGCTCGGCGTGAAACCCCTCGCCGATGATTGCGCCGTCGCGCACGATCACGGCGCCGACCAGAGGATTGGGGCTGACGCGCCCGCGTCCCCCTTCGGCCAGCTCCAGCGCCCGCCTCAGGTGGATCCGCTCGATGTCGGTCAGCTGCTCGTTCATGGGACCGATTGACTGGTCAATCAACCAATTCTAGCCCGGCCGCTGGCCCCAGGCTCCGGAAGCGCGGATACCCTGACCCCGCCAATGAAGCTGATTGTCCAGATCCCCTGCTTTAACGAGGAAGCGACCCTTGCGGCCACGATCGCCGACCTGCCGCGCCGGATCGACGGCATCGAAGAGATCGAGCTGCTCGTCGTCGACGACGGCTCGACCGATCGCACCGTCGAGGTAGCACGCGAACAGGGCGTCGAGCACATCGTGCGGCTGACCAACAACAAGGGCTTGGCCGCCGGCTTCCAGGCGGGCCTTGACGCCTGCCTGAAGCTCGGCGCCGACGTGATCGTCAACACCGACGCCGACAACCAGTACCACGGCGCCGACGTGGCGAAGCTGGTTCGCCCGATCCTCGCCGGCGAGGCCGACATCGTCGTCGGCGACCGCCAGGTCGCCCAGATCGAGCATTTCTCCGGCCCCAAGAAGGCTCTGCAGCGAATCGGCAGCTGGGTCGTGCGGAAACTGTCGGGCACCGAGATCGCCGACACGACCTCCGGCTTCCGCGCCTACAACCGTGAGGCCGCCCTCGGCCTGCTGGTGGTCGACAACTTCACCTACACCCTGGAGAGCCTGATCCAGGCGGGCAAAATGCTGGTCGCCGTGGACCAGGTCCAGATCGGCACCAACCCGCAGACGCGGGACTCGCGCCTCTTCGACTCCACCGGCGCCTACGTGCGGCGCAACGCGCTTTCGATCGTCCGCATCTATGCCCGCTACGAGCCGCTCAAAGTCTTCGCCAGCGCCGGCCTCTTCTTCGGCCTGCTGGCTCTGGCGGCGTGGTCGCCCTTCCTCTTCGACTGGATCGTCAACGGCGACAGCGACGGGCACATCCAGTCGCTGATCCTCGGCGCCGTGCTCTTCATCGCCGCCATGCAGTTGGTGGCGCTCGGCGTCATCGGCGACCTGCTCGCGGGGCAGCGGGTGATGACGCAGCGAGTCTTCGAGCGTGTGAGGAGGGCGGAGCTGGCGCTCGGCGTCGAGCCCTCCCACTACGAGCGTGGCGCGCAGGGCGACTGATGCGGCCTGGGAAATCCGGCTCCGCATCTGCCGATTACGGCAAAACGGCGAGCTTCCTCGCCGTCGGCGTCGGGCTGACCGGCGCGATCACCTACGCCTATTTCTTCATCGCCTCCCACGTCCTCTCAAGGACGGATTACGGCGAGATCACGGTGCTCTGGTCGGCTGTCTTCATCACCGTCTCGACGCTCTACCGGCCGATCGACCAGTTGCTTTCCCGGCACATCTCCGAACGGTTGGTGAAGGGAGAACCGGTTAGCGAGCCGATGCTCGTCGCGACCAAGATCCAGCTCGGGCTGGCCGCCACCTTCTCGGTCATCACGCTGGCCCTGCGGGGGCCAATCGAAAACGGCCTGCTCGGCGGCAACGAGGCTCTCTACTGGATCTTCTTCTCAGCGGTGCTCTTCTATGCCGCCAGCTACTTCGCCCGCGGTTATCTGGCCGGGTACCGTCGCTTCGGCCTCTTCACCGCTCTGATCCTCTCCGAGTCGGTCTTCAGGACGCTGTTCGCGGTTCTCGTCGCCGTCGGCCTGCTCGACGGGCAGTCGGCGGTCGCAATCGGCATCGTCGCGGCGCCGGCGCTGAGCCTGATGGTGGTGCCGGCCGTCTTTGCCCGTCGCGCGCAGACAGCGCCGCCGCAGCCGGCGAAGGAGAGCGATTCCGACTTCTCGATGGCGCACGGGACCGGTTTCGCCGCCGCCGTGCTGCTGATCATGTTCAGCGAGCAGGTCTTCCTCAACGCCGGGCCGCTGATCATCCGCGGCCTCGAGGGCGCCGCGGCAGCGGGCTTCATCTTCAACGTGCTGATGATCGCCCGTGCTCCGCTGCAGCTCTTCCAGGCGGTCTCCACCAGCATCCTCCCTCACCTGACCAGCCTCCATACCAGTGAGGAGCCCGACAGCGAGGGCGAGTTCCACCGCTCCGTGCGCATGGTCCTGCTCGCGATCCTGGCCTTCACCGTCGTTGCCGCCGTTGCCATGCTCGCAGCCGGGCCCGAGCTGATGCAGCTCGCCTTCAGCGACAAATTCTCCTATGACCGGGCCGGGCTACTGCTGGTCACGGCCGGCATGGGTCTCTACCTGGCGGCGGTGACAATCAACCAGGCCTGCCTCGCCCAGGGTCAGGTGCGACGCGCATCCGGACGCTGGATCGCCTGCGCCGCGGTCTTCATCGCCTGGTGCTTCCTGCCGCTGATCGACGATGAGTTCCTCCGCATCGAGGTCGGCTTCGCGGCCACCGCCGCGCTCCTGCTGGGACTGCTCTACTCGATCTATCGCCGGCCTCGCGAGCGGGCCGAGGACGTGCCGAGCGCCGGCACGACCGAGGAGCTCGAGACACGGCTCGCGGCTGTCGACGAGGGCGCATAAAGTCATGCCGACGGAGCGAGCGAGCCTCCATATCTCTCTTTTCGCGCAGGCCGCTGGGCGCGAACCGGTGTCATGGGCGGACACGACGCCGAGCTGATCCTGATCGCGGGCGGCCTGCTCGCCGCCGGCATTCTCGGCGCCCTGCTCGCCGACCGGGTGCGCATACCCGGACTGCTGCTCTTTCTCGGGCTCGGGATGCTGGCCGGCTCGGAGGGGCTCGGCGGGATCGAGTTCGACGACACCGAGCTGGCGCGGACGCTGGGCACGATCGCGCTGATCCTGATCCTCTTCGAGGGCGGCCTGACCGCCGGTTGGAAGGAGATCCGACCCGTGCTCGGCACGGCGGCGTCGCTGGCGACCATCGGCACCGTCACAACCGCCTGCGTGGCGGGGCTTGCCGCCCATTGGATCTTCGGCATCAGCGTCCTCGAAGGAATGCTGGTCGGGGCGGCGATCGCCGCCACCGACTCGGCGGCGATCTTCGCCGTGCTGCGGCGCTCGACCCTGGAGAAGCGGCTGGCGCGCTCGCTCGAGGGCGAGTCGGGGATGAACGACCCGGTCGCCCTGCTGCTCGTGATCGGCTTCATCGAATGGATCCAGGTGCCCGGCTACGGCCTGGCCGACATGGCGGAGCTCCTGGCCCTCAAACTGGCGATCGGCATCGCGGTCGGCATCGCGGTCGGCAAGCTCTCAACCACCGCCCTAGACCGGGTGCGACTGCCGACCGACGGCATCTACCCGGTGGCGACGATCGCGATAGCCGGGCTCACCTACGGGCTGGCGGAGGTTGCGCACGGCTCCGGGCTGCTCGCCGTCTACCTGACCGCGCTGGCGCTCGGCACGGCGCAGATCCCTGCCCGGCGGACGATTGTCGCCTTCCACGAGGGCGTCGGCTGGGTCGCCCAGATCGGCCTTTTCATCCTGCTCGGCCTGCTCGTCTTCCCCAGCTCGCTCGGCGAGGTCGCCGCCGAGAGCCTGGCTCTATCGGCGGTGCTGATCCTCGCCGCCCGCCCCCTGGCTGCCTTCGTGGCGACGGCCCTGGCTCCCCTGAACCTGCGCGAGCGGGTGATGCTCGGCTGGGCCGGTCTGCGCGGGGCGACTCCGATCTGGCTGGCCACCTTCCCGGTGGTCGCCGGGGTGGGCGCCGCCGAGGAGCTCTTCTCGATCGTCTTCTTCGTCGTCGTCACCTCCACCCTGATCCAGGGTGCGAGCTTTGAGCCCTTGGCGCAGCGGCTCGGGCTGACCACCGACGAGCCCGCCCTGCCGCGCCGGCTGCTGGAGTCCGGGCGCATCCGCCGCATGGGCGGCGACGTCGTCTCCTACCGCCTGCGGCCGGGGGCGGTGGCGGCCGGACACCTGGTGCGCGACCTGGGGCTGCCGCGCGAGGCCCTGGTCAACGTGATCGTGCGCGACGGGCGGGCGATTCCCCCCCGAGGCTCGACCGAGCTGCGCGAGGGCGACGAGCTCCACGTGCTCGTCCGCAGCGAGCTGCGCGAGGAGGTCGAGAGCCTGACTCGCCGCTGGCACGAAGGCCCAATCGGCACGCCGCCGCCCCCGGCACTGCCGCGGCGCGCCGCCTCGCAGGTCTTCTCGGTGCGGCCCGGCGGCGACATCGCGGAACCCTGGGCGCCCAAATCGGTCGACGGGATCGCGGTCGTCTCGGTGCTGCGCAGCCGCCGCGATCGCCCCTCCGCCCTCGTCGCCCTCGCCGACGGCCGCTACGCGATCACCAGCGAGCACGTCGTCGCAACCGGAGGGCGCCGTGCGCTGGCGCTCTGGTGCGAGCGCCGGGCGGAGCGGACCATCGAGGACCCCGCCGAGCGGGCCTGGTGGCAGGAGGTAATCGGCGCGCTGATCGCCCGGGGCTAGGCGGCCCGCGGCCCGGCTAGACGGGTCGCGGCCTGGCTAGGCGGCGCTGGCGGCGGCGGCGATCTCGGTGTAGGCGGCAGCCGGATCGGCTGCCGCGAAGACGGCTGAGCCGGCGACGAACAGCGAGGCGCCGGCGGCGGCGATCGGCCCGGCGGTGGAGGCATCGATGCCGCCGTCGACCTCGATCTTGGCCTCTCCGGCCAGCGGCGAGAGGCGGGAGACCTTGTCCGGCGAGCTCTCGATGAAGGACTGTCCGCCCCAGCCCGGGTTGACCGTCATGCAGAGGACGATGTCGGCGAGGTCGCGCAACTCGGCCACCGCCTCGACCGGTGTTCCCGGGTTCAACGCCACCCCCGCCAGGCAGCCCAGCTCGCGGATCGCGGCAAGGGTGCGATTGGCGTGCGGGGTCGCCTCCTCGTGAAAGGTGATCGAATCGGCTCCGGCTTCGACGAAGGACTCGATCTGGCGCTCCGGCTGGGCGATCATCAGGTGGACGTCGAGAACGCCGCCGGCGTCGTGCACCTGGTCGGCGATGGAAGCGGCGACCAGCGGCCCGATCGTGATCGGGGGCACGAAATGCCCGTCCATCACGTCGACGTGGATCACGCGCGCCCCGGCGTCCATCACCTCCGCGACCTGCGTCCCAAGCTGGGCGAAGTCGGCGGAGAGGATCGAGGGCGCAACCCGGCGCTCTTTCAACAGCTCCTTCACCGGGTGCAACCTAGCCGAAGCCCGTCCGGCCCCGCATCCATCCGATGCTCCTTTGCGGGGCCGGACGGGCGTGGGGCACCGCCAACCCGCAGGGAGCCCTGGGCGAAATAGATCTAGATCGCTCGTAACATCGAGTCGCCGCAGGTCTGGCAGGTCATGTCCTCGGTGGTGCTCATCCGCGCGATCGTCTGATGCTCGCCGCAATTGGGGCACTGCGAGACGAGCTCGAAGCGGCTGAGGCAATACACGCAGCGAAAGCGGCCGGGGAGCTGGGTGGGGCGAAGCCAGGGCTCTCCACAGCCCGGACAGGCGGCCCGGCGCAGCACGCTTTCTCCCTCTGCTCCCTCGCTCATTCTTTTAATCATGCCTTCTCAAGCGGCAAATGAAGAACCCCGTCGTTCGATCGCGATCGGGAAGCAGCTGCAGGAAGCGCGGATCGTGCGGGGAGGCCAGCTGCGGCGCCTCGGCGCCGAGGTCGTCGACCCGCAGGGCCGGGACCTCGCCCGAATCGGCGGCGGCCAGCAGGGCCGCGATCTGATCCTCGCTCTCGCGGCGGGAGATCGTGCACGTCGCGTAGACGAGCACACCGCTCGGCCGCAGCACGTTGACGGCGCGCCGGAGAATGCGCCCTTGCACGCCGGCCAGGCGCTCGATCGTCCGCGGCGACTTGCGCCAGCGCAGGTCGGGACGCGAGGCGAGGGCACCGAGGTCAGAGCAGGGCGCATCGAGGAGAACGCGGTCGAACCCAGCCGCGACCTCCATCTCAGTCGCGTCGGCCTCGATCACGGTGACATTGTGCAGGCCCAGGCGCCGCGCCTGGGCGGCGACTTCCGCCGCCCGCTGGGGGTCGAGCTCGATCGAGATCGCCTCGCCCCGGTCGGCCATCCGCACCGCGATCTGGCCGGTCTTGATCCCCGGCCCGGCGCAGAGATCGAGGACGTGCTCTCCGGGCTGCGGATCGAGGACCTCCACCACCGCGGCCGACCCCCGGCTCTGCGGCGTCAGCGTGCCGGCGGCCACCCTCTCGGGCACCGCCGTGCCGGTCCTGCCCGCGACAACGATCATCTCCGGAGCGGCCAGCGGCCACTCCGCCTGTGGGGCTGCGGCCTCGACTCCGGCGCTCGCCAGCTCCGCGAGCATCTCCTCGCGATCGCCACCCAGGGCACTGCCCCTCATCGCCACCTCGGCCGGCTGGTTGGCGGCCGCCATCAGGGACCGCGCGGCCGTCGGCCCGAGCTCCCGCCACCACATCTCAGCCAGCCAGCGCGGCATCGAATGAGCGACAGCCGCCAGCTCGGCGGTCGAGTCGTCGCCAAGCAGCGAGGCGCTGAGGCCGGCACGCTCGCGGACCGCGCGCCGCAAAACGGCGTTGACCAGACCGGAGGCGTGCGCGGCGCCGGCCTGCTTCACCAGCTCCACAGCCTGGTCTACCGCAGCGTGATCTGGAGTCCCGTCGGCGAAGAGGAGCTCATACAGCCCGAGCCGCAGCCCGGCGAGCACGGGCGGGTCGAGGAGGTCCGGAGAGCGCTCGGCCAGACGGGCGATCGCCGCGTCGGCGGTGCCGCGCCGCTGCACTGAGCCATAGGCAAGGCGCTGGGCTTGAGCGCGCTCGCGGCCGGCCAGGCCGCGGCTCTCGGCCAGGTCGCGAAAGGCGCGCTCGGTAAAGGCGCCCTCCTCGAAGGTGGCTCGGAGCACCTCGAAGGCAGCGGCCCGGCTAGGGGAGATCACAGCTTTGGCAGCGGGTGGCCGCGGAGGTAAGCGTCGGCCGCCATCGGCTTGCCTCCCTGGGGCTGTACGACCTCCAGCCGCAGCGCTCCCCGGCCGCAACCGAGCAGCAGCGCCCCCCACTCCGCTCGCACCTCACCCGCCCTGACACTCACATCGACCGCCCGCGCCCGGCGCACTCCCAGCCTCTCGCCGGCGTCGGTCTCGAGGTAGGCGCCGATGTGAGGGGTCAGGGCGCGGACGGTGCGGGCCAGCTCCTGGGCGGGGAGCGAGGGGTCGAGGCGACGCTCGCCGGAATCGATCTTCTCCGCGTAGGTCGTCTTGCCGTCGTCCTGCTCCTCGAACTCCAGCTGCCCGGCGGCGAGTAGGTCGAAGGCCCGCACCAACAGCTCGCCGCCGAGGTCGGCCAGGCGCGCGGATAGCGTCGCGAAGTCCTCCTCCAAGCCGATCGCAACCTCTGCCTGAAGGGCCACCGGGCCGGCGTCGAGGCCCTCCGTCACCTGCATCAGGCTGACACCGGTCAGCTCGTCGCCAGCCATGATCGCGCGCTCGATCGGTGCCGCCCCGCGCCAGCGCGGCAGGAGCGAGGGATGAACATTGAGCAGTGGCAGCTCAGAGAGCAGCGGCTCGCGGATCAACTGACCGAAGGCGCATACGGCCACCGCCTCGGGCCGCACGGCGCGAATCCGCTCCAACGCCGGCTCGGCATTGACGTCGTCGGCCTGGAGCAGCTCGATGCCCAGCTCCACGGCCGCGACGGCGGCCGGCGGCGGCAGCGTCTTGCGCCCCCTTCCCCGCGGCCGGTCGGGCGGGGTGACGACGAGCAGCGGCCGGTGCGGTGAGCCGTCCAGGCGGCGCAGCACTGCGGCGGCGAAATCCGAGGTACCGAGGTAGACGGTCCTCACGCGTCGGTGCGGGGCTCGCGATGCTCTTCGCTGCCCAGCTGCTGATCCTCGACCGGTGGGCTGTAGCTCTCTCCCGCCCGCAGCGCCCGCAGCGCCGCCTTGCGCTGATCGCGGGGGGCGCGATCGAGGATCAGCACCCCGTCGAGGTGGTCGATCTCATGCTGCAGGACGCGCGCCTCAAGTCCGGAGGCCTCGACCGTAACCCGCTCGCCGTCGGCGTCGAGGGCCACCACGCGAGCGTGCAGCGAGCGCTCCACATCGAGCGCGACCCGCGGCAGGCTGAGGCAGCCCTCTTCAGCCACGACGACCTCGTCTGAGAGCCATTGCAGCTCCGGGTTGATCAGCGCCGTCGGCTCACCGTCGGCGCCGGCCTGGAAGACGAGCAGCCGGCGCAGGATGCCGACCTGGGTCGCCGCCAGCCCGACGCCCATCCCGTCGCGCATGATCCCGATCATGCGCTCGATCTCGGAGCGCAACTGGGGGCCGAACTCGACCACCGGCGAGGCGCTGCTCTTGAGGACCGGGTCGCCGAACTTGGTCACGTGGGCGAGCGCCGCCTCGCGCCGCGCGAGCAGCTCGGCTTCGCGCTCGCTGTACTGACTCTCGTCAGCCCGGATCGTCTGCTCGTCGCTCACCGAACCGATTGTATGGATCGGCTTTGACCGCAGATAGCCAACCGTCAGACGCGAGCCGAACTACTGGGGGTCGACGTCGACGCTGATCGTGATCGGACGGAACTCCGGACTCGCGGCAAGCCCCTCGACCGCGCCGCGGACGGCGGCGATCGTCGCCTCGCGATCCTCGGCCTTCATCAAGAGGCGGCGCCGGTAGCGATTGCGGACGCGGAACATCGGCGCCGGACCTAGTAGGTCCGTCTCCTCCGGCAGGCAGCCGCGAAGCTTCGAGGCAAGCGTGGCGGCGGCCTTTTCCAGCTGCGCCTCGGACTCGGCCTTGAGCACGATCCGGACCAGATGCGAGAAGGGCGGGTAACGCAGCAGCCGGCGGCGTTCGACCTCCTCGGCGAGGAAGCCGGCGGCGTCGTGCTGGGCGGCGTGGGCGATGCTCGGCTCCTCCGGCGCCAGCGTCTGCACGATCACCTTTCCCCCCGCCTTGCCCCGGCCGCTGCGACCGGCGAGCTGGGCGACCATCGCGAAGGTCCGCTCTCCGGATCGAAAGTCGGGAAAGCGCAGTGTCGCGTCGGCGTCGAGGATCGCGCTCAGCGTGACCTCGGGAAAGTCATGGCCCTTGGCGACCATCTGGGTGCCAACCAGGACCCCGCTGTCGGCCTCGTCGAAGCTGGTCAGGATGCGGCCGTGGGCATCCCTGCCCGCCGCCGTGTCGGAGTCGAGGCGGAAGACCGGCATCGGGTCGAGGCGTTCGCGGAAGAGGGCCTCTATCTGCTCGGTCCCCGCGCCGACCTGCGACAGCGTCGTCGAATCGCACTCCGTGCAGGTGCTGGGCAGCGCTTCGGAGTGGGCGCAGTGGTGGCAGACGATGCGGCCACTGTGGCGGTGCACGATCAGGGAGACGTCGCAATGAGGGCAGCTCCAGTGATGCCCGCAGGAGCGGCAGGTGAACCAGGGCGCGAAGCCGCGGCGGTTGATCATCACGATCGCCTTGGAGCCCTCGCGGCGAACTCCCTCCAGGGCCTCCCAGGTATCGGCATGCAGCGGCCCCGAGCGGGGGTCCGCGAGGCGCATGTCGAGCACCTCGACGGGCGGCATCGGGCAGCCGTCGACGCGTTGCAGCAGCTCGATCCGCGGCAGCGAAATCCATGACTCCGGCCGCGGCGTCGCCGTTCCCGCGACCAGCACTCCGCCGCACTCCTGCATACGGCGGCGGGCAACCGCCCGCGCGTCGTAGCAGGGGTCCCCTTCCTGCTTGTAGGAGGGGTCGTGCTCCTCGTCGATCACGATCAGGCCGAGGTTGTGGATCGGCGCGAAGACCGCCGAGCGCGGGCCGACGCAGACCGTCGCCTCCCCTTCCCTCAGCCGCCGCCACTCGTCGTAGCGCTCGCCGTTGGAGAGGGCCGAGTGCAGGACCGCGAAGCGGTCGCCGAGGCGGCTGCGGAAGCGCACCACCGCCTGTGGGGTGAGGCCGATCTCGGGCACGAGGACGATCGCCCCGCGCCCCCGTTCCAAGGCCGCCTCGACCGCCGCCAGGTAGACCTCCGTCTTGCCCGACCCGGTGACGCCGTGAAGAAGCAGTTCGCGAGAGGCGCTCGCGTCGCCGTCGAGCGCGGCGACGATCGAGTCGACAGCCCGCGCCTGCTCGTCGAGTAGCTCCGGGCGGTGCCCGGCGGCGCCGACCTCCCGGCCGCCCGGGCGGCGACGGACCCTGGAGCTGTGGGTCTTGATCAGCTCGCGATCCTCGAGCCGCCGCAGGACCTGGCGATCGGAGCCGATCTCGGCGGCCAGCTCGGGGGCCGACATCTCGCCGCCCTGCAATGCCTCCAGCACCGCCCGCTGCTTGGCCCCCAGCCGCTCATCCCCGCTCAGGGCCAGCTCGCCGGCGGCGGTGAGCTCAGCCCGCAGCTCGGTTCGCGAGCGCACGCGCTGGCCCGCCACCCCGGTGCCCGGCGGCAGCACGAGCCCCAAGCCCCGCGAGGGCGTCGAGCAGTACTCGCGGGCGATCCAAAGGCCGAGGCGAACCAGCTCCGCCGGCACGCCTGCCTCCAGCGCTTCGATCGGCTCTGCAAGGCGGTCCGCAGGCAGTTCGGAGTGCTCGGTCAGGCCGACGACCACGCCCAAGATGCGCCGCCTGCCGAACGGCACCCGCATCACGCAGCCCACCTCGACATCGGCCATTGCCTCCGGCAGCCGGTAGTCGAACGGCCCCCTCAGCGCACGGGCGGTTGTCAGCGGTTCGATCTTTGCGATGGACACGTGGTCAAGGTAGGGCGAAGAGCGGACGGCGCGGGTATGCTCGCGGGGATGGCCGACTTGCATCTCAGCCCCGGCGAGCAGGTGATCTTCCGCGGCCACCCATCCTGGCGGGCGATCCTCGGCTTCTACCTGAAGGGGGTCCTGATCGCCGCGATCGTCGCCGCCGTGGCGACGCTGTTCGACGCTGACAGCGGCGTCGTTTTCCTGATCGTGCTGGTGCTGCTCGGCCTGACGGTGCTGATCGGCTTCATCAAGCGCGTCGCCACGACCTACACGATCACCAACCGGCGCCTCAACATCAAGCGCGGGATCATCTCGCGCGAGATCCAGGAGACCCGGCTGGAGCGAGTGCAGAACGTCAACTACCGGCAGAGCGTCTACCAGCGGGTCATGCAGATCGGCGATGTCGACTTCGACACCGCGGCGACCGACGACTACAACTTCGTCTTCGCCGGAGTCGCTGACCCGGGCGACGTGGTGCACCGCGTCGACCAGGCGACGGGCGCCTCAGCGGCCGGCACCCACGGCCTCGGCGAGGCCCAGGGCCCACCCGCGCAGTGAGCGAGAGAGACTTCGCCGTCGTCGTCTTCGGTGCGACCGGTGTCACCGGGCGCCAGGTCGCCGCCTACCTTGCCGGCCGTGCCCAGACAACCGACGTGAGCTGGGCGGTGGCGGGGCGCGACCCCCAGAAGATCGAGCAGGTATTGGGAGAGATCGGCGTTACGGCGCCGCAGATCCTCACCGCCGACGTCGAGGACCCGGAGTCCCTTCGCGCGATGGCCGCGCGCACCAGCGTCGTGCTCGACCTGGTCGGGCCATACACGCTGTATGGCGAGCCGGTGATCGAAGCCTGCATCGAGGAGGGAGCCCACTACGCCGACCTCACCGGCGAGATCTCCTTCGTGCGACGCATGATCGACGCCCACGAGGAGAAGGCGAAGGAGCGCGGCGTCAAGATCGTCAACACGAGCGGCTTCGAGGCGCTGCCGGTCGACCTCTGCGTGCTGCTCGCCGCCGAGACCGCGCGCGAGCGCTGGGACGAGGACCTGGTGGAGGTGGACGCCGACGCCGACATCCCCCTGCCGCCGGGGCGGCTCTCCACCGCCGATCTGCTCTCCGGCGGCACGATCCAGAGCATGGTCGTGATGCTCGAAGAGCCCGACGGGGCCGGGCTGGTCGACCCCGGGGCCCTGCTTGGTGAGGCGGAGGCGGCAGCGGTGCGGCAGAGAAGCCCGATCGCGATCGCGCCACGCTTCGACGAGCGCGGCCGGCCGGTGGGGCCGATGATGCCGGGGCCCTTCATCAATCCGATGGTGATCCACCGCAGCGCCGCCCTGCTAGCCGCTATCGAAGGCCGCCCCTTCGAGCCCTTCCGCTACCGGGAGGGAGTGGTCTCCTCGCTCGGCCGCCCCGCGCCGATGCCGCTGCGCCTGGCCGCCGCCGCTGCCTCAACCGGCTTTCAGGCCGGCTTCCGGGCCCTGGCCAAGGCGGGGCCCGAGATGCGCCGCCGCGCATCCAAGCTGGTCCGCAAGCGACTGCCGTCGTCGGGCTTCGGGCCCAAGGGCAGCCGGCTCGAGGAGTGGCACTGGACGCTCAGCATCCGCGCCACCACCAGCGGAGGGAACCACGTTCGGGTCGAGCTCGACGCCGACGGCCAGCCCGGCTACCTGACCACAGCAACGATGCTGGGAGAGGCCGGCCTGCTGCTGGCGGAGCCGGGCGCAACACCCGACCGCAGCGGCTTCCTAACGCCGGCGCTGGCGATCGGCACGCAGCAGCTGGAGCGCTTCCACCCCGCCGGCGCGCGCTTTCGGATCGCTTCGTAAGCGCTACGCGGGTGCGGGAGCCGACTCGGCCCCGGCTGCCTGGCGCAGGGCGTCGGCGCGGTCGGTGCGCTCCCAGGTGAAGTCCGCGTCCTCGCGGCCGAAGTGGCCGTAGGCGGCGGTCTTGCTGAAGATCGGCCGGTGCAGGTCGAGCGAGCGGCGGAAGGCTCCCGGCCGCAGGTCGAACTCGTCCTGCACGAGGCTGGAGATGCGGGAGTCGGGCAGCTTGCCGGTGCCGAAGGTCTCGACCATGAGGGAGATCGGGTGAGCGACGCCGATCGCGTAGGCGACCTGCACCTCGCAGCGCTCGGCCAGCTCGGCGGCGACGACGTTCTTCGCCACGTGGCGGGCGGCGTAGGCAGCGGAGCGATCGACCTTGGACGGGTCCTTGCCGGAGAAGGCGCCGCCGCCATGGCGGGCCATGCCGCCGTAGGTGTCGACGATGATCTTGCGGCCGGTCAGGCCCGCGTCGCCGACCGGGCCGCCGATCACGAACTTGCCGGTCGGGTTGACGAGGAAGTTGCCGCGCAACTCGGCCTCGTCGAAAAGGCCGGGGACCTCGCTGCCGAGGACGGGCAGGATGACGTGCTCCCAGAGGTCCGGCTTGATCGTCGTCGTCGACTCGACCCCCTCCGCGTGCTGGGTTGAGATGAGGAGCTTTTCCACCTGGACCGGGCGCCCGTCGGCATAGCGGACGGTCACCTGGGTCTTGCCGTCGGGGCCGAGGTAATCGAGAGTGCCGTCCTTGCGAACCGCCGCCAGCCGCTCGGCGAGCCGGTGCGCGATCTGGATCGGCATCGGCATCAGCGCCTCGGTCTCGTTGGTCGCGTAGCCGAACATCATTCCCTGGTCGCCGGCGCCGGCGACATCGAGCTCATCGTCGTCGGAGGGGTCGATCTTGGTCTCGAGGGCGTGGTCGACGCCCTGGGCGATATCCGGCGATTGCTCGTCGAGGGAGACGAGGACCGAGATGTGGTCGCAGTGGTAGCCGTAGTCGCCGTGGTCGTAGCCGATCTTGCGCACCGTCTCGCGGACGATCTCCGGCACGTCGAGGTGGACGTCGGCGGAGATCTCACCGGAGACGACCGCCATGCCGGTGTTGACGAGGGTCTCGCAGGCGACGCGGCCCTCGGGGTCCGACGCCATCACCGCGTCGAGGACGCCGTCGGAGATCTGGTCGCAGATCTTGTCCGGGTGGCCCTCGGTTACCGACTCCGACGTGAAGAGGTACTCGCCCTCGGCGAGTGGCTGAGTATCTGACATGGACGAAAGCCTAGATGATTGATTCTGGGACGGCCGTGGAGGCGGTGGGATCAGCGGCGGCGGCCGGAATGGGGCACGAAGTCGATCACCAGCGGCACGCCCTCGAACTGGTAGGCCTCGCGCAGCCGGTTCTCCAGGTGGTAGGCCCAATCGCGCATGATCAGCCGCCGGTCGTTGACCTGGATCGCGATCCGCGGCGGCCTTTCCCCCACCTGGGCGGCGTAGTAGAGGCGCAGCCGGCGGCCGCGGCGGGCGGGCGGCGGCGTCTTGGCCACGACCTCGGCGACGAAGCGATTGAGTTCGGGGGTGGGGACCCGCATCGCGGCCCGATCGGCCAGCTCGAGGGCCTTCGGCAGCAGGGTGGAGACGTTGCGTCCGCGCTGCGCCGAACAGGTGATCACCGCGGGGCGCAGGCGCAGCTTGCGCTCGACCCGGGCCCGGGCGTCATCGATGTCGGTGGCGGTGATGTCCCACTTATTGAGGACCAGAAGGGTCGCGCAGCCGGCTCGCATCGCCAGATCCGCCACGCGCAGGTCCTCGGCGGTGACTCCATCGGAGGCGTCGCAGACGACGAGGGCGACATCGGCGCGCTCGACCGCCCGTTCGGAGCGCAGCTGGGCGTAGTAGTCGACCGAGCCGGCAACCTTCGAGCGCCTTCGCAGGCCGGCCGTGTCGACGAGGATCACCTTTCTCCCGTCGACCTCGACCTCGGTGTCGATCGCGTCGCGGGTCGTGCCCGCCTGCTCGGAGACGATCACCCGCTCAGCGCCCAGGAAAGCGTTGACAAGGGATGACTTGCCGGCGTTGGGCCGCCCGACGACGGCCACTCGAGCGGCGTCCTCGGCGTCCCCGGCCCGAGCGCGATCGCCCAGCAGCTCGACCATCCGGTCGAGCAGGTCGCCGCTGCCGAGGCCGTGGGTGGCGGAGATCGCAAGCGGCTCGCCGAGCCCGAGCTTGTTGAACTCCGCCGTCAGATGTTCGTCGCCCGGCTGGTCGACTTTGTTGACGACGACAAGGGTCGGGACATCCCCACCGCGCAGGGTCTTTGCCAGCTCCGCATCGCCGGTGCGCACGCCCGCGCGGGCATCGACGACGAGCAGCACCGCATCCGCCTCGGCGACACCGAGGCGCGCCTGGCGTTGGATGTCGAGCGCCAGCTCGTCTTCGTCGCCGAGGTCCACCCCACCGGTGTCGAGCAGCTCGAAGACGACCCCGTTCCACTCGCAGCGGACCCGCTTGCGGTCCCGTGTGACGCCGGGCTCGGCGTGGGTCACGGCCTCGCGTTTGCCGGTGAGGCGATTGACCAGGGTGCTCTTGCCGACGTTGGGGAAGCCGACGATGGCGACGATGGGCAGGCTCATGAAAGGCCGCGCTCTCCTGCCAACTCGACCACGCGCGTCACGACCTCCTCGAAGGCGAGGCCGGTGGTGTCCATCTCAACGGCGTCGGCAGCGGCGCGCAGGGCGCTGTGCTGGCGGCTTTTGTCGCGCTCGTCGCGCTCGCTTTGGGCGTTGAGCACGGCGGCCGGGTCCTCTCCCGTCTGCGCCGCCCGGCGGCGGGCGCGCTCCTGCGCCGAAGCGGTGAGGAAGACCTTCAGCGGCGCCTCGGGGCTGACCACCGTGCCGATGTCGCGACCCTCGGCGACGTAGCGGCCATGCTCGATCATGCGGCGCTGCTGGGCAACCATCGCCTCTCGAACCTGGGGATGCGCCGAGACCCGCGAGGAGGCCTCGGTGACCTCGGGCCCGCGTATCGCGAGGCTGACATCGGCGCCCTCGAGGACGACCCGCTCGCCGTCCAACTCGATCTGCAGCGCTTGTGCCAACCGGCCCATCGCCGCATCGTCGTCGAGATCGGCATCGCGCTCGATCCCGGCCAGGGCGACACAGCGATACATCGCCCCCGAATCGAGATAGGTGAAGCCCAGGGCGGCGGCCACGGCGCGGGCCACCGATGACTTGCCGGCGCCGGCCGGACCGTCGATCGCGATCACCATCGCGAGCTCCGCAAGATCATCTCGAGCCTGCCAGTGCGGAGAGGTCGGCCTCGAAGCCGGGATAGCTGACCGCCGCGGCATCCATGCCGTCCACTTCGACTCCCTCACGCGAGGCGAGGCCGGCGATCGCGCCCAGCATCGCGATGCGGTGATCGCCGTGGGAGTCGACCGCACCGCCCCCCAGGCCCTCCCCGCCTTCGATCTCCAGGCCGTCCTCCGTTGCCTCCACCCTGCCGCCCAGCTTGCTCAGCAACTCGGCCACGGTGGCGATCCGGTCCGACTCCTTGCGTCGCAGCTCGGCGGCGTCGCGGATCGTTGTCCGCCCTTCGGCAAAGCAAGCGGCAAGCGCGACCAGTGGCAGCTCGTCGATCGCCAGTGGGATGTCGGCGCCGTCCACCTCGGCGCCCCGCAGCTCGGCGGGCCTGACGCGAATCGATCCGATCGGCTCGCCCCCGCGCTCGCCTTCGGCTTCGATCTCGATCTCCGCCCCCATGCGGGCGAGGATCCGCAGCAGCCCGGTGCGGGTGGGATTGAGGCCGACCTGATTGAGAGTGACGTCACTGCCCGCGACGAGCAGGGCGGCGACGATGAAGAAGGCGGCGGAGGAGAAGTCGGCGGGTACGACGATCTCGCCCGGCTGCAACCTCTGCGGCGGGTGGATCGCGACACTGCCGTCCTCACGCTCCACCTCGGCGCCGGCGGCGGCCAGCATACGCTCGGTGTGGTCGCGGCTCGGCAGCGGCTCGGCAACCCGTGTCTCACCCTCCGCCAGCAGGCCGGCGAAGAGCAGGCAGGACTTGACCTGGGCGCTCGCCACCGGCAGCTCGTAGGCGATCCCGTGTAGGGGAGCACCCTCCACCTCCAGCGGCGGCAGGCGATCGTCGCGGCAGCGCAGCCGGGCGCCCATCAGGCGCAGGGGCGCGGCGATGCGGTCCACGGGGCGACGGCTGATCGAGTCGTCGCCCCGCAGGCGCCAGCTCCCCGCTTCCTGTCCCGCGAGCCAACCCGGCAACAGGCGCAGCAGCGTGCCGGCGTTGCCGACGTCGATCTCCAAGCTCGAAGCGCCGGCCGACCTACAAGGCCCGCGCAGGCCCACCCCACGGATGGAGAAGCTCGAGCGGGGTTCATTCGCCCCGCCGTCGACGGCGGCACCCAGCGTTTGGACTGCCGCCAGGGTCGAGCGTGTATCGGCGGAGTCGAGATATCCCTCGATGACCGTATCCCCCTCGCTCATCGCACCGATTAGCGCGGCCCGATGGGAAATCGACTTGTCGGCCGGCGGTCGCAGGGTTCCGCGCAGGGGCCCCACCGGTTCGAAGCGGCTCCTCATCGCTCTACTCCGCAGCGTCGAGGTCGGAAACCGTGTGGCCGAGCTCGCGTACCAGCGCCGCCGCCCGCTGGGCCTGCTCGGTACCCGAGACCCACAGCGAGACGGCGCCGGACGTCATGTCGGGGGCGGGGTAAAGCGCCATGTCCTCGATGTTGACCCCCGCCTCGCCAAGCGCCAGAGCCAGCTCGGCCACGGTGCCGGGCCGGTTGGCGACCACAACGCGCAGCTCGTGGAGCGGGCCGCCGGCCAGGTCGGCCTCCAGCAGCCGGCGGCGATCTCCCGCCGCGGCCGCGTGCCAGGCGGCGACCGCGTCGCGGTCCCCGTTGCGGATCAGCTGCGCCGCCTCTTGCAGACGAGCGCTGACCCCTTCGACCGCCTCCGCAACCGCCTCGCGGTTGGTCGAGAAGATGTCGCCCCAGATCGCCGGGTTGGCGCCGGCGACGCGTGTCGTGTCGCGAAAGCTCGGGCCAACGTCGGGCATCCGCTCCGAGTCGCCGGTCAGCTCCGCCGCGGCCTGGCTGACGAGGACGTTCGCGACCACATGCGGCAGGTGGCTGACGGTGGCCATCATGCGGTCATGGGTCTCGGCATCGACCGCCTGCGGCTTGGCGCCGATGTCGGCGATCGCCCGCTGCAGGCGGTCGTAGAGGACCCCCTCCGAGTTCTCCGTCGGGGTCAGGTACCAGCGAGCACCCTCGAAGAGGTCGGCGCGGGCGTTCTCGACCCCAGAGGTCTCGACCCCCGCCAGCGGATGACCGCCGATGAAGCGTGGATCGGCGCCGTGCGCCTCGACGATCTCGCGCTTGGTCGAGCCGACGTCGGTGACGACGGCATCCTCCCCGCACGCCCGCAAGGCCGCGCCGGCCAGCTCGGGAAGGTGCGCGACGGGGGCCGCACAGATGATGATTTCGGCGTCCCCGCAGGCCTCGGCGACCGAGGCGGCGCCCCGGTCGATGGCACCGGCTTCGATCGCCCGCTCGAGGGTCTGGGGGTCGGAATCGAACCCGACCACCTCGCCCTGCAGGCGCCGTGCGGCGAGACCGATCGAGCCTCCGATCAGCCCCACGCCGAGGACGGCGATCCTCATTCGCCGCGCCGGGCCCGAACCGCCGCCGCCAGCCGATCGAGGATCGACACGGTCTCGTCCCAATCGATGCAGGCGTCGGTTATCGACTGTCCGTAGGTGAGGTCTCCATCGGCGAGGTCCTGGCGGCCGGCGACCAGAAAGGACTCCAGCATCACGCCGACGATCTCGCGCTTGCCGTCGGCCACCTGATCGGCGACCTGACCCGCCGCGACCAGCTGGCGCTCAGGGTCCTTGCCGCTGTTGTCATGAGAGGCGTCGATGACCACTCGCTCGGGCAGGCCGGCGCCGCGCAGGCTCGCCAGCGCTTCCTCGACGCCGCCGGCGTCGTAGTTGGGCGCGTCCTTGCCGCCGCGCAGGATGACGTGCCCGTCGGGATTGCCGGTGGTGTGGTGGATGGCCGGAATGCCGGCGTCATCGATCCCGGCAAAAGCGTGCGGCACGGCGGCGGCGCGCACCGCGTCGACGGCGACCTGGATGTTGCCGTCGGTGCGGTTCTTGAAGCCGATCGGCATCGAGAGGCCGGACCCCAGCTGGCGGTGGATCTGGCTCTCGGTGGTCCGGGCGCCGATCGCGCCCCAGGCGACGGCGTCGGATATGTACTGCGGCGTGATCGGATCGAGGAACTCACAGCCGACCGGCAGTCCGAGGTCGAGGACCTGCAGCAGCAGCTTGCGCGCCATCCGCAGGCCGGTGTTGACGTCGGCGGAGCCGTCGAGGTGGGGATCGTTGATCAGCCCCTTCCAGCCGGTTGTCGTCCGCGGCTTCTCGAAGTAGACCCGCATCACGACCAGCAGGTCCTTGTTCAGGTCCGCGGCGGTTTCGCTGAGGCTGCCCGCGTAATCGCGTGCCGCCTCGACGTCGTGAACGCTGCACGGGCCGACGATCACCATCAGGCGATCGTCGATGTTGTCGAGCACGTTGCCCACTTCGCCGCGCCCGCGAACGACCGCCTTCTCGCGCTCCTCGCCGAGCGGCAGGTCCTCGAGCAGCTTCGCCGGCGGGGCGAGCTCGACGATCCGCTCGATGCGCAGGTCGCGGACGCGATCTTGGGTCGCGCCCTCCTGCATCCCGATCATCATTTTGTCGTCACCTTCCTCCAAAGCTCAAAAATCCTACTTTCCGGGCATCTATCGCCTCGCGAGCGTGCGCGGCGAGACACGCAAAACGGGAGTCGGCGCCCGGCCGAACGCTCTATGGATGCGGCGCGATGCCGCCAGGCCGGACGCCTAGCTAAATCGCCAGAAATAGGAGAGACGGGCAGGCTCGAGCGCGGCGCCGGCGGCGCGTGGGCGGCTCGAGGTGTGAATCGCTCGTCTCACGGTTAAGGACTTTGTAGCAGGCGCGACGGACTTAGTCGAGTGGGACCGGGCGGCGGAAAGCGATCTCCCCACCTCAAGCCACCAGCTCGGCGAGGCCGGCGAGGAAGCGGTCGTTCTCGGCCGATGTGCCGTAGGTGACGCGGATGTGGCCCGGATCGCCGAGAGGCGTGCCGGGCCGAACGGCGATCGAGCGCTCCGCCAAGCCGGCGACGACCTCGGCCTCGTCGGCGTCGCCGAGGTCGACCCAGGAGAAGTTGGCCTCGGTCTCCGCCGTGCTGAGCCCCATCTCGCGCAGGGCCCCCTCGACCCGCAGGCGCTCGGCGATCGTGCTCTCGACCCGGTGGGCGACATCGTCGGAGTGCAGGATCGCCTCGGCCGCCGCGGCCTGGGCGAGGGCATTGACGCTGAAGGGCTGGCGCACCGCGTCGACGGCGGCGCGGAACTTGGCCGAGCCGATCGCGAAGCCCACCCGCAGGCCGGCCAGCCCGTAGCACTTGCTGAAGGTGCGAAGAACGACCAGATTGGGGAAGTCGGCGAGCAGAGCGACCGTGGCGTCGGGATCGTCGTGAGTCTGGAACTCGATGTAGGCCTCGTCGAGGGCAATCGTGACGCTGCTCGGCAGGCGCTCGCAGAAGGCGGCGATCTCCGCTGCCGGAAGGTGGGTCCCGGTGGGGTTGTTGGGATTGCAGACGAGGACGAGCTGGGTAGCCGCCGTTACCTCGGCCGCCATCGCCTCGAGATCGTGCATGCCGCCCTCGCCGAGCGGGACCCGGATCTCGCGTCCCCCGGTCAGCGCCGCCAGGTACGGATACATCGAGAAGGAGGGCCAGGCGTAGAGGATCTCGTCGCCGGGCTCGCAGAGGGCCTCGGCGGCGGCGAGCAGGATCTCGCAGGACCCGTTGCCGATCGCGATCCGCCCGGGCTCGGTCTCGTAGCGATCGGCAATTCGACCGCGCAGCAGCGTCGCGTCGGGGTCGGGGTAGCGGTTCATCGCCCCGGCCGCATTCCTGATCGTCTCGACCACCTTCTGGTGGGGCGGGAACGGCGACTCGTTGGAGGCGAGCTGCGCGATCTTGCCCTCGGCAATCGCCTCGGGAGCCTGGCCGGTCGGGACACCGGCCTGGTAGCCCGGAATCCGCGCGAGCTTCTCGGCAAAGGTGACGGTCATGCGACCTATTGTGCCGCGTGAAGATCCGAGCGGAGCTGTTGGGTCTCGCCGAGGTAGGCGTGCACGGGTCGGCGATCGGCCGCCGAGTAGAAGTGGACCATCACTCGAATCACCCTCGGCATCGAGCCCGGCACCGGGATCTCGCGGCAGCAGAGCAGCGGCACAGAGTCCAGCCCCAGGCTGCGAGCGGCGACCGCCGGGAACTCCGCGTCGAGGTCCTCGGTCGTGGTGAAGAGGCAGCTGACCATCCCCTCCGGCCCCAGCTCGTTGCGCTCGAGCAGCTCGCGCATGAGCTCGGTGGTGGCGGCAAGGATCGCCTCGCCCTCGTTCGCCTCCGCCTGCACGGCGCCTCGCACCGCAAAGAGTCGTTCCTCTCTCATCGAGGCAATCTTTCCACGGCCGGCGGGCGTTCGGCAGGACCCGGCAGCGGGGAGTGATCGGCTGAGCTGTTCCTTTTATCTCTATAGGACACATTTCGAACAGCAGACGCGAACGGGAACGGCAAATCGCGGCGCTGGCGGCAAATCAGCAGGGGGTCGTGTCTCGCGCCCAGCTGCGCCTGCTCGGAATGTCGGATGCCGCGATCGCCAATCGGGTGGCACGAGGCCACCTTCATCCAATCTTCAGAGGGGTCTTCGCCCTCGGGCACGCCAAAGTTGAGGTGCATGGCCGCATGCGCGCGGCCCTCCTCGCCTGCGGTGAGGAGGCGGTCATTTCGCACGCCACGGCGGCAGCTCTTTTGAGACTTCGGGATCGGGAACCGACGCTGGTGGACGTCATTGCCCATGGTCAATCAGGGCGCAAAATCGATGGCATCCGCAGGCACCATGTGCCGAGCCCTACAGGAGCCGAAGTAGTCGTTTGCGATGGCATCGCCACCACGAGTCCTGCGAGGACCATCGTCGATCTTGCAGGGAGCGTTGGCCGCCTGTCGCTGCGGGAGATGATCGAGCGAGCGGCGGTCGGGGGCATGCTGAACATCCCTGCGATGGATGCCGCCGCCTCTCCACGGCGGAGAGGCCACCTGATCTTGCAGGACGTCTTGAGCGACTGGAGAGATGACGCAATGCGGTCGCCGCGTCTTCGCAGCACCCTCGAGGCTAGGTTGCTGGCGCTGATCGAGGCGCATGAGATCCCTCGGCCACATTGCAATCAGGTGGTGATGGCGGACGGAAGCAAGTACGAGGTCGACCTACTCTGGCGAGAACAGCGTCTGGTGATCGAAACAGACGGCCACGCATTCCACGGCAACCGCCTCGCCTTCGAGCGGGACCGGCGCCGGGACAGAGACCTCGCCTCGGCCGGCTACCGCGTCGTCCGGGTTACCTGGATACAGGTTGAAAAGGAAGCCGCCGCGATCATGGCGACGATTCGTCGCCTACTCGAATGAATGCCGCAGGCCCGCCTCGGGGAGGCCGCAAAGCCCCCCTGATACCGCCGCTGGGGCCCCCTCATCAAGGCCGCGGACTTCCCCGGCTCAGTTGCTGCCGAGGCTTTTTATCTCCTCGTTGGTGAGGCGGCGGGTCTTGCCGAGGGCCAGGTTGCCCAGCTCGATCGGGCCGAAGCGAACGCGGCGCAGGGCGACGACGCGATTACCTACCGCTTCGGCCATGCGGCGCACCTGGCGGTTGCGGCCTTCGCGCAGGACGATCTCGATCTCGCGCTCGCTGAGCCGCCGCACCTGGCAGGGGGCGGTGAGCCCGTCCTCCAGCTCGACCCCCTCTTGCAGGCGGCGAAGGTCGCCGGCCGAGGGCGGGCGGCGCAGCTCCACCCGGTATGTCTTCGGCACTTCGTAGCGCGGGTGGGTGAGGCGGTTGGCAAGCGCGCCGTCGTTGGTCAGCAGCAGCAACCCGGTCGAGTCGGCGTCGAGCCTGCCCACCGGATAGAGGCGTGCCTTGCTGCTGACCAGGTCAACCACCGCCGGCCGGCTGCCTGGCTCACGGGCGGTGGAAACCACGCCGGCGGGCTTGTTCACCGCCCAAACCTCTCGCGACTCGGTGCCGACCGGCGAGCCGTCGACGCGCACGTCGTCCTCGCCGCCGACGTCGCGTGCCGGGTCGGTGACCACCTTGCCACCGACCGTGACGCGGCCGGCGGCGACGATGCGCTCCGCCCGCCGCCGCGAGGCGACACCGCCGTGCGCAAGGTACTTCGCCAAGCCGTTCACGCGCTTGTTCGCCTCGGACTCGGCGCGCTGTTCGCCGGCCTTGAGCAGTCGCTCGCGCAGCTCGCGCTCATCCTCCGGAGTGGGATCGAACTTGGAGGGGTCGGGCAGCTGGTCGAGCCCCGAGAGGCCGAAGAGGCGCTCGAACAATTCGGTCGTCTTGAAGATCGCGGCGCCGAAACGCGAGCGGCCGGACTCTTCGATCAGGCCGCGCTCGGCCAGCGTCTGCACGGCCGACTCCGACGACACGCCGCGGATGCGGGCGATCTCGGGCCGCGACACGGGCTGCAGGTAGGCCACCACCGCCAGCGCCTCGGCCTGGGCCTGTGTCAGGGGCGGCGTGCGCGGCTTGGCGAGCAGACGCCTGGCCGCCGCCTCGCTGGCCGGATCGCTGGCCAGCGTGTAGCCGCCGGCGACCTCGCGCAGAAGGACGCCGCGCTTGCCCTCGGCAAGATCCTCCCCCAGCAGCTCAATCGCCTCGGCGACCTGGCCCTCCTTGGCCTCGGTCGCCTGCGTCAGCTCGGCAAGGCTCACAGGCTGGGGAGAGAGAAAGAGCAGCGCTTCGACCGTGCGCGAGAGATCGCTCATCGAGATCCCCCGCCTGGCCCGTGAGGCCGGGGCGCTACCGATCGCGCCCGCTCCTGCGGCCGGCGCGTCACCGATCGCGCCCGCACCGACGACCGGCGCCTCACTGCCGCACCTTCTTGATCTCGATCGGTCCCAGTGGTTTGCCCTGCTCCCAGGTCACCTCTCCCTTTCTGTAGAGCTCCAACAGCGCGAACAATGTCACCGCTTGAGTCAGCCGGTCCTCGCCGCCGAACTGTTCGTCGAAGTCGATGCTGGCGCGGTTGGAAAGAGCCGTGCGCAGCGCCTGCAGCCGCTTCTCCAACGAGACCGTGGGGCGGATATGGCTGATGTCGACTTCGGGCGGGATCGCCAGCAGGTCGCCGAGGGCGGCACCGAGCTGCTCGGGGTCGTAGGCGGCGGTCGCGGCGTCGAGCGCGATGCGGCGCAGTGAGCTTGGCAGCGGCGCGGCGCGATACAGATAGCCTCGCTCAGCCTCGAAGCGCCGCTCCAGCATCGCCGCCGCGTCGCGGTAGCGCCGGTACTCGAGCAGGCGCGCCAGCAGCTCCTCGACCGCCTCCTCGGGGCCCAGCTCCTCCAGATCCTCCTCGGCGCCCGGCAGCAGCAGCCGCGACTTCAGCTCCAGCAGGGCGGCAATCAGGACCAGGAACTCGGTCGCAACCTCGAGCTCGAGCTCTCCCTCTCTCTCCAGGTGCTCGATATAGGCGACGACGATCTCGCCCAGCTCCACCTCGAGCAGGCTCACCTCCTCGCGCAGGACGACCGCCATCAGGAGGTCGAATGGCCCCGCGAAGACGTCGAGGTCGAGGTCGAGCTCGGCGACGGTCACAAGCCCAAGTTAGCGCCGCGGTCCGATAGTTAGCGCCGCGGGCCGATGCCCATGCGGTCACGGACCTCGGCGACGGTCTGCGAGGCCATCGCCCGCGCCTTCTCGGCGCCGCTCGCGAGAGTCGCCTCCAGGGCGCCCTCGTCGGGGCGCAGCTCGGCGTAGCGCTCGCGGACCGGCGCCAGCAGCTCGACGACGCCCTCGGCGACCGCCTGCTTGAAGTCCCCGTATCCGGCGCCCTCGAACTCGCGCTCGACCTCGGCGGGGGCCGCCCCGCGGGCGACGGCGAGGATATCGATCAGATTGGTGACGCCGGGCTTGTCGTCGCTACGGACCACCTCGCGGCCCGAATCGGTGACCGCGCTGCCGAGCTTCTTGCGGATTGCCTCGGGCTCATCGAGGACGAAAACGGTGCCGGCCTCGGTGGCGGCGGTAGTCGACATCTTCCGCTCCGGCTCCTGCAAGTCCATGATCCGCGCGCCTAACTCCGGGATCCGGTGCCGCGGCTCGACGAGCGTCTCACCGAAGCGCTCGTTGAAGCGGCGGGCGATCTCCCGGGTCAGCTCGACGTGCTGGCGCTGGTCGTCGCCGACCGGCACCTCTTCGGCCCTGTAGAGGAGCATGTCGGCGGCCATCAGGACGGGGTAGAAGAAGAGCGCCGCCGACACCAGCTCCCGCTGGCGCGCCGACTTGTCCTTGAACTGGTGCATGCGGTTGAGGTCGCCGTGCGCGGTGACCGCCGAGAGCAACCAGGTCAGCTCGGCGTGCTCGCGGACGTCCGATTGGCGAAAGAACACGCAACGCTCGGGGTCGAGGCCGGCGGCGAGCAGGATCGCCGCCGTGTCGTAGAGACGCTCGCGCAGCTCAGCGGGGTCATAGGAGACGGAGATCGCGTGCAGATCGACGATGCAGAAGATCGGCGGGTCGCCCCGCTCCTGGGCCTCGACGTACTGGCGAATCGCACCGATGTAGTTGCCGAGGTGCTTGCGGCCGGTCGGCTGGATACCGGAGAAGATGATCGGGGCGCTCACGTCGGCGCAGACTACGCGGGCTGCGTGGAGGGCGGCTTCGTGGCGGCGCCCTGCTGATCCTCGCCGCAGTCGGCATCGGCGCCGTGGCCACACTCGCCGGCCGCGGCGGCGCCCCGGGTCGGCACCGCTTCGCCGCGGCGGCGTGGGTTTTCGATCCCGACGCCGGAGACGATGCCGCCGAGGATCATCAAAACGGCGGCAATCCCGATCCCGAGATGAAAGGCGGAAGTCGAGGCATCCGCGGCCGCGGCGCGGATCCGCGTCCGTTCGGCTTCGGGAAGGCGTCTTGCCGCCGGCACGGCGAGCGGCTCTTCCTTGGCCTCGACAACCGCGCCGGCCGCTGCCGCCGCCAGGGGCGCGTCGCCCAGCCCCTCGTCCAGGGAGGAGCTGAAGTGGGCCGATATAACCGCGCCGAGGATCGCGATCGCAAGCAGGCCCGCGACCCGGGCGATGCCGTTGTTGACGCCCGAAGCGATGCCGACCCGATGCTCGTCGACGGAATCGAGGACGGTGGCGGTGAGCGGCGCCACCGTGGCCGCGAGGCCGAGGCCGAAGACGAGGATCGCCGGCAGAACCTCTGAGAGGTAGTCGGCGTCCGAGCCCACACGCAGAAGGAGCAGCAGGCCGATGCCGCCGACGATCGGGCCGAGCGTCATCGGCAGTCGCGGGCCGGTGCCCGAGGCGACCCTGCCGAAGCGCGGCGAGAGGACAAAGAGGATGACGGAGATCGGGGTCGTCGCCAGGCCCGCCTGCACGGGGGTGTAGCCGGCGACCTGCTGCAGGAAGAGGCCGACGAAGAAGAGCCCGCCGATCAACCCCGCATAGGCGGTCAGGGTGGTCAGGTTGGCGACCCAGAAGTTGCGGATTCGAAACAGCGACAACTCGAGCATCGGGTGCTGGGCCCGTGCCTCATGGACGAGGAAGAGCACCAGGCAGGCCAGGCCGCCGATCAGAGGGACGAAGACCAGAGGGTCGCTCCAACCGTGCGCCGGCTGTTCGATCAGGGCAAAGACCGGCCCACCGAGGCCGGCGGCGGAGAGCCCGATGCCGGCCCAGTCGATGCCGCGGAAGGCGTCGGGATCGCGGCTCTCGCTGACCGAGTGCAGGGTCAGCCAAACCGTCAGCGCGATCAGCGGCAGGTTGACCCAGAAGATCGCCCGCCATGAGAGCGCCTCGATCATCGCCCCGCCGCCGGCGGGACCGAAGACGGTGGCGATGCCGGTCCAGGCGGTCCAGGTGCCGACCGCCTTGCCCCGCGCCGCGCCCTCGAAGCTGGCGGCGACTATCGCCAGCGAGCCGGGGACCAGCAGGGCGCCAGCTATCCCCTGCAGGGCGCGAGCGGCGATCAGAAGCTCGACGCTGGGCGCGATCGCGCAGAGCGCCGAGGTGGCGCCGAAGGCGATCAGGCCGAAGACGAACATCCGCCGCCGGCCGAACTGGTCGCCGAGCGAGCCGCCGACCAGCAGCAGCGCAACGAGGGTCAGCATGTAGGACTCGACCACCCACTGCTGCCCCGCCAGACCGGCATCGAGATCGTCGCTGATCGCTGGCAGCGCCACGTTGACGACGGTCGAGTCGAGGAAGACGACCGTCGAGCCGAGGATCGTCGCGACCAGCGTCAGCAGCTGACGGCGGGACACGCGCCGAGTGTATGGGGAGCAGCGGAGCTGGGGCCTATGGCGCCTCCTCGCCGTACCGGCGGCAGGGACCTCTGGCGCCTTCTCGTCCGTATCTACAGCGACCGACCGAGAAAGAGGAGGGCGCGATGACGAGAAGGCTGCTGGTCTTGATGGGCGTGGCTTTGGCTGCCAGCCTGGCCTCGCCTGGCGCCGCCCCGGCGAAGGGCATAGGCGGCGCGGCGGCGCCGGGAGGCGTCACGGTGAGCGGCTCGCCCTACCGCTACACAGCCCTCTCCCCCCAGGGTGACGGCCCATCTCTCACCATCCTCACGCAAACGGACCGCAGCAACGGCGAGGTCGGCAACTGGTGGCATCTGCGGGGGCGCTATCAGCTGCCACCGCTGACCTATAACGGCAGCGCCGGCGGGGTTTCCGCCGACGGCAGCACGGTGGTGCTCAGTCGCTTCTCCTGGATCTATCCCCCGCGAACGAGCGGCCTGGCGATCATCGACGCCCGTCCCCATCTCCGCCAGCCCCGAAGGATGGACCAGTCCCATTCCCCGCAAGACATCACCAAGCTCAAACTGCCCGGCAGCTTCAGCTTCGACGCGATCTCACCAGACGGCTCGACGATCTACCTGATCCAGCACCTCTCCCCTTACGTCGACGGCGCCTACCGGGTCCGGGCCCTCGACACCAAGAGCGGTGCGCTGCTGCCAAAGCCGATCGTCGACCCCGCCGAGCCCAACGAGCGGATGACGGGAGTGCCGCTCGATCGAGCCACGAGCCCCGGAGGGCGCTGGGCGTACACGCTCTACGGGGGCAAAGGCCATGAGCCCTTTGTCCACGCGCTCGACACGGTCGGCCGGCGAGCGGCCTGCATCGACCTGCCCCAACTGGCCGGCAACCGCCGTCCCTTCGACCTGGCGCTGCGGATGGAGGAAGAGGGCAGCAGTCTCATTGTGTTCAGCCGCCGGCCCACGCCCACACTGCCGAGCGAGAGATTGCTGGCGATCGACACACAGAGCTTCGAGGTCGGCGAGCCGGGCGGCTCCACCTCCTCGAGCGGCCTGGCCTGGCCGGGGATCGCAATCGCCCTGGCCGTCCTCGGCTGTGGAGCCGTCTGGATGGCCGCCAGAAGGAGAAGGGCAGCACGGGGCGGCCGGCCGGAGGGCACATGAGCCACCGGCGCCTGTTCGCGGCCGCACTTGCGGGCGCTCTCTGCGGCATCGCGCTGATCGCAATCGGCCGCCTTCTGCCGGGGGCCGGAGCGACCCCACAGGAATCGAGGGGCGTCGAGCGCCGCAGCCCGCCGGCAGGGTTTCCTCGCCTTCTCCCAGACGCCGCGGCGACCGGGCAACCTGCTCGGCCGCGCCGGAGCCGCCGGCCATTCGGCCGCCGGACGGCCGATCTGGCTCCTGCAGAAAGGCGACCCTGCGCTCAGCGGCGAGCTGCTGGTCTTCGGCTGCATCCATGGGGACGAGTGCGCGGCGAGGGACCTGCAGCCGCTGGCGCCCGCCAGCGGCTGTCCGGACCCGGCCTCCGACGTCTACCTCGTCCCCAACCTCAACCCGGACGGCTTCGCCCTCGGCAGCCGGCTCAACAGCCGCGGCGTCGACCTCAACCGCAACTTCCCCAGCGAATGGAGGCCGATCGGCAAGCAGGGCAGCCCGCAACACTCCGGCCCCCGCCCCTTCTCAGAGCCCGAGACGCGGCTCGCCGCCCGCATCGTCGAGCGACTGCGGCCCGAGGTGACGATCTGGTTTCACCAGCATCACGCGGCAAGGCCGCTCGTCCGGGCCTGGGGCCAGAGCATCCCGGCGGCGCATCGCTTCGCGAGGCTGGCCCGGCTCCCCTTCCGGCGGTTGCCATGGCCCGCCGGAACGGCGCCGAACTGGCAGAACCACCGCTTCCCCGGCAGCGCCTCCTTTGTGGTCGAGTTCCCGCACGGCTCACTCTCATCCGAGATGAAGTCGCGGATCGAGCGCGCGATCGTGCGTCTCGCCCGGAAAGTGAGCAAAGATTGAGATGTCCCGCGGAAGAGGTGAGGGTTGGGCACTGAGAGCGACGCGATCATGGAGGCCGAACCGGCGCGGGCGGCGTCGCCCCGCCGGGAGAGAAAGCTCGTTCGCGAGGCCCAAGGTGGATCGCAGGAGGCGCTCACGGATCTCTACGCCTCGCACTGGCGGCGGGCCCACCGCGCCGCCTATCTGGTCGTGCACGATCGCGCCGCCGCCGAGGACATCGCGCAGGACGCGTTCCTGGCGGCGATCGACGCGCTTGACCGCTTCGACCGCGGCCGTCCTTTCGGCCCCTGGCTGCATCGAATCGTCGTCAACCGGGCGATTGACTGGGCGCGCAGAGAGGAGCTGCGACGGTCCGTCGACGACCCAGCCGCCAAGGCCGCCCCACCGCAGCCGGCGCGGCCCGTGGACGAAGACCTGATGGAAGCCCTCGCCCAGCTGCCGATCGAGCAGCGCGCCGCGATCGTGCTCAGGTACCTGCTCGATTACAAGCCCGGCGAGGTGGCCCGGATGCTCGACCTGCCTCGCGGCACGGTCAACTCGCGACTGCGCCGCGCCCTCGACCGGCTCGGATCGCTGCTGGAGGCGGAACGGTGAACGAGGACCGCCTTAGGGAGCTTCTGCGCCAGGCGCCGCTACCCGGCGAGGAGGAGGCCGAGCGCGACGGGCTGCGAGTGATCAGGCAGGCCTTCGCCGAGCGCAGCGCGCGGCCGCGGCGGACTATGCCGCGGCTCGCCGTTGCGCTTGCCGGCGCCGCGCTGCTCGGCCTCCTGCTCCTCACCCCCGCCGGCGCCCAGGTCCGCGACTGGATCGACGATGTCCTGACGCCGGGCATCCACGACGCCAAGCCGGCGCTTACGGAGGTGCCGGGTGGCGGCAGCCTCCTGGTCCAATCGGCGAGCGGGTCCTGGGTCGTGCAGCCGGATGGCTCCCGCCGCCTGCTTGGCCGCTATGAGGAATCGACCTGGTCGCCCCGCGGCCTCTTCGTCGGCGCGACGGGAGGCCACACGTTGAGCGCCATCGAGCCGGGCGGGACGGTTCACTGGTCGCTCTCCGCCGCCGCTCCCGTCGCCGACCCCCGCTGGTCGCCCTCCGGCTTCCGCATCGCCTACCGGGCGGGACGGGCGCTTCGAGTCGTCGGCGCAAACGGGACCGGGGACTCGCTTCTCGCGCCTCGAATCGCGCCGCCGGCGCCGGCCTGGTCGGCGCAGGGCCCGCACCTACTCGCCTATGTCACCGCCGCCGGCGAGCTTCGCATCGCCAACAGCGACAGTGCCGAGATCCTCGCCTCGGCGGATGCGCTGCCGGGCATCGCGACCTTGGGATGGAGCCGCGACGGAACGCTGCTGGAAGCGTCGCCGGATGCGCTGCGCCTGCGAGAGGTGGCGGTTAGCAAGCTCGGGGCCGGCCTGGATCTCGGCGACACGCGCCGCATCGCCGTCCCCCGCGCCGCCAGGCTGTGGGGCGCCGCCATCTCACCCGACGGCGCGACGGTCGCCGCCCTCTTCGCGTTTGCCGCCCGCGAATCGCGGCCGCCGCGAAGCGAAGTCGTCCTAGTCGACGCCGACAGCGGCCGGCCGCGAGCAGCCCTTCGGCGCCCGGGGCATCTCTCCGGCCCCACCTGGTCGCCCGACGGCCGTCTGCTGCTGGTTGGCTGGCGAGACGCCGACCAACTGCTCTTCATCCCGGCAAGTGGCAGGGGGCGTGTGCGGGCGGTGGGAGAGATCTCGACTCAATTCGCCCCCGGCGAGCTGGGGAGCGCCTCCTTCCCAAAGATCGAAGGGTGGTGCTGCCCGGCGACGTTTGGAACCCCTCCAAGCTGAGCCGGCGAGGCGCGCAAGAAGCTTCCCGGAAACGGGTCCCGGCGACGGCGGCGAAGGCTGGGTGCGAGAATCCGGGTAGGTGGTTTGCTGATGGCAAGAGCGATTTGGACAGGGTCGGTCAACTTCGGGCTCCTCAACGTGCCCGTGAAGCTCTACAGCGCCGTGGCGCGGCGCGGCATCGCGCTGCGTGAGATTCGCGAGGCGGACGGGGTCCGCATTCGCCACCGGCGCGTCGCCGAAGGGACGGAGGAGGAGGTCCCCTACGAGAACATCGTCAAGGCCTTCGAGATCTCGCCCGACCGCTTCGTTCCCCTGACCAAGGAGGAGCTCAGCGGGCTCGACCCTGAGAAGAGCCGCTCGATCGAGGTGATCGACTTCGTCGACCTCGACGAGATCGACCCGATCTATTTCGACAGCCCCTACTACCTGGGGCCCGCCGAGGGCGCCGAGAAGGCCTACTCGCTGCTGTCCCAGGCAATGGAGGAGGCCGGCAAAGTGGCCATCGCCCGCTTCGTCTTCCGCAACAAGGAGCATCTGGCGGCGATCCGGCCCACCGATGGGGCCCTCACCCTGACGACGATGCGCTTCGCCGACGAGGTCGTCTCGCCGTCCGAACTCGAGGACGTGATCCCGGCCGAGCAACCGGAGATCGGCAAACGCGAGGTCGAGATGGCCGAGCAGCTGATCGATTCCCTGACCCGAGACTTCGACCCCACCGCCTACCGCGACGAGTACCGCGAGAAGCTGCTCGCTCTGATCGAGCGCAAAGCGGAAGGCAAGGACGTCCTCACCGCCCCCAGCGCCACGGCGCCGGAGCCGACCAAGGCACCCGATCTGATGGCCGCCCTGGAGGAAAGCATCGCCGCGGTCAAGGGCGACGAGGATGGACGCGCGCGCAAGCCGGCCTCGAAGCCGGCCGCGAAGAAAAAAAGCAAAGCCGCGTCGAAACGCTCGCCCGCAAAGGCGAAAGCCTCCAAATAGCCGGTGTCGCCTGACCGCCAGGTCGAGGTCGACGGCCATCAGCTGAAGCTCACCAACCTGCAGAAGGTGCTCTACCCCGAGGCCGGGTTTACCAAGGGCGAGATGGTCGACTACTACGCCAAGGTGGCGCCGGCGATGATCCCCCACCTGGCCGGCCGGGCGGTGACCCTGCGGCGCTTCCCCGAAGGAGTCGAGGACCTCGACGCCGCCTTCTTTGAGAAGCGCTGCCCCAAGCACCGGCCAAAATGGGTGAAGACGGCGCGGGTTACCGCCGGGCCGCACGCCGGCAAGATCGACTTCTGCGTCTGCGACAGCCTGCCGACGCTGATCTGGATGGCGCAGCTGGCCTCGATTGAGCTGCATCCTTCGCTCTCGCTTTCCAGGGCGCCGACGCGGCCCACCGTGCTGGCGTTCGACCTCGACCCCGGCCCGCCCGCCGACATCCTCGACTGCTGCCGGGTGGGGCTGCGGCTGCGCGAGCTCTTCGACCACTTCGGGCTCCGGTCTTTCGCCAAGACCTCCGGCTCCAAGGGGCTGCAGGTCTACGTCCCGCTCAACGACAAGGTCCATTACGAGACGACCAAACCGTTCGCCAAAGCGATTGCCCAGCTGCTCGAGAAGCAGACGCCGAAAGAGGTCGTCTCGAAAATGAAGAAGGTCGAACGCAAAGGCAAGGTCTTCGTCGACTGGTCCCAGAACCACCAGCGCAAGACGACGATCGCCGTCTACTCGCTGCGGGCGCGCGAGCGGCCGACCGTCTCGACCCCGGTCAGCTGGGAGGAGGTCGAAAGCGCCCTGCGGCAAGGCGAGGCCCGCAGCCTCGTCTTCGAAGCCGGGGATGTGCTCGAGCGCATCGATCGCCACGGCGACCTCTTCGCTCCCGTCCTGGAGCTGAAGCAGGTCCTGCCCGAACTCTGAGGCAATCGTGAGGGCCGCGTCAGGTTCACACCCGGCGCAGTCTCATCACACCTCCGGGGGGCGTGTCTCGATGCTCAGCCGAGGGGCTGGCGGACGACCGGGCGGCGCGTCGCCCTGACCTCGTCGAGGCGGCGGACCGGCGTCGTGTAGGGGGCCTGCTTGGCGACCTCGGGGTCGCCCTCGGCCTCGGCGAGGATCGCCTCGATCGCCTCGGCAAAGGCGTCGAGGCTCTCCTTGGTCTCGGTCTCGGTCGGCTCGACCATCAGCGCCTCGTCGACGAGGAGGGGGAAGTAGACGGTCGGCGGATGGAAGCCGAAATCGAGCAACCGCTTGGCGAGGTCGAGCGTGGCGATGCCGAGCTCTCTCTTCATCGGCTTGCCCGAGAGGACGAACTCGTGCATGCAGTGGCGGTCGAAGGCGATCGGCAGGTGCTTGCCGGCCAGCCCCTGCGCGAGGCGCGCCTTCAGGTAGTTGGCGTTCAGCACCGCCGTCTCCGACGCCTCGGCGAGGCCGTCGGCGCCGAGGCTGAGGATGTAGGCGTAGGAGCGGACAAAGACGCCAAAGTTGCCCTGGAAGCCACGCAGGCGGCCAATCGACTTCGGCCGCTCGAGGTCGAGGTCGTAGAGGGGCCCGCTGCCGTTGCCGCCCTCGCGGCGGATCACCTGCGGCCGGGGCAGGAAGGGCTCGATCCGCTCCGAGACGGCGATCGGCCCCGCCCCCGGCCCCCCTCCACCGTGCGGCTGGCTGAAGGACTTGTGCAGGTTGACGTGGACGATGTCGAAGCCCATGTCCCCGGGCCGGGATTGGCCCATGACGGCGTTGAGGTTGGCGCCGTCGTAGTAGAGCGTCCCCCCCGCCTCGTGGATCAGCGAGGCGATCTCGGCGATGTTCTCGTCGAAGACGCCGAGCGTGTTGGGGTTGGTCAGCATCAGGCTGGCGACCTCGCCGGCGTTCTCGGCCAGCTTGGCCCGCAGGTCGTCCATCTCGACGCCGCCGCGCTCGTTGGTGGCGACTTTGACCACTTCGTAGCCGGCCATCGTCACCGAGGCGGGGTTGGTGCCGTGGGAGGTGTCGGGCGCCAGCACCTTCGTCCGCACCTCATTGCGATCGGCGTGGTAGGCGCGGGTCAGCAGCAACCCGGCGAGCTCGCCGTGGGAGCCGGCCGACGGCTGCAGGCTGACGTGGGGCAGGCCGCAGATCTCACTCAGCGACTCCTGCAGCAGCCACATCAACTCCAGTGCCCCCTGGGCCCGGCGCGGGTCCTGCGCAGGGTGCAGGCGCGCGTGCCCGGGCAGCGCCGCGACCCGCTCGTTGAGCCGCGGGTTGTGCTTCATCGTGCAGGAGCCAAGCGGGTAGAAGCCGCTGTCGAGATCGAAGTTGCGGCGTGAGAGGCGGTTGTAGTGGCGCACGATCTCGGGCTCGGCGATCTCCGGCAATCGCGGCGCCTCTGAGCGCAGCAGTTTCTCCGGGATCAGCTCCGCTAGAGGCTTCTGGGGCACTTCCGCCTCCGGCAGGGTCGCGGCTCGCCGGCCCGGCTTCGATTTCTCGAAGATCGTCTGCGCCCTTTCGGCCTGCATCGGGGTCTCGGTCAGGCTCATACGACGCCGCCCGTAACTCTGTCCTCGGAATCCTGGGATGACCCACCGCGCTCGGCGGCAATCGCGGCGCCAAGCGCCTCCGCCAGATCGTCGATCTGGGCCTTCGTACGCCGCTCGGTGATCGCGACCAGGAGGCCGTCCTCGAGCTCCGGGTAGTCGCGGCCGAGGGGATATCCGGCGGCGATCCCCCGCTCGGCGCAGCGATCGAGCACCGGGCCCACCGGCGCCCCGAGCCGCAATGCGAACTCGCGCGCGACCGGTGCGGCGTGCAGGAGCTCGACTCCATCCACCCCCGCCAGCCGCTCGCGCGCATAGGCGGTCCGCTGCACCAGCAGCTCGCCCAGCTCCCTGAAGCCCTCGCGGCCGAGCCAGGCGAGGTGGACCATTGCCCCCAGCGCGTTCAGCGCCTGGGCGGTGCAGATGTTGTTGGTCGCTTTCTCGCGCCGGATGTGCTGCTCGCGGGTCTGCAGCGCGAGGACGAAGCCGCGGCGCCCGTCGACGTCCTCGGTCTCACCGGCGATCCGGCCCGGCATGCGGCGGATCTGCTCCTCGGTCGCGCAGAAGAAGCCGAAGGACGGTCCGCCGAAGTCGAGCCGGTTGCCGAGCGGCTGGCCCTCGCCGAGGGCGATGTCGGCGCCGCACTCCCCCGGCGGCCTGAGGATCCCCAGCGTCATCGGGTCGCAGGCAACGACCAGGAGCGCACCGTGCTCCTTCGCCGCCGCCCCCAGCGCCTCGACGTCCTCGACCGCACCGAGGAAGTTGGGGCTCTGCAGGAAGACCGCTGCCGTCTCGCCGTCAACCGCCGCCGCCAGCGCGGTGGCGTCGGTCAGGCCGTCCTCGATGCCCACCTCGACCACCTCGGCGCCGTAGCCCTGCGAATAGGTGGCGAGGGTCTCGCGGCTGTGCGGGTGCAGGCCGCGTGAGACCACGAAGCGCCTGCGCGCCGTCGCACCCATCGCCAGGTATCCGGCCGAGGCGACGGAGGACGGCCCCTCGTAGAGCCCCGCGTTGGAGACCGGCAGGCCGGTCAGCTCCGACATCGCGGTCTGGAACTCGAACATCACCTGCAGGCCGCCCTGGGAGATCTCCGGCTGGTAGGGCGTGTAGGGGGTGAGGAACTCGGAGCGCTGGGTGATCGCGTCGACGATCGCCGGCACGTAGTGGTCATACATCCCGGCGCCGAGGAAGCAGACCTCCTCCTCGGCGTCGGCGTTGCGCGCGCCGAGGGCCGAGAGGCGCTCGAAGACCTCCGCCTCGCTCATTCCCGCCGGCAGCGCCAGCGGGCGGCCGAGGCGCAGCGGCTCGGGCACCTGCTCGAAGAGGTCGGCGGTCGAGTCGACGCCGATCGCGGCGAGCATCTCGGCCCGGTCGGCCGGTGTGACGGAGGTGTAGCGGCTCACCCGGCTAAGGCTACGGAAAGCAGGGGCGGGGCCTTGCTAGCCGTTTTCGACCAGCTTGCGGTATTCGGCGGCGTCGAGCAGTGCCTGCGCCTCCGCCGGCGCGCTCAGCTTCACCCTCACCAGCCAGCCCTCGCCGTAGGGGTCCTCGTTCACCTTCTCCGGAGCGTCGACCAGCGCGTCGTTTGACTCGACGATCTCTCCCGAGAGCGGCGCGATCACGTCGGAGACCGCCTTCACCGACTCCACCTCTGCATATGAGGAGTCTTTGTCGACCTTCGTGCCGACCTCGGGGGGGTCGTAGAAGACGACCTCGCCGAGGCTGTCCTGCGCGTACCAGGTGATTCCGAAGACGGCGTGCTCGTCCCCCTCCAAACGGGCCCAGTCGTGCTGGTCGTGGTAGAGCAGCTCGTCGGGATAGGTCGCTTCGGCCAACTCAGTTCTCCTTTTTGCGGCGCCTCCGGGCGGCGGTTATTTTCGCGCCGCGCCCGTGTACAGGGGCTTGGAACCTATCCGGGCGCGGCGCCGCTTGCCCCGCACGTCGATCTCGATCCCGGCCCCCGGCTCGGCGCGATCGGCGCGCACGTAGACCATCCCGATGCCGACCTCGAGCGAGGGCGAGAAGGTGCCGGAGGTGACCAGGCCGCAGGCCTCCCCGTCGCAGAGGACCTCGTTGCCGGGCCGCGGGATGCCCGGGCCCTCGACCTTGAAGGGGACGAGCTTCTCCGGCGGGCCCTCCCGCCGGGCGCGGGCAACCGCATCGGCGCCGATGAAGCCGGTCGGCTCGACGCAGCACCAGCCAAGGCCCGCTTCGATCGGGTTGCGCTCCGGCGTCAGGTCGTTGCCATGCAGGTGGAAGCAGACCTCGAGGCGCAGCGTGTCGCGGGCGCCGAGGCCGCAGGGGACGATGCCCGCGTCCAGCAGCTCGCCCCAGATCGCCGGCGCCGGGTCGGGATCGATCAACAGCTCGACGCCGTCCTCGCCGGTGTAGCCGGTACCGCAGACCAGGCCCGGCCGATTGCCTAGCCGAGCTGTTGCGGCCCTCATTCGAGCGGGAAGCTCGATGCCGAGGGTGGAACCGACGATGCGGCGGGCGTGCGGCCCCTGCACGGCGAGCATCGCGTAGCGGTCGGCGACGTCGCGAACGGTGACGTCGAAGTCGCGGCTCCAGCGCCCCAGCCAGGCCAGGTCGGCGCCATGGTTGGCGGAATTGGTGACGATCAGGTAGCGGTCCTCGCCGAGGCGATACGTGAAGAGGTCGTCGAGCACCCCACCCTCCTCGTTACACAGGCACGAGTACTGGGCGCCGCCGAGCTCGAGGGCGGCGACGTCGTTGGACAGGACCCGCTGCAGGAAGGCGAGCGCACCGGGCCCCTCGACTTCGACCTCGCCCATGTGGGAGACGTCGAACATCCCGGCGTGGGTGCGCACAGCCGAGTGCTCCTCGCGGATCCCCTCATAGGAGACGGGCATCTCCCAGCCGGCGAAGGGAACGAGCTTCGCGCCCAGCTCGGCGTGCCGGTCGTAGAGGGGGGTGCGCTTCAGCGCGGCGTCGTCGCTCACGGCCGCAGCGTATTCACCTGTGCGGCTCGCCCTATTTGAGGAAGGGCGGGACGTCGATGTCGTCGTCGCTGACCCGCAGTTTGCGGATGTCGGTGTCCTCGGCGGAGATCGTCGGGCGGCTCTCATAGCGCCGGCGGACCCGCTGCGGAGAACGGGCGAGCAACTCGAAGCCCTCGAAGCCGGTGGCGATCACCGTGACCCGGACCTCGTCTTTCATCGACTGGTCGACGACGGAGCCGAAGATGATGTTGGCGTTGTCGTCGGCCTCGGCCTGGACGAGCTGGGCGGCCTCGTTGACCTCGAATAGTCCGAGGTCCTCCGGGCCGGTGATGTTGAGCAGCATGCCGGTTGCGCCTTTGATCGACTCCTCGATCAGCGGCGAGGTGATGGCGGCCTTGGCGGCGTCGAGCGCCCGCGCCTCCCCGGAGGCGGAGCCGACGCCCATCAGGGCCGAGCCGGCGTCGCGCATGATCGTGCGCACGTCGGCGAAGTCGAGATTGATCAGCCCCGGGATCGTGATCAGGTCGGTGATGCCCTGAACGCCCTGGCGCAGGATGTCGTCAGCCTGGCGGAACGCCTCCAGCACGCTGGTGCGGCGCTCGACGGCCTGCAGCAGCTTCTCGTTGGGAACGATGATCAGGGTGTCGACGTTGTTGCGCAGTTTCTCGATCCCCTCGAGCGCCTGCTGCATACGTCGCTTTCCCTCGAACTCAAACGGCTTGGTCACAGCGCCGACCGTGAGGGCGCCGATCTCTTCCTTGGCGATCTCGGCGATGACCGGCGCCGAGCCGGTCCCGGTGCCGCCACCCTCGCCGGCGGTGACGAAGACCATGTCGGCGCCCTTCAGCGCCTCCTTGATCTCATCGCGGCTCTCAGCCGCGGCGCCCGCTCCGACGTCGGGGTTGCCTCCGGCGCCGAGACCACGCGTCAGCTCCTGGCCGATCGAGAGCTTGATGTCGGCATCGCAGGCCTGCAGGGCCTGGGCGTCGGTATTGACCGCGACGAACTCGACGCCGCGAATACCGGCATCGACCATGCGACTGACTGCGTTGGTGCCGCCGCCGCCAGCTCCGACGACCTTGATCACGGCAAGGTAAGTGGATTCCATCTCCCGATTTCTCCAGCCGCCACCTTCGCAGGTTGGCGTTTGAGTTGAGCCTTCGTTCCGTCCGAGGCTTTAGTGATGCTTAAGGGTTCAAGCGTTCACCTCAACCACGGAAATTGCGCTCAACGTAGGGCATTGAAGGCCCTCTGTCAAACGGGCGAGAGCCATCCTGCACCGGCCAAACCTCGACTCTTACTTGAGGGTTTCCCTACCCTCAGTCTTTAGTCGAAGGTTGGGTAGAGGCGTCCTTCTACTCGCTTCGGGCTAGCGCTTATGGCTTGTGAGCGCCATATCCGGCGGCCGCACGACGCGCCGCTCCAAAGCACGCCGCGCCTCATGGAACCAGGGGCAAGCTGTGGCTTTCGCCGTCTATCGCCGGCCGATGAGCAACATGCAGGTCTACATAATCCAAGGCGGTGATCGAGGGATCGGCAAGTACGGCAGCGGCCGCGCGCCACTTCGCCTCCGCTTGGGAGGCCTCGCCAAAACGCAGTTCGATCCCGGAGCGGAGGTTGACGTCGACCCCGCTTTCGCCGTAATAGCTGCCTTCGATATGGGGCCGCAAAGCAGCGGGCGCGGCGCCGAGTACCCGTGCTTGCTGCAGCGCCGGCCCGGCAAGGCGCCCGTCCGCGGGCGGCTCTGAGAGAGACAGCCGCGGCAGCTCCACCTCCTGCGGCAGAGGAAACCAGCTGACGACCGTGCCGTCGGCGGTCACCCCTACCGCCTCCGACCCTTCCCCGATCACGGACACCGGCTTCGGAACGATGAGCTGCGCGGTCGCGGTCTTGTCGCGCAGGAAGAGCAGGTAGCCGGCCACGACCGCGGCGAGGAGGACGGCGAGCATCGGCGCGGCGCGCTTCACAGCACCCAGGCGGATGGCCACTCCACCTCCCCCAGCAGCTGGACCTCCGGCTCCAGCTCGACGCCAAAGCGCTCATGGACTCGCCGGCGGCCCTCGGCCATCAACTCGAGGACGTCTGCCGTCCTCGCCTCGCCCGTGTTCTCGACGAAGTTGGCGTGCTTCTCCGAGAAGCGGGCGCCGCCCAGGCGCAGCCCGCGGCAACCGGCGGCCTCCAGCAGCTGGCCTGCCGTGCGCCCGCCGGCACGCTCGTCGTCAGGATTCTTGAAAGTCGAGCCGAAGGTCTTGATCCCCGAGGGTTGGGCTTCGCGCCGCTTGCCGCGCATCGCCGCCATCCTCGCCTTGATCTCCTCGGGGTCGCCGGGCGTCAGCTGGAAGGAGACGCGGGCAACGACCTCTCTGGCGCTGAGGGTGGAGCTGCGATAGGCGAAGCCCAGTTGATCGGGAAGACGGCGCTCGCACCCATCCGCGGTGCAGAGCTCGACCCACTCCAGGACCTCCGCCAGCCGGCCGCCGTAGGCATTGGCGTTCATCTTCACCGCGCCCCCCGCGGTGCCGGGGATATTGATCCCGAACTCGAGCCCGGAGAGGCCCCAGCTGGCCGCCTTAGCGGCCGCCGACGGGAGGCGGGCGCCACCACCGCAGACAAGTCGCTCCCCAGCGAGCTCGATCGAAGCCAGCTCGCCATCGAGCTTCAAGGCCAGTCCGCGAAAGCCCGCGTCGGCCACCAGCAGGTTGGAGCCCGAGCCGACGAGGCCCACGGGCAGGCCCTCCTCGCCGGCCCAGGCCAGCAGGCGCTGCAGCTCCTCCACGCTGGCCGGGCGGGCAAACCAGTCGGCGGGGCCGCCGGTGCGGACCGTGGTCAGCCGGGCAAGGGAGAAGTCGGGCTGCACGCCGTCGGGAACGGTCATTTATCCCCCGTCCTCATCCGCCAGGGCCTCGCCGAGCTTGAAGACGTCGCCGGCTCCAAGCGTAACCAGCACCTCTCCGGGGCCGAGGCGACGGCGCACTGCACTCAACGCCGCCTCCATCGAAGGCGTCCAGCAGGCAAAGCGCCCGTTCATGTGGTCGAAGGCGGCATCGGCGACGAGCTTGCCGCTGACCCCCGCCAGCTCTCCCACCGGCTCCTCACGGGCCGGATAGACGTCGAGGACGAAGACTTCGTCGGCCAGGGCCAAGGCGGCCCCGAATTCCTCCGCCAGCGCCTTGGTGCGGGAGTAGAGGTGGGGCTGGAAAACGGCGACGAGGCGTGCCGGCTCGGCCGTCCGCAGCGCCTCGAGCGCCGCACGCACCTCGGTCGGATGATGTGCGTAGTCGTCATATATCTCGGCGCCGGCGTGGCGCCCCTTGTGCTCGAGCCGCCGGGCAACGCCGGGGAACCCAGCCAGCGCTTCGGCGGCGGCCTCGACGTCCAAACCGGCGAGCTCGATCGCGGCCAGTGCCGCCTGGGCGTTCAACACGTTGTGCTGGCCGCGGACTCTGAGCTGGAGATCCGGCCCGGGCTCTCCGAGGTCGAAGCGGACCACCTGCTTCGTCTTCGCCGCGTCCCCATAGAGGATGTCGGTCGGCCTGTCGAAAGCTCGCTGCGGGCCGACCGCGATGTCGGCCGCTCCCGGCAGAACAACAGCCTTGGCCTGGGCGGCAAAGCTTCGGAATGCCTCGGTCAGCTCGCCCACCGACCCCCAGCGGGAATGGTGGTCCATCTCGATGTTGGTGACGACGGCGATCTCGGGCCGCAGTGCCAGGAAGCTGGCGTCGCTCTCATCCGCCTCGGCGACGACCCACGCCCCCTCCCCCCACCCCGCGTTGGCGGCGGAGCCGTCCGCCCCTAGCCCTGCCACCTCGCCGCCGATGAAGAACGCCGGGTCGGCGCCGATCGCTCGAAGGGCCCAAACCAGCATCGCGGTGGTAGTCGTCTTGCCGTGGGTGCCGGCGACGGCGATCAGCCGCTTCTCCGCGCAGAGCTGGGCCAGCAGCTCGCCGCGGTGCAGGACCTCGAGGCCGCGCTCGCGAGCGAGAGACAGCTCGGGGTTATCAGCGGCGATCGCGGTTGAGACGACGACCACGGCGTCCCGCGGCAGGTTGTCCGCGTCATGGCCCACAGCCGGCCTCAGGCCCGCCTCGCGCAGCCGCTCCATATAAGAGGAGTCGGCGCGATCGCTGCCGCTGACCGTCGCCCCGAGGCGACTGCAGACCAGGGCCAGGCCGCTCATCCCGGCGCCGCCGATGCCGACGAAGTGGAAGTGACCGGCCGCCCAGTCCCATTTCGCCCCACTGCTCATCGCGCGGCCGCCCAGGCCCGTTTCGCCGCGCTGCTCATCGCGCGGCCGCCAGCACCTCGTCGGCGATCCGCCGTGCGGCGTCGGGCCGTGCCAGCCGCGCCGAAGCCGCCGCCATCGCGGCGAGGCGCGAATCGTCACTCAGCAGAGCGCGCACCTCGCCCGCCAGCCGCTCGGCGCCGAGCTCTTCGTCGCCGATCACGATCGCCGCTCCCGCCTCCTCCATCAGGCCGGCGTTGGTGCGCTGATGATCGGCGGTGGCGTGCGGGTAGGGGACGAGAATCGCCGGCCTGCCCGCCGCGGTCAGCTCGAAGATCGAGCCTCCCGCCCGTCCCAGCACCAGGTCGCAGGCGGCGAGGCAATCGCCGAGGTCGGGCTCATAGGCAAGCAGCGTGTAGCGGTCGTTGTGAGGAGCGCTACGCAGGCGTGCCCGCAGATCCTCGAAGTCGCGGCGGCCGGTCAGGTGGATGACGTCGAAGTCCCGCCCGCCACGCTCGGCAAAGGCCTGCAGCGCGCAGAGATTGATCGAGTGGGCGCCCTGGCTGCCTCCCATCACCAGCAGGCAGCGGGATTGCGGCGCGATGCCAAAGCGCTCACGCGCGGCGCCGCGATCGGCGCTCAGCACCGCGTCGGGGACCGGCCGCCCGGTCACCAGGTAGCGCTCTCCCTCCCGCCCCTCGATCGGGAAAGCGAGACAGACCCGCCGCGCTTTGCCGGCCAGCAGCCGGTTGGCTAGCCCGAGATGGCTGTCGGCCTCGGTGAGGACGAGTGGAGTGCCGGTCAGGCTTGCCGCCAGGCCCGCCGGACCGGCGACAAAGCCGCCGCCGCCCATCACCACATCAGCCCGGCGCCGTTTGATCGCCCGGCGCGCGGCGCCGACCGCCGCAATCGCCTCGGCGGCGGCGCCAATCGCGCGCAGCGGGTTGCGGCGATCGATCCCCCGCACCTTGAGGTAGTCGATCTCGTAGCCATTGGCGGGAACCAGCTCGGCCTCGATCCGCTCCCGGGTGCCGAGGAAGGAGACCTCGGCGCCGCTAGCCCGAAGCTCGGCGGCGACCGCCATGGCCGGCACGACGTGGCCGGCGGTCCCTCCCGCCGCCACCACCACTCTTACGTCTCCTGGCACTGCTCGATCCACTCCTTCCCGCACGCGCATCGCCATCCTTGACCACCCGCAGTCTGCCAACGGAGGCGGTCCCCCCGCGGGCGACGTTGAGGATCAGGCCTACGGCAAACAGCGTCGCCAGCAGGCTGCTGTTGCCGTAGGAGACGAATGGGAGGGGAACGCCGGTCAGGGGCGCCAGCCCCATCACCGCGCAGAGATTGATCGTCGCCTGCACGAGGATCAGCGACGTGAGGCCGGTGGCCAGCAGCTTGCCGTAGTTGTCGCGGGCTTTTTTTGCCGCCTGCAGGCCGGCGTAGCCGAAGATCCCGAAGAGACCGACGACGCTGACGATCCCGACCAGCCCCAGCTCCTCGCCGATCACCGCCGAGATCATGTCCGTGTGAGCCTCGGGCAGGTAGAAGGCCTTCTGCACCCCGTCGCCGATACCGACGCCGAAGATCCCGCCCGAGCCGAGGGCGATCTTGGCCTGTGCCGCCTGGAAGCCCGCTCCCGACGCATCGGCGCCGGGATTGAGGAAGCCGGTGAGGCGCGCCATTCGATAGGGCTCGACCAGAGTCAGCAGCAGCGCCAGAGAGGCGAGGATGAGCCCGATAAGCGCCAGGTCGCGCAGGCGTGCGCCGGCCGCAACCAGGGTGGCACCGGCCGCGAAGGAGATGACCAGCGCGGTGCCGAGGTCGGGCTCCAGCACGATCAGCATCGCCGCCACCGCGACGACGAGGAGGAAGGGCATCAGGCCCTCGATGCTCCGCACCCGCTTCGGTTTGCGGGCCAGCAGGTCGGCCCCGTAGAGGATTAGCGCCACCTTTGCTATCTCAGAGGGCTGGATCTGCAGGAAGCCGGAGCCGATCCAACGACTCGAGCCGTTGACGGTGGTGCCCGCGACGAGCACAACGACGAGGAGGAAGAACGAGCCGGCGAGGATCGCGGGCGTCAGGCGGCGGACGAATCCGAGCCCGTGCCGAGCCGTCAGGTGCATGACGAGCAGGCCGAAGGCGCCGAACATCAGCGTGCGCTTGAGGTAGAAGGCGCTGTCGGAGAGGCCGCCGTCGCTCAGTACTCGGGTCGTCGAGCTGGCCGAGAAGACCATCACCGCCCCCAGCGCCAGCAGGCAGAGCGTGGCGGTGAGCAGCAGGTTGTATTCGAGCGGTAGAGCGGCGGAACGGGCCGCCTTCTTCGCTTTCTTGCGCGGGCGGGCGGCGCGGCCGATGGTGGCGGCTCGGGCGCTCATCGCAGCCCCTCGACGATTTCGCGGAAGCGCTCGCCGCGCCGTTCAAAGCTCTCGAAGGCATCGAAGCTGGCACAGGCGGGAGAGAGCAGAACGACCTCTCCGGGGCGGGCCGCGGCGGCGGCACGGCGAACGGCGTCTTCGAGGTCGGCGCAGCGATGCAGCTCGACTCCCGCCTCGGCCAGCCCCGCCAGCTCACGGGCGAGGCGATCGGCGGCAGCGCCAATCAGGTAACAGGCGCGACAGGTTTCAGCGATCGGCTCGGCCAGCGCCGCGAATGGCTCGTCCTTCTCGCTGCCGCCGAGGATGGCGTGGACGCCGCCCTCAAAGGCCCGCAGGCCGACGGTTGCCGAGGCGACATTGGTGGCCTTGGAGTCGTTGACGAAGGCGATGCCTCCGATCTCAGCGACCTGCTCGAGGCGATGGGGAACGCCGGCAAAGCTGCGCAGCCCCTCGCGTACCGCGTCGCGGTCGAGCCCCATCGAGAGGGCGGCGGCGGCAGCGGCCATCGCGTTGGCGACGTTGTGGTCGCCGAAGAGGCCGAGCTCGCCAACCGCCAGCAGGGGCTCGCCGTCATAGAAGATCGTTGCCCCTGCCAGCGAGACCTCGCAGTCGGGCCCGCCGCCGCGGCAGAAGGCGACGCGGCGCGCGCAGCCGCCGAGATCGATGCCGGCCAGAGCGGGGTCGTCACCGTTGTAGATCGCGACGTCGTCGTTGCCCTGCTGGGCAAAGAGGCGGAGCTTGGCGTTCAGATAGGCCTCGAGATCGGCGTGGCGATCGAGGTGATCGGGGGCCAGGTTGAGGAAGACCGCGCACTCCGGCGCGAAGGCGACGGCGTCCTCGAGCTGGAAGCTCGAGGCCTCACAGACGATCGTCGCGTCGCGGTCGACCTCACCGGCGAGAGAGGAGACCGGCGTGCCGACGTTGCCGGCGACAACCGCCGGCTCGGCGGCGGCGCTGTAGAGGTGGCCGAGCAACTCGGCCGTCGTCGTCTTGCCGTTGGTCCCGGTGATGGCGACGAAACGGTTGGGGATCGCTCGCCAGGCCAGCTCCAACTCGCCGACGACGTCGACCCCGCGCTCCAGGGCGGCGGAGATCACAGGCGCCTCCCGCGGCACGCCGGGGCTCTTGACAACGGTCTTGATGCCATCCAGTAGGGCCAGTCCATCCGTATCCAGAAGGACTTCGACACCCAGCCGCGAAAGCCCTGCCGCGCCCTCCGGATGCCCGCAGTCGACGCCGCGCACTTCCGCCCCCCGCTCAGCCAGCATCCTGGCCGCCGCCTGGCCCGACCTGGCCAGCCCGACAACCAAAAACGGCCCCTCAGGCAGCGGCGGACGACCCTTCTTAGGCGGCGGCACACTCATCTAATCCATAGCTTCGCCCTAAACCAAGCTGGCCCTGTGTGAGCGCTCCTCCGCGGGTGGCGTCGGGGTGAGGGTGATCTCCGCCGCGCGGAGTCTGCGACGGGCAAGGCCACATCCCTACACACGCAGTATCTCTTCGCCCAGAGCAGAGCGCAGCGCAAGGAGAGCACTCTCGCCCGGACGACAGGACCCGCGGCCGAGCGCTACCGCCCGATGCTCTGCTGGTAGAGCGTGAAGCCGATGCCCGAGCAGACGGCGGCGATGATCCAGAAGCGGAGCATGATCTTGGTCTCCGACCAGGCCATCATCTCGAAGTGGTGATGGAGTGGGGCCATCAGCAGTACGCGGCGGCGGAAGGCCTTGAAGGAGAAGACCTGGACCGCGACCGAGAGGGCCTCGATCACGAAGATGCCGCCGATGATGATCAGCAGCACCTCGGTCTGCGTCATCACGGCAAGCGCGCCGATCGCGCCGCCCAGCCCGAGCGAGCCGGTGTCCCCCATGAAGATCGAGGCCGGGAAGGCGTTGAACCAGAGGAAGCCGATGCAGGCGCCAACCAGGCAGGCGGAGAGCAGGGCCAGGTTCTGCTGCTCGTTGGAGACGAAGCTGATCGCGGTGTAGGCGAGCAGGACGATCGCGCAGGAGCCCGCGGCTAGGCCGTCGAGGCCGTCGGTGAGGTTGACGCCGTTGGAGGTGCCGGCGATGACGAGGAAGACGAGCACGAAGTAGAGGACCGGGCCGAGGTCGATGCTGGCGTCGCCGATGCGAAAGAAGAGCGTCGGCTCGAGGCCGACCTCGTGACGGGCCACCCACCAGAGGCCCAACGCCAGGATCACCTGGAAGAGCAGCTTGTAGCGGGCCGAGAGGCCGAGCGAGCGGCGTTTGACGATCTTGATGAAGTCGTCGGCGAAGCCGAGGGCCGCGCAGCCGATCGCGACGCCGAATACGGCCAGGCTCTGGGGATCGCGATCGGAGAGGACGAGGTAGGGGACGCAGATCGAGGCGAAGACGATCAGCCCACCCATCGTCGGAGTGCCGGCCTTGGCGTGGTGCTCCTGGGGCCCGTCCTCGCGGATGTGCTGCCCGAACTCCTTCACCCGCAGGTACTCGATGAATTTGGGGCCGAGGAAGATGCAGATCAGCATCGCCGCCATCCCGGCAATCAGGACTTCACCCATCGAGCAGCTCCCTCAGGGTGACGGCGACGGCCTCAAGGCCGGCCGAGCGCGAGCCCTTGACCAGGATTCTGTCGCCCGGCTCGACCTGCTCGGCCAGCAGCTCGGCTGCCTCCTCGGGCCCGCCGACCAGCTCGTCGGGGTCATAGTCGCGCGCCGGCTCCCCGACCCCGATCAGCAGATCGACCCCCTGCTCCCGCGCATGGGCGCCGACCTCGCGGTGATAGCCGGGCGCGCCCGGCCCCAGCTCCGCCATCTCGCCCAGCACAGCGACCCTGCGATCCCCCTCGAGCGAGGCAAGGTGCTCGAGCGCCGCGCGCATCGACACCGGGTTGGCGTTGTAGCAGTCATTCACCAGGACGATCCCGTCGTCCAGCTCGAGGCGCTCGCCCCGGAAGCGGGAGAAGCCTATGTTCGCAGCACGATCGGCCATTTCGGAAAGGGGCGCCTCCAGCGCCATGCCCACCGCCACCGCGGCCAATGCGTTGGTCAGGTTGTGCGCCTCGGTGAAGGGGAAGTGGAAGAGCTGCCGGCCCTCGGGCGTCGCCAGCAGAGCCTCCGTCACTCCCTCTTCCACCTTTTGCTCGACGACGTCGACGTCTCCTCCGGGGCCGAAGCGGATCAACCTCGGCGCCTTCGCCAGATGGGGCTCGAGCTCGCCGGCCGCGGCCGGCACGACCGCCGTCCCGTCGGCGGGCAGAGCCTCCAGCAGCTCCGCCTTCGCCGCCGCGATCGCCTCGACCGACCCCAGCAGCTCGACGTGGACGGGGCCGACGTTGGTGATCACCGCCACATCGGGCCTGGCGATCGCCGCCAGCTCGGCGATCTGACCGGCTCCCCGCATCGCCATCTCCAGCACCAGCAGGTCGGTGCCGGCCGGGGCCTCGAGCACCGTCAGCGGCAGCCCGATCTCGGTATTGAGGTTCTCGCGGTTCGCGTGCACGCGCCCGGGCAGCAACGCGCGGGCGATGTCCTTGACCGACGTCTTGCCCACCGAGCCGGTGACGCCTACAACAGTCGCCCCCAGCGCCAGGCGCCAGGCACGCGCCAGAGCCTGCAAGGCGGCCAGAGGCGACTCAGCGGCGAAGACCCAGGCGCCGGACAGGCCGTCCGTGCGCCCCGGCTCCACCACCACGCCCCAGGCACCGGCGGCGATCGCCGCCGGCGCGAACCGGCCCCCGTTGACGTTCTCGCCCGCCAGCCCGAAGAAGAGGTCGCCGGAACTCGTTTCACCGGAATCGATCGTGGCTCGCCCCGGCGTGCCTGGCGCTCCCTCGACGACGATCTCGGCGCCGATGGCGGCCGCCACCTTGCCGGCATCCAGGTTCATCGCCCGGCCGCCAATCTCCGCAGCTCCTCGCGCGCGACCTGTCGATCGTCGAAGGGCACCTTCCTGCCCTCCTCGAACTCCTGCCCCTGCTCGTGTCCCTTGCCGGCGATGACGACCGTGTCGCCGGGAGCAGCGCTGGTCAGAGCCAGAGCGATCGCCGCGACGGCGGTCGACCTCCACCTCCACACCCTCCCTGTCCTCGGCCCCGGCAAGCACTTCGGCGACTATCGCCTCCGGCGCCTCCGAGCGAGGGTTGTCGGAGGTGACCACCGCCAGGTCCGAGAGCCGGGCGGCGGCGCGGCCCATCTTCGGGCGCTTGTCGCGATCGCGATCGCCGCCGGCGCCGAAGACCACGATCAACCTGCCCTCTGTGAGGCGGCGCGCCGCCTGCAGCACGTTCTCCAGCGAGTCAGGGGTGTGGGCATAGTCGACGAGCACCGTGAAGGACTGCCCCTCGTCGACCGGCTCGAAGCGCCCCGGCGGCGCCGGCGCCGCGGCGAGGCCGGCGGCAGCGACATCCGGCTCGACGCCCAGAGCGACTGCGGCCGCAAAGGCCCCGAGGGCGTTGGCGACGTTGAAATGGCCCGGTAGCCGCGTCCGAACCCGCCCCCTCGGAGGTCTGAGCACGGTCGCCCCGGACGCCGGCCCTCCCGTGGGTTGGTTCACAGTGAACTCGGCACCACCGGAATCGAAAACGACATCGCCGGCGACGAGGTCGGCCTCCGCGCCCTCGGTCGAAAATGTCAGGCAGTCGAATTCCTCCGCCAGCCGCCGGCCATAGGGATCGTCGACGTTGACGATCGCCATTCCGGGGTCCATCTCGAAGAGGCGGCGCTTGGAGAGAAAGTAGTCCTCCATCTCGCCATGGAAGTCGAGATGGTCCTGGGTCAGATTGGTGAAGAGCGCGACCTCGAAGCGGATCGCGTCGCAGCGATGCAGGGCCAGAGCGTGCGAGGAGACCTCCATCGCGCAGACCCGGTCCCCGGCGTCGGCCATGCGCCGAAAAGCGGCCTGGAGGTCGATCGCCTCCGGCGTCGTGCGCTCGACCTCCTCCTCCACCCCGCCGACCACCTGCTTCACGGTGCCCAGCAGGCCGCAGGGGATCCCGGCAGCCTCGAGGATCTCCCGCAGCAGGAAGGCGGTCGTCGTCTTGCCGTTGGTCCCCGTCACCCCGACCACTCGCAGCTCAGCACGTCGGGTCGCCCCAGAACCGAGCCGCCAGCGGCGCCATCGCCGCCCGCACGTCGGCGACCACCACCTGGGGGGCGTCGACCTCGAGCCGGCGCTCCACCACGAGCCCGGCTGCCCCGGCCTCGATTGCCTGCGCCGCGAAGCGGTGCCCGTCGCTCTTCTGCCCCGGCACGCAGAAGAAGAGCGTGCCGGGCCCGACCCGGCGGCTGTCATAGGCAAGAGAGGAGACCTCCACGTCAAGGTCCCCATGGCATTCCGTCACCTCCGCGGCGGCAATCAGCTCCTGCAGCTTCACGGAGGCGATTCTAGGTTGGTAGGCGGAGACTCCCCTTGGGGCCGCCCACTCCCGGCGTCTATTCCGGCGCCACGCCGAGGTACGGCAGCGCGAAAGCGGCGATGTCGCCAAAGGCCGGCGCGGCCACCGAGCCGCCGTAGATGTCGCCCTGCGGCTGGTCGACGATCACCGCCACCAGCAGGCGCGGGTTCTGAGCTGGGGCGAAGCCGATGAAGGAGGCGACGTATTTGGTCTCCGAGTAGGTGCCGTCTTCGGCCACCTGCGCCGTTCCCGTCTTGCCGGCCAGGGTGTAGCCGGGCACGCTCACCTCGGAGGCGGTGCCGCCGGGGGCGAGGACCCCCTCCAGCATGTCTCGTACCTGAGCGGCAACCTGGGGGGTGATGACCCGGCGGCCGGCCGGCTCGCTCACCGCCTCGTCCCCCACCCGCTCGATCAGCTGCGGCGGCCGCAGCGTGCCCCCGTTGGCGATCGCCGCATAGCCGGCGATCATCTGCATCGGCGTCACCGACAGCCCCTGGCCAAGCGGCAGGTTGCCCATCGTCGAGCCGGAGTAGTCGTCCAGCTCGGGCACTATCCCCTGCTCCTCGGCCGGGAATCGAACGCCGGTCGGGCGGCCGAATCCAAAGCGGCTGATCCAGCGGCTGAAGTGCTCGCTGCCGAGCTGCAGGCCGATCGTGACGGCGCCGACGTTCGAGGAGTGGGCGAGGATTTCGGCCACCGAAAGCGTTTCCGTGCCGCGTTCATGGGACTCCTCGATGACTCGGTCGGCGACCTGGATCGAGGGCGCCAGGGTGAAGGAGGACTCCGGCGTCACCAGCTTCTCCTCCAGCGCCGCCGCGACCGTGAAGGCCTTGAAGGTCGAACCGGGCTCATAGGTGAACCCGGTCGCCCTGTTCATCAGATCCTCGGGACTGGCGCCGGCAAGGTCGCTGGGGTCGAAGGGCGGCCAGTTGGCCATCGCCAGGACGTGCGAATTGCGCGGGTCCATGACGATCGCAGTGGCGCCCTTCGGCGCGTAGGTTTCGCCGACTTCGGCCAGCGCCTGCTCGGTGCGCGCCTCGATCGCCGGGTCCAGCGTCAGCCTGATGTCTTCCCCATCGCTGGCCTCGCTCACCGTTTCGAGCCGGATCGGCTCGCCGAGGGCGTCGTTGACGACCCGCCTTTCGCCGTCCTCCCCGCCCAGAATCGAGTCCTCGCCCGCCTCCAGCCCCGTCAGGCCCTCGTTTTCGGCTCCGACGGCACCGATCACCTGCGCCGCCAGGGAGCCCTGCGGATAGGACCGTTTGCTGTCGGGCTGCTGACCGATCCCAGGCAGCTCGAGACGCGCGATCCGTGCCGCCGTCGGCATATCGACCTTCTTGGCGACGTAGGAGAAGCCGGAGTCTTCGGTGAGGCTGGCGAGCACCTCGCTGCGCTCCTCGCCCAGGATCGTCGCCAGTTTCGTCGCCGCCTGCTGAGGGTCCTTGACCTGGTAGGGGGTGGCGAAGATGGTCGCCGCGTCTTCGGAGGTGGCCAGCTCGGTGCCGTGGCGATCGAACACGCTGCCGCGCAGACCGGGCACCGTGACGACCTCGGTCTGCTGGTAGGCGGCCTCGGAGGCGAGCTCGCCGCCCTGCACGCCCTGCAGCCACAGCGCGCGGCTGATGATGATGAGGAAGCAGAAGAGAAAGCCGGCGAAGAGGAGGCCGATCCTTCGCTCGACGGTACGCATCGCACCTACCTTCTAATAGCCCGACTCGGCGGCAGCGAGGCGCTGAGCCGCTGTGGCCACGTCGCCCGGGCTCGCCTCGACGTAGGTGACCTGGTCAGTCGTCGGCACGGTGAGGCCGAGCACGGCCGCATCGTGGCGGACCCGCGCCACAGCCGAGCGCTGTGCATCGCGGTTGCGCAGGATCGAGTTCTCCTGATCGAGAGCCTGGATGTTGCGGTCGATCTGACCCGCCGAGGCGGCGAGACTGAGCGTCACCACGTTGAGCGCGACGATGCCGACAAGCAGCAGGCCGAGGACGCCGATCCAGGTTCGCCCGCGCGTCATCCGCACCATCAGGCTGGAGTCGGGCAGGTGGCGAACGGCGGTCGCGGTGCCGACGGCAAGCGGGATCAGCGGCCCTCCCGGCCGGCGGGCCGGAGGGGCGTGGCGCGCCGGTTTCGTCCTCCGTGCCGGGGCGGTCTTACGCGCCGGGGCCGCACTGCGTGTCTGGGCAGTCTTGCGCGCCGGGGCCGCGCTGCGTGCGGAAACCGCTTGACGCGCGGGAGCCGCTTTGGGCGCTGCAGTGACGCTACGCAGGCGAGGCTTTTTAGGCGCCAGTTTCCTCTTCCGCGCGGGAGCCGCCTGCCGTGCTGTTGCCGCCGCGGCCATCAGGCTCGCCCTCCGGCGCCCTGCGCGACCTTCACGGCACCGCGCAGATGGGCTGACTTGGAGCGTCGGTTGGCGGCCATCTCCTCGGCTGAGGGAGCGATCGCGCGGCGGGTCAGCAGGTCGGCCTCGGGCTCGCGGCCGCAGACGCAGACCGGTAGCTCGGGCGGGCAGATGCAGCCCCGGGCGCGGGCGGCGAGGAACCGCTTCACGCGGCGGTCCTCTAGAGAGTGGAAGGAGATCGCGGCCAGGCGGCCGCCGACGGGCAGCATGCCCCAGGCGGTCGGCAGCGCGTCGTCGAGCGAGTCCAGCTCGCCGTTGACGGCGATGCGTACAGCCTGGAAGGTGCGCTTGGCGGGATGGCCGCCGCCGAAGCGCGCCGATGCCGGAATTCCCGCTTTGACAGCGGCGACGAGGTCGGTGGTCGTTCGCAGCGGCCGGCGGCGCACGATCTCCCGCGCGATCCCGCCGGCGTAGCGCTCCTCGCCGAAGTGGCGCAGAACCTGGGCTATCCGCGACTCCGGCCACTCGTTGAGCAGGTCGGCGGCGCTGAACTCCTGGCGCGTGTCCATCCTCATGTCGAGCGGTGCCTCATAGGAATAAGAAAAGCCCCGCTCCCAGGCGTCGACCTGCATCGAAGACATTCCGAGGTCCATGTAGACCATCTCTGGCTGGATGCCTTCGCCGCGCAGGGCCCGAAGACCTGCCGCGTAATCGGCGCCGAGAAAACGGGTCTGGCAGGAGACCTCGCCCGCGAACTCCTCAAAGCGGGCCTCCGCGGAGGGGTCCCGATCGATGCAGATGATGGTCCCGGTTGGGCCGACCGCCGCGGCGATCAGGCGGGCGTGGCCGCCACCGCCGAAGGTGCAGTCGACGGCGGTCTGCCCTGCCGCGGGCGCAAGCAGGGCGGTGAGCTCGGGAGCTAGTACGGGTTGGTGCTCGGTCGCCATACGAATAAGGGTTGCGCCATTCACCGCTTGGCTGAAGTGTCGCTGCTGGACGGTGGGCATTGGGGCGTGCTGCAGCTGGACTCCCATCTCACTCCGAACCTCCGCTTGCGGCGAGTCCCTCGGCGATTTCGGGAGCGGTGGCGTCGAGCTCCTCCTCCTGCTTCGCCCAGGCCTCGGCATTCCAGATCTCCAGGTACTCCCCGGCGCCGATGACGACGCAGGGGCCGGCGAGGGCGGCATGCTCGATCAGCGGCTTGGGGACGCGAATGCGCCCGGCTGAGTCGAGGGCCTCGTCGAAAGAGCCGCCGTGAAAGCGGCGGCGAAGGCGGCGGGCGTCGCCCCCGAAGGGGCTGTGGGGCGCGAGGAAGCGATCCGAGAGCTGCTCGAACTCGTCGGTCGTATGCACCCAGACGCAGGGGTCGAAGCCCTTGGAGAGAACCACTCCATCCGAGAGGGCCGCGCGGAACCGGGAGGGAACCGTGAGGCGATCCTTGGAATCAAGGCTGTGCTCGTAGAGACCTCGAAATGCCATCTCCGCGAGCTCCTTTCTGCATCGCCTGAAAAAGAGTTAGGACCGGAGTGATGAGGTGGGAGGAGCCTCACCACCCCGGTCCCTTGGGCTTCAACTCGCGGGCACAGTAACCCACTTCCTCCCACTTTGCAACACGATCCCCTACAAAGCTGTTTTTCGCAAGTGCCGTTGCATGGGCTAGATTCGACGGCATGAGCGCCCCGGACGACGCCAACGACCTGCGCGGCTTTCACTTCCGACGCCTGATGGCTAAGCCCGTCACCTGGGTCCTGCTCGCGATCGCGGTGCTGGCGGCGGGGATCGCCTGCGCCGTTCTGATCGGCCCAGCGCTCGGGGGCGCGGCCGCTGTGGTCGCCTTCCTGCTCGGCGTCCTGGTCGTCTTCGCGATTGCCGACTCACAGGCCGAGGACGCCTTCTTCACCTCCTATGCCCAGCAACACGGGATGGCGCTGGGCGGCCGCGGGCCGCTGCCGGGCAAGACCCCCCTGCTGCGCAAGGGAGACGACCGCTATGCCGAGCGCACCCTCGCCGGCTCCTTTGCCGAGGGGGTCGAGGGCATGCTGGCGCTCTATACATATGAGGAGGAGAGCACGGACAGCGAGGGCCACCGGCAGACCAACTACTACCGCTACACGCTGGGCCTGGTCGAGGTGCCCGAGTGCGCCGCCCGCGTTCCCGAGCTCTACTGCCAGCGCAAGTTCGGCCTCCGCGCGCTGGAGAAGCTCGAGGACGCCTTTCGCTCCAAGGAGCGCGTCAAGCTGGAGAGCGAGGCGCTCGACGACAAGTACGAGATCTTCGCCGGCAAGGAACAGGACGCGAACTGGCTGCGCCAGTTCTTCGCCCCCACCTTCATCGTCTGGCTGACCGACGAAGCGCCGAAGAAGTTCGCCTTCGAGCTCGTCGGCGGGACGCTCTGCTGCTACGTCAACGGCCACAAGGACTGCGCCGAGGACCTCGACCTGGTTCGCACCGCCTCCGTCGCCGTCGCCACCCGCCTGCGCCAGGAGGCGCTCGAGTAGCCACCTGGGGCGCGGCCTTGGAATCGACGGTCTAAAAGTCGCTGAGCAGGACGTCGGCGTTGGCGATCAGGCCGGCGACGATCATCAGCAGGACCGAGGGAACCAGGACGAGGGCTACGACGAGCTGGATCTTGGGCGCCGCACGGGCGGCCCGCTCCTCGACGACGCGGTGCTGGCTGCGCCGCAGGTCGCTGGACTGGCGCCGCAGTTGCTCAGCGAGAGGCGAGCCGAGGCGGCGAGAGCGCTCGATCGCCGCGCAGAGGGCTGCCAGCTCGCCCCCTGGGACGCGTGTGCGCAGGGACTGCAGCGCCTCCGATAGGGGACGCCCGCACGAGAGCTCGGCAACCGTGATCCGCAGCTCCTCGGCCAGCGGGCCGCGGCCGGCCCGCGCAATCTCGGCGAAGCCGGCGGCAGCGCCCCGGCCGGAGGCGGTGCTGACCGCGAGCAGGTCAAGGGCGTCGGGAAGCGCCGCGACCAGGTGACGGTGACGACGCTGCGCCCGCCGCTCCAGCAGCGCGTCCGGGGTGATGAAGCCCGCCGCCGGCAGCGCCAGCGCGACCAGCAGCGAGAGGCGCCCGGGCGCCACCGGCGCGGCGATCAGGGCGACAAAGGCCCCGCCCACGGCTCCGGCGATCTTCGCCATCAGCACGGCTGCCGGTGAGAGCCGCGTGGCGAGCCCCGCCCGCACGAGGCGCTCCTCGATGCCGAGCCGTAGGGAGAGGCGGCGAAGGGAGGTGTTCACTCGACCACCTTCGAGAGATGGCGAATCGCGACGAAGCCAACGACCTGCAGCGCCACGGCGAAGCCAAGCAGCACCGCGGCAGCGGGCGAGGCGAGGACCTTGAGCAGGAATCCGGGTTGGATCAGCTCGGCAAAGAGGGCGCCGCCGGTCGGCATCGCGACGACCAGCAAGCCCGTGAAGCGGGCCTGAGAGGTCGCCACCCTTGCCTCCTCGGCAACCCGATCGCGCTCCGCCGCACCGGCGGCGAAGCGGCGCAGCAGCCCGGCCAGATCGCCGCCGGCCAGACGCTGGCTGAGCAGGGCGGCGGCGAAGGCGTCGAGCCGGGGCGAGCGCATTCGCCGCCGCCACTGCCCGATAGCGGTGTCGGTGGCGGCGCCAAGCCCCAACTCGGCGCCGAGGCGGGCGAGCTCGACGGTCGCCGGGCCATCGAGCGAGGTCGCGGCGGCCGACAGAGCCGCTCGCAGCGAGCGGCCGGCGCTGAGCGAGTCGGCGACGGCGACGGCGATGTCGGGAAGAGCCCGCTCGACGGCGGCGCGGTAGCGGCTTCGACGGTTGGCGATCGCCCAGGCGGCAAACGACGGCCCCGCCACCGCCAGGGGCAGCGCGACGACGAAGCCGCCGAGAAACCAACCGCCGAGCACCGCCGCCGCCGGTCCCCAGCACCGCGAGCCGGCGGCGCTCCAGGGTCGAGGGCGCATATCCCTCGCGGCCCGCGCGCAGCAGCGGCTCCAGCGCGAGCCTCACCCACCGCACGGCGGCCGGACTGCCCAGCACGGCCTCGCGAAGCGCCAGCGCGACGAGTCCTCCCGCACTGGCGCCGAACAGGATCGGCAGCAACCCCGGCCCGCCGCTCATCCCGTCACCGCACGGCCGTTCGTTCAGCCGCCGCCTCATGGCCTGACAGCTCCACCTCGTGGATCTCGCTGACACGGCGATGGCCATCGAGCGCGCGTTCCATATGGACGACGAGATCGATTCCCCGCCGCACCTGCTCGGCGATCGCGTTGTGCGGCAGGCCAAGCCCCGCCATCAGGGCTAGCGTCTCGAGCCGTCTGAGCGCATCGGTGGGCGAGCTGGCGTGAACGGTCGAGAGGGCACCGTCGTGACCGGTGTTGAGGGCGGTAAGCAGGTCGAGCGCCTCGGCGCCGCGCACCTCGCCGATCACGATGCGGTCGGGTCGCATCCGCAGCGCGTTGCGGAGGAGATCGCGGATCGTCACCTCCCCCCGCCCCTCGACGCTGGCGGAGCGGCTCTCGAGGCGCACCACGTGCGGCTGCTGAAGGCGCAGCTCGGCCGCATCCTCGATCGTCACCACGCGCTCCTCCGCCGAGACGAAGCTCGAAAGAGAGTTGAGCAGGGTCGTCTTGCCCGAGCCCGTGCCGCCGCTGACGAGGATGCTGCGGCGATCGGCGACGGCCGCCTCCAAGCAGCTCGTATTGAGACTCGGTCAGCGTGCCGAGCTCGAGCAGCTCACGCGGCCCCGGCCGCCGGGCGCCGAAGCGCCGAATCGAGAGGGCGGGGCCGTCGATCGCCAGCGGCGGGATCACCACGTTGACGCGGGAGCCATCGGCGAGGCGGGCGTCGACCATCGGGCTGAGCTCGTCTATGCGCCGGCCCAGCGGCGCCAGGATCCGCTCGATCGCATTGCGCAGCTCCTCCTCGCCGGCGAAGCAGATGCCCGTCGCTTCGATTCGCCCGCGGCGCTCCACATAGACCCGCTCGGGGCCGTTGACCATCACCTCCTCGACATCCGGGTCGGCAAGCAGATCCTCGAGCGGGCCGAGGCCGACGGTGTCTCGCAGGATCCGCGCGGTCAGCGCTTCGCGGTCCGCGGCGCCGAGAAGCGCCGCGCTCTCCTCAACCAGTGCCCGCACCGCATCCGCCAGCTCTCCGGAAGCACTGTCACCTGCCGCCGCCGCGTGGCGGCGCTCGATCAAGCGAGCGTGCAGGAGGCCGGCCAGCTCCTCCAGTTGCCGCTCGTCGGGCCGTCACCGGCTTCAGCCCGCCGGCAGCAGGGTCAGCTTGCGGGCGAAGCTCTCGGCGGCGATCAGGCGCAGCGCCTGGCCCTTGGTCAGGCCGAGTGTGGCCGCTGAGACCCCGCCCGGCGTCGGGCCATCCGCTCCCGGCCCCAGGGCGAGCAGCGGCACCCGAGCCGCGGCCACGTAGGTGCGGCCCGGCCCCGGACCGGTCGGTTCGGTCGTGACGACGATGTCCACCCTCGCCCCGGCCGGCGCCGGGCCGGCGACGAGCAGCGCATCGGCGCCGCTGACCGAGATCTCGACCGGCCGCCGGCCCTTGCCCACGCCCGGCACAGCCGCCCGCCGCCGTTCTGGCGGCCGCAGCTGCGAGGCGAGTCAGGTAGGAACCGGCCGGCAGCGAGCAGCGTCGGAACCAGGCCCAATGCTTCCTCCGGCGCAACCAGCGCCCCGCTCGGGACGAAGCGCGCCGGCACCCGGCGAACATCGAGCGCCGCGGCGATCTCCCGCGGCCCGATCTGCCTGCCGGCGGGGAGATCGGAGTCGAGGACGACGACCGGCCGCAGGGGGCCGTAGCCGCGGCGATGCTGCGACCCGTATCCGCTCGGCGATCGCCGCGCGCCAGCACGGCGGCTCCAAGGGCGAGAAAGAGGAAGGCGAGTGGCGCGACCGCGCCGGCTCATGCGGCCCGGTCGACCCCGATCGGCAGCCAGCGGCAGCTCGAGCACGGCAAGCGACCCGGATCCGCGTGATGCGCAGGGCGAAGCGCCCGTCGTGCTCGCCGGCCACGCTGACGCACGACGACGAGGCCGTGCCCATGCCTTCGCCGGCCCGAGAGCCGGGCGATGACGTCGGCGGGGTTGTCGCGCCTGGACTCCGGGCGCGAGGCGCGTCCCGAATCGGCCACCGAGATCCGCAGCCGCTCCCCCCGGCGGCTGCGCTTCGACGACGATCGAGGGGCCGCCGTGCTCGATCGCGTTGACGATCAAGTTGTCGAGCGCCTGCGCCAGGTCGGCCCGGTCGCCGACGACGATCGCCTCCCCGGCTCGCCAGTGCAGCTCCAGCGAGCCGCCCCCACCGCTCGCCCGCGCCCGCCAGCGACCGACCGCGGCGCGCAGCAGCGGCTGGCAGCGGACCGCCTCGCGAGCGCACGCGTGCCGGGCGCCGCCGTTGATCTCGCGGTCGAGCCGCTCCAGCGCCACCGCTACCAGCTGCACCGAGCTCTCGATCCCGGCGGGCCTCTCCGACCCCGGGCCTTCGGCCAGCGGCGATCGCCTGCAGCGGCCGCCGCAGCTCGTGCAGCGCCTCGTTGAGCGCGCTCCGCCGCCGGCCGGCCCGCAACCCCTGCGCCGTCAGCGCCGCCACCATCGAGGCGACGAGCAGCCAGACGACGATCTGCTCAGCGTCGTTCACCCGTCGACCAGCCTGTATCCGACGCCCCAGCAGTTGACGACGTAGCGGCCGTTCTCGGGGTCGAGTTTGCGCCGCAGCCGGCTGGCATGCGAATCGAGGGTGCGGGTCCGCCCCGGGGTCTCGATAGCCCCAGACGTCGCGCAGCAGCTCGCTGCTTGGAGAAGACGCGCAGCGGGTCCGAGGCGAGAGCGCGCAGCAGCGAGAACTCCTTGTTGGAGAGATGCGACCTCCCGCTCGCCGACCCAGCCTTGCGCCGGGCGGGGTCGATCGACGATCTCCCCGACGCGCAGCGGCCCGTCGCGCCGTTGCCGCCACCCGCCGCAGCACGGCGCCGATCCGCGCCCGCAGCTCGGGGTAGTGGAACGGCTTGACGAGGTAGTCGTCGGCGCCGGACTCGAGGCCGCGCACGCGGTCCGCGTCGGCGCCGCGGCCGGTGAGCACGATCACCGGCAGCCGTGGAGTCGAAGCGGGAGACGATCCCGTCGGCCTCGCGAATCTCCCGCAGCACGTCGAGCCCGGAGGCGTCGGGGAGCGTGAGGTCGAGCAGCAGCAGGTCCGGCTGGTTGTAGCGGCAGAGGCGCAGCGCATCGGAGGCGCTGGGCGCCGGCAGGACGCGAAGCGATCGGCGACTGAGGTGATCGCAGAGCAGCTCCAGGGTCGACCGTGTCGTCCTCGCAGACGACGACGCTGGCGATCTCTCGTCTCTGCGGAAGCATCGCCTCACTAAGGGACGAGGAGCGCGCTCCCCGCGGTCGCTCGTGCCTCCATAGCCAATTTCGCTGCCCCTCTTCGGCGGACTCGCTCCGAGAATCTCGCACCTGCTCACCGCGAGCGACGGGCAGCTCGAGGACCGCAACGGAGGAGCGACACGAGACGAACCGCCGGGCGGGACGGCGCGGCGAACCGCGATCAGTTCGCCCTCCGGATTCAGGAAGAAGAGATCGAGTGCGAACCGCATGCCGAAGGTGTGGACGCTGGAGCAGCGGGGAATCAGCAGACCCGCGCCCGCATCGGCGCGGTCGCAGATGCGAGAGGCCGAGCAAGCGCGCCCGAAGCCGGTCGCCACCGGCACCTCCCGGCCCAGGACCGTGACTCGCGGGCAAGCCGTCTCAGCCGGGGACGAGCCCGAGCGTCCTCCATCTGAATCCCAGGACCGGCGAGAGCCATCTCTCCCCCACTGCTCAAAAGTCAGCGATTCGGGTAGCCCTAGGCTCCAATGGACGACCGAGGGCAAGGTCGCGGTCTTCGGCCCCAACCCGATGCTCGCGATCACGATCGAGCAGCTGACGGCCGAGGGTGGCGACGACATCCACCTCCATGCCGCCGGACAGGGTGTCTGGGTGGCGCGGATGGCCGCCGAGCTGGGCGCCAGGCCAGTCCTCTGCGGCTTCATCGGCGGCGAGACGGGCACAGTGCTGCGGCCCCTGCTGGAGCGAGATGCCAGTCGAGCTGCGCCTGGTCGAGACGAGCGGAGGCCAGCGGCTGCCTACCTGCACGACCGCCGCAGCGGCGAGCGGGATCCCGATCGCGCAGAGCGCCAGCCTGCCCCCCTCCCGGCACGAGATCGACGACCTCTTCTCCCGCTCGCCTGCGCGGTCGCCCTCGACGCCGACGTGCTCGCGCTCTGCGGCCCCTACCCGGCGGAGATGCTGCCGCTGGAGATCTACGGCAACCTGGTCACCGACGTGCGGGCGAACGGGACGCCGGTCGTGGTCGACCTCTCCCCTCCCGCGCCTCGACAGCGCCCTGGAGGGCGAGCCGGACCTGGTCAAGATCAACGACTGGGAGCTGGCCAAATTCATCGAGGGGCCGGTCGACAGCGAGGCGAAGCTGCGTGACGCGGCCGAGCGGCTGCTCGATCGAGGGCGCCGGGGCGGCGATCGTCACCCGGGCCGAGGAGCCGGCGATGGTGGTGCGCGGCGACGAGGCATGGACGCTGACCCCGCCGCGCTTCGAGCGCGGCTCGCGCGAGGGCTGCGGCGACTCGATGATGGGCGCGCTTAGCGGCCAGCATGGCGAACGGACGCGATTGGGAGGAGACGCTGCGCATCGGCGCCGCCGCCGGCGCGGTCAACTTCCTGCGCAGCGGCCTTGGCAGCGGCGACCGCTCGGTGGTCGAGGACGTGGCGCGGCGGGTCGAGCTGCGCCCGCTCTAGAGCGCGACGGTGAAGGGGACGTCGAGCTCTTCGCCCTCGACGATCGCCCGCGGCAGCGTCTCGGCCATCCACTCCACATGCGGGCGCGACCCGCTCGACGTCGACGCAGCACGCTCGAAGGCGGCCGCGAGCCGCACCGGCCGGCCGCCAGCGAGGAATGGGCGTCGCTGCTGAGGCACGTGGACCAGGCCGGCTTCGGCCAGGGCGCGCATCCCGCGTCCGATCCCGCCCTCGCGGAGGAAGAAGTCGGCCGTCGCCTGGACCAGCGCGCCCATCGCCGACCAGGCCGCGCCATGCGCTCGAACATGTCGGCGGATAGGTGGCGCTCGGGGTGGGCGATCAGGCTGCGGCGGCCGCGCTCGGCGCAGATGCTGCACCCGGCGCGCGAGGCTGTCGGTGAGCGGCCCCGGCGCCGGCTCGAGCAAGACCCAGCGGCCCTCGCCGAGCGAGACCCGCGCCAGCTCCTCTTCGCTCAAGGCCTCGACCGCCGTCTCGGCGACCTCTCCCCCCTGCAGCATCGTGACCGGGATGCCCTCCTCGCGCAGCCTGGCGTTGAGCGCTTCGACCCGCTCGCCACCTCCTCGATGCGGACGTCGTGATCGTGGCGGATGTGAGGCGTGGCGCAGATCGCCTCGATCCCGTCGGCGGCGGCCGTGCGCGCCATCGCGACGCTGTCCTCGACGTCGACCGGCGCCGTCGTCGACGCCGGGCAGGATGTGGCAGTGGAGGTCGATCATCGAGCTTCCCCTCAAGCTAGCCGGATCGGAGAGGTGCAAACCCTCGTTCAGGCACGGCCGCGAGATGGCGCGTGGCTACGATGACAGGCATGATCCAGCACCTGCTTTCGCTGGGCTTGCGAGAGCCGATGGGCTTCAACTCATGGATAAGAAGACGACCCGCAGAGGGAATTATGAGTCGGGCTCCGACTACGTGCTCGAGTATGGCGAGCTTCGCTTCGCCTTCAACGAGCAGGACTTCGGGCAGCGAGTCGAGCAGGCCGCGGTCAAACTGGGCTTCGTCGCCCAGGGGCTGAGCCAGGAGGAGCTCGACGACCTGCTCGACCTCGCGGTCAGCGGCGAGATCGCCGAGCCCAGCTCGCGGCTCGGAGAGCACATCAACGAGAACTGGGAGGACCTTGTCGGCCCCGCCAACCGCAGCCTCGTTCACTGGCTGCGCCGGCTCGTCTTCCGCGGCGCCTGGCTCGACCAGCGCGTTAAGGAGGGCGAGTTGGACGTCGTCTTCGACGAGCGCACCCAGACCTTTGGCTACGTGCAGCCGGATCGCAGCTCTGAGCTGATCGAGCTCTCCAAAGAGCCCTCCTGGCGCCGCATCGCCTACCGGCGCTAAAGCGCCACTGCAACTAGGCCGCTACCGCGGCGAGCAGCTATTGCTGCCGCTCGAGTGCGGCAACGACCGTCAGCGAGCCGCTGCCCGAGCGGCCGGCGCTCAGGCCGGCTCGAGAAGCTCCTTCGCCGAGTCGGGATTGCCGAAGCCCTCGGCAAGCCGGGTGAGGGAGTCGATCAAGAGGATCACGTCTTCGCCCTCCTCGGCGCGGCGGCCGGCCTGGGCGAGGGCATCGTCGGCATGGCGCTCCTGGCCGGCGGCGACGATCTCGGCTGCCGGCGCCTCGCGCTTCCAGTCGGCCAGCTCCTCGGGACTGGGGTCGATCAGCAGCGCGATCGGGTCCGGCCCCTTCTCACCGGCGAGCTCAGCGGCAACCTCACGCAGCAGCCCCGTGCAGCCCTCGCGCGTCTCGCCGTAGACGATCGCCTGGCGGCCGGCTACCGGCGGCAGCAGTAGGTCGTGGACGCGGATGCCCTTGCGGCGCCGGAAGCGGCGCCGGCGGCGGCGTTTTGGCCTTGCCGGAGGCGGCGTCGGCGGCGGAGCGATGCGCGGCTCGGGGGCGGCGGCGGGCTCGGCCTGGGGAGTGGAAGGCTTGCGTTGCTCGGTACGTGAGGAGGACGGTTTGCGCGCATCGGCCCTCGGGGCCCGCGGTTTGCGCGTCTCGCGGCGCTGCCGCGGTCGCTCCTCACGGGGGCGGCGCTGGCGGGCTCCCGCCGGCCGCCGGCTTTCGGCTGCGACCGCCCGTGCTCAGCTTCTCGATCAGCTGTCGCGGGGCAGCATGCGGTAGCCGGAGACGCCGGCCTCGTCGGCGAGCGTGTGCAGCTCCGCCAGGTGCTTGGACTCAAGTTCGGCCCTGGTCATCGAGCGGCAGGTTATTAGCTCGCGGCCGCGAGGCGCTTACGGGTCGGCCCTGCGGTCTCGATGAGCGTCTCGGCGCCGGGTCAGGAGGCGCCGGCCGGGTCGACGCCGGCATCGGCGGCGGCCGCGAGCCATGCCTCCGCCTCCTGCTTGACCCGGCGCCGCGACCAGCCCAACTCGGCGCCGAGCGTCTCGGCGATCGGGCGCACCGCGGCGGCCGTGCGCAGCTGCGGCGCCGCGAGCAACCCCAGCCGGGTGCGGCGAAGCAGCACGTCGGCGACGCTGCGGGCCTGCTCGAGGCGAGCCGCGATTACCGCCTCGGCGAGCAGGTCGGGCCGGCCCTCGACTATCGGCGCCGCCAGCTTCGGGTCCTTCCAGGCGAGGTCGAGGACGGCGCGGGCCGCGTGCCCGTATCGGAAGGCGAGCTGGGCGACCGAGCCCTCCCCCACCCCGTCAGGGGCGGCGAGGTCGTCGGGGCGGGCCTCCATCCCGAGCGGGATCTCGGCCGTGTGGCAGGCCGCCTCGCGTCCCTCCCGCTCGACGATGCGGTCGACGGTCTGCTTCGCCATCCGCCGCCAGGTGGTCAGCTTGCCGCCGGTGATCGTCACCATCCCCGACGAGGTCTCATACAGCTCCGCCTTGCGTGAGATGTCGACCGACTTCTTGGGGTCGCCGCTGGAGATCAGGGGGCGCACGCCGGCGTAGGCGCCGACGAGGTCCGACTGCGTCACCGAAACGCCGAAGAAGGAGTTGACGGCCTCCAGGAGGTAGTCGATGTCGCTCTCGCCGGGGCGGGGGTTGTCGATGTCGCCGTCGAAGTCGTTGTCGGTGGTCCCGACCAGGGTGCGCCCGTACCAGGGCAGGGCGAAGATCGCCCGTCCTTCCCCGGCCGGGACGATGCAGGCCGCCCGGCCCGTCGACAGGTCCGCCCGGTCGAGCAACAGGTGCGTGCCCCGGCTGGGCGATATCCGCGGTACGTCCTCCTCCTCGACCACCTCCTGGGGCCGGACGCGATCCGCCCAGACCCCCGTCGCGTTGACACGTTGTCGGCCTCGACCTCGAAGCGCTCGCCCGACTCGGCCTCGACGCAGGCGACCCCGTCGGCGCGGCCGTTGCTCGAAAGCACCTCGGTCACCTCGGCGCCGTTCAGCATCACGGCGCCGAAGCGCGCCGCCTCGCCGAGCACCGTGAGGACGAGGCGGACGTCGTCGGTCTGGCAGTCGTAGAAGAGGTAGGCGTTGCTGGGCTCGCGCGCGGCCAGCGACGGGCACCAGCTCCAGCACCTCGTCGCGATCGATCGTGCGATGCCGGTCCGGGGACCAGTAGAAGTCCGCGTCCTCCTCCTTGGAGGAGCGCATCTCGCGACGGCTGCGACCGACGCGGGTCGTCGCCATCACGTCATACATGTTGAGGCCGATCCCGACCCGGCGGTCGCGGCGCTCCTCGCCCAGGGACGGCACCAGGAACGGCGTCGGATAGACGAGATGCGGGGCGAGCTGGACCATCAGCTGCCGCTCCAGCAGCGCCTCCCGGACCAGGCCGAGGTCGAAGTTCTGCAGGTAGCGCAGGCCGCCGTGGACCATCTTCGAGGAGCGGCTGGAGGTGCCGGAGGCGTAGTCGCCTCGCTCCAGCAGCGCCACCGAGTAGCCGCGCGAGGCGGCGTCGAGCGCCACCCCGGCGCCGGTGATGCCGCCGCCGATCACGACGACCTCGAAGCGCTGCCCCGCGATCGCCTCGATTGCGGCGGCCCGGGTCAGCATCAGTCGAGGAAGATCGTCGTTTGATCGACCGGAGGCCGCTGCGGCGGCTCCTTCTCCTGGCGCGCCTCACCGAGGTGCAGAAGGCCGACGAAGCGCTCCCCTTCGGGCAGCTCGACCGCCTGCCGCCCTGCCTCGCTGCGCAGCACGGAGGGCGTCCGCCAGTAGCCGGCCAGCCCCTTCGCGTGGGCGGCGAGGAGCACGATGTAGGCGGCGACCGCGGTTGCGTGCAGGTCCTCTTCGTCCTGCACGGGGTCGCCGGCCAGCACCGAGGAGACGACGACCAGGGTCGGCGCGCGGTCGAGCTTCGAGGCCGCCTCCGGCCCGGCGGCCTCCTTCAGGCGCGCCAGCGCCTGGGGGCCGACGACGCGGAAGCGCCAGGGCGCCGTCAGGTGATGGTTGGGCGCCCAGCGCGCCAGCTCGAGCAGCTCCTCGACCTGATCGCGCCCGAGGGGCTCGGAGCCGAAGGCCTTGTGGGTGCGGCGGGTGCGGATCGCCGTCGCGACATCCATGGCGGGAACATAGCCGCCCAGGCCCCCCGTCCCGGCCGCGCTACCAGCTGTAGCGGCGACCGAGCAGGAGGACGCTGCCGAGGGCGAGGCTCGCCGCGGCCAGGCCGATGACGATCAGGGCCGCAGGCGAGGAGTCGCTGCCCGCTGCTTCAAACGAAGGCTGCGGGGTCGAGCTCGAGGCCGGCGGCGGCAGCGATCGGCTGCGCCCGGTTTTGGCTCCCCGGCTCGCGGGGCTGTCGACCCGCCGTTGGGGGTGGGAACAGGAGGCGCAGAGCCCAGGCCCGGCGCGGCCCCTTCGGTTCCACCTTCTTCCGGAGTCGGCAAGGGCAGCGTTTCGACCGGCGGGACAGGCGGTGCTGTTACGCCTGGGGAGCCCGATTCGCTTTCCAGGCTGGGGATCGGGGACGTGGTCGCAGTTCGGGAAGGGGGCGCAATCGGGAACGCCTTGCCGGCCGCCGCCACCAGCACCTGGGCGGTAACCCAGACAGGGGTCTGGTCGCTTGGAGGCGGAGTAGGCGTAATGGCCGTCGGCGGCCTGGCGCGCCTGCAGATAGTCGAGGGCGCTGTTGCCGTCCTCCCTGATCGACCCGGGCGCGGCGTCAACCGCGATCATCCCCTGCACCGCCCAGGCGGTGGACTGCGTGTTGACGCCGCCGAAGCCGAGCGCGAAGCCGCCGTTGGGCCGCTGGGTCTTGCGCAGGTAGGCGAGCCCGCGCTCGGCGGGCTCGGAGTTGGGCATCGCCTGCATCACGGCGGCGGTCACATCGGCGTTGCTCCGGAGCTCCGGAAGGTCGCCCCATCCGCCATCCTCGTTCTGTACCGTGGCCAACCAGGAGAGCGTCTTGTCGAGGCCGGCGCCGGCGCCCGCCGTGCGCAAGGCGATCACGCTGAAGGCCGTCGTTCCCGGCCAGCCTTCGAACGACCCATTGGCGGCGCGGCGGTCGGTGAGCCTGGCGACGAGGTCCTGGCCGGCAAAGGACCGGACGTTGACGCCGGCCCCCTGCAGGGCGACGATCGTCCGCGCCAGGTCGCCGCTGCTGCTCAGCTTCGCCACGTTGGCACGCAGGAAGTCGACCGGGGTGCGACCGCCGGCCGAGACGTCGAGTGGATTGCGCCCGGCGGCCTCGAGCCCGAGCATCGCCCAGCCGGTCGTCATCGCGTCGGAGCCGTCTTCTGGCGACGGCCCAAAGCCGCCGTCCTGATTCTGGGCGGTGGTAAGCCAGAGCACCGCGCCATCGACGTTGGCGGCGCGAGCGGGGCTGGGCAGGAGGGCGCTCATTGCCACGCAGCGCCAGCAGCGCCGTCGCGACCGCCGGCATGCGCCATTCGAAGCGCTCCCGAAAGCGGGTCAGCATCCGCACCATCGCCGGCCCGGCGATGAGAGCGAAGACGACATTGCCGACTGCGTGGGCGGCGTCGAAGGGCACCGCCCGGGCCTCCAGGACCAGGAATCGCTGCCACGACAGGTCGCCGCCATAGGTCGCCATCAAAGAGAAGTTCAGCAGAGCGCCGTATGCGATGCCCGCCACCCCGCAGGCGATGGCCAGTGTCAGGCGCCCCGGCTTGCGCCCGCCAAGCGCCAGCGCGGCGCCAAAAATCCCGCACATGCCCCCAACCCGCCATCTGCCACGGAGTCCAGGGGCCCTGGCCAAACCAGAAGTTCGAGACCAGCGCGGTAAGGGCGCCGACGGCGAATCCCGGCGCCGGGCCGAGGGCGTAGCCGGCGAAGATCGTGATGTCGGTTGTCGGCTTGACGTTCGGGATCGCGGCGAAGGCGACCCGGCCGGCGATCGCCAGCGCCGCCAGCAGGGCAACCATGGCGACGACCTGCGCCGGCGGGCGCGAGCGCTCATACCAAGCGAAGCCGGCAAGCAGGACGGCCCCGAGGATCAGAAAGCTCGCCGTCTCCCAGGACATCAGCCGTGGCCCCTCATCCGCCGCCTCCCGGCTCCAGGACCGCCGCACCCTGCTCGGGGAGGATGACGCCCGGCAGGTCGAGCACTCGGGCAACCTCGGTCGCGAAGTACCAACCGCCGGAGAGGATCTCGCTCGCCGCGCCGTCGGCAATCACGACCCCGTCGCCGAGCAGCACGACCCGGCTCGGCAAAGGCGGCCGCGAACTCGACGTCGTGGGTGGTGACGACGACGCCGGCGCCTCTTCTGGCCAGGCCGTCGATCAAATCGACGAGCTCCTGCCTGCGAGCCCGGTCCATCCCCCGGGTCGGCTCATCGAGGGCGACGAGCCCCGGTAGGGCCTCCCCCTCCATGCGCCCCGCCATCGCGATCGCCAGCGCCAGGCGCTGCCGCTCCCCGCCTGAGAGGTCGCGGGGGTCGGCGTCGAGCGCGTGCTCCAGGCCGACGGTGCGCAGCGCCGCCAGGCCGGCGATCGCCGGGCAGCTCGTCGGAGACCAGCTCGCGGACCAGGTAGTCGCCCGGGTTCTGCGTCAGCAGCGCCATCCCCCCCTCCGCCTTGACCTTTCCTCTCGCCGGGCTCGAGCAGGCCGGCCGCACGTCCTCAGCAAGGTGCTCTTGCCGGCCCCGTTTCTGCCCATCAGCGCCACCCGCTCCCCCCGCTCCACCCTCAGATCGATGCCTTTGAGAACGTCCTGCATCGCGTCGCCCTGCTCGAGCTCTACCCATAGGTCGCGCACGTCGAGGGCGGGGGTTGTGGAGGGCCGCACCCCCTCCTCACTCAACTTGCTGCGGTGGGGCGTGGTCGGCTGGCCGCGATGGGATTGCCGAGAAGTACAAGCCGTTCGGAGGGGGTGCGGCCCTCCTCGTCGACACGCTCAATCGTGTCGAGAAGCTGGTGGGCGTCGCGGACGCCCACGGGCAGGGGGTTGAAGCCGGCGAGGCTGAAGAGGCGGGCGGCCGGGGTCTCCAGAGCGGGGTCTGCGTCCTGGGCCCAGGAGAGGAAGTCGCGCGGCCGGCCGTCGAAGGCGATTGCGCCGCTGTCCATGGCGATGACTCGATCGGCCGCGGCGAGGCAGCGCTCGAGGCGATGCTCGGCGAGCAGGATCGTCACCCCCCACTCCTCGTTGAGGCGGCGCAGCAGCCAGATCAGCTCATCGCCGGCAACCGGGTCGAGTTGGGAGGTCGGCTCGTCGAGGAGGATCAGCCGCGGCCGGGTGACCAGGGCGGCGGCAAGCGCCACCCGCTGCAGCTCGCCGCCGGAGAGCGAATCGACCGTACGGCCGAGGAGATGGGGGATCGCGAGCGCAAGGGCGACCTCCTCCACCGCACGGGCGCGTGAGGCGGCGGGCTCGCCGCGCATCTCCAGCGGCAGCTGGATCTCGGCCTCGACGGTCGTCGAGACGACCTGCGTCTCGGGATCCTGCGAGACGTAGCCGACAACCGCGGCGATCTCCGAGGTGTCGGCGCGAATCGCGTCGCGGCCCGCCACCATGACTTCACCCTCTATCTCACCGCCGTGGAAGCGAGGGACAAGGCCGCAGGCGGCGCGCAGCAGGGTCGACTTGCCGCAGGCGGAGCGACCGGCGAGGAGCGCGAACTCCCCCGGCGCCAGCTGCACGTGAAACGTCACTCAGCGCCTGGCGCGGAGCATGCGGGTAGCTGTATGAGAGACCCTCGATCGCGAGGGCTGGGGCAGAGCGGTCGGTCAGCAGCTCAGGCATGCGATGCCCCCGCCGCGAGCGGTTGACCGCTGCGACGCGGTTTTCGCCGCAGCGGCGCAAGGCCCGCGACCACAACCAGCGCCGCAAGCGCGAGCGTCGCCGGTTCAGCCGCGATCCGCACGGTCGGGTAGGCGGCAAAGCTATCGGCGCCGGAAGCCTTCGCCGCCACTGCCGCGAGCAGCACCACGGCGCCGACAGCGAAGAAGCGGCCGTCGTAGCGAGAGCGGTCCCGACCCGACCGGGCGCGCGGCATGTCGAGGCCGTAGCCGCGCAGCTCGAGCGTCGCCGCCACATCGACAGCCCGGTCGAGGGAGCCGGCGAGGAGCCGCCGGGCCAGCGATCCGCGGCCCACCGCGGCGGCGCCGGGGCCGCGCAGGCGCGCCGCATCCCGTAGGCGGGCGGCGTCGGCCGCGGCGACAGGCACGAACCGCGATACGAGCGTCGCCGTCAGCGCCGAGCGACCGGCGAGCGGCCGCAGAACGCGCAGGACCCGGTCGGGGTCGACGCAGGCGGAGTAGACCGCGAAGGCGAGCGTGACGACCGCCGCGCGCAGGCCGATCGCGGCGCCGGCGGCCAGCGCCTCCCCGGTGACGTCCACCTGGCCGAACAGCGGCCACTCGCCGAGCCGCGCCAGAACCGTCTCGCCGCGACTCGTGACGACGACGTTGACGACGGTGATCAGCAGAGCCAGCATCAGGCCCATTCGCAAGCCGGCGCGAACGGCGTCGCGGGCACCGGCGATCAAGCCGGCAACGGCGACCGAGATGCCGGCGGCCGCGAGCACGATCGGGCTCGAATACAAGAAGCAGACGGTGACGAGAGAGCCGAGATAGACAACCGCCGCCGCGGGGGTAGCCGCCTGCAGCGCGCCCGGCCTCGGTGTGTAGGCAAACGGCGATCTCATCGCAGGGGCAGGGGGATCCCCTCCCCCCCTTCCGCAGCAATGGCGTAGTGGTCACGGAGATGCACTGGATCCAGAAGCCGTGCCGCCGCCGCCGTGCCGGTGGCCGTAGAGCCCGTCACCACCCATACCGGAGGCGCTTCATAGCGCCGGGTCGCCGCAACCAGGCCCGCCTGGTCCTCGAATAGCCGAATGGGATCGCCGTCTTCCCCCAGGCCGACCAGCTCGAAGCCCGCGCCCTCGCGCTCGAAGTCGGCGAAGACGCCGCTAGCCTCCGGGCCGTCTTCGATCTCTGCCGCGGCCGGGTCCTCACGAACCTGCGCCCACGGGCCGACGAGCACACGGATCGCCCCCTCGGGGGAGCCTTCGGCGACCTCGACACCCTCCTGCTCCAGCCGCCGTCGCACCTCTCCGCAGGCCCCTCCCCCTCCCATGCAGTCGACCGCGACTGGCGGGTGTTTGCCTTCGTAGCCTCCTACGAAGGGCTGGGGCCAGGAGCCGACGACGGCGGGCACCCGCATCGTGGTGGACCAATCCCGGTAGTCCCACCAGACCTTCTCCCCGCCATGGAGGCTGTAGTCCGCGGCACCGACCGGCGACTCGATGCCGTTGACGTAGAACAACCAGTCATAGGAGCGACCATCTCGCCTTTCGCCGGCGAGGCCCTCGATCGACTGGACGAAGCCGCCGCCGAAGCGGGTCGCGATCTCCGCGTTGCGTTCGAGCACTCGCATCACGGTGTCGGACTCCGAAACCTCGTCGTCGACCGAAAGCACAGCGACTGTTCCGTAATCGCGGGTCACCGTCAAAGTCGTCTCTCCCACACCCTCTCCGGGGCCGAGGCCGCAGCCGGCGGCCGCGAGCGCCGCCAGCAGCAGCGCGATCGCGACCGTCGGTCCGCGGCCTGCGGTCATCTACCGCAGTTACCCACGCATACCGCCTCACGGTTGGACGGAATGCTCTCGCCGTCGCGGGCGGTCAACCGAGCCGACCGGTTGAGGGTGACGGTGGCGCGGCCGTCGGCGCCGGTTGGCGACTTGGCTCCCGTCACTTTCACCCCAGCCGCCGGCTTGCGCTTCCCCTTTTCGTTGTAGGAGAAGACCTGCACCTGGAAGGGCATGCCCGCCCGGGCGGTGTCCGGCGCCCGCAGCGCCAGCTCATCGGGATAGGGGAACGTCGAGGCCAGGTACCAGAGCACCTCGTCCCCGGCACGCACCTTGACAGCGTCGCCGCCGATTTCCGGGTTCTCGTGGTTGACCTTCAGGTACCAGGAGCCTTCGTCATGGGCCGTGAAGCCGCCCACTCCGCAGAGGCCCAATCCGAACGAGAAATGATCGGTGATCAGCAGCGGCTTAAGCGATGCCGTGAACCTGGCCGCCTGGATCAACATGCCGAGCGCCGTCGGGCCCTGCACCGTGACCGATTTTCCGCTGCCGCCCGTGCCCGTCCCAAAGCAGGTCGCTTGGGGACTGGCCTTGACGGTGGCCGTCATAGCGCCGAATGAATCTTCGGCGAGGATCTTGCCGCCGGTACTGACCACGCGCAGATTCGCGAGCGGCCCCTTGGCCACCGCGGCCGCAGCCGTGCAGGCAAGGAGAACTAGAGCCAGCGCGCATGCAGCGACCAGCCGGTGTGGAATGAGTCTTGGCATTTAAGCCACCCTTTCCTCGAGGGTTGTCATGGCTGGCCGGGGACAGGTCTCCTGGCTTCCGGGGTGGTCAATCGCACCTTCCCGGGATTCCGTGTCCTCCCAGTGGCTGGCGCACCAGTGCGCCTGCGATCTCCTTGACCCGGTCACAGTGGCGGGACCGCGCCGGTTTCACACCGGACTTCCCTTGACCACCGACCGTATTTACGGACGCGAGTCTATCCGGCCGGCAGCGAGCAAGCTTCCGACTCCGATGCGGGGACCCAATCGGCTGGGAGACGACGCCGATTGAGTGCTCGATCGCGGCAAAGTGCCCCGGCGCGGCCACCGCGAACCGTCCGCCCTTTTGCTCGCTTATTCGTCCATCGGTTGGAATTGTCTGTCCGGTCAGATCTACCCTCCCATGAATGAATACGAGGAGGAAAATCATGAAGTGGATCGCCCCCGGCCCGAGCGCGGGCAGAGCTGGGATTCGCCGCCCGACGCCGTCGCTGGTGATCTCCCTCCTAGCGCTGATGGTGGCGCTCAGCGGCACGGTTTACGCGGCCGGGAAGATCAACGGCAAGATGGTCAAGGTCAAGTCGCTGCCGGGTAACCGCATCTCTCTGCGCTCGGTAACGGCGGATCGACTGAAGCCCGGCATCCTGCCCGGCCCGGGCAACCCGATCACCGGTGCACAGATAAACGAGCTGAGCCTCGGGGCGGTGCCAACCGCGATCTTCGCCGAAACCGCCGACCGCGCCCAGAGCGCCCTCGACGCCCAAACGGCACTCAACGCGGTAAACGCGATCAACGCCACCAAAATCAACGGCTTCAGCGCCGGCTGCCTGCCCGGCACCCAACTCTTCGCCGGCGACTGCTGGCAAACCTCACCGAGCGGAGTGTCGATGAGCGCCCCCAACGCGGCCATCGACTGCGCCCAGAAAGGCGGCACCCTGCCCGCAGCCCTCGAACTCGCCGCCTTCTCCAAACAACCCGGTATCAGCTTGACTGCTGGGGAAGAGTGGTCGAGCGACATTACGAATGTGTCTGGTCTCGACGCTTATGCGGTGATTACCGTTACACCGGAAAGCAAACTCGACTTCAAAGTGTCCACAAGCCCCAAGCAATACCGCTGCGTGATTCCGCTGATCAAGTAGGGCCCGGGAAAGCGCGCGGATCGAAGGTCCCAATTGCCTCGTCCCCGGGAGGGGGTTCGTGGCGGGACTATCCTTAACTGATGCTGGGACGCGCCCATAGTGCACCTCTGCGGTTCGCAGATCGGTTGATCGTTTCCGGTTCGCCTCGTCGGGCTACACACGTCTCAGCGCAATCGTTCGGGCTTGTTTGGCTGATGCTGGTTGCGTTCGTCGGCTTGGCTCTGGTCGCGCTGGGTTCGCCCGCCATCGCGGGTGCATCTGTCCGCCTCCACCCGCCTCCTGTTGCCACGACGAGCAGCATCGAGGAGGAAGCGGCGCGGGTAGCTCGTTACTGGACTCCCGCCCGCATGCGCAACGCAGTGCCCCTGGACGCCGGCACCCTCAATGCGGGCGAGCAGGCCAACCCGTTCGCCAGCGCCAGCTTCGCGCCGGTCGTCGACGCGGCCGTCCCCCCTTACACCGTCAACGGGCGCATCTTCATTCGCCAGGGGAGCAAGGAGGGCACCTGCTCGGGGACCGCGATCAACACACCGACCCGCCAGCTCGTGCTGACCGCCGCCCACTGCCTCAACTCCGGCCCGCGCAGTCGCAAAGGAAACAGCGTCTGGTCGCGCTTCATCGAGTTCGTGCCCGCCTACGACGACGGGCTGGCGCCGTTCGGCGCCTTCATTGCCCGCCGTAGCGCCGTCTACGCCGGCAAACAGTGGGTCAAGTGGGGCAATCCCGACTTCGATGTCGGCGCCTTCCTCACTCTGCCCAACGCCAGCGGGCAGAACGTCGCCGACGCGGTCGGCGGCGGCGCGGCCATCGCCATCAACCAGGCTCGCCAGCAGCAGTTCATGACCTTTGGCTACCCCGGCAACGTGCGCAGGCTGCAGCTGTGCGAATCGCCCTATGTCGGCGACGACAGCCTCAGCTATCCCCTACCCGGCCCGCCAACGATCTCGATCCGCTGCCACTGGGGCCCCGGCGCCAGCGGCGGCGGCTGGCTGATCGAAGGCGGCACCGTTCTCAACGGGCTGACCACCTATGGCCACCCATCGGACTCCCGGCACACCTATGGCCCCTACTTCAGCAGCGAAAACGTCGGCCGCCTGATCCGCGGGCTGTAGGAAACAGGGGACGCCCAGGCGCCTCAGGCGCTGAGCTGATCGCGGTAGAAGCGGTAGTCGCCGCGGTCGGGACGCAGGTTGGAGGCCAGTGCCAGGTGATGCCGGGCCTGCTCAGTCTTGCCCGTCTTCGCCAGCGCCCGGCCGAGGCAGAAGTGCGCGAAGTCATTGACCTGATGTTTTTCGACGACCGCCTTGAACTCGACGGCGGCGGCGGCAAAACGGCCGGAGCGGAAGTACGCCCGTCCCAGCGCCTCGCGGATCGATGACTTCTCCGGTGCCCGCCGCGCCGCCGCCTCCAGCGGGACCGCCGCCTCCTCGAAATCGCGCTCCTCGAGCAGCTCGATTCCACGCCTGTAGAGGGTGAAAGTCGACTCCTGATCAACCTCAGAGGACATGGTCAAAGTGTAGGGAGGCCCAGCGGCGGGCCCCACGCCTAATCGATCAGCTCGAGGACCCGGCGCTCTATCTCCGCCCGCCGTTTGGCGGTCAGCCTGCCATTGCGAAGCCCGCTGGGAAGCTGGATCGTCTTGCCGTCGCGAAAGCGGTCCAGCACCCTGGGGTCGATGTAGGAGCTGCGGCATACAGAAGGGGTGTTGCCGAGGTGCTCGGCAACTTGTTTGACGGCCGCCTGGATGACGCGTTCCCGGTTGACACGTTTCCGGCTGCCGTTCGGGCTTGAGGACGCCTCCCGAGCCAGCTCGACGGCGGCCAGGACGGTGCCGTGCCAGGTTCGGAAGTCCTTGGCCGAGAAGCGCTCGCCGATCTTCTCCTGCAGGTAGGCGTTGACTTCCTCGGAGCGCACGTCATGCCAGGCCCGGCCTTCACGGAAGACGAGCAGGTCCTCGGGGCCGCTGCGGCGCTGGCGCATCGCTTCGATGGCCCGCCGTATCTCCGCGTCTCGAATCGACTGCACCCGGCGCTGGCCGCTCTTCGCCGGGAAGTCGAAGGCAACCTCGTCGCCGCTTATCGAGACGTGCTCGCGCAGGATCGTCGCCACGCCATAGCTTTCGTTGGCTTCCGCGTACTCCTCGCCGCCAATGCGGAAAAAGCCGAGATCGAGCAGGCGCACCGCACAGGCAAGCGCTCGCTCGCGGGGCATTCCCGGCCGAGTGAGGTCTTTTTTCACCGCCCGGCGCAGACGCGGAAGCGCGGCCGCAAACTCGCGCATCGACTTGAACTTCTGCGCCGCCGCCCGTTGCTGCCAGCGCTCGTGGTAGAGGTACTGCTTGCGGCCCGCGGCATCGATCCCGGTCGCCTGGATGTGGCCGAACGGGTCGGAGCAGATCCAGACCTCTTTCCAGGCCGGAGGTATCGCAAGCTCGCGGATCCGCGCCAGCGTGTCCTCGTCGTCGATCCGCCCTCCATCGCTATCGACGAAGACGAATCCACGCCCGTGGCGGCGGCGAATAATGCCCGGGCCCGCGCAGTCGAAGCGCCGCAGCCGTCCTTTCGAGCTCGTCCCCACGCTCACCGCGCCCCTTTTTGATTTCGTCCCCACACCGTCGCGCTGCCTTTTGATTTCGTCCCCCCGCTCATCGCACCGCGTTTGACGAGACCCTGCCCGGGTAGGCCGCCGGCATGAAGTTCATCTTCGCCCCCCTGGGAATCGCCGCCGGCCTGGCGGCCGGCTTCGCGGCCCAAAAGGTCTTCGATCGGCTCTGGGCGGTCTTCGACGACGAGGAGGCGCCCGAGCCCGACCAGCGTGAGATCTCATATCTGAAGCTGATCTGCGCGCTGGCGCTGCAGGGCGGCGTCTTTCGCATCGTCAAAGGACTGACCGACCACGGCAGCCGAGCCGCGTTCGCCCGCCTCACTGGCCGCTGGCCCGGTGAGGAGAGGCCCTCTCCCGCATAGAGAGAAGCTCGCGGGCCGGGCAGGCTGTATCTAGAACTGCGCTCGGGGCTCATCGCGGGTGCAACTACCCGTGTGCCCGAGACTTCAGCTCCTTGGCGACCAACTCGAGGTCTTCGACCAGGCCCGCGAAGGCTTCGTCGCGTTCCTTCGCCTCCCGAACGCGCAGGATCGCCGAGGGGTGGAGTGTGATCGAGGCAATGGAGGCGAGGGGCGTCTCGAGCAGGCGGCCGCGATCGCGCGTGACGCGAACCGAGGGCCCGAAGACCGCTCGGCCGGCGGTCGTGCCGAGCGCCAGCAGCCCGCGTGGGCCCACCGCCTCGACCTCGGCCTCCAGCCATGGCTTGCAGGCCTCCACCTCACCCGCCCGCGGCATTTGGTGCAGCCGCCGTTTCCCCCGCGGCCGCCACTTGAAGTGCTTGACGGCGTTGGTGATGTAGATGGAGTCGTGCTCGATCCCAGCCTCTTTCAGCGCCCGGTCCAGAACCGCTCCGGCGGGGCCGACGAACGGTGACCCCCGCAGGTCCTCCTGATCGCCCGGCTGCTCGCCGACCAGCATCAGCTCGGCCTTGGCCGGGCCCTCTCCAAACACCGTCTGGGTGGCGTCCTTCCAGAGCCCGCAGCCCCGGCAGCCGTCCGCGGCCCTGCGCAGGGCGGGAAGGGTGCGGCTGGGCGGCAGAAAATCCCCAGCGGACGTGGGCTCCGCCATCGTTCCTCCTTCTCGTCATAAGCGGCTCTACCCAACCCGCTCTGGCGGCAAAACGGCGACGGGGCGGGTCAAAGTTCTGCTGACGCCATAAAGCGTTCCCGGAGGCGAACGGAAACTCCCCGGGTTGGAGGGGCTGCTACCGTGGCCGGGTCGGAGTGGCGCGATTTGCCACCCGAGAGGTTCCGTTTCCTCGTTGCGCTGTTGCGTTTAGGGGTCGCTGGATCTCCCCTAAATAGCTCAAGAAGGAGCACAACATCGCATCGTTTGCCGATCTCGGCATCTCTAAACCCGTGGTCAGCGCGCTCGCACAGCGCGACATCACGCAGCCTTTTCCCGTTCAACAGCTGGTCGTCCGTGACGCGCTTGCGGGTCACGACCTGCTCGTCCAGTCCCCCACCGGCTCCGGCAAGACTCTCGCCTTCGGCATCCCGCTGATCGACCTGATCGAGCCGGGCACCAATCGTCTTTCTGGCCTCGTGCTGGCGCCGACGCGCGAGCTGGCAAGCCAGATCGTCGACGAACTCCGCTCGATCGCCGACGCCCGCCGGCTGCGGCTGGCGGCCGTCTACGGCGGCGTCGGCTTCGGCGCCCAGAGCAAAGCGGCGCGGCGAGCAGACATCGTCGTCGCCACCCCCGGCCGCCTCGAGGACCTGATCGGCCGCGGCGTCATCTCACTCGAGCACATCCGCGTCCTCGTTCTCGACGAGGCCGACCGGATGCTCGATATGGGCTTCCGCCCGCCGGTGAGCCGCATCGTGGCCCAGACACCGGCCCAGCGGCAGACCCTCTTCTTCTCCGCCACCCTGGAGGGCGCGACCGGCAAGCTCGCCGCGGAGTACACCCGCGATGCGCGCCGCCACACCCATGAGCCGCCGGATCGCAAAGAGGCCGTGATCGACCACCGGTTCATCCACCTCGACTCCCAGGGCGCCAAGCTCGACCAGCTGGTCGCCCAGGTGCGCGAGGAGGATGACAGTCGCATGCTCGTCTTCGTGCGCACCAAGCGGGGCGCCGATCGCCTCGTCAAGCGGCTTGCCGGCCGCTCGCTGAAAGCCGTCGCCATGCACGGCGACAAAAGCCAGGGACAGCGTGAACGCGCGCTTGCCCGCTTCGAGCGCGGCGACGTCAACCTGCTGGTCGCGACCGACGTGGCCGCCCGCGGGATCGACGTTGCCGACATCACCCATGTCGTCAACTTCGACATGCCCGGCGATCGCGACTCCTACGTGCACCGGATCGGACGCACCGGCCGCGCCGGGCGCACCGGGACCGGGATCAGCTTCGTCCTCGGCGACCAGGCGGCGGAGATGGGACGCATTGCCCGCGACCTCGGCCTCAGCCGGGAGTTCGGCCACGGCGCCCCCGAGCGGCCGCCGGCGCCACCGCACTCCGGTGGAGCCGGGCGGTCAAAGCAGCAACGTCACTCCAGCGGGCGCCGGCAGCGTTCCCGCCGCCGTGCCAAAGCCTGAACCTCGGCTGACAGGCCCTCGCGCCTACGACGGTTGAGCACCGGGGGGCTCTCCGCCTCCCCTGGTGCGTTCGGCCAGATACTCGAGCAGGGCCTCCATCCCGGAGGCACGGAGGATGCGGCGCTGATCGTCGGCGCCGTTTCCCTCCCGCACGATGCGGTCGATCTCGAGCAGCGCATCCTCCCCGCCCAGCTGGCGTGCGTACGGGCGCGCTTCCTCAACCGTTCTACGGGCGACCTCAGTCGCGGGTGCGGTGCTGCCGTCCTCCCCCAACAGCTTCGCCTCGAGGCCATAACGGGAGGCCTGGAAGTAGGACTCCTCCAGCGCCTCCCTGGAGAGCTCGCTCCTGCCGGCTTCGTCGACCTCCTTGGCGGCCAGCGCCTGGATCAGGCCGGCAAGCGACGCGTTCGTCCGCACCGTGGTCTGGGTGTCGAGTGCCCTCACCTCAACCGTGCCGAGACGTGGGTGGGGGCGGATGTCCCACCAGATATAGGTGTAGTCCTCAGCCCCCGCGGCAGCGATCAGCTGGTCGGCGATCCGGCAGAAGTCCTCGTAATCGCGGAACTCCCTCGGCATCTGAAATCTGGGGTAGGCGCGTACGACCGCGGTGCGGGCGCTCGCCAGGCCGGAGTCGGCCCCCGCCCAAAAGGGAGAGTTCGCGGACAGCGCCTGCAGCAGGGGGACGTGGTGGCGCAGGGCGTTGGCGACCTGGATCGCGGTTTCCGGATCGGGCATCCCGATGTGGACGTGAAGGCCGCAGGGCGGCGTCCAGAGAAGACCGCGTAGCTCCTTGTGGACCTCCATGTAGCGGGGCTTGCGGACTATCGGCGCCTCGCCGAAGCCCTCGGTCGGATGCAGGCCGACCCCAAGGATGTTGGCCCCGGCTTCACCGAGTTCCCGCCGCAGCCTGGCCAACTGCTCCTCCGCTTCGGAGGCCGTCTCGCAGACGGTGGTCTTGAGCTCGATCTGCTCGGCGAAGAGCTCCGGCGTCACACCCTCCTTCGCCGGTCCCTCGAGCGCGGCGATGATCTGCTCACTGGCAGGCGTCAGCCGCTGGCGCTCGTCGACCAGCAGCAGCTCCTCCTCAACCCCGATCGACAGTGGCGGCGAGGACCCGAAGCTGTGGGCATAGGCGCTTGGGGCAGCCGCATCTCCGGGCGCGGGCGCCGCTTTCGGCGCCGTGTCGCCGTCGGCGCTCCTCCCACCCTGTGTCACCGAGGCATCCATGCGTTGCAGGCGCCGGATACCCCGCGCTCCCTCCGTCCTAACTTGCGGCGATGGGCGCTCGCGGTCAGGTGGGCGAGTTTCAGAGCAGGGGAAATTGCCTCTGCTACCTTGGTTAGGTCGGGTTTGGCGCTATCCCGCCACCCGAGAGGTTCCGTTTCTCTGTGCGCTCCGTGCGTCTGGGGGCCGTTGAATCTCCCCCAAATCGTTCAAAAGGAGCTCACAAGATCCATCCGTCTGCCGATCTCGGCACCTCAACGCCGCCCCGAACCTGTCTGCCACCAGCCAGGTGATTCCATGAGCCCAACGCCAAAACAAGCAAAAAAGTGGACCTGTGACCAGTGCGGTATGTCCGCCGGTCGGATCGATGGCGGCCCCATACCTCTGCCCGATAACTGGGCGAGCTCGGCGGCAGGCCGGTTCTGCCTCCCCTGCAGGCGTCAGCGGGCAGCCGAGGCGGCGCTGCAGGCAGCGCCAAGCGACAGCCCTCGTGAGGCTCGGGCGATGCTTCGCCGCGCTGCGCTAATCGAGTTCGAGGTCCGCCGCACACCGGACCACTCGAACGGGATGATCGCCAAAGCCTGCCGCTCCTCGGTATCGGCGGTCGCCAAGGCGCGTGACCGCCTCGGACTGCCGGACCCTCCTCCGGCGCCGAAAGACAGGCGGGCTAATAATCGCGTGCCCGCCGGCCGATAGAAGAACCTTGGTGGCTTTCGCGTGGAAATAGGAATTGCCCTTGCCATTGCGGCCGCGCTGATGACGAATCTCGCGTCGCTGCTCAAGCACCGTGGCTGCCATCACGCCGACCCGGTCTCGATAAAGAGCCCTCTGCGCACCGCGCGAGGACTGGCGTCCTCGCCCTGGTTCGCCGCCGGCTGGGGCCTTGCCGCCGTCGCCTGGCTGGTCCACGTCGCTGCTCTCTCGATGGCCCCGATCTCAATCGTTCAGGCAGTCCTCGCCGGCGGCGCGGTCACCCTTGCGGTGATGGCGCAGCGCCTCTTCGGCGACCCGGTCGAGCGGCGCCAGTGGCTCGCGCTCTTCCTGGGCGCCGCCGGCCTGGCCCTGCTCGTACTCACCGTCCCCCAGTTCAAAGGAAGCCACTCCGGCTTCGCGGTTGGCGCCATCCTCGGCTTTGAGGGTGGCCTTGCTCTGCTGGCCGCGGGCTTGGTCATGGGACATCGCTCCGGCCGCCTCGATGAGCATGGCGGCGTTCTGCTGGCGGCGATTGCGGGAACCCTCATCGCCCTTGCCGGCGTCGCCATCAAGGGCCTCACGGGGGCCAGCGGCGTCTCGGTCGCTGTGCTCGCACCCTGGGTCCTGCTCATCGTTCTTGCCGGCGCGCTGGCCCAGTATGCGACGGCAGCGGCACTCCAGCGCGGTGGCGCGATCGAGACGATCGGCCTGATGGGCTTGGTCGCCAACGCGGCACAGATCATCGGCGGCGTCCTGGTCTTCGGTGACCCCCTCTCTTCAAATCCGGTCGGCCTCGTCCTGCAGGCCACCGCCTTCGCCATGGTCTGCGCATCAGCGCTCCTGATCCCCTCACGGCAGGACAGCGCGAAGCCGTTGGCCGTCGCGACTTAGCTGGAGCGCGGCGAACTAACGCCTCGGCGCGCTTCCACGCCTCCTCAGCCGTCGCGGAGTGTGAAGTCAAAGGGGATCTCGCCCGAGGCGGGATCGATCCGGTACTTGTCGGGGGAGTCGCGGTCGAAAGCCCGGGTCGGGAAGTTGACCACCCGGCAGGGCGCATCGCCGATGTTCTGATCGGCGTGCCAGACGCCTGGCGGAATGCGAAGGAAGCCCGGCGCCTCCTCGGTGAAATAGAACTCGGCGAAAGATTGGAAGGTCTGCGATTTAGGGCGGCCGTCGTAGAGCACCACCCGCAGCCTCCCGGCCAGGGCCACGTATCGATCGGCCTGGAGCCTGTGCATCCCCCACCCCTTGATCCGCCCCGGCGCGACCGTGAAGGCATACGCGTGGACAATCGGCTCAGACCAGAACGGGTCATCGAAGTTGACCACCTCCATCAGCGCCCCCCGGTGATCGGCATGCACGACACCAGGGGAAACAACCACCCCCTCGAGCTGCACCCGCCGCCGCCCTTCCGCGCCAACAGTTGGAACGTCGCGCCGCCCAGCCGGCACCACCTCCAAATCCTGTCCCCCTACAAGCGGATCTGGCTCCTCCCCACGCACGTATCGCATGTTATGGAAGGCCCCGACCACTGACAGAGCTGAATACCCAAACGGGGCGCCCCCAGTTGATTTTCCACTCCGCCTATGACACGGTTGCGAGCCTCGTGGGAACGACTAAGGGACTTGGAGACCTGCGCCGCCGCACCTATCGGCTAACGCTCGCAGGGCTTCTCGGGCTGGCTACGTTGCCTTTGTTTGCAAGCTCCGCCCACGCAGCGACCACAACCTTTACCTATACCGGCGGCGAGCAGACATTCACAGTGCCGGCAGGTGTCACCAGCATCCATGTTGTCGCCATCGGCGGCCACGGCGGGGTGACTACCTCCGCCCCCGGCGGGGCGGCGGCTCAGGTAATCGGCAACCTGTCGGTTTCCGCAGGCCAGACGCTCTACGTCGAGGTTGGCGGCGATGGCAAAGACGCCGGTGACGGAGGCGCAGGCGGCTTCAACGGAGGAGGCTCTGGCGGGGGCGGAGGCGGTGGTGCCTCAGACCTCCGGACTTCCCCACGATCAGCAGGCCTCCTGCCCGACTCACGGTTGATTGTCGCCGCTGGTGGCGGTGGCAGTGGTAGCGAAGGCCTATCAAGCGGGGGTGGCGCTGGTGGCGACGCTGGCAGTGGTGGAGGAGAAGCCGAACTCAGCGGGAACCAGGGTGGTGGCGCCGGCACAGCGATCGGGGGGGGGCGCCGGGGGTAATGGCTGTGCTCCTATTGGCGCTGGCACTGGCGAGTTGGGCCTAGGCGGGGGTGGAGGCAGCGGCGGCGAAGCTGCTGGCCCCGGCGGAGGCGGAGGAGGCGGCTACTACGGAGGGGGCGGTGGAGGTGGCGGCTGTACCTATGGCAGTGGTGGCGGAGGAGGCGGCTCTTCACTAGTGCCCGCCGGGGGAAGCCTGGCGCTGGCCTCGCTGGCAAGTGCGCCGCATATTCAAATTAGCTACTCGCTGACCCCTCCTTCAATCGCGATCGCCTCACCCTCCAATGGCGCTTCCTATGCTCAGGGCCAAGGAGTAGCCGCCGTCTATTCCTGCACCGCGCACGAAGGGGCAGTCATAACGGCTTGCACGGGCACGGTCGCCAATGGAGCACCACTCGACACCCAGACGCCTGGAGTGCATACCGTCACCTTCAAAGCAGAAGACAGCAACGGCGCCACTAGTACACAGAGCGTCATCTACAACGTCACCGCCGCGACCTTGGTGCCTAACACGTCGCAGCTTGCAAAGCCGGAGACATTCCTCCGCACTCATCCTTCGAAGACAATCAAGACCACGAAGAACCGCGTAAAAGTCAAATTCGGCTTCTCAGCGAATATTTCCAGCGCAACGTTCAAATGCAAGCTGGATAAAGGCGCGTTTGCATCCTGCGTTTCGCCCAAGACCTACAAAGTTAAACCTGGCAAACACACATTCGCCGTGCAGGCCGTCCACGCCGGCCGCGTGGACGAGACCCCAGCGACCTTCAGCTTCAAAGTCGTCAAACGGCCTTAGGCCGCTGCTCCCCACCGGAGGAACCTCGGTTTGCTTGATAGCTGAGTAGAGAAGGGCGTAGGCAGATTTGGGGAATCTGCCTAAAGCGCCTATTTCGGCTCTGCGTCCCTGATTGGGATCGGGCCAAACGAATGCCAGGGACAAGAATTCTCCGACATCCGCCTGCATTTCCTTGACCCAGACCTTGACCCGAGAAGAAAAACGCCGCCTCTTTAGGCGGCGCATTCGGCTCTACTTCTGAGATACCGCTACGGGGATTCGAACCGATGGAAATTTTTGAAATCTTTAGTAGTCCCGCTCACCTTCTCGGGGAAAATATTCAGCTCACAGCGGGACGATTTTTTAATGTCTTGCTCTTCCTTGACAAGAATGCCCCGTGTCCTCTGTCTTCCCCACCCACCCTGTTGCCTCTTCCTTGAGGTCAAGACCCTCAATGAGTCCCGCCCGTTCTCGGCAGGCTAAGGGCCGTGCAGACACTCGCGTTTCTTTCTCGTGTCTATGACAAGGGCATAGCTCTCGATGTCAATCCGCCAGGAGCGCGGATTCGCTCGAGGCTCAGTGGCGTGTTGTTGGCTTCCGCTTTTTTCGGACCAAACCGTCAAACGGGCTTGGGGGTTTCTCTAACCTGCCTAAATCGCGCCGATATTGGCCACTACTGCGCCCCGGGAAACAGGGACGGGGGAATCTCGATTTTGCAGTCCAGGGAGACGCCGCAACACCTGGTGTTCCTTGACGGGCCCTCCACAGTTACCTTGGAAACGCCCCCGTTCTGGCAGTGAAGACAACAAGGAAGGACAAACATGACCCGTAGTTATTGAAGGAGCTAGGTCTCGCACTCGTTGCCGCTGTGGGCGTAATGGCGTTTGTAGTCACGGTCGCTTACGCAGCAAAACTCCCACTTTTAGTCACATAGGTCCAATCTCACCCTGATTAGGTCGGTGCGCCAGGATTTCGGGGTCTTTGCGCCAGTGATTTTCGCCTCTTGCTGGAATAATCGTCCATTAGCCGACGTATCATCTCCTCGCTGCTGCCAGGCAGCAGGAGTTAATAAACCCAATAATCGTATTGAACTTTACTTCCACCGAAGCTATAATGTGTGGTTCAGTGTGTAGTACGGAACACGCTGAAAAAAGGTACACGCGTTGGGGTCGCGAGGAGAGTTAAACGGTGGTTAGGCACGCCTAGCTGCCGGTTTTACATGTGTGTTGCATACCATCCTCTTTCTGCAAGTAGGTCGGTATGTGGCTTTTTGCTGTCGGAACCTTGAAAACTGAATACCGAAGAGTGGGAAATCCTGAAAGAGGAAGAACTGCAGTTGCGAGAAGTCGTGAGCCACCATGCATCCCTATTCTTGGAAACATGCCCAAGCATGAGGAGATATGTGCCTATTGCGCCAAACCGACGCTTACGGGACGGACGATCCGAAGACGTTATCCCGGCGGCAATTAATGGACGGCTTACTACCAAAGCGGTCGGCAATGGGTGCAACAAGTGGGCAGGGGAGAAGATCGACAAGCCTTGGTTGGATGACCTATTTGTTAGGCATCTTCGCTTTGTGCACAAGGTTCCAAATAGATATGGCGAGACTCTCCAGGGCGATCCATTTCTCGCCGGTGAAACAGCCGAGGGGGTTAGGATTAGGGCCGACGCCGATAACAACCCCATCGCACTGAACAGCCCAGTCAATCGCGACGAGAGCACTGGGGAGATCCGAATCATCGCCAGAGATCAGGGAGATCTCGATCGTCTTATCGGGCGGGAGATGCGCAAGGCGGAAGCTGCCGGCAAGAGCTTTCAGGTCGGACAAGCAGGGGAGTTCTCTGATCAACCGAGAGTGCAGGGGGAGGCGAAGATTAGTCCCGGTGTCTGGGAGCGAATGGCAGCGAAGATCACCCTGGGGTACCTAGCGAAGACCCAGCCCCGGAGTGGCGCAGTTCCGAGTCGGCCGAGGCATTGCGGACTCGTCTTCACGATTTCGGTCGCCCTGTGAAGGACGTAGCCATGGGTCCAGCCGATGCGTTTGCGGCCTTCGCGCCGGCCCCAGCTTCGGCTCTGGTCGTGATGAACCGAGAGGGTCGAGTATTCAGCGACGTTTCGTTGATGGGGGCTTTCGTGATCCGTTTGAAGCTGGCAGACGACCTAGCCGACATTGACTGCGCGTGGGTGAGCGACCCAATTGATCCGCAAAGGAGTGTCGAGGGCTCTCTGGGAATGGTTGTAGCTCAGCGACTCGGTCCGGCATAGCCTCTTGTAGGCAGCTTTGCTTCCCACACAAGGTTTGCGGGTCTCGCTGTCCGTGCTTCGTAGGACTATTTGGGGGTGAACCGCAAGCAGCGAAAGCGCAAGCAGGCGAGGCGAAGCACCCCTGCAGAAAGAGCGACTACTAGGAGTAGCGGCGAGCCACTTTTCGTTGCGGAGTTTGATGCTGATTTCGGAGAGCAAGAGCAAGCCGAGCAGTTTCGTGCAGAGATTAGGAAGCTCGCTGAGAATGCACCTCAAAAAATCGAGGAGTTGCAGGCCGACCTAGTCGACCTGCTGGCCCGTTTGATGCCTTTGACATTGTCGCCAACCTCTGGATGGTCAACACACCGAAGGATCCCAATACCTACCGTGAGAGCGATCAGGCTGGGTTGATGTGTATTCCAGATTACGTTGCGCTCGTCTGTTCTCAGCGTTCTTCCCCGCAGCCCAACCGCCGATCCAGCAGCCCCAGCGGTGATGGGTGCGGAGATTTTGGACAAAGCCGATGAGCTCACAAAAAGCGTTTTTGATCTAACCAATCTCCATCTTGCCCACAAGGCCCAAGAGGGTGGTAGTTCCTTTGAGAAACTGCGGAGCAAGCTGGTTGCGCGTCGGATGTTTGTGCAGGGTCCCGGCTTTGAGTTTCAGCTGCGTGAGCTTATCAGTGCTCTCTTCGGTCGAAAAGACCAAAGAAGCATTACTCGCAGGTATCGGTTTCACGGCTGAAGATGCCTTAGCGATTTCAGATGTTGTCCTTGAGGTCAGCTTGCGAAAGCTCGCAGAGAATTCCCGTACTGGCCAAGCACTGCGAGGTGCTGTAGAGGAAGCTGTACAAAGCGGGGATACGGATTGGGTAGAGCAGGTCGGTCTCCCGGCTGAACAGCTCTCAGGGATGTCCAAGGCCGAGCGGGCTCGAACGCTTCGCGATTTGGGTCGCCTATTCACTTTCTCGGATGTTGGTACGACGATGCAAGTGACAGAGGGGGAGGTTGCATCAGAGAGCAAGGTGGGGCCCGACCGCGTCAAGGCATTCTTTGAGACGTTCTCCACCGAATTCGCTCAGCCAACGAAGACCCTCATGGGAACGGAGGTCTTGCGCGGCCGAGAGCGGCCAATCCTTGCTGACGATGAGGGCAACTATCTGCTCGTCTCCCACCTTGCGCTGCTGTGGAGCTTGCGACCTGCCCTAGAAGACAGCTTGAAGAACGGGGGAGCGGGTACGAAGTAGCCCGGCTCATCTTTGAGGGCTTTCCAATCGACGATTGGATTTCCTATCGTCCTGTGCGGTAAACCACGGCTTGGTGGTAGAAGGCAGCAAAGCCGACCTTGGTTTTCGATTCTTCTAGGTTCTGGGCGAGAAGATCGCAATCGAATACCAAGCAGACTCCACGATGTTTTTCGGCGTACTGCTCCCACATGCCGACCCGAGCCCACCCTCTGCAAAATGGCTCTTGCTCTCCTCCTGGGCGAGGCTCTGCGTCTATCGTTAGTGAAAGTAGGTGAGAGCAGTCCATGTTTTCGTTGGCCGTCTTTTCGAAGCGGTCATACCCCTCCAGATCTGCTTGTAGTGTCGCGTCATCGCGTTCATATCCACCAAACGTGAAATCCCAAGGCTGATTCTCCAGGGGATCGCGCATCTCCCCATATGTCGAAAGGCGCAGCGTTTGACTGGGTAGAATGCTGCCAAAGGCAGAGTCGCGGGTCGTGTAATGGAAGAAGTATTTATCGGCGGGAAGACTGATCGCCATGGCTCACGGCTCCATGAGGTCCTCGGGAATCACCTGAAGCGCCTCGATTTGCTTACGAAGTTCGTCATCGTCGATCTCATCCAGATCGATCTGTTTGATTGCCTGTAGTACCTCAGGACCCGACCTCCCGAACATGGCTTCGGCGCCGGGAGTCGTTTCCCGTTCAAGCTTTTTGACGAGGCTGTAGATGCGCTCGGTTAGAGATTCGACACGCTCAACGATTTGATCGACGCCTTCTCGCATCGCGAAGGCCTTCGATGATTCAGGATCCTCAAAGAGATGGTGCACCGAAAAAGATTCCGCCCGCTGATCACCTCCGCTATCTCCCCGCGAGATCCTCTTCAAGCCCAATGTCACGAAGAAGCTTGGGGGAGCTCCAGCTGGCAGACGGTCAAGCTGGGAGACGATCTGGTTGCCAAATACCTCCTCCGGACCGTCGCGTCTCACTCTGCGCTGAATCAGTCCGAGACGCAGAGTGCTCTCCAGAACGGCAGCCCCAACGACCGCGGCGAGCGCCTATGCGCGGGCTCAAACAGCTCGTCGTAGACGGGCTCAGGATCTAGATCGCTCATCCAGTGACTGTATGCCCTTGGCATTCGGCAGGGGGATGCATCTGCTGGGGGTGGGCCTCGGCCTCCTTGGTCCAGACTCGGCAACCCTGACACCTCACCGCCCACGCCTCCCTCCAAATACCCCCAGCCTGCCCTCGGTCTGGCAATTCCAAAATCAACAGCTTCGGATCAAACGCGGTGCAACCCAGGTCGGCCGCGAGGCCAACCTCACCTCCCCCAACCCTTTCCTTTAAAGAGGAAGGGGCCCCTTGGGGAGCCCGGGTGGCCATGCTGGGGCCACGAAACTGCAAGAAGATGGACACTTCGTGCTCCATCAAAGCTCCTTCAATAACTACGGGTCATGTTTGTCCTTCCTTGTTGTCTTCACTGCCAGGAAAACGGGGGCGTTTCGGTAACTGTGGAGAGCCGTCAAGGAACACCAGGTGTTGCGGCGTCTCCCTGGACTGCAAAATAGGAACTGCCCCTGTTTCCCGGGGCGCAGTAGTGGCCAATATCGGCGCGATTTAGGCAGGTTCAGAACCCCAAGCCCGTTTGACGGTTTGGTCCGAAAAAAGCGGAAGCCAACAACACGCCACTGAGCCTCGAGCAAATCCGCGCTCCTGGCGGATTGACATCGAGAGCTATGCCCTTGTCATAGACACGAGAAAGAAACGCGAGTGTCTGCACGGCCCTTAGCCTGCCGACGGGCGGGACCCATTGAGGGTCTTGACCTCAAGGAAGAGGCAACAGGGTGGGTGGGAAGACGAGGACACGGGGCATTCTGAAGGAAGAGCAAGACATTAAAAAAAATCGTCCCGCTGTGAGCTGAATATTTTCCCGAGAAGGTGAGCGGGACTACTAAACATCTTCCCAAATTTCTGCCGATTCGAATCCCCGTAGCGGTACTGACGCGCCCCGCTCTGCGAGCGGGGCGTTTTCCTTTGATCTGGCTTGCCATGCCGTTTGTGGGCACCCGAGTGATCTGAATCCACAGGGCTCTGGTCCGGCTACATCTCCTCTTCGATCTTGGCCGAGAGCTTGGCCAGCTCCGCCACCGAGACACCTAGCGCAGCAGAGAGATTCTTGACCGTGTGCCAAGTGGGGTTGGTCCCTCCGCGCTCAATGAAGGAAAGGGTTTGGGAAGTGAGGTCAGCCTCACGGGCGAGGCTGACCTGCGTTGCACCGCGTTTGATCCGAAGCTGGCGAATTGCCAGACCGAGAGCGGGCTGGGGATGCTGGGAGGCCTGCATGGTTTGAGGTCTCAGGAGCTGAGATGCTTAAGGAATCTGAAGCTAAAGATATATCTTGAAGCCCTGGTAGAGTCTTCCAATGCCGACTGGGATCGTTAAACGCCACTCTGTCGGCTGCGCGAGTCGCCAAAAGGGTCACTGCGACTGCAAGGCCAGCTATCAGGCCTGGGTCTATCTGCCTCGGGAGGACAAGAAGACCTACAAGACGTTCCCCCACATAGGGGAAGCGAAGGCTTGGCGGGCAGAGACCCTCCTCGCCGCCCAGCGAGGCACTCTTCAACTTGCGAGCCACGACCCACGCAGCCTGGCTGTCGCCCTTCATCGATTCCTCGAGGGCATGCGGGAAGGGAAAGTCCGACCCAAGAAGCGGGCCCGCTACAAGCCTTCGACGGTCCGGGGCTATGACCAGCACGTCCGCAGGCGCATCTCCCCCGCTCCGCTCGGGTCGATGAAGGTCGCAGAGATCAGGCGCCCTGATGTGCAGGACTTCGTCGACGAACTGCTGGGTCAGGGCCTCTCCACCTCGACCGTGAAGAACGTCCTGAATCCGATCCAGGCCTTCTACCGGCGAGGAAAAGACCGTGAAGAGCTCGTCCACAACCCAACGGAACGCATCGACATCCCGGTCGCTGGGTCAAAGCGGCCCAAGCGGATCGCCACTCGCGAGGAAGCGGCACGACTGATCAGCGTGCTGCCATTGGAAGACCAAGCGATCTGGGCGACCGCCTTCTACGCCGGCTTGCGGCGAGGAGAGCTGCAGGCCATCCGGCGCTGCGACGTCAACCTCGCTACCTGCCTGGTCAGCGTCAAGCGCGGCTGGGACCAGTACGAGGGCGTTATCGACGCCAAGTCTGAGGCGGGAGAGCGCGAACTGCCGCTTCTTGCCCTTCTGCGCGACGTCTTGGATGAGTACCTACTGCGTACCGGGCGCGAGGACGAGGACTTGCTCTTCGGGCGAACCAGGAAGGAGGCCTTCGTGGCCTCAACGATCCGCAACCGGGCCCACGAGGCCTGGAAGGCCGCAGGCCTACGGCCGATCACCCTGCACGAGTGCCGCCATACCTTCGCCTCCCTCCTGATCGACTCGGGAGCCAATCCGAAGGCGATCCAGCAATTCATGGGCCACGCCAACATCCAGACGACCTTCGACATCTACGGCCACCTGCTCCCAGGCAGCCATGACGAGGTGCGCTCACGCATGGATATCTACCTCGCAAAAGAGACCCAACTACTGGTGCCCAGGCACGGCCTGACTGGCGCAGGACTGGTGCAAGAGCTAAATCCAGAAGACCAGAGCCCCGTGGATTCAGATCACCTGGGTGCCCACAAACGGCTTAGACAAGCCAGATCAAAAGAAAACGCCCCGCTCGCAGAGCGGGGCGCGTCAGTACCGCTACGGGGATTCGAACCCCGGTTTCTGGCATGAGAAGCCAGCGTCCTAGTCCCCTAGACGATAGCGGCAGGGGCTCGCAATTCTAGCGAGCGGGGAGGGTCGATTGCCTTGACGTGCTGACCTGGCGCGAGGCGCGAATCGGTAGATTGCCTGCTCCCGCGGCTGTGGCGGAACTGGTAGACGCGCACGGTTCAGGTCCGTGTGGGCGAGAGCCCGTGGAGGTTCGACTCCTCTCAGCCGCATGAAGTGGTGTGGCTTGGTGGGACTGACAAGCCCGCCAACCGCCTAACGCTGGGCCTTCGCTCAGACAGCCTGGACAGTTGAGCGCTCTCGCGCTCGGCCCGCCGTGGCGGAGATCTCCTCGACGAAGGTGTGCCAGAGCGGACGGGGTAGGTCGTGGCCCATGCCGTCGATCACGATCAGGCGGGCGCCGGGGATTGCGCGGGCGGTGGCGCGGCCGCCGGCGGGTCGGATCAGTGGATCGGCGGAGCCATGGATCACCGTGGTCGGCAATTGCAGCCTGCGCAGTGCCTGAGTGCGGTCTCCGGAGGCGGTGATCGCGTGCACCTGGCGCGCCACGCCGGAGCGGCTGTGGGAACGGTCGTAGGAGGCGGCGGCCAGCTTGCGGAAGTGCTCCTCGTCCATCGGGTAGCGCGGCGAGCCGATTGTCTTGAAGGTGCGCACCGCCTGCTCGATGGCGGCGTCCCGTTGGCGCGGCTGCTGCGCCATGACGACGCCGAAGGCTTTCCAACTTGGCAAGCCGAACCGGCGGTTGCCGGTTGTCGACATGATCGAGACCAGGGACCGGACGCGCTCAGGGTGTTGAATCGCCATGGTCTGCGCGATCATCCCGCCCATCGAGACACCGGCCAGGTGCGCGGCCTCGATTTCCAGGTGATCCATCAATCCGGCCGTGTCGGCCGCCATATCTCGCAGTAGATAGGGAGCGGTGGCGCGACGACCGAGCAGCATGTCTGCCCGGCTGGGCATCCCCGCGGCCTCGATCTTGGTCGAGTGGCCGATGTCGCGATTGTCGAAGCGGACAACGCGGAAGCCGCGCTCGGCCAGCATCGCGCAGAACTCCTCGTCCCAGCCGAGCATCTGGACGGCCAGCCCCATGATCAGCAGCAGCGGCTCACCGTCGGGGTCGCCGATCTCCTGGTAGGCGATCTCAATCCCGTTGGTCGGCGCTAGGCGCTCCTCACTCAAGGCGCTCATCTGACCGAGTCTAGACAGCAGCTAGGTTTGGGCCGTGCGCACGGCGATCATCTCCGACCTCCATCTCGGCAGCGCCCACGGCGAGGACATCCTTCGCGACGCCGCCATTCGCGAGGTGCTGCTCGAGGCGGTCGCGGATGCCGATCGCGTGGTCCTGCTTGGCGATGTGCTCGAGCTGCGCGAGCTGCCGCTGGCGACAGTGCTGGAGATCTCCAAGCCCTTCTTCGAAGAGCTCGGCCGGGCGATGGCCGGGCGGCAGGTCATCCTGGTGCCGGGCAATCACGACCATCGGCTCGCCGAGGCTCTGCTGGAGCAGGTCGCGATCTCCGACCAGCCCGCCCTCGGCCTCGAACAACGCGGCACTCCCGCCACGGAGGCGACGCAGCGGATCGCGGGCTGGCTCGGCAAGGCAGGGCTCGATATCGCCTACCCGGGCATCTGGCTGCGCGACGACGTCTACGCCACCCACGGCCACTACATGGACTGCCATATGAGCCTCCCCCGCCTCGAGTGCATCGCGGCAGCGGCGCTGGCGCGTTCCGGCAACCAGCCCCCCGACCCCGCCGTGCCAGGCGACTACGAGCGCATCCTGCGCCCGATCTATGGGTTCGCCTTCGGCCTCGCTCAGTCGGGCCTGCGCGCCGGCGCCAGCCGCCCATCCGAGCGTGCCTGGCGCTCGCTTGCCAAACGCCATCGCTCCCAGGGCCGAATTCGCCGCACCGCGACCACAGCCACGTTCGCCGCCGGAATCCCAGCCACGATATGGACGCTCAACCGGCTGCTCCGCACTGACTTCGACGCCGATCTCTCCGGCGCCGCGATCACGCGCAGCGGGATCGAGGCGGCAACCGAGATGGTGCGACGGCTGCGAATTGAGGCCGCGCACGTGATCACAGGCCATACCCATCGCGGCGGCCCGGAAGGCAGCGACGGAGAGTGGCTGCTGCCCCAGGGCGGCCGGCTGCACAACAGCGGCAGCTGGGTCTTCGCCTCCGCCTTCCATCACCCGGGCACGCCCCCCGGTCCCTACTGGCCCGGAACCGTGACCTGGGTCGAGGAGGAAGGCGCCCCGTGGCGCGTCCGCCTGCTCGCCGAACACGGCCACGACGAGCTGCGAGCGACGATCGGCCGCTCATTACCGGCCTAGCGCCACCGGGCTTCCCCGGACTAGCGACGCCGGCTACCGGACTAGCGCGCCGGACTACCGGGCTGGCGACACCGAGTCCTACCCACGTTCCTTGGCCAGCCACTCGGCGATGACCTCGCCGATTTCTCCGCCGGCGTCCTCCTGGAGGAAATGGGAAGCGTCTTTGATCGCGCGCGGAGGCGGGAAGTTGAGCTGCTCGGAGACCCTTTCCCCCACCGAGAAGGGAAGGATGAAGTCGGAATCGGCCCAGAGCACAAGCGCGGGCCGGTCGTCCTCCCGCAGCGCATCGGCGACCTGTTTGCCCTCCGCCGCTCCCGGCGCATCGGGCTCCGTGGGCAGGATCAGGGGGAAGGCGCGAACACCGGCCTTTGACTCCGGGCTCGGATAGGGCGCCTCGTAGGCGGCGATCACTTCGTCCCCGGGATCGTTCTTACAGCCGCCGCGAACCAGCATTCCCACCGGCACATCCTCGTTACCGCGCACGAACTCGCGGAATTTGAGCCAAGCGTCGCTCATCCGCTGGTGGCCGGTGAAGGGGCCCGTCTCCATGATCACGAGGCGCGAAAAGCGGTCCGGATGCTCAACCGCCAGGCGGAGGCCGATCGGCCCGCCCCAGTCGTGGACGACGGCGGTGGCGTTGCGGATGTCGAGCTCCTCCAGCAGCGCCGCCATCAACTCGACGTGGCGGTCATAGGTGTACCAGCCGAGATCGGTGGGCTTGTCGGAGCGGCCGAAGCCGGCGTAATCGGGAGCGATGCAGCGATAACCCGCGTCGCGAACCGGGGGGATCACCTTGCGCCAGAGATACGACCAGGTCGGCTCACCGTGGAAGAAGACAACCGGCTCGCCCTCCCCCTCGTCGAGATAGGCGAGCCGCAGCCCCTCGATCTCGCGATAGCTCGAATGAAAGGGGAAGTCCGGCAGGCCCTCCAGGCTCTCCTCCGGGGTCCTCACTACATCGACGCTCATCGCTCCTCCTAGCCAGGGGTCGCGGCGAGTCTATTCCCGGGATCCCGATCTGATTTAGGACTTTTCTGATCAACAATGTGCTACGGTGCCGACCGCATTGCTTCAGAACTAAGTTGCTCAAGAAACTAAAGCTGTCAGGAAAGAAAGGAAACTTGTCCATGCGGAACGCTCGTCAGGAAGCTCGGCGCGGCCTCACCGGCCTAATGGCCGTCCTCTTCACCCTTGCCTTGGCAATCGCTGTGGGGGGATGCGGCAGCAGCGACGATTCCGGCTCCAGCTCGAGCGGCGGTGGCAAGCTCGACGTCGTCGGCTACTCGACTCCGGAAGCGGTCTACACCGAAGCACTCGAGCCCGCCTTCGAGGACACCTCGGATGGCGAGGGCGTCACCTTCAGCAACTCCTTCGGCGCCTCCGGCGATCAGAGCCGCGCCGTCGTTGCCGGCCAGCCGGCGGCAATCGTCCACTTCGCGCAGGGCGGCGACATGGAACGGCTCGTCGAAGAAGGCGGGATCGTCGCCAAGGACTGGGCGAAACAGCCCTACAACGGCATCGCCCAGAACTCGGTCGTCGTGATCACGGTCCGCAAGGGCAACCCGGAGGGCATCGAGACCCTGCAGGACCTGCAGACCAAGGACGTCGACGTGGTGACCCCGAACCCGTTCAGCTCGGGCGCCGCCCGCTGGAACATCATGGCCATCTACGGCACTGCGCTTCACGAGGGCGCCTCGCCCGACGAGGCGCTGGCGGAGGTCAAGACCGTGCTCGAAAAGACGGTCGCACAGCCCGGCAGCGCCCGCGATGCGCTGGCCACGTTCACCCAGGGCGAGGGCGACGTGCTGCTCGGCTACGAGAACGAGGCGATCAAGGCGATCGAGGAGGGAGAGGACATCGAATACATCGTCCCGCCCTCGACGATCCAGATCGAAACCCCGATTGCCAAGACCGTCGACGCCCCGGAACCGGCGGCGCAGGCCTTCCTCGATTTCATCTGGTCGGACGCCGGCCAGGAAATCTGGGCTGAAAAGGGTTATCGCCCGGTCAACCCGAAGCTGGTCGACTCGAAGCAGTTCCCGACCCCGAAAGACCTGTTCAAGATCAGCGAGTTCGGCGGCTGGGGCAAAGTCAACGACGACTTCTTCGACGACGAAACCGGTTCGGTCGCGAAGATCGAGACGGAACTGGGCGTCTCCACAAGCGGCTGAGACATGGAGGCTAACCCGGCAGCCCTCCCCCCCACCTCCGCACCATCCCGGGCAGGCATCCGCCTGCCCGGGCTCGGCGGCGTCGGCTTCGGCCGCGGCTATGTGGTCCTGTACCTGAGCCTGATCGTCCTGATCCCGCTCGCCGCACTGGTCGACGAATCGCTCACCTCCGGCCTCGGCAACTTCTGGGATCAGGTCACCTCACCGCAGGCGGTCCGCTCCCTTCAACTGACGCTGGTCGCCTCGCTGATCGTCGTCGCGATCAACGCGGTCTTCGGCACGATCATCGCCTGGATCCTCGTCCGCGACGAGTTCCCGGGCAAGGCGGCGGTCAACGCGATCATCGACCTCCCCTTCGCCCTGCCGACGATCGTCGCCAGCCTCACCTTGCTGGCCCTCTACGGCACTGAAAGCCCATTCGGGGTCGACATCGCCTTCACCCGCGCGGCGGTCGTCGTCGCCCTGCTCTTCGTCACCCTCCCCTTCGTCGTCCGCGCGGTGCAGCCGCTGCTGATCGAGATGGACAGGGAGATGGAGGAGGCGGCCGCCTCGCTCGGCGCCGGCGGCTTCACGGTCTTTCGCCGCGTCATCTTCCCCAACCTGATCCCCGGCCTCGCCGCCGGCGTGGCGCTGGCCTTCGCCCGCGCGCTCGGCGAGTTCGGGTCGGTGCTGATCTTCGCCGGCGGCCTGCCCGACACCCAGGTCTCCTCGGTCTTCATCAGGGCCCAGGTCGAGTCCGGCAACGAGACCGGTGCCGCCGCGGTCTCGATGGTGCTCCTGCTCGCCGCGCTGCTCTGCCTGGCGGCGATCTCCCTGATCCAGCGCTGGGGCAGCCGCCACGAACGCTCCACCGGAGGCGCCCTGGTGATGCCGATGGCCGGCGAGATGCCTGACGACGGCGAGCAGCAAGGGGACGACGATGAGCGCCGCTAGCGCCCGCGTCGGCAGCGGCCGGAGTAGCCGTTGGGGCCTGCGAACCCTGGGTCTCGGCTATCTGGCCCTGCTGCTGGCGGCCCCCCTGGTGATGATCTTCTTCAAAGCATTCGAGGACGGCCTGATGCCGCCGCTCGAAGCGATCGCCTCCGACAACGGCCTTCACGCGCTGAAACTGAGTCTGCTGATGGTCGCAATCTCGGTGCCGGTCAACACGGTATTTGGCGTCGTCTGCGCGATCTTGCTGGTCCGCCACAAGTGGAAGGGCAACGCGCTGATCGACTCGGTGATCAACCTGCCCTTCGCCCTCTCGCCAGTGGTGATCGGCCTCGCCCTATACCTGCTCTACAGCACCAATGGCGGTTGGTTCGGGCCGACCCTGGCCGGAGCTGGGATCGAAGTCCTCTTCTCGGTGCCGGGAATGGTGCTGGCCAGCATCTTCGTCTCGCTGCCCTTCGTGGTGCGCGAGACGGTGCCCGTGCTGCAGGAGATCGGCACCGAGCAGGAGCAGGCAGCGTCAACCCTCGGCGCCAACCCCTGGCAGACCTTCTGGCGAGTCACCCTGCCGGCGATCCGCTGGGGCGTCGCCTACGGAGTCGTCCTCACCACCGCCCGCGTGCTGGGCGAGTTCGGCGCGGTGACGATCGTCTCCGGCAACCGCGTCGGTGAGACGGAAACCCTGCCGCTCTTCGTCTCCAAGCAGTTCGAGGCCTTCAACGAGCCGGGTGCCTATGGCGCTTCGATCGTGCTCGCCCTGCTTGCCCTGACCACCCTGCTCGCAATGAACGTGCTCAAACGAAAGGAGGACGCCTGATGGGAATCTCAGTCGAGGGAGCAAGTAAGCGCTTCGGTGACTTTCAGGCGCTGGACGACGTATCGATCGAGGTCCCGAGCGGGTCGCTGACGGCCCTGCTCGGGCCCAGCGGCAGCGGCAAGTCGACGCTGCTGCGAGCGATCGCCGGCCTCGAGACGCTCGATGCCGGGACGGTGCTGATCGATGGCGAGGACGTATCCAAGAAGCCGACCCAGAAACGCGAAGTGGGCTTCGTCTTCCAGCATTACGCCGCCTTCAAGCACATGACCGTGTTCGAGAACGTCGGCTTCGGGCTGACGATCCGCAAGTGGAAAAAGCCGCAGATCTCCGAGCGTGTGCACGAGCTTCTGCGACTCGTCCAGTTGGACGGCCTCTCCGAGCGCTACCCCTCGCAGCTCTCCGGCGGCCAGCGCCAGCGGATGGCGCTGGCGAGGGCGCTGGCGGTCGAGCCGCAGGTGCTGCTGCTGGACGAGCCATTTGGCGCCCTCGACGCCAAGGTGCGCAAGGACCTGCGTACCTGGCTGCGCCGCCTCCACGACGAGATGCATGTGACGACGATCTTCGTCACCCACGACCAGGAGGAGGCGATGGACGTCGCCGAGCAGTTGGTGGTGATGAACGAGGGGCGGGTCGAGCAGTCGGGCACGGCCAACGACCTCTACGACCATCCAACCAACGAGTTCGTGATGAGCTTCGTCGGCGAGGTCAACCAGCTCGCCGACGGCTTCGTGCGGCCGCATGACATGTCGGTCGTGCTCGATCCAGACGAGCGCACCGAGGAGGCGATGGTGCAGCGCATCGTCGCGCTCGGGTTCGAGATCCGGGTCGAGTTCGCCCTCGCCGACGGGACCGAGGTGTGGGCGCAGCTGACCCGGGCCGAACTGCAGAAACTGGAGTTGCGACAGGGCCAGATCGTCTACCTCAAACCGGCCCAGACCAAGAGCTTCAGCGGCGACGCGTCACCGGACGGCGATCGGGGGGCCTCGACTCCCTCCGATCCACCTGATGGTGACGACGCAGAAATATCTGCGGCCGTCTGAGGAGCGATAGGGGTGGGGCGCATCTTGCCGGGTGGTGCCCCACCCCGACTCGCGTCAGACCATGAGCGCGGCCCGGCGCGCCGCTCGAGCGTTAGGTGATTCGCCGCTCGAAAGTCTTTTCCAGCCGGTGCTCTTCTTCTCCGTCGCCGGCCGTCTTGTCGAGCCTGACGATTGCCTCGCGCCCGTCGAGGCGCAGGGTCGCGACCTGGTTGTCGAAGTAAGGGCCCTCCAGGCAGCGCCAGCGGATCCCCGGATCGGGAGCACCGGCGAGGCGGGCGAGGCCGTGCGCGACCGCCTCGGCCGACCGGGAGAACCCCGCCCGCACGGTTCGCCGCTCTTTGCCGTCGAGTGGGTTGCGGTACGGCGAGCAGACCGCCTGCACGACCTTGCTCTTCACACCTGCGTCCTTCTTGAAAGCGACGTCGAACAGGTAGGCGTGGTGGACGTCGCCGGAGAGGATCGCTATCGAGGCCGGCGGCTTGCCCCGCTTGCCCGAGCCGACCTCTTCGAGCAGCCTGCGCATCCGGTGGAAGGAGAATTGAAAGGCGGCCCAGTGATCGAAGTCGAGGGCCCGGCGCAGCTTCTCGCTCGCCTTGGCGGCGAGGCCGCCATAGGCACCATCGCAGAGACGCTCGTTCCAAGCCTCCAAGTGATGGAAGGTCGGCGAGAGCAGGTAGGGCACCGTGGTGCCGATCAGCAGGTGTTCGAAATCGCCTTCGGTGTGTTCGACGATCCAGTCCCAGACTTCGTCGTCGAACATCGAGCGACGCTCTCGGGTTAGGACGCGCGCCGCCCTGGAATCCATGAAGATCGCCCGTACGCCGTCGATGTCGCGGCAGTAGCTCCAGCGCGTCCCCGCGGCGGTCGATTCGATCTCCTTCGCCCACTCGCGCAGCACCTCGGTCGCGTCGCGGCTGCCCCTCACCTTCTCGTAGATCTCGTTTTCGTCGTCGAGGTCGCGCAGCGAGAGGTTGCCGATGTGCTGATAGATCCAATAGCTCATGATCCCGGCGACCGCCCGCTCGTGCCACCACTCCTTGCGGTCCATCTCCTCATGCCAGGAGCGCGAGATGTTCCAGTCGTCGCTCATGTCGTGGTCGTCCCAAACCATCGAGAGCGAGACGGTCGAGAAGAGCCAGCGGATCACGGGGTCCTTCCAGGACTCCTGATAGAGCCAGGTGAACTCCTCGAAGTCGATCACCTCGTCCCCAGGCGGCCGGCTGGTGTCGCGCCGGGCACGAATGCGCGCCCGGACGGCCGGTGAGCCCTCGTCGACATAGACCTGGTCGCCGAGCAGGAAGAGCAGCTCGGGCCAGTTGTCGCGGTCGTCGCGGATCATCTGCCGGGCGAGCACGTGAAGCGCGTCGAGCTCGTGCCCGTCCTCGTCTTCGTCTTTGGTCTTCGTATAGGGCTCCTCGTGGGGGACGGCGACGCGGCAGGAGCCAAAGCAGATGTCCAGTGCCTTGCCGGGCGTGAAGGTACGAATGACGCTGGGCGGCAGATCGCTGTCCGCCGTCGGCCAGCGGCGCTCACCGTCGAGGGCCACCTCGTACTCGTAGAAGCCGCCCGGCTCGAGACCTTCGATGCGGACCAACGCGTAATGGTGGCCGGCAACGCTGAAGGTCGGCTCTCGAGAGCCGAGGATCTCGACCTCGCACGGGTCGCTGGTCTCGACCCAGACCGTGGCCTCGGTTTCGGAGACGTAGCGCAGCAGCGGGCCGAGCAGCAGGTCAGGCATCGGCGCTCCTATTCCCAGGCACTCTCTTATTCATGCCTTGCCAGCCAACGACAGATGCTCGAGCAGGCGCTCGACGAAGGCCCCCTGGGCGGGGATGAGCTTCTCTTTTGCTTCCTGAGGGGAGAACCATTCGGCTTTGTCAACCTCCGGAAACTCGGCCTGTTTGCCGGAGCGCGGCGGCCACTGCATTGTGAACGTGTTGCTGTCGAGCGTGACGGGATCGAAGTCCCCCTCGGCCGCCCAAACCCGGACCCGCTTACCGCCTTTCTGCTCTACCTCTCCCAGGTCAATCAGCGCGTCGACTGAAATCGGCGGCAACGAGCCCAGCTCCTCCTCCAGCTCCCGCAGCGCACAGGCCTGCGGCTCCTCGGCATCGCCATATTCCCCCTTTGGGATCGACCAGGCACCGAGGTCTTTCTTGGCCCAGAAGGGCCCGCCTGGGTGGACCAGCAGGAGCTGCAGATCGTTTTCCCCGGGGGGCGCCTCTCCCGGGGTCCGGAAGAGCAGGATCCCAGCGCTCTGCTTGGCAGCCATGCGACCGAGCCTATCCAGCCGCAGGAACGGGGTTTCGGAAGGCGAAACCTTTGGCAGCGCTACCTAGTCACATTTCGTACGAAAGGGCTATTCATGACTGACGAAAGTTTCCTCAGCGGCTGGTGGGTCTTCGCCGGCGTGCTGCTTCTCATTGCCGGCGTTCTCAACGTCGTCTACGGGATCGCCGCCATCGGCGACTCCAAGTTCTTCGCCCAGAATGTCGAGTTCATCATCAGCGGGCTCAATACCTGGGGATGGCTGCTGCTGATCATCGGTGTGCTCGAGCTCGTGGCCGCCTTCTCCCTCTTCTCGGGTGGAGAGTTCGGGCGCTGGTTCGGCATCTTCGTCGCCTCGCTCAATGCGATCGGCGCGCTGCTGGCGATTCCCGCCTATCCATTCTGGTCGCTGGCGGTCTTCGCCCTCTCGATCATCATCGTCTACAAGCTGGCCGAGGGCCCGCGGGGCGTCTCAACCGTTTAGCGACGAACCGGCAACCTGCTGCGGCTGAAGGCCCCGGGCTTCCGGGGCCTTCGTCGTTGTGGGCTCGCCAGCCACGATTGCCGGCTCAGCAGTCGCGGTTGCCGGCTCGCCGGTCGCGGCAGGCGTTGTCGAATCGAGCCTCGACCATGGGGCGGGCCTCGGCTCATCGGCCTGATAGACGACATCGGCGCCGCTGAGACGGTCCTGCCAGCCGCGCCGTCGAACGTCGAAGAGGATGCCGAGGAAGCCGATCCCCATTGGGATCGCCGCCAAGACCAAGCCGAACAGGCGGCGGATCGAATGCCCCAGCCGCAGGCCGTGCGCGTCGACGCCGAGCCTGATTCCAACGAAGCGCATGCCCGGGGTCTGCCCGGCAAGGGACCAGAAGCTGACGAGGTAAAAGGCCCCCAGCGCAAACCAGGCGGTGGTGCCGGCGACCAGCGCCGCGTCGGAGACGCCGTTGTCGGTGCCCGAGATCGCCGAGGCGACCAGCGCCGTAATCGCGGCCAGCCCAGAGAAGGCCAGGTTGACGATCAATGCGTCGAGGGCAAGTGCCAACCCCCGCGTCACAGCACCGGCTCGCTCGGTCGGCGCTGAGCGCCGCGGCCGGAAGAAGACCCGCCGGGCGAAACGCTCGACCACACCGTCGAGGCGGCGCGTGACGCTGCCGATCGTGTGGCCGACGTCCTCGATCAGGCCGACGCCCTGGGCGCTGATCGCGGCGCGCAACTCCGGCGCCTCGGCAATCCGCTCGACGAGTTTCTGCGCCTCGTCGCTGGCCAGCAGGCGCCGCCAGACCTCATCGACCAGCTCGCTGTCGAGCGCATCGATCAGCGCCCGCTTGACCGCATCGCTCTCGAGGGCGCCATGTACGGCCTCTTCCACCATCGGCCCGCGCAGCACCCTGGCGATCGCGCGTTCGACAGCCTCGCTCTCGACCGCGGCGACCATCGCCTCCTCTGCGGCGGCCTCAACAGCGCGATCGATGCCGGTCGCCTTGGTGACGGTGCGGGCGCTGCGCACACCGGCTCCCAACAGGCGAACCGAGAGCGGCAGCGGCCTACCCGCGGGTCCTTCGCCAAGCGGAGCCGACTGCCGAGCAGGGTCGTCTGCCATCGCGGCGAGTATACGTTCGACCGGTGCCGCCGGGTCGTTATTGCTGTGTGCGTTCTGCCGCGCGCTCGCGCGCCTGCGCCTTCTCCTCCAGCGACAGCGCGCCGGGATGGCCGTCACCCGGCCACGGAGTGAGAATCAGCAGCAACCTGGCATCGGCACGGGCGACGACACTGCGACGCTCGCCGGGGGCAAATTCGAACATGTGGCCCGCGGCCGCCGGCTCGCCGCCGCCATCGGAGGTGGTGATGCTCACCTCACCTTCGACGACCAGCAGCAGAGCGCGCTCGTGAACCTCGTGCTCCTGAAGTTCCTCGCCGGCGGGGAGGTTGAGCACGATCAGCCGGGCCTCGGGATCCGAAGAAAGGATCTGCGGCTCATGGGGCTCCGCGTCAACAGTCCTCAGGTCCCAACTCTTCATGGGCCCTAGCGTACCCCGGCCGCTGTCGAAAAAACCGCTCTCTTCGCGAAGTCGGGCAAACGTCGGCTCAATGAGAGAGGATGCGCCGATCCCACTCATGCGGCGGACGGCTAGAGCTTCGCAGCGGTTACCGCGCTCCCGAAAGGACCAGCTACTCGTGCAACGCAAGACCCGGCTCGCGACAGCGCTCAGCCTCTTCATCCTCGCCCTCATCGGCGTGGGTTGCGGAGACTCCGATTCCGACAGTTCCGACAGCGGTAGCTCGGACACGTTCCGGGTCGGCCTCGAGGCGCCGCTCTCCGGCGAACAGTCCGTCCTCGGAGAGGGAATGCTCAAGGGAGCGCAGCTGGCCGCGGCGCAGCTCAACGACGACGGGGGCATCCTCGGCAAGGACGTGGAGATCGTCCTGATCGACGACGCCGCCGACCCGGCAACCGGTGTGAAGGCGGCGAAATCCGCGATCGAGGATGGCCTCGACGGCATCGTCGGCCCCTATAACTCCGGCGTCGGCATCGAGACCCTGCCTCTCTACATCGACGCCGGCCTGGTGCCGGTCAGGCTGACCTCGGATGCTTCGACCAACCGCCTTGGCTTCACCCTGCAGCCGATGACCTACCAGATCGCTCCGGTGGCCTCGCAGGCGCTGACCGACTGGCTGAAAGCCAAAACCGTCGCCATCGCCTACGACCCGACGCAGAACTACACCGTCTCGGTCTCGGAGTCCTTGAAAACCTCGCTCGAAGATGAAGGCGTCGAGGTGACCGCCTACGAGAAAGTGCAGCCGGGCGAGAAGAGCTACACCGCCGTGGTCGACAAACTGGCGTCCCAGAACCCCGATGTCATCTACGCGGCCGTCTACTTCCCCGAGGGAGGCCTGATCGCCAAGGCGATGGACGAGGGCGACGTGCAGGCGCAGTGCATCGCCGACTACGGCTCCTATGACACCGGCTTTGTCGACACCGCCGGTGTGGCGGCGGCGCGGGCCTGTCCGGTTGTCGGCGTGCCTGCCCCGGAGGACTTCTCCGGCGCCGGCGCCTCGGTCGACGCGTACCGCGACAAGTTCGACGAGGACCCCGGCACCTGGAGCCCCTACACCTACGACTCGTTGAACTTCCTCGCCAAGGGCGTTGAGAAGGCCGGCGGGACATCCACCCAGAAGCTGACCGACGCGCTCAACGCCGTCAAAAACGAACAGGGCTGGACCGGCTCGATCACGATCGATCCCAAGAACGGGAACCGCCAACCGGCCACTGTGGTGATCGTCGACACGGATGCAGACGGGCAGCTCCATGTCGACGAGGACTGGGCAAAAGCGGTCGGCGCCCCCTACGGGGGGTAGCGGCCGCCCCTAGCCGGGCGGTATTCGAGCCCCGCGCTCAGCGAAGTCGCCGGCAGGCGGCATCGCTGAGCGGGTAGACGGTGATCAGGAGCTCCGCTAGAGCGGAGAAGACCTGCCCACGAAGTCGGGGCCTTGCAGTTGGGGCAGCTCGACGCGCGGCCCTTGCTCACAGCCCGCTTCAGGAAATGTCGCCTCGGTTTGTGAACTCCTATAGCCCTCGTCCCTTCGGTCCTCGGGCACAAGTGAAGTAGCGGCCATGCCCTGACCATGCGCCTGGCACGGTCTTGCGAGCAGCTTTCGCTTGGCGCTCGCCGCGCTGGCCGACGGCTCGGTTGCTCGCCGTCGAGGGTGCTGCTTTTCGTCCTAAGCGGTACTTCTGCTCTCAGCGGAGGGAGAAGCCGAAGCAGCGCTGAGATCCGGGGTACCCGGTGGGTGCAAAGTGACCGTTATGTCGGCACCCTGGTCCTCCGGAGTCTCCACTCTGACCTTCTGCAGGACGAGCCGGAAAACCCACGTGTCGTTCACCGGGAAGAGTACGCCGGTGACTTCTGGCGAGACGTTCTGCGAGGTAAAGATTGTGTCGAGGACAGGCTTGACAAAGTTGTCGAGATCGAAGGCCGGTCTCGCCAAGTCCTCGGGAGTCATTCGGAAGCTCACATCGACGTCGAACTTGGTCCCTGAAGGCGGCTCAGTGAAAGGGGCCTGCGGATATTTGGCCTTGACCTCGTCGCGTATCGCCTTCCTCCAGCGGATGTCCTTGACGCGCGGTGGGTGTCCACGCACCTCGATCTCCCACCGATTCGGGTGATCATCGCGACTGGTCGAGGGTTCCAGATTCATATGGATTGCTGAGCGTAATCACGCAACCGGCGGCCTCGTAACGGCTGCTGGCCTGGACGCACGGCCCTAGCCGTCCGAAATCTATCTGTATCGCTTTCCATGCAAAGCGGCAGTTCACTGCTACTGAACATGGCTGGACGGTGCTACCCGGCTGCTACCGATCCAAGTCGCCGCCGCGATGGTCCTGCTGCCGTTGTTCGCAGCTCTTCGCCCCTTACAGAGCCGAAAACCCCCGCTCTGAAGCGACGGTTCGCGGTGCTTCGCATCTGTGCTCCTAGATCGGGGCGACTGGATTTGAACCAGCGACCGCTCGACCCCCAGTCGAGTGCGCTACCAGACTGCGCCACGCCCCGTGGCCGCTTTGCATTTTGCCGTATTGGCCGTGGAACGTCAGTCGCGGGTCTAGAAACGCGTTGACGGGAGGGCACGCCGCCGCTGCCTTGAGGCAAACTGTTCCGAGACGAACCGCTTATTGGGACGTCCGTGCGGCGGTAGCTCAACGGTAGAGCCTCAGCCTTCCAAGCTGATGACGCGGGTTCGATTCCCGTCCGCCGCTTTTCTTCTCTACAGCTAGGTGGCACCGGTGCCGATGCGGGAGTCAATGCCGATCGGTAGCGGAAAAACCCATTTTGCCGCAGCCCTGATCTTGGTCGCAATCGCCCTTGCCCTGGCGGGCTGCGGCGACTCTGGCGAGGGCGACCCTGCGAGCGAGATCGAGCCTGTCAGCTGGCCGCTGTTCGGCCGCGTTCCGGAGCGCACCCACTACCTGCCGACCGAAAAACGCAGCCTCGACCCGCCCCTGCGAGAAGCGTGGTCGATCAGCACCCATGCCCTGATCGAGTTTCCTCCCGCCCTTGCGAACGGAGTCGCCTACGTCGTCAACAAGTACGGCAATGCGCGAGCCGTGCGGCTGCGCGACCGCAAAACGCTTTGGCAGCGCGTTACGCATCCCAAGCAGTCGGGACCGCCGACCGAGGTGACGGCGCCCACCTACCATCGCGGCCTCGTTTTCTTTGCCTTCCTCGACGGGAATCTGGTCGCCCTCGACGCCGAGACGGGCAAGCGGGCTTGGGTCCGCAACCTCCACACGCAGCTCGAATCGTCGCCAATGGCGGTCGGCGGCACTCTCTACATCGGCTCCAATACGACCGACGTAATCGCCCTGCGCGCATCCGACGGTGCGATCCGCTGGCGGTTCAACTCGCCTGGCCCGATCAAAGCAAGCCCCAGCTTCCACGACGGGCGGGTCTACGTCGCCGACTACAAGGGGGCGATGTTCTGCCTCGAGGCGGCCACCGGTAAGCCGATTTGGCGAACGGACACGACGCGCGTGCGGCCCTTTGGTGACGGTGGCTTCTACTCCTCGCCGGCGATCGCCTTCGGCCGCGTCTACGCGGCGCGCGACGACGGCACGGTCTTCGCCTTCGACGAAAAGACCGGCAAGGTCGGCTGGTCCTTCCCCACCCACAACTTCATCTATGGGTCGCCGGTGGCGGCGCAGGTTCCCGGCACCCCTCCGACCATCTACATCGGCTCCTACGACGAGCACTTCTACGCCCTGAACGCGCTGAGCGGCAGGCAGGAGTGGAAATACGACGTGGGCGGAGCGGTGCCCGGCACGGCGACCCTGATCGGCCACACCGTCTACACCTCGAGCTTCAAGACGCGCGACTCGATCGGCATCGATGTCCGCACGCACCGCAAGACCTTCCAGCTGCGCCAGGCCGGTTACACGCCGATCGTCTCCGACGGTCGCCGCCTCTACCTGATCGGCTACTACGAGGTGATCGGCCTGGAGCCGAAGCGGCCGTAGCCGCTGAAATCACTGGCGAATCTCGAGCGGGCCAGCCAGGACTCGAACCTGGAATCCCCGGTTTTGGAGACCGGTGCCTTAGCCAATTTGGCCACTGGCCCAAGAGCATGGGACTTTACCTTCCACCAAACTCAATCACCGCGCTTGCCCGACGAGATTGGCGAATGCCAATTTCGCGGTTAGCCCAAGATGCCTAGGCATCTTGGGCAGGGATCCAATGCCTTGACTCCACCGGCTAGCCTGAGCTCATGTCAATCCGCAGCCTCGTAACCGGACTCATAGCGCTTGCGCTCGTAGCCGTCTTGCTCGCTGGCTCCCCCAGCGAAAGCGGGGCCATTGACTACGACTGCTCGGATTTCTCCAGCCAAGCTTCTGCCCAGGAATTCTTCATCAACAGCGGCGGCCCGGGCTCTGATCCCCATGGCCTTGATGGTGATGGCGATGGGGTCGCCTGCGAGTCCAATGCCTGCCCATGCAGTACGGGGGGCAGCACGCCCCCACCCTCTGCACCACCAGCCCCGGTGCCGCCGGCGCCCGAACCTGTCCGCCTAGGCGTTGTTCTTGACCATGTCGTCGATGGGGACACGCTCGAGGTCCGCTTTCCCGACAACAGCACTGCATCAGTTCGACTGATCGGCATCGACACGCCAGAGATATACGACGGGCGTGAGTGCGCTGCTGCAGAAGCTTCAGCCGCGATGGAAGCGCGGGTCTCACCAGGCCAGCGGTTGCGGTTGATCCGAGACCCGAGCCAAGACAGCGTCGACTACTACGGGCGCCTGCTTCGCTACGTCGAGATCTGGCGCAATTCCCGCGACCTCGGCCAGACGCAGGTCGAGTTGGGCTGGGCCAAGACCTACGTCTTCGAATCGCCGTTTAAGCGCCTGCGTCTGTATCGGTTGGGCCAGAGGCAGGCAAGAAAGCATGGTCGGGGAGTCTGGTCGCGCTGCGCCGGGCACATTCACCAACCGCTTTAGCGGCGTTCGGCGTTTCGTTGACCTCTGACCCGCGTTGACCCCTCGCAGCCATTCTCGCCGTTGCGCACCTCCGGCGAACCGATTGTCGTTACGGCTAGGAACCCTCGGGAAGGGAGAGGACGTGTTTGACCCATTCCGCGTGGCTGCCGAGGTTTGCGTCGAAGAAGTGCTCGAGGGCACCCCGCCGGGGTGTTGTCCCTACCAAGCGGATCACCTCTTGTTCCTCCAGGATCCTCACGTGGTAGGAGACGAGGTTGAGCGGCCTCTCGAGCTCGCGGGAGAGGGTCACGGGACTTATCGGCGGCGCCTCGAGGAGCCGCCGGAGGACCGTTCGCCTCAGTGGGTGGTTCAAAGCGGTTATGACCGCGCCAACGGCTGGCTGAGAAGGCTTCCGATTGAGTCGACTCTCATTCACAGCACAAGCAACCTAAGCGATTTGCCGGTCATAAACGAGAATTCAATCGTCCGAAGCAAACTTGTTAGCGTCGTTTTCATGTGGCTCAGGCACCGATGTTTTCTCTTCGTCGCCGCCGCCGTGTCCGCGCTCACCATCGTTGGCTGCGGTGGTGGTGACGAGGATGCAGCCGACACGTCGGCCGGCAACCTCACAAAAATGGAGCTGATCGCGCAGGGCGACGCGATCTGCGCCGAAGTAAACGCGGCGGTCGGTCAACTCGGTGTCGAAGCCGCAGAGGCCGAGGTAGCCGACACAATCCCAAGAAGCGCTGACCTCTTTACGGAAATGATCGAACGACTGCGGGACCTAGGGACGCCGAAGGACGACGACGGCAGCTACGCCGAGTTTCTCAGGACTGCCGAAGGGCTCGCGAAAATCGAGGTCGATGTGAAGGCCGCCGCAGAAAGCGAAGATTCCGTGGCGTTAAGCGAAGTTGCCTTCAAAGCTGCCCGGGCGCTCCAGGAGTTCCGCTCCCAGGCATCACGCTACGGATTCGAAGAGTGCAGCAAAGATGCGGGCGGAGGGACTTGAACCCCCACGGGCCGAAGCCCACCAGGACCTAAACCTGGCGCGTATACCAATTCCGCCACGCCCGCGGGGAGTTGAATCCTAGGCGGTTCGAGCACGCAGGCCTTGCGGGCTTAACGCGCGTCCAATGGGCACTGTCACTTGAAGATTCTATGATCAGCGGCGTGGCGGTAGGAGAGGTGAGGCCGGGGTACGAGCTCTGGCGCCCCAACCGGGAAAAAGCGGAGTCGATCACGACTAAGTTCGTGCTCGTCCTACTGCTGCTCGCAACCGCGGTGATTTCAGCGCTGGTCACCATCGCCGGCTTCTCCCTTCTCAGCGGCGGCAGCAGCATGGGGGTCGTCTGCCTGATCTTCGCCGTGATCTATGCCGGCTTTGCCTTCCTCGTCGCCCGCTGGAGCCGCGGCGCACTGCCGGTGGCCGCCGCACTCTCGATGATCCTGGCGATCTTCTGCGCTACCGGCGCCGAGAGCTGGTTCGCGCGCGACAAGGCGGGTTTCGAGGAGGGCCTGATCCCGGTCACGCTGATCGGCCTGCTGGTCGTGATCCTGATCCTGATCCAGATTCTCGTAATCGCGATCTCCCTCTATGCCTTCAACCAGAACTGGCATGTCGAGGAGGAGCGCCCGATCGGCTCGGGCGAGGACTACGGCGCCGGTGCCCCGCCCGAAGACGGGGCACCCCAACCTGCCTGATAGGCGCACCTCCACCGCATTCCGGCGGTGGATTCGATGCCGGAGGTGGGATTCGAACCCACAAGCCCGTAAGGGCAATCGATTTTGAGCCGATCGCGTATGCCAGTTCCGCCACTCCGGCTTGCGACGAACGATAGACGGCAAACGCTCACCACCTCTCGGCAAATGTCCGCCCCGCAATGCAAGGCCGGAATAGACTCCCGTCGCCGCATGCGCGTCAATCACCCCAGCTGCATCGCCGCCGCGTGAGCGCATCTGTTGCCGACAAGCTCTGGACGCCGTCGGCTGACCTGATCGAGCGCTCACGGCTGACGGAATACATGCGTTGGCTGGAGGCGGAGCGCGGCCTGCGATTTGAGGGCTATGGCGACCTCTGGCGCTGGTCGGTCGATGACCTGGAGGGATTCTGGACCTCGATCTGGGACTTCTTCGAGGTGCAGTCCGACGGCGGCTACGAGCGGGCTCTGGGCAAGCGCGAGATGCCTGGTGCGGAGTGGTTTGCCGGCACCCATCTCAACTACGCCGAGCATGTCTTCGCCGGCAAGGACGACGGCGAGACCGCGATCCTGCATGCCTCCGAGCTGCGTGAGCTCGATCGGCTGAGCTGGAGGGAGCTGCGCGGGCAGGTCGCCGCGGTCGCGGCGGGGCTGCGCGAGCATGGGGTCGAAAGGGGCGACCGCGTCGTCGCCTACCTCCCCAACGTGCCGGAGGCGACGATCGCCTTTCTCGCCGCGGCGAGCATCGGCGCGACCTGGTCCAGCTGCTCGCCTGACTTCGGCCCCGCCAGCGTCATCGACCGTTTCGCCCAGATCGAGCCGAAGGTCCTCTTCGCGGTCGACGGATACCGCTACGGCGGCAAGAACTTCGACCGGCGGGAGACACTTGCCCATCTGCAGGCTGAGATGCCCAGCCTGGAGCACACGGTCGTCCTCTCCTACCTCGACCCCGAGCCAGACCTCTCCCCCCTGCGCAACGCGATCGGTTGGGACCGGTTGCTCACCGCCCACGCCGGCGCCGAGCTGTCGTTTGAACGGCTGCCCTTCGACCACCCGCTATGGGTCCTCTACTCATCCGGCACCACCGGCCTGCCGAAGGCGATCGTCCAGAGCCAGGGCGGCATCCTGCTCGAGCACCTGAAGAAGCTCAATCTTCATGTCGACGCCCATCCGGGCGACCGCCTCTTCTGGTTCACCACGACGGGCTGGATGATGTGGAACTTCCTCGTCTCCGGCCTCCTTACCCGCGCCGCGATCGTCCTCTATGACGGCAGCCCCGGCCACCCGGACATGGGCGTGCTCTGGGACCTGGCCGAGCGAGCGGAGGTGACGATGTTCGGCACCAGCGCCTCCTACATAGCCGCCTGTATGAAGGAGGGGGTCGAGCCAGGCGCCGGGCGCGACCTCAGCCGCCTGAAAGCGGTCGGCTCGACCGGCTCGCCGCTCTCACCCGAGGGCTTCGACTGGATCTACGAACACCTCGGCGCCGACACCTGGCTCTTCTCGACCAGCGGCGGCACCGACCTCTGCACCGCCTTCGTCGGCGGCGTTGCGCTGCTGCCGGTCTACCGGGGAGAGCTGCAGGCGCGCGCGCTCGGCGCCGCGGTCGAGGCCTGGGATGAGGACGGGAACGCCGTCATCGATGAGGTCGGCGAGCTCGTCGTCACCGAGCCGATGCCCTCGATGCCGGTCTTCTTCTGGGCCGACCCTGACGGGGACCGCTACCGGGCCAGCTACTTCGAGCAATATCCCGGCGTCTGGCGCCACGGCGACTGGATCGAAATCACCTCCCGCGGCACCGCCGTCATCTACGGGCGCTCCGATTCGACCATCAACCGCTCCGGCATCCGCATGGGGACGAGTGAGATCTACCGTTCGGTGCTCGGCGTCGAGCAGATCCTCGATGCCCTAGTCGTCGACATTCCCCGGCGAGGGACCGAGGGCTGGATGCCGCTCTTCGTCGTTCTGCGCGAGGGCGCCGAGCTCGACGAGGGGCTGCGCCGCGAGGTCGCTCGCCGCGTCCGCGAGCAGTGCTCTCCACGTCATGTGCCCGACGAGGTCTTCGCGATCGCCGAGGTGCCGCGCACCCTGAGCGGCAAGGCGCTGGAGGTGCCGGTGAAACGGATCCTGATGGGGACGGCCGTCGAGAAAGCGGTCAGCCGCGACTCGCTGGCCAATCCTGCTGCCCTCGACTACTTCATCGAGATGGCGGCGGGCCTCAACGCCGATCGGCCCTAGGGAGTGCGGCGGCGCGGCGTCGAGCGCAAGCAGCAGCAGATTAGGCCGGCGTCACCGGGTTGCGGCGCTCGGCGAAGGAGCGATCCTTGCTCGCCGTCAGGGCGAAGCGCCGAACCAGATCGTCGCGCAGGTCCTGCGGTGCGACCACGGCGTCGACGACCATCTCCGAGGCGAGGTGGAGGATGTCGATGTCGGCGGCGTACTCCTCGCGCTTGGCGGCGACGAAGGTCTCGCGCTCGGACTCGTCATCGATCGCCTGGATCTGGTTGTAGAAGACGGCGTTGACCGCCGCCTGCGGCCCCATCACCGCGATCGACGCGGTCGGCAGGGCGATGCAGCAATCCGGCTCGAAGGCCGGGCCCGCCATCGCGTAGAGGCCCGCCCCGTAGGCCTTGCGCACAACCACTGAGATCTTCGGCACCGTCGCCTCTGAGACGGCGCTGATCATCTTCGCCCCATGGCGGATGATGCCCTGCCGCTCAACCGCGGTGCCGATCATGAAGCCGGGCACGTCGGCAAGGAAGAGCAGGGGCATGTTGAAGGCGTTGCAGGTCTGGATGAAGCGGGCCGCCTTGTCGGCCGAATCGACGAAGAGCACGCCCCCTTTCTGCCGCGGCTGGTTGGCGACGATGCCGATCGCGCGGCCGTCAAGGCGCCCGTAGCCGACGATCAGCTCCTTCGCCCAGCGGGCGTGGACCTCGAAAAAGGAGCCGCCGTCAAGCAGCGAGTCGAGCACCTCGCGCATGTCGAAGGGCTGGTTCTCGTCGGCGGGAACGATGTCTGCGATCGGCGCCTCGGAGGCGGGCGCGGCCGACGGAGCGCTCGGCGGCTCCTCGCGCCAGTTGCCGGGCATGAAGGAGAGGTAGCGCTGAGCGAGGTCGATCGCCTCCTCGTCGCTCTTGACCAGGAAGTGGCCGCAGCCGGAGACGCCGGTGTGCATCTTCGCGCCGCCCATCTCCTCCAACGTCACCTCTTCGCCGATCACCATCTCCGCCATCCGCGGCGAGCCCAGATACATCGATGCGTTGCCCTCGCGCATGATCACCACGTCGCAGAAGGCGGGGATATAGGCGCCTCCGGCGGCGCTCGGCCCGAAGAGCAGGCATATCTGGGGAACCTGCCCGGAGAGGCGAACCTCGTTGTGGAAGATGCGCCCGGCGCCCCGCCGACCGGGGAACATCTGCACCTGGTCGGTGATCCGCGCTCCGGCAGAGTCGACCAGGTAGACCATCGGCACCTGATGCGCCAGCGCCCGTTCCTGGATGCGGAGGATCTTCTCGACCGTCTTCGGCCCCCAGGAGCCGGCCTTCACCGTCGGGTCGTTGGCCATCAGGGCGACAGGACGGCCGCCGATTTTGGCCATGCCGGTGACCACTCCGTCGGCGCCGAGCCCCTCCTGGTCCCAGTTGGCAAGCAGGCCCTCCTCGGCGAAGGATTCGTCGTCGACCAGCCGCTGCACCCGCTCTCGCACCGGCAGCTTTCCCTGCTCGGCGGTCTTGGCGTGGTGGCGCTGGGGGCCGCCGGAGAGGGCGGCCTCGAGGGCCTCGGCGAAGTCGCTCACGGCCGGGAGCCTATTCGGCCTGGCCACCGAGCCAGTCCACCGGCCCGGCCTGCAGCACATGGGCGCCCAGGGGGCGCCCCAGCAGCTCCTGCGCGGCGCGCGAAGCGTTGATCAGCCGCGGCAGGTCGATCCCGGTGTCGACGCCCATCTCGTGCAGCATCGAGACCACGTCCTCGCTGGAGACGTTGCCGGTCGAGCCGGGCGGCACCGGGCAGCCGCCGAGCTCCCCGAAGCTGGACTCGAAGGACTCGACCCCCTCCTCCAGCGCCGCCAGCACGTTGGCGAGCCCCTGCCCGCGGGTGTTGTGGAAATGGGCGGTCAGCTCGATCCCGCCGAGGCGCTCGCGGGCGGCGGCGAAGAACTCCCGCACCTGGCGCGGGTTCGCCATCCCGGTCGTGTCGCCGAAGCCGACCTCGGCGCAGCCGGCGGCGGCCAGCCGCTCGGCGATCTCGAAGACGCGCTCCGGTGCGACCTCCCCCTCATAGGGACAGCCGAAGGAGACGGAAATGACGCCCTCGCGGCGAAGGCCGGCCTCCCCCGCGGCGGCGAGCGTCCGCTCTAGGCCGCTCAGAGACTCCTCGATCGAGCGATTGACGTTCTTGCGATTGTGGGTCTCCGAGGCGGAGAGGAAGACGCTGATCTCATCGAAGCGCTGCCGCAACGGCAGCGCCCGCTCCAGCCCCCGCTCGTTCGGGATTAGGACCGAGAAGGCGACGCCATCGCGGCGCTGCACACCGGCCAGCACCTCCTCGGCATCGGAGAGCTGCGGGATCACGTCCGGGCGCACGAAGGAGGTGACCTCGATTCGCTGCAGGCCGCTGGCCGAGAGCATGTCGATGAGGCGCACCTTGTCGGCTGTGTGGATCGTCTCCGGCTCGTTCTGGAAGCCGTCGCGAGGGCCGACCTCACGGATGCGCACGCGCTTGGGAAGGTCTGCCATTGGTCCAGACTAGGCGTCGGAGGAGCCGAGCCGGTCGGTCTCGATGATGCGGCGCTCGTGGGTGCCGACGCCGATCGTCCGATCTCCTTCGGTGACTTCGACGTCGAAGCGGAGCTTGCGCCCCTCGACGACCTCGCGAAGCGTCGCCCGCACCTGGCAGGTCGCACCCTTCGGCGCCGCCGCCACGTGCTTGATGCAGACTTCGAAGCCGACGGTCGCCCAGCCCTCGGGAAGGCGCTCGTAGGCGAGCGCCGTCGCACTTCCCTCCATCATCGAGATCATCCCCGGGGTCGAGAGGACGCTCGCCTCGATCGTGCCGCCGACGTTGGTGACAAGCCGCCCGTCGACAGGGAACTCGTCGACCCGCTCGGTGCCCGGCGCGAGGCTCGGCCAGGACGCCTCCATCAGACCATGCCGAGGCCGCCGCTGACCCCGAGAGTCTCACCGGTGACGTAGGTGGCGTCGTCAGAGGCGAGGAACGCGGCGGCGGCGGCAACCTCGTCCGGCTGTCCGAGGCGGCCCATCTGGGTCGCCGCTTTCATCGTCTCGATCACTTTCTCGCCGATCTCGCCGAACTCCTTGGCGCCCATCAGCAGCGGCGTCTCAATCGGGCCGGGAGCGATCGAGTTGGCGGTGACGCCGTAGCGCGCGTTCTCGCGTGCAATCGCCTTCATAAAGGCGATGATGCCGCCCTTGGCCGCCGAGTAGACCGCCGAGCCCTTCGAGCCGACCCGGCCGGCCTCCGAGGAGATGCTGACGATGCGGCCGTAGCCCGACTCCTGCATGACCGGAAGGACGGCGTGCGTGCAGTTGAGGACGCCGCCGAGATTGACCGCGAGCACCCGCTGCCACTGCTCGGGTGTCGTGTAGGTGAAGAAGCCGAACTCGTCGGTGCCGGCGTTGTTGACCAGGATGTCGAGCTTCCCCGCCTTCTCGATTGCCGCCCGGGCAGATTCCAGGTCGGTGACGTCGAGCTCGACCGCGTGGCCGGAGACCTCCCCGGCGACCGCCTCGGCTCCCTCGAGATTGAGATCGCCAACCCAGACCTCGGCGCCCTCGGCTGCCAGACGCGCCGCGATAGCGGCGCCGATGCCGCTGGCACCGCCGGTAACCAGAGCCTTTCTCCCCTCCAGCCTCATTGCGGGTGTGAGCATAGACTGGCGCCCCCGTGGCCGAGAGCGCAACGATCCCGATCATCGGCGGCACCGGCGCCCTCGGCGCCGGTCTGGCCCTGCGCTGGGCGCAGGCGGGGGCGGCAATCGTCCTCGGCTCGCGTTCGGCGGAGCGAGCGGAGGAGGCCGCGGCGAAGGTTCGGGAGAAGGTGCCTGGGGCCCAGGTCGAAGGCCTGCTCAACGAGGAGGCGGCGAAGCGGGCCGAGATCGTCTTTCTAACCGTTCCCTTCCGTGCCCAGTCGGAGAACCTCAACAACCTGCGCGAGGCGCTGCAGCCGGGGCAGATCCTGGTCGACTGCACCGTCCCGCTCGCCGCCGCGGTGAGCGGCAAGGCGACCCGCTCGCTCGGCGTTTGGCAGGGATCCGCCGCCCAGCAGGCCGAGGAGATGGTTCCCGAGGGGGTGACGGTGATTGCCGCCCTGCACACCGTCGGCGCGCCGACGCTGGCCGACCCCGAGGCGGAGCTTGGCGAGGACGTGCTCATCTGCGGCGACCGCAAGGCGGACAAGGCGCGGGTGGCGCGTTTGATCGAGCTGATCCCAGGACTGCGCCCGATCAACGCGGGCTCGCTGGAGATGGCGCGCATCGTCGAGCAGCTGACGCCGCTGCTGATCTCGGTCAACACCCGCTACAAGGCCCACGCCGGCATCCAGCTGACCGGCCTGCCCGACGACGACCACTGGGCGTGAGCGACCGCCTCGGTGTGAGCAGCCGACTCCGCGCGGGCGATCCGATGCCGCCAGCGGGTGACGGGGGCAGCCGATGAAGGTCGCGCTTCTCGCCGGCGGGACGGGTGGCGCCAAACTGGCCGCCGGCATACAGGAGGAGCTCGGCGCCGACCTGACGGTGATCGCCAATACGGCCGACGACATCGAGATTCTCGGCGTCCACGTCTCCCCCGACCCCGATCTCGTCACCTACTGGCTCAGCGGCGAAATCGACGAGGAGCGCGGCTGGGGCCTGCGCGAGGACACCTTCACCGCCTTCGAGCGGATGGCGAAGCTCGGCGCGCCTGCCTGGTTCAGCCTCTCCGATCGAGACCTCGCGGCCTGCCTCTACCGCCGCCAGTTCGTGGCCGAGGGCGGCCGGGCGACCGACGCTCAGGCGCAGATCGCTCGGGCGCTCGGCGTTTCCGCCGCTGTCCTGCCGATGGCTGAGGAGCCGGTCCGCACACAGGTGCTGACGGCTGCCGGCCCGCGCGCGCTGCAGGAGTACCTGATCGTCGACCGGGGGGAGCCGGCGGTACAGGGAATCGAGCTGGAGGGAATAGAGGACGCCAGGCCGACGCCGGAGGTCCTCGACGCGCTGCGCCAGGCGGATGCGATCGTGATCGGCCCTTCGAACCCGGTGATCAGCATCGGGCCGATCCTTGCCGTGGCCGGCATCCGGGAGGCGGTTGCGGCGGCCGAGGCGCCTGTCGTGGCCGTCAGCCCGTTCGTGGCCGGCAAGGTCGTCAAGGGGCCGACCGAGCGCTTCATGGCTGCCGTGGGCCGGCCCTCGACGGCGGCTGGAGTCGCCTCCCTCTACGCAACGCTGATCGACGCAATGGTTGTCGACGAGGACGACCCCGACCCCCCTCCCGCCGATCTTCGGACCTTTGCCGCGCCGACTCTGATGGAAGGCGCGGCCGGCCGCGCCAGAGTGGCGCGCCTCGTCCTCGATTTCGCCGCTAGCCTCGACAAGAGGTGAAAGCAACCGCCGTACTTCCGGTCAAGCGCTTCCGAGAGGCAAAGCGCCGCCTCGCCACGGGCATCGAGGAGGAGCGGCGCCGGGCGCTGGTGGCGGCGATGCTGGAAGACGTGCTGGAGGCCGTCGCCGCCGCCCGCACGATCGAGCGGACGATCGTCGTCACAGGCGACCCGCTGGCGCAGGAGATTGTCGCCTCGACCGCCACCGAGGTCGTCCCCGACCCGGCTGACGAAGGCCATGTCCTCGCCGCCCTGGCGGGGATCGCGCGAGCCGAAACGGAGGGAGCCGGCTGTGTCGTCCTTCTGCCCGGCGACTGCCCCCTGCTCGACCCGCGTGAGCTGGACCGTCTGCTGACGGGGGTGCCGGAGCGCTACGTCGGCGTCGTTCCCGACCGGCACGGCACGGGGACCAATGCGCTGGTGCTTTCACCGCCCGACGCCATCGAGCCGGCCTTTGGCGAGGGCAGCTGCAGCCGCCATGTCGCGGCGGCGCGCGAGGCCGACATCCCGTTCGCGGTCGAAGAGCTGGCCTCGCTGGCGCTGGACCTCGACACGCCGGCCGATCTCATCGCCCTCACCCGTGCGCTGGAGGCCCAGCCGGGGCGGGCGAGGCGGACCGCCAAGGCTTTGGGCCTGTGAGCGCCGGGCGACGCCGGCCGAGCGACGGCCTGTGAGCGGCGGCGGGAGATGAGCGGCGAGCTTCATGTGCTGGCGGTCGGCGACCTGCCGGAGTTCAGCGCTGGGATGCGGGTCGGAGAGCAAATAGCCGCCAAGGCGGAGCTGCTCGAGGGCGATGTCGTCGTCGTCTCGCAGAAGATCGTCTCCAAGGCCGAGGACCGCGTGCACCGCCTCTCTTCCGTGCTGCCGGGCGCCGAGGCAGAGCGCCTTGGCGCGGCGCTCGGCAAAGAGCCCGCCCTGGTCGAGCTGGTCCTCGCCGAGAGCCGCGAGGTGCTGCGCGCCGAGCGTGGTGTGCTGATCACCGAAACGAAGCACGGCTTCGTCTGCGCCAACGCAGGGATCGACACTTCCAATCTGCCCGACCCCGACGCCGTCTCGCTGCTGCCGGTCGACCCGGATGCCTCGGCGCGGCGGATTCGGGCCGAGATCGAGGCCGCGGCCGGCGTGGCCGTCGCGGCGATCGTCTCCGACAGCTTCGGCAGGGCCTGGCGCCTGGGCCAGGCGGAGGTGGCGATCGGCTGTGCCGGGATCGTGCCGCTCGATGACTGGCGCGGCCGCACCGATGTCGAGGGCCGGGAGCTCGAGGCGACCCTGATCGCCATCGCCGACGAGGCGGCCGCCGCCGCCGATCTGGTGCGCGACAAGACCAGCCGCGTGCCGGCGGCGATAGTCCGCGGCCTTCACCGCTTCGTCAGCGACGACGACGGTCCCGGAGCAGCGGCCCTGCGCCGTCCCCGCGCAGAGGACCTGTTCCGCTAGCAGTCCGCGAATCACCCCGCGGGCGAGCAGCGGATCCCTAATACGTCTCGACGGTCTCGTAGAGGGTCGTGCGCTGCACGGGGGTCCGGCCGGCCGCCCTGGCCGCGGCAATCAGCTGCTCCGGCTCCAGCCTCACACCGTGCTGGGAGCCGGCCATGCGCGAGATGTTCTCCTCCATCAGCGTCCCGCCGAGGTCGTTGACCCCCCAGCGCAGCGCCTCGGTGGCGGCATCGAGCCCCATCTTCACCCAGCTCGCCTGCAGGTTGGGGATCGTCCTGCCGAGGGCAAGGCGGAAGGCGGCGGTGTGCTTGAGGTTCTCCTGCGGTGAGATCTCCTCGATCCCATGCGTGCGGCCGAGCATCGTGTTGAAGGGGATGAAGCTGAGGGGGACGAACTCCGTGATCCCGCCGGTGCGCTCCTGCAGCGCCCGGACCACGCGCATGTGGCGCGCCAGCTCGCGCGGCTCCTCGATGTGGCCGAACATCACGGTCGAGGTCGAGCGCAGGCCCGCCCGGTGAGAGGCCTCGATGATCTCCACCCAGCGGTCGGCGGGGAGCTTGTTGGGCGAGATCCGCTGCCGAACCCCATCGTCCAGGACCTCGGCCGCGGTTCCGGGCGTCGAGCCGAGGCCGCATTCCAAGAGGTAGTCGAAGACGTCGTCCGGCGACTTGCCGGACCGCTCGCACATGTAATGGACCTCCATCGGCGAGTAGGCGTGGAGGTGCAGTTGCGGCGCCACGTCCTTCGCCAGCCGCAGCCAGCGCCCGTACTCCTCGAGCGTCAGGTCGGGATGGATCCCCCCCTGCATGCAGATCTCGGTGGCGCCGAACTCGACCGCGTCCTGGATGCGGTCGGCGAAGTCCTGCTCGGAGACCTCATAGGCGTCGGGCGAGCGCTTGCCCTGCCCGAAGCCGCAGAAAGCGCAGCCGACGACGCAGATGTTGGTGAAGTTGATGTTGCGGTTGATGACGAAGGTCGCCCGGTCGCCGGCCAGCTCCTCGCGCAGCTCATCGGCGGCGGCGCGCATCTCCTCGATCGCCTGCGGACGGGTCTCGGCAAAGAGGGCGGTCAGCTCGTCCTCGCTCAGCTCCTTGCCCTCACGGCCCTTTGCCACCGCCCGCTCGGTCAGCCCGGGCGGTAGCGACTCCTCATGGCGGCGCCCGGAGCCCCGCCTGCGGGATGAAGCTCCAGTACTTCAGCTTCACCACGTCGAGGACTCCCTGCTCCATCCACTCGGGATCCATGTATTGCGGATAGACGCAAAGCCGCTCCGACAGCGCGTACCCCCGCGGCGCCAGCTCCTTGCGAACCTGGTGCGGGCTCGGAAACGCGTGCTCGGGCGAGATGTGGTCGCCGTTGGCGGAGAGCCCACCCAGATCCGTCGCCCCCGCCTCGACCAGCTCCGACCACCAATCGGACAGGTTGGGCGGCACCTGGACCCCCACCTCCGGCATCAGCCGCCGGCACTCTGCGATCAACCGCTTGACGTCCTCGACCGTCACCGGCGAGCTCCAGGAGGGGGACTCGAGCAGCTCGCCTTCGGGCGGCTCGAGAGGCGAGGGCGGAGACCCCTCCAACGGAGCCTCCACAGCTGTTGCTCCGTTGGAGGGGTCTCCGCCCTCGCCCCACCTGCTGCGAGAAGCCCGCTCGGCGATGTCGGCCACCTCGCGGCCGTAGTAGTTCGGATGGGGGACGAAGTTCTGCAGGATCACCTCCTGGATGTGGCCGTAGCGCCGCTGCAGTTGGGCTATCGCCTCCAGCGAGGCAACCTGCTCCTCCTCGCTCTCCCCGATCCCCACCAGGATCCCGGTCGTGAAGGGGATCCGCAGCTCACCCGCGGCCTCGATCGTCGCCAGGCGCCTGGCCGGGTGCTTGGTCGGGGAGCCCGCGTGGACGGTGTCCATCAGGTGCTCTGAGACCGACTCCAGCATCAGGCCCTGCGATGCCGTCACCTCCCGCAGGCGGGCGAGGTCGTCGCGCTCGAGGACGCCGATATTGGTGTGCGGCAGGATGCCGCGCTCCAGCGCCCGCTCGCAGGCCCAGACGACATAGGAGGTGAAGTCCTCGTGGCCCCACTCGGCCAGACGGGCGGCGACGGTCAGGTTGACCTCGGGCCGCTCGCCGGTGAGGACCAGGAGCTCCTTGCAGTTGCGCCGCACCGCGTCGTCCAGCCGCCGCTCCACCTCCTCAGGAGGATGGATGTGAGCGCGGTGAGTGGCGAAAGCGCAGTACTTGCAGTAGCACTGGCAGGTGCGCGAGAGAGAAAGCGTGTAGTTCCGCGAGAAGGTGACCCGGCGCACGCGCCCAAGCTACTGCAACCGCCGGGCCTGGCGGCCCGGCGGCTTGTTCAAACGACTCAGTCGGCGGTCGCGGGCCTCGAAGTGGGCGAGGCCGGAGCCTTGGCCGCCGGCGCAACCCGCTCCGGTGGCTCGGCCGGTGCCGGGCCGCCGGCCTCGATCACGAACCTGAAGACGGCTGCGGCAAGCAGGGCGCCGACGATCGGGCCGAGCACGTAGGGCCAGACCGAAGCCCACTCGTTGCCGACCAGAGCGGGGCCGAACCAGCGGGCCGGGTTGTAGGAGCCGCCGCTCAGCGGGCCGCCGACCATGACCAGGAAGCCCAGCGTGGTGCCGATGGCCAGCGGCGCCCAATCCTTGACGCTCTTGGCCGAGAAGACCGCGGCGAGGATCACCAGCACGAGGCAGAACGTGCCCAGGGTCTCGATGATCGCGCCCTGGAAGTTGCCGCCAAGCAGGCCGCTCACTTGGACGGCGCCGTAATGCGTGGCCCGACCCTCGTCGAGCAGCAGCCCCTTGCAGAGCAGGGCGCCAAGCACACCGCCCGAGAGCTGGGCAAGCATGTAGATCGCCGCGTCGATGGGCGCGATCCGCTTGATCGCCAGCACGGCGAGCGTCACAGCCGGGTTGAAATGCCCCCCGCTGGCGACGCCGAACATGACGATCAGACCGAACAGCAGAAATGCGTGAACAAGGCCGATAACGGCAAAGTCAGAGCCGAACTGGGCCTGGCTGCCGGTTGATACAAACAACACAACAACGCTGGTGACGAAGAAAACCAGCAAGAAAGTGCCGATCAGCTCAGCCAGATATGCCGAAAGTCCTCGTGCCTGCACTGCGCCCTCCTAATCCCTTAAGAACGGTTAGCGGGTGGCAGTCTATCCACATCCGCAGCGTCAACTAACTTCCCTCCCGAATGAGACGAGCTGCCGCGCTGCTGGCGGCCGCCCTGTTGCTATCCGGCCTCGCCGGTTGCGGCGGGGGCGGCGCTGAACCGGGCGCGCCCAGAGGCGCGACGCTCGTGCTCGATTTCACGCCCAACGCAGCTCATACGGGCATCTACGCCGCCCAGCGGGAGGGTTATTACCGCGACGCGGATGTCGAGCTGACGATTCGCGAGCCCGGCGACTCGACCGACGCGCCAAAGCTGCTCGAGGCCGGTCGCGTGGACTTCGCCATCCTCGACATCCACGACCTGGGAATCGCTCGCGAGAGGGGCCTGGATGTGGTCGGGGCGATGCCAATCGTGCAGCGACCGCTGGCCGCGGTGATCGCGCGCGGCGACGGCCCCGTGCGTCGTCCCCGCGACCTCGTCGGTCGGAGCGTCGGCGTCACCGGCCTGCCCTCCGATGAAGCCGTCGTCGACTCCGAGGTGAGGGCCGACGGCGGAGATCCGGGCGGCGTCGAGCGGGTCACGATCGGCTTCAACGCGGTCTCCTTGCTGGCCGCGGGAAGGATTGATGCGGCGACCGGGTTCTGGAATGCCGAGGGGGTGGCCCTGCGGCGCAACGGCGTGCCGGTGCGGATCTTCAAGGTCGACGACTACGGCGCCCCGCCGTATCCAGAGCTGGTCCTGGTCGCGTCGAGGCAGACCATCGCCCGTGAGCCGGCCCTCGTCCGCGCCGTGGTCGCAGCCACCAGCCGCGGCTACGAGCTCGCTGCCCGCCAGCCAACCCGGGCGTTGGATGACCTCCTCGCCTCGGTGGCCAACCTCGATCGCGCCGAACAGGCCGCTCAGCTCCGCGCCCTTGGGGACGACCTGAATCCCGCCCCCTTCGACCCCGTAGTCCTCCACCGCTGGGCGCGATGGGACCTCGAACACGGGCTGCTTCAGCAGCCCCTCGACGTCTCGGCGGCTTTCCAGCTCAATCGCTGAGCAGGCGCTCGACTAAGGCGGGGAGCTCGCGGGCCATGCGGGAGCGCGGAACGACGAGATCGACCCCGGCGGCCTCGGCGGCCTGGCGGGTGTCGACGTCCACATGCGAGTAGTAGCCGAGCACGGGCATGCCCAGGCCCACCAGCGCTTCGGGGTTCCCGAGGTCGAGATCGGCCACCAGCACCTCGGCGCCGTCAAGAGGAGCCTCGGCAAGGGACGGAGAAAGGCCCACCTCATGGCCGGCGGCGCTCAACGTCGCCTCGACCTTGCTGCCCAACAGCAGGTCGGAAGCGATGGCGACAACCCGCGCCACTAGACGACCGGTCCCATCGCCGTCTCTGGCTGGAAGCGCACCGATCGCCCCTAAAGCGAGCGTCGCTGGCGGAACTCTTCGCGAACGCTCTCCGGCCGGCCCCACATCTGGACGATCTCCGAGCGCCCCTCACGAACCTCGCGCACCTGCATCTCACCGGCGACGCCATCCTCGTCGAGCTTGGCCAGCACACCCTTCACCGTCTCCGCCGCGGCCGCGTGGCCAAAGCTGTGGGCGACCAGCAGGCGCCAGTGCCAGTCGGACTTCGAGTAGGGCTGGGCGTTGATCTGGCTCAGCGCGACGGCGGTGTCTATGTAGAGGCTCTCATCCGCGATCCGCAGGTCCAGCTCCAGGTCCGTCCAATCGGACGGCAGCGAATCGAGCACCTGTTGGAAGTCGTCAGCCAGAGGCATTGGGCAAGCGTAGCCGCTGCGTGCGGCTCACCGGCCGCCGTGCAGACCGCGAGCGCTCAGGGGCTGTCCTCTTCGCGCGGCGGCCGCAGGTCGGGGCCCGGGATCGGCGTTCCGTGCGGGTCGTGGCTCGGCTCGCCGAGCTTGGCCGCGATCAACAGCTCGAGGTCCTCGGAGATGTAGTGCTCGAGCACCTCCGCCTCAGCATGGACCTGGTCGCTGGGCATCCCCAGCGCCTCGGAGAGGTAGGCCTCGATCAGCCGGTGATGGCGGATCACCTCCAGCGCCACCTTCTCCCCCGCCGGCGTCAGCGTCACGCCCTTGTAGGGGAGGTAGTCGACCAGGCCGAGATCGTCGAGGCGTTTCAGCATCGACGTCGCCGTAGCCGGCGTCACCTCCAAGCGCTCAGCCACCTCGCCGTTGGTGACGGGGCTCTCCCGCCGTAGCGAGATCGCGTAGATCGCCTTCACGTAGTCCTCGATCGCCTCCGTGCTGGGGGCGCGCCGCGGCCGCATGCCGCTTCCACCGGTGGCCATCAGACGGAGACCAGGAGGCCGGTTGCGTAGAGGACGGCGATGCCGAGCAGCAGGCCCGCGATCGACTCGGGATGCAGCAGGCGACCGCTCTTGTCGGCCATCGCCGGCGCGATCTGCACGATCACCCTGGCGATCGCGCCGACGCCGACACCAAATAAGAATGCGGCGAGGCTGGGGTTGAACGCCGCCGCTCCAATCCAGGCGCCGAGGATCGCCGGCGCGCCGGCGATCAGGCCGAGGCCGACGAGGCGCGGCAGCCGGGTCGCCGCCCCGGGCACATCGCGCAGAGGCGCCACGATCGCCAGGCCCTCGGTCGTGTTGTGGATGGCGAAGCCGATCACCAGAAAGGCGCCCAGGGCGAGGGCTCCGGTTGCGTAGGCGGAGCCGATCGCCAGGCCCTCGCCGAGGTTGTGCAAGCCGATCCCAATCGCCACCAGCAGAGCCAGATATGCCCCCTTTGAGGCCGCCCCGCCGCCGCCATCGCGCCGCCGCGAAAGGTAGGCATCGACTCCGGCCAGAGCCAGGTAGGCGACCAGAGCCCCAAGGATCACGAGGTTCGCTCCGCCAAAGGCGCTTGGCGCCCCGGCGGCGATCTCCAACCCCTCGAGCCCCGCGTCGATGGCGAGGAAGGCCAGCAGGCCGACCGTGAAAGCGATCAGGAACCCGATCCAGCGCGAGCCGATGCGCTCGACGAACGGCAGCCACAGCATCCCCAGGCTGACCGGGATCACGCCGACGTAGATCCCCAGCAGCGCCATCAGGCCAAAGAAGCCGAGGTCGGCGTCGGGACTTTCGGCGGCGACGGGGATCGAGGCCTCGATCGTGCCGCCCGTCGAGGTGAGGACGAAGATCTCGTAGGCCTCACCTTCGATCCATGGGTAGGCGATGGTCAGGGTGCTGGAGCCGAGACGACCGATCTCACGGCTCTCGGAGGTTGAGAAGGACGAGTAGGCGTCGTTGACCGCCACCTGGGCGACTTCGACCGAGTCGGGGCCGTCGTTGCGCAGGGTGAGCTCGATCTCACCCGGCTTCAACACGGTGCGCTCCACCGAGACCTCCTCGACCGGCGGGCCGGTCCTCTCCCCCAGCCCGGGGCTGCCGAGCAGCGCGAAGGCCGCGATCGCCGCCGCAATCAAGGCAAGCGGGATCAGTCCCAGGGCCCAGAGCGGCGCCCGCCCTCCGATGCCGTCCTCGGCTCGGCTCCCGGCCTCCATCAGGAGCGGCTCCCGTTCTCTCCCCAGGGCAGATCGCAGTAGGCCGCGGCGGCGGCCGTCGCCCCCATGCGCGATGGGTCGCCGACGCGGAAGAAGCCGGTCCAACCCAGCTCGGCGAACTCGCTTACATGGGCGTGGAACATGTAGTCGCCGTCGAAGGGGAACTTCAGCTCCAGGATCGCCCGCTGCCCCTGGCCCTGGATCACGGTGTCGGTGAGCTCGATCGGCTCCATCGAGGTCCCGGTCGGGTAGTGCTGGAAGAAGTTGGCGTGGACGTGAAAGGAGTTGAGCGGGTCGTACTCGAGCACGTTGACGAGATAGATGCGCACAAGCTTGTCGCGGGGGACCAGGATCGGCTCGTTGACGTAGTGGAAGCCCACCGTGTTGACCGCGTAGACCTCGTTGGCGAGGTCGAAGTTGGTGTCGAAGCCGTTCATGACCATCACCATCTCGTCGGCTTCCGGGCGGCCGCGCTTGGGGTCGATGACGAAGGCGCCGTAGAGGCCGCGGGCGATGTGGGCCGCAAGCGGCGCCACGTGGCAGTGATAGAGATGGAGGCCGAACGGCTCGGCGTCGAATTCGTAGACGAACTGCTCGCCGGGCTCGATCTGACCGGCGCCGAGGTTCTCGCCGATCCCCGGCACGCCGTCCATCAGCGAGCGGTGAATGCCGTGGAAGTGCATCGTGTGCGGATGCGCGGAGCCGTTGATGAAGCGGATTCGCAGCTTCTCACCCTCACGGGCGCGCAGAGTCGGCCCCGGTACGCGCCCGTTGTAGGTCCAGGCCTCGTAGCGGACGCCGGGGGCGACTTCGATCTCGCGATCCTGGGCGACGATCTCCCACTCGCGCAGCAGCTTGCCGCTCGCCAGGCGCCGCGTCTTGCCGTAGTCGAAGTCGCGCAGAAGGTCGGTCGGGTTGAAGCCGTTGGCGCGGTGGTCCACGGCCCGCCCGGGAGCGAAGCCCGCGTGGGCAAAGCCGCCGTGCTCTTTATGCCGGGGCCCTGTACCCGCCGTCGCCGCGCGACCGGACTGCTGGCCGCCGAGAAGGCCGTTGAGACCGACCACCGCCGGAGCGGCGACAGCCGCCCCACCGAGCAGGCTGCGACGGCTGAAGCGGGACTTGCTCATCGACTTGCCTCCATCGGCTCTGATTTTGACACATCTAAAAATCTTTTTGGCGCGTCTAAATCAGAGGGGCCCGCTGGGCCGCCCACCTAGAATCGAATGCGATGGCCGATGCACCCACAGTCGAGCTCGACGCGCAGTACCGCCAGCTGCGCGAGGAATGCGGGCTGCTCGAGCGCGCCGGCCGCGGCAAGCTGCGTGTCCACGGCCCCGATGCCGCCGATTACCTACAGGGGCAGCTCACCAATGAGATCGAGTCCCTGCAGGCCGGCGAGGGCTGCTATGCCGCCCTGCTCGACCGCAAGGGTCATATCCAGGCCGACATGCGGGTGCTGCGGCTTGCCGGCGATGAGGTTTGGGTGGACACCGAGCCGGAGGGCCTGCAGGCCGCCCGACGCCACCTTCAGATGTACAAGATCGGGCGGGATGTCGAGGTCGATGACCTGACGGAGGAGCGCTCGATCATCTCCCTGATCGGCCCCCGCAGCGCCGAGATCGCGGCTGTCCCTCCACTGCCTGAGTTCGCCTCCGCGGAGGCGGCCGTCGCCGGCATCGACTGCCTGGCCGCCGGCACCTGGGGCGGCATTGACCTGATCGCTGCCGCCGCCGATCGAGATCGGCTGCGCGAGGCGCTCCTCGACGCGGGAGCCGCCGAAGTTGACCCAGGCGCAGCTGAGATTCTGCGCGTCGAGGCTGGGATTCCACGCTTCGGCGCCGAGATGAGCGCGCAGACGATGCCGGCCGAGGCGGGGATCGTGCCGGCCGCGGTCAGCTTCACGAAGGGCTGCTACATCGGTCAGGAGCCGGTCGCCCGCCTGCACTACAAGGGCCGCCCCAACCGTCACCTGCGCGGCCTCGCCCTCAGCGCCCCAGCCGAGGCCGGCGCCACCCTTCGCCTCGGTGAGAAGGAGGTTGGGCAAATCGGCACGGCCTGCGTTTCCCCCTCCCGCGGGCCGATCGCCCTGGCGGTCGTCCGGCGCGAGGCGCAGCCGGGGGCGGAGCTTTCGGTAGGTGAAGATGGTGTTACGGCTCAGGTAGTCGACCTTCCGTTCGGCTAGATTCCGCGCCGCAATGGGTGGCGGGAGAGTCAAAGCGCTGATTGGCTGCATTGGAGCCGTGGCGCTGGCAACCGGCTGCGGGGTCGAGGAACACGAGAACACCGCCCGGCCCCAGGCGCCGACGAGGATCAGCGTCGCGGTCAGCAACGATCAGGTCACCGTGCAGCCGCGCCGGATCGGCGTCGGCCAGGAACCCACCCAGCAAGTCCCCCAGAACCAGAACGCGCCCCAGCCGCAGGTCCAAAGCGATGAGCCCCTGGCCACGGTGGTCGTAGCAGTGAACCTGACGGATTCCGATACCAGGCTGCTGCTCCGCGGGCCCAGCGACGCCGTCTTGAACCCCCTCTTCGCTCACAGCAACGGCACCCTGGCCGCCGATCTCGAGTCCGGCGTCTACACAGTCACCGCCGAGGGCCTTCCCAAAGCCCGCCCGGGCAAGCTCGTCGTCGGCTCCTACCGCACCTCCTCCCAGAACAACGTCCTGCTGCCGTAGGCAGCTTTACGAGGCGGCTCGGGCGCTCGCCGGCGAGCATTGGCGTCCACCCCACTCGTCACTATCCGGCAGGTGACGATCGCGCTCGCAATCGCCGTCGTCCTGCTCGCCGCGGGACTCTTGTATGCGCTGATCTCCCGACCCCGGGAAGCACAGCCCGACCTCGACGCCGCGATCCATGAGGCGACGTCCAGGGCCGTCGCCGACCTGCAGCGGATGAATGAGGAGTCGCGCAAGGTCGACAGCAAGACGTCGGAGGCGGCGCTGGAGAAGCGCGAGGCGGAGTTCCGGCGCCTGACTGAGCCGATCGGCCAGAACCTGAAACGGATCGAAGCGGAGGTCTCGACTCTGAGCCGCGACCGCAAGGCCGCCGACGGGGCGATGAAGACCCTGCTGGCGGAGATGAAGATCGGCCTCGGCGACCTGGGGCAGCAAACCGGCACGCTCGTCAAGGCCCTGCGCCAGCCGAAGACCCGCGGCGAATGGGGAGAGGTGCAGCTGAAGCGCTGCGTCGAGATCGCGGGCATGACAGAGCACGTCGACTTCGAAGTTCAGAAGACCCTGCACGGCGACGATGGCCTGCTGCGTCCCGATGCGGTCGTGCTGCTGCCCGGCGAGCGCCGGGTCGTGATCGACTCCAAGGTGCCGCTCGACGCCTACCTCGAGGTGATCGAGGCCGAGGACGAATCGGCGCGCAAGGGGGAGCTGATTCGCCACGCACGACAGGTCCGCGACCACATCACCAAACTTTCCTCGAAGCGCTACCAGGACCAGTTCGCCAGCGGGGACAGCCCTGACTTCGTCATCTGCTTCATGCCTTCGGAGGCTGCTCTGCATGCGGCCTTCGAGGCCGAGCCCGCTCTCTACGACTACGCCCTGGAGCAGAAGATCCTGATCGCGACGCCGACCACGCTTGTCGGGTTACTGCGCACCATCGAGCTGGGCTGGCGGCAGGAGCGGATTGCCGCCGAGGCCCAGGAGATCGCCTCCGCCGCCAAGGAACTGCACAGCCGCATGGGGGTCTTCCTGCGCCACCTCTCCAAGGCCGGGCGTCAGCTGACCTCCGCCGTCGGCGCCTACAACGAGGCGATCGGCTCGGCGGAGAGCCGCGTCCTACCCCAGATGCGCCGCTTCCAGGAGCTGGGCGCCGCCTCGGGGGATGAGCCGGAGACGCCAAAGCGAGTAGACCAGTCCGTGCGCCCGCTGGTCGCCGAGGAGCTGCGTGAGCTCGAGGCCGGCGAGGCAGACGACGCCGTCGTCGAGCTTGCCGCTTCGCCCGAGACCGACGCCGCCTAAGCCGGCGTCCGCTTCCGGGGTGCGAAATGCTCGCTATTCGAACATTTCGAACACCGGAAGGGATGATCGCGGGGGCGGCCGGACCCTGAAGCGCGGCGGTCGGGCCTCTGATCTAGGATTCGCCGCCCGCCCATCAACCAGCCCCCGGAGGAGCCAGTTGGCCGTTGACACGAGTGCAGTCGCAAAGCTAGACGTAGAGCCCGGAACCCTGCCGGAGACGATGGCGGCCTGGGTGATCCGCGAGGAGCGCCAGGGCGAGCCCACCGACGCCTTTCAGCTCGAGCAGATCGAGGTTCCAGAGCCAGGCGCCTTCGAGGTGATCGTCCGGGTGATGGCGGCCGGGGTCAACTTCAACAACGTCTGGGCGGCGCTCGGCAAGCCGGTCTCCGTCTTCCCTTACGGCGACCATCCCGAGTACGGCCACCACATCGGCGGCTCCGATGCCTCCGGGATTGTCTGGAAGGTCGGCGAGGGGGTGACGCGCTGGAAGCCCGGTGACGAGGTCGTCGTCCACTGCAACCAGGCCTCCTATGAGGACGTCGAGGTCCACGGCTTGGACCCGCTCGCCGCTCCGAGCCAGCGAATTTGGGGATATGAGACGACCTGGGGCTCCTTTGCCCAGTTCACCAAGGTGCAGGCCCAGCAGCTCCTCCCCAAGCCCCGCAACCTCTCCTGGGTCGATTCCTCGGCCTACGGGCTCACCTACTTCACCGCCTACCGGATGCTGATCGACCAGTGCAACCTGCAGGCGGGACACAACGTCTTGATCTGGGGCGCGGCCGGCGGCCTCGGAGTCTTCGCGGTACAGCTCTGCAAAGCAGCGGGCGCCAACGCGGTCGGCGTCGTCTCCTCCGATGAGAAGGGGGAGCTGGTCAAGCAGCTCGGTGCGGTCGACTACATCAACCGGCGCGAGTTCGGCGAGATGATGCGCACGCCGGAGAACCTCGCCGACGCCGCCGCTGACAAGGAGCGCTTCAAGGCCTCGCGCGGCTTCGCCAAACGAGTCAAAGAGATCCTCGGCGACGCTCCCGACATCGTCTTCGAGCATGTCGGGCAGGCAACCTTCCCGACCTCGGTCTTCGTCGTCAAGCCCTTTGGCAAAGTGGTCATCTGCGGCGCCACCTCCGGCTTCCAGCTCGATTTCGATGTCCGCTACCTGTGGATGCGCCAGAAGCAGATCATCGGCTCGCATTTCGCCAACGCCTACGAGTGCATGCGGGCGAACCAGCTGATGGCCGAGGGCAAGGTGCGGCCGGTCCTCTCAGAAACGATGGGCTTCGACGGCGTCCCGACCGCTCATCAGCTGATGCACGAAAACAAGCACCTCGGCAAGATCGCGATCCTCGTCGGCGCCGAGTCCGAGGACGAAGGCAAGCACGAGGACGGCCCCGGAGCGATCCGCGCCGAGGTGGGCGCATGAGGCGCACCGGGCGAGCAAACCGAAAAGGGGGATGCTGATGGCGGAGGTCTGCACACTCGACTGGCACATCGCGCCCTTCCGGGCGGACCGCTGGCTCGACCTCTGGGAACCGGCGGCGGCGCGAATGCCCGCCTTCGGCGCCAAGAGCTGGTCGCTGACCCGCTCGATCGACGACCCGCTCGCCTTCCGTCAGTTCTCGATCTGGGAGAACCGCGCCGACTTCGAGCGCTACTGGTTCTCCGAGGAGGTCGGAACGGCCCGGGCGGCGGTCATCGATCTCTACGACCTGCCCCTGCTGCCCGCCTGGCACACCCTGATCGCCGCGGAGTAGCCGCGCTCCCACCGGCCCATCGCCGCACGGAGTGGCTAAGCGCGCTCCATGGCGCCATCCTCGCCGAGTAACTAAGCGCGCTCCAGCGGCGCCATCGTCAGCCCCGCTGCCTCGAGCTGCTGCCAGTAGTGCTCCGCGGGCTCACGGGGGCCGGTCCAGACGATCGCCTGGCCGCTGCCGTGGATGCGATCGGCGATCGCGTAGCCCTGCGCGACGCTGACACCGGGAAGGACTCGGGCGAGGGTCGTCGCGACGTGGTCGAAGGTGTTGTGGCTGTCGTTGCGGACGATCACCCGCCACTCGCCACCGAGCCCGGAGCCGGGGCCTTCGGTACGGGGCTTCTCGATCGTCGTCGTCGACATCGCTCGCATTATCCGCAACAGGCTCACATCAGGATGCGACCGCCGTGCACCGCACCGCGAAATGGCGGCGGGCGCTAGAAGGGGCTCGGGACGCGGATCACGACGTCATCGAAGCTGGCAACCGCGCCTTTTGCGTTGCTCGCGGCGCCGACCGAGAACCCCGATGTGCGGCCCTGCAGCTCCCCGGCGGCATCGTCGGTGACATCCGCCACCAGCGTGTTGCCGACGTAGGCAAGCAAGCGGCACTGGCCTTTCTCGGGACCGCTGGCGACGTTGAAGGCGCTCAATCGCAGCTCGGTGGCGCGGTCGATCCCCTTCACTGCCCTTACGTCCTTCGCGATCTCGAGGTATTTCACCGCTCCGTCGGCGAGGACCTTGCGCAGCTGCGCCTTGCCCTGCAACGGGTAGACGGCGAGCTGATAGCGAGCCCCCGCCCCACCGGCGCGCAGATCCACCGCCAGGAATACCTTGCGCTGCAGCGGCATCGGGGTGGCGCTCAGCAGCCTGGCGACGGCCGCGACCTCGAGGTCGCGGCCGAGGACCGGGGTCCGGTAGGCGCACTCCTTGGTCCGCTTGCCGATCTGGATGCGAAAGGCGTGGTCGGACCCGCCTCGCGCACAGCGTTCGCCCGCAAGCTTGACCATCTGGCCGCGCTGGTCGTTGGTCTCCATGCCGTTGCGATAGATGCCGATCAGCGCCGCGGCGGCGCTTCCGGCGAGCACCAACACAAGGGCGCAGGCGGTAACGGAAAGGGCTGCAATTCGCAATTTCATCGCCAGCAGCCTAAACAGGCCGGCGGGAGAAAAGATGCGTGCCGAGCGCGATGAACGGTGTCTTTCCTCGCCCGCGTGACCGATGAACAGTGTCTTTTGCCGCCGCCAAATATCATTGATGACGATGTCCGAGCACCGCCTGCCACAACCGGACCGCCCTTGGGTGATGCGCACCTACGCCGGGCACTCCGATGCCCGGCGCTCCAACGAGCTCTACCGAGGCAATCTCGCCAAGGGGCAGACCGGCCTCTCGGTCGCCTTCGACCTCCCCACGCAGACCGGCTATGACCCCGACCACGTCCTCGCCCGGGGTGAGGTCGGCAAGGTCGGCGTCTCGATCGCCCATAAGGGCGACATGCACGCCCTGTTCGATGGCATCCCCCTGGATGAGATGAACACCTCGATGACGATCAACGCGACGGCGGCCTGGCTGCTGGGCCTCTACGTGACCGTGGCGGAGGAGAACGGGGTCGAGCGCTCGCAGCTGAAGGGCACGACTCAAAACGACATCATCAAGGAGTACCTCTCGCGCGGGACCTATGCCTTTCCGCCCGAGCCCTCGATGCGGCCTGATCGCCGACATGGTCGCCTTCACGGTCAACGAGGTGCCGAGCTGGAACCCGACCAACATCTGCAGCTACCACCTGCAGGAGGCCGGGGCGACGCCGGTGCAGGAGATTGCCTACGCGCTCTCGACCGGGATCGCCGTTCTCGACGAGGTCAAAGCACGCGGGCAGGTCGCCGAGGACGACTTCGCCAAGGTCTTCGGCCGCATCTCCTTCTTCGTCAACGCCGGCATTCGGCTGGTCGAGGAGATCGCCAAGCTGCGCGCGATGGGCCGGCTCTGGAATCAGATCGGCCGCGAGCGCTACGGCGTCAGCGACGAGAAGATGCTGCGCTTCCGCTACGGCGTCCAGGTCAACAGCCTCGGACTCACCGAGGCGCAGCCGGAGAACAACATCCAGCGGATCGTGTTGGAGGCGCTGGCGGTGACCCTGAGCCGCGACGCGCGTGCCCGCGCGATCCAGCTTCCCGCCTGGAACGAGGCCATGGGCCTACCCCGCCCCTGGGACCAGCAGTGGAGCCTGCGCATCCAGCAGGTGCTGGCCAACGAGACCGACCTGCTCGAGTACCCCGACATCTTCGAGGGCTCCAAGGTGATGGACGGGCTGGTCGAGGAGCTGGTCGAGGGCGCCAATGCCGAGATGGCCGTGGTCGAGGAGCATGGCGGCGCCGTCGCCGCCGTCCCCTATATGAAGGCGCGCCTGGTCGAGTCCCATCGCGAGCGCGTGGCGCGCATCGAGGCCGGCGAGCTGAAGGTGATCGGCCAGAACAGCTTCACCGAGACGGAGGACTCGCCGCTGACCGCGGGAGCCGACGGCGGCATCCTCACCCCCGACCCCGAGGTGGAGCGCGAACGGGTCGAGGCGCTGGAGGCCTGGAAGGCCGAGCGCGACGAGGACGCGGTGCGCGCCGCCCTGGAGGAGCTGGCCCGGGTTGCGGCAGACGATGCTCAAAACATCATGCCGGCCACGATCGCCGCCGCCAAGGCAGGAGCGACGACGGGCGAGTGGGCGCAGGTTCTGCGCGACGCCTTTGGGGCCTACCGTGCGCCGACCGGGGTCGACGGCGCGGCCCCTCCCGCCGATCGCGAGCAGCTGGCGGAGATTCGCCGGCCGAGTCGACGATGTCTCCGAGCGAATCGGGCATCGGGTCAAGATCCTGGTCGGCAAGCCGGGGCTCGACGGCCACTCAAACGGCTCCGAGCAGATTGCCCTGCGCGCCCGCGACGCCGGCATGGAGGTGATCTACCAGGGCATCCGTCTGACCCCGGAGGAGATCGCCGAGTCCGCCCTGCAGGAGGACGTCGACGTTGTTGGGCTCTCAATCCTCTCCGGCTCCCATCTGGAGCTGATCCCCGACGTCGTGCGCAGGCTGCGCGATGACGGAGTCGATGTCCCCGTAGTCGTCGGCGGCATCATCCCAGCCGCCGATGCAGAGCGATTGCGAGCGGCCGGCGTCGACGGCGTCTACACGCCCAAGGACTTCGACATCAACCGGATCATGGCCGAGATCGTCGAGCTGGTGGCGCAGCGCGCAGGCAGCGCCACGCCCGCCTAGCTTTCGCGGTCATCGGGACAGTGTTCCGGTGGGCCATCGCGACGCCGTCCTGGGCGTATTGAGGTCATCCAACGGCCCTCTGGTAGCGCCGGTCGCCGCGTAGCGCGACAATAGGCCTATGACGAGCGAGCTGAACGGGGACCGCTCGGCCTGGCTGCGGTGCTACCGCTGCTGGTCGCAGAACCTCGAGATCCAGATCCACTACGACGCGATCCGCCAGGTCGATCCCGAAACGGGCGTACTGACAGAAGGGGTCGACGAGGTCCAGGAGTCGGTCGTGCAGTGCCTCAACTGCATGCACGACCAGCCCCACCTCACCTTCCAGGAGGACCGGATCGTGCCGATCGAGGACCGCTGGGAGCGGATGGTCGCCGGCACGCCCTGGGTCGCCTCCTGCACGGTCACGGTCGACCAGGACCGGGTCGAGACCTGTGCCGGGCCCGAAGCGATCGAGTTCCTCACCTACGGCGCCTTCGGCAATGCCGGCGTGCGCGAGTTCTTCACTCACGTCCGCTTCCACAAGCACGACGAAGAGCGAATCGTCGTCCACATGCTGGTCGAGCTCTACGCCCGCTCGGCCGAGGAGGCAACCGACGTGCTCGAATCGGCCGCCTATGGCCCGCTCGAGATCACCTCGCTGGCGGAGGAGTCACGCCCCCCGGCGCACGCCTCCGACGAGGCGCACTGACCAGACGTCTGGATCTTCCTCGCCGAGCCTGCGGGCGGCGGTTTAGGCCGCGTCGCCGTCCGGCGCAGCGGGCTCGCCCGGGCTTCTTGCGCGGCACGAGGACCAGGCGCTTGAACTCGGCGACGAGGAGACCGTCCTGGTTGAGCACCCGCGTGTGCACCTTGACCACGCCGCGGTCCAGCTTCGATTTCGACGGCTTCACATCCAGCACCTCGGTCTCGCAGAAGAGGGTGTCGCCGTGGAAGACCGGGTTGGGATGGCTGAGCTCTTCGGTTGCCAGGTTCGCGATCGCCTTGCCGGAGACGTCGGAGACCGACATCCCCAGCGCCAGCGAGTAGACGAGCGGCCCGACGACGACGTTGCGCCCCTGCTGGGAGCCCTTCGCGTAGACGTCGTTGAGGTGCAGGGGATGGTGGTTCATCGTGATCAGGCAGAAGAGGTGGTCGTCCGCCTCGGTCACGGTCTTCGCCGGCCAGTGCTTGTAGACGGCGCCGACCTCGAACTCCTCCAAATAGCGGCCGTAGCTATGGGCGCCGGATGCCTCGCGCTCGGCCTGGTCGGTGGTCAGCTCGTACTTCTCTTCGCTCATCGGTAGTCGGGTCTCCTCTGGGGGTTGGACGGCGCGGGATGCTATCCGGCGCGCGGCACCGATTGCGGGCTGCTTAGTGGACTTTTTTCAGCCGCGAGCGCTGCTCTTGGCGCTCAACGACCTGGGCGATCAGCTTCTGGACGTTGGAGTCGCCGGTGACCTTGATGTGGCCGGTCTCGAAGGCCTTGCGATAGCTCTTCGGCGTTCCACGCTCGGCCAGCTCGTTGAACTGAGGCCGGTCGATCTGGACCAGCACCCGCTCGTCCTGGGCGAGGTCCTTGGTGATCTTCGGCCCCGGCACCTCGACCCGATAGAGCTGGATATCGCTCCTCGCCTTCAATTCGAGGCCGAAGACGAGTTTCAGCTTCTGCAGCGCCGGCACTTCCTCCTGGAAGCGCTTTATCGCCGTTTCGATCAGCGCTTTCGTGTCAGCCATGGTTCGATGCTAACCGAGTCGCACCGTCCCATCCCGAAAGAGGCAGCCCTTAGGCCTTGTCGAGCTGCAGCAGCTTCTTCCCGATGGCGTTCCGCTAGCGAGGGGTGGCAAGCGGCACGCGCTGAAGCCTCTGCAGCCGCTCCGCAAGTCGGTCCGCGCGCGTGGTGAACTGGCTCAGCGGGTCCCCATCGGCCAGCCGGCCCGCGGCGCATGGCGCCGGAGGCATGGCCGCCGTTTCGGGCGGCGGTGGAGCCGTTTCGCGAGGTGACACCGGGTTCGAAGGCGACACAGCGTGAGCGGACGAGCCCCGCACGAGATGCAGCGTTGGGCGGTGACGCAGCCGTGGGAGGCCGTGCCGCTTGGGGAGGTGGGACCGTGAATCGGCTGCTGGCCCGCTCGGCGAGCTCGGCGGAGCGGCGCGCCTGCTCGGCGGCGTCGAGGGCGGCGGCGCCGATCGCTATCGCCGCCGCTTCGGCGGAGCGCGCGGTCGCCAACGCCGCATCGATCCGCGCCTCGAGCTCGCTCAGCAACGGGGGTCGCGAGTCCTCGGGCAGCAGCCATTCCTCGGTGGCATCGCGCCGGGAAGCCTCCATGGCAGGCAATGTAGGGGCCGCGCAGGCGGCAAACTCGCCGCCGCCGAGCGCAGCGGTGGAATAGATTTCGCCGCCGACTGACGACCCGACCCCCGAGGAGCAGCTTGAGAAACCCCAGAGACTTCTTCCAGCCGCAGGCAATCGGCGCCCCCGAGCCCCTGCGAGAGATCCCCGTCAAGCCCTCGCGGATGATCCACTTCCTCGACTTCTCGAACGAGAAGATGGTCGCCAAGGCGGCCGCGATCGCGGAGAAGACCGACATCCTGCTCGGCAACCTCGAGGACGCGATCCCGGTCGATCGCAAGGAGGCCGCGCGCAATGGCCTGATCCAGGCCGCCAAGGAGTCCGATTTCGGCCAGACGTCGCTCTGGACACGGGTCAACTCGCTGGAGAGCCCCTGGGTGCTCGACGACCTGACGACGCTCGTCACCGAGATCGGCGACAAGCTCGAGGTCGTGATGGTGCCGAAGGTCGAGGGCGCCTGGGACATCCACTACGTCGACCGCCTGCTGGCCCAGCTCGAGGCCAAGGCGGGCCTCGATCGGCCGATCCTCGTGCACGCGATCCTGGAGACGGCCCAGGGAGTCGTCAACGTCGAGGAGATCGCCGCCGCCAGCCCCCGCATGCAGGGAATGAGCTTCGGCCCCGCCGACCTTGCCGCCTCGCGCCGCATGAAGACGACACGAGTCGGTGGCGGCCACCCCGGCTACCGCTCGATGGAGGACCCGGCCGACCCCGACAACCCCGAGGGGGACCGCGTCACCGCGCAGCAGGACCCCTGGCACTACTCGATCGCGCGCATGGTCGATGCCTGCGCCTCGACCGGGATCCTGCCCTTCTACGGGCCCTTCGGAGACATCAAGGACACGGCCGGCTGCGAAACCCAGTTCCGCGCCGCCTTCCTGCTCGGCTGCGTCGGCGCCTGGTCCCTGCATCCCGCCCAGATCGAGATCGCCAAGAAGGTCTTCAGCCCGCCGCCGGACGAGGTGAAGTTCGCCAAGAAAGTGCTGGAGGCGATCCCCGACGGGCGCGGGGTCCACATGATCGACGGCAAGATGCAGGACGACGCCACCTGGAAGCAGTGCAAGGTGATGGTCGAGCTGGCCGAAATGCTGGCTGAGAAGGACCCTGAGCTGGCGGCGGCCTACGAGCTATAGGGACTGAAGCCCGCCTCAGCTGAGGCGGGCTTCCAGTGCTTCGAGCTGCGAGCGCAGGGCGTCGGGCAGCTTGTCGCCGAACTTCTCCAGGTGCTCTCGGACCTGGGGCAGCTGCTGGCGCACCAGCTCCTCGTCCACCTCGAGCAGCTCCTTCATCTCCTGCTCTGAGATCTGCAGCCCCTCGCTCTCGATCGCGCCCTCGGCCGGCAGCAGGCCGATCGGCGACTCGACCGCCTCCGCTGAGCCCTCGCAGCGGCGGAAGATCCAGGCGAGGACGCGGCTGTTCTCGCCGAACCCGGGCCAGAGGAACTTGCCCTCGGCATCTTTGCGGAACCAGTTGACGTAGAAGACACGCGGCAGCTGCGCGCCTTCGCGCTCGCCGACCTTGAGCCAGTGAGCGAAGTAGTCGGCCATGTTGTAGCCGCAGAAGGGCAGCATCGCCATCGGGTCGAAGCGGAGCTGGCCGACCGCGCCGGCCGCAGCCGCCGTCGTCTCCGAGGACATCGTCGCGCCCATGAAGACCGCGTGCTCCCAGTCGAACGCCTCATGGACGAGCGGGACGACGGTCGCCCGCCGGCCGCCGAAGAGGAAGGCGTCGATCGGCACCCCGGCCGGGTCTTCCCACTCGGGAGCGATCGCCGGGCACTGCGACGCCGGCGTCGTGAAGCGGGCGTTCGGGTGTGCGGCGGGGGTCTCGGAGTCGGGGGTCCAGTCATTGCCGTGCCAGTCGATCGCGTGCTCGGGCGGCTCCCCCGTCATCCCCTCCCACCAGATGTCGCCATCGTCGGTTTTGGCGCAGTTGGTGAAGATCGAGTTGCGCTCGATCGTCTCCATCGCGTTGGGGTTGGTCTTGTGGCTCGTGTTGGGAGCGACACCGAAGAAGCCGGCCTCGGGGTTGACCGCGTAGAGGCGGCCGTCATCGCCGAACTTCATCCAGGCGATGTCGTCGCCGACCGTCTCGACCTTCCAGTCGGGCAAGGTCGGGATCAGCATCGCAAGGTTGGTCTTGCCGCAGGCCGAGGGGAAGGCGCCGGTCACGTACTTGACCGCTCCCTCCGGCGAGGTCAGTTTGAGGATCAGCATGTGCTCGGCAAGCCAGCCCTCGTCGCGGGCCATCGCCGAGGCGATCCGCAGTGCGAAGCACTTCTTGCCGAGGAGGGCGTTGCCGCCATAGCCGGAGCCGAAGGACCAGATCTCCCGCGTCTCGGGGTAGTGGACGATGTACTTGTTGTCCTCATTGCAGGGCCAAGAGACGTCCTCGACCCCCTCCGTCAGCGGCATGCCGACGGAATGAACGCAGGGGACGAACTCTCCGTCGACGCCCAGCGCCTCGAGGGCGGAAGCGCCCATCCGGGTCATGATCCGCATGTTCACGGCGACGTAGGCGGAGTCGGTGAGCTGGACGCCGATGTGGGCGATCGGCGAGCCGAGCGGGCCCATCGAGAACGGGACCACATACATCGTGCGCCCTTTCATGCAGCCCTTGAACAGGCCGTTCAGCTTGCCGCGCATCTCGGCCGGGTCGCACCAGTTGTTGGTCGGCCCAGCGTCCTCCTCGCGCTCTGAGCAGATGAAGGTCCGGTCCTCGACCCGGGCCACGTCAGCGGGGTCGGAGAGCGCCAGGTAAGAGTTGGGACGCTTGGCGTCGGAGAGGCGCTCGAACGTGCCCGCGTCGATCAGTGTCTGGGCGAGGGAGTCGTACTCCTCAGCCGAGCCGTCGCACCAATGGATGGCGTCCGGCTGGGTCAGGTTTGCGATCTCCCCGACCCAGTCGAGGAGCTTTGCGTGGGTGGTCGGCGCGTCGGCCGTGATGGTTTGGCTCATCCCCGGCACTTTACTTATTGGCCCCCGGGTCACTGGCGCTCAGGTCGATCAGGCTGACGTCAGCGTCGTCGTTGAGGATTTCGAGCTTTGCCGTTTGTTCCTCGCCGCCCTCCAGCTTCACGGTGCAGGCGAAGGTCGTGCCTTTTTCGACCTCGATGTCGGCCGGGCAGCTGACGGAGGAGATCTTGATCTCGCCGATCTCGAGTTCCCGCGCCAGCTTTTCCTCCATCTTGGTGTCGTCGACAACCGTCTCCCCGCACCCAACCGCGCCCACGACAATGGCGACGGCGAGCAAAGCGATAGCCGCGCCAAAACGACCTGAGACCCTCATTCCTCTCCTTCCGACGGGTATCCGCGGACAGTATCCCAAGGGGTTTGGATAGGGTTCCGCGCCGCTGATGCGCTTTTACGAGTACGAGGCACGCAAGATTGTCGAGCTGGCGGGAATCCCCGTCACGAAGTACGGATTCTGCAAAACCGCGGAGGAGGCGCGCGCGGCCGCGGAGGAGATCGGCGGGCCCGTCGTGATCAAGTCGCAGGTGTTGAGCGGCGGCCGGATGAAGGCCGGCGGCGTCAAGTTCGCCGACACCCCGGATGAGGCCGCCGAGCACGCCGAGGCGATCCTGAAGCTCGAAATCAACGGGCATATGCCGCGCGGCGTCCTGGTCGACCCCAAAGCCGAGGTCAAGCAGGAGTACTACGCAAGCGTCGTCTGGGATGGCACCGCGAAGCAGCCGCTGATGCTCTTCAGCGACATGGGCGGCATCGACATCGAGGAGGTCGCCGAGAAGCACCCCGACCACGTCGGCCGGGGCCACCTCTCCAACCTGCTGCCGGTTTCCGACTTCGAGGCCAAGCAGGCGGTGGCGGCGACCGGTGTCACCGGCTCGCAGCTGAACCGCGCGACGCCGATCCTCGCCCGCCTCGCCCGCCTCTTTCGCGACTACGACATGACCCTCGCCGAGATCAACCCCCTGGCCGAGCTCACCGACGGCAGCTTCGTCGCCCTCGACGCCCACATGGAGATGGAGAACGAGGCGGTTGGACGCCAGAAGGGGCTGCTGCGCAAGCAGTTGCAGATCGCCGAGGAGGACACGCGCGAGACCTACGAGCCCTCCGACTTCGAGCGCAACGTGGCGGCGATCGACGCCGCCGACCATCGCGGCGTCATCCAGGGCAAGGACCACGGCTTCGAAGGCAACCTCGGCCTCGTGATCGGCGCCGGCGGCGGCTCGCTGACCCTCACCGACGCGGTCCGCAGCCAGGGCGGCAAGCCTGCCAACTACTCCGAGATCGGCGGCAACCCCTCGGTAGCCAAGGCCTGCGGCCTGGCCAAGGAGGTGCTGGAAAAGGACGGCGTCGAGAAGATCGCCGTGATGATGTCGATCGTCTCCAACACCCGGGTCGACATCGTCGCCCGCGGCGTCATCAAGGCCTGTCTCGAGCTCGGCAAGGACCCTGGCGAGACGATCGCGATCTTCCGCATTCCCGGTGCCTGGGAGGAGGAGGGCTTCAAGATCCTCGAGCACTACGGCGTCGAGTACTGCGACCGCTCCGTCTCGATGTGGGAGGCGGCGGGCCGCGCCGTCGCCAAGATTCAGGGAGCACCGGCATGAGCATCCTGCTCAGCAAAGAGACCACCTTCATCGTCCAGGGCATCACCGGCCGGGAGGCGGTCAACCTGACCAGGGAGTGCCTCGACTACGGCTCCAAGGTGGTCGGCGGCGTCACCCCCGGCCGCAAGGGCCGCGAGGTGCACGGCGTGCCGGTCTTCGACACCGTGGCGCAGGCGGTCGAGAACTACGGCAGCCCGATCGACGGCTCCGTCGTCACCGTCCCCCCCGCCTTTACGAAGGACGCCGTCCTCGAGGCAATCGAGAACGGGATCAAGCTGATCGTCATCGTCACCGAGCGGATACCCCGCCGCGACGTCGCCCAGATGGTCGAGCTGGCGAACATGCGCGGCGCCCGCATCATCGGCCCCAACTGCCTCGGCCTGATCGTCCCTGAGGTCTGCAAGATGGGCGGCATCGGCGGTCCGGCAAAGGACGCCGCCAAGGCCTACGCCCCCGGCCCGGTCGGCGTGATGAGCCGCTCCGGCGGGATGACGACGGAGATCTCCTCCTCGCTGACCCAGGCCGGCCTCGGCGTCTCGACCGCGATCTCGATCGGCGGCGACGCGATCATCGGCTCCGCCTACGCGGAGCTGATGCCCTACTTCGAGGCCGATGAGGAGACGCAAGGCAATCGTCATCTACACCGAGCCCGGCGGCCGCATGGAGGCTCAGCTCTCCGAGTGGGTCAAGGAGAACGACTCCCGCCTGCCGATCGTCGCCTTCATGGCCGGCAAGTTCATGGACGACGAGGAGATGAAAGGCATGAGCTTCGGCCACGCCGGGACGATCGTGGAGGGCAAGGAGGACACGGCGACGGAGAAGATCGCGCGCCTGGAAGCGGCGGGCATCCGCGTCGTCGAGCGGATCGACGAGATCCCCGACGCCGTCAAGGAGAAACTGGGGGCCGCGGTCTGATGGCGGAGCAGCTGAACAAAGTCTTCATCGACGTCGAGGTCGACGAGTCGGTCGCCGGCGACGCCGCCCTCGCCGCCAAGCTCGAGGAAGTCTGCCCAGTCGACATCTACAAGGACGCCGGCGGCCGAATCGAGATCATCGAGCGCAACCTCGACGAGTGCGTCCTCTGCCGCCTCTGCATCGAGGCTTCCCCGCCTGGCACCGTGCATGTCAAGAAGCTCTACGACGGCACCGAGCTCGCCTGAGCGGCAAAAGCCGCTGACCAGAAGGTAGGTGACCAAGGTCACGGTGTGCCGCGATGGCGCCGGAGATGCTCGTACGCGTTGTGACTTGGCTCGCCGACCTGACCTGGAATCACCCTAGGAAGGTGCTCGCGGCGGTTGGCCTCTTCACCGTCCTCGCCTTCGCCATCAGCAGCAACGTCCAGGACCACCTGAAGGCGGCCGGATTCAACGACCCTGCCAGCGAGAGCGCCCAGGCGCAAACCCTGCTGATCGAGAAGACGGGCAGCGACGCCATGCCGGGGATCGTGGTGCGAATCAGGCCGCCGGCGGGGCAGTCGCGCCTGCCTCTTCGCTCACCTGCCCTGCGCCTCGAAGCTCGGCGCCTCAGCGCCAAGCTGCTCTCGATCGAGGGCGTGGCGCGCGTCGAAGACCCGCTGCACAGGGGCTCCCCCCAGCTGATCGCTCCCGATCGAAGCTCCCTGCTGCTCAATGCCTACTTCTCGAGCAACGACGCGGAGGTTCTGACCAATGCCGCCGCCGAGGCGGCGGAGCTGTTGGGCTCCTCCAGGTTCGAGGTCACCGTCGGCGGCATCGCCACCGGGTTCAACGAGGTCAACGAAACGGTTGAGAGCGACCTGGTCCGGGCCGAGCTGATCGCCTTCCCCCTGCTGGCCGTGCTGCTGCTGGTCGTCTTTCGCGGCTTCGTCGCGGCGTCGATCCCGCTACTGCTGGGAATGGTCTCGGTCGCCGGGACCTTCCTCGCCCTGCGGCTGATGTCGGAGTTCGTCGACACCTCCGTCTTCGCCCTCAACATCACCACGGCGATGGGACTTGGGCTGGCGGTCGATTATGGCCTGCTGCTGGTCACCCGCTATCGCGAGGAGCTGGAGCGCGACGGCCCGAGTCGCGCCTCGCACCGGCGCCTTGTCGAGTCCGCCGGGCGCACGGTGGTCTACTCAGGCCTGACGGTTGCCGCCGCGATGGCGGCGCTGATGCTCCTGCCGCAGCGCTTCCTCTACTCACTCGGCGCCGGGGGCGCGATCGTGGCCATCTTCGCCGCGCTCGGCGCGCTGCTGCTCGTTCCGGCGCTGCTGGCATTGCTCGGCGAGAGGGTCAACGCCCTCTCGATTCGCGGCGGGCCCGCGGTCTCCGAGGAATCGGGCGGCTGGTACCGGCTGGCTCGCGGGGTGATGCGCCGTCCCGTCGCTGTGGCGCTCTGCACCTCGGCGCTTCTGCTCCTGCTCGCTCTGCCCGTGCTGGGAGTCAAGCTGACGATCCCCAGCACCGACACGGTCCCCGAGGGCGAGCCATCGCGCGACGTCGTGGTGACGATCAACCGCGACTACCCCACCCCGCTCGGCACTCCCATCCCGGTCGTCGTCGACGGGCCGGCAAGCAGAGCCCAGCTACAGCGGCTCTCAAAGCGGATCGCCGCGATCGACGGCATCTCATTCGCGGTTCCCTTTCGGCGCGCCGCCCCCAACCTGGCAGTGGCCAACTTCGGCCTACAGAACAACGCCGATGCGGCGCTCAGCGACGAAGCACAGGATGCCGTGCGCGAGATCCGCGCGCTGAGCGAGCCGGCGCCGCTGCTGGTCTCCGGCTACACGGCGGAATTCCTCGACCTGAAGGAGAGCCTGGCCGAAAACCTGCCGCTTGTCGTCGGCATCATCGCGCTGACCACGCTGATCCTGCTGTTCATGCTCACCGGCTCCGTCGTCCTGCCGTTGAAGACGCTGTTGATGAACATCCTGACCCTGGCGGGGACGCTGGGAGTGATCGTCGCCGCATTCCAGTGGGGCCTGCTCGACGGGCTGCTCTCCTACGACGGCCCCGCGGGCATGGAGACATCGACGCTGGTCTTGATGTTCGCGGTCATCTTCGGCCTTTCCACCGACTATGCGGTCCTCGTCCTGGGTCGGATCAAGGAGCTGCACGATTCCGGCCTCTCCAATGAAGAGGCGGTCGCCCGCGGGATTGCCCGCACCGGCAGGGTGGTATCGGCCGCGGGCCTCTGCCTCGCCGCGGTCTTCCTCGCCTTCACCACCAGCTCGATCTTCTTCATGAAGGAGGCGGGCCTCGGCTACGCCGCGGCGGTGCTGATCGACACGACGCTCGTCAGGGCGCTGCTGGTGCCGGCGCTGATGCGCCTCTTCGGCGAGTGGAACTGGTGGGCGCCTGCCCCGCTGCGCCGCTTTCACCGGCGCTTTGGCTTCTCAGAGGTTTCCTGAGCCGGCTTTCTCTGCGTGCGATAGGTCACACTTACCTAGATATAAATTTATAGGTGGGTAACTTACCGTTGGATGGCTTCCTCGACGCCGACCCGCACCCGCCTCTCGCGGGAGGACCGGATGGAGCAGACGCTCGCGGTCGCCCACGACCTCTTCGCCAAGCGCGGCTATGCGGCGGTGACAATGGACGAGGTGGCGGCCGAGGTCGGCGTCACCAAGCCGCTGCTCTACAACTACTTCGGCAACAAGGAGCGCCTCTACGTCGCCTGCATGGAGCAATCGGGCGATGCCCTCTTCGCCACGATCGGCGAGGCGGTCGGCGCCAGCGCCAGCCCGGGCGACGCTCTCAACGACGGCCTGCGCGCCTTCTTCGCCTTCCTCGACGCCGACCGCGCGGCCTGGACCGTGCTCTTCGACGAGACACTGCCCCAGAGCGGCGAGGTCGCCGACCGGGTCGCCGACTACCGCGGGCGCATCGTCGATCTCGTCGCCGGCTCGCTGATCGCCCAGCTGCCTGCGAAAAGGCGGGCCGCCGCGCGGATCGAAGTCGAGGCGCTCTCGGCCGCCCTGCTCGGTGCCGCCGAGGCGCTGGCCCGCTGGTGGCTGCGCACCGAGGTTGTCTCCGCCCCGGAGGCGGCCGAGCTGCTGATCTCGACGATTGAGCCCGGCCTTCGCCTCCGCTCCCAGGCTCCCGCGAAAGTCAAAACGAACGAATCGAAAGGTGATCGCAGTTGATCGACAGCCCACGCCGTGTCGCCATCGTCGGCGGCAACCGAATCCCCTTTGCCCGCTCAAACTCGGTCTACTCCCATGCCTCCAACCAGGACATGCTCACCGCTGCCCTCGATGGCCTGGTCGACCGCTTCTCGCTCGACGGCGAGCGGCTCGGCGAGGTTGCCGGCGGCGCTGTGCTCAAGCACTCGCGCGACCGTGATCTGACGCGGGAGAGCGTGCTGGGCACGCGCCTGGCACCCGAGACGCCCGCCTACGACGTTCAGCAGGCCTGCGGAACCGGCCTCGAGACGACGATCCTGGTCGCCAACAAGATCGCCTTGGGCCAGATCGACGCCGGCATCGCCTGCGGCGCCGACACCACCTCGGATGCTCCGATCGGGCTCAACGAGGACCTGCGTGAGGTGCTGCTGGAAGCGAACCGGGAGAAGTCGACCCTCGGCCGCCTCAAGCACCTGACCAAGGTCCGCCCCGGCCACGTCGTGCCGGCGATCCCGCGCAACGAGGAGCCGCGAACCGGCCTCTCGATGGGAGAGCACTGCGCGATCATGGCCGAGGAGTGGGCCGTCGGCCGCGCCGAGCAGGACGAGCTCGCCGTAACGAGCCACCACAACCTGGCCTCGGCCTATGAGAGCGGCTTCCTGGAGGACCTCGTCACCCCGTACCTGGGGCTCGAGCGCGACCAGAACCTGCGTCCGGATTCCTCGCCGGAGAAGCTGTCGAAGCTGCGCCCCGTCTTCGGCGGCGCCGGGGGCACGATGACAGCCGCCAACTCGACGCCCTTGAGCGACGGCGCCTCCGCCGTTCTGCTGGCCAGCGAGGAGTGGGCGAAGGAGCGCGGCCTGCCGATCCTGGCCTACTTCGCCGATGGCCAGACCGCCGCCGTCGACTATGTCCACAAGCGCGAGGGCCTGCTGATGGCACCCGCCTATGCGATGCCGCTGATGCTCGACCGCATGGGCCTGGCGCTGCAGGACTTCGATTTCTACGAGATCCACGAGGCCTTCGCCGCCCAGGTGCTCTGCACCCTGCGCGCCTGGGAAGACCCGGCGTTTTGCAAAGAGCGCCTCGGCCGCGACAAGCCGCTTGGCGAGATCGATCGCGAGCGGCTGAACGTAAAGGGGGGCTCTCTGGCCGCCGGCCATCCCTTCGCCGCCACCGGCGGGCGAATCGTCAGCGGCCTGGCCAAAGCCCTCAACGAGAGCGGCTCGGGCCGCGGTCTGATCAGCATCTGCGCGGCCGGCGGCCAGGGTGTCGTCGCCGTACTCGAGAGTGCCGAAGGAGGAATGAAATGAGCGACCTTTACTCGCAGGTAGTCAATTCGGCGCCGGGGCGGCTGATCGCCCCCCGGCTGGGCCTGCCCCAACCGCAGAAGCTCGAGCGCCATCGTCCCGGCGCAGCGGTGATCTCGGGCTCGGTGCTGGTCGGCGCCGCACCGGGCGGCCGCTTGGCCAGACAGCTCGCCGCCGTGTTGAGCGACGTCGACGCCACACAGTTGGAGGCCGGCGCCACCGGGTCCGACGGTGTCGACCTCGCACGCAACGGTGATTCCGAGAGCAAGGCGAAGGCCTTGGTCTTCGACGCCACCGGCATCAAAGACTCGACCGAGCTGGTCGAGCTGCAGCGCTTCTTTCACCCCAACGTGAGGAGGCTCGAGCGCTCGGGCCGCGTCGTCGTGATCGGCACGCCGCACACCGGCCTGCCGGCTCGCGAGGCAACTGCCCAGAGGGCGCTGGAGGGCTTTACCCGCTCACTGGCCAAGGAGGTTGGCCGCGGCGTCGCCGTGCAGCTGGTCTACGTCGCCAAAGGGGCCGAGGACGAGCTTGACTCGACCCTGCGCTTCCTGCTCTCCCCCAAGTCGGCCTACGTCTCAGGACAGGTGGTGCGAGTCGACAAGCCGGTGGCAAAAGCGGCCGCGGTCGACTGGGAGCGCCCCCTCGATGGCAAGGTCGCCCTTGTGACCGGCGCCTCGCGCGGGATCGGCGAGGCGATCGCATCGACGCTGCATCGCGATGGCGCGCAGCTGGTCTTGCTCGACGTGCCGGCCCTCAGCGAGGACCTGCAGGCCGTCGCCGGGCGCCTGGGCGCGGAAACGATCGAAATCGACATCACCGACGCGGAGGCGCCGAAGAAGATCGCCGACCAGCTCTCGGCGGGGGTCGACATCCTCGTCCACAACGCCGGCGTGACCCGCGACCGCACGATCGCCAAGATGCCGGAGGACCGCTGGAGCTCGTTGCTGGAGATCAACCTCAGCAGCGAGGAGCGGGTCAACGACGAGCTGCTCTCCCGCGATCTGCTGCGCGAGAACGGCCGCATCGTCTGCGTCTCCTCGATGAGCGGCATCGCCGGCAACTCCGGCCAGACCAACTACGCCACCTCGAAGGCGGGTGTGATCGGCATGGTCGAAGCGCTGGCGCCTGAGCTGAGCAAGCGCGGGGCGACGATCAACGCCGTCGCCCCCGGCTTCATCGAGACCCAGATGACGGCCAAAATGCCGATCGCGATCCGCGAAGCGGGCCGGCGGATGAACAGCATGTCGCAGGGGGGCCACCCGGTTGACGTGGCCGAGACGATCGCCTGGTTCGCCAACCCAGCCTCGGCGGGGGTCAACGGCAACGTCGTCCGCGTCTGCGGCCAGAGCCTGTTGGGAGCGTGATGGCGGCCCGCGTACTCGACAGCTCTCCACGGATCCTGCCGCTCTACGCCCGGGCCGCCGCGCCGCTGATTCCGGGAGCCTCGCTGCTGCCCTTCGTACCGGGCCGTGGCAAGGAGATACCCGACCTCGAGCTGAGCATGATCGGCGTCCGCGCCGAGCCGGAGAAGGTCGCCTCCTACGCCAAGGTCTGCGGCTTCTCGCTGCGCGGCCACCTACCGCCCACCTACCCGCACATCCTCGCCTTCCCGCTGCATATGGCGGTGATGGCCGACGGCAGCTTCCCCTTTGGCGCCGTCGGCCTGGTCCATGTCGAAAACCGGATCGTCCAGCAGCGGCGAGTCGGCCTCGAGGAGGAGATGTCGATCCGGGTCACGCCGACGAAGCTGAAGCCGCATCCACGCGGCCGCACCTTTGCCCTGCTCACCGAGGTCCGCGTCGGCCAGGAGAAGGTCTGGGAAAGCACCAGCACGATGCTGCGCCGCGGCGGCGGCGAGCGCGACGGCGCCTCGAAAGACAGCTCTTCCAGCGCGAAGGGCGGCGACAGCGCCGCTGATCAGGCCGGCCTTGGCGCCTCCAGCGAGTGGAAGCTGCCGGGCGATCTGGGACGGCGCTATGCCGCGGTCTCCGGCGACCGCAACCCGATTCACATGCACTCGCTGACCGCGAAGCCGCTCGGCTTCAAGCAGGCGATCGCGCACGGGATGTGGAGCAAGGCGCGCTGCCTGGCGGCGCTGGAGAGCCGCCTGCCCGATGCCTTCAGCACCGATGTCCGCTTTCGCAAGCCGATCTTCCTGCCCGGCCGCGTTGAGTTCCTCAGCGCCGCGCAGGATGAGGAGATCGAGTTTGCGGTCCGCGACGCAAAGCGCCAGACCCCCCATCTCGACGGTCATGTGCGGCCGGTCGAGGCCAAACAGAAAGCTCCCAGGAGGAAGGGAAAGTGAACGGCAACAACACCGGAATCGCCGAGCGAAGTATGGGCCTCGGCCTGCGGGCGCTCAACCGCCTCGCCGGCTCGCAGCTAATCGACCGCCTCGGCGTTCGCAAACAGCTGGAGAAGGCCATCTTCAGCAGCACCAAGAACGGGTTCCGCTCCGCCACCGCGGCGGGCCGCACCTTCAAGGCCGCCCAGAAGCTGGGGCGGCCGGCCCGTCAGGGCAAGTCGAAGAGCCGCAATCTCTTCGATGTGACGCCCGACGACGAGCAGCAGATGCTGCAGGAGGGAGTGCGTGAATTCGCCGAGGCGAAGGTGCGCCCGGCGGCCCTGAAGGCCGACGCCGACCGTGAGACGCCGGCCGAGTTACTCGCCCAGGTCAACGAGCTGGGGGTCAACATGCTCGGCGTGCCGGAGGAGCTCGGCGGGGTGATGCAGGAGCAGTCCGCCGTGGCCAGCGTGTTGATCGGCGAGGCCCTCGCCCATGGCGACATGGGCATCGCCTACGGAGCGCTGGCGCCGGGCGCGGTCGCCACCGCGATCGGCCTCTGGGGGACGGCCGACCAGCAGGCCGCCTACCTCCCTCCCTTCACCGGTGAGGAGGTCCCGGCGGCGGCCCTGGCGATCCTCGAGGCCCAGCCGCTGTTTGACCCGCTGAAGCTGCAGACGCGCGCCCGCAAGGACGGTGAGGACTGGGTTCTCAACGGCGTCAAGTCGCTTGTCGCCCGGCCTGGGGACTGCGAGCTGTTCGTCGTCGCCGCCGAGGTCGAGGACAGCGGTCCGGCTCTCTTCATCATCGAGTCCGGCGCATCCGGCCTCTCGGTGGAAAGCGAGCCGGCGATGGGACTGCGGCCGGCGGCGACCGGCCGCCTGATCCTCGAGGACGTCCGGCTTCCCGGCGAGGCCCTGATGGCGGAGGGAAAGCGGGAGGCCTATGTGGAGTGCATAGCCCGCGCTCGGATCGCCTGGTCGGCGCTGGCCGTCGGCGCCTCACAGGCGGTGCTCGACTACGTCATTCCCTACGTCAACGATCGGACCGCCTTCGGCGAACCGATCTCCAACCGCCAGGCCGTCGCCTTCGCCGTCTCCAACATCGGCGTCGAGACCGACGGCATGCGCCTCATCACCTACCGCGCGGCCAGCCGCGCCGACCAGGGCAAGGACTTCGCCCGCGAGGCGGCCCTCGGCCGCCGACTCTGCGCCGCCAAGGGCATGCAGATCGGCTCAGAGGGTGTGCAGCTGCTCGGCGGGCACGGCTTCGTCAAGGAGCACCCCGTAGAGCGCTGGTACCGCGACCTCCGTGCAGCGGGCGTGATGGAGGGCGCCCTGCTCGTCTAGAGCGAAAGGGAAACGATGATCAACCTCGAGACACCAAAGAAGTTCCAACCGCTGGTCAACCAGGCGCATCAGGTCGCGACGGAGGTCTTCCGCCCGATCTCGCGCAAGTACGACGCCGCCGAGCACGAGTACCCCAAAGAGCTCGACATGCTCGCCTCGCTGATCGACGGCATGAACGAGGGCTCAGACATCGGCGGCGCCGGCGCCGCGGGCGTCCGCCGCGAGGCGAGCACCGATGACGGCGAGAACCGCAACGGCTCCAACATGTCGACCGTGCTCGGCATCATCGAGCTCTGCTGGGGCGACGTCGGCCTCCTGCTCTCGATGCCGCGACAGGGCCTCGGCAACTCGGCTATCGCCTCGGTCTCGACCGAGGAGCAGCTCGAGCACTACGGCGGCAAGTGGGCCGCGATGGCGATCACCGAGCCCGAGGCGGGTTCGGACTCGGCCTCGATCCGCACCACGGCCGAGCTGGACGGCGACGAGTACGTCCTCAACGGAGAGAAGATCTTCGTCACCTCCGGCGATCGAGCCGACCTGATCGTCGTCTGGGCGACGCTCGACCGCTCCAAAGGCCGGGCGGCAATCAAGTCGTTCATCGTCGAGCGCGACAACCCGGGCCTGAAGCTGGACCGCCTCGAGCACAAGCTCGGGATCCGTGCCTCAGATACGGCCAACTTCACGCTCCAGGACTGCCGCGTGCCGAAAGAGGCCCTGCTCGGCGACCCGGAGGTGAAGGAGAAGGGCTTCGCCGGGGTGATGGAAACATTCGACAACACGCGCCCCCTGGTCGCCGGGATGGCGGTCGGCGTCACCCGCGCCGCCTTGGAGGAGACGCGCGAGCGCCTCGCCGAGGCGGGTGTGGAGATCGACTACGACGTGCCGGCCTACTCGCAGCACGCGGCCGCCGCCCGCTTCCTGGAGATGGAGGCCGACTACGAAGCGGCGCACCTACTGACCCTGCACGCCGCCTGGATGGCCGACAACAGCAAGCCGAACTCGCTGCAGGCCTCGATGGCGAAGGCGAAGGCGGGGCGCACCGGCGTCGACGTGACGCTCGGCTGCGTCGAGCTCTGCGGCAGCGTCGGCTACGGCGAGAGCGAGTTGCTCGAGAAGTGGTCGCGGGACGCTAAGATCCTCGACATCTTCGAGGGCACGCAGCAGATCCAGCTGCTGATCATCGCCCGCCAGCTGCTCGGCAAGAGCTCGGCCGAGCTCAAATAGGCGCCAGCGCGCCGCTGACCTCGGCGAGCGCGTCGGCTCGCAGCCGCTCGGGGATTACGACCATCGACCGCAGCGCCCCCAGGGCGCTGCGGTCGCCGTCGACCTCAACGCCCTCCTCCCCCGCCTCGGCGACGACCAGAGCGGCGATCACATCGGGCGGCGAGCCGGAGAGGCGCAGGGCGGCGTCCTCGGCCTCACCGCGCGAGGCCTCGATCCAGCCGTCCTCGATGCGCAGGCTGTAGGCCTGCCCTTCGCTCTCGATACCGAGCCTCAGCGAGGCGCCGGGGGGCGGCTGCAGGATTACCCGCAGCGCATTCGGCAGTGAGGAGGGCGCGAGGTCGGCAACGTCGCCGGCCTGCTGGAAGTTGAGCCCCCAACGACCGAGCTCGATCATCGGCCGCTCCAACCCGCGGCCAAGCTCCGTCAGCTCATACACGGTGGTCGAGTGCGGCGGCTCGAGCTCTCGCCGCCGCACGATGCCCTGCTCTTCGAAGTCGCGCAGGCGCCGCGTCAGAACATCGGTCGGGGCGCCGCCAACGGAGCGCATGAGGTCGGAGTAGCGCAGCGGCCCGAGCGAGAGCTCGCGCACGATCAGCATCGACCAGCGCTCGCCGATCCGATCGAGGGCGCCCGCGAGCGAGCACGGTTGGCCGTAGTTGCGAGTCCCCATTCACCCATCGTACCAGCACACTTTGCAATTCAAAGCGTGCACTTTGATTTCTGGTACAGTCCCCGGCCCAGTGAACCGGATCGCCGACCTGACCTGGAAGCACCCCAAGCTCGTCCTCGCCGCGGTCGGCATCTTCGTCCTCATCGCGGGCGTCGCGGGCAAAGACGTCGAGAGCAACCTGAAGGCCGCCGGCTTCACCGACAGCGCCTCGGAGAGCGAGCAGGCCAGCCGCGTTCTTCACGACTCGCTGGGCTACAACCCGAACCCCGCGATCGTGCTCGTCGTCCGCTCCCCGTCCGGCGGTCGGCTCGACACCTCCAGCCCGGCGGTGCGACAAGAGGTGGCTCGCCTCAGCCGCCGCGCCGCGGGCGCCGAATACGTCGGCCGGGTCGTTAACCCGCTGGCCGACCCCAGGGCCGGCGCCGGCCTGATCGCCCGCGACGGAGAGTCGCTCGCGATCGGCGTCTACCTCTCCACCCTGGACGTCCAGGACGCCGGCGGCATTGCCGCCGAAAAGGTTGGGGCGACGATCGCCGACAGCCGCCTCGACGTGGCGATGGCCGGTTTCGCCGCGGGCTTCAACGAGACCAACGACCAGACGCGGGAGGACCTGACAAAGGCCGAGCTGATCGCCTTCCCGGTCCTGGCCCTGCTGCTGCTGTTCGTCTTCCGTGGCGTCGTCGCCGCCTCGATTCCGCTGCTGATCGGCGTGATCTCGATCATCGGAACGCTGCTCGTGCTGCGCATCATGTCGGGCATCACCGACACCTCGCTCTTCGCGCTCAACATCGCCACCGGCCTAAGCCTCGGCCTCGCGGTCGATTACGCACTGTTGATGGTCTCGCGTTATCGAGAGGAGCTGGGGCGCGACGGCCCCAGCCGCGAGGCGCACCGCCGCACCGTCCGCACCGCAGGCCGCACCGCCGTCTTCTCCGGGCTCACGGTGGCGGCGGCGATGGCCGCGCTGGTGGTCATGCCGCAGCGCTTCCTCTACTCGATGGCGGTGGCCGGCGCCTCGGTGGCCGTTCTCTCCTCGGTGATCGCGATCCTCGTCGTCCCCTCCCTCCTCGCCCTGCTTGGCACCAAGATCGACGCGCTCTCGATCCGCCGCGGCCCGGCCGTCTCCGACACCTCCGACAGCTGGTACCGGCTCGCGCGCGGCGTCATGCGCCGCCCGGTGGCAGTTGCGCTGGCCAGCTCGGCCCTCCTGCTGACAGCCTCGGCGCCGCTGCTGTGGACGACTCTGACCGGGCCGAGCGCGGAAGCCGTCCCCCCCGGCCAGCCGTCCTACGACGCCTATCGCTACCTCGAGGCCCACTACCCCCGCGACGTCACCGAGGCGGTCACCGTGACCGTCGACGGGCCGGCCGGGGAGGCCCAGCTGGCCGCACTGCGCCGGCAGGTGGAGGCCGTCCCCGGGGTCGTCCACGGGATGCCGTTCGTCCGCGCGCCGGGCGATGTCGCCTTCGCCAACTTCGCCCTTGCCGATCCTGCGCTCGAGACGGACTCCCAGGACTCGGTGCGGAAGATCCGCGCCCTCGCCCCGCCCGGCGCCACGTCGGCGCTCGTCTCCGGCAACACGGCCGGGTTCCTCGACCAGAAGCAGAGCCTGAAGGAGAACGCGCCCCTGGTGGTCGCGATCATCACCTTGACGACCCTCGTCATCCTCTTCCTGCTCACCGGCTCATTGCTGCTGCCGATCAAGACGCTGCTGATGAACGCGCTGACCCTGGGCGCGACGCTCGGCATCCTCGTCCTCTCCTTCCAGGAGGGCTGGCTCGAGAGCCTGCTCGACTACACCGGCCCGTCGGCGATCGAGGTGACCAGCCTCGTCTTTCTCTTCGCCGTCATCTTCGGGCTCGCCACCGACTACGCGGTCCTGGTGATGGCGCGGATCAAGGAACGGCGCGACCTCGGCGACAGCAACGAAGAGGCGGTCGCCACCGGCATCGCCCGCACCGGCCGCGTGATCACCGCCGCGGCGCTGGCGATTGCAGTCGTCTTCCTCGCCTTCGGCGTCAGCTCGGTCTTCTTCGTCAAGCAGATCGCGATCGGAATGGCGGTCGGTGTGATGATCGACGCGACGATCGTCCGCGCCCTGCTCGTCCCTTCGCTGATGCGCCTCTTCGGTGAGTGGAACTGGTGGGCGCCGGGGCCGCTGCGCCGCCTCCACGAGCGCTTCGGCTTCACCGAGTCCGAGGAGCCCGAGCCCGTCGTACCCGATCCCGCCCTCCCCCAGCCGGCGACGGAAACGACCGGCTAGCTCTTCCCCGCCGCCGCGCCCGGCCCCATCTCGGTCGGGGCCTGGCCCTCCGAGCGGGCGGCGCTGCGGCAAACTGCCGCCCGTGAACTTCATCGAGGATGTGGTCGAACGCTTTCCCTCCGCGCAGCCGGCGCTGATCGAGGTCGATGCCGGCGGCGAGCGCCGGGTGCACCACTTCGGCGAGCTCTTCGCCCGCTCCGCCGGCCTCTCAGGCGCCCTCGCGGCGCGCGGAGTGCGGCGCGGCGACGTGGTGATGACGCTGGCCGGCAGCCGGGTGGAGTGGGTCCTCACGCTGCTTGCCTGCTGGCGGATGGGAGCCGTGGCGCTGCCCTGCAACCCGCAGCTGCGCCGCAAGGACCTGGAGCTGCGGGCCCGCGCCGCCGACCCCCGGCTCGTCGTCGGGGAGGCTCGCTACCTGGCCGAGCTACCCGATGGGCTGCCCTATATGGACATGGACGACCTGGCGCGCGTCTTCGACGAGGACCGGCCGCAGGAACCGCCGGCTCCGGTCGAGGCCCTGACCGCCACCGACCCCGCGGCGATCGTCTTCACCTCGGGCACCACCGGTGAGCCGCGGGGGGTCGTCTACCCGCAGCGCTACCTGAGCGGCCAGCGGCTGCAGGCCGAGCATTGGTTCGGCGCCCGCCCCGGCGAGCTGGCCTGGTGCACGGCGGCCCCGGGCTGGTCGAAGTCGACCCGCAACGCCTTTGTCGCCCCCTGGCTCGGCGGCGCCGCCGCGGTTCTGCATGACGGCCGCTTCGACCCCGCCGAGCGGCTGCGGCTGTGCGAGGAGCTGGGGGTCAACGTCCTCTGCCAGGCGCCGACCGAGTACCGCATGCTCGCCAAGCGAGCCGAACTGGCGCCCATCCCCTCCCTGCGGCGCCTCGTCTCAGCCGGGGAGCCGATGGAGCCCGAGGTGATCCGCCTCTTTCGGGAGCGGCTTGGGATTCCCATCGGCGACGGCTATGGGCAGACCGAGACCGGCCAGGTGAGCGGTATGCACCCAGAGCAGGACGACGCCGCTCGCGATGGCTCGATGGGCAGGCCGCTGCCCGGGATCGAGACTCGCGTGCTCGATGGCGAGCTTCAGCTGAAGGCGAGCTCCTCCCCCACCTTCTTTGCCCGCTACCTCGACGGCGAGCGCTTTGGCGGGGAATGGTGGCCGACCGGGGACCTCGTCCGCGCGGACGAGGACGGCTACCTCTGGTTCGAAGGCCGCGCCGATGACCTGATCCTCTCCTCCGGCTACCGGATCGGGCCCTTCGAGGTCGAGTCCGCACTCGTCTCCCACCCTGCCGTCGCCGAGGCGGCCGCCGTCGCCGCTCCCGACTCCGAGCGTGGGTCCGTGGTGCGCGCGATCATCGTCCTGCGCGGCGGCCAAGCGCCTTCCGAGGAGCTGGCAGGCGAGCTGCAGGAGCACGTCAAAGCGCAGACGGCCCCCTACAAGTACCCCCGCATCGTCGAATTCGCGCCCGAGCTGCCAAAGACGGCAAGCGGCAAGATCAAGCGGGCCGAGCTGCGGAGCTAGGCGGCCATTGCCTCGTCGATGTCGATGGGGCGGCCGAGGTGGTAGCCCTGCGCCATGTCGACGCCGTACTGGCGCAGCAGCTGCGCCGTCTCGTCGTCCTGCACCGACTCGGCGATCGTCGTCTTACCCAGCCCGCGGGCGATTTGAACGATCGCCCGCACCGTTAGCTGGTCGGCGTCGTTGCGCGACATGTTCTGAATGAAGGCGCCGTCGATCTTGATCAGGTCGAAGGGGATCTCGGTCAGATAGCGGAAGGGGCTGAAGCCCGATCCATAGTCGTCAATCGCCACCTGGCAGCCGAATTCGGTCAGCCGGTCGGCAAATCCGCTCGCTTCCTCATAGTCGCTGAGGTTCGCCGAGCCGGTGATCTCGAAGGTGCAGCGCGACGGGTCGGCATCGCCTTCGTCGAGGTTGCGCTCGATGAACTCCATCACCGAGAGGTCGGTGAGCGAGACGCCGGAGAGATTGACGTGGAGTGAGACCGGCCGCCCCTCGCGCTCACGCTCGCCCAGCAGTTTCAGCGCCCGGCTCACAACCCAGCGATCCAGCTCCTGGATCATGCCGGAGCGCTCCGCCACCTCGATGAAGGACGCCGCCGGCAGCAGCTCCCCCTCGTCGCCGCTCATTCGCAGCAAGAGCTCGTAGCGCTCGATGCCGCCTGAGGCGAGGCTGAGGATCGGCTGCGTATGAAGGCAGAGGCGGCCGTGGGTGAGGGCGTCGCGAATCTTGGCCGTGGTCGTGCGGCCGGGCTGCGGCCTGGACTGAAAGTCATCCGGGCTGGGGAAGAGAGCGATTTGGTTGCGCCCCCCTTCCTTGGCCCGATACATAGCCTGGTCGGCCGCCACGAGCACGCCCTCCGGGCCGGCGGCGTACTGGCCGCCGAACATCGTTATGCCGACGCTCACGGTGACGCTCTCCGCCTCCGGTATCGGGCGGGCGTTCTCGGCAACCTGGGCACGGAGGTCCTCCCCGAGCGCCAGCGCTCCCTCGGTGTCGGTCTGCGGCATCAGGACGGCGAACTCATCGCCCGAGAGGCGGGCGACGATGTCGGTGATGCGGACGCGTTCACGCAGGATGCGGGCGATCTCGCGAATCAGGTTGTCGCCGGCGTGATGGCCAAGCGAGTCGTTGGTCGCCTTCAACCCGTCGATGTCGATGATCATCACGGCGCCCTGGCCGCCGTAGCGGGCACTGAAGGAGACGTACTGGTCCAGCTCGGCCCGGAAGCGGCGCCGGTCGAGGAGGCCGGTGAGAAAATCGTGGTCGGCGAGGTAGCGCAGCTCCGCCTCGGTCTTCTCCGCGCTGACCAGCGCCTTGCTCACAACCTCGCGGTCGCTGGGCGACAGCTTCTTGAGCACCGACTCGATGGCGCTTCTATCGGGACCCTGGTGCTCTTGATTCGCCACCAATAGACCGTAGAACTTTTTACTTCTCAACACGGGTCATTTGCCTTGGATCGAAAACTCTGACCAACTTTCGGCGAGGCGAGAAAGACCAATAGTGAGCCTCTTGAGTCGATCTGTCAAAAACCTGCCCCGCTAGGCTGACGCCATGCCCAATCGCTTGGCGCAGGAGACCAGCCCGTACCTGCTCCAGCACAGCGACAACCCCGTCGACTGGCACCCCTGGGGCCCCGAGGCGCTCGCCCGGGCCCGGGAGGAAGACCGGCCAATCCTGCTCTCGGTCGGCTACTCGGCCTGCCACTGGTGCCACGTGATGGAGCGCGAGTCCTTTGAGGACGCGGAGACGGCCGCTTACATGAACGAGCACTTCGTCAACGTCAAGGTCGACCGCGAGGAGCGGCCCGACGTCGACGCCCTCTACATGGAGGCCGTACAGGCGATCAGCGGCCACGGGGGCTGGCCGATGACCGTCTTCCTCGACCCCGACGGCGTGCCTTTCTACGGCGGCACCTATTTCCCGCCCGACGAGAGCCGGGGGATGCCGAGCTTCCGCATGGTGATGGAAGCCGTCGTCGACGCCTTTGAGCGACGGCGCGACGAGCTGCGAGCGCGGGCGGCGCAGACCCGGGCCCACCTCGGTGCGGTCGGCAGGATCGAGCCCGCCGCCGACGGCCCGGGCGCCGAGCTCCTGGAGCAGGCTGTCGAGCTGCTGCGCCAGAACGCCGACATGGTGAACGGCGGCTTTGGCGGCGCGCCGAAGTTCCCTCCCGCCTCGGCTCTGGAGCTGCTGCTCGCCCGCGGCGTCACCGATGTCGTCGAGACCACGCTTGACGGAATGCTCGCCGGGGGGATCTATGACCAGCTCGGCGGCGGCTTCGCCCGCTACTCGGTCGACGCCATCTGGCTCGTCCCCCACTTCGAGAAGATGCTCTACGACAACGCCCTCCTGGCCCGTACCTACCTGCACGGCTGGCAGGCGCTCGGGCATCAGCGCTACCGGCGCGTCTGCGAAGAGACGCTCGACTGGGCGCTGCGTGAGATGCGCGGCCCCGAGGGCGGGTTCTACTCCGCGCTCGACGCCGACTCCGAGGGTGAGGAGGGTCGCTTCTACATCTGGACCCCGGCAGAGATTCGCGCCGTGCTCGGCGATGGCGCAGAGCCGGTGATCGAGTTCTACGGCGTCACCGAGCAGGGCAACTTCGAGGGCCGCAACATCCTTCATCTCGCCGCCGGTGCCGGCGCGGAGGAGCCGGACGGGCTGCAGGCGGCGAGGCAGGCTCTTCTCCAGCAGCGCGCGACGCGGACCAGGCCGGGGCTCGACGACAAGCGGCTGACCGCCTGGAACGCGCTGATGATCGCCGCCCTGGCGGAGGCCGGCGCGGTGCTGAAGCGCCAGGACTACCTGGACGCGGCGACCGAGTGCGCCGCCTTCGTGCTCGGCTCTCTGCGCAGCAGCGAAGGGTCGCTTCTACGCACCTACAAGGACGGCGATGCCCGCCTCAACGCCTACCTCGAGGATCACGCCTTCCTGGCCGAGGCGCTGCTGACGCTCTTCGAAGCGACCTTCGAGCGGCGCTGGTTCGACCACGCGCAGTCCCTGGCCGGCGCGACGGTCGCTCGCTTCGGCGATCCGGAGCGCGGCGGCTTCTACTCCACCTCCGACGACCACGAGACGCTGATCGCCCGCCGCAAGGAGATCGGCGACCACCCAATCCCATCGGGCAACTCGGCGGCGGCATTCTGCCTGCTGCGACTCGCCGCCCTGACCGGCGATCGTGGCTATGAGGCCCAGGGGGCGGCGGTCTTCAAGCTCTTCGCCAAGGCGGCGACCAAACACCCCGAGTCCTTCGCCTACCTCCTGCGGGCGCTCGATTTCCACCTCGCGGCGACCAAGGAGGTGGCGCTGGTCGGCGATGAGCTCGACGAGCTCGCCGGCGTGGTCCGTTCCTCTTTTTCGACCCCATCTCGTTCTGGCCGGAGGTGCGGAGGGCTCCACCGTCCCGCCGCTGCTGAAGAACCGCTCCGCCATCGACGGCAAGCCAGCCGCCTACGTCTGCCGGCAGTTCACCTGCCAGGCCCCCGTCACAGACCCCAAAGCTCTGGAGAGCCTCCTCTAGCGCCACTCGGGTGGGTGGCGGGGGGTGAGGGGCCGAGAACGAAGACCTCGCCCGCAGGCCCCTCACCCCCCGACAGGACCCGCCCGCCTGGCGCTACAGGACCGGCAGGAAGTTCTCGATCTCGTAGGGGGTGACCTGCACCCGGTAGTCGTCCCACTCCTGCCGCTTGATCTCGACGAAGCGGCGGAAGGTGTGCTCGCCCAGCGTGCGCAGCATCAGCTCAGAATCGGCCGCCACCTCGATCGCCTCGCCGAGCGTCGCCGGCAGCTGCTCGATTCCCTGCTGGGAGCGCTCCTCGGATGAGAGGTGGTAGAGGTTCTGCTCCATCGGCTCGGGCAGCTCATAGCCCTTCTCGATCCCTTCCAGGCCCGCCTGCAGCATGCCAGCGAAGCAGAGGTAGGGGTTGCAGGATGGGTCCGGGCAGCGCAGCTCGGCCCGGGTGGCGCCCTCCTTGCCGGGGTGATAGAGCGGCACCCTGATCAGCGCCGAGCGGTTGCGGCGCGACCAGGCCAGGTAGACGGGGGCCTCATAGCCGGGGACGAGGCGCTTGTAGGAGTTCACCCACTGGGCGAAGAGCGGCGAGATCTCCCGCGCGTGCTTGAGCTGGCCGGCGATGAAGGCCTTCGCCGTCGGCGAGAGGAAGTACTGGTCGTCGGCGTCGAAGAAAGCGTTGCGGCCGTCTTTGGCCAGCGACTGGTGCACGTGCATGCCGGAGCCGTTCTCGCCGAACAGCGGCTTGGGCATGAAGGTCGCGTGCCAGCCGTATTTCATCGCGTACTCCTTGACCACGATGCGGTAGGTCATGCAGTCGTCGGCCATCGCGAGCGCGTTCTTGTAGCGCATGTCGACCTCGTGCTGGGAGGGGCCGACCTCGTGGTGGGCGTACTCGACGTGGATCCCCATCTTCTCCAGCGCCAGGATCGTCTCGCGGCGCACATCGGAGCCGGCGTCGAGCGTTGTCAGGTCGAAGTAGCCGCCCTCGTCGAGCACCTCGGGCACACCGCCCTCCGGCTTGGCGGAGCGAAAGTAGAAGTACTCCAGCTCGGGCCCGACGTTGTAGGCGTCGAAGCCCATCTCCTCGGCGCGCTTGAGCGCCCGGCGCAGAATCCAGCGGGGGTCCCCCTCGTAGGCGTCCCCTCCCGGTACGCGGATGTCGCAGAACATCCGCGCCACCGCGTTCTCCTCCTCGGGGCGCCACGGAATCAGGGCGAAGGTCGAAGGGTCGGGCATCGCGATCATGTCCGACTCCTCGATCGGGTTGAAGCCGGTGATCGAGGAGCCGTCGAAGCCCATCCCCCCGTCGAAGGCGTCCTCGAGCTCGGCGGCGTTGATCGAGAAGCTCTTCAGCTGGCCGAGCACGTCGGTGAACCAAAGTCGCACGAAACGGACGTCGCTGTCCTTGACGATCTTGGCGACGTCAGCCGCGCTCTTTGGTTGCTCTGCCATCCGGCCTCCTCGGCTCTTGCTCGGGGCGAAGGAGGGCAACGATAGGCGAACTGAACCGGGGAGGTGAAAAGACCCGTATTAGGGGGTAATGAAGACCAGCGGCGCGGGCTTGCAGAACAGCTGAGAAGGGGGTATAACTTACCTCTAGTAAGTTAATGGCTGAAAGTAAAGTAAGGGCCACATAAAGGCTCTGTGAAGCGGAAAACCGCGGCACGGGGCGAGAGGCGAGATGCAACGTGACAGTAAAAACGGATGTGAGCAGATTCCAGATCCACGACGAGTTGACGGCTCCCGATGAGAGCGCGCCGCTGATCAAGAGCATTCAGGCGGCGGGCGGCGCGGTGACCAAGTTCGTCGGCGTGCTCGCCGGCTCCCCGGCCGTGCTGCGCGCCTATACGCGGATGCGCTCCGAGCTGCGGGGCGGCGTTCTACCGCAGGCAACGCGCGAGCGGATCGCCCTGGCGGTCGCCGAGCATCGTGAGGACAACTACAGCATCGCCCTTCATGCGCGTTCGGCACGACGTGCGGGACTGGGCCTCGACGAGGTCTCCCGAGCCCGCAGCTTCAGCTCCGCCGACGCCAAGGAGGCAGCCCTGCTCGACTACCTCAAGGCGGCCTTGGAGGCTGACGGCCCCCCACCCCTTCACCTGCACGAGGAGGCGCGGGAGATCGGCTGGTCTGACGAGGAGATCCTCGAGGCGGTCGCGCACCTGGCGCTGAACGAGTTCCAGAGCTTGATTGCGGGGGCTGCCGCGCTGCCCAAAGACCAGGCGACGCCGCGGGTGCTGCCTTCGGCTGCGTAGGAGGGGTCGGGGGTACCCCTCCCGCTCAACTTTTTCGGTGGGTCGCCACGACCTACCGAGGTTGGAATGCCGAAAAAGTACAAGCCGCGGGAGGGGTACCCCCGACCCCTTACCCCGGGCAGGCAGCATCCGCTATCGCCTGAGGTGGGCGAGAGCCCGCCCTTGCTTTGAAGGGGGGTTAGTCCTCTACTACGGTGGCGGTGTAGAGGAGGCGGGCGGTGCTGTAGCGGCAGCCGTAGGTAGCGCGGGTGCCGACCTTCATATGCGGCTCGCCCTGGCGGACGTCATTGGCATTGACGCATTTGCCCGGCTCGCGGCTGCCGCGCCAAACGTTGTCGGTGGGTAGGCCCTGGGCGAAAGCGGGAGCCCAGGTCGGCACCGTGAGCCCGATGATGTCGCCCTTCTCCACCGGCAGCGAGGCGCTGAACTTGACCGTCTGCCCCAGATAGGGGCTGAGGACGTGGATCGAGCCCTGGCGGCGCAGGTTGTAGCGGGGCGGATCGCTGCCCGGGACACGGCGCAGGATTGCCAGCCGGGCCTGGGGCGGCGTGCCGAAGAACCCGTTGAAGAAGGAGCGCTGGCTGTTGGTGGGTTGGGCCAGGGAGAGGGTCCACGACTTGACCTTGCCGTCCCGGGGGACCCGGAAGGGCAGGTCTGCCTGGTTGTTGCTGACCTGGAAGCCGGTGACGCTGCCAACCGCCTGGCACGGCGACTCGGGGCAGGAAGGATCGGGGACCGTCGCCGTGCTGCCGAGCACGATCGTCGTCCGCGGGCCGGTCGCCGCCCCCGCGCTCGCCACCAAGGCGATCAGAATCGCGAGGCACCCCGCGCCGATGACGGCCACCCAACCCTGCCGCCCGCGTCCTGCCGCTGGACCAGCGCCAACAGCTCCGTGCGAAGACCTCGACATGCCCCTTGCTCCTCTCGTAGGAAATCCCGCCTGAGCAGGGGAGATTAGCCGTCAGAGCGGGGGAACGAGCGTTGCTCAGTCGGCCGCCGAGTTGAGCGCAACCGAGTAGCGGAGCCGATCGGAGCCTTCGAAGCCCAGCGCGCGACGGGCGCCGTTGGTCAGATCCCACACATTGCCGTGGGTAAATGGGCCGCGGTCGATGACCGCGGTGACGATGTAGCGGCCGCGATAGGTGAATTTGACGGCGGTGCCGCAGGGAAGGCTGCGGTGCGCGACGCCGATCGTCGTCGGCTGCAGAACCTGGCCGCAGGCGGTGCGGTTGCCGTAGAAGCCGGGCCCGTACCAGGTGGCGCCGCCCGAGCGCATCGCGCCAAAGGTGAACTCTTGGCCAGTCAGTGAGCCTTCGCTACTGGTCGAAGCGCCCGTGCCCGACGCCGTCGGGCCGGCGAGGCCGCCGGTGTCCGCAAATGCCGGCCCGGGCAGCGCCGCGATCGCGATCGCAAGCACGGCCGCCCAGCGCCCCAGGCGGGGCTGGCGCTCGCGGTTCGCGCACACACGTGCTTCGTCGTTGTGCCGCCTATGGCGGTTCGTCGCTTGCTTCATCTCTTTCGACGCTTACGGGGTTAGCTGACGGGCTCGCGCTGTAAGAGCTGCGCTACGCGGCAGATGCCGGCGATTCGCCCCAAGACCTTTGGGTCCCCCGATCCCCGCGTTATGTAGGCGGGAACTCAGCGAAGCGGGCAGATTAGCAAACGCTAAGACGGAAAAATCGCCACCCCAGCGGAGAAGCGTCACACAGTCTTTGCATTCGCAAATATGGGAAAGGCCCCTTGCGGGGCCTTTCCTTTAGCGGGCCTGTAAGCCGGATCCTGTCGAGAACGACCATCTATCTCACCGGGAGTGATCCCGATGGGGCCGCCTAAACGGCCCTGCGACCTACCTGGACCTCGCCGGGCTGGGTCAACGGTCCTGCTTGGTCTTACACCGGGCGGGGTTTGCCTGGCCGCCGCGTCACCGCGACGCCGGTGCGCTCTTACCGCACCATTTCACCTTTGCCTGTACGCGACTCACGTGTGGCCGCGCCATCGGCTGTGTATTTCTGTGGCACTTTCCCGCGGGTTTCCCCGGGTGGGCGTTACCCACCGCCTCGCCCTGTGGTGTCCGGACTTTCCTCGAGGGGTTTTCTCTCCCCCCGCGGTCGTTCGGCCCGCCCTTAAAGAGTAGACCGCCTAACCCCTAAGGGCCAGGCAAGCACTAGACCTTGCGGAAGACGCCGATCACTTTGCCGAGCACCGTCGCCTCGGTGGTCTTGATCGGCTCCATTGCCTGGTTCTCGGGCTGCAGCCGGACGTGATCGGACTCGCGAAAGAAACGCTTCACGGTCGCGTCCTCGCCGATCAGGGCGACGACGATCTCCCCATCGGTGGCGTCGCTGGCCGGCCTGACGACGACGTAGTCGCCTTCGAAGATGCCCGCTTCGATCATGCTCTCGCCGCGGACTTGGAGGATGTAGTCGCCGTCCTCGCCGCCGATCACGTCTGGGACCTCGATGTAATCCTCGATGTTCTCTTCGGCGACGATCGGCTCCCCGGCGGCGACCTGCCCGACCAGGGGGATGCCGCGGCCCGGCAGGATCGTCTTCTTGGCCCGGCCGATGAGCAACTCGATCGCTCGCGGCTTCGACGGATCGCGGCGCAGCAGGCCGATCTTCTCCAGGTTGGCCAAATGCGCATGCACGGTCGAGGAAGAGTGCAGCCCGACCGCTTTGCCGATCTCGCGAACGGTTGGCGGGTAGCCGGTCTTCTCCGCATAACGGCGGATGAAGTCGAAGATCTCCTTCTGCCTCTTTGTTAGGTCCAGGTCCACCAGCAGATCCTCCTCAGTGGCCCGGAGACCGGGCTTTGGGTTGGCTCGAACACCTGTTCGCAGGCTACCGCCTCCTGCGGATGCCCGCAAGGCGTGAAAGGCTCGAGCCAGTCGAGCATCTAGAATCGACAACCCTCGAGCGGCTGTGGCGGAACTGGTAGACGCGCAAGGTTGAGGGCCTTGTGTCCCTAACGGGACGTGATGGTTCGACTCCATTCAGCCGCATGAGAAAGCCCCCGGAAATCGGGGGCTTTCTTGGTTAGAGCGTCAGGAGCGGCGAGTCACGAGCCGGCCGGCAGCGACTCCCCGCGCGTTCGGTAGGGGCGTCCCAGCAGCCAACGGGCCGAGCGGCGGTCGCCGCTTCGCTGGGTCATCCGCCCTATCAGTCTGCCGACCCGCTGGTGCGCACCGTGGGCGGCCAGGTCGGATTGGCTGACTATCCCCACCAACCGTCCGGCTTCGGTGACGGGAAGTCGGCGCACCTGCTGCTCATCCATACGCTGCGCTGCCTGACCCAGGGTCGCCCAGGGAGAAACCGTTGCCGGCTCACCTGTACCGCACTCTCCGGCGGTGAGGGCAGCGGGATCGAGTCCTTGGGCGACGGTCCGAACGACGATGTCGCGATCGGTGATCACCCCGCTCAAACGATCGCCGGCTCTGCAGACCGGCAGCACACCCACATCCTGCTCGGCCAAACGCTCGGCGGCGCGGGCAACGGGCTCATCCGGCGCAATCGAAGCTACGCGCCTGCTCATCGCGTCGCGAACCAGCTTCACCTCCTCGACGCTGGGCTTGCGCCTGCCAATCGCTTTACCTCGCAGCTCGGAAATTGTCGACTCCGCACGGTCCGCCAGCGCTGCCAGCGACCTCTTCTTCTTTACGCCAACGTGGGTCTTCATCGCAAAACCTCCCTTGTCGGTTCCTACGGGGTTAGCTGACGGGCTCGCGGCTAATGCCGCTACGACCGGAGCACCGGCCGATTCGCCCCACCTACGTGGGTCCCCCGTCCGCCCGCGCCTGAGCGAGGCGGCTCGGATTGAAGATTCAACTTAGCAAGCTCAATCCTCGTTCTCCCCGTCCCCGTCGAGGACGAAGAAGTGCTCGATCGCGCCGCGAACTTGCCGTGTGCCGGTCTGCTTGAGCACACCCAGATCGGCTAGGCGCCTGACGTGGTAGGCGATCGAGGAGAGGACGATTTCTCCGTCGAAGACGCGGACGAGTTCCGCTGAGGACAGGGGCCGGTCGATCCAGAGCATCGCTTCGATGACTGCGACCTGCGTCGGGTGAATGAGGCGGGCAACCAGCGCGTCCCAGTCCATTCGTGTCCACTCCTTCGATAAACCCCCGCCACGGACACCGGCGTGTCCTTCGTTGAGGAGGCAACCCCGGGGGCCAGTCGCACCGCACCCCCGGGGCATTCCATGTCAATCACAACCACAGCCCGTTAAGACCCAGGCAGTTGGTTCTCTCCCCCCTGCCGAAAAGCCGTGCCTTCACACCTCACGGCCCACCGGCACAATGGCGACATGGATCCACCTGTCCCTCACCCTGGAGATCGCGCCCCCGCCTGGGGAGAAGGCGTGCTCACCACGCGCCTCGAAGGATCGGCCGTCGTCCTCGAGCCGCTCGCGGAGGAGCACGCCGACGGCCTCTGGAAGGCGGCGCAGCCGCCTGAGATCTGGGAATGGCTGGCGCATGTGGGCAGCAGCCGCGAGTACTTCGATCAATGGATGCGGCTCACCCTTGCCAACGCCCAGGCAGGCGAAGAGGGGCCATTCGCGACTCGCCACAAACAGAGCGGCGCGCTGATCGGCAGCAGCCGCTACCTGAACGTGAGGCGGCCGGACCGGGTGGTCGAGATCGGCTGGACCTGGCTCACCCCCAGCGCCTGGAAGACCGGCGCCAACATCGAGGCCAAGCTGCTGATGCTCGAACACGCCTTCGAGACCCTCGGCTGCGTGCGGGTCGAGTTCAAAACCGATGCCCGAAACGAGCGGTCGCGAGCGGCCCTGGCCGCCCTGCCGGCCCAGTTCGAGGGGATCCTGCGCCAGCACATGATCGTGCCCGACGTGGGCCTGCGCGATTCGGCCTACTACAGCGTTATCGACAAGGAGTGGCCCGACGTCCGCGCCAACCTGCGGCAACGGCTTGCTTCGCGATGAGCGACGCCGGCCAACGACCGAGAGTCACGCTGCGGTATGCGGATGCCGTCACCGAGCTCGACGTGGTCGAGCCGCTCTGGAACGCTCTGCAGGAGCACCACGCCGGCATCACTCCCGCCCTCGGTGCCGAGACGCCGAAGCGCGACAACGCCGATGCATGGCGCATGCGGCGGATGAAGTACGAGCACTGGCTCGAAGACCCCGACACCTTCTTCGTCCTCGCCGAGGATGCGGGCAGGGCGATCGGCTACGCCTTCGTCACGGTCGGTTTCGGCTATGCGTCATGGGAGACCGGCGACCGCATGGCGCAGCTGGAGACGCTCTCAGTGCTGACAGAGCGGCGCGGCGAGGGCGTCGGCGCGGCCCTGATGGAGGCGGTCTGGGAGCGACTGGCCGAAGCGGGAGTCGATGAGCTCGGCATCTCCACGACGACCACCAACGTCGATGCCCACCGCTTCTACGAGCAGCAGGGATTCCAGCAGCGGTTCGTCATCTATTACGGCAAGCGCTAGCGACTCGCCGCGCCAGGAGCCTCGAGCACTAAGGAGAGAGCAGGGTTTCGACCCAGTCGCCGTCGCGCACGAAGAGCCGCCGCTCATGCATCCGATCGGCCCTTTCGCTCCACAGCTCGATCGATTCCGGCCGCACCCGCAGTGCTCCCCAGTCGGGGGGACAGGAGGGCGGCGTCTCCTGCACCTGCGCCAGGTGGTCGAGCCGGTCCCGAAGGGAATCGAGGTCGTCGATCGGCTCGCCCTGCCGGGAGACGACGGTCTGTAGCTGGTGGAGGAGATCGCGCTCGGCGAAGAGCTCCTCGGCCACCGCCCGCTCGGCCTGGGTCGCCGTGCCCATGATGTGAGCCTGGCGCCCCAGCGCCGGCCAGTGAAAGAGCAGGGCGACGTGCGGATTGGCCTCGGCCTCGCGGGCCTTGCGGGTCCACAAGGCGGTTGAGAAGAGGAGCGCATCGTCCTCGACGCGCTTCAGCGTGACCGTCCGTGCCGAGGGCCGCCGATCGGCACCCACGGTGACGAAGGCAACAGACGCCGGTTGCGGCTGGTCATCGCGCCGCGCCTCCTCGATCCACTGCTCCAGCCGGCGCAGTGGATGGGTCGCTCATCGGCAAAGCTCGCTCAGTTCGAGCCCAGCGCCCGTTCGATGAAGGGGCTCAGCAGCTCGCTTACCTGGGCGGCCATCTGCTCGGGGGAGCCGCTGGGCGTCGTCACGTAGCTGATCGCCAGCCGGACCAGGGACTCGGCCAGCAGCTGGGCATCTTCGGCCGAGGCCTGGGGCCAGCCCTCCCCGATCACCGCGGTGAGGCGGGCGGTGGCCCACTGGACAACCGGCATGCCCTGAGTGGTGACGAAGGGCAGCATGCCGCCGGTGCCGTCGTCGCTGATCAAGGTGCGAACCAGGGGGTCCTCGCCGGCGCTGCGCAAGAAGACCTCGAGGGCCGCGTCAACCGCCGCGCGGGGATCGTGGAAGTGCGCGCGAACCGCCGCCTCCACCCCGTCGAGGAAGCGTTCGCCCTCGTGGATGACGAAGGCCTGGGCGAAGTCGTCGCGGCTGCCGAACTCCTTGTAGAGGGTCTGGCGACTGACTCCGGCCGCCGTCGCGATGTCGGCCATCGTCACCTCCGACCAGGCGCGCTGGCGCAACTCGTCGCGCGCGGCGCCGAACAGCGTCTCACGCAGGAGCTGGCGCGCGGCTTGGGGGTAGGGCGTGCGGACGCTCGGCATCCCCCCTATCGTCGCAACGGAGGCGGTCATTCGGCGGCGGGCTCGAAGTCGACCTTGTCGCGGACACCGCAATCGGGGCAGGCCCAATCGTCGGGCACCTCGCTCCACGGCGTCCCGGCCGGAAAGCCCTCGCGAGGATTGCCGCTCTCCTCGTCGTAGACGTACCCACAGACGGGGCAGCTGTAGCGGCTCATCCCAGCACCTCGTCGCCGCCGCCATAGCGGGCCATAACGCGCCGCCGCGCCCGGGGCTGGATGTTGGCGCGGGAGAGATCGCCGCCGTAGTGGTTGAGCAGGCGGCGATCCATGACCCGCCGCCACAGCGGCGGTACCCAGGCCAGCACGATCATCCCCGCGTAGCCCGTGGGCAGCTGCGGAGCTTCATCGACGTGGCGCAGCGCCTGGTAGCGCCGCGTCGGGTTGGCGTGGTGGTCGCTGTGGCGCTGCAGGTGGTAGAGGAGGACGTTGGAGGCGACGTTGTTGCTGTTCCAGCTGTGCTCCGGCAGGCAGCGCTCGTAACGGCCGTCCTCTCGCTTCTGGCGCAGCAGCCCGTAGTGCTCGAGGTAGTTGACGACCTCCAGCAGCGAGAAGCCGATCACGGCCTGCATCAACAGGTACGGAAGGACGACGGGGCCGAAGGCGATGGTGAGGACGGCAAAGAGGCCGACGGTCATCGCCCAAGCCTGCAGGATGTCGTTCTGCGGCGTCCAGGGCGAACGATCGCTGCGAGCGAGGCGCTCGCGCTCCAGGGCCCAGGCAGAGCGCAGACTGCCGAGAACGGTCCGCGGCAGGAAGGCCCAGAAGCTCTCCCCCAGGCGGGCGCTGGCGGGGTCCTCGGGAGTCGCCACCTGGACGTGGTGGCCGCGGTTGTGCTCGATGAAGAAGTGTCCGTAGCCCGTCTGCGCCAAGGCCACTTTGCTCAGCCAGCGCTCGAGGCTGGCGCGCTTGTGGCCAAGCTCGTGGGCGGTATTGATCCCGATCCCGCCGACAACCCCCACCGACAGCGCAAGGCCGATGCTTTCGATCGTCGCCAGGCCGCCACTCGCCCACAGCCAACAGGCGAGCACCAGGCCCAGGTACTGGACCGGAATGAAGAGGTATGTGCACCAGCGGTAGAAGCGATCCTGCTCGAGCCATTTGAGGACGCTGTCGGGGGGGTTTGAGGGATCCACCCCGATCACCACATCGAGAATCGGGAAGATGCCGAAGACGAGCAACGGCCCGGAGAACCAGAGGACGCTCCAGCCTGTGAGCTCGACTCCTGCCCAGGCGAAAAAGGGCACCAGGGGGACGAACAGCCCCAGTAGCCAGGCGTAGCGCTTCGGATCGCTCCACGTCGCCGGTGTGAGGTCGACGTCCTCCCCGTGGGAATGGCTGTGGCTATGCGCTGCTGCCTCCATCGGCTCCTCCTTGTCAAATCCAATTGAACCGTCCGCTTGGTTGACAAGTTAGCGCAGTTTGTAAATCGATGCAACATAAAACGTGAATCTGTCTCTGCCCTGCCCCGAGCTGGATGGGTACACTGCCGAGCCGTGTACACCCTGCTTTCCATCCTCCAGGTGATCATCGCTTTCCTCGTCATCTTTCTGGTGCTGCTGCACTCAGGAAAAGACGCGGGCCTCTCGGGCGCCTTTGGCATCGGCGGCGGCGGGAGCTCGATCGGCGGCGGCTCGATGGTCGAGCGCAACCTGGACCGGGCGACGATCTTCTTCTCGATCCTCTTCGCCCTCAACACCTTCGTCCTGCTGAAGATCTAGCCGGCTCGGCTAAGCACTCCCCCCTTCCTCGCATCGCGGTGTGATTTCGACTCCCGCTTCTCGCGCAAAGGGGCACCGGGGAAGTCACCCACCACCTCCACGCAGCCAGCCAGTTGCCAGCACGTCGGGCAACGCTGATATCAAAGGAGCCATGGCGACGCAGCAGGCGAAGGGCGAGGCGTTCCAGGCGCTCCATGAGGGCAAGCCGTTCCTGATCCCGAACCCATGGGACGCCGGCTCGGCCAAGATCCTGGCGGGGCTCGGCTTCAAGGCCCTCGCCACCACCAGCGCCGGATTCGCGTTCACGCTGGGGCGGCCCGACGGCAGCGTCACTCTCGACGAGGTCGCTGGCCACATCCGCGCGCTCGACGAGGCGACGCCGTTACCGGTCTCAACCGATCTGGAGAACGGCTACGGCGCCTCACCGGAGGAGGCGGCGCTGGCGATCACTCGCGCTGCCGAGGCGGGAGCGGTAGGCGGATCGATCGAGGACTGGGATGCAGAGCTCGGCTTCTATGAGATCGAGCACGCCACCGAGCGCGTGGCGGCCGCTGCCGAGGCGGCGCGGGCGCTCGACTTCCCCTTCACCTTCACTGCCCGAGCGGAGAACTTCGTCCGCGACAACCCCGATCTCGATGACACGATCGCCCGCCTGCGGGCCTACCAGGAGGCGGGCGCCGACGTGCTCTACGCCCCTCGGCTGGAGAGCGTGGATGACGTCCGTGCAATCTGTGAGGCAGTCTCGAAACCGGTCAACGTGCTCGCGTACCCGGGGCTCAGCTGGGACTCCCTGGTCGAAGCCGGAGCACAGCGGATCAGCGTGGGCGGCCGCCTCGCCTTCGCCGCCGCGGAGGCCATGCTGGACGTGGCGGAGAGGCTGCGCGACAGCGGGGACTTCGGCGAGCTTTGCGGGCCGACGCGAATCGAACCCTTCCTCGAAGGGTGATCAGCCTTGGCTTGGAGATCGGCCGGACTACTAGGCAGAGCGCTTTCTAGAGCGGTTGCGTGAAATCGAAATCGGCTGGATTCGGCTGGAATCCGTGAGGCTTCTTGCCCCAGCACCCGACGAACCCGTGTCTACGTGAGGCCTTGCTCGCCGTCATCCCAGTCGGCTGGCCCATCTCCATCCCTCGGCCTTTTCGAGCTCCTCTGCCTCCGCATACGCCTCTTCAGCTTCCCTGGTTCAGCCCTGCCTGCCCAGCATCCTGCCGAGGTTGAAGGCGGCCCCACCGACACCTCGCTCCGCCGATTCCCGATAGGCAACCTCCGGACCTTCCTCGCGCATAGCGGCACCCAGCGCCGAACCCGGACTAGGACACGTAGGCCTTGCGCACCATCGCGGCTGTCCATCGGTTCGTACCGTGGGCCGGGAGGACATTCCTGCGGTTCAGTGTCTCGGCGATCTCGGCGAGGGACTTGCCTTTCGCGAGCAGCGTCCCGATCTGCTTCCGCCGGGTGTGATCCCGCTGGTTGCACTCCGTGTGGGACAGCCGAACGTTCTCGGGGGCGAGGTGCCCGCCGGCCGACTTGAGGGTCGGGTAGTGGTCGGGCGAGGGCGCCCACTTGGTGCGCGTCTTCGCAACCGGATCGAATGCGGCTCGACCCTTGTGGTGGTAGCACTGCGGCATCTCGCACTTCAGGTCGAGGAGTTGGCCGCGCTCGGCCATCTGCACGAGGACACCCTTCACGCCAAGCCTGCGGAGCTCGTCCGCGACCGAGCTATCTGCGCCGCCGGCGCCAGCTGCTGCCTTAGCCATCGAGTCACCCTTCTCGTGTAGTCGCCCTATTGGGCTTCGTGCATACGTCACGTGGAGCGGCGCTTTCGCGACTGGCGACGTCGCCACCCAAAGCCTTCACCCGTCCAGTATCCCCCAGGCGATCCCAATCGGAATGTCGCCGTCGACATAGCTACCGCTCTCGCGTGAAAGCGAAAGCAGCCCTGGGTGCGGAGATCACACCGCCATGCGAAAAGGAGGGTGCTCCTAGACCCGGTCGAGGATCTCCACCGCCTCGCGGCGCAGCTCAGCGTCGAGGAGGGCGAAATCCTCATCGGAGAGCTTGCCGGCGGCGTGATCCAATTCGGCGTCGCGGATCTCGCGGTACTTGGCTTCCTTCAACGCCTCGAGCTCGGTGGGCGCGGCGGGCACGCGGCGGGCGCGGCGGGCCGGCCAGACCGCGATCAGCGCGCCGCTGAGGGCGATCAAGCCGCCGATCCAGATCCAGGTCACCAGGGGGTCGACGATGATGCGGAAGGTTGCCGGCGCGTCATCGGCCAGATAGCCGCGGGCGAGGCGCTCGGCCGTGGCCGCCTGCAGGCCGCCGATCTGGGCGAGCGCCGCTGGGCGCAGGCGTGGGTCGGCGGCGGCAGAGCGCATCAGGCCGGCGACCGCGCGGCACTGCGGAGGCGTGCCGGGCTCGCCGCGAACGCAGGCGCTAAAGCCCTCGTCAGCCGCGCGCACCCGCCGTTTCATCGCCGCCAGGTTTGGTTCCACGACGGTCCAGAGATCGCTGCCGGGGCCGGCCTCCAGGCCAACCTCCGTCGTTGCCTCGCCGTCGAAGAAGCTGCCGATCGTGCCGCCCTCGACGCCGGTGGGTCGAAAGTAGCGGCGCTTCGGATGCAGCGTAGAACGCTCGCCGTCCTGCTCGACGCCGAGTACGGCGCCGAAGCTGAAGGCCTCTTCGCTGAACCCCACGGTCGGCCGCTCGTAGGTGATCGCGCGGCCATCGACGACGGTGCTCTCCCCGGGGCTCAGCTTCACGTCGCGTTTGGTCTGAAAGCTCGAGGAGGCGGCGATGCCGATCAGCAGGACCGCGATCCCGATATGGACGATGTAGCCGCCGTAGCGGCGCCGGTTGCGGGCCACGACCCCCACCAGCGCCGCCGGCATGGAGCCGCCGGAGAGCGAGCGCCGAGCGGCCGCGCCGCGCCAGAACTCCTGCACCAGCCCGGTGAGGGCGAAGGCGGCGAAGACGAAGAGCGCCAGCGCCCACAACTCCTCGCCGGCGTCGGTGGCCAGCACCAGCGTGATGCCGGCGAGCAGGGCGACCAGCGCCGGCACCAGAAAGACCCGCCTCGCCGAAGCCCAGCTGAGACGGCGCCAGGCCAGCAGCGGCCCGATCCCGGTGAAGAGGACCAGCAGGATCGCCAGCGGCGTCGTGTAGCGGTCAAACCAGGGTGCCGCCAGCGAGGCCTTCGTCCCCGTGAACAGCTCCGAGGTGAGGGGGAAGAAAGTGCCCCAGAAGATGACCGCGGTCAGAGCGACGAGGAGCAGGTTGTTGACCAGGAAGACGGCCTCCCGAGAGGCAAGTGAGTCGATCCGCTTCTCGGAGCGAAGGTCATCGAGGCGGGAGACGATCAGCGCCGCCGAGCCGACCAGCACCACAGCGATCAAGCCGAGGATGTAGGGGCCGACGGTGCTGTCGCCGAAGGCGTGGATCGACTGCAGGACGCCGGAGCGGACGAGAAAGGTGCCAAGCAGCGCCAAGGAGAAGGTGGCGACGATCAGGCTGGCGTTCCAGACCTTCAGCATCCCCCGCTTCTCCTGCACCATGATCGAGTGCAGGAAGGCGGTGCCGAGGAGCCAGGGCATCAGGGCTGCGTTCTCAACCGGGTCCCAGGCCCAGTAGCCGCCCCAGCCGAGCTCGGTGTAGGACCAGCGGGCGCCGAGCAGCAGGCCGAGGCCGAGGAGGGCCCAGGCGATCAGCGCGAAGCGCCGCGTGGCGCGGATCCAGGAGGCATCGAGGCTGCGGGTGATGAGAGCGCCGATCGCGAAGGCAAAAGGGATCGTGAAGGCGACATAGCCCGAGTAGAGCATCGGCGGGTGGATCATCATGCTCGGGTGCTGCAGCAGCGGGGTGAGGCCGACCCCATCGGCGGGGGCGGGGCTGACGGTGGTGAAAGGGTCGACGCCGCCGCCAAACAACATCAGGCCGGTGAAGAAGCTGGCCACCGCGGCCATCACGGCTGTCGCGTAGGGGACGATCTCCCGCATCCGGTTTCGCGTCGCATAAAGCGCCGCCGTCGAGGCGATCGAGAGGACCCAGGCCCAGAGCAGCAGCGAGCCCTCCTGGCTCGACCACATCGCCGCCAGCTTGTAGAAGGCGGGCGTATCGATCGAGGAGTGCTGCTGGACGATGTTGAACGAGAAGTCGTCGCCGGCAAAGGCGATCTCGATCAGGGCAACGCAGAGAGTCAGCAGGGCGCAGAGGGCGTAGACGGCGCGCCGCGAGATGTCGACCCAGCGGCTCTTGCCGTTGCGGCCCAGCAGCGCGGCGCCGACGGCGAAGAGGGCCGTGACAAAGGCCAGCGCCAGGGCGGCGCTGCCGAGGCTAGCTGTCATTCGCGGTGGTGAACTTCGACGGGCACTTGGTGACCAGTGTGTCCGGCTCGCCGATGAATCCCCCTCTCTCGGCCTCGACGCTGAGGACGATCTCGCGGCCGCCGCGGAAAGGATCGGGAACGGTGCCGCTGTAGGCGACGTGGATGCTCTCTCCCTCCCCATCGCGGTCGGCGACGCGGAAGCGCAGCGCCTCGTCATCGCGTTCGATCGAGCCCGGCACGACCCGCCCGGTGAGCTCGTAGTTGGCCCCCGGCGCGGCGTTCACCAGTTCGGAAGGCTCCCTGGCCTCCGTCGAGGCGCTGAACGACGTGTAGACCAGCGCGACGGCGAGGAGGACGGCGACGCTGAGCGCGACGACGAGCCGAATCTTGCGCTTCCTCTGGGGATCCACAGGCGGGATTATCGCAAGCGAGCCCCGCGGGAGGATGCCGCCGATCTGCCAGAATCGCGGCGATGGCAAGCAGCCCCAGCGATCCGGCAGCCGGCTCCAACGATCCGGTCCTGTTGATCACCGGAGCAAGCAGCGGCATCGGCGCCGCCACGGCCCGGGCGGCGGCGGGTTCGCATCGCCTGGTGCTGGCGGCGCGGCGCCTCGAGCCCCTCGAAGAGCTGGCCGCCGAGGTGGGCGGCCCCGAGCGCGCCCTCGCCGTCGGTTGCGACGTCAGCGAGTGGGATCAGGTGGAGGCGATGGCCGCCGCCGGGCTCGAGCACTTCGGCCGCATCGACGCGGTCTTCGCCAATGCGGGCTTCGGAGCCTCGCGCGGCTTCCTCGAGGAGTCCGTCGAGCACTGGCGCTCGATGATCCTCACCAACGTCTACGGGGTGGCGCTGACGATTCGGGCAACCCTTCCCCATCTACTGGAGCGCGGCGACGGCCACGTCGTGATCACGAGCTCGGTGGCCGGCCGCCGCGTGCTGCCCGGCTCGCTTTACTCGGCGACCAAGTGGGCGGCGACGGCGATCGGCGAGGCGCTGCGCGCCGAGCTGCGCCAGATGCACGAGAACGATGGCGTGCGGGTGACGCTGATCGAGCCGGGCATGACCGACACCCCCTTCTTCGACAACCGTCCCGGCGAGTGGGCCCTCGACGACAAGGACATCGCGCGGGCGGTGATGTTCGCGCTGGAGCAGCCGCCCGGCGTCGACGTCAACGAGATCCTGATCCGCCCGACGGCCCAGCCGATCTAGAGCCGAGCAGGAGAAGGACGGCGCGCCAGTAGGCGCGCAGGAGGAATCGCACCGGCGCCGAGCGGGCGAGGGCGGGGATGAAGGGCGAATCGAGGTCGGCGGTGAGCCAGGCGGCGAACTGCGCCGCGGTCACGGTGCGCGTGGCCTGGATCCGGCGCCGCTCGCGCAGAAGGCTCGGAAGCCAGCGCACGACGTCGAGAGAGGCGGCCAGCTTCTGCCTGCCCCAGCCGGCGGCAATCGACGCCGGAATCAGCGCCAGCTCGGTGGCCAGCAGGGCGGGGGCCAGTAAGAGCAGCAGCGATGCTGGGTAGACCCGGATCAGGAAGGCCCAGCGATTGCGCTCCAGCCAGCGCCACTTGAGAACGCTGGCACCGAACTCGTAGTCGTGGTCGACCACCGCCGCCGGCTCGATGCCCAGGGCCCCGCCCGCAAGGCGCAGCCGCAGCGAGATGTCGACGTCCTCGTGGTAGAGGAAGTAGCGCTCGGGAAAGCCCCCCACCTCGGTCCAGTTGCGCCGGGGGATAGCCAGGCAGGCGCCGGAGAGTGCCGACACCTCACCGGCATCGGGTGCGGCATCGACCGGGCGATCGTGGTCACCCGCCCAGACGATCCCGGTGAAATGCACGGGATTGCCGGCTGAATTGATCTTGGTCGCATCCGCGTAGGCGACCAGGGCCTGCCAGGCAGCCCAGCCCCGTCCCTCCAGCCAGGGCTTGCGAATCGCGGCGCCAAAGCCCGGCAGGGGCGCCGCGTCCGGGTTGAGGACGACGAGCAGCTCGCCCCTGGCCTCGGCAGCACCGATGTTGCAGGCTTCGGCGAAGCCCGCGTTGCGGCCGGTCTGCAGCAGCCGGGCCGCCGGGGCCAGCGAAGCGACGGCCTCCGCCGTGCCGTCGCCGGAGTCGTTGTCGACCACGATCAGCTCGTCCCCGTCCTCGAGCTCGGGCAAGAGCGCAGGCAGCGTCCGCGCGAGCTCTTCGCGGCTGTTCCAGGCGACGATTAGGACGGAGAGCGTCGGTTGCACCGACGCGGGAGGTTAGATGGCCGCCTAGCGTCCCCGCTTGCCTTTGCCCGCTTTGCCCTTCTTCTTACATGGCGTGCGGAGCTTGGGCCTCAGGTTGGCTTTCTTGCCGTTGTGGGCTTTGAACCTCGCGATCGCCCTGATTTTTTTGGCTGCTTTGCCTTTGGCGCCACAGAGGTTGCGGGAGTTGACGAGGAGGCCTTTTTTGCCGCCTCGCACCGTGAGGGTGAACCTCGAGACCGGCACGTCGGGCACCACATCGAAGGTGTTGCGGATGCGGCCTTTGTTCTGGTCGATGCGCCCGGCAACCTCGATGTCGACCTGGCCCCTGAGCGAAGCGACGAGATCGGGCAACGGGTTGTCGGAGCTGCGCAGGTACACAGGGCCCTTCAGCGGCCCGTCGAGCAGCGGCGAAACCGCCCGGGCGTAGCCGTAGATGGAGTTCTTCGGGCACTGGCCCGCCGCGTACTGGGGGCGGGTGCAGACTTTCGAGAGGCTGCTCTGGTCGAGGAAGAACGCCCGCGGCAGCGTCACCGCCGCGCGGGAGATGTTGGAGTCCCCGTCGCGCGCCTTGAGCACGGCGCGAAGTTTCGGGTTCTTGCCCCGCTTGGTGGCGCCGAAGGTGCGGAAGAAGAGCTTCGGTTTGAAGCCCAGCTTCTCGCAGTCGTTCATTTTCTGCGGAGCCGTCGAAACCGGGAAAGAACTGAACGCGGCCGGTGTGAGCGGGTTGGTGCCACCGCCGCGCAGCACACCTTTAAGCGGTCCCGGCGAGCAGCTGGTCGGGTTGATCGAGAACTGGGGGCGATCGGTTTTCAGGATCACCGAGCGTAGGTCGAGCAGCGCACCGCCGAAGACATGGGGAATCGGGTCTGAGACGGCATGGATCTGAGCGGTCTTCGGGTCGACGAACAGCGCCACCCTCACCACGACCGTGCCGAGATCAAACGGCCCGGCCGTGGCGGGGGTGACAACTGCCAGGGACAGGGGAGCCCCGTTATAGGGGCCTGTGAGGAAGGCCTTGCCGGCGATCTCGATCGGGTCCGAGCCGGTGCCGGCTTTGGTGGTTGCGGTGCCGATGAAGCTCGAATCCGGGCAACTCGAATTGGCCGCCTCGGCGGCACCGCTCCTCGCCGCCGCGGCGGCGAGCGCCGTGGCCGGGCAGTAACGGACGCCCCGCAGTTTCGCGGTATGCCCGGGCGGCAGGACGATGTCGACGCCTTTCAGCTCCTGGTTGCCGTCAGCGCGGGCAATCGCGACGCGGTAGGGGCTGTAGGCCCCCGCCACCGGTTTGTTGGCCCCGGCAGCGAAATTAGGCGAGAAAGGCCGCTCCGCCATCGTTTTCGCGCAAGGCCCACCGCCAGGCTGCGTGGTCAGGTTGAAGTCGCCGGTATCCGCGACGAGCGATTTGCTGGAGGGGCCGTCTTCCTCGCCCACCGGCTCGGTGCCCTGGGCGGATGACCACGGCGTCATCGTGGTTGCCGTGGTGTTCGGCCCACAGGTGGGCGGGCTCGTCAACGGTGCGTGAGGACCGTCGTTGAAATCGATGCGGAATGACTTGAAGGGAACCTGCGGTAGGCCTGGGATCGGAATACTGCCCAGAGGCGCATCGTCGAAGGTCGTCGTCAGCTGTCCGGTCTGCGGATCGGCGCTGACCTTGCCGAGAAGGCGAGCGTTGATGTCATACCGAGTCGACTTGGGTTCGACGAAGATCCGGTACGTCTCCCCAGAGGCCGGATCGCGACTCAGCTGCTGGCCGATGTAGACGGGGCCGCTCAGCGAGCCGTCGGGCAGGGGCGGCGTGTCCACCTCCACGGTGCCGATTCTCGACGCCGCGGGGCAGGACGAATCCAGAGTTCTGGCTCCCTTACCGAACTGCGCATCGGTGCAGGTCTGAAGCCCATTTGCCGCGGAAGGATTGATGCCCATTCCCGCGGGCAACGTCACGCGCGCGGAGCGCACATGAGATGTCGCCTTGCTCTCTTCTGTTTTGAGCAGGTTTTTGATCTCCGGCAGAGTGACCGTCACCTTGGCCCCGGCGGGCGAATTGGTCTGGGCGGTATTGGGATCGGTCTCGATCGAGGGTTCGAACGGAATGTCCTCGCAATTTTTCGGCGACGTTTCGACTTCGTGGGGCGGCCCCGGGCTATACGGGATCTTCGACTCAACGAAGGCCGAGCCGTTGGGGAAGTTGGGATCGAGGAATTCAGGCTCGTAGCCGTCGGCCCGTAGATAGGTCGAGTAGACGTGCTCGAACGGTGACCCTGGAGCCGCGGGGCCCAAACAAGTAGTCGGCGTCGTAATGAACGTGCCGTCGACGCCGGATGTGCCGTCAAAGACAAGGCGATTTTTCAGAATCCGCGCCCCTTCTTCGAACCCCGGGATCGGCAGATGAAGTTTGGCGACGTCGATGGTGAAGTACTCGTGGTAGTCGCTCTCCCACGCAACATCGGCCCTTAGGAAGACGTGGTTGCCAAGAGCATCGAGACCAAAGCGGGCCGGTTCGCCCTCATTGGGGACGACGTTGTAGACGGCGAACGGGCCTACGGTCACTTGGGTTCCATCAGTCGGGACGATCGTGCTGACGGCAGTGACAAGGCTGTAGCCCACCTGTGAGTCCGGCGCACTGATGGCGCAGGCGTCCGGGCTCTCTTCCGGTTCGAGCTCACACTGTTCGATCGTGGACTGAGGGTTGACGGTGAGCCCTGGCGGGAGGTCAACCCGCACGGTGCGCAGGTTTCCGACTGGCACGCCTGCGCCTACAGGAGGCGGGATCGTGCCGGGTTCGGAGTTGACGATGAACTGAGTGAAGCCGACTTTGGGGTTGCCGGCGGCCTCTTCGAAAAACTGGAGCGGCGTCTCGATGGAGCATTGGGTGGGCGCATCGGCTTTGCAGGTTCCGGCTTGCCAGGGACTGTCGACTTCCGGTTTGTTGGGGTCCTGCGGGCCGATGATGGGCTCCGCCGCCCTCGCAGGCATGACAGGGCTCAGAAGCAGTGCCGCGAGTGCAATCGAAGCGATCAGCCCAAGGATCCAGCGGTAACTCCTCCCCGGCCGTCGGCGCATATCTCCATAGCTCGCAAGTCGAGCGTTCTCTCGAATCCCCATATCACTCCCCATGTTGGCCCCGGAACCCATTCCAAGTGCCACTTTACCCGATTTTGATGATGTAAGGTATTATTTTTAGGTATAGCCACTCAGAAAGCAGGAACGCCGTGAACTGGCAGCGTCTAGCTAGGGCCAATACCCATCCGTTGCGGATATCAATCCTCGAGACACTTTCGATCGATGAGGGGCGTGTGCTCTCCCCCAGCGACCTGAGCTATGAGCTCCACGCGCCGCTGAGCAAGGTCAACTACCACGTCACGGAGCTGTACAAGTCGGGGCTGATCGACTTGGTCAGCGAGCGTCCCGTCCGCGGCGCGACCGAGCACTTCTACCGGCTGATGGAGGAGAGCCCCTCTCAATCCTCCGAAACGGCAGCTTCGAATGGCCGCGGGTGGACTACATCGAACGGCCGTCAGGTAGCGCGCGCCAGGCCGGCGATGGAGAGCCGGTAAGCCCTCGAGCCAGCTAAACCGGCTTGGACTCGTCCGCTTCGCTGAGTCCCGCTTCAGCGAGGGCCGCTGCCAGGTCGGGGTGGGGAGTGATCCTGCGCACCAGGTCGTCTTCCATCACGAAGACCATCGCGGCCTCCATGGAGCCGGCGCTTTCTCCACCGTCGAGGTGGCGGAACTCGACCAGCAGGTCGACGACGACCGTAACGTCGCGCACGAACACGCGCCGGGATTCAAAGCGAGGGGCGACGCCGTAGCTCTGTTTTGAGAGCCAGTCCCTCAAGCCGTCGTGCCCGACCAGAGTGCGACGGGCGGTGACGAGCTCGATCTCGTCGTGCGCGAGACCGATCAGCGCCTGCTCGTCGAAATCGTCAACCGCGCGCGCCCATGCTTCGGCAAGATCCAGCGGGGTTTTCATGCGCGTGGGTTCATTCATGGAGTTCCATCCCTGGGCAAGGTCGGCGGCACCATCGAACCAAAGCCTGCGGAAGAAGCGGACGACGGGTCTCGAACCCGCGACCTCGAGCTTGGGAAGCTCGCGCTCTACCAACTGAGCTACGTCCGCGCGCAGGGCTGATCTTAGGGCCGCGCCGGGGCATCTAACCTTCCGCCCCATGAGCACCCGATCTTTCCTCGTCTTCCTTGCGGTCCTGGCCGTCATCGGCCTGCTTGGCTTCGGCCTGCTCAGCAAGGGGTCGAGCATCGCCGTCGGCGACCCTGTTCCAGATCGAAAGCTCCCCGTTCTCGGCGGCGAGGGTCAAAAGGCGATTGCCGATTACCGGGGCCGTTGGGTCCTGGTCAACCTCTGGGCCTCCTGGTGCGAGCCCTGCCGCGAAGAGGCGCCGGTGCTGGAGCGGTTCTCGCGCCGTTACCGGCAGCGCAACACGATCGTGGTCGGAATCAACGTGCAGGACAACAGCGATGATGCGCATGCCTTTCTGAGTGAATTCGAGGCCAGCTATCCCCAGCTGCGTTCGATCGGCGACGAGCGCAGCGATGCGTTCGGCTCGACCGGAGTGCCCGAGAACTTCCTCGTCAACCCGAAGGGCCGTCTGGCGGCGATTTGGCGGGGGCCTATCCCCGACGACAGCTTCCTACGTGAAAACGTGGTACCGATCATCGAGGGGACACAGTGAGAGGTGCGGTGAGAGCAGCCGCCCCGCTGCCCGCGGTCTTCGCGGTGGCTGCCCTCGCGGTCTTTGCGGTGGCGGCTTTCGCGGCGGTCGCTCTCGTGCCACAGGCACAGGCAGCCGCGCCTCAGGAGAGCGGTGCCGCCGGGCCTCGAACGACCCTCGTCGACGTCGAAGACGAGGTGATGTGCCCGATCTGCGGCACCCTGCTGGAGCTCTCGAACTCGCCCCAGGCCCAACGGCAGAAAGTCTTCATCTCGAGGCTGGTTGCGGCGGGGAAGTCAAAGGAGGAGATCAAGGACGCGATGGTGGCCCAGTACGGCAGTCAGGTGCTGGCGCTGCCGGAGGGCTCGGGCTTCAACCTCTCCGCCTATCTGGTGCCGGTGATCGCATTCATCGTCGCCTTGGTGGCGCTCGCGGTGGGCGTCAGGCGTTGGCGCCGGCAGGGAACGTCCAGCCCGGCCTCAACAGACGCGCGTTCGCCCGAAGGGGAGGACGCCGAGCGGCTCGACGCCGACCTGGCGCGCTACGACCTCTGACGATTCCGACGCCGGAGATGAAGGCGGTGCAAACGCCAGGGCCGGCGTTATGCAACCTGAGGTTCGGCGTGAAGCACCAAGCCCGCCTTCCGGCCCGGCAGCCGGCGCATGACCCGCCCCGCCCGCCTGCGGTGCCTGCCCGATGCCGAGCGGCTGACGGCGGCCAGCACCACGTCGGCCTGCGTGGCCACCAGCTCGGCCAGGTGGGCTTCATCGAGCGGCGGCCCGTTGACGACGACGAGGTCATAGGCGCTGCGCAACCTCGCGATCGCATCCCGAAAGCTGTCGGCCGAAAGCAGCACCGCGCCGCTGGAGGTCGCCTCCCCCGCCACCACACACACCAACGGCTCCTCCGCGGCCCCCGAGCCTGGGCCGGCCAGAACCAGGGCCTGCAGGATCTGAGCGGGCTCTGCCTCCCAGCGCAGGTACTCGTGCAGGCCGGGAGCGGCGGCGAGCCCGAGTGCCTGGGCGAGCTTGGGGCTGGCCAGGTCACACTCGACCAGCGCCGCACGCCTGCCCGCGGCGCCGGCTGCCGTGGCGAGCGCGGTGGCAACCGCGCCCTTGCTCGCCGGGTCGCCAGTGACAAGCGCCACCCGCGCCTCATCCAACTCGGAGAGCACGCTGTCGTAGGACCTCAGATCACTGCGTCGCAGCGCCCCCCGCGAAGTCGCGAACGCCTCCCCCGCGGTCTCAGCCAGAACAGGAAGCTTTCGCCGCCGCGCCAGCACTCACATCCGCTCCGGGGCGGAGATGCCCAGCAGGCCAAGCGCACCGGCGATCGTTCGCTTGGTGAGCAGGCAGAGCGCCAGCCGCGACTCCTCCACCCCCTCCCCCTCGGCCCCGACCACCTGGCAGTCGCGGTAGAAGGCGTGGAAATCGGCGGCCACCGCGGTCGAGTAGGCGCAGATGCGATGGGGAGCGCGGCGCGCGGCGGCCTCCCGCACCTCGTCTGGGAACTCGAGCAGGCGCTTGACCAGATCCTTCTCGCTTGGCTCGAGGGGGGTCCCCGGCGTCGGCACGCCGGCTGCGGCGCCCTCTGCCTTCTGGCCGGCTTTGCGGAGGATGCTGGCGATGCGGGCGTGCGCGTACTGCACGTAGTAGACGGGGTTGTCGCTCGACTCGCGGCGGGCCAGCTCGAGGTCGAGGTCAACCGTCGTGTCGTGGCTGCGCCAGAGCATGAACCAGCGGGCCGCGTCGACGCCGATGTCGTCGATCAGCGCGTCGAGGGAGACGAAGTCGCCGCTGCGCTTCGACATCTGCGCTCGCTCGCCGTCCTCGACGATGTGGACCAGGCGCATGATCAGCGTCTCGAATGAATCGGGGTCGGCGCCGATCCCGGCGATGACGGCCCGCAGGCGGGGGGCGTAGCCATGGTGATCGGCACCAAGCACGTCGATCAAGCGGCCGAAGCCGCGCTCGAGCTTGTCGCGGTGGTAGGCGACGTCGGCGGCGAGATAGGTCGGCTCGCCGCCAGCTCGGATCAGCACCCGGTCCTTGTCATCGCCGAAATCGGTGGTGCGCAGCCACAGCGCTCCCTCGCTCTTATAGGTGTGGCCGGCCTCCTCCAGCTTTGCCAGCGCGGCGTCCACCTCTCCGCGCTCGTAGAGGCCGCGCTCGGAGAACCAGTTGTCGAAGTGGACGCCGAAGCGCTCGAGCGTCCCCCGCACCTGCTCGAGGACCAGCTCCACCCCGCGCCGCCCGAGCGCCTCGGCATCGCCGGCGTCGACGCCCTCGGTGGCCAGCCGCTCGGCCAGCGTGGCGACGTAATCTCCCTCGTAGCCGTCCTCGGGCATCTCGCCGCCGGTCATCTGGGCGGCGAGGGAGGCGGCGAAGCGCTCGATCTGGCCCCCGGCGTCGTTGATGTAGTACTCGCGCTCGGCTTCGTGGCCGACTGCCTCCAGCAGCCGCACCAGGGCATCGCCGTAGGCGGCGTGGCGCCCACCGCCGACGTGAAGGGGGCCGGTTGGATTGGCGGAGACGAACTCGACCAGGATCCGCTCTGGAGATGTCGTTGCCGCCGGCCCCAGCCGCTCGCCCGCGCTGGCGAGGCCGGCCATCGCCTGCCGGTACCACTCGTCGGCGAGAAAGAGGTTGACGAAGCCCGGCCCGGCGACCTCGATCCGCTCGAGGCGATCGCCGAGATCGCGCTCGAGCTCGGTCCCGATCCTCTCCGCCACCTCACGCGGTGCTTCGCCCAGGGGAGCCGCCAGCAGCATCGCCGCGTTGGAGCTGTAATCGCCCAGCTCGGCCTTCGGCGGCCGGTCCAGGGAGGGCTCCTGGCCGGTGTGCTCGCCGCCGCGCAGCGCCTCCGCCGCCTGGTTGACAGCGGAGCGCAGGCCCGTGACCGGGTCCGCCTCGATCACCGCACAGCCTCTCGCTTTGCCCGTCGGGTGCTCATCGCCCCATCGTATGGACCGGCCGTGGCCCGGGTACGCTGGCCGCCGTGAAGGTCGCCGCGATTACAGACATCCATTCGAACCTGCCGGCGCTCGAAGCCGTCCTGGGGGCCATCGAGGAGGCGGCGGTCGAAGAGATCTGGTGCCTGGGTGACGTCGTCGGCTACGGAGCCGATCCCGATGCCTGCACCGATCTCGTCCGCGAGCGCTGCGACCTCTGCCTGGTCGGCAACCATGACCTTGCCGTGCTTGGCGAGCTCGATATCGCCTCCTTTTCGGAGGCGGCCGCAACAGCCGTCGCCTGGACCCGCGAGAAGATCGATTCGCGCTCGCTCGACTTCCTCCGCGGGCTGGCCTCCTCCGCGGAGCGCCAGGGCATCGGCCTCTTCCATGCCTCCCCACGCGATCCGGTCTGGGAGTACGTCCTCTCGATTGAGCAGGCCGACGCCTGCATGGAGGTCCAGGCCGAGAGGATCGGGTTGATCGGCCACTCCCACGTCTCCCTCTTCTTCACCGGCTCCGGCAAAGGGAACGGCGAGGTCCGGGGAGCCCAGACCGGCGACGGCACATCGCTCGACCTCGCCGACGGCAGCTGGTTGATCAATCCCGGCAGCGTCGGCCAGCCCCGCGACGGCGATCCCCGGGCCGCCTGGCTGGAGTTGGACACCGAGGAGGCGACGGCGCGCTTTCACCGCATCCCCTACCCGGTCGAGAGCGCCGCCGGGCAAATCGCCGCCGCCGGCCTGCCGCAGCGCCTCGCCGACCGTCTCTTCACCGGCTCGTGACGTTCAAATGCAGGGCAAATCCGCTGCCGGGATCGTTGTCTAGACTCGCAGCAATGCGTCGCCTGACCGCATCCCTGCTCGCGATCTCCCTCTCGGGCGTCCTGATCTCCTGCGGGGAAGAGGACGCGCAGCTGCTCCCGGGGGAGACCGCGAGGGAGATCACAGCCAACCTCGACACCGTCCAGGCGCTCTCAGACGAAGGCGATTGCAGCGGCGCGGAAGTCGCCGCGCAGCAGGTGGGCGAACAGATCGAAGGGCTCGGCGGCGTCGACCCAGAACTGAAGCAGGCGCTGCGCGAGGGGGCGGCACGCCTCAACGAAGTGGTCGCCACCTGTGCTCCGGCGGAGAGCGAAGAAACCGTTGAAGAAACCCTTCCCGAGCTCACCGAAACCCCCGAAGACAAACCGGAGAAGGAGAAGGAGGACAAGGAGGAGAAGGAAAAGGACGATGAGGAGGCGCCCGTCGAGGCAGCGCCTGAGGAAACTCCTTCCGAAGACTCCCTTCCCCCGCAGGCGGAAGGCAAAGCCAAAGGGCACGAAAAGGATGTCGAAGAAGCTCCTTCGGGGGGGATCAGCCCCGGGGCCGAAGCCACAGGGGGGGAAGACTGATGGCGATCGGGACCCTCTCTGACCGCTACCAGCTGGGCGACCGGCTCGGCTCGGGCGGGATGTCGAATGTCTACATGGCAACCGACCGCATTCTCGAGCGGACGGTCGCGGTCAAGGTCCTCGCCGAGCACCTCTCCGATGACGAGCGCTTCGTCGCCCGTTTCCGCCGCGAGGCCCTCGCCGTCGCCAAACTGATCCACCCCAACATCGTCCAGGTCTACGACACCGGCGTCGATGAGGGGCGCCACTACATCGTGATGGAGTTCGTCGAGGGGCGCTCGGGAGCCCAGATCTTGAGCCGCCAAGGGCCGCTGGAGCCGGCGACCGCCGCCGAGGCGGGGATCCAGGCCTGCTCGGGGCTCGACTACGCCCACCGCCGCGGCATCATCCATCGCGACGTCAAGCCCGGCAACTTGATGATCGTCGGCGGGCCGGTCGGTGGTGGCGAGATGACCGTCAAGCTGACCGACTTCGGCATCGCCCGCGCGCTCGAGCAGACGCGGATCACCCAGGTCGGCTCGGTGGTCGGCACCGCCGCCTACCTCGCCCCCGAGCAGGTGCGCGGCGAGGAGGCGACCCCCGCCACCGACGTCTACGCGCTGGGCGTCGTCCTCTACCAGTTCCTCACCGGTCGCCTTCCCTACGAGGGCTCCAGCCTCGCTGAGCTGGCGGTGCGCCAGCAAAACGAGCGCCCCCTCCCGCCCAGCACCTACAACGACGAGGTGCCGGAGCCACTGGGGGCGGCGGTACTGCGAGCGCTCGAAGGAGACACTTCCCGCCGCTACGCAAGCGCCGACGAGCTGGCCGGCGGCCTGCATCGCGGCCTCCAGGGGGAGGACGTGACGCTGCCGCTGGGGGAGGGAGCAACCGCGACCCAGGTGCTGGGTGGAGAGGAGGCGACCCGTCGCCTCGACCAGACCGAACCGACCGCCTTTCGCCCGCCGCAGTCGCAGACGCGCCGGCCGACGCCGCGCGCGCCGCTGCCACCGGCCGCTGCGCCTCCGCCCCGTGCCGCCGCCCCGCAGAGGAAGGGGGCCTTCTCGCGCTTCGTCCGCTTCGTGCTGGCGCTCGTCGCCCTCGTCCTGATCGCGGCCGCCGTCGCCACCGCGGTGATCGTCACCACCGACAAGGCGTCGGGAGTCAAGGTCTCCGAAGTGGCCGGGGATACGGTTGACAAGGTGGTCGAAGAGTTCAAGGACTTGGTTCAGCGGAACACCGAGTAGAGGGATTGGGCGCCCCTCCTCACTCAACTTCCTCCGGTGGAGAGTTAGCTGCTGTCGCCGCAAGGGATTGCCGGAGAAGTACAAGCCGTTCGGAGGGGCGCCCAATCCCTTAGCTGGCCGCCTTTAGCCGGCTGCCCAGGGAGGGGTTCCGCTGAGGATGGCGGCCTTGTAGGTGGTGAAGGTGCCTGCGGTGATGGCGGTGCGGGCTTGGGTGGTTAGCTGCTGCATGTAGGTGAGGTTGTGGAGGCAGAGGAGGCGGACGGCGGTCAGCTCCTCGGCGCGGGAGAGGTAGCTCAGGTAGTCGCGATCGTGGTTGCGGCAGGCCGGGCAGGGGCAGCCGTCGACCAATGGGTCGCGGTTGCCGGCCCAGCCGGCCTTGCGCAGATCGAGGCGAAAGCGGGATTCGGGGTCGGGCACGAGCGCGGTGCCGTGGCGCGCTAAGCGGGTCGGCACGGCGCAGTCGAAGACGTCGAGCCCGAGGGCGATCCCCTCCAGTAGGTCGTCCACCTCGCCGATGCCGAGCAGGTGCTTGGGGGCCTCCTCCGGCAGCAGGGGCGCCGTCATCGCCAGCACCTCGCGCATCTCCTCCTTGTCGCTGCCGAGGGTGCCGCCGATTGCGAGGCCGTCCACCCCGGCCTCGGCCACCGCCTGCGCCGACTCGCGCCGCAGATCCTCATAGACGCCGCCCTGCACGATGCCGAAGACGGCCTGCCGCGCCGGGCCCTCGCGCTCATGCCACTCCAGGCAGCGGCCGAGCCAGCGGTGCGTGCGCTCCATCGAGCGGGCCGTGTAGTCGCGGTCGGCGTGGTAGGGGGTGCACTCGTCGAAGACGAGGGCGATGTCCGACCCCAGCGCCGCCTGCACCTGCATCGACACCTCGGGTGAGATGAACAGCTCCGTCCCGTCGCGGTAGGAGCGGAAGCGAACGCCCTCCTCCCCGATGTCGAGCACGGCGCTGCGCTCGCCGCTGGGGCGGCCGCTTCCCTTCACCTCGTTGGCGACGCCTCCATGCGCGAGCGAGAAGACCTGGAAGCCGCCGGAGTCGGTGATCAGCGCCCCGTCCCAGCCCATGAATCCATGCAGGCCGCCGGCGGCGGCGATTCGCTCCGGCCCCGGGGAGATGAAGAGGTGGTACGTGTTGCCGAGAATCAGCTCGTAGCCAAGCTCGGCAACCTCGGTGGATTGCAGGCCGCGTACCGTGCCCTTGGTCGCCAGGGGGATGAAAGCCGGCGTTTGCACCGGGCCGTGCGCGGTATGCAAGACGCCCGCGCGGGCACTCCCGTCACGGGCGTCGATGTTGAACCTGAGCCGCTCGGGCACGCTGCGCATGCCCGCAGCGTATGAGTGCCTACGTCGACTCGTCGCCAGCGTCGCCGGCCGTCAGGGCGCAATCATCAGCGAGCGGCCCGTCATCTCGTCCGGCTGGGGAATGCCCAGCAGCTCGAGGGCCGTCGGCGCCACGTCGGCGAGGATGCCGCCCGGGCGCAGGTCGAGCCCCTCGGCGGTGACTATCAGCGGCACAGGGTTGAGCGAGTGCGCCGTGTTCGGCGAGCCGTCCGGCTCCAGCATGTGGTCGCAGTTGCCGTGATCGGCGGTGACGATGCAGGCGCCCCCCGAGCGCTCCACCGCTTCGATGACATCGCCCAGGCAGGCATCCACCGCCTCGACCGCGTCCACGGCCGCCGGAATCACGCCGGTGTGGCCGACCATGTCGGGATTGGCGAAGTTGATGATCCCGAACCTATAGCCCCCCTCCGGCCAGCGAGAGACGAACGCGTCGGCGGCGGCGCGGGCGCTCATCTCGGGCTTGTGGTCGTAGGTCGGCACATCGCGCGGCGAGTCGACCAGACAGCGCTCCTCTCCCCCCACTCCTCCTCGCGGCCGCCGTTGAAGAAGTAGGTGACGTGGGCGTACTTCTCGGTCTCGGCGATATGAAGCTGGCGCCCGCCGGCCTCGGAGATGACCTCGGCGAGGGTGATCTTCGGCCGCGCCTCGGGGAAGGCGACCGGATAGGGCCAGCCCTTGCGGTACTCGGTCATCGTCGTCAGGTCGAGGAGAGGCCCGCCGGAGCGGGAGAACTCATCGAAGTCGGGGTCCGCCAGCGCTCTGGTCATCTGGCGCGCCCGGTCGGGGCGGAAGTTGATGAAGATCCCCACGTCGCCGGTTGCGACGCCGTCGTAGTCGCCGATCACCGTGGGCCGCACGAACTCATCGGTCTCCTCGCGCTCGTATGAGGCCTCGATCGCCTCCTCGGCGCTCGCGGCGTGCAGCCCGCGCGCGTGGACGATCGCGTCGTAGGCAAGCTTGGTCCGCTCCCAGCGGGTGTCGCGGTCCATCGCGTAGTAGCGGCCGCTGACGGTGGCGAGCCGGCCGGCCTGGCGAAGCCAGCGCTCGAGCTCGGCCAGGTACCCGCGCCCGCCGTGCGGCAGCGTGTCGCGGCCATCGGTGAAGGCATGGAAGACGACGTCGGGCACGCCCTCTTGGGAGGCGAGCTCGATCGTCGCCTCGATGTGCTCCCAGCCGGAGTGGACGCCGCCATCGGAGACCAATCCGAGCAGGTGCAGGCGGCCGCGGGGACTTTTGCGAGCCCGCTCGCAGGCGGCCAGCAAAGCCTCGTTGTCGAAAAAGCTGCCGTTGGCGATTGCGTCGTCGATGCGGGCCAGGTCCTGCTTGACGACCGCTCCCGCGCCGAGGTTGAGGTGGCCGACCTCGGAGTTGCCCATCTGGCCCTCGGGGAGGCCGACGTCGGGTCCCTGAGCCGAGAGCTGCGTATGGGGGAACCCGTCCCAGAGACGATCGAAGACGGGGGTGGCGGCAAGCGAGATCGCGTTGCCGGGGCCCGGCTCCGCGAGGCCCCAGCCGTCGAGGATGACGAGGGCCAGCGACGGGACCGGAAACGCGGCGGTCACGCAGCTTCCACGATCGCCGCGAAGTCGCCGGGGTCGAGGCTCGCACCGCCGACGAGTGCGCCGTCGATGTCCGGCTGGGCCAGCAGCTCGGCCGCGCTGGCCGGCTTCACCGAGCCGCCGTAGAGGATCCGCACGGCATCGGCAGCCGCGCCTCGCTCGCGCAGCACGTCGCGGATGAAGGCGATCGTCTCCTGCGCCTGCTCGGGGGTTGCCGTGCGGCCGGTGCCGATCGCCCAGATCGGCTCGTAGGCGATGACCACCTCGCTGAGACGGGCCGAATCCACCGCCGCGAGGTCGGCCTGCAGCTGGCGCTGCAGCACCGCGTCGGTCTGCTCGGCGTCGCGGGCCTCCTCGCTCTCGCCGATGCAGAGGATCGGCTCGAGCCCGGCGGCAAGCGCCGCCGGGACCTTGCGGGCCAGCGCCTCGTCGGTATCGCCAAAGTACTGGCGCCGCTCGGAGTGGCCGAGGATCACCGCATCGACATCGAGCTCGACCAGCATCGGCGCCGAGACCTCGCCGGTGAAGGCACCGGAATCCGCCTCGTGCATGTTCTGCGCGGCGACCCGGACGGCGCTGCCGCGCGAGCGTTCGACCACCTCGGTCAGAGCCAGGAAGGAAGGGCAGATCACCACGTCGTTCGCCGTGCCGGCGATCTGTGGCAGCAGCGCGTCGACGAACTGCGCCGCCTCCGCGACGGTCTTGTGCATCTTCCAGTTGGCGGCGATATAGGGGGTGCGCTCAGGCATCCAGCAGGGCCTCCACGCCGGGCAGCTTCTTTCCCTCCAGCAGCTCCAAGGATGCTCCTCCTCCGGTCGAGAGCCAGTCCACCTTCTCATCGAGGCCAAACTGCCGCAGGGCGGCAACCGAATCGCCGCCGCCGACGACCGTCGTGCCGGGAGCCTCGGCCACGGCCTCGGCAACGGTCCGGGTGCCGGCGGCGAACGGCTGCAGCTCAAAGGCGCCCATCGGCCCGTTCCAGAGCACGGTGCCGGCATCGGCAATCGCCTCCGCGTAGGTGGCGGCGCTGCGCGGGCCGATGTCGAGGCCCATCCAGCCGTCGGGGACCTCGACGCCATCGCTGTGGCGAGTCTCGGTGGCGGCATCGAAGCTCTGCCCCAGCAGGAGGTCGACCGGCAGGCTCAGCTCGCAGCTCGATCGCTCCGCCTGCTGCAGCGCCTCGGCGGCCAGCTTCACCCCCTCCTCCTCGACCAGGGAATCGCCGGTCGCGACTCCCTGCGCGCAGAAGAAGCTGAAGCACATCGCGCCGCCGATCAGGATCCGATCGGCGATCTCGAGGAAGCGGTCGATCACGCCAACCTTGTCGGAGACCTTGGCTCCGCCGAGCACAACTACCAGCGGCCGCTGCGGCGACTCGACGACGCGGGTCAGCTCCGTCACCTCGCGCTCGAGCAGGAGCCCCGCGTAGGCGGGCAGATGGTGAGCGACGCCCTCCGTGCTGGCGTGCGCCCGGTGGGCGGCGCCGAAGGCATCGTTGACGTAGACGTCGGCGAACTCAGACAGCGCGACCGCAAGCCTGGGGTCGTTCTCCGTCTCGTCGGGCTCGAAACGGACGTTCTCCAGCATCAGCACGTCTCCGGGCTCGAGCTTCGCGACCAGCGCCTCCACCTCCTCGCCGATCACGGCCGGCGCCTGCCGGACCTCGATGCCAAGCAGCTCGCCGAGCCGTTCCGCCGCCGGCCGCAGTGAGAGCCCCGGGTCAACCTGCCCTTTCGGGCGACCGAGATGAGAGACCAGGATCACCGCGGCGCCGCGCTCGCGCAGCAATTCGATTGTCGGCAGCGCGGCCCGGATCCGCATGTCGTCGCTGACCCGCCCTTCCTCGAGCGGCACGTTGAAATCGACCCGCACCAGCACCCGCTTGCCGGCGACGTCGGCGTCGCGAACGCTGGCCTTGGAGAAGCTCACCGCCCGCCTCGGATGGCGATCAGGCGCTCGCCGAGACCGGCTGCAGCACCTTTGCGGCCAGCTCCACGCAGCGGTTCGAGTAGCCCCACTCGTTGTCGTACCAGGTGACCGCCTTGATCATGCTGCCGTCACCGATCGTCATCGTCTGGCCGGCGTCGAAGATCGACGAATGGGGGTCGCTGATGATGTCGGTGGAGACGATCGGGTCCTCCGTGTAGGCGAGGATCCCCTTCAGCGGCCCATCGGCAGCCGCCTTGACCGCGGCGTTGACGGCATCGGCGTCGGTCGCCTTGGAGAGGGTGCAGACGAGATCCACGACCGAGCCGGTCGCAACCGGCGCCCGCATCGCAAAGCCGTTCAACTTCCCGTTCAGCTCCGGCAGCACGAGGCCGACGGCCTTGGCCGCCCCAGTCGTGGTCGGGATCAGGTTGAGCGCCGCCGCCCTTGCCCGGCGCAGGTCCTTGTGGGGCGTGTCCTGGAGGCGCTGATCGGCGGTGTAGGCGTGGATCGTCGTCATCAGGCCCTGCTCGATCCCAAACTCCTCGTGGATCACCTTGGCGAGCGGGGCGAGGCAGTTGGTCGTGCAGGAGGCGTTGGAGATGATGTGGTGGCTATCCGGGTCATAGGCGGTGTCGAAGTTGACCCCGAGGGCCACCGTCACGTCAGGCTCCTTGGCCGGCGCGGAGATGATCACCTTCTTGGCCCCCGCCTCGAGATGCTTGGCGGCATCGTCGCGGCCGGTGAAGAGGCCGGTCGACTCGATCACGACCTCGGCGCCGAGGTCGGCCCAGGGCAGCGCCGCCGGGTCCCGCTCGGAGAGAACCTTGATCTCGGTCCCGTCGACGCTGATCGAGCCCTCCCCCGCCTCAACCTCGCCTGGGAAGCGCCCCAGGATCGAGTCGTACTTGAGCAGGTGGGCCAGCGTGCCCGGGTCGGTGAGGTCGTTGACCGCAACGAACTCCAGATCGGCCCCCGCCGCGTGCGCGGCCCGGAAGACGTTGCGCCCGATGCGGCCGAAGCCGTTGATGCCGACCTTCACAGCCATGAAGTCAAACCCTCCTAAGTCGTTGTCGGACCCGATGTTATGGGCCCCGGCGCCTCACCGGCCGCTCAGTCTGAGCTGACGGTTACCTCAATCTCATACCCGTCCGGGTCCTTTAGGAACGCCGAGTAGGAGCCGGACCCATGGGAGCGGCGCTCGCCGGGCTCGCTGACGCTGGAGCCGCCGCCGCCGACACCGGCCTCCCAGGCCGCCTTGACCGCGACGATGCCGAGGCCGGAGAAGCAGAGCAGCCCGAAACCGGGGCTCGAGCCGTGCTGGTTGGAAACGAAGAAGACGGGTTTGGCGATCCCCCAGCCGATCGTTCCGTCCTGCTCGAAGTGGCGCCGCCAGCCAAGGGGCGCGAGCAGCGCGTCGTAGAACGAGGCGCTCCGCTCAAGGTTCGAGACCTCCAGGAGAACGTGGTGCAGCATCGGGAGAGAAAGGCTATAGGGGCGCCTCGACGGCAGGTCGGCCGCTAGGCCGCGGAATCGACCGCCTCAGCCCCCCCGCGGGCTCCAGCGGAAGAATCTGACCGCCAGCAGGAGCCCGGCAATGCCCCATGCGGCGAGCACGGCGAGGTGGCCCCAGGCGAGAGCCGGGGCGCCGTCGGGCGCGACGACATAGGCGTCGAAGAAGGCCTCGAAGAAATGCCGTACGGGGAAGAGGTCGGCAAAGGCGATGACACCGGCCGGCAGCTGATCGTTGGGAATGAAGACACCGGAGAGGAAATAGAGCGGCAGCAGGAGGGCGTTGACGATCGGTGCGGCGGCATCCTGGGAGGGGATCGCCGCGGTCAGTGCAATCCCGAGGCAGCAGAAGGAGGCGGCGCCGACGACGAGCACCAGCGCCAGCTGCGGTGCCCGCTGCCAGGGAATCGCGACGTCATAGAGCAGGCTGCCGATCGCCGCCACCAGGATCAGCATCAGGACGGCGACGACGATCGAGTTGCCCACCCGGCCGGCGATGAAGACCCAGGGCGGCATGGGGGTCCCCCGGCCGCGCTTCAGCCGCCCGTCCTCGCGGGCGATGACCAGCGACATCGTCAGCGTCTGCATCGTCGCCGAGATCACCGAGAGGGTGATGATCGCCGGCACGTAGTAGGTCGTCGTCTTGATGCCGCCGTTGATGTCGACGACCTCATCGCCGAAGATCGTGGCGAAGATCAGCAGCAGGACAACCGGGAACATGACGGTGAAAAAGACCGCCGCCGGATTGCGCCAGAAGACCTTCTGGTCATAGCGGAGCTGGTGCAGGAGGAGGCTCACTGGGGCTCTGCTCCCTGTTCGGTCAGCGACAGGTAGATGTCTTCCAGGGTCGGGCGGCCAACCTCGAGCCCCTCCAGCTCGAGGCCGCGGTCGAGCGCCCATCCGGTGAGCTCGTTGAGCGCCGCCACCGGCTCCGTCGTCTGCACGGTCAGCTCCGACTCGCTTCCGGCGACGGCGCCGAGGCCGGCCGGCAGCTCCGTCGCCGAGGACCCGCGGGGGAGGCGGAAGCTGATCGTCGTCGGCATCCGCTCACGGTTGCCGAGGTCGGCCGGCGTCCCGCTGGCGACGATCTCACCGCCGGCGATCACGGTCACGCGATCGGCGAGGCGCTGCGCCTCGTCCATGTAGTGAGTGGTGAGAAAGACGGTCTTGCCGAGGTCGCGCAGGCCGGCGATCACGTCCCACGCCTGGCGCCGGGCGGAGGGGTCAAACCCGGTCGTCGGCTCGTCGAGGAAGAGCAGCTCGGGGTCGCCGATCAGCGCCATGCCGACGTCGAGCCGCCGCTGCTGCCCGCCGGAGAGCTGGCTCGCCCGCCTGTCGGCCTTCTCGTCGAGCCCGACCAGCGCGATCGTTTCCTCTACCGAGCGCGGCGCCGCGTAATAGCCGGCGTAGAGCGCCAGCGACTCGCGCACGGTCAGGTAGGGGTCGAGCTTGCCGCTCTGCAGGACGACGCCGATCCGCTCGCGCCATTCGCGGTCCGCGTGTTGGGGGTCCTCGCCCAGGACGGATACCTCTCCCCCGCTGCGCCTGCGGTAGCCCTCGAGAATCTCCACCGTCGTTGTCTTGCCGGCGCCGTTGGGCCCGAGGAAGGCAAAGACCTCGCCGCGCTGGACATCGAGATCGATGCCACGGACCGCCTCGAAGTCGCCATAGCTCTTGCGCAAGCCGCGGATGGATATGACTGGGTCAGAACTCAAAGCCGAGCGATTCTAGGCGGGTCGGGTGGCCTTGACCGAGCCTCCCTCTGTTGCGAGGGGAAGGCTCGCCCTACCCGCCTAGCCCTCGAGCTCGGCGTCGCGGTGCTTGACCTGGATGATCACGTCGTCGCGGCCGGCGAGGTCGCGGCGGATGCGATCGGCGACGGTGATCGAGCGATGGCGGCCGCCGGTGCAGCCGACCGCAATCGTGAGGTGGCTCTTGCCCTCGGCCACGTAGGCGGGCACGAGGAACTCGAGCAGCGGCAGTAGGCGGCCGTAGAACTCTCCCGCCTGGGTGCCGGACTCGACGTACTCGCGAACCTCCTGGTCGAGGCCGGTCATCGGGCGCAGCTCGTCCACGTAATGGGGATTGGGCAGGAAGCGCACGTCGAGGGTGAGGTCGGCGTCCCGCGGGGGGCCGTTCTTGAAGCCGAAGGTGAGCAGCGTCAGGGCCATCTTGGCGCTCTCCTCGCGGCCGAGCATCTCCTCGGCGATGCGGCGGCGCAGGACGGCGCCGGTGAGGTTGCTGGTGTCCATCACCGCATCGGCACGCTCCCGCAGCGGCGCCAGCAGCTCTCGCTCGGCCCGAATCCCGTCGACGATCCGCCCCTCGGGCGCCAGCGGGTGGCGCCGGCGAGTCTCCTTGTAGCGATCGAGCAGGGCCTCCTCGTTCGCCTCGAGGAAGAGGAGCTTCGGTTCGAGGCCCTCGGCCTCGAGGTCGTCGAGCACCTGAACCAGGTCCTCGAAGTAATCGCCGCCGCGTACGTCAGAGACGACGGCGGCGCGTTCGACGCCGCTGCCGGGATGGCGGAAGAGCTCGCCGAGACTGCCGATCATCCGCGGCGGCAGGTTGTCGACGCAGAAGTAGCCACCGTCCTCGAAGGCGGCGATCGCCTCCGACTTGCCGGCACCGGAGTGGCCGGTGATGACGACCAGGGTGACCGCGGCGCTCGGCTGCTCGCCGTTGCTGTCCATCGCCGCCTTTGACGCTGTCGCTTTTTTCTCCGTCATTCAGCCAGTCCGGTTGAGCTGCTCGTGGATCTCACGGGCTACTTTGCCAGGCAGACCGGGCACCGACTCGAGTTCCTCCCGAGTCGCCGCGATCAGCCGCTCCGGTGAGCCGAAATGCTGCAGAAGGGCTCGCTTGCGCACTGGCCCCACGCCCCGCATCTCGTCGAGCACGGAACCGGTCATCGCCCGGTCACGGCGGCCACGATGGTGCTCGATCGCAAAGCGGTGCGCCTCGTCGCGGACGCGCTGCAGAAGCTTCGAGGCCTCCGAATCGGCGTGCAGGCCAAGGGGAGCTGAGCGACCGGGCACGTAGACCTCCTCCAGCTTCTTTGCCAGGCTGATCACGGTCACCCCCTGCTCGGCGAAGGGGCGCAGGGCGCGCACCCCTGCCGCGAGCTGGCCCTTGCCGCCGTCGATCACGACCAGCGACGGCATCGAGGCGAAGCTTTCGTCCCGTTTGCTGTCGTGGGGGGAGAGGTCCACCTGTTCGAGGTGGCGGGCCATCCGCCGCGAGAGCACCTCCTCCATCGAGGCGAAGTCATCGGAGCCGTTGCTGCGCTCGCCGCGGATTTTGAAACGGCGGTAGTCGGACTTCTTCGTCGCCCCGCCCTCGAAGACGACCATCGAGGCGACCGTGTGCTCACCGCCGATATTGGAGATGTCGTAGCCCTCTATCCGCACCGGCAGCTCCTCCATCCCCAGCGCCTCGCGCAGAGCGGCCAGCGAGTCGACGCGGCGCTGGCGGCGATGCTCGCGGCGCAGCCGGTCCTGGTCGAGCGCCAGCCGAGCGTTGCGCTCGGCCAGATCGCGAAGGCGGCGCTTATCGCCGCGCTCTGCGACCCGCACCTCGACCGCGGCGCCGCGGCGCTCGCTCAGCGCCTCCGCCAGCAGCTCGGCGCGCTCCTGCAGGTAGGGGCCGACGACGATCGTCCGCGGCATCGCCGGCGAAGCCGAGTAGTACTGGCCGATGAACTCCTCGGCGACCTCGGCAACCTCCCGTTCGGCGTGGTTGTCGAGGTAGAAGCTCTGGCGCTCGGCGAGGATGCCGTCGCGCACCTGGAAGACCTGAGCGTTGGCGTCCGCCCCCTCGGCCGCGACCCCGATCAGGTCGGCGGTGCCGACCGAGCCGCCGGCGATCCGCTGGCGCTCGAACAGCGACTCGATCGCCTTTACCCGGTCGCGGTGGACGGCGGCGCGCTCAAACTCGTGCGCCTGGGCGGCCTCGTCCATCTTCGTCCGCTCCGCCTGCTCGACCTGGCGGTAGCGGCCGGAGAGGAAGTCGACGATCGCGTCGATGTTGCGCCGGTACTCCTCTTGGGTTACATAGTCGACGCAGGGGGCCCCGCAGCGCTTGATGTAGTAGTCGAGGCAGGGACTGCCGGAGCGCCTGCCGGGCTCACGGCCCTCGCAGGTGCGGAAATGAAACAGCTTGCCGAGCAGGTCGAGCGTCTCCCGCACCCGCTTGGCGCTGGAGAAAGGGCCGAAGTAGGCGCGGCCTGGGCGGTGCTTCTCGCGGGTGAAGTAGACCCGCGGGTACTCCTCGTCGAGGCTGACGCAGACGTAGGGATAGGACTTGTCGTCGCGCAGGCGGATGTTGAAGCGCGGCCGGTGGCGCTTGATGAAGCTCTGCTCCGCGAGCAGGGCCTCGGCCTCGTTGGCGGTGACGAGGATGTCGATCCGTTCGACCCGCGAGGTAAGGCGAGTCTCGCCGCCCGAGAAGTGGGAGGCGACGCGCTTGCGGATCGAGCGGGCCTTGCCGACGTAGAGGAGTTCGTTGCCGGCGTCGTAGAAGAGATAGACGCCGGCGGCATCGGGCAGCTCGCGCCGGCGCTGCGCGATGCGTTCCTCGCGGCTGATCTTCTTGGCTCCCTTGCTCATCTAGGCAAAGGGTAGGCTCCTGGCCACCTGGCCAACGGAACGCCCACACGGAGAGCGAGATGACGACGCAGACCCTGAGCCCGCCCGAGCTGAGCACGCTACAGATCGAGATCGACGGTGAGATCGGCACCCTCACCCTCAACCGACCCGATGCCTTCAACGCGATGAGCCCGGAGATGATCCTGGAGCTTGGCACCGCCTTCGCTTGGCTCGCCGATCAGGCACCGCTGCGGGCGCTGATCGTCACCGGCGCCGGCAAGGCCTTCTGCTCCGGCGGCGACATCAACGGCTTCAAAGCCGGCGTCGAAGACGACTCGATCGACCTGCCGGCACAGGTGCGGCGCGGCGCCGAGGCGCTGCATACCGCGATCGTCGATTTGCGGCGCATCCCCTATCCCGTCATCGCCGCGGTCAACGGGCCGGCCGCCGGAGCCGGTTTCTCCCTCGCCCTTGCCTGCGACATCCGGATCGCCTCCGAGGCCGCCTTCTTCGCCTGCGCCTACGGCCGCATCGGTGCTTCTCCCGATGGAGGTATGACCTATTTCCTCCCCCGCGTCGTCGGGCCCAGCCGAGCCCTGGAGATCCTCCTCAACGACCCCAACATGAGCGCCCAGGACGCGCTTGCCGAGCGCCTGGTCAGCGAGGTGACGGCGCCTGAGCAGCTGCAGGAGCGAGCCCGGGCCAAGGCCGAGAAGCTGGCCGGCAAAGCGCCCCACTACGTGAAGATGGCGAAACAGCTCTGTGGCGTGAGCATCCAGAACAGCATCACCGAGCACCTGCAGCTGGAGCGGCATGGGATCGCCGACAGCATGGCGACCGAGGATCTGCGCAAGGGCGCGATCGCCTTCTTCAGCGGCGAAACCCCTGAGTTCAGCGGCCGCTGAACCAAAGGGGTACCGCCCTACGTATCGCAATACATTCTCAGTCGCACCGCCTCCGAGGAAAGGATCGTCCCGATGAAGAAGCTCGCCGCCCTGCTCGTCCTTGCTCTCACCTCTGCCGCGTTGACGGCCTGCGGCAGCGACGAGGGAACGACGACAACGACCACCAACCCGACCGGCAGCGCGGCCACGGGCCAGGCTGAAGGCAAGAAGGCCGGCAGCTCTGAAAAGCCAGGCGGCCAGGCCGGAGGCGAAAAAGCGGCAGGCGGCGCGGCGGCGGCCGGCGGTGAGAAGACCGGGGGCGAGAAGGCCGGCGGAAGCGGAGAGTCCACGCTCAAGTTCGAAGCCGATCCCGGCAGTGCCCTCGCCTACACCGCGACGTCGGCATCCACGACCGCCGGCGATGTGGAGGTCGAATTCGTCAATCCCCAGTCGCTGACCCACGACGTTGCGATTGAAGACTCCGCCGGTGAGGAGGTCGGTAAGACCGACCTGATCGCCGATGACTCCGCGACGACGTCAGTGGAGCTGCAGCCCGGCGCCTACACCTTCTACTGCTCTGTCCCCGGCCACCGCGAGGCCGGCATGGAAGGCACGCTCACAGTCAAGTAAGCCCGACGCGAAGCGGGCGCGGCATTTATTGACCGCAATCGAGAAGCCGAGCTCGGCTATTCGATCGCGATCGCGCGCATCGTGTGCTCGTCGGGAAGCTTCTCGAGAATTCGGCGGAGGATCTCGCGTTCGTCCGCGTGCTCGTTGCGGAGGTCGTCGTGCAGCAGCTTGACCGCCGTGTGGGCGATTTTCATCTGCTGAGAGGAGAGGGAGACGGAAACCGCCCCGCGCTCGCCGGGCGGTGCTTCGAGACCGGCGAGAACCTCGCGCGCCAGGGCGCGGATCGGCGGCTCGTGAGCCTCGTCGGCGACCAGCAGATTCAGCGCCGTCCTGGCGACCGGGACCTCCTCCTGATCGAGCAGAAGGCGGTAAGGCGGCTCGCTGCTACCTGAGGCGTCCATGCTCAAGCGGCGGGCGCCGCTATTACGCGGGTGACGCTGTCACCGACGAAGCAGGGCTTCTCATTGCCCTCGACCTCGAGCGTAAAGCGGGTTACAACCTGCCACCAGCCGCCGCCGACCTCCTCGACCGAGACAACCTCGGCGCGGCTTCGGACCTTGGCGTCGACGGGGACGGGTGCCGGGAAGCGGATCTTGTTCCAGCCGTAGTTGACGCCGAGGGCGAAGCCGCTGGAGGAGATCAGTTCCTTGCGGAACCCATCGACCAGGGACAGGGTCAGGTTGCCGTGGGCGATCGTCGTACCAAAGGGGCTCTCGGCCTTTGCCCGCTCGACGTCGACATGAATCCACTGGTCGTCGCCGGAGAGCTCGGCGAACGTGTCGATGTCCTGCTGGGTGACCGTGCGCCACTCGCTCGGGCCGATCTCCTGCCCCAGCAGCGCCTGCATCCCCTCCACGCCCTGCACCTCAACCGTCGCCATTGGGCCGCAGGCTACCTCAGATCAGATCGCCCGGGCGAGAGAGCCGCAAGCCGGGGACGCGCTCGAAGTGGGAGACGTTTCGAGTCACCAGGATGGTGCCCGACTCCAGGCAGATGCCGGCCTGCATGGCGTCGCGGACGTCGATGGCCTCACCGCTGCGGCGCAACTCGCCGAGCAGGGACCCACCCCGCAGCGCTGCCTTGCGCGTCAGCATCAGCAGGGGGGCGGCGCACAATGCATCGACCGGGCGCGGGTTCTCCCGATAGGTGCGCCCGAGCGCCAGCTCAAAAGCGGTGACAGCCGTGATGCGATAGCCGACCCCCTGAATCAAGGACCGGACCAAGTCGCGCCCGGGCCCGGAACCTCGCAGGTAGTCGATCAAGACGTCGGAGTCGAGTACCGGTCTGCCGGCCAAGTTGCCCACACCTCCTGGCGCGCCTGTTCCCAGTCCTTCAGGTCGCCGTCGCTCCAGGCTCCCTCGGCCTCCACCAGCGCTGAGGCGAGACCATCGTCGCCGTCCTGCTCGAGGAAGCGCTCCAGCGCCTCCTCGACGATCGCCGAAAAGCCGCGCATGCCTCTTTCCGCCGCTTTCGCCCGGAGACGGGTGTAGGTGCGGTCGCTGAGCTCGATCGTGGTGCGCACGGTGTCTGCATTCTAGCATTTGAATGCATATGGAAATGACCTTTAGGCGATCAGACGGATTTCAAAGGCCGGAAGCGCCAAGGCGCCGGCGCCGCCCAGGAGCGCAAGGATGCGGCTGACGTAAGCGCTCGTCTCCGGGATCGAGGGCACGCAGTTGCAGGCTTCGACCGGGGCCGGGCCGGCGTTGTAGGCGGCGAGGGCGAGGGTCGGCGAGCCGAGCTGGGCGATCAGGTCGGCCATCAGATGGGCCTGAGCTTCGATCGCGGCCGCCGGATCGAAGGGGTCGTCGAGGCCGTAGGCCGCCGCGGTCGAGGGAATGAACTGGGCGATGCCCTCGGCGCCGGCGGGCGAGACCGCGAAGGGATTGAAGTTGGACTCCGCCATCAGCTGCGCCGCGAGCAGGGCGGCGGAGACGTTCCAGCGAGATGCGGCTCGCAGCAACGAGGCGCGAAAGCGCACCGGCACGAAGGAGGGCAGACCGCCAGCCCCGGCGAGCGCGCCGTCGCCGCCAGCCCCGGCACCGGCCGCCGCACCGACGGTGTTTCCCGCCGCCGAGCACGGCGGCGGGCCCTGCGCATAGCCGAAATGCCAGGCCTCCCAGGAATAGCGCTGCAGGAAGCCGAACGCGCCGGCGTTGGCGGCAAGCCAGCCGTAGGCGGTATCGGGGCCGAGGTCCAGCTCGGTGGCGCAGCGGTGTAGGGACTGCCCGGGCGGGGCCACCCAGCGCGGATCGGGGTGCGCCGCGAACAGAGCCGCCTGCTCGGCATCGGAGCGAAAGGCCGAGACGACGACCAGGTCGATGCCGGCGCGCGCCGCGGCCAGAGCCATGCGATCGAAAGCGGCCGCCACATCGGGCCGCATGCCCTCGCCCTGTCGATAGAGGAGCGGCCCGCTGTAACCGCCGCCGCTGGCCATCGTCGGCATCGCCCCGCTGGCGCTCACGGGTGCGGCGGCCTCCGCGATCGCCGTGGCTTCCGTGGCCGTATGACCGCGACCGATCTCGACGGCAGCGACCACCGTCGCCTTGACACGTACGGGAGCAAAGGAGAAGCGATCGGGAAAGCCGATCCGCAGGCGAGCCGCGGCAACCCCGTTCGCCAGCGCCGCTCCGAGCGCCGCCCCCCGCGCCCTCTCCAGGTAGGCGGCCTTCTCGAGATGAAGCGGATTGGGCGGCCCGCCGGGCAGCGTGGGCGGCGACAGCAGGCGCGGCAGGTCATCGCGCATAGAGCGCGCCGCCGAGATCGCCGCCAGGTCGGCGGCGCGCTGGACCCGCCCCTTACCGGTAACCGCGCCGGCAATCGCCACGAGCGCCAGCGCCGCCGCGATGACGGCGAGGGCGCCGCCGAGCGCCAGTGGCAACGCCTGGCCGCTCTCCCGCAAGGACCTCCCAGATCGCTTAGCCCCCAACCACTCACGCCTGCCATCCGGCCACGCCCCAAGGCACCTAAAGCTCGACATCGACGATCTCTGCCGTGCCCTCGATGCTCGCCGCTCGCTCCAGCAAGCGGCTCAGGAGCTGTGGCGGCAGCCCGCCGGAGGCGCCCGCGGGGAGAACGCCGAAGAGGGCGCGGCGCGAGGCAACCCAGGCCAGGGGGTGCTTGAGGACGACGACCCGCAGCCCCCTGCCGATCAGGTCGCGGACCGCAAGGGCGGTGAGGGCGCGATCGAGATCGAGATCGGCGCGCAGGAGCACACCCGAGGCCTGGACTCCGCTCTCACGCAGCGCCGGCTGCAGAAGATCGGGCGGCAGATGGACGACCCCGACCGAAGCACGGACCAGGGCCAGCGTGCCCGCGATCTGCTCGATCCCCTCCTGGTCGGCCGGCAGGGAGAGGTGGCAGACCTCCCCCCTGGCGGCAACCCCTACGTGCGGGCGGTGAACCGCAAGCCTTTCCTCCAGCGCGCGAGCGGCAGTGGTGGCTACCAAGGTTGGGCGCGGCGGCCTGCCCGGCGCGAGGTCGATCAGGAGGCCGGCTCGATCCGGCTCGGACCCCGCGCACGCCAGCGCCGCGGCGGCCGCTCTCGAGCCGGCCGCACTGCCCACCCAGGTCGAAAGGACCACCGCGCTAGTGGATGCCTGGTTCCAAACACGCCCCTCCTCACGCGGACGCCGTTCGTCAGGCGGGCGCCGCTTGTCGCCCCATGCGCCGGCCAAGGCGCTGTTCGCGAGCACGCCGCTCACGGCAAGGCCCCCTCCTCAGCGGGCCTTGCAAAGGCGGAGCTGGTCACTTCCAGATGTGCGGCGGCTCCGGGAACAGGCGATGGCGGCAGCAGCCGCACCGTCACCCGGCCGCCCCTGACCTCGACCTGCGCCGCCTTCCCCGCCCACTCCGGCAGGGCATCCCGAACAGCGCCGCCCGCCGGCTCCCCTGAGGCGAGAGCCAGCGCCCCCGCCTCGGCGGCGCCGTCGGCGAGGGTCAGCGTGTAGCCGGCCGCCAGCAGTTGCAGCGCCACGAGCGCGGCGAGCATCAGCGCGGGCAGCGCCGCGACGAGCTCGACCGAGGCCTGCCCGCGCTCACTGTCCATCGCCGCGCTCCAGCGCCGACTCCGCATCCACGGCCAGCGATGGCAGCGCGGGCAGCAGCCGGGGGACTACGACCCGCACGGACACCGCGCCGGCGTCACCGACCTTTGCCCCCTCACGCAGCGATGGCGGCAGTGCCCTTCGCGCCGCGGCTCCCGCGTCGCGGCCCACCAGCGCTGCCCTGGCGCCTGCGCGGCTCGCCACGGCGGCCGCCCACAGCGACTGGCCGGCGAGCGTGATCTGCGCCGCGACCAGGATTGCCAGCAACAGGAGGGGAAGCGAGGCGACCAGCTCAACCGAGGCGGTCCCTCGCTCGCCGTTCCCGAGGCCGGCCTGAAAGGACATCCGGGAATCGCTGTTAGCGCTGGCCTGAGAGGACACTCGGCGACAGTCGCAGCGCCCGTCGCACCGGTGGCGCGCTCAGGCAAACAATTCAGCCACGAAGCTGAGGCCGCTTCAGTACGTGTTGGCCTCGATCCAGACGCGCCAGATAGCCGCGACCGAACCGCCGAGCAGGAGCACCCAGAGCAGGGTGCCGCCGCCGGTTGAGAAAAGCTCGTCGCTGCCGGCGATCAGCAGAGCGATCAAGCCGAGAGCGCCATAGAGGATCGCCCGCCGGGAATCGGTCAGCGTCGCCAGGGTGAGCTGGTTTTGACGGCTGAGGACAAACAGCGACCAGGCGATGGCGGCCAAGAAAGCCATTGTGATTGCGGTCAGGATGGCCTCCGCCACGTTGCCGCCGGCCGGAACGAAGGCGACTGCAAAGGCCAGCAGCATGACGATCGCGACGTTGCGCAGCATCCGCATAGGCAGATTGTACGTTCGCTACCAGGTGGCGCTGGGATGCGGAGCGCTAACCGCTGGTCATGATCCAAATGCCGAGCGCAACACTGGCAAGCGTGACCGCGAGCGCGAGTGCGGCAACCGCCGCTGCCGCCCCCGCCGCCAGCGGCCGTTCGTTGCGGCTGAGATCGGCAAAGCGGGCCACGCCCCATATCGCGACCGAGAAGATGACGGTTACCCCGATGCCGGCAATCGTGGACGCGATCACCGTTTCCAGCAACTCCTGAGTCTGGACCACGACCGCCATCTCAACCCGCCGAAACCGGCGCCCCTTGCTGAGAGCGACGCACAAACGCCGCCGCGACCAGCGCCAGCGCCATCAGTGAGATCAGCACCGGGCCCAGCGCCCCGCTGCCGAAGATCGAGCTGAAGCCATAGACGCAGGCGCCTATCGCCGCCGCCGCCGGCAGCGTCAGCAGCCAGGCGACGACGATGTTCCCGGCCACGCCCCAGCGCACAGCGGAAAGCCGTTTTGCCGCCCCCGACCCCATCACGCCGGCGTTGATCACATGGGTGGTGGAGAGCGGAAAGCCAAAGTGGGTCGAGGCCAGGATGACCGCCGACCCCGCACCCTGGGCCGAGAAGCCCTGGGCCGCGTCCATCTTGATGATCCGGGTGCCGGTCGTGCGGATGATCCGCCAGCCGCCGCTGTAGGTACCGAGCGCGATCGCCGTTGCCGCCGCCACGATCACCCAGAGAGGCGGGTCCGCATCGGCCCCCAGATTCCCGTTGGCGATCAGCGCCAGTGTGATGATGCCCATCGTCTTCTGGGCATCGTTGGTGCCGTGGGCAAGCGCAAGCAGCCCCCCGGAGACGACCTGCCCGTAGCGAAAGCCACGCGTCACGGTTCCCGGCCGCTGCTTTCCCACCACCCGGTAGATCAGCCCGATCGCGACGCCGGCGACGGTGAAGGCGAGAAGCGGGGCGATGATGGCCGGGATCAGCACCTTGCCGATGAGGCCGTCGGCGAACACCGCATCGAGCCCGGCGGCGGCGACGGAGGAACCGACCACACCGCCGATCAAGGCGTGGGAGGAGCTGGAGGGCAGGCCGAACCACCAGGTGAGCAGGTTCCAGGCAATCGCCCCGATCAGGCCGGCGAAGACGATCGTCGGGGTGATCACGTCGGCGTCGACGACGTCCTGGGCAACGGTGGCGGCAACCGAGATCGAGATGAAGGCGCCGATGAAGTTGAGCAGGGCGGCGAACCCGATCGCCACCTGCGGCCTCGCGGCTCCGGTCGAGATCGACGTCGCAACGACGTTGGCGGTGTCGTGGAAGCCGTTGGTGAAGTCGAAGGCGAGCGCCGTAACGACGACGATGACGAGGATGACCTCAGCGTCCACGGGCCGTCACGAGTTCTTGATGACGATGCCCTCGATGATCTGCGCCGCCGTCTCGGTAGCGTCGATCGCGTTCTCGAGCACCGCGAACATGTCCTTCCAGCGAATCACGACCATCGGGTCGATCCCATTGGAGAAGAGGGAGGCGACCGCATCGCGGGAGATCCGGTCGCCGTCGTTCTCCAGCCGGTGGATCTCAATCCAGTATTTGTCGAGGTCCTTGAAGTCGGGTAGGTGCTCGAGACCGGTGGCCAGCTGCTCGCAGGACTGCACCAGGACCTTGGTTAGGTCCTGCGCCTGCGACATCGGCGCCTCGATCTTGTAGAGGCCGAGGAAATCGGCGGCCTCCTCGGTGTAGTCGACGATGTCGTCCATCTGTGTCGCGAGGCCGTAGATGTCCTCACGATCGATCGGAGTGACGAAGGTCGAATTCAGTCGTTTGACGATGTCATGGGTGATCCGATCGCCCTCCTGCTCGGCCTTGAGGACCTCACGGGAGAGGCCTTCGTCCTCGGGCCAGGAATTCATCATCTGATCGAGCAGGCGGGCGGCACGAAGGGCGTTCTGCCCGGCCTCGATGAAGAGGTCGAAAAAGGCCCGATCGCGAGGCAGAAGGGAAAAGCGCGCCACCGGGGCCATCCTAGTGATCGAGGCGGCCGACGCAGCCATCCGGCCGCCCGTAAAGAGGCTCTCCGCCTGGATCAGCTCGTCGCCGAGACTGCTCCCCGGCCCGCGCCAGGTGACGCTCGGGCAGCTCCTCCTGGATGCTGTGCCGCTCTTCTTCCCCAGCGCCGCGGCGAGTCCAGTCGCCCTCGCTGTCGAGCTGCCAGGAATTCATGTTGTCGGCGAAGCAGCGCGCGAGCACGTCGAGCAGCTCGGCCCGCAGCACCGGGTCCTCGACCGGCGCCACCAACTCGACCCTGCTGTCGAGGTTTCGCGGCATCAGATCAGCTGAGCCCGTCAATACCCGAGTCTTTTCGCCGCGCTGGAAGGCGTAGACACGGGAGTGCTCGAGGAAGCGGCCGACGATCGAGAACACATGGATGTTGTCGGAGACGCCGGGCACGCCGGGCGCAGGCAGCAGATGCCGCGCACGTTGAGGTCGACCTGCACCCCCGCCCGCGAGGCCTCGTAGAGCGCCTGGATGCAACGAGCGTCGGCCAGCGAGTTCATCTTTAGCGCGATGCGGCCCTCCTCCCCTTCCTTGTGCGCCTCCGTTGTCATCTCGATCTCTCTCGACGATGCTGTCCCGCATCGTGGTCGGCGAAACCAGCACCTTGCGGTACCCGGCGGGCCGCCCGTAGCCGGTAAGGAAGTTGAACATCTCGGCTACGTCGGCGCCGATCTCGGGATCGGCGGTGAAGAGCCCGAAATCCGTGTAGATGCGCGCCGTGGTCGGGTTGTAGTTGCCGGTGCCGATGTGGACGTACTCGCGCACCCGCTCCCCCTCGCGGCGGGCGACGAGAATCGCCTTCGCGTGCGTCTTCAGGCCCGGGATGCCGTAGACGACGTGCACGCCGGCCTCCTCCAGCGACTTTGCCCAGTGGATATTGGCCTGCTCGTCGAAGCGGGCTTTCAGCTCCACCATGCAGACCGCCTGCTTGCCGCGCTCGGAGGCGCGGATCAGCGATGGCACCAGCGGCGAGTCGTCGCTGGTCCGATACACCGTTTGCTTGATCGCCAGGACGTGGGGATCGGCGACCGCCTGCTCGACGAAGCGTTCGACTGAGGTGGCGAAGGATTCATAGGGATGGTGGACGAGGATGTCGCCCTGCCGGATCGCGGCGAACATGTCGACCGGCTCGTCGTCCTCGCCCTGCAAACGGGGCTGTGTCACAGGACTCCAGGGCGGGTAGCGCAGCTCGGCGTGGCCGTGTGTGCCGGCCACGTCGCCAAGGTCGCCGAGGTCGATCAGCCCGTCGACGTCGTAGACCTCCCTGTCCTCGAGCCGCAGCGCATCGATCAGCTGGGCGCGCAGCTTGGTGTTCATACCGGCAGCCACCTCGAGCCGCACCACCTCGCCGAAGCGGCGGCGGCGGATCTCGTCCTGAACCGCCTGCAGGAGGTCATCGGCCTCATCGGAGACGCTGAAGTCGGTGTCGCGGGTGACGCGGAAGTAACCGTAGTCGACCACTTCGGTGCCGGGGAAGAGGGCGTCCAAGTTGGCGGCGATCGCCTCCTCCAGCGGCACGAAGGCACTGCCATGCTCGCCGATCCGCAGGAAACGCCCGAGCAGCTCCTTCGGCACCTTGACCCGAGCGATGATCTCGTTTCCGCTCTCCGGGTCGCGCAGCAGCACGCCCAGGCTGAGCGAGAGGTTCGAGATGTAGGGGAAGGGACGGCCGAGGCCAATCACGAGCGGGGTCAGGGCCGGGAAGATCTGGTCGTGGAAGCGGGCATCGATCTCGCGCCGCTCGGCATCGGTGGCGGTATCGAGAGAGAGGATGCGGATGCCGTGCCCCTCGAGCTCGGGGCGCAGGGTGCCGTTGAAGCAGCGGTGAAGGCGGCGATCGAGCTCCAGCACGCGCGCCTGAATTGCGTCGATCTGCTCCCCAGGGCTTAGGCCGTCGGGACCGCGGGCGTCGATCCCGGCGTCGAGCTGTTCGAACAAGCCGGCGACCCGCACCATGAAGAACTCGTCCAGGTTCGAGGCATAGATCGCGCAGAACCTGAACCGCTCGAGCAGCGGTACGTCGGTGTCCTCGGCGAGTTCCAGCACCCGCTGGTTGAAGTCGAGCCAGGACAGCTCGCGGTTGAAATAGAGGCCCGGATCGTCGATCGGGCCATCGTACTGAGGCAAGTTCGACCCCTCGGCCGGCTCAGGCCGCGTGGGCGACAGCTTGCTCACCGGCGGCGAGGGCGCGTCGGTAGCAAGTGGCGAGTTGCTCGAGGGCCTGCTCCCAGGACCGCGCGGCAACGGCGCGAGCGGCGGAAGCCCCAAGCTGCTCGCGCAGCAGCGGCGAGGAGGCGAGTTGGAGAATCGCTCCGGCGAGATGATCGGCGTCGGGCCGGCAGAGAATCCCGGTATGACGGTTCTCGACCAGCGAGGCGGGGCCGCCTTCGGCGACCGCCACCACCGGCAGGCCGCTTGCCCCCGCCTCGAGGATCACCTGGCCGTAGGTGTCGGTGCGCGAGCAGAAGAGAAAGAGGTCGGCGCTGGCGTAGGCGCGGGCGAGGTCCTCTCCCTGCAGCCAGCCGAGAAAGGTCGCCCGCTCGCCAAGCTGAGCGCGCAGCGCCTCCTCCTCGGGCCCGCCGCCGGCAAGCAGCAGGTGCAGCCGGGGGTCCGAGCGATGCGCCTGGATGAAGCTCTCGGCGAGCAAGTCGATGCCCTTCTCGCGGGTCATGCGCCCCGCGTAAAAGACTTTCAGCTCCCCTGGGTAGGCGCCGCGGTCGGCCTTGCTCCGGTTGAAGCGGACGGTATCGACGCCCCGCTCCCAGCGACCGATTCGTTTCTCTTCGACACCGAGTCCGAGTAGCGAGCGGTCCGCCGCCGGGCTTGGTGAAAGCACGGCCGACGGCGCCCCATAGAAGGCGCCGAGCGCGCCTCGGGCCATCGTCTCCATATCCCGATCGCCGCTGCGCAGCCCGGCATAGCTGGCAAACTCGGTGTGGTAGCTGCCGATCAGCGGCATTCCGCTCACCCGACTGAGCAGGGTGGCGGCGATTCCCACCGGTCCGGGCGCCGTGACGTGGACGAGGTCATAGCGTCCCTCGACCAATGTCTCTACCAGGTCGGGTAGGCCCGGGACCCCGAGTGACATGCCTGCGTAAAAGGGGACTTCCAGCTCGGCGGCGGCCGGCAGTCGCCGGTCGACACCCGAATCGGTGCCGATCACCTCGATCTCGAAGCCAGGGACCCCGCGCTCGCGGATCTGTTCGATCGTGTGGGTAACGCCGTGCATTGCCGCGATTCCCTCGGCGATCAGCGCCACTCGGGGCAATGCGTCGTCGCGGCGGCTCAGCTTCGCTTTCTCGGCGCCGAGGAAGGCGGACGAGGGGGCGTAGGGGATGGCGGGAACTAAGGCCTCGAACAGGCCCTTTATCGCAGCCGGTGTTTCGCCGCGGCTGATTGCAGGCGCTCCGCTCTCGACCGCGGCGCACAGCTTGCGGTCGTGGATGCGTCGAGCGCGCCGGTAGAGGTCGGCATGGGAGAAATCCTCGGATTGCAGGTGGGCGATCAGATCGCGCCCATGTAGGTCCAGGCCCACGGACCGCAGCCAGGCCTCGAGCAGGCCGCGCGCGTCGTCGGGGCCGATATCGACGGCGACCTTGCCCTCGCGAGCGGCGCCCTCGCCGATCACACGCTGTGCGATCTTCAGCACCGTGGCGGGGTCCGGCGGCCGGGCTGCCTCAGCGGCCTGATCCAAGGTGAGGGTTCGCGTTGCCAGTGCCATTGCCGCGTGCGTCCACTTCGCGGCGCTGCCCTGTTCGCCCCCCGCGGCGGCATTGCCGTTGCGAAGGTGGTGCAGAAACTCTTCCGGCGTGTCCGCCGGCGGCGCCTCCGTGAAGGTGCGGCCGATGTCCACGCCGGCATGGTCGTCAGAGCCGCCGATCCCGGTGCCGTCATGCGTCTCGATGTAGATCATCGCGGGCATGTTCAGCTCCGCCGCGCGCGAGCCGTTGCGGACCTCCCAGATCGGGAACAGCTCCGCAAGGCGGCGGCGATGGCGGCGGGTCAGGGGCGTCTTGACGTTGTAGAACGGGTGTGCGAGCGCGCTGACGATCTCGTTCTCGCAAAGATAGGTGGCGCAGGCCTCGACGTCGCCGGAGTTGGCCTGCAGCCACTCGTGGTCTCCGGGAGTGATCCCGTAGCAAAGGATGTGAACCGCCTGGGACTCACCGGCAAAGTTGGCGGTCAGCTCCTCGGAGATGAAGCAATCGGGACGGTCGGCCAGATCTAGACAGCCGTCGATCGTGTCGTGGTCGGTGATCGTGACGAAATCCATGCCGCGTCGCTTCGCCAGCTCATAGACCTCCTCGGGAGGCGTGGCACACTCGGGCAGGCCCAGCGAACGTTGGACCCCAAGCCGCGAGAAATGCGAGGCGGTGGAGTGGCAGTGCATATCTACTCGGGAAATCATCGGCGTCTCCCTGCTCTAGTCAATTCGATCACGACAATGTTCCCCCTTAGCAGGCAAAACTTGTGAACTACCGGGGAACGGCCGGTGAACATCCAGTGACCGCCGTCCTCGCGGCCCAGGCGTTCCGCGCGTCGTAGCCCCGTGCCCACGGCAGGGCGGTGTGCGCGGGCTTCGTCGTCCGCGCCTACAGCGAGCGCTCGAGCGCCGTCCAGGTGCCCTTGCCTGCCTCTGCTTGGCAGAGGTCGTGAAAGTCACGAAAGAGCGTTTCGCGGCGCGCCTGCAGAAGTTGCGTCAGCGACTCGATGCCCCCCACCCGCGACAGCATCACGTCGCAATCGTGAAGGTCTCCAAGCGCCTTCTGCAGGCGCTTCACCGCCTTGCGGGCCGCCGCCGCCTCCTCCGCAAAGCAGGACTCGGTGATCTCCAGCACGTAGCGCAACCGCTTGGCGGCAATCCGCATGTCGTGCTGTACGCCGGCGGCCGACGGATCGAGCGCCGGCTCTTGGAAAGAGCGCAGCTCGTCGAGCCTGGCCTGGACGATCAGCGCCGCGTTCGCCCGCAGCGGCCTTCGCGGGTCGATTCCCTTGACCTTGCCCGCCTTCACATCGCCGCCTTCAACACTCGCTGCTTCATTCCGCCGCTTCCACCAGCTGGTTGAGGCGGCGGCGCAGCTTCTTCAACCGGCGATCAGAAACGCAAGGCTCGAGTTCTTCGTTGGCCTGGCGCTGCTCATCGCGCAGATCCGCCACAAGCTCCTGCAGCGCCCCACGATCGGCAGGAGGAGCCTCATCGACGAAGCCCTCGAGCATCTCGATCAGGACGTCGCGGTCGCGCCGCTCGCCGAGTGCGTCGGCGAGCGCCTTCACCCGCTTCAGGGCCTTGCGGTGGCGCTTGGCGGGGAAACAGGCCTCGAACACCTCCATCGCCGCACGCAAACGGCGTGTCGCCACGCGCATGTCATGCACCCGCTCGATATCTCCGAGGTCGAGCACGCCGCGCGAGTGCTCGAAGACCTCGTTCGCTCGCACGCCGATGACCCGCGCCGCCGCGCGCGCAAACGGCTCCTTGCAGTCGAGCCCCGGGACATCGCGCGGCCGCGCCACAGGGGCAGGCTAGACAAGACGGGCGGAGCGTGACCAGGCGATTGGCCGTCGCCGGCTGTAACGGAGAATGCTAGGCAGCGATCCGCGCCGGAGAGGAGCCGTTGGCATTGCCGTTGAGGAGGTCGAGGATGACCCCCTCGCGCAAGCCGCCCTTGCCGATCTGCAGGGCTGGCCGAGCAACTCCGAGAGCTTCTCCAGCAAGAGCACGCCGGTGGCGAGGATGCGCACCCGTTCGGGGTCGAGCTCGAAGCGCCGCGCGACCTCGCTTGCGGGGTCCCCGCTGAGGACACGGATCCCGCGCTCGAGGGTCTCATACTCGAGAACGGCTCCAACCAGGCGACGCAGCGATGTGGCGCTGCCGCCGACCGCCACCGCCTGTGCGGGATGCTCGATCTCAACCCCCTCGAAGATGTCGTCGATGCGGTCGCGCACCTTGCGGATCTCCGCCGCGGAGGGAGGGTCGGAGGCGAGCAGCTCGTCGGCGAGCATCCCCGAGCCGACGGGCCAGGAGCGAACCGCTTCCGCCCCGCCGGGAACCTTGCCCAGGATCACCTCGGTCGAGCCGCCACCGACGTCGACGACACCGACCTTCCCCTCCACCGGGTGCCCGAGCGTCTTGGTGGCGCCGATGAAGGAGAGGCGGCCCTCCTCCTGCTCGCTGAGGATGTCGATCTCGATCCCCGCCGCGGCACCGATCTTCTTCGCCGCCTTCTCGCCGTTCACGGCCTCCCGTACGGCGGCGGTGGCGACGGCGCGGATCGTCTCCGCGCCCAGCTCGCGGGCGAGGCGGACCTGGGTAGCGACGACCTCGGCGACCTCATCCACCTTCGCAGAGAGGATCGCGCCGTCCTCGTCCAGGGCCTTGTTGATCCGCGTATAGGCCCGCTGCTCCATCACCTTCTTGAGCTGGCCATCCATCGGCTCCGCCACGAGCACGCGTGTCGTATTCGACCCGATATCTATCGCGGCGCAGAGCATTCGCTCTCACGGGATGTTCCCAGACAGCTCGGATCTCAACCCACGATCGGCTGAAAGCGGAAAATTCGCTACTGCTGCTCAGGGTGGGAGGCGTCCTCGAACTCGCGAAAGAGTCCGGTGACGACGAAGGCGACCTGCTCGCCGATGTCCACAGCGTTGTCGGCGGTCCGCTCGATTGCACGGGCCGCGAGGAGCATCGTCATCGCCCACTCCCGCCTGTCGGCGTCGTCGCCGATCTCCAGGGCGAGGTGAAAGCACTCGCGGTTGAGGTTGTCGACGACATCGTCCTGACGGACGAGGTCGCGCGCCATCTCGACGTTGCGCTCCTCGAAGGAGCGCTTCGACTGGCTGATCAGGGTGCCGGTCTGGCGGCCCATCGTCAGGATCCGGCTCACCATCTCCCGGTCGGTGGGCGGCTCGTTGCCCGACAGGGGGATCAGCTTGCAGATGTTCACGCACTGGTCCCCCATGCGCTCGATGCTCTTGAGCACGTGCAGGAGCGCCGAGATCAATCGTAAGTCCGTAGCCACCGGGGACTGGGTGGCAAGCAGGGCGATCAGGCTCTGATGCACCTCGAGGTAGCGGCCGTCGATGCGATCGTCGTCGGCAACCACCATCTGCGCCAGCTCGACGTCCTGCTGCTCGACCGCTTCAAGGGTGCGGCTCAGCGCCATGCTGACGAGGTCGAGACCCCCCAGGGCGCTCGCCTCGAGCTGCGCGAGTTCCTCCTGGTAGTGGACTCGAACCGCTTCCGGCGTCATCAGCCGACTTTCCCGGAGACGTAGTCCTCGGTGCGCTGATTGGCGGGATTGGTGAAGATCTTCTCGGTTTCGTCGTACTCGACGAGGCGGCCCCAGCGATTCTGCTCGTCGGCGTCGAGCTCGACCATCAGGAAGGCGGTGCGATCGGAGACGCGCGCCGCCTGCTGCATGTTGTGGGTGACGATGACGATCGAGAACTCCTCCTTCAGCTCGATCATCAGGTCCTCGATCTTGGCCGTCGAGATCGGGTCGAGCGCCGAACAGGGCTCATCCATCAGGATGGTGTCCGGGTTGACGGCGATGCAGCGGGCGATGCAGAGGCGCTGCTGCTGCCCGCCGGAGAGCCCGAACGCGTTGTCCTCGAGGCGGTCCTTGACCTCGTCCCAGAGCGCGGCGCTGCGCAGGGCGCGCTCAACGGTCTCGTCGAGATTGTCCTTTTGACCGAGAATGCGGGGGCCGAAGGCGACGTTGTCGTGGATCGACTTCGGGAACGGGTTCGGTTTCTGGAAGACCATGCCGATCAACTTGCGCGCCTGGACCGGGTCCACCTGCTTTCCATAGAGGTCCTCGCCGTGGTAGAGGATCCGCCCCCGAACCTCGGCGTTGGGGATCAGATCATTCATCCGGTTGAGGCAGCGCAGCAGCGTGCTCTTGCCGCAACCGGAGGGACCGATCAGCGCGGTGACGTCCTTGCGGTGGATGTCCATCGAAATGCCCTTGACGGCGGGCTGGCCGCCATAGAGCACCTCGACTCCTTCCAGCTCGAAGACCTTTTCCCGCTTACTGCCGGGATGCCCGTGGTGGAACTCGTCTGGACGCACGGCAATAGCCGCCCGCTCAGCGCCCTGCCGGCCCACCTGGGTTCTACGCTCGTCCTGCGCCATCCGTGCGCTCACAGTAGACCACCTACCACCTCTGCTCGTAACGATTCCGTAGCCAAATCGCAAATGAGTTCATCGCCAGCAACACGGCGAGCATCACGATCACCCCCGCCGCGGCGAGCGCCTGGAACTCGTCCTGGGGCCGCGTCGCGTAGTTGTAGATCTGCACCGGCAGCGCCGTATACCCGTCGGAGCCAAACGGCTGTGGATCGAAGGTGACGAAGGCGGCCGCCCCGACGAGCAACAGCGGGGCCGCCTCGCCCAGCGCGCGCGAGACGGCGAGGATGACGCCGGTGGCGATACCGGGGATCGAGGCCGGCAGCACCTGGGTCCGAATCGTCTGCCACTTGGTTGCGCCAAGCGCCAGCGATCCCTGGCGAATCGAGTCGGGGACCGCGCGAATCGCCTCGCGGGCGGCGATGATCACCATCGGTAGGACAAGCAGCGCAAGGGTCATCGAGCCGGCGGCGAGGACGAAGCCGAGGTCGAGCGGCCCGCGAACGATCAGCCCGAGGCCGAGGATCCCGTAGATGATCGCCGGGACCGCCGCCAGGTTCTGGATGTTCACCTCGATCAGGCGGTTCCACCAGCGACTCTTGTCCGCGTACTCCTCGAGGTAGAGCGCCGCCCCGATGCCGATCGGGACGACGATGAGGATGACGCCGAAGATCAGCTCCAGCGAGCCGATGATCGCGGGCCGAAAGCCGGCGTTCTCGGGATTGATCGCCGAGGGCCCGTTGGTAAAGAGCTCCGGGCTGAGCGCGGGGGCGCCCTTGACGAGGAACTGGATCAGAAGTGCGACCAACCCCGCCAGGGCGATAGCGATAGCGAGCAGGAGCAGGGCCGCGAAACCGGCGTTGCGAATCGCGTCGCCGCGCGACCTCTCGCTCAGCATCGCTTTGGTCGTCGCGCGAGCACCCGCCACCGCCAGCCTGTTGCGTGGCGCCTCCGCCCCTGGCCCGGCGATCACTCGTAGACCTCGCGGTATCTGCGCACCAGCCTGATGCTGACCACGTTCATCACCAGGGTGATCAGGAAGAGCAGCGTCCCAACCGCGAAAACGGATTTGTAGCTGATCGAACCAGCCGGGATGTCACCGGTGGCGGTGACGGCTATGTAGGACGTCATCGCCTGGATCGCCTCGTTGGGCCATAGGGTCAGGTTGGGGGTCGAGCCGGCGGCGAGGATGACGATCATCGTCTCGCCGGCGGCGCGCGAGGCGGCCAGGACGATCGAGGCGACGATCCCCGAGAGCGCCGCCGGGAAGACCACTTTGGTCGATACCTCCCTCTTCGTCGCCCCCATCGCGTACGCCCCTTCGCGCAGGCCATGGGGAACCGATGACATCGCGTCCTCGGAGATCGAGGCGACGATCGGCACGATCATCAGGCCGATGCCGAGGCTGGCGGCGAGAGCCATGAACGGCTTGCCGACCGCGCCGCCGTGGAAGCCGTCGGGCCAGAGCGGCTGGATGACCTCGGGAAGGATGAAGCTGACCGCGAAGATGCCGATCGCCACAGTGGGGATCCCCGCGAGGAGCTCGAGAACCGGCTTCACCGTGCTGCGCACGCGCGGGCTTGCGTACTCGCTGAGGTAGATCGCCGAGCCGAGGCCGATCGGGATCGCGAACAGCATCGCCCAGATCGTTATGTTCAGCGTTCCAGCGACGATCGCCAGGACGCCAAAGCTGGGCGGCTCAAACTGCGGCGACCACTCGGTGCCGAAGATGAACTCCCCGATCGAGACGTCGCCGAAGAATTCGATCGTCGGACCGATCAGTGAGATGACGATGGCAGTGGTCGTCAGGACCGAGAGGACGCCGCAGAGGGCGAGAACCCCCTGGATCGCCTTCTCGCCATAACGGCGGCTAGGGGCCCGAAGCCGGCTGGAGTAATCCCCAGCCGGCCCCGAAGCCCCCTTGCCGCCGTTGCCGGTCACGCTTCGAGATGGCGCGCTTAGACGCCGGCCTTCTGCGCCGCGGCTTCAGCCTCTGCGAGCTGCTCATCGGTCAGCGGAATGAAGCCGACCGCTTCGGCGATGTCGTTGACGTTCGCCAGGTAGTAGTCGACGAAGGCCTTGACCTCCGGCTTCTTCAGAGCCGCATCGCTCGGGTAGATGAGCAGTGGCCGGCTGAGCGGCGAGTAGGAACCGTCCTGGGCCGTTTTCACCGACGGGCCAACGCAGCCTTTGCCGTTGTCGATTTCAAGCGCCTTGAGTGCGTCTTCGTTCTCCGTGTAGAAGGAGAAACCGGCGTAGCCCATACCGCCGGGCGCGCCCTCAACGCCGGTAACGGTGGCGTTGTCGTTCTCGCCGACGTTGTTGTAGTCCTTGCGGGTAGCACCCTCTTCGCCGTTGATTTCCTCGGTGAAGTAATCGAAGGTGCCGGAGTCGGTGCCGGGACCGAAGAGCGCCAGCTCCTCGCTGAATTCCTCATCCAGACCCGGGATCTGGTCCCAGTTGCTGAGCTTGGAGTCGGGGCCCCAGACGGCGGACAGCTGGTCGACCGTGAGGCAGTTGACCGGGTTCTCGTTGTTGATCATCACGGTCAGAGCATCGGTGGCGATGTGAACGTCCCGGTAGCCGATGCCGCCCTTCTTGCAGGCTTCGACCTCTTCAGGCTCGATCGCCCGCGAGGCGTCGCTGATGTCGGTTTCACCGGCGCAGAATTTTTCGAAGCCGCCGCCTGTTCCAGCGGTTCCGACCGTCACCTTGACATCCGAGTTTTCGGCCTGAAATTCCTCGGCGATCGCTTCAGTCAGCGGTGCCACGGTGCTCGATCCGTCGATGCGAATCGTCCCCGAGAGGTCGCCGCCGCTGCTACTCGTTTCATCGTCGTCACCGCAGGCCGCAATCCCAAAAGCCAGCAGGGCCGCGAGGGCGATGACCGTGAGCCACCTAGAGCTAGTCACTCTGTCTCCTTCTCGTTTGTTCACTTCGATCGCCGGCCCAGGGGGCCAAGCTCAGCGGCACCCTCTCAGCGCGCCGGGAGCAGCTTGTTACTCCTCTGTATCGGGGATGTAAAAAAGATGTAAAAGCGAGAGAGGTAGGCCCTGCCTGGGAGCCGTCCTCAGCCATCGGGGGAGAAGCGGTAGCCGATGCCGTTGTGGGTGTGAATCAGCCGCAGCTCCGGCAGCGCTTCGCCGAGCTTGGCTCGCAGCCGGCTCACGTAGACGTCGACCGAGCGGTCCTCGCGGCGGGGTGCGCCCCCCCAGACCTCCGCGTAGAGTTCCTCGCGGGTCATGATGCGCTGCGGATGCGCGGCCAGCGTCATCAGCAGCTGCAGCTCGCGCAGAGTGAGGCTGAGGGGCCGGCCATCGACCAGAGCCGCGTGCTCGTTAGGCCTGATCTCCAGGCGCTCGGCACCCTCTAGCGCAGGGTTTCCGTTGCCGCCATTTCTGTTGACCATGTGATGGAAGCATCGACATCCGATTCGCGGTCTCGGTTATGGGGCCGTGAACCTCTTGTAAATGAGTTGTGAAGCGGCAACGCCCTCGCCGCCGGCGCCCGCGTCCTATTTGACGGCTTAGGACAGGTTCTTAGGGGGCCGCGAACTGCTCGACCCGCAGGTCGGCGGCAGCCGTGAGGGGTTCGCCTGGCTCTTTGGTCGCAACCTCGATGTCCGTTGCCGATTCGGGATCGAACCGGTAGCCAACCCCAAAGTGCGTGTGGATGTAGCTCCATGCGGGGGAGCGCTTCTCGAGCTTTTGGCGCAGCTTGCGGATGAAGACGTCCACGGAGCGATCGCCGTGGGCCATCGCGTACCCCCAGACTCGCTGGTAGATCGCCTCCCGCTCGAGCACCTGGCCCTTCGCGTCGGCAAGAAGCTGCAGCAGCTCAAACTCCCGCCTGGTCAGGTCGAGGCTGTTGCCGCTGACAAAGGCCTGGAACTGATCGGCACGGATCTCGAGCTCCCCGGCAACGACAGGTCCGGCCTCGGCGTGGGGGCGGCTGCGTCGACGGCGCCGCGAGACCGCCTCGATCCGAGCCATCGCCTCTTCTGGGTGGCAGGGCTTGTTGATCCAGTCGTCGGCGCCGAGGCGCAGCCCGCGCACTCGCTGGGCCACCGTCGAGCGACCCGTACAGACAATGACTCCCAGGTCGGGAAGCATGCCGCAGACCCGCTCGAGATAGCTCCAGGCCTCGTCGCCGAGGACGGAGAGGTCGAGCAGGAGGGCGTTCAGCTTCATTGCCACCAGCTCCTCGGGCGGGATTGCGCTGGTCAGGACACGCTGCTGCCAGCCGGCAGCTTCGGTGCGCTTGCCGAGCACCGTGACAAAGCCGCTGTCGTCATCGATTACCGCGAGCCTGATGGTGTGCTGTGTATTCAAGTGGGCTGCGCCGTTGTCGTTGGAAAGGCGCGTCCTCGCTGAGACGACTCGATTGTATGCATCCGCAACGGCGGACGAGGGCGGAAACCCCCTGCGTTCACAGGATTTTCACAGCTTGAAACTCGTAATTTGGGGGAAAGGCGCTCAATGCGGTTCTCTGGATGTTCACCCTGGAGGGCGTTTACGGAGCGACACTGAGCCTCACGAGAATCCTCCCTCGTCACCGCGAACGGCCCACTGCCCCGGGCCGTTCGCCTTTTTTTGGTCCCGGCACCCGTTCAGGTCGGGGCGACGGCGCCGCTGGCCACGAGGGCGAGGACGAGAACCCCCAGAGCGACGCGATAGACGATGAAGATCGAATAGGTGTGGCGCGATATGTAGCGCAGCAGCCAGGCCACGGCGGCAAACGCGACCACGAAGCTGACCAGGGTGGCGACGATCGTCGGGCCCCAACCGACGCCGCTGGAGATGTTGTCGAACTCATCGATCGTCTGCAGGATCCCGGCACCGGTGAGGGCGGGAATCGAGAGGAAGAAGGCAAGGCGGGTGACCGCGACGCGGTCGATTCCGCGCAGCAGGCCCGCCGACATCGTCGCCCCCGAGCGGGAGACGCCGGGGATCAGCGCCAGACACTGGACGAGGCCGATGATCAGCGTGTCGCGCCAGGTGACGTCGGCCTCGTGGCGGCGCTGCGTGGCGCGGCTGTCGGCGTACCACATCACGCCGCTCCAAAGGATCAGCGCCCAGCCGACGAACCAGAGGCTGCGCAGCGTTGTCTCGATCTCGTCCTTGAAGGCCAGGCCGACGACCGCGATCGGGATCGAGCCCAAAATCACCGCCCAGCCGAAGCGGTAGTCGCGGGCCTCGCGCTTGGCCGGACTCCTCAAACCGCCCAGCCAGGCGGCGCCGATTCGGACGATGTCCCGGCGCAGGAAGATCACCGTGGCTGCGACGGCCCCGACCTGGATGATCGCGGTGAAGGCGGTAATGTCGGGGCTGTCGGTCGAGTAGCCGAGCAGCCGCTCGAGGAACGTCAGGTGCCCCGTGCTGGAGACCGGCAGGAACTCGGTAAACCCCTCGACGGCGCCGAGGAGGATGGCTTCCCACCAGTCCATCTAGACGAAGGTCGCCGCTCTGCGGTGGGGAGCCTGTCGAGGCTGTCGCTTCATCGGCCTCAGCCTACGCGCAGCCGTCGCCGTAACGCCATCCCGGTGCGCTAGATTGCCGGGCATGAGGGGCTCGTCGCGTTCCGTTCGCCTTGTCGCCGCCGTCTGCGCGGCGGTTCTGCCGATGCTGGTCGGCGCCCCGGTCGCCCTGGCCGAGAACGGGGCCGGCCTGGCTGGGCCCACCACCGACAAGACGGTGACCTTCTTCTGCTTCGGTGTGATCGCCTTCTTCGCGATCCTCGTGATCGTGCTCTCGCTGATTCAGGGCAAGCTCGAGAAGCGCAAGGAACAGCGCCGCTACGACCTCGAGCGCTTCGGCTAGACCGCTCGCGGCGCCGGGTCTCTGAGCACCGCCTAACGCCTCTAACGCTTGAGGTCGCCCTGCGCCACGGTGGGATCGTCCGCGCCTTTGACGTGCTCGTCGCTGGCGATACCCGCCAGTGTGAGTAAGCCGCCTTCTCCGATGGTCGCCGTGGCCAGGAAGGAGTCGCCGATCGCCATCTTTGCGGTGGCGATCGTGGCGGGGACGGTGAGGACGATATCCCGGCCGCCCTCGCGAATGTCGTCGGCGGAAAGCAGCAGTTGGCTGCTCTCGGGACAGATCGCCACGACCACCCCGGCGAGGTCGGTATAGGTGGACGGCTCGCCTTCGACCTCGAGCCGCTGCTGCCAGAGGATGGCCGCCGGCTCCATCTCGGGCAGCGGCGGCCGGCTGGGGTCGGCAGCGCAGCTCGGCGGCGCGGCCTGCGCGGCGGCTTCCGCTCCGGCGTCCGGAGCCGGTTCGGCTTCCTGGACCGGCGTCGTCGCCTGCGAACTCTCCCCGCCTGGCGTCTTCTCGATGCTCACGCCGACGGTCGCGTAGGAGCCGATGGCGGGCGGCTGCGGCGCGGCCCCGCTCGGGTCGGGCCGCATGCGGATCAGAAGGGAGGCGCCGCGACCGGAGACCGTGTAGGCGGGCGCCGCCGGCGTCGGGTCGACGGAGCTGACGGTGCCGCGAATGGTCGCCGCCTCAACCCCTCCGAGCCGCTCGGGCTCGGAGGCCTCGGCGAAGGTCCCGTTGGCGAGGCGCCAGACCGGCAGGCTCAGCTTCATCCCCGGAACGGCCGGCTCTGGCGCATGGATGGCGACGAGCTCGCCGCCCGCTATCGCCATCGAGTAGCTGCCCGCAGCGGGATTGGCGTGGACGACCGTGCCCTTCAGCACTTCCGTTTCGGCTTGCGGGCTTTCCTCGGGCGTTTCTGACGCTGGAGGGGGTGGCTTTGGCTTGGCGGCGGGCGGAGGCTGCGCCGCCTCGGGGGCGATCTGCACGGACGGCAAAAGCGGCGCTTCGAAAGAAGCGGCTTCGGCGCCGGCCCGGCTTGGAACGACGGGCGGGGCGGCTTCGACGCCCGCCGTCGGCTCGTTCTCTCCCTCTTCGGAGGCGGGTATTTCGACAATTTGCGTGACGCCGGTGGCAAGGGTTCCGCTTGCTCCGGGGCCGATCGCCACCCCAATGAAGAGCCCAAACCCGAGCGCCGACGCGCTCAGGGTGGCTGCCCAGCGACGGTTCGTGACGACGAGAGAGGCGGCGCGGAGAAAGCCATTCGAGAGTCGGGTCATCGCGGAGCCGCCTGCGTGGGAGGAGCGGGACCGGCAGGCGGGGTGCCGCCCACGGGACTGCGTTCCATCAGATCCTTGCCGCACTGCCAGCAGAAGACCGAGCCGCGCGCATAGAGGGCACCGCAGGACCCGCAGGCCCCCGCCGCGCCGGCCTGGTCGAGGCGCAGCATTCGCTCCACCTCCGCCAGCTCGGCATCGACCTGCTGCAGCTTCGCCGCCTGGCGGGTCAGCACATCGAGGCGAAAGTGGTCGCGGATGGCCATCTCGTAAGCGAGGCCGCCGAGGTCCCATTGCAGCTCGGCGAGCTGGCCCGCCAGCTGGTCTCGACGCTGCTGCAGATCGGTCATCGTCGCTCCGGCGCTCATTCGATCGCCGTGCCCTTGCTGCCGCCACCCGGGGCCTTGTCGTCGGGGGGCGGAGGGGCGCCCCCGGTGGCGATTTCGTCGGGCAGCTTGGCGCTGTTCTCCGAGTATTCCTCGGGGCTCTGTTCCTGCAGTTCCTTCAGCGCCTCGTCGCTGGCCTGCACCGGCCCGCCGCCCGCTTTACCGCCGACGAGGCTGTTCGCGTCCTTGGCGGCCTTGCCCCCTCCGCTCGCCTTTTTGCTCTTCTGAGCGGTGGAGTCCTCGGTGCCGGCTTCTTCGCCGCTGGCGGTCTCCTGCCCGCCCGCGGGCTCCTCGACGCGAAGAATCTGGGGCGGCGCGGAGGTCGCCGAGGGGCCCTCGCCCTTGCCGATCAAGACACCGATCAGCAGCATCACTCCGAGCACAGCGATCCCGCCCACCGCGGCAAGTGGCGTGTAATCGCGCTGCTGCCTGCCCTCCGGGGGCGGCGCGGGGGCCTCTGCGGCTGGAGCGAGGGGCGGCGGTGCGGCGCCCTCGCTCACCGGCGTCGCGCCAGCACCCAGATGACGGCGAAAGTCGATCCGCGCCGAGCCGCGGCGCTGGCCGCAGTTGAGGCAGTAGCGCTGGTCGGCGGCAAGAAGCGCTCCGCAGGCCCGGCAGGGCTCACCCGCCGCTCCCAGCGCCTCGGCGTGGGATTGGTGCGCGCTCATTCGCGCTCCAGACCGGGCAGGGTCGGCAGCTCGGTCACCCTCAGCTCGGCACCCCTCGGGTCGCCGATGAAGTAGACGTTGTAGGGAACCGGCTTGGCCTTGGCCTTCAGCGGTTCGATCGCGCCACGGCCGGCGGCCACGATCCGGCCCCCCTGGCGCGCCACCGCGTAGAGCAGCAGCCGTTCCAAGTCCTGCCCGCTGTCGTTGACGACCTCGCCACCCGCGGCGACACCCGTGTAGGGGTCGCTCTCCAGCTTCGGCTGCGAGACGGAGACCGCCGGCGGCTCGCCGGTGAACGCAATGCCCCCGGCGCCGGCCTTCGCCTTCACCGTGGCCGGCTTTCCGGTTGCGAGGATCTGATCGTGGATCCAGATCGCGTCCCCGTTCGCCGGGATCAACGGGACCGAAGCCAGCGCCGACTCGATGCCGGGAATGTCGTTGCGATACACACTGCGTCCTTTCGCGTCGAGCACATCGATCAGCAGCGGCACCTCGGCGAGGTCGCGGCCGGAGTCGTTGTGAAGCTCGACGACCACGGCGCTGCCGTTGGCATCGCTGAGCAGCGTCGTCGAGACGACACGGACGTCGCGGCTCTGCTTGGCGATGCGCAGCCCCTTCTCCGCCGCGACCGGGCCCAGTTCGGCGGCGATCCTGGCGCTCTTGTCCTGCGTCGATTCGCAACCCGTCGCAACGAGGGCCACGCCGGCGAGCACGAGAGAAAGCGGCAGCCCGCGCGCGATCCAGATCGCCGGCGCTCCAGCGGGGGCCTCCCGCGCGCGACTCATGCTTCGTCCCCTCATCCGAACGCGCCCCCGACGTACTCGCGGGTGCGCTGCTCGCGCGGGGCGCCGAAGACCTGCTCGGCCGGCCCGTACTCGACCAGCTCGCCCAGGTACATGAAGCCGACGTGGTCGGCGATCCGCAGCGCCTGCTGCATGTTGTGGGTGACGGTCACCACCGCGACCTCCTCGCGCAGGCGCAGGATCAGGTCCTCGATCACCTGCGTCGAGCGCGGGTCGAGGGCCGAGCACGGCTCGTCAAGCAGCAATACCTCGGGGCGAGCCGCCAGCGCCCGCGCGATACAGAGCCGCTGCTGCTGCCCCCCGGAGAGGCGCAGCGCCGGATGATCGAGCGTCGCCCCCACCTCGTCCCAGAGGCCCGCCCGCAGCAGCGCATCGGCGACCGGCTCCTGCAGAGCCTGCTTCGACGGCCGGCCCGAGCCCTGCTCGCGCAGCGCGTAGGCGACATTGTCGAAGACGCTCATCGGGAATGGGTTTGGCTGCTGAAAGACCATGCTCACCCTGCGCCGCAGCGCCGTCACCTCCATCCGGTCGATGTCCTCGCCGTCGAGCGTGATCAGGCCCCCGCGGGAGGCCGTAGGGGTGATCTCGACGAGGCGGTTCAGCGAGCGCAGCAGCGTCGTCTTGCCGCAGCCGGAGGGGCCTATCAGGGCCAGCACCTCTCCCTGGCGGACCGGGATCGTCACCTCGTTGACGGCGAGCTTCTTGCCATAGGCGATCGACACCCCTTCGAGGCGCATGCGCTCGACCTTGGGCCCGGCGCTTGGCTCGGGGCGGCGCACCGGAGCCGCGATCCCCAGCGTCCCGGCTCCCACCTGGCCATTCCCGTTTGCGGGCGGCGGCTGCACGACGGTCGGCTCCTGCTCGACCACGATGCGGCGCACCGGCGGCGGTGGCGCGAACACCAGGTCGGGCTCCGTGCGCGGCCCCTCCGGCGGCATCAGCGAATCCATGCCGGCTCCCCCCGCCGCACCACTCGAGCGACCACGAAGTTGAGCACGATCACGACCAGCAGCAGCACGAAGGCGGCGAAGTAGGCCTTCTCCGGCGCCAGGCCCTCGCCCGCCGGGGAGTTGTAATAGACGTAGGTGGTGAGGGTGCCGCCGATGCCGCGAAAGAGGCCGAAGACGTCTCCCCCACCGCCGTTCTGGATCTGCAGCGTGCCGAGCAGGACGATGACTATCGCCGTGTCGCCGGCGACGCGGCCCATGCCGAGCGCGGTACCGGTGCCGATCCCGGGCCTCGCCGCCGGCAGCAGGACGCGGCGGATCGTCGCCGCTTTGGTCTTACCGAGCGCGTAGGAGGCCTCCCGCACATGGCCGGGGATCGAGTTCAGCGCCTCACGCGTGGCCCCGACCACGAGCGGCAGGGCAATCAGGGACATCATCGACGCGGCGGCGATGAAGGAGCGGCCGAGGACGACGTCGGAGCCTTCGGCGCTGAAGGTGAGGAAACTCAGCCACTGCTGCTGGAAGAAGACGAGGCCGAACATCGCCAGCACGATGCTGGGCGTACCGGCGACGATCTCGACCGCCGATTCCACCGCCCGCGCGAGCCAGAACGGGCGCCCGTACTCGGTCAGCCAGATCGCGATCGTCACGCCCAGCGGCGCCGCGATCGCGGTCGACATCACGAGCAGCAGGGCGGTGCCGATCAAGGGGTCCTTGAAGCCACCGCTCTGGGCCTGGTTGAGGGAGGAGTTGGGGCTTTCGGTGAGCAGGGAGAGGTCGAAGTACTGAGCGCCCCGCACGGCCATGTAGATGACGATCGCCGCGGCGATCGCGATCAGCGTCAGACCCGCGCCCCAGGCGGCGAAGTAGCCGATGCGATCGCGCAGCGGCCAGTTGCGAACGCTGTCGCGCGGCGCGGTGGCAACCGCGGCGCGGGCGCCGTTCACGGCCGCACTCCGTATTTGCGCATCGACTGCTTGGCGGCGAAGCCGGCCAGGGAGAGGAACATGCTCGAGACGAGCAGCACAGCGGCAAAGGCGAACAGCGTCTCTCCGAATGGGACCACCGAGAGCCCTTCGACGTTCTCCACCAGCGCCGAGGCGAGCGGTCGGGTCGGCTCGAGGAAGAAGGTGATGCCGTCGATCGGATTGGGCGCGAAGCTGGCCGAGCCGGCGACCATCGAGAGCATGATCGCCTCACCCAGCGCCCGAGCGGTGGCGAGGACCGCCGCGGCGACGATCGCCGGCCTGGCGGTGCGCACGGCGATGGTCCACATGACCCGCCAGCGGTTGGCTCCCAGCGCCGCCGCCCCTTCGGTCCAGCTGCGCGGCACCGCCCGCAGCGCATCGACCACGATCGCGATCATGATCGGCACGATCATCACCGTGAGGACGAAGACGCCGACGCCGAGCCCGGAGCCGTCGAGCTGTACGACGTTGGCCACCGATTCCTTGCGCTCGAGGCTGATCAGGTGCTCGGCGACCCAGGGCACGATGACGAGGATCCCGATCAACCCGTAGACGACCGAGGGCACGGCCGCCAGCAGCCGCACCACCGGCTCCAGCACCCTGTTCAGCTGCGGAGGGGCGAACTCGACGATGAAGATCGCCGCGAACAGCGAGAAGACGATGCCGATCGAGACCGCTCCGGCGGTGACCACGAATGTCCCCCATAGCAACGGCCAGGCGCGCAGCGTGTAGACGTAGTCGGCCGGGTTCGCCGGCGAGGCGAAGATGTCCTCGAGCTGCAGGTCGACATCGCCGCCGGAGCCAAACCAGGCGAGGCCGTTATGGGCAAAGGACGGCCAGGCCTTGCTGAAGACGAAGATCATCATGCCCGCGATCACCGCCAGCACGAGGCAGGCGACCGCACCGAGCAGGAACTCGACGCGGGCGTCCGACCAGAAGCCGCCGCCGGCAACGCTCTCTCTGCTCGGCCCCCGACGCCCGGGCAGGCGGGCCGCGATCCCCTCCACGCCCACTAGCGCCCTGTCTCGGGCGGGCCGGATGTCGGGCGCCGCTGGGGCACTAACGCAGCGGCACCCAGTCGCTGGCGACGAGCCGCTGGGCGGTGGCGCTGCGAGCGAAGTTGATGAACTCGCGAGCGTCGCCTCTCGCCGCCCCGCGGCTGACGAGGTAGAAGTTACGGCTGCCGGCGTACTGGCCCGACTTGGCGTTGCGCAGGGTGCAGGGCACACCTTGGTAAGGCACCGAGAAGAGGCCGGCCGTGAAGTGGAAGGAGGCGTAGCCGATCGCGTTGGGGTCGGATTTGATCGTCTGCGCCTGCAGGCCGTTGGAGGATTTCGTGGTCGCGCTGCCCGCGACACGCAGCGTCTGGCCCATGAAGATGTTCTGGAAGGCATCCTGGGTACCGGAGGCGGCCGTGCGGACGACGAGATCGATCGGCCCGCTTGCCTGGGCGCCGGGCACCTGGCTCCAGCTGCGGATGCGGCCAGAGAAGATGTCCTGGATCTGCTGCTGGCTGAGGCTCGCGAGCGGATTGGATGGGTTGGTCACCACGCAGACGGCGTCGCGGGCGATCTTGTTGAAGACGATGCCGCCCGGATCGGCCGGTTTTGGATCACGTGAGGACATGCCCAGGGTCACGCGGCCGCGCGAGACGTCCGTGATCCCGATGTCAGAACCACCCTGCAGGATCACGAACTTGACCTTCCCCTTGTTCTGGGGCTGGTTGACGAACGCCTTGGCGAGCTTTGTCGCCAGCGGCGCAACCGAGGTCGAGCCCGAGAGGGTGATCGTGGCGGCGAGTGCCGATGCGGCGGTCGCGAGCGATGTGCAGCAGACGAGTGCAATCGCGGCGATCAGGGAACGCTTTCGAGTCATTGCGTGTGTCGCTCCTGGTGGCGGTGTCTGGAAGTCCTTACACCGCCAGTCTCAAAGGAGCCCGGGCCGACAAAGTGAATGCGGCGTAACTGTCTGGATAAAAACTGGTGACAGCCGTTATCCAGATTTTCTCCACTTCGACACAGATCGTTCACCAGCTGTAAACCGGGCTCAGTGAGCCTTCGAGGTCATGCTGGCCATGCCGCCCACCTCGCGCTCGGCAGCCAAGCGCGCTCAAAAGGTCGCCAACCTCGAGGTCCGCCCCGCCGAGCTGCAGGTTTTCGCCGACGGCAAGCGGGTGGAGCTGACGGTGCGCGAGTTCGAGCTCTTCTTCATGCTCGCCGAGCGGCTCGACAGCGTCGTCCAGCGACCGGAGATCTACGCACTGATGTGGGGAGGCGAGATGCCGCGCCGCGACCGCTCCGTCGACGTGCTGGTGCGCAAGGTCCGGCGCAAGCTGGAGCTGGCCGCCCCGGGGTGGCGCTACATCCACACCCATTTCGGCATCGGCTACCGCTTCACCCCCGAAGAGGTCTAGTCCAGCTCGCCGGCCCTGCCCTGGGCGCGGTTGAAGGCGCAGCGGAAGTTCTCCGGCTGCCCAACCGGTTTGCCGCCGGCGAAGCCGCCGTGGTCGCCGTTGTCGTAGACAGTGACGTAGTGGAGCGTTTCCGGAGACGGGTCAGCCGGCAAGGGGGCCGGGTCGGGCTCGCCCGCCTTGGGGTCGCCCCGCGAGCCCTCGCTTACCCCCTCTGAGCCAGCTGCCCTTCCGCCCGAGGCAATCGTCGTCAGCGAGGCGCTCATCTCGCGACGGTCCTTGAGGCCGTCAGTGGGGTCGATGTCCGTGGAGGCTGTGACCTCGTTGTCGTCGACGCGACCAGCAAGCTTTACGAAGGGAGCGGCACCAATCAACTGCGCGGCGGTCGGCAGGTAGCCGCCAAGCTCGGCGCACTTCTGCGTCGCGAAGAAGAAGTCGTTTTTGCCGATGTCCCCCTTTTCGAGCGGGTATGGGTTGGTCATCATGCAGACCGTTCCGATCTTCACCGTCTCCGGTGAGCAGCGGTCGAAGACGCTGCCCGGCAGCACGCTGGCCGGGTACTTCTTCTTCTTGTTGAGACGCAGGATGCCGAGCTTGCGCGGCTGCAGGCTGGGCCCGGGCAACCGCTTCGCGGCGTCGGAGACCACGGCGCCCGCGAAGAGTAGGGCGGCGAGCGAGAGGCCCAGCGAAACCCAGGCGGCGATCGCGGTTGCACGGCTGTTTGTCATCGTCGACTCCTTGTTCGGGGGGTCCGCGCCAGCGCGGGGGCCGGCACGGCATTGGTTCGGCGGCGAGCGCCCGGCCCTGCCCGCACCGTGGCGCCGGCCAGAGCGGCGATCAGAACCAAGCCGAGCAGGTAGGGCGGCACGCTGAGGCCTTCATCCAGCTCTTCGTAGCGAGAGAAGGCCTGAGATTCCTCGAGCGCAACCTCCTCTTCGCGCTTTTCCTCGACCTGGTAACTGCGTGCCGGGGCGCTGCCGGGGGGCAGCGGCCGCACGATCGGGGGTGGCGGTGGAGGAACGATCGCGGGCACCACCCCAAGGGGCGGCGTGGGCGGGAGCAGAAACGCCTCGGGGATCAGTGGAGGTGGATTGGGTGGGGGCGGCGGCGGATTGGGCGGTGGCGCAGAAGCAGCCGGCGGTGGCGCGGGCGGGGTGAGGTTGACTGGCGGACTGCCAGGTGGGGAGTTCGGGGGTGGGGGCGGCGCCGGCGGAGCGGCAACCGTGGCGACGCGCTTGAAGCGGTCGGGGCGCAGCGGACGGGTTCCGCAGGGGCGCTGCACGCTGCCGCCGAGCACGGTCACCTGCTCGGAGTAGGAGAAACCGCCGGCGCTTACCGTGACCGTCGTCGTGCCGGCGTTGAATGTGCAGAGCAATCCCGAGGAGCTGTCGGTCACCACCTTGTCATTCACGTCCAAATAGGGCTTGCGAAGGTTGTTCGAGGCCGGGTCCTGGCGGACGAAGTCGGCGATGTCGGGGTCCGAGGACGTGAAGCTGTACTCCGGGTTGAGCCGGGCGGCGCAGCCCGCGACGAGGCACTGATCGGGTGGGAAGAGCGTGTAGGGGTCGCCGCCGGATGGGTCCGGGTTGCCGGACCCCGCCGAGGAGGCCCCCCAACGGTCGCCGCCACGCGGACGGCGGCCGAGGCCGCGAAAGAGAGCCGGGCGGGAGCGGCGCAGCAGGGTGCCGTCGGTCGCCTCCAGCGAGAGGTCTTCGATCAAGGGGATCAGCCGCACGCTCACCGGGGCGACGTTGGTCCCCGCTGCCGGGTCGCCGAGCTCGAGCAGCAGCACGCCGCTGTCCCCGAACAGCGAGTCCGCGCTTTCCAAGCCGACTGCGCCGGCGATCTGCGAGCGATACCCCAGCGTGCCGGTGCCGAAGCTGGGGATCGTCTGCGTCCCGCCGGCTGGGATGCGCATCGTCCTGTTCTCTTCGGGACGGTCGAAGACATAGGCGGAAGCGCCGCCCTCGACCAGGACGCGGGCGACCTGGTCGCCGTCGCTGGCCACATTGAGCTTGGGAGTGAAGCTGGTGTTGAGGCTGCGGTTGCCCATCACGATGACGGGAATCCCCTTCGACCTGGCATCGGCGAGCACGGCTTCGAGCCAGGGAAGCTGGGGCTCGCCGGGCGGGTTCTGCTGCCCGTCCCCGGCGGCAAGAGAACCGAGCGAGTTGTCGATCACGATCACTCGCACCTTGCCGCCCTCGCCTTCGCTGTCGAAGGCGTAATGGGTCCGTGCTTCCGGAGCCGCCACGGCGCCCGGAATGCCCGCGGTGTCGATGCCCGGCGGCGGCGCGCCGGTACCGAGCGGAGCCGGGAGGGCGGCAAGGGCGGAGCGGAAGGCACTCGATCCGAACCCTTCCGAGGCATCGCCCGAGCCGAGAGCCGCGAATACCGGCAGGCCCGGCTGGCTGCTCAGCAATTCCGCGAAGCGCACCCCGTCGGCTGTGCCGAGGCCGGTCTTCACGCGGTTGCCGGTATAGAGCAGGGCGCGCGGCCCCGTCCCGCCCCGCATGCGGGCGACGCTCTGCAACGCGGCAGCGAGGCTGCGATCAGGGCCGAGGGCCTGGGGAATCAAGTCGGCGCAGGGGCCGTCGCACTCGGCATGGCCGGCGACGGCAAGCCGGATCGGCCCTGCCGGCATCGGTACCGCCGCGATGCCGGCTGAGCTGGGTGCGGAGGCGGGACTGGAGCCGTAGCGCATCACCGCAGCGGTCCGCACGCGCGCCCGGATCGCGCGCCCACCGCCGTTGCGGGCAGAGGTGCCGCGGCCGGTGGAATCGGCATCGCCACTCCACCCCCCCACCGCCCAACCCTCGCCGGAGGAGTCCAGCAGCAGGCTGAGAACCGGGTCGCTCTTCATCGGCCTGTCCTCGCCCGGGCTGGCGAATACCGTCCGCTGCTCGTCCTCCCAGCCGGCGGCGGTCTCGCGCAATAGGTAACCGTCGCCGGGCAGGGAGAACGGGGGTGGGATCGGCGGCGGCACGGTGGGGTCCGGTTCGGGAAGGTCGTCGGCCAGCGGGTAGACGAGCTGCGGCACCACCGACACCACCGCCCGCACGGAACCACCGTCGCGGACGGCGGCGGCGGCGATTGCGGTCGAGCCGGGCAGGGGCTGGTTGGAGAAGCGCCAGGGCGAGGAGGGGCCGTCGCGCTCGATCACGATGTCGCGGCCGGCGGCAACCGCGCCGCCGTCGGGCAGACCGGCAACGGCGTAGAGCTGCGGGCTGGCGGAGCGAACTCGGTCCAGGAGGGCATGGGCGCTTGGGTCGACACGCCAGCCGCCGCCGTCGTTGACCAGCAGGTCGCCGCCCGCCGCGACGACCGCCTGGCTGCCGGCGAAGGCGATCGAGGTGAGATTCGCGGTCTCATATCCTGCCGGCAGAGCTTCCTGGTCCCAACCCTTGCCGTAGCCGAGCAGCACTCCCCTCTTGCCGACCGCATAGCCGCGATAAGGGTCGGCGGGGTCAAAGGCGACATCCAGCAGATGCCCTTCGAAGCCGACCGGTATGCCAGGGTCGGCGACCCAGAGGTCATCGGCGGCGTTCCACATCCACATCGCGCCCGAATCTCCCACCGCGTGCGCGCGCGAGGGCTCGGGCCAGGCGACACCGCGCAGCGCCCCCTTGTTGACACTGCCGCTGGAGGAGAGCAGGAACTCCCGCTGCCATCCCCTACCGGGCTCGTAGCGAAGCACCGAGCCGTCGAGGCCGACGGCCAGCGCGGCCGCGCTCAGTGAGCCCGCCGGGGCGCCGGGCGCCCCGGCGATATCGGCGAGCGGGGCGCGGATCGCCACCGGCCAGGGCCGCAGGCGGGCGGGCGCCGTCTTCGACGAGATCTCCACCGGGCCCTCCAGCCAACCGCTTTCGGGGTTCGAGAAGGCGCCGCTGGGTCGGAAATTCCCCCCGCCGCCGGGCATCCGCACGAAGCTGCTTTCGATCAGTCGCAGGTAGGTGCCGCGGTTGCTGCTCTCTCCCCCTTCGGGATCGAGTGGGTTGGTGACGATGCGAGTGCCGAACCCGCCACCCGGCCAGGCGAAGCTGCGATAGCCGCCCTGGCGCGAGAGCCTGACCCCCAACGGAGCGCCGCAGGGCGAGGGCAGCGCTTCGGAGGTCCCGCACCAGGTCCCGCTGACTTCGCCGGCGCCGAAGGCAAAGAAGAGCGTGGCGTCGCGTTCCACCCCTTCAACGCTTGCGGTGAGGTCGATCCAGGCGCCATCCGCGGTCACGGTGAGTGGCTGGCTTGCGCCCCCGATCGGCGCCGTGCCGGCAATTCCGGCGCCGGGGTTATCGCGCTGCGCGAAGGGAGTCCCTACAAGCGGTCGCTCGACCCAGAGGGGGCCTTCGGGACTCGAGGCTCGCTCGAGCAGCACAACGGAGCGTTCGAGCGCGTCGGAGGTGGCCAGCGCCCAGGCATTGCCCAGCCCGGTGGCGTCAATCGCCCGGATTGCGAATTCTTTCTCTGCCCCCGGCGGTATTGCGACCGGCTCGCGTTTCCACTCGACGCCGTCGTAATGGAGGATCCCCGCGGCGGCGGAGCGCTCCTTGGGGCCGAAGAAGAGGCCGGTGTGGGGACCCTCGTCGATGGCGGCGACGGCGATTTCCCCGCTGCCCTGGTCTCCCGCCAACTGCTCGGCGTCCAGCTCGCCTTCGGCGGGCAGCAGCACGTCGGGGGCCGGCGCATCGAGCGCCCGCCAGTCGCCCCCCGGGTCATGCGCGAGGACGACGAGCTGTTGGCCGACCGGCCGGCGCAGGTCACGGCCGACCAGCACGCCGCCGCCCTCGCGGGTTATTCGAGCCGAGAGCCGGTTGGGCACGGGCCCCCTGTAGGGGCGGCCTTCCTCGTCAACCGGCATCTCGAAGACCTGCCAGCCGCCGCTGTCTGTGTGGCGCAGGAAGGCGAGTTGCGGATCGCTCGGCCCGGCGGCGAGTCCGAACTGCAGCTCCCGCGTGCCGACCCGGACATCTCCGACAGAGAGTGGGAGCTGGCGATAGCCCCAGGCCTCGCCGGGCTCGCCGGCGGGCGCCGCCCCCATCATCGTCACCGCGGCATCGGCGGGGCCGAGCAGGGGCAGCGGGCCGACGCCGGAGGCTTCGCCCACCCCGCGCCCGGGCGCGGCAAGCACCAGCAGGAGGCCGAGGGCGGCCGCGAAGGCGACGAGGTAGCGGCCCCGGCCGTTCACCTCTTCACCTCCTTGGTGCGGAAGGCCAGCTTGGTCGGGTAGCGATCGCGCTGGAGGACGAGCGCCAGCTTGTGGCGGCCGGGGTCGAAGAGGCGCAACGGGGTGTGTGCGACCGTGTGCCCGCCGCGCTTGGCAAGCAGTTGCACCCGGGCGCGCCGCGTCACCGAAAAGCTCACCGTCAGCCGCATCCCCTTCAGTTGGGAGCGGACCCGGCGCAGCAGCGGCGGTAGGCGCTTCACCTTGCCTCCCCTGGTCTCGTTGGGGGTCAGCTCCAGCGGCGGCGGCGCGAAGAGCTGCGAGTCGTCGACCGGCAGGCGGTCGGGGATGAACTGCTCCGCCGACTCGTTGGGGCGAAACTCGATCGTGCCCTGGAAGGCCGGGTCGATGTCCTGTTCGGGCAGCGAACCGTCGCTGTAGTGGAAGAGCCAGCCCGCCTGGGTGACCATCCAGCAGTCGTCTGCCTCCGGGCAGGCGATGCGGGCGGCGCTGCCGCGGCCCGCGCCGGCAGCCGGCAGGCGGGTCAGGGTGGTCGTCGGGCTCGCGCCCGGATCGATCATCGCGACGGTGGCCTTGCTGTTGACGCTGCGACGCTCCGCGAAGGGCACGACGGTGGCGAACGACCTGCCGGTGCCGGGAAGCGCCGCCACGTCGCCGAAGCGATCGTTATCGCCGAACTCGACCCCGGGCGCCAGGGTCAGCGACACCTCCTGAAACTGGCTGCCGACAAGCCGTGCCGCAAGGGGCGGCCGTTGCACCGAGCCATCCTGCGGCGCCGAGGGGCCGGACGCCGCACCGCCTCCTACGGCCCAGAGATCCGTTTCGTCGCTGTCGAGGGCCAGCAGCTCCGTCCCGTCCCCAGGCACGCCGTCGATCGCTTTGGGAACGAACGGGTCATTGGAGAAAACGTCCCCCTCGATCCTGTGCAGCAGGCGGGGGACCGGCTCGGGTTCGGCCAAGACGACGGGGGTGGTGACGTTTTCGGGCGCCGGGCCAACCAGGGTGCTCTCGAAGAGGTCGCCGGCGTGCGCCTGCATGTCGCTCACCCCTCTCCCCTGCGGGCCGTAGACACTCTGCAGATCGGTCCCGTTCCAATGCAGGTGGAAGGCACCGACGCGCTCGCCGAGCGCGTCCTGGGACCCGATGCCGCCGAACCAGCAATCGCCGGCGCCGCTGCAGGTCGCGGACATCATCTGCCGGAACGGGTCGGCGGCGTCGACCCGGGTGCTCCAGGACCCGACCACCTGGCCATCCTTGAAGCGACAGAGCGCCAGGCCGGCACCGCCGCGCGGTGGACTGGGAACGGTCACCACCCAGAACTCGCGCGGGCCCGCCCAGGCGATCCTGGTCGTCTCGGCCGGACCTCCGCAGACCGTGGCGAGCTGGTGCCAGCTCCTCCCGTCCCAGCTGAAGATGCCGGGCGGAATCGTGTCGTTGCCCTGCACGGCGAGCAGTCCGCGGTTGGCTGCCCAGAACTTCAGGTCTCCAGGAGCACCGAGTGGCACCTTGAAGGGCGCCCCAGCAGGCGGCGGGGGCTGCTCCAAGCGCCAAATCAGATCGGCGGCGTGAGTGGCGGCCGGGGCGGGCAGCGTGGCCGCGACGACGGCAAGCGCGGCCAGCACCGGTGCCGCTCTACTGCTCACCGCCCCCCTGCCAGTCCCCTCCGGCCTGGGTCTCGTGCTCGGGTTTTGGCTCGGCAGCGGCAGGCAGCTCCTCTTCGCCAAAGCTCAGCAGCGTCGCCTTGACGGGCGACAGCAGCGCTTCGAGCGCGACGCCCGAGAGCGTCTCCTGCTCGATGAGAGCATTGGCGACCTCATAAACGGTGGACCAGTTGCGGCGCAGGATCTCCTCCGCTCTGTCGACGGAGTCCCCGACGAGCCGCTCCACCTCGCGGTCGATCAGCTCCAGCGTCGCCGGTCCGACCGAGCCCAGCTCCTGCAGTGAGGCGCCGAGGAAGACCTCACCCGCTTTCTCGCCGATCGTCACCGGGCCCAGCGCCTTTGACATCCCGTAGGAGGTGACCATCTGGCGGGCGAGGCCGGTCGCCGCATGAAGGTCGTCGTGGACGCCGGTGGAGACGAAGCCGAACTCCAGCTTCTCGGCGGCGAAGCCGGCGACGATCGAGATCAGGTGACGGCGTACGTCCGGCTCCTGCATCAGGACGGCGTCGCGGTCGGTGAGCATGCTCGCTGCCGTGCCGAGCTGGCGGCCGCGAGCGACGATTGAGAGCTTCTGCCCGGAGACCGTCTGGCCGATCGAGCGGGTGACGACCGCGTGCGAGGCCTCATGGATCGAGATCACCCACCGCTCCTCATTGGTCAGGGCGTGGCTCTTTCGCGCTGGGCCGGCGACGACTCTGTCGATCGCCTCCTCGAGGGTCGGCTGATCCATCTCGACCCGGCCTTCCCGCACCGTGAGCAGAGCGGCCTCGTTGATCACGTTGGCGAGCTCGGCGCCGCTGAAGCCGGAGGTCAGCTTGGCGATTTCTTCCAGCGAGGTGCCGGGGGCGAGTGGGCGGGCACCGCAGTGCAGGGAGAGGATTTCCAAACGGCCGTGGACATCCGGCACGTCGACTGTCACCTGACGGTCGAAGCGGCCCGGCCGCAGCAGCGCCGGGTCGAGGACATCGGGGCGGTTGGTGGCGGCCAGCACGACGAGGCCGGAGTCGCCGCCGAAGCCGTCCATCTCGACCAGCAGCGCGTTCAGCGTCTGCTCGCGCTCGTCGTTGCCCTGGCCGACGCCGGCGCCGCGCTTGCGCCCGGCGGCATCGAGCTCGTCGATGAAGATCAGCGCCGGGGCCTGTTTGCGCGCCTTGGCGAAGAGGTCGCGGACGCGGGCAGCGCCGACGCCGACCAGCGACTCGACGAAGTCCGAGCCCGAGAGCGAGTAGAAGGCGGCGTCGGCCTCACCGGCCGTCGCCTTGGCAAGCAGTGTCTTGCCGGTGCCGGGCGGCCCGACAAGGAGGACTCCCTTCGGCGCCCTCGCACCGACCGCCGCGTATTTGCTCGGATCGGCGAGGTAGTCGCGGATCTCACGTAACTCGGCCACGGCCTCGCCGGCGCCGGCGACGTCGTCGAAGGTCGTGCGGTCAGGCGCCTCGGCACCGCGCTTGCGGCCCTTGCCGGTGAATTTTGAGAAACCGGCGAAGGCGCCGGCGCCGCCATCCTGGCCGATCCGGGTGAAAAGGACGAAGAGACAGACGAGCAGCAGGATCGGAATCAGGAACTGGACCACGATCTGCTTGGCGGGCTTATCCCACTGCTGATCGACGATGACGACGGCGCCGCTCTGCGTCAGCCTTTTGACCAGGGAGGAAGTCTGAGCGTCGGACTCGGGGTAGGCGGCGTAGAGCAGGGGGCCGTCCTTGGTGATCATCAGCAGGCGTGCGTCCTGGTCGAGCAGGGTCGCCTCGACGACCTGTTTTTGGTCGGTGAGCTTGAAGACCCGGCTGAGGGGCACGCGCTTTCCCTCGGTGCTCGGCTGGATGTCGCCGAGCAGGCTGAAGAAGAGGAACGTCAGCACGATCGAGGCAACGATCAAGATCGTGTTGAGAGGGTCTTTCGCGAACCAGCGGCCGACCGCGGCGAGGCGTTCGCCGACCGAGCGTGCCACGTCATTGATGTCGACCTGAGGCGGCCTCACCGGCAGGCGGCTGAGGCCCCTGCGCCTAGGTTGGTTGTCCTGCTGGTCCCGCATCTGCCCCCTCTAGTCCTGGATTCGTCTGCGCAGCACCGTCCCCATCACCGGCGCGGCGCCCGGACTCGTGTGAGCCCGGGCGCCGTCGTACGGGGATCTGGATCGGTCCTGCGCTATTTGCCTTTCTTGAGCTTCAGCACGATCGATGTGACTGAGCTGTTCTCATCCCCGCCGTTGGGCGCGAAGGAGAGCTCGAGGGTCACCCGCAGGCTGCCTTTTTCGCGCAGCACCCTCTTCGCCGCCGCGCTCGGCTTCAGTACGAGCTCGAACGTGCCGGCTTTATTGGCGGTCAGCACCACACGGCCGACCTTGACTTTCTTTTTGCCGACCTTGGCTTTGCCGACCATCTCGAGCGTGCCGGCACCGGGCAATTTGACCGTTACGGTCGCAGCGCCGGTTTTCGATGAGATCGATTTCCGCGGAATCGAGAACTGGTTGCTCGGTTTCCCTACCGCGGGCGGTGTGCTGCTACCGCCGCCGGTGGTCGGAGGCGGGGTGTCGTCTTTTTCGCTCGGTTCACCTGCGCTGCCGGCCCAGAGGACCCCATCCACAGCGGCTTTGGAGATGGCCAGGATGTTCCCCGGTAGCGGTGCGTAGTCCGCTCCCAGGAGCCCGTTCTGGCTACCGGTCGAGAGGACGCTCAGCCAGTAGTCCTTGACGGTACGCGCCTTTGCTTCCTCGGCCGCGTTACTTCCCCAGACGGAGGCGTTGTCGGTAAAGACGAGGCCATAGGTCAGGGTGCAGATCCCAAAGCCTTCGGCGGAGTTGACGCCGCTGACTTTGGACCAGTCGCCGGTCGAGTTGGCCGGCAGTTCTTTGAACGCGGTTTTGCTGCAGTTAGCGCCCTTTTTGCCATCTGAGCGGAAGCCGTTCGGGTCCGCCGTCGGCTCTTCGAACTGGCCAGAGCCATTTTCCAGCTGCGTCCAGAACTGGTCGACGTCGCCGCCGGCCGGGCTGACTGCCAGACCTTCGCTGCGAGCGGTCGAGATATCCGAGTAGCCGATCGATCCGTCGGTGCTTTTCAGCGTCGAGACCAGGAAGGCATTGCCATTCGCGCAGCCACTGGTCAGATGGTCTTCGCTGTCGGGTTTTTTGCCTGGCGCTTCGGTACCGCCGCACTGGCCGCTGCCGCCGAATTCGGCACCCGGCCAGACCCGGGTTTTGAGACCTGAGCTGGGGGCGTAGGTGGTGAGCCAGCCCTCGGCGGGATCGATCGCGTTGAGATAGTCCTTGAACGTGAAGGTCGTGCCCGAGTCGTCGAAGCGAACGACGCGGATGATTGGCTTTTTACACGCTTCGACGTCGTCCAGGGTGGGAAATACGTCCCGCCAGGTCAGGTAGGGAGTTGGAGTTGCTCCGGTCTCCCCCTGGGCCCAGATTTCCTCGAGCTGAGCCTTGGTGAACCGCACACGGATCAGTTTGGCGTCGGTGGACGTCTTAGCCGCTTCGGGCAGGTCCACGGCTTCGCAGCCATTGGGGAAGTTGACCAGCGGCGCAACCGCTCCGACAGCCGCCGGGACGACGTTGATCTGCCCGTTGTCGTTCGGGTTGACGTCGGTCCCTGCCGGTTCGTTGCCGGTGCCGGCGTTCATCTGGGCCATCTCCGCAACTGTGGGCGGCTCGTCCGTCATCCCGAAGCGCGGGCTGTCGTTGCGGACCTTCATCGAGAGACGGCCCGCACCGCTGCCGGCGGCGTCATACGCCATGTCGATGATGCCCGCGCCCGGCGTTCCGGCGCAGTAGTTGACTTTGAAGTTCTGGTTGAACCAGGTGTGCGCGTCACGGGCGAACGATGCCCCGCGGCCGGAGGTGTCGGCACCGGCGCATTTGCCGATCGAGAACGCGGCGTTCGCCTGGGGCGCCAGGACGATCGCCGTGAGCGTCGCCACAACCATGGCGAGAACCCCTGCCAGGGCGACGCTCGACCCCCTCCGCGGGGGGCTAAGAGTGCGGCTCATGAGAGTTATTCCTTTCATCGACTGAACCTTGTGGGCGCAGCGAATCGGGCGGATATGGCTCTGTCAAGCCGCTTCACAGGACTTCTACGTCTGCGTTACATGTCGTTATCAATTGCTTCTCCAGATCGTCACCAGCTGGTGACGAGCAGTTCACCCCGACACCGGAAGCGCGCCTCATCTGCGTCTCGGGGAGCGGTCTTTGCCGCCTTGAAGACGCTGGCGAAAGGTCACCCGGGCGGACGTGCTCGCGCGGCGGCCACCCTGCGAGGCGACGTAGGAAACGAGGATGCGACCGGGGATCGTTTTGCGTTCGCGAAGCTCGGCCCGGTAGCGGGCGACCGGGCGCAACTGCAGCCGGACCTCGGTGCGGGTGGCGCCCTGAGCGCGGACGCTCTCGGTGGCCAGGATGCGGATCTTGCGCGGCTCGCCGACGCCTGCTTTGGCGACCGCCTTGATGCCGCCGGCGGCGGGCACCGAAACCGTCAGCGAGATCGCGCCTCCCGGTTTCGACTTTGCCCGGACGCCGATCTGCGGCCCTTCGCGGTCGACGGCGATGGTCCCGGCCGGGCCGCCTTCGTCCAACACTTCCTGCGGTCCGGAGTCGGGCTCGGGCTGACGTGTGGCAACAAAGGCGTCGGCGCGCTGGTTGGCGTCGCCGAAGAAGAGATTGCCGGCGAAGGAGGTGAATGCCACCCGCTCGGCGCCGGCGGAAAGGGTGACGCCGTTCTGTACGTCGGCGTCGATGTCGCCGCCGGCGTAGGAATGGGTCACCCGCTCGATCGTGCGGCTCTGCAGATCGACGACGTACAGCTCCCGCGGTCCGGGTACCGGCCGCGGCGCGCCGGTGAGCTGCAGGGCGGGCAAGGTAAAGGTGGTGCGCACAGTGGCGATCGCCAGGTAGCGCCCCCCCGAGGACATCGCGAGGCTCGCCAGCGGAGAGCTGGTCGCCTGGTCGAAATTGGCGGGATCGCGCGTCAACTCGATCGTCGAGCTCTTGCGGCTCAGGCCGGGCGTCATGTCGGTGACGTAGAGGTCGAGACCGGTGCCGGTGAAAGCAACCGGGCGCGGCCCGGCTCCGGTGAGGAAGGCGACCCTGTAGCCGTCGCCGCTCAGGACGGGCAATTGGGAGCCGATACCGGCGCGGTTTGCCTCCTGGTCGGTGAGCGGCCCGTAGCAGGGGCCGGTGGATGTCTGGTCGAAGAACGTCGTCGCATCGGGGGGGCAGCCCGGATCGTCGGGGTCGGCAAGCCCGGTGATCCGCCGGGTCGGGGCATTCGGCCCATCGGCGACCCGTCGCCAGAGGTAGTAGAGGAAGAGCGGTTCCGCGTTCTCTCCGTTGAGGACGCGCGTCTGGGCCGCGGCGTTGCCACCAGTCCAGGTCACCGTGGTGCCGTCGGCGCTGATCGCGGCGCCGCGAGCCCCGCCGGCAGGCTCCTGGGTCATCCCTCCGGTTCCCGAATCGAGCACAGCGGTCACCAGGGTTGTCGTGTTCGCCTGCCGGTCGCGGAGGAAGATCTGCCCGTCCGGAACGTCGATGCTCGCCCTCGCCGGCAGGTCGGTCGGCGCTTCGGTGCGAAATGCGACCTTCTGGCCGTCGGCGCTGATCGCAACGCCGCGTGAGATGTCGGCCCCCGGTTCGCTGCCCGGGAAGGGAAAAGGCGAGGGCCCATAGCTCGCCGGCTCGTCGCCGCCGTCGCGGGCCGAGACGAGGTCGAACGCTCCCGGCTCGCCGATTGCGATCGCCATGTCGCGGACATAGACGTCCACGTGGTCGTTGCTGTCGACGGCGATCAACTGCTCCGCCGTGGCAAAGGCGACGTAGCGGCCGTCGGCGCTGATCGCGGGGTTCGATGCGCCACGGCGCAGGAATTCGTTGCTTGCTTCGTCGAACAGATCGCCGTCCGCCACTTTCTCCAATGCCTTGCTCTGGATGTCGAAGCGAAAGACGCCGCCGGCCCGGTATTGACCCGGCGGGTCGGGGTCGTCGTCGGCGAAGAAGTTGCGAGCCCGGGTCTGGACCGCGACGTAGCGGCCGTCGCCGGAGATCGCCGCGAATACCGTCGTTTCGTCTCCCTGCTCGAGCCGCGCGTAATCGGCGGAGACCAGCTGCGCGCCAGGTAGATGGTCCGCGTCGTTGCCGTAGAAGGCGCCCGCGCTCGCCGGGAAGGCGAGAAGCAGAAGCAGCGCCGCCACACCCGCCCTCACCTGACTCTCACCGTCTGCTTCAACCGCGTCGTGTTGCCTGCCCGGTCACGGGCTTTGACCCGCAAGAGAAAACGACCGCTGTGGGCATAGGCATGGCGCACCCGCACCGCTATGGCCTGTTTGCCTTTCGCGCCCCTGCCGGCAACGGCCGATGCGGTGGCGCTGGAACGCTCGCCGAAGAAGACCTTGACCGAGCCGCGGCGCAGGCCGGAGGCGACCTTTGCGCCCCCGTCGGAGACAAGCACCGCCAGCCGCCTCCCGTGTCGCCGCAGTCGCACCCGCGGGCCATTGCGATCGACAAGCAGCCGACCCGTGCGGCTGCCGGTCTCCTGTCCGGCGCTGTCGACGGCGAAGATCTGGATCCGGTGACGGCCATCGTCCACCTGATCGCGAGTCAGGAGAGTGTGCAATCGCTTCAGGTTCTCGGCCACGGGCTCGTCGTCGACGCTGACCGAGTAGCGAACGCCGCCGATAGCGTTGAGCGTCCGGTCCCAGGCAATCCGGATCCTCGGCTTGCGCTGCCAGCCGCTGGGCAGCAGGACCAAGAAGGGGTCGGGTGGGGCGTCGATGACGGTGGCGGCGATCTGAGCATTGGCGTCGCTGCCCTGCCGCCAGGCGACGATCGCGTCGCCGAGTCCCGAGCCGCCCAAGGTCACCGGCCCGATGGCACCCCCCCGAGGTGTGCTCAGCTGAGTCGGCTCGACGACCCCATCGGCACGTCGCTCCTGCACCCCGACGACCCCGGCGTTGCCGCGTAGCTCCTTCCAAGCCGCGACCGCCGCCCCGGTCTCCGCAAGGTCGACCAGAGGGTCGCCGGCGATGCTGCTGGATGCCGTATCCAGCCGCCGCAGCGGACTGACCGTGGCGTCATCGCCGGAGACGAGCAGAGTTGCCGCAGCCGAGCCGAAGGCGGCAACGAAGAGCCCGCGAGGGTCGACGGCGACGCTCGGCATCCCGAGCTCGCCCTGCGCGCTCCCGTCGACGAGCCGCGCCCCGGCGAACGCGCCGGCGCCTTCGGTGAAGACGTCGGGCATCTCGTTGACGAAGACGCGGGGCGCCTCGAGCTTGCTCGCCTGACCCGGCTGCTGGCGAAAGGCAACGGCCGCCTGGCCGAAGCCCGACACATCGAGGGAGAAGGCGTCGGCGGGGCCTCGCAGAGGCGCGCCTTCCCAGGAGGAAGGGCTGACCTGGAGCGGGATGCCGACGCTGGCTCCGAACAGGCGCCGTGCCCAGACGCGATCGACGAACTCGTCGTCGGGCTCCTGCCAGGCGACCACTCCCTGTCCCTGGACGTCGACCCCCACCTCGGGGGCGTTGCCGGCGCTCGGCTCTCGCACCGGTGTGGCGATGCTGCGATCCACCGGTGTCCCGAGGACGGACCAGAGCCGACCGCTGTAGCGGGCGACGCGGAGGTCGGCTCCCAGGTAGCCGGGTGGGTTGGCGGGGCTGGTGTCGGTGATAACTCGATAGGCCAGGTAGGCCTGCCCTCCTCTGTTCATCGCCAGGTCGGGGTAGGTCGAGTTGGCCTCGCCAACGTTGAGGTCGATCGGCACCGGGGGCTGGAAGCCGGCCGCGCCAGGATCGAGGGTCGCCGAGAACATGCGGTCGCTTTCGACCCCGAACTCCTGCACCCAGGTGACGACCAGCCGGCCCCCATCGCCGGCGCCGATGCGGGGCCAGCTCGATTTGAATTCCTGCCCCACGTCGACCCGCTGCGGAGCGCCCCAAGCACCGTTTCGGAACTGCACCGCGAAGACGTGGTCGCGTTTGTCGATGCGTTTCAGGTAGACGATGCCGCCGCTCCCGTCCTCCGACATCGCGGCATCGGCGATGTCGACGACGTCCGCGCTCGGGCCCTCGATCGACTGCACGTCGTAGACCACCGCGGCCGCGGGCGCGGGTGTCGAGAGCAGAAGCAAGGCCATCGCGGCGACCGCGGGCCGCAGCGACAGACGCGGCGAGGATCGGTCGCGCATAGCACGGGACATTCCTCCCAGCCCGTGTCAGAGATGTAACTAAGGCGCTACCAAGTGGTTAAAGCGCCTCGGGGCCGTCGGGCGACCTGTGCCGTCCGCCCTGCCGCCCCTGGCAACTCAGCTAAGACGAAAACCGCTCAGCAGCCGTTTCTCGCTCTCGCCCTCGATCTTGGCGATGACTTCGAGGCGCCCCTCGAGGGGGGTGCCGCGAATCTTGGTCGCCAGCAGGTCGTCGACCTGGAAGATGCCGGCCGAGTTGTTGAGCTCGATCTCGATCCGCACCGGGCGCTCCTCCCCGACCTCGATCCGCACCTCGTCCACCGCCGCGGCCGAGATCGAGTGGATCCCTCCTGCCCGGCCTCGAGTGGGATCCGGGTGCGGCCCTGCGCCATGTCCAGCGCGTCGGCGACCCTCACCACTCCGGCCTCGAGGGTGTAGGGCTCGCCGCGGCGGCGATGGCCGATGATCGCGTGCAGGATCTCGGCGACGACGATCGTCCGCTCCGGCTCCTCGTAGGCGTCGTAGAGAAGGTCGTCGAGCGCCGAGCTGGCAAGAAAGAGGCTGTAGGCCTCGTGGTCGGCGCGATGGATCGACATGCCCACGTCGTGCAGGAGCGCGCCGCCTGCGACAACGACCTCCGCGTCGGCCGGCGACATGCCGTGATCGGCGACC
>CAWEMB010000001.1:0-1089238 GCA_963810105.1 uncultured Solirubrobacterales bacterium | reverse complement strand
ACGCGATCCGCGCCCAGGGGGTCACGGACCCGATCGACTACCGCAGCCTCGACTTCGAGCGGGGAGGTGAAGCGGCGCCACCGACGGGGGAGGGTGTCGACCTCGTCTTCGACGCCCAGGGCCCGACCTCGTTCCGCAAGGGCTACCGGCTGCTGAGGCCGGGCGGGCGGCTGGTCATGTACGGGATCTCGGAGAACTCGCACGAGGGCCGGCGCAGCATCCCCGCGACGCTCAGGAGCCTGGCCAAGATGCCGGCGGCGACGATGCCCTGGTGGCGGAGCCTGATGATGATCAACGAGAACAAAGGCGTCTTCGGCCTCAACGTGCTCAAGTGGTGGGATACGGAGGGTCACCTGGACAGGCTGACCGCGCCGCTGCTCGCCGATCTCGAGGCCGGGCGTCTGGAACCGGTGGTGGCCGAGGCCTTCTCCTTCGAGAGGGCGGGCGACGCGCACCGTCTTAATCGCCGAGCGCCGCAACGTCGGCAAGGTTGTGTTGTTCCCTTGATAGGACGTCCGATCGAGTTCCGGGGGAAAACCGAGCGATGAAGAAGGCGATTCTCGTGACGCTGGCGATACTGGCGGCGCAGATGCCGCTGGCCGCGCATGCCGACGAAGTCGCCACCGACAGCGACGAGCTCACCTACACGGTGCTCCTCGCCGGCGGCCCGGAATCCAACGAAATCCGGATCTGGCTGACCCCGGACGGGCGCACCTACGTGATCGACTCGATCTGCCCCCTGGAAGTCGGCGGCACGGTCTGCGAACCCCGCCGGCGAACCCAACGGCTGATCTGCCAGGCGCCCCAGGTCGCCGGCTTCGAATTCAACGCCGACGGCGGCGACGACTCGGGCCCGCGTCACGCGCGAAGTGCCGGTCCCGGTGACGATGCGCGGCGGGCCCGGCCGCGACACGCCTGGTCGGCGGCGCCGGCGACGACAAGCTCAGCGGCGGCCACGGCGGCGACTCGCTGATCGGCCGCGGGGCAACGACTCGCTGTTCGGCGACGTCCCGGCCGACCGCTCTATCGGCGGCTCCGGCGACGACATCGTCGCTCGGCGGCGCCGGCGTGACACGCTCGGCGGCGGCACCGGTCAAGAACCCTGTCCTCTAGCAGGGTCTAAGGCCGCTCGACGGGTGCCGGCGCGAGAGCAGGTGCCGCCGACGAACAGCAGCCGATCAGGAAGCCGACGAGCGAGAGCGCCGCGTCGAGCCGGAAGGCCGCCTGGATGCCGTCGACGAAGGGCGGGATCGCCGAGGAGAAGACGGTGGTCGTCAGGCCGAGCCCGATCGAGCCGCCGGCGATCTGGAACATGTAGATGATCCCGCCGGCGAGGCTGCGTCTGCGATTCGTCGACCGAGGTCACCCCGGCGGTGGTCGCCGTCGGGTAGAAGCTGCCGACCCCGAGTCCGAGCACGACCATGCCGGCGATCAGGGAGCCGTAGCCGGAGCCGGCGTCGACCTGCGAGAAGAGGAACGGCGCGACGGTGATGCAGGCCGCGCCGAAGACGGCGAGCCGCTTGGCCCCGACCCGGTCGTAGAGCGGGCCGGCGACGAACGAGACCACCGCGAACACGCCCGAGGAACGGGAGCATCCCGACGCCCGCCTCGAGCGGCGAGTAGCCGAACTGCTTCTCCATGAACTGCGGCAGGTAGAGCAGCGAGGCGAAGAAGGTCGCGGACATGAAGAGGATCGCCACGCACGAGGCGGTGAAGCTCCGGTTGCGCATCACCTCGCCGGGGACCAGCGCGTTGCGCCCCGCGCGGCGCTCGATCGGCGCGAAGGCGACGACCATCACGGCGGCCAGGGCGAGCAGCCCGACCACCCGTCGGGTCGCCCCAGCCCCAGTCGGCGACCTGGTCGAGCGCGATCAGCAGCGAGACGAGGCCCGACCGAGAGGGCGGCGACCCCCGCGTAGTCGATCCGCTGGTCCTCTGCCGGCGGCTCCGACTTGACCAGGAAGTAGGTGACGAGGACGGCGAAGACGGAGATCGGCACGTTGAGGAAGAAGATCCAGCGCCAGCTCAGGGCGTCGGTGAGCACGCCGCCGATCAGCGGCCCGATCGCGTTGCCGAGTCCGGCCGCGCCGAGGACGATCCGCCGGCCAGCCCCGCCTTCTCTCGGGGAGGATCGCGAAAGTCATCCCGAGGATCGCCGGCCACATCAGCGCGCCGCCGATCCCCATCAGGGCCCGGCGAGGCGATCAGCCAGGCCTCGTTCGGGGCGGCGCCGCCGAGCGCCGACATCGAGGCGAAGATCGCGGTCCCGAGGAAGAAGGCGTTGCGGCGGCCGAACATGTCGGCGAGCCGGCCGCCGGTGACGATCATCACCCCGAAGGTCAGCGCGTAAGCGTTGACGACCCACTGGATCGTGTTGATGTCGGTGTCGAAGTCCTTCTCCATCGTGGGGAGGGCGACGTTGATCGCCGAGAAGTCGTTGGCGATCACGACCACCGCCACCGCCATCGCGAAGAGCGCGAGTCCAGTTGTGAGCTTCCCTCTGGCGATGGAGCCGCGATGCGCGCCAGAACTCCCCGATGCCGGCTCTGCGCTACCCTGCCTGCAGTGATGGCCAAGCGGCTCGACAGCCTCGCGCTACTCCTTCTCCTCCCCCTTCGGGGGGAATAGCGCTGGGCGGCGCGTTAGCCGCGAGAGACAAGGTCATTCAAGGTAAGAGAGAAGGAGGAGGTCCGATGGGACCCGCATCTGACGCCAACCGCGTCCACATATTCGACACCACCCTGAGGGACGGCGAGCAGTCGCCCGGCATCTCGCTGAACACCGCCGAGAAGGTGGAGATCGCCCACCAGCTGGCGCGGCTCGGGGTCGACGTGATCGAGGCCGGCTTCCCGATCACCTCGCCCGGCGACTTCGAGGCGGTGGAGGAGATCGCCGAGGGTCGAGGGCCCGACGATCTGCGGCCTGGCCCGCACCCACAAGGCCGATCTCGACGCCGCCTGGGGGGCGATCCGCGACGCCGCCCGGCCCCGCATCCACACCTTCATCTCGACCTCGGACATCCACATCGAGCACCAGCTGCAGACCGATCGCGAGGACGTCAAGGGGCAGGCCCGCGCCGCCGTCGCCCTGGCCAAGTCCTACTGCGAGGACGTCGAGTTCTCGCCGATGGACGCGACCCGGGCCGATGTCGAGTTCACCGCCGAAGTCTGCGCGATCGCGGTCGAGGAGGGGGCGACCGTCGTCAACATCCCGGACACGGTCGGCTACACGACGCCCGAGGAGTACGCGGATTACTTCCGCCGCCTCTACGAGCTGGTCCCGGGGCTGCGCGAGGTCGAGACCTCGGTCCACTGCCACGACGACCTGGGAATGGCCGTCGCCAACTCCTACGCCGGCATGCAGGCCGGCGCCCGTCAGGTCGAGTGCGCCGTCAACGGGATCGGCGAGCGGGCCGGCAACTGCTCGCTGGAGGAGATCGCGATGCTGATCCGCGTCCGCGAGGACGTCCACGGCCTGGCCACCGGCATCAACAGCCGCGAGCTGGCCCGCACCAGCCGCATGGTCTCGCGCCTGACCGGCTACCCGATCCAGCCCAACAAGGCGATCGTCGGCCGCAACGCCTTCGCCCACGAGTCCGGGATCCACCAGGACGGCGTGCTGAAGGAGCGCAGCACCTACGAGATCATGGACGCGACCGAAGTCGGCCTGGAGTCGAACTCGATCGTCCTGGGCAAGCACTCCGGCCGGCACGCGCTGAAGGACGCCCTGGAGCAGCTGGGCTTCCAGGTCGAGGGCAACGCCCTGAACGCAGCCTTCAAGGCCTTCAAGGAGGTCGCCGACCGGAAGAAGCAGGTGACCGCGCTCGACCTGGAGGCGATCGTCTCCGACGAGATGCGCGAGCGCTCCGACGCCCACGAGCTGGCTTGGTTCGAGGTCGAGGCGGGTTCGCGACGCGAGCCGGTGGCCCGGGTCGCGGTGACCCTTCCCTCCGGCGAGGAGGAGGTCGGGGAGTCGAGCGGCGACGGCCCGGTCGACGCGATCTTCCGCGCGATCCAGGGGGCGACCGAGACCGAGTGCGAGCTGCGCCAGTACACGGTCGAGGCGGTGACCGGAGGAGAGGACGCACTCGGCGAGGTGACCGTCATGCTGCGCACCGCCGGCCGCCTGGCGACCGGCCAGGGCGTCGCCACGGACATCCTCGAGGCCTCCGCCCGCGCCTACGTCCGCGCCTTGTCGAACGCCCTCGAAGGCGCCGCCACCCGCGAGGCCGAGGCCGCCACGGCCGAAGCCGCCGACGAGCGCACCCCCGGCCCCTAGCCTCGGCGAGAGACGCACCGGAGCGTCCCTGGGCGGGCCGAACTTCGCACCCGCCTGCATTTACTCACCCGATGGGTGCGGCAGAGCAGACGCGTGGGGTGGATGCGCGGATCGCCGGGTTGGCCGAGCGCAGCACGGGGTCGTAGCGCGCCGGCAGATCGAAGCGCTGGGCATCGGCCGAAGAGGGATCGAAGTGCGGCTGCGCGCGGGTCGGCTCCATCTGTGCATCCGCGGTGTCTATGCCGTCGGTCACCGGGCATCCCGCGAGGAGGGCGTGGATGGCCGCGGTGCTCGCTTGCGGCGAGGGAGCGGTCGCTCGAGCCACCGCTCGGCTGCGGCGCTCTGGGAGATCCGCGCCCCTCGAGCCGGCCGATCGAGATCACGACGCCGTCGAAACGCGGCCCGCGGCGGGCATCCAACGGCACCTCGCCGTCCTGCCGGCGGACGAGGTCACGATCGAACTCGGAATCCCGGTCACGACCGTCGCCCGCACGATCTTCGACCTGGCCGCCGTCGAGCGACCCGAGGCTGTCGAGGGCGCGCTGCGTCAGGCGGAATTCAGCCGCGCTGCACGACCGGCTATCGCTGCGGGACCTGCTCGATCGCGTACCGACGAGCGGCGGACGGCGCTCGAACCGTCCGCGCTGCCCGAGCCCACCGGCTCGGAGGATCCGTCACGCCGTCGCGGCGAGAGCTCCGCTCGAGGAACGATTCCTGCCGCTTTCTCGACCGCTATCGCCTGTACGGCCGGAGTTCAACGCTTGGCTTCGAAGCGGGAGGGAGGCGCTACCGCGTCGACGGCCTCTGGCGATCTGCCCGCCAGATCGTCGAGCTCGACGGCTGGGAGGGGCACGGAACCCGCTCCGCATTCCGCGACGACCGCGCCGCGCGACCGCCGCCTGCGCGTAGCCGGCTACGGACTCACCGACATCTCACCTGGTCTCGGCGCTCGCCGACGAACCCGAGGTGCAACCTCGCCCGAGACGCTGAGCAGCCTCCTATCAAGACAAACGTACGTGATAACGTACAGCCGCATGAGCGCGACCACGGTCGAGCCGACAGGGCCGCTCCGCTCGGCGCGCCGGTCCGGGCCCTGCGCGAGGCGATGGGCCTCTCGCTGCGCGACCTGGCCGAGCGCACGCGGCGTCAGCGCGCCGATGCTCTCGCAGGTCGAGCGCGGGGAGACGAGCCCGACCCTGGCCGTCGCCGCGAAGATCGCCGCCGGCCTCGAGCTGACGCTCTCGCAGCTGCTGCGCCTCGACGAGGGCGAGCACGTCGTCGTCAGCCGCGCCGGAGCGCGGCGCAGCTACGAGCGCGGCGGCCACCGGTTCGAGGAGCTGACCCCGCCGCTGCCGGGCCAGCGCGCCGACGTCTCCCTGCACACGCCTCGAGCCCGGCGCCGCCACCGGCGGCCGCGACGACCCGCCGATGCACGAGCCCGGCAGCCGCGAGACCGCCGTGGTCCTGCCGGCACCCTGGCGCTGGTCGTCGACGGCGAGCCGCCACGAGCTGCGCGAGGGCGACTGCGTCACCTTCGACGCCGACCTGCCGCACCACTTCGAGAACGAAGGCGAGGAGCCGACCCGGTTCCTCGCCGTGATCGCCGCCGGACTGAGGAGGGGCTAGGAGCCCGATGCCGCAAGACCATGTTCGACAAGATCTGGGAGGCGCACGAGGTCTCCGACGGCCTGATCTACATCGACCTCCACCTCGTCCACGAGGTCACCTCGCCGCAGGCCTTCGACGGCCTGCGCCTCGCCGGCCGCGCGGTGCGCCGGCCCGACAAGACCCTGGCCACCGCCGACCACAACGTGCCCACCGACGGCACGATGGCCGCCCGGCTGATCGCCGACGAGCTCTCCCGCGTCCAGGTCGAGACCCTGGAGCGCAACTGCGAGGAGTTCGGGATCCCGATCTACTCGCTCGGCTCCGACCGGCAGGGCATCGTCCACGTGATCGGCCCGGAGCTCGGCGTCACCCAGCCGGGGATGACGATCGTCTGCGGCGACAGCCACACCTCGACCCACGGCGCCTTCGGCGCGCTCGCCTTCGGCATCGGCACCTCCGAGGTCGAGCACGTGCTGGCGACCCAGTGCCTGGTCCAGAAGCGGCCGAAGACGATGCGGATCTCCTACTCGGGCGAGCTCGGCGCCGGGGTGACGCCCAAGGACCTGATCCTGGCGACGATCGGCCGCCTCGGCACCGGCGGCATGGTCGGCCACGCGGTCGAGTACGCCGGGCCCGCGATCGAGGCGCTCTCGATGCCGGGCCGGATGACGATCTGCAACATGACGATCGAGGGCGGCGGCCGGGCCGGGATGATCGCCCCCGACGAGACCACCTTCGAGTGGGTCCGCGGCCGCCCGGCCGCCCCGGAGGACTTCGACGCCGCGGTCGAGCGCTGGCGCGAGCTGCCGACCGACGAGGGCGCCACCTTCGACACCGAGGTCGAGATCGACGCCGCGCGCGATCTCGCCGATGGTCACCTGGGGGACGACCCCGGGATGGTCGTCGAGGTCACCGACTCGGTCCCCGACCCGGCTGCGATGGACTCGCCGCCGACCGCGAGTCGGCCGAACGGGCGCTCGCCTACATGGGCGCTCGAGGCCGGGCACGCCGATGACCGAGGTCGCGCTCGACCGCGTCTTCATCGGCTCCTGCACCAACTCCCGGATCGAGGACCTGCGCGAGGCCGCCGCGGTCGGTCGAGGGCCGCAAGGTCGCGAGCTCGGTCCGCGGCGATGGTCGTGCCCGGCTCCCAGCAGGTGAAGGCGACCGCCGAAGCGGAGGGCCTCGACGAGGTCTTCCGCTCGGCCGGCTTCGAATGGCGCGAGGCGGGCTGCTCGATGTGCCTGGGGATGAACCCCGACATCCTCAGCCGAGGGCGAGCGCTGCGCCTCGACCTCGAACCGCAACTTCGAGGGCCGCCAGGGCAAGGGCGGGCGCACCCATCTGGTCAGCCCGAAGATGGCCGCGGCGGCCGCGATCGAGGGCCACTTCGTCGACATCAGGGATTGGAGCTGAGCGATGAGAGCCGCTTGACGTGATCGAGGGCAAGGTCGTCGGTGCTGGACCGCGTCCGACGTCGACACCGACCAGATCATCCCCAAGCAGTTCCTCAAGCGGGTCGAGCGGACCGGCTTCGGCGAGTTCCTCTTCTACGACTGGATCCGCGACGGCGAGATCGAGCTGGAGCCGAACCCGATCCTGGTCACCGGTCGCAACTTCGGCTGCGGCTCCTCGCGCGAGCACGCCCCCTGGGCGCTGGAGGACTTCGGCTTCGAGGCGATCGTCGCCCCCTCCTTCGCCGACATCTTCTACTCAACTGCACGAAGATCGGCCTGCTGCCGGTCGATCCTCGACGAGGAGCACTGCAGGGCGGTCGCCGAAGCCGGCGAGGCGCGGATCGACGTCGACGACCAGACCGTCAACCTGCGCGGGCGGCGTCTTCGAGTTCGAGATCGAGCCACGAGGTCAAATACCGGCTCCTGAACGGCCTCGACGACATCGGGATCACGCTCGAGAACGCCTCGGCGATCGACGATTTCGAGAGCTCCGGGCGCGCCGAGCGCGGGCCCGGTCACGACCGCGCTCTGATGACCGGATCGGGCGTCCACACCGGTCCACGCGACTGGGACGCCGAGACCTACGACGCCGTCTCCGACCCGCAGTTCGAGTGGGGCAAGGAGGTGCTCGAGCGCCTCGACCTGCAGGGCGACGAGGCCGTCCTCGACGCCGGCTGCGGCTCGGGCCGCGTCACCGCAGAGCTGCTCGAGCGACTCCCCGAGGGCCGGCTGGTCGCGGTCGACGGCTCCGAGGCGATGATCGCCAAGGCGCGGGAGCGACTCGGCGACGACGCCTCGTATCTGGTCGCCGACCTCACGGAGCTGCAGCTCGCGGAGCCCGTCGACGCGGTCGTCTCGACCGCCACCTTCCACTGGGTCCTCGACCATGACCTTCTCTTCCGGCGCCTGCGCGCCGCCCTGCGTCCCCGGTGGGCGCCTGGTCGCCCAATGCGGCGGCGCGGGCAATATCGCGGCGTACTCCGAGGCTCTCGCAGCGGTCGACGCGACCCGAGTACGGCCCTACATCGACGGTTCCGCGACGCCTGGAACTTCGCCGGCCCGGAGGAGACCGAGCGAGAGGCTTCGGCGACGCCGGCTTCGCCGAGGCGCGGTGCTGGCTGGAGCCGAAGCCCGTCGACGCCGGAGCAGCCCTCGAGTTCACGATCACCGTCGGTCCTCGGCCCGCAGCTCGCGACGGCTCCCCGAGGAGTTGCGCAGGCCCTTCGCCGAGGCGGTGCTCGAGCGGGCCGGAGAGCCGCTGACGCTCGACTACGTCCGCCTCAACATCGATGCCGTCGCCTGACCCATAGAGTGCCGCACCGATGAGCGTCCCCCGCATAGTCGTCCTGCCCGGAGACGGGATCGGCCCGGAGATCGTCGGCGCCACCCGCAACCTGCTCGAGGCGCTCGGCGAGTTCGAGTTCGACGAGCGGCTGGTCGGCGGCGTCTCGATCGACGAGCACGGCACCGCCCTCACCGACGAGGTCCTCGAGGCCTGCCGCGCCGCCGACGCGGTCCTGCTCGGCGCAGTCGGCGGCCCCAAATGGGACACGACCGACCCCGACGCTCCCGCGCCCCGAGCAGGGCCTGCTCGGACTGCGCAAGGGAATGGGCCTGTACGCCAACCTGCGGCCGGTGCGGCCGAGCCCCGCCCTGGTCGGCGCCAGCCCGCTGCGCGAGGAGCGGATCGCCGGCACCGACCTGCTCGTCGTCCGCGAGCTGACCGGCGGCATCTACTTCGGCGACTCGCGGCCGCGACGGCGACACCGCCCACGACGACTGCGCGTACTCGGTCGCCGAGATCGACCGCATCGCCCGCACCGCCTTCGAGGCCGCCCGCCGCCGCGACGGCGACCCGCCCCGCGTCACCTCGGTGGACAAGGCCAACGTGCTCGAGACCTCGCGCCTCTGGCGGGAGGTGGTCAGCCGCCTGGCCGGCGATTACCCGGACGTCGAGCTCGACCACCTGCTCGTCGACAACGCCGCCATGCAGCTCGTCTCGCGGCCCGCCGACTTCGACGTGATCGTCACCGAGAACCTCTTCGGCGACATCCTCAGCGACGAGTCGGCGATGCTGACCGGCTCGCTGGGAATGCTGCCCTCCGCCAGCCTCGGCGCCGACGGCGAGCCCGGCCTCTTCGAGCCCGTCCACGGCTCGGCACCCGACATCGCCGGCCAGGGGGTCGCCAACCCGCTCGCGACCTTCCTCTCGGCGGCGATGATGCTGCGCCACGGCCTCGGCCGCGCCGAGGACGCCGAGCGGGTCGAGGCGGCCGTCGACGCGGTCCTCGACCGCGGCCTCCGCACCCCGGACCTCGCCGGGGAGGGGGAGACCGCGGTCGGGACCGACCGAGATGACCGAGGCGGTCCTCGCCGAGCTCGGCTGAACGAGCGCCTTCGGAGCGGAAATCCGCTCGGTCCTCTGCCGGTATCGGGCATACTCCCCTCACATGGAGCAGGCGGATTTGATCTGGCACAACGGGGAGCTCGTCCCCTGGGAGGAGGCGAAGGTCCACGTCCTCAGCCACGGCCTGCACTACGGGACCGGCGTCTTCGAGGGGATCCGCTGCTACGAGACCGAGCGCGGGCCGGCGATCTTCCGCCACAAGGACCACCTCGACCGCCTCGCGATGTCGGCCGAGCTCTACTACCTGGAGCTGCCCTACTCGGTCGAGGAGATCGCCGCCGCCACCCGCGACCTGATCGCCCGCAACGGGCTGCGCGCCTGCTACATCCGGCCGCTCGCCTTCCGCGGCTACGGCGAGATGGGGCTCTACGCGAAGAGCGCGCCGATCGAGGTGATCATCGCCGTCTGGCCCTGGGGCGCCTACCTGGGCGACGAGGGCAAGCGGACCGGGATCCGGGCCAAGGTCTCGAGCTGGCGGCGGATCGGCGCCCGGCGGGCTGATCCCGCACGCCAAGGCATCCGGCCAGTACCTGAACTCGATCCTCGCCAAGACCGAGTCGGCCAACGCCGGCTACGAAGAGGCGATCCTGCTCGACGAGCGGGGCTTCGTCTGCGAGGGCTCGGGCGAGAACATCTTCCTGGTCCGCGAGGGCGAGATCGTCACGCCGCCGCACGTGGCCTCGATCCTCGACGGGATCAGCCGCAAGTCGGTGATCCAGATCGCCCGCGACCTCGGGTACACCGTGGTCGAGCGCGACGTCGCCCGCTCCGAGCTCTACATGGCCGAGGAGATCTTCCTCACCGGCACCGCCGCCGAGCTCGTCCCGGTGCGCGAGATCGACGACCACCCGCTGGGCGAGCCAGGCGAGATCACCCGGGTGATCCAGGCCAAGTTCGAGGACGCCCTGCACGGGCGCGCCGAGGAGTACCTGGAGTGGCTCGACCCGGTCGAGGTCCCCGCCGGAGCGGACGAGCCGAGTAAGGTGAGCTGATGATGCTGCGTCGTATCGAGGCCATCGGGCGAATTACCGCAGCCGCCTAGCGCGGCTGCCCCGTTCCCCGACCCTCGAATCACGAAAGGCATCAGATGGAACAGGTAAAGCTCTACGACACCACTTTGCGAGACGGCATGGGCGGGCACGGCATGTCGCTCTCGGTCGGCGAGAAACTGAAGGTCGTCGAGGCCCTCGACAGGCTCGGCGTTCATTTCATCGAGGCGGGCTTCCCGAGCTCCAACCCGAAGGAGGCCGAGTTCTTCGAGCGCCTCTCGGGCGTCGAGACCCAGACCTCGACGATCGCCGCCTTCGGGATGACCCGCCGCCGCGAGCGGGCCGCCGCCGAGGACGAGTCGCTCTCCGTGCTGGTCGGCTCCTTCGCCCCGATGGTCTGCCTGGTCGGCAAGGCCTCCGGGTTCCAGGTGGAGAAGGTGATCCGCGTCTCCCGCGAGGAGAACCTGGCGATGATCGCCGACTCCTTCGCGTTCTGCGTCGGCGAGGGCAAGCGCGCCGTCTTCGACGCCGAGCACTTCTTCGACGGCTATCGCGAAGACGCGGCCTACGCTCTCGAGTGCGTCCGCGCCGCCGCCGAGGCGGGGGTGGAGAACGTCACCCTCTGCGACACGAACGGGGGCAGCCTGCCCTCCTTCGTCGGCGAGGCGACGGCGGCCGCGGTCGAGGCGCTCGGCGACGCGGTCGAGGTCGGGATCCACACCCACAACGACGCCGAGTGCGCGGTCGCCAACTCGCTGGCCGCGGTCGAGGCGGGCGCCCGGCTCGTGCAGGGCACCGTCAACGGCTACGGCGAGCGCACCGGCAACGCCAACCTCGCCTCGATCCTGCCCGCCCTGCAGCTCAAGATGGGCTTCGAAGTCGTCTCCGCCGAGCAGCTGGCGAGCCTGACGTCGACCGCCCATTACCTCGATGAGCTCTGCAACATGACGCCGGACCCCGACCAGGCCTACGTCGGGCGCAACGCCTTCGCCCACAAGGCGGGGATGCACGCGGCCGGGGTCGCCGCCGACGCGAGCACCTTCGAGCACCTCGACCCGGCTCGGGTCGGCAACGACCGCGAGATCCTCGCCTCGGAGCTCTCCGGCAAGGCGACGATCCGCACCCAGGCGGCGCAGGCCGGCCTCGAGCTCGACGACGCGGCGGCGGCGCGGGCGGTGGAGAGGCTCAAGGAGCGCGAGCACCGCGGCTACCACTACGAGGCCGCGCCCGCCTCCTTCGAGCTGCTGCTGCGCCAGGAGGCCGGCAGCTACGCGCCGCTGTTCAAGCTCGAGAGCTTCCGGGTGACGACCGAGAAGCACGCCGACGGAGAGGTCGAAACCGAGGCGACGATCAGGGTCGAGGTCGACGGCGAGCGCTACGAGCGCTCGGCCGAGGGCAACGGCCCCGTCAACGCCCTCGACAGGGCGCTGCGGGCGGCGATCGTCGACGGCCACCCGCACCTGGCCGAGATCGAGCTGACCAACTACAAGGTGCGGATCCTCGACGAGACGCACGGCACGGACGCGGTCACCCGGGTCCTGCTCGACTCCTCCGACGGGGAGCGCGAGTGGGGGACGATCGGCGTCTCGGAGAACATCATCGAGGCCTCCTGGGAGGCTCTCGTCGACTCGCTGGAGTACGCCTTCCAGCCGCGCGGGATGAGCGGCCGCCGGCCGGCGACGAGCCGATCCCGCTGGCGCGGCCGGAGCTCGGCGGGCGCGAGGAGGAGCTGGCGCTCGAGGTCCTGCGCTCGGGCCGCCTCTCGCTGGGCCCGATGGGCGAGCGCTTCGAGCGTGACCTCGCCGACTGGCTCGGGGTCGAGGACGCGGTCGCCGTCTCCAGCGGCACGGCGGCGCTGCACCTCGGCGTGAGGGCGCTGGGCTGGGGCGAGGGCGACGAGGTCCTGACCAGCCCCTTCAGCTTCGTCGCCTCCGCCAACTGCCTGCTCTACGAGGGCGCGCGGCCGGTCTTCTGCGACGTCGACCCGCGTCACCCTCGACCTCGACCCGGCGGCGGCGGCGGCGGCGCTCGGCGAGCGCACGGCGGGCATCCTGCCGGTCCACATCTTCGGCTACCCGGCGGCGATGGCCGCGCTCGAGCAGCTCGCCGACCGCCAACGGCCTCGGCATCCTCGAGGACGCCTGCGAGGCGCTCGGCGCCGTCGACGGCGACGGCCGCCGGGTCGGCGCGCGCGGCAACCTCGCGACCTTCGCCTTCTACGCCAACAAGCAGATGACGACGGGGGAGGGGGGGATGATCGTGCCGTCCTCGCCCGAGGTCGCGGCGCGCCTGCGCTCGGAGCGCAACCAGGGCCGGGCCGCGGACATGGGCTGGCTCGACCACGGCGGGCCTCGGCTTCAACTACCGGCTCGGCGACCTCGCCGCGGCGCTCGGCGTCGCCCAGGTCGAGAGGCTCGACGAGATGCTCGAGCGGCGCGACGCGCTCGCCGCCGCCTACGCCGAGCGCCTGGCCGGGCGTCGAGGGGGTCGAGGCCCCGATCGCCGGCCGCGGGGCGGAGCGGCGCAGCTGGTTCGTCTACCCGGTCCGCCTCGCCGCCGAGGTCGACCGCGACGCGACGGTCGCCCGCCTCGCCGAGCGCGGCGTGGCGAGCAAGGCGTACCTGCCCTGCATCCACCTCTTCCCGCACCTGCGCGAGCTCGGCTACCGCGAGGGCCAGTTCCCCGTCGCCGAAGAGGCGTCCCGCCGATCTCTCGCGCTGCCCTTCTTCACCTCGATGACCGAGGCCCAGGTCGACCGTGTGTGCGACGCTCTCGCGCAATCTCTGAGCTGAGCCGAACCGATGTCCCGCTTCCGCAAAGACCCGGACCCCCGCTTCTGGCGCATCAATCGCTCGCTCGACTTCGACTGGCGCGCTGGCCGCCTACGACCTCGACCAGTCGCGCGCCCACGCGCGCGCCCTGCAGAGGATCGGCGTCCTCGACGAGGCCGAGCTCGAGCAGATGGTCGCCGGCCTCGACCGGGTCGAGGAGCGGATCGGCGCCCACGGCTTCGAGTTCGACCCGGCCGACGAGGACATCCACATGGCGATCGAGCGCCTGCTCGGCGAGCGAGATCGGCCCGCTCGCCGGCAAGCTCCACACCGGGCGCTCGCGCAACGACCAGGTCGCCACCGACGTGGCGATGGCGGTCCAGGTGCACTCGCTGCAGGCGATCGAGCTGGCCGGCTCGGCGATGGCGCGGCTGCTCGAGCTCGCCGAGGCGCACCGCGACTGGCCGATGCCCGGCTACACGCACCTGCAGCGGGCCCAGCCGGTCTACGTCGGCCACCACCTGCTCGCCTACTTCTGGATGCTCGCCCGCGACGTCCTGCGCTTCCAGTTCGCCCTCGACAGCGCATCGGTGATGCCGCTCGGCTCCGGGGCGCTGGCCGGCGTCAACTGGGAGATCGACCGCCGACGCGGTCGCCGAGGACCTCGGCTTCGAACACGTCAGCCCCAACTCGATCGACGGCGCCTCCAACCGCGACTTCGTCCTCGACTACCTCTCGGCGGCCTCGATCTGCGCGATGCACCTCTCGCGGCTCGGCTCGGAGATCGTCATCTGGTCGAGCAGCGAGTTCGGCTTCTGCGAGCTCGACGAGTCCTTCTCCTCCGGCTCCTCGATCATGCCGCAGAAGAAGAACCCCGACTCCGCCGAGCTGCTGCGCGCGAAGAGCCCCCGCGTGGCCGCCGACTACCTCGCCCTGCTCGGCACGATGCACGCCCTGCCGCTCACCTACGGCAAGGACATGCAGGAGGACAAGGAGCCGCTCTTCGACGCGATCGACACGGTCGAGTCCTGCCTCGACGCGGCCGAGGGGATGCTCGCCGGGATCGAGTTCGATCGCGAGCGGCTCGAGGCGGCGTCCGGCGACGAGATGCTGGCGGCGACCGAGGTCGCCGACCTGCTCGTCCGCAAGGGGGTTCCCTTCCGCGAGGCCCACGGGGTCGTCGGCGGCCTCGTCCGCGACGCCGTCGAGCGCGGCAAGAGCCTCTCGGAGCTGACCCCCGACGAGCTCCGCGAGCGCTCCGAGCACCTCGACGAGTCCTACTACGAGGTGCTCGAGCGGAGCAGCTGGCTGGAGTCGAAGCGGATCGAGGGCGGAACCGGCTCGGCCCCGCTGGAGCGCCAGCTCGAGCTCGCCCGCGAGACGCTCGAGGCGGTGCGGGCGCGGGTGGCCGAAGAGCAGGAATGAGCGCTCGGGAGCCGGCCCGCCGGCTCGAAGAGCCGTTGGGGGCGGACTTCTTCGAGCGCTCGGTCCACGACGTCGCCCGCGAGCTGATCGGCTGCCGGCTCTTCTACGAGGGCCGCGGCGGGACGATCGTCGAGACCGAGAGCTACGAGCGCGACGACCCCGCCTGCCACGCCTACGTCGGGCTGACGCCGCGGACCGAGACCCTCTTCGGCCCGCCCGGCCGCGCCTACGTCTACCTCTCCTACGGGATCCACAGCCTGCTCAACTTCGTCGCCGAGCCGGAGGGCGACGCGGCGGCGGTGCTGATCCGGGCCCTGGAGCCGACCGCCGGCCTCGAGGAGATGCGCGCCCGGCGCGGCGGGAACCGGCCCGACACCGACCTCTGCTCGGGGCCCGGCAAGCTGACCGAGGCGCTCGGCGTCGGCCTCGCCGACAACGGCGCCGACCTGAGCCGCGACCCGTTCCTGATCCTGGCGCCCGAGGAGGGCGCCCGCCCGAGGTCGTCACCGGCCCCCGGATCGGGATCACCAAAGCGGTCGAGCGCCCCTGGCGCTTCTGCGCCGCGGGCTCCCCCTTCGTCTCCCGACCTCGACGCTTAGCCCGCGGTGATCCCGCCGCCGGTGCCGCCCGATTCGGGCGCGGCTTCGGGTTCGGCCGGAGCCGCTTCTTCGGGCGCGGCTTCGGGTTCCGGTTCGCGGCTTCCGGCGTCGGCTTCCGGCTTCGGGCGCCGCTTCTTCCGGTTCGACCGATTCCGTTTCGGTTTCCGGCACGTAGATTTCGGGTTCGGCGCTTTCCTCCGAGCCCTCCTCGTCGCCTTCTTCGCGCGCCGCCTTCTCGGCCGCCGTCTCCGCGGCGCGTTCGGCCGCGATCTCTTCCCAGGCGGAGACGACGCTTGCCCAGATCAGCGCCGGGAAGGTGCCGCCCTGCACCGGGCCGCCGTTGTAGAGGGTTTCCATCGGCGTCACCGTGTCGGCGTAGCCGACCCAGACGCAGGCGGTCACCTCTTCGGTCGCCCCGCAGAACCAGGCGTCGCCGTTGTTCTCGGTGGTGCCGGTCTTGCCCCACTGGCCCTCGGCGCCGATGTTGGCGTTGACGCCGGTGCCGCTGTTGACCACGGTTGCGAGGATGCTCCTTCGCCGGTCGGCGCCACTTCCTCGTCGATCACCTGCTCGTGGGTGGAGTCGTTGTCGCCGCCCTTGATCGTGTCGCCGTCCTGGTCGGTGACCTCGGTGTAGGCGACGGGGCTGTCGCCGGGGATCGGGGCCGAGGGTGCCGCTGACCCGGTCGCCGTCGTTGGCGAGGGTCATGTAGGCGTAGGTCCACTGCAGCGGCGTGACGCCGAGCTCGAGCCCGCCGAGCACCATCGCCGGGTTGGTCGAGATCGGGTCGCGGTAGCCCATCTTGTGGATCGTCGCGGCGATCGAGTGGGTGCGGTCGGCGACCGTCTTCCCCTCCAGCCCCTCGAGGGCGAGCTGGGCGTAGATCGAGTTGTCGGAGTTGGTCGTCGCGCAGACGATGTCGCAGGCGCCGAGGTAGGCGTCCTCGTCGTTGGTGACCGTGAAGGTTTCCTGTCCCTTTCTTGCCGAAGGTGAATTCCTGCGGCGCCGATTCGTAGACCGTGTACGGGGAGATCCCCTGCTCGAGGGCGGTGAGCAGGATGAAGGGCTTGATCGAGGAGCCCGGCTGGCGGTGGCCGAGGGTCGCCAGGTTGAAGGGCTTGTCCTCGAAGTTCGGGCCGCCGACCATCGCCTTGACCCCGGCGTTGCTGGTTGTCGATGACGACGACCGAGGCGGTCGCCGGCGAGTAGCCGAGGTAGCTGTTGACCGCTTCTTCGGCGGCGCCCTGGAGCCGCATGTCGAGCGTCGTCTTGACTTTCAGCCCGCCGAAGAAGGCTTTCGCGGCGCCGAAGCGGTCGACCAGCTGCTGGCGCATCCAGGAGGTGAAGTAGGGGGCCTTCGAGTCGAGCGTCGGCGGCTCGATGTCGTCGGGGGCGGGCAGCGCCTGGGTGATCCCGTCCTGGTACTGCTGTTCGGTGATGTAGCCCTGTTCGTACATCTTTTCGAGCACCAGGTTGCGCCGCTCGAGGGCGTTTTCGGGGAAGTACTTGGGGTCGTAGGCCGAGGGCGAGGAGATGATCGCGGCCAGCGTCGCCGCCTCCCAGGGCTCGAGCACCGAGGCGCAGGGCTCGGTCGACGGTCCCGCAGCCCGGGTGGGCGGCGCCGAAGTAGGTGCGGGCGGCGGCCTCGATCCCGTAGGCGCCCTCGCCGAAGTAGATCGTGTTCAGGTACTCGGTGAGGATCTTGTCCTTGCTCCAGTGGCGCTCGAGCCGGTAGGCGAGCGCCGCCTCGCTGAACTTCTGGAAGAGCGGTGCGGCTGTCCTGGGCGGCGAGCGCGTTCTTGACGAACTGCTCGGTGATCGTCGAGCCGCCCTGGGCGGCGCTCTGGCTGAGGACGTCCTTGACCAGGGCGCGGCCGATGCCCTGGAAGTCGACCCCGCTGTGCTAGTAGAAGCGCGCGTCCTCGATCGCGACCACCGCGTTCTTGATGTTGGGGGAGATCTGCGCCGAGCTGAGCAGGATCTTGTTCTGGTTGCTGGTCAGCGTGCCGATCGGCTCGCCGGCGGCGTCGAAGACCTCGCTGTTTTTCGAGGCCTTGAACTGGGCGAAGTTGTAGATCGCCGGCAGGTCGCGGGAGACCGCCGCCATCATCCCGAAGACCGTCGAGACCAGCGCCAGGACGCCGAGCCCGAGCAGCACGAAGAGGAAGCGCAGCTTCTTCAGCCGCGGCTTCTTGCGTTCTCCTGAGGGAGCCGGCGGGGCGCGGCGGTGGATGCGCGCCGCCACGCCGGCGGGGCTTTGTTCCTAGGGCCGCCATCGAATTTTTCAAGCTCGAGCGCGTGCCTCACGGCCCGCCGAGCGAAGGCGGCAGTCTAGCATTGGCCTGTGGCGGACCTGACGCGTAACGCGGTCGACGTGCTGCCGGCGGGGAGGCTCGAGGAGCAGCTCGCCGGCGGCCGGCCCCTGCGGGTGAAGCTCGGGATCGACCCGACCACCGCCGACATCCACCTCGGCCACACGGTCGTCCTCGAGAAGCTGCGCGAGTTCCAGGAGGCCGGCCACCAGGTCGTCCTGATCATCGGCGACTTCACCGCCCGGGTCGGCGACCCCAGCGGCCGCTCGGCCCAGCGGCCGCTGCCCTCGCCGGAGGAGATCGAGGCGAACGCGGCCACCTACCAGGAGCAGGCCTTCAAGGTCCTCGACCGCGAGCGGACCGAGGTCCGCTTCAACAGCGAGTGGCTGCGAGATGGAGCCGCAGGCGCTGCTCGGGCTGCTCGCCCAGACCACGGTGGCCCGCCTGCTCGAGCGCGACGACTTCCAGAAGCGGCTCGCAGGCGAACGCGCCGATCGCCGCCCTCGAGCTGCTCTACCCGCTGCTGCAGGGATACGACTCGGTCGCGGTCGAGGCCGACGTCGAGCTGGGGGGGACCGACCAGAAGTTCAACCTGCTCTTCGGCCGCGACATCCAGGCCGCCTACGGCCAGAAGCCGCAGTCGATCCTGACGATGCCGATCCTGGTCGGCATCGACGGCGTCCAGAAGATGAGCAAGTCGCTCGGCAACTACGTCGGCGTCACCGACCCGCCCGAGGAGATGTTCGGCCGGCTGATGCGCATCCCCGACGAGGCGATGGCCGAGTACTACCGGCTGCTGCTCGGCGAGGAGCTGCCCGCCGGCGACGCGCCGAACGAGGCGAAGCGGGCCCTGGGGCGGCGGATCGTCGAGCGCTTCCACGACGCGGCGGCCGCGGCGGCCGCCGAGGAGCACTTCAACCGCCTCTTCGTCGAGCGCGAGGCGCCGGAGGACATCGAGGAGCTCGACCTCGACCCCTACGCTGGGCGACGACGGCGACCTGGTCCACCTGCCGGTGCTGATGGCCGACGCCTTCGGGATCAGCTCCAGCGAGGCGCGGCGCCTGATCAAGCAGGGCGGCGTCAAGCTCGACGGCGAGACGCTGCCCGCCGAGCCTCGACATCGCGCCCGCCGAGCTCGACGGCAAGGTCGCTGCAGGTCGGCAAGCGCCGCTTCCGGCGCCTGTGCCTGGCGCCGCCTAGGCAATGCGAGGGCCGACCCGGAGCCGTCGGGTGGACACGCCGAGCCGATCGCGCTATACTCCCGGTCCCTCTGGGGCTGGCCCCTGGTCTGGCCCATGCGTGAAGGGCGGCGAGTCCCGCCGACGAGACGCAGCGGTCTTTGAAAACTGAGCAGCGTGCACTCCGCGGGCCCGAATAGGTCCGTGGATTGTTTGAGCCCGATCCATTCGGTCCGCCAGCGGGCCGGGTGGTCTTGATTTACCCGTCATGTCCTGTCGCCATGTTTGTGTACCCGGCGGCAACAGTTGATATGACCACTCTCTGAGTGAAGATGTACAGCAGTACCCTTCACGGAGAGTTTGATCCTCCCTTTCCGCGCAGGCATGGCATCTCTTGTAGAAGTACCTTCACGGAGAGTTTGATCCTGGCTCAGGACGAACGCTGGCGGCGTGCTTAACACATGCAAGTGGTGCGACGAACCAGGGCTTGCCCTGGGGCCAAGCCGCGAACGGGTGAGTAACACGTGAGTAACCTGCCCCGATGACCGGGACAACCCGAGGAAACTCGGGCTAATACCGGATGTGGTGCACAATCGTAAGTCTGTGCACTAAAGGAAGCTTCGGCCTCCGCATTGGGAGGGGCTCGCGGCCCATTAGCTTGTTGGTGGGGTAACGGCCTACCAAGGCAACGATGGGTAGCTGGTCTGAGAGGACGATCAGCCACACTGGGACTGAGACACGGCCCAGACTCCTACGGGAGGCAGCAGTGGGGAATCTTGCGCAATGCGCGAAAGCGTGACGCAGCAACGCCGCGTGGGGGAAGACGGCCTTCGGGTTGTAAACCTCTTTCAGGAGGGACGAAGGTTCACCGGTGAATAGCCGTGTGGATTGACGGTACCTCCAGAAGAAGCTCCGGCTAACTACGTGCCAGCAGCCGCGGTAATACGTAGGGAGCAAGCGTTGTCCGGAATCATTGGGCGTAAAGCGCGCGTAGGCGGCCCTGTAAGTCCGTTGTGAAAGTCAAAGGCTCAACCTTTGAAAGCCGATGGATACTGCAGGGCTAGAGTCCGGAAGAGGCGAGTGGAATTCCTGGTGTAGCGGTGGAATGCGCAGATATCAGGAGGAACACCAATAGCGAAGGCAGCTCGCTGGGACGGTACTGACGCTAAGGCGCGAAAGCGTGGGGAGCGAACAGGATTAGATACCCTGGTAGTCCACGCCGTAAACGATGGGCACTAGGTGTGGGAGGTGTCGACTCCTCCCGTGCCGTCGCTAACGCACTAAGTGCCCCGCCTGGGGAGTACGGCCGCAAGGCTAAAACTCAAAGGAATTGACGGGGGCCCGCACAAGCAGCGGAGCATGTGGTTTAATTCGACGCAACGCGAAGAACCTTACCTGGGCTTGACATGTAGGTGACCGCCGTGGAAACACGGTTTTCCTTCGGGACACCTTCACAGGTGGTGCATGGCTGTCGTCAGCTCGTGTCGTGAGATGTTGGGTTAAGTCCCGCAACGAGCGCAACCCCCGTTCCATGTTGCCAGCATTAAGTTGGGGACTCATGGGAGACTGCCGGTGACAAACCGGAGGAAGGTGGGGATGACGTCAAGTCATCATGCCCCTTATGTCCAGGGCTACACACGTGCTACATTGGCGCATACAAAGGGCAGCAATACCGTGAGGTGGAGCGAATCCCATAAAGTGCGTCTCGGTTCGGATTGGAGGCTGAAACTCGCCTCCATGAAGGTGGAGTTGCTAGTAATCGCGGATCAGCAATGCCGCGGTGAATACGTTCCCGGGCCTTGTACACACCGCCCGTCACACCACGAAAGCAGGTAACACCCGAAGCCGGTGGCCTAACCTTTTGGAGGGAGCCGTCGAAGGTGGGACTTGTGATTGGGGTGAAGTCGTAACAAGGTAGCCGTAGCGGAAGCTGCGGCTGGATCACCTCCTTTCTAGGGAGATTTCTCTAGAACGTCGACCGGGCTCCCCAGCGGCATACTGTCGCTGGGAACGCTGCTCAGTTTTGAGAGACCGCCGGCGGAGACCCCGCCGCGTGTGCCTCGGTGGACCTTGAAAACTGCACAAGTGCCAATGTATATGGGTAATTTAATTTACGACCTGTACGTTTCTACGTACGGGTTCGCTCACCGTCAAGATGTTAAGGGCTTACGGTGGATGCCTTGGCACCAGGAGTCGATGAAGGACGTGGACGGCTGCGATAAGCCGCGGTGAGGCGCTGAACAGCCTTTGACCCGCGGATCTCCGAATGGGAAAACCCGGCGCCGGTAATGCGGCGTCATCCAGTGGTGAATACATAGCCATCGGAAGGGAACCGGGGGAACTGAAACATCTAAGTACCCCGAGGAAAAGAAATCAACCGAGACTCCCTTAGTAGTGGCGAGCGAAAAGGGATCAGCCTAAACCTGACAGGTGTAAGCGGGCACGCGTTGCCTGTCGGGGGTTGTAGGACGTCACGCCCGAGCCGTGCCTGGCTCGGCGGCAGTTACAAAATCAGGTGTTAGCCGAAGCGAGTGGAACCTCGCACCACAGAGGGCAATCGTCCCGTAGGTGAAAACACACTGATCTGCCGACTGATGTTCCTGAGTAGGACCGCACCCGTGAAACGCGGTCTGAATCTGGGGGGACCACCCTCCAAGGCTAAGTACTACCTGGTGACCGATAGTGAACTAGTACCGTGAGGGAAAGGTGAAAAGCACCCCTGAAGGGGAGTGAAATAGTACCTGAAACCGTAAGCTTACAAGTGGTCGGAGCACCTTCGGGTGTGACGGCGTGCTTTTTGCATCACGAGCCGGCGAGTTACTCGTCAGTGGCAAGGTTAAGCGATGAGCGGAGCCGTAGCGAAAGCGAGTCTGAATAGGGCGACACAGTCATTGGCGGTAGACCCGAAACTGGGCGAGCTATCCATGGGCAGGCTGAAGCGGGGGTAAGACCTCGTGGAGGGCCGAACCGACCTAGGTTGAAAACTGGGCGGATGACCTGTGGATCGGAGTGAAAGGCTAATCAAGCCCAGAGATATCTGGTTCTCTCCGAAATATATTTAGGTATAGCGTCGAACGTTATTGCGTTTCGGCCGTAGAGCACTGTTTGGACTAGGGGCCCTACCAGGTTACCGACTTCAGGCAAACTCCGAAGACCGTTACGGTTAACTCGGCAGTCAGTGTGCGGGGGATAAACTTCGTACGCAAAAGGGGAACAACCCAGACCATCAGCTAAGGACCCTAAGTACTAGCTAAGTGGCAAACGATGTCCGAGTGCAGAGACAACCAAGAGGTTGGCTTAGAAGCAGCCACCCTTGAAAGAGTGCGTAACAGCTCACTGGTCAAGTGTTCGGGCGCGGATAATTCAACGGGGCTCAAGCTAGTCTCCGAAGCTATGGGTGTACAGGCCTGCGGGCTCTGTACGCGGTAGGAGAGCGTTCCAGTTGCGTGAAGCGGATGCGTAAGCCTCCGTGGAGCGGCTGGAAGTGAGAATGCCGGCATGAGTAACGATAGAGGGGTGAGACTCCCCTCCACCGATTGTCCAAGGTTTCCTGAGTAAAGTTCGTCTGCTCAGGGTTAGTCGGGACCTAAGGCGAGGCCGAAAGGCGTAGCCGATGGCCAACAGGTTGATATTCCTGTACCACGTCGTTTCCGTTATGACCGATGGGGGGACGGGGAAGGGTAAGGGAACCCAGGCGATGGTCGTCCTGGGGCAAGCACGTAGCCAGTCGCTGTAGGGAAATCCGCAGCGGCGTTTTGACGCGAGGTGCGATGCCAGCTGGCTTGACCGCCGGCAAGTCCCCGATCCCATGCCTCCGAGAAAATCCTCTAGGCAGGATTCGCGTGCCCGTACCGATAACCGACACAGGTGGACAAGTAGAACATACTGAGGTGAGCGAGCTAACTCTCGTTAAGGAACTCGGCAAAATCGTCCCGTAACTTCGCGAGAAGGGACGCCCCGGTAGGGTGAACTCCGTACGGAGGGAGCCCGAGGGGGCCGCAGTGAATTGGTCCAACCGACTGTTTACCAAAAACACAGGCCTCTGCTAAGTCGCAAGACGACGTATAGGGGCTGACGCCTGCCCGGTGCCGGAAGGTTACGCGGACTTGTTAGCGCTTCGGCGCGAAGCAGTGAAGCTAAGCCCCGGTAAACGGCGGCCGTAACTATAACGGTCCTAAGGTAGCGAAATTCCTTGTCGGGTAAGTTCCGACCTGCACGAATGGCGTAACGAGTTGGACGCTGTCTCAACGAGAGGCTCGGTGAAATTAAAGTCTCGGTGAAGATGCCGAGTACCCGCAGCTAGACGGAAAGACCCCGTGAACCTTTACTGCAACTTGATATTGGAGTCTGGGGTATCTCGCTCAGGATAGGTGGGAGACAGTGAACCGACGGCTTTGGCTGTCGGGGAGTCACCCTTGAGATACCACCCTTGGTACTCCGGGCTTCTAACACCATGCCGTGATCCGGGTGGTGAACAGTGTCAGGTGGGCAGTTTGACTGGGGCGGTCGCCTCCTAAAATGTAACGGAGGCGCCCAAAGGTTCCCTCAGCACGGTTGGAAATCGTGCGTAGAGTGTAAAGGCAACAAGGGAGCTTGACTGCGAGACCGACGGGTCGAGCAGGAACGAAAGTTGGGCTTAGTGATCCGGCGGTAGCAAGTGGAAGCGCCGTCGCTCAACGGATAAAAGGTACTCCGGGGATAACAGGCTTATCGTTTCCAAGAGTCCACATCGACGAAACGGTTTGGCACCTCGATGTCGGCTCGTCGCATCCTGGGGCTGGAGTAGGTCCCAAGGGTTGGGCTGTTCGCCCATTAAAGCGGTACGCGAGCTGGGTTCAGAACGTCGTGAGACAGTTCGGTCCCTATCTGCTGTGGGCGTTGGAGAGTTGAGGGGAGTCATCCCTAGTACGAGAGGACCGGGATGAACGTGCCGCTGGTGTATCTGTTGTCCTGCCAAGGGCATCGCAGGTTAGCTACGCACGGAACGGATAACCGCTGAAAGCATCTAAGCGGGAAGCCGTCCTCGAGATGAGCTCTCCCATCCCCTTGAGGGAGTAAGACCCCTGGTAGACCACCAGGTTGATAGGCCGGCGGTGGAAGCGCAGCAATGCGCTCAGCCGACCGGTACTAATGGGTCGAGGGCTTGACGGATTATTTATTACCTTATTGGCCTTGTGCGGTTTTCAAGCTCCACCGGGGCCGGTCTCGCAAAATTCCGGTGGCGCATAGCGAGTGGGAGACACCTCTTCCCATTCCGAACAGAGCAGTTAAGCCACTCAGCGCCGATGGTACTTGGGGGGCAACCCCCTGGGAGAGTAGGTCGCCGCCGGTTCTTTACTTCGTCGAGCCCGGTCCAACTGGCCGGGCTCGACTGCTTTTCCAGGCTTTGCGCTGCTCACCGTTGCAGAGACTTCTCAGGAAGCGCGCGACCCGCCGCTCGTAGAGCGCCGGGTCGACGTTCCAGCTCTGCGTGTGGCCGGCGTCCGGCACTCGGTAGTAAGTCACCCACTGGGGAATCTCCGCGGCGAGCTCGTCGCTCGTCTCGATCGGGACCAGCTCATCGTCCAGGCCGTGGAAGAGCAGAATCGGCAGGTGGAAGTCCTCGCTGTGCCGGAGGGCGTTGAGGTCGTCCCAGTCAGCGTCTATGCGCGCGCCGATCGCCCACTCGACCGGCTGCGCCGCCAGAAGCCGGGCAGCCCCATCTCGGAGGCGTTGAAAGCGAGGATCTCCTGCCAGGAGAGCGCCGGGGCATCGAGGACCAGACGCGCCACCCGGCCGGCCAGGGGCGAGTGCTGCATGAACTGGGTCGACCAGCGAGCCGCCCATCGAGTAGCCGATGAGGATGAGCCGCCGGGCGCCATGGGAGCCGCGTAGCGCGCCGCTGCCTCGAGGTCGCGCCACTCCGTCAGCCCCATGTGGTGGAAGCCGTCGGGGCTGCTCGGCGCGCCGAGGTCCTCCCGGTAGGTGATCAGCAGGGATGGCAGGCCGGCCCGCCGCAGCAGCGGGGCGAGGCGCAGGCCGACCTGTGGATCGTCGTTGATCCCGTGCACGAAGATCGCCCACGTCGGTGCGCCGCCCGTCGGTGCATTGAGTGCGCGCCGCCAGGGGCGTTGATGTGCCCGTTGCCGTTTGCCGGTCGCCGCCTCCGGCCGGGATCCACCAGGCCGGCATCGGGCCCAGCTCCCCGTCGACGGAGACGGTCTTGTAGGGCAGGCCGCGGCTTTCGCCCGGATCGCCGGAGAAGACATGGCTTTCGACGCTGACCTCCAGACCGGCGACGAGGTAGCCGCGCATGCCCTCGAGGCGGCGGGTCACGGTGTTCTCGTCGCTTGCCAGCACCGGTCCCGCGATCGCGTGCCCAGACTGCCACTCGAGGCCGTAGAAGCCCGGCCGCATCGTGTCCTCGGAGCGCTCCAGCACCACTCGGTCGGGGCGATACCGCTTCCACCGTCACGTCTGCCCGCCAGGGGGAGTGGTCGGGCACCAGCACTCGCGAGGAGTTATGCCAGCTGGCCAGCGCCGCCCAGCCCGAGGGCGACGATCAGGCCTGCGGCGAAGAGCAGAGCCCAGCGGCGCCGCCCCATCGATGGCGGGAAGCGACCGCCTCCAGCGCCTAGGCGCGAACGGCAACGCCCCGCCCGCGATTGGTCGCGCGAGGCTCGGGCCCCTGTGCGCGATGGCTGCGAGCGGCGGCGAGATTGGCAAGCGGGAGCCGTGCTCTCGCAGGGCTCCATGCCATACTCGCCGAGGGTGGCGAAGTCGATCAGCAGGTCGACGGCGTCGGTGAGCCGTCCGGCAAGTGTTGTCTTTGAGTCGAACATGGGTTCGTAATCTAGGAGTGCCCCCGGACGGCATTCTCGATTCTGCACATCCTCTTGCATTTCGTGCCTGGAGCGAGCAGAAACGCGTGCTTTGCCCGACCGAATGAAGGCTTCGATCAGCGCCGCTGTCCTGGCACGGAACTCTCGACATTGGGCGAGTGGCCGGCGCCCTTGATCAGCCGGGTCGTCGCTGCCGGGATGGTGGCCGAATAGCGGTCGAGCGCGGCCTGCGGATCGTCGATGATCTGCTCCTCGGCGCCCATCATCACCAGCAGCGGCTTGCCTGTCGCCTCGACCCTCTCGTCGAGCGGCTTTTCCTCGGAGAAGTCGGACGAGCGGCTGGCGGACTCGTCATAGGCGCTGAAGGTCATCCGGTTGACATCGTCGACGAACTCGTCGGGCACGTCGAAGCCGGGCGCGAAGGCAACCTCGAGACCCTGCTTGACGGCGAAGTCGGGCTTGATCCGCCAGAGGGCCTCGCCGATCACCGGCTTGAAAGCCAGGTTGGCGATCAGTCCCAGGTCGCCCTCTTCATGGGTCGGCCCGGTGTCGACGATCACGATGCGCTTGACCAGCCGGGGGGAGCGTTCCGCCAGCGCGACGGTGACGGTCCCGCCAAGCGAATGGCCGACAACGGTGGCATCGCGGACGCCGAGCCGGGCGAGTGCCTGGGCGATCAGGTCCGCCTGCTCGGGAATCGAATAACCGGAGGTGGGCTTCTCAGAGCCGCCGTGGCCGAGCAGGTCGAGGGCGATCACCCGGTGGTGCAGAGCCAGGTGCGGCACCATCCGGTCCCACCAGTCGATCGCGCAGGTGAAGCAATGAATGAGGACGATCGGGCTGGCATCGCGCGGCCCCGTCTCGAGCACCTGCAGGTCACGGCCGGGGAGCTCCAGGATCTCGCCGCCCGCGACGGTCACCTCGGCCGGCTTCGTTTCCTTCTCCGTGGCCGCCGCGTTGAGGACGAGCAGCACCGCAAGGGCCGCCGCCACGCCGATCAAGATCTTCCAGCCTCGCCTCATCCCGGCCGTTACCCTAGCCGGAACCAATGGAGAAATTCGTCATCCAAGGAGGGGCGCCGCTTTCCGGCGAACTGACGGCGGCCGGCAATAAGAATGCAGCGCTGCCGATCCTCGCTGCCTGCCTACTGACCGAGGAGGAGCTGCTGCTGCATCGGGTGCCGCGAATCCGCGATACCGAGGCCCAGATCGCGCTGCTCGAGCGCCTTGGCGTCGAGATCAGCTGGGTTGGCGACAACAGCGTCCGCCTCTGCGCCCGCGGTGTCGCCAGCATCGCGGTCGATGAGGAGCTATCCAACAAGATCCGCGCTTCCTTCCTGCTGGCGGGGCCGTTGCTGGCTCGCTTTGGAGAGGCCCGAATGCCCCCGCCGGGCGGCGATTTCATCGGCCGCCGCCGCCTCGACGCCCACCTCGATGCCTTCCTCGACCTCGGCGCCAGGGTGGAGGGCGATCGCTGGATCGAGCTGGCGGCGGCGCCGGGAGGGCTGAAGGCCTGCGCGATCTTCATGGACGAGCCCTCGGTCATGGGGACCGAGAACGCGCTGATGGCGGCGGCCCTCACACCCGGGCCGACGACGATCTCCAATGCTGCCTGCGAGCCGCACGTCCAGGATCTGGCGCGCCTGCTGGCGAAGATGGGAGCGGAGGTCGACGGCATCGGCTCCAACGTGATGACCATTCACGGGCGCGATCGCCTCGGCGGCGCCGAGCACACGATCTCACCAGACCACATCGAGGTCGGCAGCTTCATGGCCCTGGCCGCCGCCACCGGAGGCGACGTGCGGATCCGGGATGCGGAGCCGGCTGACCTCCTGATGGTGCGGCGCCAGTTCCGCCGCCTCGGGCTCTCTTCGGAGATCGAGGGCAACGACGTGATCGTGGCCCCAGGGCAGGAGCTGCAGGTGAAGACGGATGTCGGCGACGCGATTCCAAAGATCGAGGATGGGCCCTGGCCGGCCTTCCCAGCCGACCTCACCTCGATCGCGCTCGCGCTCGCGACGCAGGCCGAGGGCGAGATCCTGATCTTCGAGAAGATGTTCGAGAACCGCCTCTTCTTCGTCGACAAGCTGGTCGCGATGGGCGCTCGGATCACGTTGTGCGATCCCCACAGGGCGATCGTCAGCGGTCCGAGCCGGCTTCACGGCGAACGGGTCGAGAGCCCGGACATCCGGGCGGGGATGGCGATGCTCATCGCCGCCCTTGCCGCCGATGGCATCTCCGAGATCGGCAACATCAGCCAGATCGATCGCGGCTACGAGCAGATCGAGGACCGGCTGCGCTCCCTCGGCGCCAAGATCGAGCGAGTCTCGGCGGAGGTCCCTGCATAGGGCGTCCCAGCGACCCCGGCGTGCCCCCCGCCGTTGGGGTGAGCCAGCAAGATCGCCGTTGACCATGAGCTCGAGCGACTGCAAGCAGAGAGGGAGGTGGGTCAGGTGATCCACCCGATCCCGCCTGGGACGCGCGACATCCTGCCCGATGAGATGCGGGAGCTACGCCGGCTGCACCTGGCGCTTGTCGAGGTCTTCGAAGGCCGCGGCTACGGCGAGGTTGCGACGCCTGCGATCGAGTACGACGAGGTGCTCGCGCGCGGCGATGGGCGGACCGCAAAAAGCGCCTACCGCTTCTTCGACGAGCGTGGAGACCTGCTGACCCTGCGCTCAGATATGACCGTGCCCATAGCCCGGCTCGTCGCGTCCCGCTACGCGGGCGCAGAGCTGCCCCTGCGCCTCTGCTATCTGGCGAACGCCTACCGCGCCGTGCGGCCGCAACGCGGGCAGATGCGCGAGTTTGGCCAGGCCGGGGTGGAGCTGATCGGGGCGGCCGCTCCGGAGGGGACCGCGGAGGTGGTCGAGATCCTCGAGGCGGCGTTGGACGCCGTGGGCCTGAAGCGCGCCGTGATCGGCCTTGGCGACGCCGACCTCTACCGCCAGTTGCTGACGGAGTTTGGGGTCGAGGGCGAGGAGCGGCGCTCGATCCTCGAGCGGTTGGCAAGGCACGACCTCGTCGGCCTCGAAGCGGAGCTTGCGGCGCTGGATGGGATCTCCGACGAGCAATGTGCGACCTGCGTCGCCCTCTCGCAGCTGCGCGGCGGCCGCGAGGTCCTGGAGGAGGCGCGAGCCTTGGGAGGGGCCGCGGTCGAGCGCTCCACGGCGCGGATCGGCGAAACCTTCGAGGCGCTGGAGGCCCGCGGTGCCGCCGACCGGGTGCAGATCGACCTCGGCCTGCTGCGCGACCTCGGCTACTACAGCGGCGCGATCCTCGAGGTCTACGACCCCGCCCTCGGCCACGTGCTCGGCGGCGGCGGCCGCTACGACGGCCTGCTCAAGCGCTTCGGCCTCGACCTGCCCGCCGCCGGCTTCGCTCTCTATCTGGAGCGGGTCCACATCGCGCAGGCGGAGGAGGAATCGCGAGGCGAGGCCGATGAGAGCCTGCGAGGAGGGCCGTCCCAATGACGGAAGTCTCCGGAATGGGAGGGGCCAAGGCCGAGGGGCCGCTGAAGGTGGCGGTGCCGCGGGGTGCGCTCTTCGAGGAGACCCTCGATGCGCTCGACGGCGCCGGAATCGATACAGCGGACCTGCGCGGCGAGTCACGCTCGCTGATCTTTCCCAGCGGCGAGGTGACCCTGGTGACGATGCGGCCTTCCGACGTCCCCACCTACGTCGAGGCCGGCGCCGCCGACGTCGGCATCACCGGTAAGGACGTGCTGCTCGAGCAGTCCGATCGACTGGTCTACGAGCTGCTCGACCTCGGCTTCGGCCGTTGCCGGATGGTGCTGGCGGGACGCAAGGACGACGAGCGCCTGGGCGAAACGGAGCGCCGCCTCGGGATGATGAGGATCGCGACCAAGTACCCCCGCATCGCCGAGCGCCACTTCGAGAGCACCGGGCGCCAGGTCGAAGTGATCGAGGTCAAGGGGTCGATCGAGCTGGCGCCGCTCGTCGGGCTCGCCGACGGCATCGTCGATCTGGTCGCAACCGGCCGCACCTTGGAGGAGAACAACCTCGAGGTTCGCGAGGAGATCGTCGAGTGCACGGCGCGCTTCATCGCCAACCGTGTCGCTCACAAGCTGCGCTCGCGCGAGGTCGACGACCTGATCGCAAGGCTGCGTGAGGCGGTCTCGCGATGAGAGCGCGGCGCTTCGAGTGGGCCGCCGCCGCCGAGACGGCGGCCGCGATCCGTGAGTGGTCGTCCACGGCGGCCCCGGCGGTGGACGTCTCAGAGATCGAGCGAGAGGTGTTGAAGAGCGGCGACGAGGCCGTCCTGCGCTTGACGGCGCGCTTCGATGCAACCGAGAGCCCTCCGTCCTCGCTGCGGGTCGACCCTGCGGAGATGGAGGCGGCGCTGGCCGCGCTCGATCCCGAGCTTCGCGAATCGCTTCAGCTTGCAGCCGCAAACATCCGCACCGTCGCCGAGGCCCAGGTCGATCGGGAGGATCGTGTAGTCGAGCTGCCACAGGGCCAGACGGTGACTCTGCGCGAGGTGGCGGTGGCGGCCGCCGGCATCTACGCGCCTGGAGGGCGGGCGGCGTACCCATCCAGCGTCCTGATGTGCGCGATTCCGGCCCAGGTGGCGGGGGTGGAGCGCCTGGCTCTCGCTTCCCCGCCCGGCGCGGACGGACGCCTCAACCCACTCGTGCTTGCCGCGGCGAAGCTATGCGGGGTCGAGGAGGCCTATGCGATGGGGGGCGCGCAGGCGATCTTCGCCCTCGCCTACGGAACCGAGACGATCCCCGCGGTCGACCTGATCGCCGGGCCCGGCAACGCCTGGGTCCGCGAGGCCAAGCGGACGGTCGCCGGCGAGGTTGGCATCGATTCTCTGGCCGGCCCCTCGGAGCTGATGCTGGTCGCCGGCCACGACACCGATCCCGAGTGGGCGGCCCTGGACCTCTGCGCCCAGGCGGAGCACGGCGGCGAGGGCTCGCTGGTCGCCGTTGCCGTCGAGGAAGCCGTGCTGGATGCGATTTCGGCCGCCTGCGAGCGCGCTGCCGCCGACCGCGCCGAAATCGGCGACGCGCCGCTGGCGCTGGTCCGGGTCCCCGATCTGAGCGATGCGATCGATCTCGCTAACGCCTTCGCCCCAGAGCACCTCGAGCTGCTCGAGGAGGACGCCGCGCTGCTCGCCGGGCAGGTGACGAGCGCCGGCTGCGTCTTCGCCGGCCGCTACGGGGCGACAGCGTTCGGCGATTACGTCGCCGGCTCCAACCACGTGCTGCCGACGGGCGGCGCCGGCCGCTTCTCGGGGCCCCTTGGCCCCGGCGCCTTCCGGCGTAAGCTCGCCACCGTGGAGGTCTCGGGCGAGGCGGCGGCGAAGCTAGCCCCACACGTCGACATCCTCGCCCGCGCCGAGGGCTTTCCGGTACACGGCGAGTCGGCGACGGTCAGGCAGGGCGGACAAGCAAAGCGCGATCATTAAGACGATGAGCCGTACAGCCAACAAGGAACGCAGCACCGCCGAGACCCAGATTCGGCTCTCGCTCGACCTCGACGGGGGAGAGGCGAGCGCGGCCACGGGCGTCGGCTTCCTCGATCACATGCTGGACCTCCTCGCCCGCCACGGGCGGCTGGGCCTCGAGGTGACGGCGAGCGGCGATCTCGAGACCGGCGCCCACCACACGGTGGAGGACGTCGGCATCGTGCTCGGCCAGGCGCTGGACGAGGCGCTGGGCAATCGCGCCGGCATCAGGCGCTACGGCTCCGCGCTGGTGCCGATGGACGAGGCGCTGGCCGAGTGCGCGATCGACATCTCGGGGCGTCCGTTGTGCGTCTTCGACGCCGAGCTGCCGGCAACCTCGATCGCCGGCTTCGATACCGAGCTGGCGGAGGAGTTCTTCCGCGCTCTGGCCAACAGCGCCAAGCTGACCCTGCACGTCTCGGTCCGCTCCGGAGCCAACGCCCACCACATGATCGAGGCCTGCTTCAAGGCCTTCGCCCGCGCGCTGCGCGTCGCCGTTTCCCTCGACCCCGAGGAGAGCGGCGTGCCCTCGACCAAGGGAACTTTGAGCGAATGAGCGCGCGGATCTGCATCCTCGACTACGGAGTCGGGAACCTGCGCTCGGTCGAGAAGGCGCTGGAGCACGTCGGCGCCACGGCGACGATCGCCGGGGACGCCGACAGCGTGCGCGCCGCCGATGGGTTGATCCTGCCCGGCGTCGGCGCCTTTCCCAAGGCGATGGAGCGGATTCGCGAGCGCGGCCTCGACGAGTTGATCGGCGAGCGTCGCGACGCCGGCGTGCCGATTCTCGGCATCTGCCTCGGGCTTCAGCTGCTCTTCGACTCGACCACAGAGCTCGGCGGCGCCGGCGGGCTCGGCCTGCTTGCCGGGGAGGTCGACGGCCTCGATGCGCCGGGCCTCAAGATCCCCCACATCGGCTGGGAGCCGGTGCGCTGGGAGAAGGAGTCCCGCCTTACAGAAGGGATCGACGACGAGACGCCGTTCTACCTCGTCCACTCCTTCGCCCCCCGGCCCGCGTCCGATGACCTGCTTGGAACGGCTGCTTACGGCTCTCGCTTCGCCTGCGCGGCGGAGCGAGACAACGTCTTCGGCGTCCAGTTCCACCCCGAGAAGTCGAGCGGCGCGGGCCTGCGGCTGCTCGCCAACTTTGCCGGGATCTGCGCCACCGTCCCGGCGTGATCCTCTATCCCGCGATAGACATCCGCGACGGCCAGGCGGTGCGCCTGCTGCAGGGCGACTACGCGCGGGAGACGCGCTACGACGCCGACCCCCTCGACGCCGCGGCGCGATGGGCGGCCGATGGGGCGGAGTTCCTGCACGTGGTGGACCTCGACGGGGCCAAAGCCGGCAGCCCGCAGAACCTCGACCTCGTCCGCCGGCTGGCCGCGGCCGTCGATTGCCCGCTGCAGCTGGGCGGCGGCCTGCGCGATGCGGAGTGGGTGCGCGCCGCCTTCGAGGCCGGCGCCGAGCGGGTTGTGATCGGCACAGCCGCCCTGCGCGACCCCGACTTTCTCGAGGCGACCCTCGACGCCTACGGCGAGCGCGTCGTCGTCTCGGTCGATGCCCGCGACGGCAAGGTGTCGCTGGCCGGCTGGACGGAGGGCAGCGACCTCGACATCGCCGCGGCGGTCACGGCCCTGAGCCGGCGCGGAGTGCAGCGGTTCCTCTGCACCGCGATCGAGGTCGACGGGACGATGGCGGGGCCGCGAATCGACGAGCTGAACAGGGTTGCGGCCGCGACCGAAGCGGCAGTGATCGCCTCAGGTGGGGTAGGCGACCTCTCCGACCTGGAGGCGCTGGCCCGCGAGGGGGCGCCGAATGTCGAGGGCGTGATCGTCGGCAAGGCCCTCTACGAGGGCCGTTTCACCGTCGCGCAGGCCAACGAGGTCTTGGCCCAGGGCCGGCCGGCGCCGTAGCCACCGCTCTAGGCTTAGGCAATGGCCCTCAAGCGTGTCATCCCCTGCCTTGACGTCGACGCCGGGCGCGTCGTCAAGGGCACCAACTTCGTCGGCCTGCGTGACGCGGGCGACCCGGTCGAGCTCGCCGAACGCTACGACTCCGAGGGGGCGGATGAGCTGGTCTTCCTCGACATCACCGCGTCCCACGAGAAGCGCGACACGATCGTCGAGCTCGCCCGCCGCACGGCGGACAACGTCTTCATCCCCTTCACGATCGGCGGCGGCATCCGCTCGGTCCAGGACGCCCAGGCCGTGCTCGACGCGGGGGCCGACAAGGTCTCCGTGAACTCGGCGGCGCTCGAACGGCCTGAGCTGCTGACGGAGCTGGCCGACCACTTCGGCGCCCAGTGCGTGGTGATCGCGATCGATGCCAAACGCGAGGGCGAGGGGTGGGGGGTCTACCTCAACGGAGGGCGCAGGAAGGTCGAGGGCCGCGAGGCGGTGGACTGGGCGCGGGAGGCTGTCGAGCGGGGCGCGGGGGAGGTTCTGCTCACCAGCATGGACCGCGACGGAACCACCGACGGCTACGACATCGAGCTGACTCGCGCCGTCGCCGAGGCGGTGTCGGTGCCGGTGATCGCCTCCGGCGGCGCCGGGACGCTGGAGCACCTCAGCGAGGCGATCGTCGAGGGAAGCGCCGATGCCGTTCTCTGCGCCTCGATTCTTCATTACGGCGTCTACAGCGTCCGCGAGGCAAAGCAGCACCTGGCGACCAGTGGGATCGCCGTGCGGCCATAGCGATGACCCCGACCGAAGACCTCGCCGAAGAGCTGCGCAAGACGTACCCCGAGCTGCAAGCGGTGGGCGAGGCAGCGGGGGGCGACGCCGTCTATCTGGTCGGGGGGGCGGTGCGCGACCTGCTGCTCGGCCGCGGCCGCTCCGACATCGACCTCGTTGTCGAGGGCGACGCAGCCTCCCTTGCCGCGCGGCTCGGCGCCGAGGTGGTCGCCCACGAGCGTTTCGCCACGGCGAAGGTCGAGCGCGACGGGCACGAGGTCGATATCGCCGCGGCCCGTTCGGAGAGCTATCCGCGCCCGGGGGCGCTGCCGGAGGTGGAGCCGGCGGCGGCGATCGAGGCCGATCTCGCACGCCGGGACTTCACCATCAACGCGATGGCGGTCCCGCTCCAAGGCGAAGCAAGGCTGATCGATCCCCACGGCGGCCAGGCCGACCTCCAAGCGGGGCTACTGCGAGTGCTGCACGCGCGATCCTTCGAGGACGACCCGACTCGCGCCTTGCGCGCCGCCCGCTACGCGGCGCGGTTTGGCTTCCAGCCCGATCCCGAGACGGCCGAGCTGCTGCGCGACGCGGACCTAAGCACCGTGTCCGCCGATCGCCGGCGGTCCGAGCTGCTGCGATTGGCCAACGAGCCCGAGGCGCCACGGGGCTTCGAGCTGCTCTCCGAATGGGGCCTCGTGAACCTGAGGCCCAACGGCGCGCAGCTCTCCGCCCAGGTCGCGAGCCTGCTCTCGACGCCGCCGTGGCGGGGTGTCGCGGAGCGTGCCGACGCCGTGTTGGCGGCGGCTCTGGGGCCGCCGGGTGGGGAGGAGGGGTTGGCCGCCGAGAAGCCCGGCCGCCCCTCGGAGGCGGTGGAGCTGGCGGAGGAGCACCGTCCCGTCGAGCTTGTGCTTGCACGAGCGCTGGGCGCCGAGTGGCTCGACCGCTACCTCCTCGAGTGGCGGACGGTCGGGCTCGAGATCGACGGCGAGGACCTGATCGCGGCGGGAATCCTCGAGGGCCCTGCCGTCGGCCGCGGTCTGCGCGCGGCGCTGCGCCAAAGGCTCGATGGCGAGCTCAGCGGGCGGGAGGCCGAACTGGAGGCCGCGCTGCGGGCGGCCAGGGAAAGCGATGCAGTGGCGTAGCGGAGGGGGCACGCGCTGGCTGGAAGCGCAGCTCCCGGGGGCCCGGGCCGCCTTCGCGACTCGCCAAGGCGGCGTCAGCGCGCCCCCGTTCGACAGCCTCAACCTCGGCCTCTTCACGGAGGACAGGCCAAACGACGTGATCGAGAACCGGACTCGGCTTGCGGCCGCCGTCGGCTTTGCCCCGGAGCGGGTGCTGCTCGGCAGGCAGGTGCACGGCGTCGAGCTTGCCGGCCACGGCGCTCCCCAGCGCCCGGCTCCCTTCGTCGAGCCGGGAGTCGAGATACCTGAGGTCGACGGCCATGTCACGGCGGAGCCAGGGCTGGCGGCGCTGGTGCTCGTCGCCGACTGCCTTCCCGTCGCCCTTGCCGGGCCCAGAGGCGTGGCGATGCTGCACTGCGGGTGGCGTGGCCTCGCCGCCGGCATCGTCGACAGGGGCGTCGAGGCGATCGGCGCCACCGATGCCGCCATCGGCCCCGGCATAGGCCCCTGCTGCTACGAGGTCGGCGAGGAGGTCTTGGGCGCTTTTGCCGGCCTGGGCCAGGGTGTTGCCAACGACCGGATGCTCGACCTACCCGAAGTCGCGCGGCGGCTTTTGAGCCAGGCTGGGGTGGAGCGGGTCGCATCGAGCGGCCTCTGTACCTCCTGCGAAGCGGAGCTGTTCTTCTCCCATCGCCGCGATGGCGGCCGCAGCGGCCGCCAGGCGGGCCTCGTGTGGCTTGTCGAGGGGGGCAGCTGAGCGATGGTGGGCTTGATCCACGGCCTCGACGCGGCGAAGATCGCGGCCAAGCTGGAGCCTGTACGGGAGGCGGCGGGCGATCGCGTCGAAATCCTCGCCGCGACCAAGTACGTGCCCCTGGAGGAGATGGGAGCACTCGCCGAGGCGGGCGTCACCCTGGTCGGGGAGAACCGCCAGCAGGACCTCGCCGCGAAGCACGAGCGCTGGGGCGATGCCTTCGAGTGGGACTTCATCGGCAACCTGCAGAGCCGCAAGGTGAAGCGGCTGCTGCCGATCTGCCGCCTCGTTCATTCGGTCGCCAGCGATTCAGTCCTCGCCCAGCTCGACCAGCACGGCACCGCATCGACCGAGGTGCTGGTGGAGGTCAACGTCTCCGGCGAAGAGGGGAAGGGAGGCGTCTCGCCGCAGGAGCTGGGCGCCTTTCTTGCCCGCTGCCCGGTCCGTGTCTCCGGCTTGATGACGATGCCGCCCTTCAGCGAGAAGCCGGAGGCGTCCCGTCCCTACTTCGCCCGCCTTGCCGAGCTGGCCGGCGAGCACGGCCTCGCCCGTCTATCCATGGGCACCTCGCAGGACTGGCACGTCGCCGTCGAGGAGGGGGCGACGATCATTCGCCTCGGTAGCGCCTTGTATGTGTGAAATGGCGCTACCGCGGGCATAATCGGTAAAGGAGTCGGCAGGCAAAGGCCGAATGAGGCGGACACAACCATGGCTATTCGCGACACATGGCATAGAGCGCTTGTCTACTTCGGCCTCGCCGAAGACCACGACTACGGCCCCGAATACGACGAGGCCGACGACTTCGAGAACTCCGACGAGGTCTTCGACAGCCGCCGGGAGCAGGCCCAGGTGCGGCGGCTGCCGACCTCGAGGCGCTCGCGGCGCGATGAGATCGACGACATCTTCGCCGATGACGAGCCGATCTCGGCGTCACGGACACGGGTCCTGCGTCCGGTCGGCAACGGCGATTCAGACGTCCAGGTCCACCTCGTGATCCCGAGAAACTTCAACGACGCCCAGCAGGTCGCCGACCAGTTCAAGCGCTCGGTCCCGGTGATCCTCAATCTGCAGACCACCGATCACGAGCTGTCCAAGCGGATGATTGACTTCTGCTCCGGATTGACCTACTCCCTCGACGGCGGCATGCAGCGGATCGCCGAGAAGATCTTCCTTCTCACGCCCCGCAACGTCGAGGTTTCAGCCGAGGAGAGAGCTCGGCTGATCGACAAGGGCTTCTTCAACCAGTCGTAGTTCCCCCGACCGCCATCCGCTACTAGGCTGGCGGAATGATTGTCGGCTTTGTGGGATCGGGCAGCATGGCGGCCGCGATGGCGCGCGGCTGGGCCGGAGGGCCAGAGCGGATGCTGTTCACGGACCGCGGCTCGGGCCGGGCTTTGCAGCTCGCCCAGGAGGTGGGGGGCGAGGCGCTCGACTCAAATGCCGAGCTCGCGCAGGAGGCCGACATCGTTGTGCTGGCGCTGAAGCCCGCCGACCTCGAGAGCGTTGCCGCTGAGCTTGGCGAGGCCGCTGCCGTCCTTTCCCTGCTCGGTGCCACCTCGATGGAGAAGGTTGGGGCGCTGTTCCCCGGCGCCGCCGTCTTCAGGGCGATGCCCAACGTGGCGGTGGAGGTGCGGCGCGGTGTGCTCTGCTTCGCCGCCGCGGAGGGCGTCGAGGCGGCGCTAAGCGAGCAGGTCCGCGGCATGCTGGCGCGCCTCGGCCACGTGGTCGACCTAGCCGATGCCCAGTTCGATGCCGCCACCGCCGTGATGGGGTGCGCGCCCGCCTATCTGGCTCTGGCGATCGAGGCGATTGCCGACGCCGGGACGGCGGCCGGCCTGGACGCGGAGCTGGCGCGAGAGCTGGTAGTCGAGACGACCGCGGGGACCGCGGAGCTGCTGCGTGAGCGGCACCCGGCCGACGTTCGGCAGGCGGTCGCCTCGCCGGGAGGGAGCACCGAGGCCGGCCTCGAGGCCCTCGATCGCGAGGGGGCCCGAGGGGCGTTCGAAGCGGCCGTACAGGCTTCGCTGGAGAGGATGAAGGGGTGAGCGCGGTCGTGGTAGTGCTGGCGCTGACGCGCAACGACGTCGCCGATTACGTAAGCGCCCTCTTTCTCGTCTACATCGTCTTGATCCTGATCAGGGTGCTGCTCTCCTGGGTCCCGCGCATGCCTTACAACCCGACCCTGCGCAGGGTGCTCGATTTCATCACCGAAACGACCGACCCCTACCTCAATTTCTTCCGCCGGATCATTCCGCCGATCGGAGGCGGGGGCTTCGGGTTGGACCTGAGCCCGATGATCGGCATCATCGTCCTCTTCGTGCTGCAGGCGATCGTCGTCGGCCTGATCGCGGGGTGAGCGTCAGGGCCCGGGCCTGGGCGTTGGCAGGCACGCTCTGTGCGGTCGTCGTGGCCGCCGACCAGGCCGCCAAGGCAGCCATCGAGGCGCATCTGGTGCTGGGCGAGGACGTCGAGGTCTTCGGGCCCCTCAGCCTGACCTTCACGCAGAATCGCGGCCTCGCCTTTGGGATCGTCGGCGACACCGGGGTTCCGTTGGTTCTGATCGGGCTGGCGACGCTGGGTGTCGTGGCCTTTCTCTTCGCTCGCAACGTGACCCGGCCGGGAGTCTGGGTCGGGACCGGGCTGGTGGCGGGTGGGGCGATCGGCAATCTCGCCGATCGCATCAGGGCCGATGCGGTGACCGACTACGTCGACCTCGGCGCCTGGCCTGCCTTCAATCTGGCCGACGTCGCGATCACGTGCGGGGTTTTCCTGCTCGCCTTCATCTACATCCGCGACGCCGAGCGAAAGCCGGAAACCGAGCAGGGGCGCGGGGGTGGCTGAGCCGGAGCTGCGCATCGTCCACCTCGACGAGGTCCTCGCCGTGGTCGACAAGCCGGCGGGCCTGGTGGTCCATCCGGCGCCATCTCACCGCGGCCCGACCCTGGTCGAGGAACTGGGCGAGATCCTCGGTGGCGGCGAAGACGACGAGCGGCCGGGAATCGTCCACCGCCTCGACAAAGGGACCAGCGGCCTGCTGGTCGTCGCTCGCAGCGACGCCGCCCACGCCGCGCTGCAGCATCAGGTTCGAGAGCGCGACGTCGAACGCGTCTATCTGGCGCTGGCGAGGGGCCGGCTCGCCTCGCGCACGGGGACGATCGACGCGCCGATCGGGCGCTCGCCGCGCCGGCGCCACCGGATGGCCGTCGCCGGCGCCGCCTCGCGTGAGGCCCGGACCCATTTCACGGTTCTGGAGCTGCTTGCCGCCGAGGCATACCTGGAGGCGCGCCTGGAGACGGGCCGCACCCATCAGATTCGCGCTCATTTCGCCGCCATCGGCCACGCTCTCGCCGGTGACACGACCTATGGGGGCGAGGCGAAGTATGGCCTCGAGAGGCAGTTCCTCCACGCCCACCGGCTTTCTTTCGCCCATCCGGAGACGGGGTCCCGGGTGAGCTTCGAATCCGTCCTGCCGGCGGATTTGGAGGCTGCCTTGGAGGCCGCTCGGGCCGCCTAGGTTCGGCAGCCCGACTACAATCCTGCAGTTCACAAACGACTCCCGCCGTACCAACCCGGATCCTGACCGGCCGCAAGCGCCGGGTCCCGGCTAGGGCGGTGGAGATGCAGCGCCCCCAAACTAAGGAGATTCGTCGACATGCCCGAGGCAGGCTTGAAAGAACTGCTGGAGGCCGGAGTTCACTTCGGCCACCAGACACGCCGTTGGAACCCGAACATGCGCCGCTACATCTTCGGCGAGCTGGACGGGATCCACATCATCGATCTGCTCCAGACGGAGGCCCTGCTGGAGAACGCGCGGCGCTTCGCCGGCGAGCTGTCCAGCGGCGGCGGCACGGTGCTCTTCGTCGGCACCAAGAAGCAGGCGCGCGGCGCGGTCAAGGAGTGGGCCGACCGCTGCCAGATGCCCTATGTCAATCAGCGCTGGCTGGGTGGCCTGCTGACCAACTTCAACACGATCTCAGCGCGCATCGCGCGCCTGCACGAGTTGCTCGGCTGGCAGGAGGAGGGCAAACTCGAGCTGCTGCCGACCAAGGAGCGGATGGCGATGCAGGCCGAGCTGCTCAAGCTCGAATACAACCTTGGCGGGGTGCGCGACATGGAGCGTCTGCCCGACGCCGTCTTCGTCACCGATCTAAAAACTGAGGAGATCGCGGTTCGCGAGGCGGCGCGCCTGCGGATCCCGATCATCGGCCTGGTCGACAGCAACTGCGACCCGAGCCAGATCGACTACGTGATCCCCGGCAACGATGACGCGATCCGCTCCTGCCAGCTGGTGATCGGGACGATCGGAGCCGCAATCGACGAGGGCGCCGGCGCCTGGCGCGTGCAGGAGGAGCGCCGCATCGCCGAGGAGATGGAGCGGCGCCGCAAGGAGGAAGAGGAGCGGCGCAAGCGCGAGGAAGAGGACAAAGCGCGCCAGGAAGCCGAGGAGGCCGCAAAAGCCGCGCAAGCAGCGGAGCAGGCTGCAGCGGCCCAGGCTGCGGGTTCAAGCGCCCCGGCCGCGGGTCCTGTCGCGGGGCAGGGCGCCTCGTCCTCGCAGGCTGCGGGCGAGGCCCCCAACCCCGCGCCACCCGCGGGCGGGGCGGCTAAAGCTGCCCCGGCGCCAGCGGTAGAGGCGGCTAAAGCAGCGAAACCCCCGGCAGCTGAGCCGGCGGCAAAAGGTGGCACCGCCGGCGCAAGCGACGCAGTCGCGGATCAGGCGGCCAAAGGTGGCCAGGGCGCCGGCGCATCCGCCGAGGGCAGCGGACGCGAAGCGGAGCAGCCCTCGGAAGGTGAGAGCAAATGAGCGTTACGGCGGCTGACGTGAAGGCCCTGCGCGACCGCACAGGGGCGGCGATGATGGATTGCAAAGCGGCGCTCGCCGAGTCCGACGGCGACGTCGACAGGGCGATCGAGATCCTGCGCGTCAAGGGGCAGGCTTCGGCCGCCAAGCGGGAAGGCCGCGGGACCGAAGAGGGCGTTGTCGCCTCCTACATCCACGCCAACGACAAGGTGGGCGCGATGGTGGAGGTCCAATGCGAGACCGATTTCGTCGCCCGCAACGAGGACTTCAAGGCATTTGCCTACGAGGTCGCCCTGCACGTTGCCGCGACCGCCCCCCGCTACGTCTCCTCGGATGAGATCCCTGAGGAGGAGCGTGAGGCCGAGAAGCGGGTCTTCGAGGAGAAGGCGCGGGAGGAAGGCAAGCCCGACGAGGTCGTCGAGAAAATCGTCACGGGGCAGCTAGGCAAGTGGGCGGCGGAGGTCGCCCTGCTCGACCAGGCTCACGTCAACGCCGACAAGCACGGCTCGAAGTCGATCGAGGAGCTGCGCCAGGAGCTCGCCGCCAAGACAGGCGAGAACATTCGCATCGCTCGTTTCGCCTACTTCCGCGTCGGCCTCTGAGGCGAGCGGAAACCGGTCGCAGATAGGCTTCTTCGCCCGCGGCAAAGCGAAGCGAAGCCAAACCCCCCGATGGACTCCGACTCCAAGTTCACCCGCATTCTGCTCAAGCTCTCGGGCGAGGCGTTGATGGGTGAGCTCGATTACGGCACCGACGCCGCCGAGGTCGAGCGGATTGCGGGACAGATTGGGACGATCCGCGAGCGCGGAGTCGAAGTGGCGATCGTCGTCGGGGCGGGCAACATCTACCGCGGCCTCGAGGCGGCCGCGGCGGGCATGGATCGCGCCACGGGCGACTACATGGGCATGCTGGCCACGGTGCTCAATGCCCTCACGCTCCAGGACGCCTTGGAGAAGGTGGGCCAGCACACGCGCGTGCTCTCGGCGATAGACGTCAAGGAGGTCGCCGAGCCCTACATCCGCCGCCGGGCGATCCGCCACCTGGAGAAGGACCGCGTCGTGATCTTCGCCGCCGGCACCGGCAACCCGTTCTTCACCACGGACACCGCGGCGGCGCTGCGCGCGCTGGAGATCCGCGCCGAGGCGATCCTGATGGCGAAGAACGGAGTCGAAGGCGTCTACGACGCCGACCCGGCGACCAATCCCGAGGCGGAGTTCATTCCCGCGATCACCCACCGCGAGGCGATCGAGCGCGGCCTGCGAGTGATGGATTCGACCGCGCTCTCCCTCTGCATGGACAACGACCTGCCGATCTACGTCTTCAACATGGAGGACGAGACCAACATAGATAGGATCGTCTGCGGCGAGAAGGTTGGCACGCTCGTCTCAGGTGAGAGCGCGGCGTGACCGAACGGGGGCCCCGGTGGAGTTGATCGACGAACTGCTTGAGGACGCCAAAGCGCGGATGCGGAAATCGGTCGAGTCAAGCCGCGGCGAGCTCGCCACCGTGCGTACCGGCCGTGCCTCTCCTCATCTGCTCGACCGCATCACGGTCGACTACTACGGCACCCCGACGCCGCTCAAGCAGCTGGCCAACGTCGCCACCTCCGACGCCCGCCTGCTCACCGTCACCCCCTATGACAAGTCGTCCATCGGCGCGATCGAGAAATCGATCCAGGAGTCCGATATCGGCTTGACGCCGAGCAACGACGGCAACGTGATCCGCCTCCAGATCCCCGAGCTGACCGAGGATCGCCGCCGCGACATGGTCAAGGTGGTCCACGGCGTGGCCGAGGAGGGCAGGGTCGCGATCCGAAACGTCCGCCGCGACGTGATGCACGACCTGCGCGGCCTCAAGAAGGAGGGGGAAGCAGGGGAGGACGACGAGCGCCGCGCGGAGAGCACCCTGCAGAAGCAGACCGACGAGGCGATCGCCGAGATCGATTCGCTGCTGAAGGGGAAGGAAGAGGAGATCCTGGAGGTGTGAGTGCCTCCGCCCGCTACGTAGCGATCATCACCGATGGGAATGGGCGCTGGGCCCGCCAACGGGAGCTCCCGATCGTGCAGGGGCACGAAGCGGGCGCCGACGTCGTCAAGGCGCGCCTGCGCGACGCGGTCGAGCTTGGCATCGAGGAGTTGACGATCTTCTCCTTCTCGACCGAGAACTGGACGCGCCCGGAGGAGGAGGTCTCCGGGCTGATGCGCATGTTCGGCAGGCGGATCGAGTCGGAAACGCCCGAGCTCGATGCCGAGGGGGTGCGGATGCGCTTCATCGGTCGTCGCGACGGGGTCGAGCCTGAGCTGGTCGAGAAGATGGAATGGGCCGAAGAGACGACGGCGGCGAACAACCGCATCGTCCTTTTCGTCGCCTTCAACTACGGCGGCAGGGCGGAGATCGTCGATGCGGCTCGAAGCTTTGAGGGAAGCTCCGAGGAGGAGTTCCGCCGCAACCTCTACGCGCCTGAGATGCACGACCCAGACCTACTGATCAGAACCAGCGGCGAGAGGCGCATCTCCAACTACCTGCTCTGGCAGTGCGCCTACTCCGAGCTGGTCTTTCGCGACGAGCTCTGGCCCGATTTCACCCGTGAGAGCCTCGAGCAGTGCCTGCGGGAGTTCGAGGCGCGGCAGCGGCGCTTCGGAACGAGGGTCTAGCGTGGATCGCTTCGACAGCGTCGACCTCTTCGGCGACGAGATATTCGAAGACGAGAAGCCCTCGCCGGAACCCTCGCCGAAGCGCCCCCGGCGCCGGCCGCGGGGCCGGGGAAGGGGAGAGACCGCAAAGCGGGTTGCGTTCGCGGTCCCCTGGATCATCTTCGCGATCGCGATCACCGTCGCGGGGGGGCTCGCCTTCGCACTGGCGATGGTTGCGATCGGGGTCCTCTGCCTGCGCGAGTTCCACGTCATGGTCGCGGCGCTGCGCCCGGTCCAACGGGCCGCATACATCGCGGTGCCGGCACTGATCGCCGCCGCCTATTTCGGCACTGCCTTCAACGTCCTGCTCATTCTCGCCGCCAGCTTCATCCCGCTTTTCGCCTTCGGCGCCGATCGCAGCCATCGCGACGGGATAACGGTTTCGATGGGTGTGACCCTGCTGGGGATCGTCTGGATCGGCATTCCCCTCGTCCATGCGGTGCTGCTTCGCGACCTGCCAGATCACGGCGCGGCGCTGCTGATCGACGTCCTCGTCGGCACGTTTGTCACCGATACCGCTGCCTACGCCACCGGCCGCATGTTCGGCGCCCATAAAATCGCCCCGACCCTGTCGCCGAACAAGACCCTGGAGGGGTTGCTGGGCGGCTTCCTGATCGGCACCATGGCCTTCTGGTTCGCCGGCCTCTACCAGGACTGGCTCTCGGGGGTGGATGCGCTGCTCATCGGCGCCGCCGTCGCCGCCGTCGCCCCGCTCGGCGACCTCTTCGAGTCGATGTTGAAGCGCGACCTGGGCTGCAAGGACACCGGCAGGCTCTTCGGGCCCCACGGCGGCCTCCTCGACCGCCTCGATGCCGTCTTCTTCACGATCGTGATCGGCTACTACCTCTCCATCCAGCTGGTCTACTGAGCCGCCGGCCGGCGGGCCTCCCGACCCACCTACACTTGATGTCCTCAATGAAGAAGCTGGTCATTCTTGGCAGCACGGGCTCGATCGGGACGCAGGCGCTGGAGATCGTCGCCGCCTCCGACGGGCTCCAGGTCGTCGGCCTCTCCGCTGGCGCGAACTGGGAGCTGGCGCTCGAGCAGGCTCGGCAGCACGGCGTGCCCGCGGTGGCGCTGGCCGATGCCGCCGCCGCCGAGCGGGCGCGGTCCGACTGGGACGGACGCATCCTTGCCGGGGAGACGGAATCAGCGAGCTGATCGCTTCATCTGGTGCAGATCTCGTTCTGAACGGGATCGTCGGCGCGGCGGGTCTGAGCCCGACCGTGGTAGCGCTTGGAGAAGGGATCGATGTGGCACTTGCCAACAAGGAGAGTCTTGTGATCGGCGGTGAGCTGACGATGGCGCTGGCCGAGGCCACCGGCACTCGCCTCCTCCCGGTCGACTCCGAGCACTCCGCTCTTTTCCAGCTCATCGAGGCCGCGCAGCCGGGGACCGTCGAGCGGCTGGTGCTGACCGCCTCCGGGGGCCCCTTTCGCGGCCGCTCAGACCTTGCCGGCGTGAGCATCGACGACGCACTCGCCCATCCGACCTGGAGCATGGGGGGCAGGATCACGATCGATTCGGCGACGCTGATGAACAAGGGATTCGAGGCGATCGAGGCACATCACCTCTTCGGCGTCTCCTACACCGACATCGACGTCGTCGTGCACCCGCAGTCGATCGTCCACTCGCTGATCGATCTCAACGACGGGGCGACCCTGGCTCACCTCGGCTACCCCGACATGGGGGTGCCGATCTCCTATGCGCTGCACTATCCCGAGCGTGCCGATGTCGCCGCGCCAAGACTGGACCTGGCCGCCGCCGGCGAACTGACCTTCGAGCAGCCCGACCTCGAGACGTTCGCCTGCCTCGCGCTGGCCCTCGAGGCGGGCAGGGCAGGGGGCACCGCCCCCTGTGTGCTCAACGCAGCCGACGAGGTTGCGGTCGGCGCCTTCCTCGACGGCAGGATCGGCTTCACGGCGATTCCGGAGGTGATCGAGCGGGTGCTCGACGAAATGCCGCCTCTGCCCCTGACCCACTTCGATGACCTCTTCTCGGTCGACGCGGAGGCACGACGCCGCTCCGAGGAGCAGATCGGCGGGTTGGCGACGGTATGAGCTGGCTGCTGATCTTCCTCGGCTTTTCCCTCCTCATCGTCCTCCACGAGGCGGGGCACTTCTTCGCCGCCAAGGCGACGGGGATGCGGGTCGAGCGTTTCTTCCTCTTCTTCCCGCCGAAGCTGTTCTCCGTCAAACGGGGTGAGACCGAGTACGGGATCGGCGCGATCCCCCTCGGGGGCTTCGTGAAAATCAGCGGTATGACTCCCGAAGAGGAGCTGCCGCCGGAGGCCCAGGGCCGCGGCTATTACGACCAGCCGGTCTGGAAACGCATCGTCGTGATCGGAGCCGGACCGGCGGTCAACATCGTCCTCGCCTTCGTGATCCTCTTCGTCCTCGCACTGGGCGCAAAGGACCCCAACCAGACGGTCGGCGAGGTGATGCCTGGGACGCCCGCCGCCGGGCTTCTCCAGGCCGGTGACGGGGTCGTCGCCGTCGACGGTCGCAGCTACCCCAATCTCAGCCTGGCGGAGCGCCAGCAGAAGTTCGTCGAACAGATCTCCTCGCACCGCTGCGCGGGCAAGCAGGTGGAGGGCTGTGGAGCGGCGACCGCGGTTGTGCTGACCGTGCGCCGCGACGGGCAGCTGCGGAAGATCGCGGTGAAACCGGAATACGACCCCGCCGTCAAGCGGACCAGGATCGGCTTCGGCTTCGGTACCGAACCGGCGAATCTGGGGCCGGGCGGGGCGGCGGAGAGGTCAGTCGACTTGATGTGGCTGGTCTCGAGCCGCACGGTCACTGTCTTTTCCAAGCTCTTCGAAGAGGAGCGTCGCAAGGAAGTCTCCGGCGTGGTCGGAGTCAGCGCCACCGCCGACGAGGTGATCGACGAATTCGGCACCCGGGAGGCGGTGCTGCTGCTCGCCGTGGTCAGCCTTTCGCTCGGCCTGATCAACCTCTTTCCATTCCTGCCGCTCGACGGCGGCCACATCTTTTGGAGCCTGGTCGAGAAAGTGCGCGGCAAGCCGCTTTCCTTCGTCGCTCTGCAGCGGGCGAGCGCGGTCGGCTTCGTGCTCGTGATGATGCTCTTCTTCCTCGGCCTCACCAACGACATCGGCCGCCTCGCCGGCGACGGCTTCAGCGTCCGCTAGCGCTACCCCGCCCCAACAATTAAGTCATCGTTTACCGCGATCTCAGGTCTCTCGACAGACCAAATCGAGACAAAGATGTGCAGATCACCAGCATCCTCAATCGTCGCCCAGTCTTCAAGATCAAAGGTCCCACCAGCGGGGCCCTGGACTGTTCTAGGAGGCTCTAATCGCTTGGCGCGCACCTTACGGGCTCGCCTTAGCCGACTGACATGCTCCTCCGTAAAACGCGCCCACAATGCGTCATAGCTGGTTACCTCTAATGACTGTCGATACGCGGAGAGCAGCGAGTTGATCTCCGATCTAATCGCCGAGGAATCAGGCCTCGCGTTCACGGCTCCCACCTCCTTGCACCCTTTTGCGATTGGCAGATGGAATTACTTTGGAAATCGCTATCGCCCAATGATTATTCCGTTTGCGGTACCGGGCCCAAACTGCATCTTTGCCGCAAAGCCCCGATTGGACTTGAGCGTAGCTATTGGACCAAAGGTACGGGAAAGGTTTGAGCAGATCCACTTACTCCCTTAGTCCACATGCTCTTCTTCCTCGGCCTCACCAACGACATCGGCCGCCTCGCCGGCGACGGCTTCAGCGTCCGCTAGCCGCGCTTCGCGGCAACGGTGAAGGTGTAGGAGGCGGGAGAAGGGTCAACGCCGCCCGATCTGTCGCGCGCCCGGACCTTGAACGTGTGCCTGCCGATGGAGAGCCTGCCGGTGGTAAATGGCGAGCGGCAACTGCGAAACGGCCTGCGGTTCAGCTTGCACTGAAAGCTCGAGCCCGCCCTGTCGGAGCCAAAGCGGAAGGTGGGGGTGCGGTCGCGGGTCCTCTTGCGGGGCTTCACTTTGAAGCTGGTTTGGGGCGCGCTTGCTGCGGCGCCGCCGCCCGGCCCCGATGGGCCCGAGCCGCTGCCGGTCGAGCCGCAGGGCGCCTCGGAGGGGATAGTGGCATTGGCCCGAGGGGCGGGGAAGACGGCAGTGAAATCCAGGGCGCTGTTGTCGCGATCGTCCGCCGCCTCGAGCAGGGTGGCGCAGCCCGGGGCGATCGTGCGCCGCAGCGCCATTCCCTCGGGAATCGCGCCGGCGGGGGAGCCCGCCGGGCTGGGCAGCGGCCCTCCGTTGAAGCTGCCCCAGGAAACGCAGTCGAGTTCGGCCCAGCAGACCGCGCCGCCGGCCGGGTCGAGCTGCCCGGTGGGAGAGAGCGCCGCATCCGCGGCGATGCCGAATTTGGACTCCGCCGCAGGAGTCGCCATCACGATCGTGCTCTGATTGGAGCCCCGGGCGACGTTGGTGGGAAAGGGATTGGCTTTGACCGGGGCCCCCGCCGCGTCGTAAGTGCGGATGGCCTGGTCTTTGACGAACTCCTGACCGCCCGCGTACATCTGCAACTCGACGTACTCGACATCCGGGTCGGCGGCGAACCCTGCGTAGACCTCGCGAACGAGGATTTCATGGAAGCTGGCCGACGCGGAGGGCGCGGATAGGGCCAGCAGCCCCAGCCCGGCGGCCAGCGGCGCGAGCGCCCGACCGAAACGTCGTCCCTTCACCGGCGACCTCGCACGATCGTGAAGCTGACCTGCGCCGGCGTCGGGTCGGCCAGCCCGCCGGCAAGAGCACGGACCTTGATCGTGTGCCTGCCAAAGGCCAGCAGTCTCGCCGTATAGGGGGAGCGGCAAGACCTGAATGGCTTCGCGTCCACCTTGCACTGATAGATCGCGCCTGACCGGTTGGAGCGGAAGCGCAGGGTGGGTGTGCGGTCGCGAGTCATGGCCCCCGGCTTCGCGGTGATCGTCGTCTCAGGGGCCGTCGCGGGCGGTGAAAGGGGAGGCGGCGCGATCATGGGCGGCGCCGCGAGGACGACCGGCGCCGCGATGTCCCAGCTGTAGCCCGCAGGGGAGTCATCGACATTGGCCGAAGGGTCGGCCGCGCGCACCTGGAAGGTGTGGGGGCCGCCGGGCAGGCCTGTGTAGGTGATCCCCGCCGCGGGGCAGGGTGAGAAAGCGGCGGCGTCAAGCTTGCATTCGAAGCTCGAGCCCGGCTCGTTCGATGCGTAGGTGAAGGAGGCATCGGCGCTGAGGCTCGGGTTTGCCGGCTTGCCCAGGATCGTTGTTTGAGGATCCACCGTGTCGGCGAGGGAGTTGTCGACGGTCCATTCGTAGGCATCGAAGCCACCTTCGTTGCCGGCGGCGTCTTTTGCCTTGACGGAGAAGACGTACTCGCCGTCGTCCAGGGAGGTGTAGGTCTCACCCGAACTGCAGGTGGCGAGGGCGGCGGCCGTTGGGCCTTCCAGCTTGCACTGGAACGTCGCGGCCTCGTTAGCGTCGAAGCTGAACGCCGCGCTATTCCCTGGAGACGGGTCAGCCGGCTGACCGATGATGGTGGCCGTCGGCTGGACGCCATCGACAGTCCAACTGTGGCTCGCGGGGCTCTGGTCGGTCCCATTCGCGTTTTTTGCCCGCACCTGGAAGGTGTGGGCGGTGCCGCTGACCGAATTGTCCCCATCAAGCTCCATGTATTCCTGCGGCGACGTACACGACTCGTAGAGGTCCGCGTCGAGTTTGCATTCGAAGGTCGCATCGGCCGACGGCGTGGCCGAGAAGGTGAACGTGATCGACGTCGATGTTGTTTTGCTCTGGCTGGGCGTCGCCGAGTTGATCGTGGTGTTCGGGAAGGTGCATTCCCCCTCCACGGGACTGGTCGAGTTCGGGGTTGGGCTCGGCGCAGCCTCGCTGAAGTCGGTGCTGCTCTGATCCGTGTCGTCCCCCAGCTCCAGCAGGGTCGTGCATCCCCCCGCTATCGAGCGGTGCAGCGCCATGCCTGGCGTCACACCGGAGGGCGATGCGGGTGAGCCGGCGTTACTGGGGAGCGAAGCATTGCCGGTGAAGTTGCCCCAGGAAACGCAATCGGGCGGTTCTCCATCGTTGAAGCAAACCGCTCCGCCGGCTGCGGGAACGTTGAGCGCGGGGGCCGTGAAGTCCGCCGCGGGGCCCGAATAGTCCGGGCCGGCGATCAGCACCGACCGCTGGCTGCCACCTTGCGAGACATTGCCGATCATCGTGTATAAGTTCGAGACGGTGCCGTTGGGGTTGTAGACCGTGATCTCGTGGCCGGCGACGGCGTTCTGACCGCCGGTCCACATCTGCAGCTCCACATAGCTGCCGCTGGCGCCGGCGGGCCGAAGCTCGCGGATCTTCATCAGATGAAAGCTGGCGCCTGCCGACGCCGCGGCGATTAATCCGATGGCCACCGCCGCCATCAGGCATAGAAGAGGGATCAGGAAGCGGGGTCCGGCGCTGCGAGGGCTGGGTGGAGTGGCCGAATCGTGTACGCCCATCGATACGGCATACGACGGCAATCGGGGCCTGGTTCAATCCTTGCGTGGATCTCCTATAGCCGTCCCCGGATACCCTGTGCTTATGTCTTCCAAGCGACAGATCTTCGTCGGGGGAGTGCCGATCGGCGGTGGGGCGCCGGTCGCCGTGCAGACGATGACCAAGACCGAGACGGCCAATCTGGCGGCGACGATGGAGCAGATCCGCAAGGTCGCCGACGCGGGCGCCGATCTCGTGCGCGTGGCGGTGCCCCGCGACGACGATGTCGAGGCGCTGAAGACGATCGTCAAGGAATCGCCGATCCCGGTGATCGCCGACATCCACTTCAACCACACGCTCGCCCTGAAGGCGATCGACGCCGGCGCCCACTGCATCCGCCTCAACCCGGGAAATATCGGCGGGCGGGAGAAAGTCGCTGAGGTGGCGGAGAAGGCAACCGCGGCAGGAGTGCCGATGAGGATCGGGGTCAACTCAGGCTCGCTGCCGAAACATCTGCACGACCTGGAGCGCGAAAGCCCGGTCGAGGCGCTGGTTGCGGCGGCGGTGGAGTTCGTCGAGCTGATGGAGGGCCTCGAGTTCACCGACTTCAAGGTCTCGATCAAGTCGACCAACGTGCCCAACACGATCGCCGCCAATCGCCTCCTCTCGGAGAAGATCCCCTACCCGCTGCACCTGGGCATCACCGAGGCGGGGACGAAATGGTCCGGCTCGCTGAAATCCTCGGTCGGCCTCGGCACCCTGCTCGCCGACGGGATCGGCGACACGATTCGGATCAGCCTCTCCACCTTCCATGCCGAGGAGGAGGTCAAGGTCGCCTGGGAGATCCTCAAGGCGCTGCAGCTGCGCGAGCGCGGCCCGGTGCTGATCGCCTGTCCCACCTGTGGGCGCCTGCAGTTCGACATGGACTCCGTCGTGGCCGAGATCGAGCAGCGCCTCGAAAGCTACGCCGAGCCGGTGGAGGTCGCCGTGCTCGGCTGCGCGGTGAACGGGATCGGCGAGGCCAGCCACGCGGACTTCGGCATCACGGGGGCCAAGGACGAGGGCCTGATCTTCGCCCACGGCAAGCCGCTGCGGAAGGTCCCCCAGGCCGACCTGGTCGACGCCCTCTTCGAGGAGATCGACAGGTCGCTGGACCGGGGCGAGGTGCAGGTCGACGAGGCGAAGGCGGGGGAGGGTGCTGCCTGGCTGGCCAAGATCGAGGAGGAGAACGCCGGCGACCTGACCCCGGAGAGGATCGCCCAGCTGGAGCATGAAGCGGCGCAGAAAGGCGAGTCGGACCGCGTCCTGCTCGACGAGGAGGCATCTCCGACCGCCGGTCGCCGCTTCACCAGGGCCTGAGCCTCTGCCGGGCGGATAGGTTTCCTGCGTGACTCGACTCAGCGAGGCCTTCCTCCCGACCCTGAAGGACCCGCCTTCCGACGCAGAGGCGCTCTCGCACAAGCTGATGGTGCGGGCGGGGCTGATCCGCCAGCTGGGAGCGGGCCTGTGGACCTACCTGCCGGCGGGCTGGCGCACGCACCGCAAGGTCGAAGCGGTGATTCGGGAGGAGATGGAGAGCATCGGCTGCCAGGAGATGCTGATGCCGGTCCTGCAGCCGGCGCAGAGCTGGGAGAAGACGGGCCGTTACGGGATCGACGAGCTGTTCAAGCTCGAGGACCGCAAGGGGGCGCCAATGGTGCTGGCGATGACGCACGAGGAGTGCGTCACCTACCACGTCGCCCGCGAGGTGCGCTCCTACCGCGACCTGCCGTTGATGCTCTTCCACATCCAGACCAAGGAGCGCGACGAGCCGCGCCCGCGCGCCGGCGTCCTGCGCACCCGTGAGTTCACGATGAAGGACGCCTACTCCTTCGACCGCGACGAGGAGGGACTGGCGCGCTCCTACGAGCTGCAGAGCGAGGCCTACGCGCGGATCTTCGACCGCAGCGGCCTGCGCTGGCACCGGGTGGAGTCCGACGTCGGCATGATGGGCGGCTCGGGCGCACATGAGTACATGGCCCCTTGCCCGGCGGGAGAGAACGAGGTCGCTCTGGCCCCCGGCTACGCCGCCAATGTCGAGATCGCGGCGGCCGACGCGCAGAAGGTCGAGCTCCCCCCGGGCTCGGACGAGGCGGAGGAGGTCTCAACCCCGGGCCTGACCACCGTTGAGGAGGTCTCCGGCTCGCTGGGCGTACCGCCTGGGGCTTTGATCAAGGCGATGCCCGTCATCGTTGAGGGCCGCGGAATGGTCCTCGTGCTCCTGCGCGGGGACCACCGTCTCAACGAGATCAAGCTGCGCAACGCCCTCGGGGCCGGCTTCCGTCTCGCCAAGGGTGAGGAGATCGAGGCGGAGCTGGGGCCGGTCGGCTTTGTCGGCCCCGTCGGCGCCAACGTGGCGATCGTCAAGGACGCGGCGATCCAGGGCGACTCCTACGTCACCGGAGCCAATCGGGCCGACGCCCACCTACGTGGTGTCAGACCCGGCCGCGATTTCGAGTTCGAAGAGCTGGACGTGCGCTCGGTCGAGGCCGGCGATAGGGCGCCGGGCGGGAGCGAGATCGCGATCGAGCCGGCGATTGAGATCGGCAACATCTTCAAGCTTGGAACCCGCTACTCGGAGCCGCTCGGGGCCACCTTCCTCGACGAGGCCGGCAGCGAGCGCCCGATCGTGATGGGCAGCTACGGGATCGGCCCCGCCAGAATCGTCGCCGCGGCAATCGAGCAAACGGCGGACGAGCGCGGCATCGTCTGGCCCGGCTCAATCGCCCCCTGGCAGATCCACCTCGTCTCACTGGCGAAGGCCGGCGAGGACGAGCGCGAGACGGCGGACCGGCTCTATGAGGAGCTGCGTGACGCCGGCGCCGAGGTGCTCTATGACGATCGCGACGCCGGGCCGGGGGAGAAGCTGACCGACGCCGAGCTGATCGGCTGCCCGCTGCGAGTCGTCGTCGGCAGGCGCGGGCTTGCCGAAGGCATCGTCGAGGCAAGCGAGCGCGCCGGTGGCGCCGAGCACAAGCTGGCGGTGGAGGAAGCGGCCCCGCAGGCGCTGGAGGCTCTGCGGGCAATCGATGGCTGACAAGGCCCCTTTTGGCCGCGGCCGCCTGCGCCGCCTCGTCGGCCTCGATCGCAGCGGCCCGCCGCCGCGGCAGACGCGCCGGGGCGAGCCGCTCAATCCCTGGACGATCCCCAACCTCGTCGGCTACGTCCGCTTGGCGGCGATCCCGCTCTTCCTGTATCTGGCCTTCGAATCGGGCGATGGGCGCGATGCCGCCGCCGCGACGGTCTACTGGTTGATCGCGGCGGGGGACTATCTCGATGGCCTGCTGGCGCGGGTGACGGGGCAGTACAGCCGCCTTGGCGCCATGCTCGACCCCCTCATCGACCGCCTCACGATCCTCGCCGGCGCGGTCGTCTGCTGGCATTTCGATCTCCTACCGCACTGGGCCCTGGCCCTTCTCGGCGCCCGTGAGGTGATCATGCTCGTCCTCGCCCAGTACGGCCTTCGCCACGGGGTTGAGATTCGCGTCAACTGGCCGGGCCGCATCTCCGTCTTTCCGATCATGGGAGGGATCTTCTTCGCCATGGTCTTCGACGGCTGGGGGCCGGAAGCGGCGCTGATCGTCGGCCTTGCCCTGGCCCTCGTTGCCACGGCGCTCTACGCGCAGGCGGGGATACGCGCCGTACGCGGCAATCGGGCCCTGCAAGACGCGGCTCAATCCCGATAAACCTTCAACCTACGGTTGAACCTTTGACGCCGCGACCTATAATCGACCGCAGAGGCCAACGGCGACACCCGCCAGAAGGAGAGAGATGGAGGACACGTTTCCAGATCTCGGTTCGCTCAGCGACAAAGAGCTGAAGGACCTGATCGAGAACCTCACAGAGGAAGAGAATGAGATCTCCTACAAGCGGCGGGTGCTGCACGGGAAGATCGACATCCTGCGGGCGGAGCTCGTCAACCGGCTGCGCCAGAAACGAGAGCAGGGCGAGACGCTGATCTCCGGCGACGACGTGCGCCAGCTGACCGAGATCCTGGCCGGCAAGGCGGAAGCGCCGCCGGAGGACGAGCCGGCCGCTTAGGCGGAGACCCAGCCATGGCCGTTCACTGCCCCGAGTGCGGGTTCGTCAATCCCGAAGGCGCGAACTACTGTCAGAAGTGCGGCGCCTACCTGGGCGGCCCATCGGAGGCCGGCGAGGACCCGACGACGATGACCTACACCGTCGATGAGACCGGTGAGATGCAGCCGATCGACATCGACGAGGCGGTCGAGCGCAGCGGCGCCGCTTTGGTGATCCGCGCCGGTGGAGGCCGGGCGGGGGAGAGCTTCACGCTGACCGAGGACCGGGTCAGCATCGGCCGCAGCCCCGACGCGGGGGTCTTTCTCGACGACGTGACCGTCTCCCGCAACCACGCCCTGCTGGTGCGCCGCCGCGACGGCCTCTACATCGACGACCTCGGCTCACTCAACGGCACCTACGTCAACCGCCGCCGGATCGAGTCGCACCAGCTCAGCGACGGGGATGAGATCCAGGTCGGCAAGTACAAGCTCAGCTACCTGGAGAAGTGATGGCGATCTCCGAGCAACCCACCCGTTCGCCGGACTCGCCCAGCCGCCCCCGCAAGGCACTGACGATCGGCGCTGTCTGCAAGATCCTGCAGGGGGAGTTCGACGACATCTCGATCTCCAAGATCCGCTACCTGGAGGACCAGAAGCTGCTCACGCCGCGGCGCACGTCGGGCGGCTACCGCCTCTACAGCCAGTCCGACGTCGAACGGCTGCGAACGATCCTCCGCCTTCAGCGCGACGAGTTCCTGCCGCTGCGGGTGATCCGCCAGGAGCTGGCGGCGGGCGGCGAGATCGACCTCGGCAGCGGCGCCGCCGACCGGCGGCCCTCCGGGGGCGCCGTACGGCGGGCGATCCTCGTCAATACCTCCAGCGCCTATCTCTCCCTCGACGAGGTGATCGAGGAGACGGGCGCCCGGGCGGAGCTGATCGCCGAGCTCGAGAACTTCGGCATCGTCCAGCCCGACAAGCGGGAAGGCAAGACGGTCTACGACGAGACCGACCGTGAGATCGTCCGCGCCGCCAACGAGCTCTCGCGGGTCGGCGTCGGGGCGCGCAACATGCGGGTCTTCAGGTCCTCCGCCGATCGCGAGGCCAACCTGCTCGAAGCATTGCTCGGACCTTCACTGCGCTCGCGCAACCCCGATCGCCGCAAGGAGGCGCTGGAGACGCTGGAGAGCCTGGCGGCGACGGTCAGCCACCTCAAGCACTTGCTGCTGGTGCGAGACCTACGCCGGCTTGCCGGCGACTGACGGCCCACCGTGCCGCGAGTCAGCCGGCGACGCACGATCGCGGCTTCCCAGGGCGACGTCTGGGAGCTCGTCTCCGACCCCTACAGCCTGCCTCGCTGGTGGCCGCGCACGACTCGCGTCGAGGCGGTCGACAGCAAGAGCGCCGGCCGCCGCAGCGAGTGGACCAAGGTCCTGGAGACCGGAGAGGGCCGCGGGGTCCGGGCCGACTTCCGCTGCCTCAGCTCGGCCGAGGGCGAGCGCTACATCTGGGAGCAGCAGCTCGAGGGGACTCCTTTCGAGCGCCACCTTCGCCGCTCGACGGTGGAGGTCGGGCTGCGGCCCAAGGGAGGACAGACTGAGGTCACTCTGATCTCCGAGCAGGTGCCGCGCGGCCTCTCGCGCCTCGGCTCGCTGATGATGCGGCGCGGCCAGGCGACGATCCTCGACGAAGCCCTGGGCGGGATCGAGCGCGCTCTGGCGGGCAAGCCCGGATAGGCATGGACGGCCCGCGGCGCGATCTGAAGTGGTGGGGATGGGGTGATCCCAAGATCTCCGCTCCCCTGAGCGAGGAAGCCCTGGCAACGCTGCGCGAGCAGGTCGGGGAGCTGAGCCCCGTGCAGCGCCCCGACGCCATCGAGGCGGTCGATGTGCCGGCCCCCGAGCCGCTGCCGCGGGCACTGGCGGATGCGGTCGGCGCCGAGGGCATCTTCACCTCCGACGAGGACCGAGTCCGCCACGCTGCCGGGCGGGGGTACGCCGACCTGGCGAGGCTGCGCGCGGGCAGGCTCGTGGCGGCACCCGATGCGGTCATCATGCCGGCCGATGCCGGCGCGCTGCGGCGGGCGTTGGAGGTCTGTAGCGCCGAGGGCATCGCCGTGGTTCCCTTTGGCGGCGGCACGAGCGTCGTCGGCGGGGTTGAGCCTCTGCGCGGCGCCCACGAGCGCTTGGTCAGCCTCGACCTGCGGCGGCTGTCCAAAGTGCAAGTCGACCGGCGCTCGCTGACGGCCACCCTGGGCGCCGGGCTGCGGGGGCCGGAGGCGGAGGCCGCGCTTGGCGGCCACGGCCTCACCCTCGGTCATTTTCCGCAGTCCTTCGAGTACGCGACGATCGGCGGTTTCGCCGCGACCCGCTCAGCGGGCCAGGCCTCCAGCGGCTACGGCCGCTTCGACTCCCTGGTCGCCGCGGCGCGCCTGATCGCACCGGCTGGCGAGATCGACACGCTGGAGACCCCGCATACCGCCGCAGGGCCGGCTCTGCGCGAGTTGATCCTTGGCTCGGAGGGGATTTTCGGTGTGATTCCCGAGGTGACCGTGCGGGTGCGCCCCTCGCCCAGCGTGCGCCGCTACGAGGGCTGGATGGCGGAGAGCTTCGAGGCCGGCGCCGAGATCGTCCGCGAGCTCGCTCAAGGCCCCGGGCTTCCGGACGTGATTCGCGTCTCCGACGAGGAGGAGACCCGGGTCTCTCTCGCTCTTTCGGGCCCGCGCGGGATCACCGGCGCCCTGCTGGGCGGCTACCTGAGCGCTCGCCGCCGTCGCGGCGGCTGTCTGGTCATAGTCGGCTTCGAGGGCGAGGAGGAGTCGGTCTCCCGCCGCCGGGCCCTGACGGTGCGAAAGCTGCGCGCGGGTGGCGCCGCCTATCTCGGCCAGAGCGCCGGGCGCTCCTGGGAGAAGCGGCGCTACGAGGGCCCCTACTTCCGCGACACGCTGATGGACATGGGAGCGCTGGTGGAGACGCTGGAGACCGCGCATACGTGGACCGAGCTCGCCGGCCTCCACACCGCGGTGGGCGACGCGATCCGCAAGGCGCTCGGATCGCAGGGGACCCCGGGGCTCGTCTTCTGCCACCTCTCCCACGCCTACGCGGACGGGGCCTCTCTGTACTTCACCTTCATCTCTCGCTCTCGTCAGGGTGAGGAGATCGAGCAGTGGGGGGCGGTGAAGCGAGCCGCCTGTGAGGCGATCGTGGCGGCGGGCGGCACGATCACCCATCACCACGCGGTCGGCCGCGACCACGCCCCCTACATGGAGGCCGAGGTCGGCGCCGCCGGCCTCGATGTCCTGCGGGCGGCAAAGGAACGGCTCGATCCGGCCGGGATCATGAACCCGGGCAAGCTCCTACCCGAGTAGCTAACCGGCCGCGGAGGAACAGAGCGGCCGGCGGGGCACGCTCAAAGCGGTCCTCTAGCCCTGGCTGTTGGCGGCGGCGCCGACGATCGGGCCGGTGATCTGACCGCGCAATACGTCGACGCCTGTGTAGGCGGGGGACTGCTTCGCTTTGCGAGCCTGCGCCACAGAGCGCCTGAAGCCGGCGTCGGAGATCAAGGTGATCTCTATTTGGTCGAAGGCGCCGCTTGCCAGGAAGGCCAGCACTTCGGTCGGCACCTGGTAGCGCTCGACGATCTCCCCCGACTCGTCCACTTTAGACGCCGCCAGGGGCAGCATCTGCTGCGGAGAGCGGGCGAGCCAGGTTACGTAGGACTGGCCCGGCGGCGAAGGATCGAGGCCCTCCGCTTCGACCTGCAGCACGACCTGTTTTTGAGCCCTGCCGAAGAGCGCCCGGCCGCTGGCGTCGCCGCCGTCCACCGGCTCCAGGACCGCCTGCGTCAGCTGATCGGAGCCCGCAGCCGTTTCGGCTGCCGTCTGGGCCGAGGTATCGCCGTCGTTCGCGCCCGAGTCCGAATCCTCGCCGCCGCCGAGAACACCGCTGACGAGCAGGAGGACCGCCAGGACGGTGACGGCCACTCCGGCAAGCAGGCCGATCCGCGCCTGCCGGTCCTCGGGCAGCGATACCCGAGGCATTGAGGCGCTTGAGCGTTTCCTCGGCTCCTCTTGGGCGACGGGAGCGAACGGTTGCGGCTTTTGGGCGGGGGGAGGAAGTGGTTTCTCTGTTTCCGACCCTCGCGGAGGCGGCGCCTGGGCGGTAGAGGCCTCGGTCGGTGCCTCAACCTTTGTTGCCGTGGGGGCAGGCGTCTCGGCCTTTACCGCGGGGGGCGCCGGAGGTGGGGGAGAGGGCTCGGTCTCGGTCTGCTCGATCGCGGCCAGCGCGTCCTTCACTTTGGCCCGCACCTCCTCGACGCTCAGCCCCATCAGGGCCGCCATCTCCTCATACCCCTGCTCACGCTGCGCCAGCAGCCTCAGCATCGCCCTTTGGTCGTCAGTCAGCGCCACGAGCCGGGAAGCCTACGGCAGCGGCCGCACGGATAGGGTCTGCGCCGCGATGACTGAGGATCCCCACGGGTTCCATTCCCACTTCGACGCCCTGCTCGGCACCGAATGGCTCGACGACGATCCCGACCACGCACGAGTGCGGCTGCCGATGCGCGACGAGCTGCGCCAGCCGGTCGGCCTCATGCATGGCGGCGTGATGTCGACCCTGGTGGAGAGCGTCTGCTCGCGGGCCACCGGCCTTGCCGTCCTCGAGGAGGGGATGGCGGTGATGGGCCAGTCGATCAGCGTCAACTTCCTCCGGCCGATCACCGCCGGCTGGGCGGAGGTCCGCGCCCGTGCCCGTCATCGTGGACGCACGACCTGGGTCTGGGAGGCCGAGGTCCGCGATTCAGAGGACCGCCTCTGCGCGCTGGCGCAGATGACGATCGCGGTGCGGCCTATTCCCCAAACCGATTAGTGATCGGCAGGCGCCTGTCGCGCCCGAACGCCTTCGGCGTGATGCGGATCCCGGGTGCCGCCTGGCGGCGCTTGTACTCGGCCCGGTCGACCATGCGAACGACGTCGTCGATGACATCGGCCGGCATCCCGGCGGCAATCATCTCCTCGCGGCCTTCGTCTCGCTCCACGTAGGCCTCGAGGATCCGGTCGAGCAGCTCGTAGGGAGGTAGGGAGTCGCTGTCGAGCTGGTTGGGCCGCAGCTCCGCTGAGGGAGGGCGCTCCAAAACAGACGCCGGCACCAGCTCCCGACCGGCGGCCTCGTTGCGGTGGCGGACGAGCTCGTAGACGAGCGTCTTGGGGACGTCCTTGATCGCGGCAAAGCCGCCCGCCATGTCGCCGTAAAGGGTGGCGTAGCCGACCGACAGCTCGCTCTTGTTGCCGGTCGTCAGGACCAGCCAGCCGTGCTTGTTGGAGAGGGCCATCATCAGGTTGCCCCTGATTCGCGCCTGCACGTTCTCAGCCGCGAGGTCCGGCTCCGAGGGGCGCGCGGGGTCTCTGGGAAGCGGCTCGGCTGAGGCTCCGTCACCTTGCGCACCCCGCAGCGCCTCCCCGAGGGCGCTCTCGTACTCCGCCATCGCGCCGGCGATCGGGATCTCGATCGCCTCGGCTCCGAGGTTGGCGGCGATGGCCCGTGCATCGGCCTGAGTCTGGGGGCTGGAATGGGGAGAGGGCATGACCACGCAGCTGACGTGCTCGGCGCCGACGGCATCGGCCGCCAGCATCGCCACCAGGGCCGAATCGATGCCGCCGGAGAGGGCTAGGCCGATATGGCGAAAGCCGTTCTTGGCAACGTAGTCGCGTAGGCCGAGGACCAACGCTGCATAGACCTCTGCCGTCTCGGTGAGAGGCTCGGCGATCCGCCCCGGCGCCGGGGCGGGGACCTCGCAGATCAGCAGCTCCTCCTCGAACTGCGCCGCGCGGGCGACGACCTCGCCGCTCGGATCGAGGAGAAAGCTCTGGCCGTCGAAGACCAGCTCGTCCTGGCCCCCGACGAGGTTGCAGAAGGCGAAATGGGCTCCGTAGGCGCGCGCTCTTTCGGCAAACATCGCTTCCCGCTCGCGACCCTTGCCGCGGTGGTAGGGCGAGCCGGAAGGGTTGGCGACAAGGGTCGCCCCTTCCGCGACCTCCACCGAGGCTGGGGGACCCTCCAGCCAGCAGTCCTCGCAAATCGTCAGGCCGACTCGGGTCCCGCCGACGTCGACCGTCGCCGGCTCGGCGCCGGGAATGAAGTAGCGCTGCTCGTCGAAGACGCCGTAGTTGGGTAGGCGGTTCTTGCGATAGACGGCCTGCACGGCGCCCTGGCGCAGGACGGCAAGGGAGTTGTGGGCGTGGCGAAAATCCCCCCCTTCCAGCACCGGCTCGGCAAAGCCCACCAGGACCGTCATCTCGCCCACCTCTTCGGCCAGCTCCTCGACCGCCCGCCGGTTGGCCTCGACGAAGTGGCGCTTCAGGTAGAGGTCCTCGGCTGGATAGCCCGGAATCGAGAGCTCGGGGAAGACAGCCAGCTCGGCTCCCTCCGCCGCAGCGCGGGCGATCCACTCGCCGACCTTGGCCGCGTTGCCGTCGATATCCCCAACCGTGGGGTCGATCTGGGCCAGGGCTATTCGCATACGGGCCTCGAGGAGATCACAGCCGAAGTATCGCCTTCACAAGCGGCGGGAGGCGCAGAGCCCGCCGATGGAGGCACAGCCGCCGGGGGGCGGGGATGGCGGCGTCGGCGGCGATCGCCCCTCTGGCCTTATTTGACGGGGACGGCGCCGTTTCGGGTCCGCGCCGAGGCTTTGCGGGGAGCCTTCTGCCTCGGCTTCGGCGTCTTGTCGACGATCTCTTTTACCGCGCCCTCGAGGTCGAGGGCGAAGCTGTCGAGGTCCGCCATCGCGTCATAGTCGCCGACGAGGCCGAAGTTGACCTGGCCGTTGTAGGACATGATTCCGACGCAGAGGGCCTGGCGGCGGGCCAGGGGCACCATCGGGAAGATCGCCTCCATCTCACGTCCCAGCACGTAGAGCGGGAACTGAGGCCCGGGCACGTTGGTGACGACGAGGTTGAAGAAGCGCTGCGCCGGTTGAAGACGGGCGGCCTGAGAGGCGATCGTGGTCGGCGCGAAGTCGGTGATCTTGGTCAGGATCTCGGCTCCGACCGCCTGGCCCGAGCCCTTCAGATCACCCATCGTGGCGGTGACGAGGTGCAGCCGCTCGACGGGGTTCTCGCACCAAACCGGCAGCGGCGCCATCATCGCCGAGATCCGGTTGCCGAGCGCGCCGCGCTCCTCCTCGGCGCGGACGCTGACCGGCACCATCGCCCGCAGCTCTAGATCGGTGGTGTCGTTGCCGCGAGCGCGGAGGTAGTTGCCGAGGGCGCCGGTGACGATCGAGAGCACGACGTCGTTGACCGTCCCCCCGTAGTGATTCTTGACTCGCTTCAGCTCACCGAGGTCGGTGCGAACGAAGGCGAGGCGTCGATGGGGCCCTATCTCGACGTTGAAGGGAGTGGAGGGCGCTGCCATCCCGGCGCCGATCATCTTCCCCGTCGCTCCTATTCCCTGCGCCACCTGTCGCGGCCCTCGCAGGACGGCTTTGACGCCGCGGGCGATCTCACGCGGGCTTGTCGCGCGCTCGCGCAACGAGTCGCCGAGCAATTTCAGGTTCGACGGCTCCGGCCGCGGCGCCCACTTCGGCATCTGCATCGGCGGTTCGGCCGGCTCCTTTTCGACGTCGAAGAGGACGGTGGTGATGTCGACGCCGGAGATGCCGTCGACGAGGGCGTGGTGGCTCTTGCCGACGATGGAGAAGCGGCCTCCTTCCACGCCCTCGACCAGCCACAGCTCCCAGAGGGGCTTGGTGCGGTCGAGCTGCTGGGAGAAGATTCGCGACGCCAGGTTGCGCAGCTGCTCCTCGGAGCCGGGAGCGGGCAGAGCGGTGCGCCGCACGTGGTAATCGAGGTTCAGGTGGGGGTCGTCGACCCATACGGGGCGGCCCTGGCTGAGCGGCACGAAGCGCAGCTTCTGGCGAAAGCGCGGCACGAGGTGAAGGCGCGAGGCGATGTGTTCGCGGAACTCCTCGTGTGTGGGCGCCGAGCCCTCGAAGACGATCGTCGAGGCGACGTGCATGTGCGCCCCCGCGCGCTCCATATGGAGAAAGGAAGTGTCGAGTCCGCTCAGCCGGTCCTGGCTCACAGGGCAATCTTCGCACACACCGCCTGGGCGTGAGCAAGCAGACAAACCGCATTGGAGAGCGGATTGCATCGGCTATTGCCGCTGAGGGCAATGTGAGGCCGCTCACGCTGAAGGTGGCCGGGCGCCCCTAGCGTGGCTCTCTCGAAAGAACCCCAATCTGCTGAGTTTCCCTGCGAGCGCAGGGAAAACGGGGGACCCAAGGCCATGGCGAGCAGTCGTGGCGGGGGCGAATCGGGCGGTGATCCGCCCGTAGCGGATGCAGCGGCACTGAGCCGGCATCTGCGAGCCCGTCAGCTAACCCCGTAGGCAGGCGAGAAAGCGAGTGATCCAACGATGCGATACCTCCTGCCCGCGATGGCGGCTGCCGCCGCGTTCGCGACCGGAGCCGGCCCCGCTGTTGCCAAGCCAGCGCCGCAGCGCCCGCCCGCCAGGGATGCCTCTCACATCTCCCTGCATCTTTCCCGGCATGCCGTCCTCGGCGGCCACAGCGTTGCCCTGCGGGGGCGGGTCCGACCCGCCGGCAGCCGCCGCGTCAAGGTCGTCATTCGCGGCCGCGGCGCGGACGTCTTCACCACCTCGACGCGGGCGAATGGGACCTTCGCCCTGCGCTGGCGCCCATCCCGCATCGGCGCTTACAGCGTCCGCACGCACGTCATCCACAACCGCCGGCTGCGCGGCTCTGCAAGCGCCGTCCGGCGCTTCAGTTCCTACCGCTATGCCGTCGCCTCCTACTACGGCCCCGGCCTCTATGGAGGAGCGCTCGCCTGCGGCGGCACCCTGCAACTGGGGACGCTTGGCGTCGCCCATAAGACACTGCCCTGCGGCACCAGGGTGAAGCTTCGCTATCGAGGTCATTCGCTCACCGTGCCGGTGGTCGACCGCGGGCCCTACGCGGCCGGTCGGGATTTCGACCTCACCGCGGCGACGAAGGCGCGCTTGGGCTTTCCCGACGTCGGGGTCCTGCTCTTCAGCCGGGGACGCTGAGCCGAAGCTGGGCCTCCGCGGACTCCGCCTCGGAGGCCACGTCGCGCTCGAAGGACGCCACGCGCACGCCGAGCAGGCGGACGGGCCGGGAGGGCGCGTAGGCGCGCAGCAGATCGAGCGCAACCGCGGCGACGATCGCTGGGTCGTTGGTCGGTTGCTCGACCGTGTGCGAGCGGGTGATGTTGGTCCAGTCGTCGAGGCGGACCTTGATCCCGATCGTGCGGCCCTCGAGCCGCCGGGAGCTGAGGCGCCGGCAGAGCTCCTCCGCGAGCGAGGCCAGGGATGACTCGAGCTGATCGCGATCGCTGACGTCGACGTCGAAGGTGGTCTCGGCCGACTGCGACTTCGCCTCGCGGACGACCGTCAGCGGAGTGTCGTCTTCGAAGCGTGAGCGGGCATGTAGCCAGAGGCCCGTCCGCGGCCCAAAGGCCTCGGTCAGCAGGGCCTTGTCCTCGGCGCGCAGGGTGGCAAGGGTGCGGATGCCCATCTGCTGCAGCTTGACGACGGTTTTCGGCCCGATGCCGGGGACGATGCCGGGCGAATCCTCGGCAAAGCGCTGCAGGGCTTCCTGCCGTGAGAGCACGACCAGCCCGGCCGGCTTGCCCAGCTCGCTCGTGATCTTGGCCAGCAGGCGGTTCTCTGAGATCCCGACCGAGCAGGTGAGCCCGGTCTCCTCGCGGATCTCGGTGGCTATCCGCCGCATCGCCGCCTTGGGGGAGAAGATCCCGGTGAGGTCGATGTAGGCCTCGTCGAGGCCGACCACCTCGACCGTCTCCGCGTTGCGCCGCAGGATCGCCATCACGCGGGCCGAGGCCTCCCGGTAGGCGGTGAAGTCGGGGCGAATGTAGACCGCGTCGGGAAGGCGGCGGCGGGCGGTAGCCGCCGGCATCGCCGAGTGGATGCCGCCCAGCTTGCGCGCCTCGTAGCTGGCCGTCGTCACCACCGCCCGCGGGCCCGAGCCGCAGACGACAACCGGCTTGCCTTTCAGCTCCGGCCGGCGCTGCAGCTCCACCGATGCGTAGAACGCATCCATGTCGAGATGGGCGATACAGCGATCCGAATCCTTCACGCTGTCAGGTTAGGGAGGCGGGCGGATCGCAGCCGCCGGCAAACCAACCCGGGAAAGCCGAAGAAAAAGTACCTAGACTTCCCGGCGTGGCTTCGGCGGAGGCAAAGAACCTGGAGGCGATCTCGCAGGCGATCGACCAGCACAACGCGAACTGCGCCTTCCCGGCCGCCGAGGTGCGGATGAACCCCTTCGAGGTCGAGCGCCTGGGCTGGGACCACATCCGCGGGCTGCCGCTTGATCGCCGATCCCGAGATCGGCACCGGCCGCTTCAGGATCGTTTGCTCGCGAGACGTCGATGACACCGGGCTGGAAGAAACCGAGGCGGTCGGCCGCGAGCTCGAGACCGTTACCCCGGTCAGCAACTGACCTGACGAAGGTGGGCGCGCTTGGGCGCGAGCGCTTCCCCGGCCCTGCTCAGACGCCGGTCAAGAATTCGAGGCCGAGTTCGGACATCCACCTCTGCGCTTCGGTATTGAGCTGGGTGAGCTGGTCGGTCCAGATCAGAAGGCCCATCGCGATCAGGATCACACCCCCCGTTGCAACGATCAGCTGGTAGTGGCGCTTGACCACAACGAAGGCCGTCGTCATGCGTGAGAAGGCGACGGCCGTGAGTAGGAAGGGGATCGCCAGGCCGGCGGAGTAGACGGCGAGCAGGAAGGCGCCGCGCCCGGCCGAGCCCGAAAGCGAGGCGGCGCCGAGGATCGCGCCCAGGGTGGGGCCGATGCAGGGAGTCCAGGCGATCGCGAAAGCGGCGCCGGCGACGACGGGGCCGCCTTTGCCGGCCCGCTCCATCAGCGCATCGACGTGCCACTCGCGATTGAGGCGGGTGATGAAGAGCGAGGAGACGAAGAGCAGGCCCATCGCGATGATCAACGCCGCCGAGATCTTCGTCAGCAGCTCCTCGTGGTCCTTGAGGGTCGAGCCGAGCCCGGTCGCCGTCAGTCCCAGCAGGATGAAGATCGCCGAGAAGCTGGCGACGAAGAGCAGGCTGGGGCCGAGGATGCGCCGCCAGCCGGCGCTGTCCAAATCGGCGGCGGAGACGCCGCTGACCGCGGACAGGTAGCCGGGCACCAGCGGCAGTACGCAGGGCGAGAGAAAGGACACGATTCCGGCCGCCAGAGCGGCAAGGATGCCTACTCCCGCGGCCGGATCCGAGCTGACGGCAGCGACGATCACGGCCTCCCAGAGTATCCGTCGCCGCAATTCAACCTGGCGTCGACACCCCCATCCCGGCACGGGGCCTCATGCTTGCAATGCCCGCCTGCGACAGAGAGACTGCGGCGCATGGAACTAAGCGCGCTGATCCTCAACTGCACCTTGAAGAAGTCGCCCGAGCCCTCCAACACCGAGGGCCTGATCGACCTGGTCACGGCACACTTCGACGAGCTCGGCGTCAAGCACGAGATGCTGCGTCCCGTCGACTACAAGATCCCCTTCGGCGTCGTCTCCGACATGGGGGAGGGGGACGAGTGGCCCCAGATCCTCGAGAAGGTCCTCGCCGCCGACATCCTGATCATCGGCATGTCGATCTGGTTCGGCGTCCGCAACAGCGTCAGCCAGATGGTGATCGAGCGCCTCGACGGCACCTACAACACGACCAACGAGGTCGGCCAGTACCCGCTCTACAACACGGTCGGCGGGGTGGTCGTGACCGGCAATGAGGACGGCGCCCACGCCTGCGCGGAGACGACGCTCTTCAACCTCACCCACCTGGGCTGCGCCATCCCGCCCAACGCCGACACCTACTGGGTCGGCGACGCCGGCCCCGGGCCCTCGTTCATCGAAGCGGGCGGCAAAGACCACGCCTACACGCAGAAGACGGCGAAGTGGATGGCCCACAACGTCACCCACCTCGCCCGCATCCTCAAGGAGCACCCGATCCCGCCGGAAGGAAACACCGTCCCCGGCTGGCAGCCGGAGGAGTGCCGCGGCCACGACGACCGCATGCCGGCCGGCCACGTCGGCTAGTGGTGATGGGGTTGCCCCTTTAGCTCGATCTGAGAGCGACAGCCGCCGTCACGCTGCGCCCGTGCTCGCTATACGGGCAAACGACGTCGACCCGCGCTACAACCAGCCGGCGCGCTTGAAGCGCCGGTAGAGCAGAGCGCAGACCACAGCGATGAGGATGAGCACCGCTGGGTAGCCGAAGCGCCAGCGCAGCTCCGGCATCTGGTCGAAGTTCATCCCGTAGATGCCAGCGACCATCGTCGGTACAGCCAGGATCGCGACCCAGGCAGAGATCTTTCGCATGTCCTCGTTCTGGCGCACTGAAACCTGGGTCAGATTGGCGTGAAGGGCGCTGTCGAGCAGCTCCCGAAAGCCGGTGATCCGTCCCTCCACCCGCTGCAGATGGTCGTGGACGTCGCGGAAGTACTCATGGAGCGGAGTCGGGATCGATTCGAAGCGGCCGCGGGCGATCTCGTCGATGGCCTCGGCAAGCGGTCCGACGGCTCGGTAGAAGTCGAGGACCTCGCGCTCGAGCTTGTAGATCCGCTCGACCGGATTGGTCGCGTCGGCAGAGAAGACCTCTCGCTCGACCTCCTGGATGTCGGTGTCGATGCCCTGGGCGGCACCTTCGTAGCCGTCGACGACGTAGTCGACGATCGAGTAGAGCACCATCCCGGGGCCGTGCTTCAAGAGGTCGGGCCGCTGCTCGACGCGAGCCCGGACCTCGCTCAGCTCCCGCTTGCCGTGGCGCACCGTGATGATGAAGGCCGGGTTGACGAAGAGCAGCAGCTCGCCGAGCTCGATCACCTCGTCGGGGTCAACGTCGTGGGCCGTCTTGACCACGACGAGCATGGTGTCGCCGTAGCGCTCGACCTTCGGGCGCTGGTGAGCTTTGATTGCGTCCTCGACCGCCAGCTCGTGCAATCCGAACTCGCCCGCTATCGCCTCGAACTCCGCTGGAGCGGGCTCGACCACCCCAAGCCAGACGAAGGAATCGGCATCGCGAGCGGCTTCACCGGCGCGCTTGAGCGCAAGCTCGCCGTCGCGGCGGCGCCCATCCTCATACACAGCACAATCGACGATCATCCGCGCAGTATCGTCGCTGGGAGGAGCCAATCGGTAGATTTCCTGGCCAGGCAGCCAAACTCGCCCTGGGCGAGAGACGACAGGAGCAGACTTTTGAGCAACCGCACATTCGTGATCGGGGTCGGAATGACCAAGTTCGAGAAGCCCGGCACCAAGGAGGGCGACTACCCCGACTGGGCAAAGGAGGCGGGGGAGAAGGCGCTCGCCGACGCCGGCATCTCATACGACGATGTCGAGCAGGCCTACGCCGGCTATTGCTACGGCGATTCCACCTACGGCCAGCGGGCCCTCTACCAGCTTGGCCTGACCGGAATCCCCGTCGTCAACGTCAACAACAACTGCTCGACCGGCTCTTCGGCGCTTTTCCTCGCCCGCCAAGCCGTCAAGGGCGGCCTCGTCGATTGCGCGCTCGCCCTCGGCTTCGAGAAGATGGAGCCGGGCAGCCTCGGGGTCAAGTACACCGACCGCACCAACGCGCTCGACAAGCACGCGATGCGGATGTTCGAAATCCGCGACCCGGAGCAGTCCCCACCGGCGCCGCAGATGTTCGGCAACGCCGGCCGCGACCACATGGAGAAGTACGGCTCCAACCCCGACCACTACGCCTGGATCGGCTGGAAGAACCACAAGCACTCGGTCAACAACCCCTACGCCCAGTTCCAGGACGAGTACTCGATCGAGGACATCAAGGCGGCGAAGATGATCCACGACCCGCTGACCAAGCTGCAGTGCTCGCCGACATCCGACGGCTCGGCCTGCGCGATCGTCGCCTCGGAGCGCTACGTCGACGAGCATGGCCTCTGGGACCAGGCGGTCGAAATCGCCGGCCAGTCGATGGTCACCGATCTCTCCTCGACTTTTGCCGAGGACACCGACTGTATGAAGATCGTCGGCTCCGACATGTCCAAGCAGGCGGCGGATGAGGCATACGAGGAGGCGGGCATCGCCGCCGAGCAGGTGGACGTCTGCGAGCTGCACGACTGCTTCAGCGCCAACGAGCTCATCACCTATGAAGCGCTTGGATTCGCAGCGCAGGGCGAGGGCCACAAGCTGGTCGAGGAAGAGGCCACCACGTACGGCGGCAAGGTCGTCGTCAATCCCTCTGGGGGGCTGATCTCCAAGGGTCATCCCCTCGGGGCAACCGGGCTCGCCCAGTGCTCCGAACTGACCTGGCAGCTGCGCGGCCAGTCCGACAAGCGCCAGGTCGAGGGCGCTAAGGTCGCTCTCCAGCACAACATCGGCCTCGGCGGCGCCGCGGTCGTGACCGTTTACAAGCCGGCGGCCTGAGGTAGCTGCGGCGGCCAAGCAAGCAGCACTAAGGAGGAGCGAAATGGCGAAAGAGCGACGTTCACTCAGCGGCAAGGTGGTCGCGATCACAGGCGGCGCCCGGGGGATTGGCAAGACGACCGCCCAGGCACTGATTCGCAAAGGCTGCAAGGTGGCGCTTGGCGACCTCGACCTGAAGCTCGCCGAGCAGACCGCGGCGGAGCTGGGGGGAGGCACGGTGGCGATCGAGCTCAACGTCACCGACCGCGACTCCTTCACCGCGTTTCTCGATCAGGTCGAACGCCAACTCGGTTCCGTCGACGTGCTGATCAATAACGCCGGGATCATGCCCGTGACCCGGTTTGAGGAAGAGTCCGACGACTCGATTCGCCGCCAGCTGGACATCAACGTCTACGGCGTCATGGTCGGCACCCAGCTGGCCGTGCGGCGGATGAAGACCCGGGGCAGCGGCCACATCGTCAACATCGCTTCCTCGGCTGGCAAAGCGGGCGTACCGGGGATCGCCACCTACGCGGCCACCAAGCACGCCGTCGTCGGCCTCACCGAGGCGGTTCGCGCCGAGTGCCAGGGCACCGGCGTCGAGCTTTCATACGTGATGCCTATCACCGTCAACACGCAGTTGATCGAAGGGCTCGCCGACAAGCGCGGCGTCAAACGGGTCGAGCCCGAGGACGTCGCCAAGGAGATCGTCGACGCGCTCGAGCTGGGCAAGGTCGATGTCTACGTGCCGCGCGAGCTACGGGTTTCGATCGTGCTCGGCGCGCTGCTGCCGCGCAGGCTCCGCGAGGCGGTCGCCCGCTTCATGGGCGTCACCGAGGTGATGACCGAGGTCAACCCCGCAGCGCGCCGCGCCTACGAGGAGCGGATCTCCCACAACGACCCGGGAGTGGAGCCCGAGTCGAGCGAGTCACCACAGCAGGAGCACGCTGCGGCCAAGAGCGACGCGGCCTGACGCGCTGACCGATGGGCCGGATTTACGACGCGACGTGGGGGAGGGCCTTCTCGGCCTTCTACGACAGTCTGGTGAAGGGCACCGAGGAAGCGGGCCTGAGGGATATGCGCCGTGAGGTGCTGGCCGATGCCAGTGGCCGGACAATCGATATCGGTGCCGGCACCGGGGCCAACTTGGGTCTCTATCCGCCGCAGGTCACCGAGCTGGTGCTGGCCGAGCCCGATCCTCACATGACAAAGAGACTGCGGGCCAAGCTGGCCGAGTCCGGGCAGGACGCTGAACTGGTCGATGCACCGGCCGAGAAGCTGCCCTTCGAGGACTCGAGCTTTGACACCGCCGTCTTTACGCTCGTTCTCTGCACGGTCCCCGATCCAGCCGCTGCCCTCGAGGAGGCAGCCCGGTTGTTGCGCCCAGGCGGCCGGGTGCTCTTCGTCGAGCACGTCCGCTCGCAGGATCCTGGCTTGGCTCGCTGGCAGGACCGGCTTGAGACGCCCTGGCGCTTGTTCGGCGACGGTTGCCACTGCAACCGCGACACGGTCGCCACAATTGAGGCTTCACCATTGACCCTCACTCACGTAGAGCGAGGCGAGCTGCCGAAGTCCCCACCGATCGTCACGCCTCTGGCCCGCGGCAGCGCTAACGCACCCTCGTAAGCGCGAGGCCGAGACCCGGATCCTGCTGCCGTGCCGGCAGACACGGGCCCCAATGCCAGGGTGATGGGAGTTAGCGGTAAATATGACCGGTTAACTCCCGTCACCCCCGTGCCAGGCGCGTCGGGAGCGGACGGAATGCCTGGGGGAGCTGATCGGCGTGAGCAGCTGTGTCAGCGGCCTCTTTCTAAACTCAACGCACGATAATGGTGGTTATGTGAACCTGGCGATTTGAGAGTGACTAGGCGGCTCTGAACCTGGCCGTTGGGGGCGGTTAGGCAGCCTGGCGTCGCCCTCATCCACGCCAAGAGACGCTTAGCCGGCGTTTTCGACCAGGTCTTCGAGTTCGCCGGGGCTACTGGGGGCACCGAGTACTTCGGTGCCGTCGACGTTGGGGGCTTTGACCGCGATCGTCGGAGTTCCCGTGACGCCAAGGTCTTCGGCCTGCATGCCGGTCCTCTGCACCTCGTCAGCGAGCCTCTTGCTGTTTCGTTCTCGATTCCATTTTGAGAGGTCCTCAACGCCGGCGGCCTTGGCGATCGCGGTCAGGAACTCGTCGTCCGCATAGCCGGAGTCCTCGATGCCTTGGTTGCGGTAGAAGAGCTCGACGAAATTCCAGCCCCTGCCCTGGGAGCCCGCCGCGAGGGCTGCTGTGCCGGCCGACCACGATTGCTCGCCGATGATCGGGAAGTTGCGGAAGCTCACCTTCACCGCGCCCACCCTGACCTGGTTTTCGATCACGGGAGAAAGGACCTCTTCGGCGAACACTTTGCAGACGGGGCACTGCAGGTCGCCGTACTCGATCAGTTCGACCCTTGCGTGAGGATCCCCCAGGACAAGGCCTCGCTGCGGTATCCCGCGCAGTTCGGCCTTCACCTCCGCGATGTCCTCGAGGCTGGTGTCGCCGCCATCGGTCTGGCTCTGACTGACCACAATCAGCACCGCCACTGCCGCTATCGCAAGGAAGACGGCTCCGCTGGCGAGCTGCAGTAGGCGCTTGCGGCGCTCCTCGTTCCCGGACTCGCTTTCCGCCCGCACTCGCTCCTCTCGGCGGCCTTCCCGTGCCTTCCTGCCGCTCATCGCGGCGTCCCGACGTAGCGGAGCATCCGAATTGCGTTGACTCCGAACAACACCGTCATCAGCACGGCGCTGGCGACGCACCACTGGCAGATCGCGTCGATCACGAAGAGCTCGAGATAGGTCAGATAAACGCTGAAGCCGAACCCCGCGAGAGACAGGCAGAAGCCCGCCATGCGGGCGCCGTCGCCCCGCAGCAGCGCACAGCCGAGCAGCAGCACGTAGCCGACGATGCCGAGCACGGCGACGTTGATTCCGGCGAGCTCGGAATAGTCGCTGCCGGTAACCGTCTCGCAGGCCTTGCTTCCGGCGAGGCAAACAGGCCCGTCGCCACCCGCGCTGGCGATCGCGACATAAGTGGCAACGCCGATGCCGAAGGCGGCGACAAATGTCGCGATCATCCGCAGCGTGCCCTCAGCCGGAGACTTCATCGCGGGGCGGTCAGCGATGCCGCTTCCAGCCGCCGCCGAAGAGCCGGCTGAGACGCCCTCCCGGCCGCTTGGGAACGAACTTCGCGTGCCCCTCCTCCGGGGGCCCGAGCCGCTGCGCATCCGCGGCTGTGAGGACGAGAATCACCGCGCGCTCCGCAGTGCGAGCAACGTCCGGGGCGTCGGCAAAGCGAAGCTCGCCTCCCGCATCCTTGAAGACGATGCCGTCGAAGATGTGCTCGCGATAGTTGTCGAGCACTGCCTCTACGCTGCCGAGCTCCTGGTCGTCGGAGCTGTAGACGGGCGTACCGGGCTGAACGGCGGAATAGTGAATCGCCTGACCCTCATCGATCATGCCGCAAGCATAGGCATCCGCGAGAGCCATGCGCGTGGCGGCGGAATGGACATTCGGAGAGAGGCGCCTGCGACGCGGCTTCCGCTCAGTCTTAGCGCAAGCGCTGCGCCACCGCCGGCTCGGCGCCGAAGGCGGCGATCTCGCGAGAGAGCCTTCCTCCCTGCCAGGCGAGGGGCGACGCTCCTTCCTCCTCACTGATCAAGCGGCCCTGGGGCAGGCGCTCGGCGTAGGCCTGCGCCACCTCGTAAGGGTGGCCGGGGTCGGCCTCGTCGCGGCTGGCCACGACCAGGGCCGGGACCTCCAAGGACTCGAGCGCGTCCATCGCCTCGAAGGGTCGTGAGCGCGGCACCTGGCGCAGAGCCTGCACGATGGCGTCGAGGTGGCGGTGCTGGCAGCATTCGCTCACGGGTGAAGCGCAGTACCGAATCGCGCCAGGCGGGGTCGGTGCGCAGGTTGCGGTCTATGTAGTCGACAAAGCCGTCGACCCCGTCCTGCCCCAGGGCGGCCGAAAGGCCGTCCCAGTAGTCGAGGCTCTCCTCCGCGGTCGCACCGTCATACACCGGTCCGACGGCGACGAGGCCCGCGAGCCGCTCGGGATGGCGAAGTGCGTAGGCGGCTGCGGTATGGGCGCCCATCGAGTGGCCCACGAGGAGGAACCGCCCCTCCCCCACCCCGGCCGCCACCACCCGCTCCAGGTCGGCGACGAGCTCCGGATATCCGTAGCCGCCACCCACCGGTGCGGGGTCCGAGTCGCCGTGCCCGCGGGCGTCGTAGGAGAAGACCTCGTGTCCGGCTCGCTCGAGCGAGCGCGAGCCATGCAGGACGTACCTCCTCGTGGCTGTGATCCCGTGACAGAGGACGACGGGCGCCCCCTCTCCCGCGACCTGCCCGCGCAGCGTTGGCGCGCCGGCGACGGTGAACGGCCGCTCAGCGGCCGCCATCAGGAGATCGAAGCCAGCGCCGCCTCGAGGTCGTCGACGGTCTGGAACCTGGAGCCGGTCCGCGAGACGTGCCGGTAGCGGACGGTTCCCTCCTCGTCGACGATGAAGATGGCGCGCTTTACGTAGCGCCCGCCCGGCGCCTCCTCGAGCCCGGCCAGCTTCGCGAAGGGCCCCGCCCAGCCGACCACTCCGTAGCGCCTGCTTACGGCGAGGTCCTCGTCGGCGAGCAGGGGCACGTTGAGGCTCTGTTCTTCGATCCAGTGCTCGTGCGACTCGACCGACTGCGGCGAGATCCCCAAAACCTCGACGCCGAGCTGGTCGAGCCTGTCGCTCTTGTCGCGGTAGGAGCAGAACTGCTTGGTGCAGACCGTCGTGGCGTCGCCGGGGTAGAAGGCAAGCACGACGCTGCGCCCCCGGTAGTCGGCAAGCCTGTAGGTCTTCCCCTCGGTGCCCGGCAACTCAAAGTCGGGTGCTGCCTCGCCTACATCTATTTTCGCCACGAGATGCAGCCTAGATGGTCGGCGAGCCGACCATGCCGAGGCCTAGCCCTGCTCGATCGTGACCTGATCCATGACCACGAATTGTTTCGGCGTTTCGTCCGCCTTGCCGAGCTTGTCGATCCGCGCCAAGACGTCGAGGCCCTCGCTGACCTTGCCAACCAGGGCGTATTCCGGCGGCAGGCCCACGTCGGGGGCGGTGACGACGAAGAATTGGCTCCCCGAGCGGCCGGGCGGCTCGGCAGAGCTCTTTGCCATCGCCACGGTTCCTCTGGTGTAGGCGAGATTGGAGGGGGGTTTCTCATCGACGTTGTAGCCGGGCCCGCCCGTCCCGGTGCCCTCCGGATCGCCCCCCTGGATCACGAAATCAGGTGCGACCCGGTGAAAGGTGAGGCCGTCATAGAAGCCTTCATCGGCGAGGAAGACGAACGAGTTGACGGTCTTGGGAGCCCGATTGGAATCGAGCGCGATCTCAAACGTGCCGCAGCTCGTCTCGACGACCGCGGTGAGCTCTTCGCCCTCCTTCACCGTCTGCTTCGGTGCTTTGAAGCTGACCGTCTTCGGGGTTGGGGCCTCAACTTCTCTACAGCCCTCCGCGCTGGCCGTTGTGGCCGAACCCTCGTCGTCGCCACCACGGCCGATCAAAATCGCCGCCACCACGGCCACCGCCACCGCCGCGAAGACAGCAAGGATGATCCATCTGCGGTCGGGCGCCTCCTCCATCGGCGCCAAGCCTAAAGGATCGCCGGCCGGCGGCGATTGCGATGATCGAGGCGTGCCCTCGACGCCCCTGCTGGCGCTGGCTGCCGCCGTCCTCGAGGCGGGCCGCCGGCCTGAGCGCGTTCTGGAGATCGGCTGTGGCGATGGCGAGGGCGTCCTGTTCTTGTCCCGCGAGTTTCCCGCCGCCAGGGTGCGAGGGCTCGATCGCTCGGAGGAGATGGCGCGGGCCGCCGTCGATCGGTTCGGCCTCGACCCAGAAGGGCGGATCGCCTTCAAGGCCGGCGACCCCTCCTCCCTCCCATATCCGGACGAGTTCTTTGACCTCGTCGTCCACAGCAGCGGGCGGCTGCGGCCTGCGGAGATCGCACGGGTCCTGAGGGAAGGGGGCGACCTGATCGTGGTCTCGAAGGAGAGCGAGGGCTTCTTCGCCCGGATGCGGTCGAGCCGGCAGCGGCGCGGGCTCGCCCGCCATGGCTTTGAGCCCGTCGCGGCGGCGGATTTGGACGGCGAAGCTTTTTTTGTCGCCCGGCTTGCCGCCTCCGCCTAAGCGACCCCGCCATTTAGGCTGAGCAGCCGATGGAGATCGCCGGAATGCCACTTGCGCTGCTGGTCAACCCTTCTTCTGCACACGGCCGTGCGCTGAAGCTGCTGCCGCGAGTGGAGCAGGCGCTCGACGAGAGGCGCCTCGTCTTTCGCGTCCAGCGAACCAAGAGCCTCGAGCACGGCGTCGAACAGGCACTGCGCGCGGTAGAGGCCGCCGAGGTGCCCGTGGTAATGAGCGGAGACGGGCTGCTGGGGGCAATCGGTGGCGCCCTGGCGGGCTCCGATACGCCGCTTGGCGTCATCCCCGGCGGCCGCGGCAACGATCTCGCCCGTGTGCTCGGCATTCCCGCCGACCCCGAGGAGGCGGTGGCGATCGTGGCCGCCGGCCACAGCCGCCAGATAGACGTCGGTGAGGCAAACGGCAAGCGGTTCCTGGGAATCGCCAGCATCGGCTTTGACTCCGAGGCCAATCGGGTCGCCAACGAAACCAATTTCCTGCGCGGCAATCTGGTCTACGCCTACGCAGCCCTGCGCACGCTGCTGGGCTGGAAGCCGGTCCGCTTCACGATCAAGGTCGGCGAGGAGCGCGGCCGCTTCAGCGGCTACTCCGTCTCGATCGCCAACAGCAAAGCCTTCGGCGGCGGGATGTTCATCGCTCCCGACGCCGAGCTGGACGATGGCGAATTCGACGTCGTGGTGGTCGGCGAGGTCGGCAAGCTGCGCTTCGTGGGTAACCTGCCGAAGGTGTTCAAGGGCACCCATGTCGAGGAGGACGAGGTACGCGTCTTTCGCGCTCCCCGCCTCGAGCTGAATGCCAGCAGGCCGCTGCCGGTCTACGCGGACGGCGAGCACCTGACGGACCTTCCGGTGACGCTGCGCCTGCTGCCGCGCTCTTTGAGCGTCATCGTGCCGGCGCCGGCTGGAGCTTGAGCGCCGGGGCGTCAAACGGCGTGCTGTTCGGCGCCAAGCTGGCTCTGGCCCGCGCGATCGGCGCCGCCAGCCGCGCCAGTGGCCGCGGCGGTGGGACCACGCTGCCCGGCCGGGCCCTGCTGCGATTTGCTCCGGACGCGATCGGCCGCCTGGGCACCGGCCTCGGCAAGGGAGTCACGGTCGTCAGCGCTACCAACGGCAAGACGACGACGGCCGGGATGATCGCCGCCATCCTCGCTGCCGAAGGCCGGACGCCGGTCCACAATCGGGCCGGCTCCAACATGACCTGGGGCGTGGCGACGGCCCTGCTCGAGCAGCAGGGAGATGAGGGCCTCTTCGAGGTCGACGAGGCCTGGCTGCCGAAGGTCGCCGACGAGCTCAACCCCTCCCTGATCGTGCTCGGCAACCTCTTCCGCGACCAGCTCGACCGCTACGGAGAGATGGAGATGCTTGCCGACGACTGGGCGGCCACGGTGACCAGGCACGCTGGGTCGACGCGGCTCGTCCTTAACGCCGATGACCCTCTGATCGCCGATCTCGGCCGCGATAGCGAGAACGCACCGCGAGCGGGCGTCCTCTACTTCGGCGTTGAGGACGCCTCCCAGGCGCTACCCGAGCTCCAGCACGCCTTCGATGCCAAGCACTGCCGGCGCTGCGGCCACCTCTATGCCTACGAGCGTGCTTTCGTCGGTCATCTCGGGCACTACTCCTGCCCCGGCTGCGGCGCCGAGCGTCCCAGCCCGGACGTGGCCGCAACGCGGATCGAGCTGCGCGGCATGAAGGGCTCGCGCGTCCTGATCCGCACTCCCGGCGGGGAGATCGACCTCGAGCTGCCGCTGCCGGGGCTATACAACGTCTACAACGCCCTGGCGGCCGTGGCGGCAGGGCTGGAGCTGGGGATCGAGCCCGCAGCGATCTCCGCCGCACTCACTGAGATGCGTGCCGCGTTCGGGCGCGTGGAGACGATCGCGGTCGAGGAGAAGCCGGCCTCGCTCCTCTTGATCAAGAACCCCGCCGGGGCCAACGAGGTGCTGCGAACGCTGCGGCTGGAGTCCGAGGCGGAGACAGGGGAAGAGGGGCTCCACCTCTGGATCGCCCTCAATGACCGGATCGCGGATGGTCGCGACGTCTCCTGGATCTGGGATGCGGACTTCGAGCTGCTCGCCGGGGCGGTGACGCATGTCACCTGCGCCGGGACGCGCGCCGCGGAGATGGCGCTGCGCTTGAAGTACGCCGGCTGGCCAGCGACGGCAATCGAGGTGGAGCCTGAGATCGAGGCCTCCCTCGACCGGGCGGTTGCGGCCGCGCCGGCGCGGCTCTTCGCCCTCCCCACCTATACCGCGCTACTGGAGCTGCGCAAGCTGCTCACGGCGCGCGGCCTGGCGCCGGAGTTCTGGCGATGAGCAGACCGGCCGGCCGCGAAGCCCTGAGGGAGACGGTGATCTGGCACGAGGTCGAGTGCGGCAGCTACACCGCCGACCTGCCGCTGTGGGAGGAGATGGCGGCCGAGGCCGAGGGCCCAATTCTCGACCTCGGCTGCGGCGCCGGCCGGGTGGCGCTGCACCTGGCGCGGCGGGGGTATGAGGTGACCGGCCTGGACTCCGATGCCGACCTCGTCGACGTCTTCAACGCACGCGCGGACCAGTTGCCGGCCCAAGCGGTGCAGGGCGATGCCCGGAGCTTCAACCTCGCCGATCGGTTCGCTCTCATCCTGGCGCCGATGCAGCTTGCACAACTGTTCGCGAACCAGACCGAGCGGGCGGGCTGCCTGCGATGTGTGGCAGAGCATCTGCTCGGCAACGGCCGGGCCGCCTTTGCCCTGGTCGAGGGGATGCCGGCCGTGCAGGATGCCGCCCTGCCGCTTCCCGACGTGCATGAGATCGATGGCTGGGTCTACTCCAGCCTGCCGCTCGATGCCCACGTCGCCAACGAGGCAATCCTCATCCGCCGCCTGCGCCAAACGGTTTCGCCGGCCGGCGAGCTCTGCGACGAGGAGAACGAGGTCGAGCTGCGGCTGCTCACGGCGGCCCGGCTCGAGCACGAGGCCGAAGCGGCGGGCCTGCGCTCAGCTGGCAGAGGCGAGGTTCTGGAGACGGAGTCCCACGTCGGCTCGACCGCGGTGCTCCTGCAGAGGGGGTCGTGATGGAACTGCGCTTGCTGGCCCTCTATCCGGATCAGATGAACATCTACGCCGACCGCGGCAACATCCTCTTCCTTCAGCGCCGCTGCGAATGGCGGGGCATCGATTTCTCCTCCGCCGGCGCCGGGCCCGGCGAGAGCGTCGATCCCGGCGCCCACGATCTGATCTACATAGGCGGCGGGCAGGATCGCGACCAGCGAGCGGTCGCCGCCGACCTGGTGAGGACGAAGCGCGATGCCCTCGTGGAGGCGGTATCCGCCGGCACGGCCATGCTCGCAGTCTGCGGCGGCTACCAGCTGCTGGGACACAGCTACCAGCTCGGCGAGGAGCGCCTGGCCGGCCTCGGCATCGCCGACCTCGAGACGGTGCGCGAGCCCGGGCCGCGGCTGATCGGCAATGTCGCGATCGAGTCGGACCTGGGCAGCGGCCTGCGCACGATCGCCGGTTTCGAGAACCATGGCGGCCGCACCTACCTCGGCGCCGGCGCAAAGCCTCTCGGCCGGGTCCTGAAGGGGTTTGGCAACAACGGGGCCGACGGCCTGGAGGGGGTGCGCCGCGACAACCTGATCGGCACCTACCTGCATGGCCCGTTGCTGCCGAAGAACGCCTGGCTCGCGGACCATCTGATCGAACTCGCCCTCGAGCATCGCTACGGCGCTCGACCCGATCTACAGCCCCTCGACGACTCACTGGAGCAGGCCGCCTTCGAGAGCGCCCGAGGGGCCGCGTTGGGGACCTAGGAGTGCCCGCTCGTGGAATCGGTCAGCTAGCGGCCGCTGGAGCCGAAGCCGCCCTGCCCGCGCGATGACTGCGTCAAGTCCTCAACCTCAAGGGGCTCTGCGAGCGCAATCGGAGCGATTACCAGCTGCGCGATGCGGTCCCCTGGCTGGACCCGAAAGATCTCCGCCGGGTCGCTGTTGAGCAATAGCACCCTCACCTCCCCGCGGTAGCCCGAGTCGATCAGGCCGGGGGCGTTGGCCAGGGTGATCCCATGCTCTTTCGCCAGGCCCGACCTCGGCAGCACGAGCCCCGCGTGGCCGGCGGGAACCTCTACCGCGATCCCGGTGCCGACGCTCCAGCGCTCGCCCGGCCCGAGGTGAGCCGCCTCAGAGGCGTAGAGGTCCAGCCCTGCATCGCCCTCGTGGGCCCGCGAAGGCATCGTCGCATCGTCGTTGAGGCGCATGACCCTGATCTGCACGCCGGCAACCCTAGATGGTCGGCTCCCCGGCCGCGCGCCATCCCGGGGCGCCGTCGTGAGATCGATCCCCGGCCGTCGACTCGGCTTCTAAACGACGGCGAGGTCGTCGAAGCGGTGCAGCTCGGCGATCGGCACCCTGGCTTTGACCAGCACGCCGTCCTCGCGCTCTATGCGGACCAGCTCGCCGGCGACCTCGTGCAACTCGTGAAGCCTCGCCCCCTGGGCGTAGGGAACGAGCAGCTCGACCTCCGCCAGCGTGTCCTCGAAGGCGGTCTCGATGCCGTCGCGCAGGCCGTCGACCCCCTCGCCGCTGAGGGCGGAGACCGCGATCGCGCCCGGATAGCGCAGCAGGACCTCTCCCCGCGCGTCCTCCTCGAGCAGGTCCATCTTGTTGAGGACGAGCAGGCGCGGCTTGTCGCCCGCGCCGATCTCCTCCAGCACCTCGTCGACAGCCTCCATCGCTGACCGCTGCCGGTCCTCCGGGGCGGCGGCGTCCACCACGTGCAGGATCAGGTCGGCGAGGACGGTCTCCTCGAGCGTCGCCTTGAAGGCCTCGACCAGCTGATGTGGCAGCTTCTCGATGAAGCCGACAGTGTCGGTGAGCAGGTAGGTGCGGCCGGAGAGCTCAAAGCCGCGAGTTGTCGGGTCGAGGGTGTGAAAGAGCCTGTCCCCCACTCCAACCTCGGCACCGGTGATCGCGTTGAGCAGAGTCGACTTGCCGGCGTTCGTGTAGCCGGCCAGGGCGACGCGGGGAACGGAGGAGCTCTCCCGCCGGGCCCTCATCACGCCGCGGTTGCGCTCCAGTCGAACCAGGCGGCGTCGCAGCGCGGCGATCCGATCGCGGGCAAGGCGGCGATCGGTCTCGATCTGGGCCTCACCAGGGCCCCTGGTGCCGATCCCGCCGCCCAGCCGCTCGAGGTGCGTCCAGAGCCCCCGCATGCGGGCCAGGTTGTACTCGAGCTGGGCCAGCTCGACCTGCAGCTTGCCCTCGGCCGAGTGTGCATGGTCGGCGAAGATGTCGAGGATCACCGCCGTGCGGTCGATAACCGGCACCCCCAGCGCCGCCTCGAGGTTGCGCTCCTGGCGCGGTGCCAGCTCATCGTCGCAGGCGACGAGATTGGCGTCGCAGGCGGTCACCGCGGCCTTGACCTCGGCCAGCTTGCCGTGGCCGAAGTAGCGGTCGGGGTCGGGGGCCGCACGGCGTTGGACCATTTCCCCGGCCGTCGCCACGCCGGCCGTGCGCAGCAGCTCCTTCAGCTCGGCGAGCGAATCCTCGTCCTCGTCGCGGTCGGTGATGCCGATCGCCAGCGCGCGCTGGCGGGCTCGCGCATTCGAGACGCCGGCGCCGTTTGCGCTGTAGTGCGTCTGCGTACTGCGTCCGTTTCTCGAGCGTTGCACTTGCTTCGATTGTAGGCCGCCCCCGTCGCCCGGATAGGCTTCGTCCCGTGAAGGTCTTCGTAACGGGAGGGACGGGCTTCATCGGCGGCCGGGTCGTGCGCCAGCTGCGCGCGCGCGGCGACGATGTTGTCTGCCTGGTCCGCAGCCCCGACAAAGCCACTCCCCTCACCGACCTGGGCTGCTCGCTGGTGGCGGGCGACCTCAGCGATGTGGCGGCGATCCGCGGCGGAATGGCCGGCTGCGACTCGGTTGTCCATGCGGCGGCGATGTATGAGGTCGGGATCCCGGCCTCGCAGCATCCGGCGATGCACGAGGCAAACGTGAAGGGCACCGAGAACCTCCTACGCGCCGCGCTGGAGGCAGGTGTGGCGAAAGTTGTCTACGTCTCCACCGTCGGCATCTTCGGCAATACCCGTCGCAAGGTGGTCGACGAGAGCTATGAGCACCCGGGCAAGGAATTCACCTCCTACTACGAGGAGACGAAGCTGGAGGCGCACAGGATCGCCAAGCGGATGATCGCCGAGGAGGGCCTGCCGGGGATCATCGTGCAGCCCGGGGGCGTCTACGGCCCCGGCGACACCTCTTCGATCGCCGCTCTCCTGGACCAGTTCCTCTCCGGGAAAATGCCGCTTCTCCCCTTTCCCGAGCTGGGCATCTGTCTCTCCCACGTCGACGACATCGCCGCTGGGATCATCCTTGCCCTGGACCGCGGCAAGCTCGGCGAGACCTACGTGATCAGCGGACCGGTGACGACCGTGCGCGAGGCAATCGAGGTGGTCGCTCAGGTCAGCGGCCGCAAGGCCCCCAAGCGGGCGGTTCCGATCCCGCTGTTGAAGGCGCTGACGCCGATCGGGCCGCTGGTCGGAAAGATGATGAACCAGCCGCCCAACCTGCGCGAGCTGATCTCCTCCGCCAACGGAGTCACCTTCTGGGCCAGCCACGAGAAGGCAAGTCGCGAGCTGGGCTATGCGCCGCGGGGCCTCGAGGAGGGCCTGCGGCAGACGCTGGAAGCCGAAGGAAAAGCGTCGGCCCCCGCCGCCGTCTGAGTTCCGCCCCGCCATGCGCCTGATCGACGTCGAGCACCTCGGCCACCGGCATGTAATCGGCTGCTGGCAGGTCGGCGGCGCCATTGTCGATCCCGGCCCCCAGTCCTCCATGCACACCCTGCTGGAGGCGCTCGGCGACGAGCAGCCGCGGGCGATTCTGCTGACCCATATTCATCTCGACCATGCCGCTGCCACCGGGGCGCTGGTGCGCCGCTGGCCGGAGCTCGAGGTCTATGTCCACGGCGTCGGCGCTCCCCACCTCATCGACCCGTCCAAGCTCCTGGCCAGCGCCCAGCGGCTCTACGGCGACCAGATGGAGCGGCTCTGGGGGGAGATCGTGCCGGTCCCGGAGCAGAACGTGACCACGCTCAGCGGCGGCGAGAACGTCCTCGGCATGCGTGTCGCCTACACCCCCGGTCACGCCTCGCATCACGTTTGCTACCTGCATGAGGAGACGGGGACGGCGTTCACCGGCGACGTCGCTGGGGTGCGCATCCCTCCCTCGGAGCTGATCGTGCCGCCGACGCCGCCGCCGGACATCGATCTCGAGGCCTGGCAGGAGTCGCTTGGGATCGTCGAAGGCTGGCGGCCTGAGCGACTCGCCCTCACCCACTTCGGCCAGGTTGACGATCCCACCCAGCACCTCGCGACCCTGAGGGAGCGCCTGCGGGAGGAGGCAGCGCTGGCGCGCGACCTCGACGAGGACGAGTACGAGCGGCGCCACCGCGAGCGCGTCGCCGAGCAGCTCGATCCGGAGACCGCCGTCGAGCTCCTACAGGCCGTCCCGCCGGAGTACCAGTGGCGCGGCCTGAACCGCTACTGGACCAAGCGGGAAGAGCGCCAGCGCTGAGGAAGGAGGTGCGTCTGGCTCAGGCGAGGTGCTCGCGCATGCGCTCGACCGCCTCGGAGATGCGATCGTCGGGCGTGGTCAGGGAGATGCGGAAGAAGCCCTCGCCGCTGGGCCCATACATTGAGCCCGGCGAGACGATCACCCCCGCCTCCTCGAGGACGAGCTCGGCGAAGGAGGTCGACGTGTGCCCCTCCGGCACCGGCGCCCAGACGTAGATCGTGCCCTTCGGCGCCGTCACCTCGACGCCGATCTCACGCAGGGCGCCGACGACGAGGTCGCGCCGGCGGGTATAGGTCTCGTTCATCCGCTCCATCGGCTCACTCGGGCCGGCCAGGGCAGCGGCGCCGGCGAGCTGCACCGCCTCGAAGAGGCCGGAGTCGACGTTGGTCTTCAAGCGCCAGTAGGTCTCTATCGCCTCTGGGTTGCCGAGGATCGCCGCACAGCGCCAGCCGGTCATGTTGTAGCCCTTGGAGAGCGAGAAGACCTCGACGCCGATCTCCTTCGCGCCGGGCGTGGCCAGAAAGCTGGGAGCGACGTAGCCGTCGTAGGTGGTCTCCGAGTAGGCGTTGTCGTGGACGACGAGGACCTCGTGCTCGCGGGCAAAGGAGACGACCTGCTCGAAGAACCCCTCGGGCACGACGGCGCCGCTGGGGTTGTTGGGGTAGTTGAGGAACATCAACCGCGCCTTCGCGGCGGCCTCCGCCGGCACGGCCCCGAGGTCGGGGGCGAAGCCCAGCTCCGGCACCAGCGGCAGCAGCTCAGCCGCCGCCCCGGCGAGGATCGGGCCGCCGGTGTAGACGGGATAGCCGGGATCGGAGGCGAGCGCCACATCGCCGGGGTCGAGAAAGGCGAAGCAGAGGTTGTAGATGCACTCCTTGGCGCCGATTGCGGGGATCACCTCGCTCTCGGCATCGATCTCCACCCCGAAGCGGCGGTCGTAGAAATCGGCGAAGGCTTGGCGGAACTCGAGGCGGCCGCGGTTGCTTGGGTACTTCTGGTTGCCGGCGTCCGCCACCGCCTCCTGCATCGCCGAGACGATGTGCGGGTAGGTCGGCTCGTCTGGGTCGCCGATGCCGAGGCTGATCACATCGATGCCCGCGGCGCGCTTGTCGGCGACCCGTCGCTCGAGCTCGGCGAACATGTACGGGGGCATCGCCTCCAAGCGCCTCGACGGCGCGGCGATTCCCGACTTTGTCTCCGTGTCAGCCACGAAGCGGAACCCTAAAGGTCGGCGAGGGCCCGCAGCAGCTCCGGCGACAACTCGCCGGCGCAGACGGGCTCCGCCCAGCCACTGAGGCGCACGTTGAGGTCCTTGGAGATCTCGACCTCCAGCTCGCCGCCGTCCAACTCGACCACGATCGGGCTGCTCGCGCCGCGTAGGAAGGCCGTCACCGCGGCGGCGCTGGCGCCGGTGCCCGAGGAGAGCGTCTCCCCCACGCCGCGCTCGAAGATCCGCGCCCGCACCCGATTGCCTTGGGTGCGCAGGAAGCTGACGTTGGTGCGGTTGGGAAAGAGCAGATGGCCTTCTATCTGGGGGCCGAGCGCGGCGAGGTCGAGTTCCTCGAGCTCCTCGCCGACCTCGATCGCGCACTGGGGGTTGCCGATCGAGACGTGCTGGAACGCCCACTCGCGTCCCATCGCCGTCAGAGTGCCGGTCCCCTCCGGCCCGCCGGAGGGGAAGTCCTTCGACTCCCTCGAGGCCCGGCCCATGTCGACAGAGCAGGTTCGCTCTGAGGTGATGGTCGGTGTGATCGGCCCGGCGATCGTGCGAATCGAGAACGTTTCCTCTTCGGTCCAGCCGTGGCGCCGCAGGTAGAGAATCGCCTCGCGGGCGCCGTTGCCCGAGAGCTCGGCCTCCGAGCCATCGGGGTTGAAGATCCGCAGCTCGGCGACAAAAGCGGGGTCATCGGATCGCGAAAGCAGCAGCAGGCCGTCCGCGCCGATGCCGAAATGGGGGTCGCAGAGGCGCTGCGCGCGGGCCGCGGTCAGCTCCCAGGGAAGCGCCGCGGCCTCGACGATCAGGTAGTCATTGCCCAGCGCCTGCCACTTCTCGAATCGCACGGCGGCAGCCTATTCGTCAAGCGCGGCGGCAATCTCAGCCGCCACCTCGGCATCGTCGCGCCCGGTGCGCTCGATCGGGTGCAGGTTGGGGATCTTCCGCATCCAGGTGAGCTGGCGGCGGGCGTAGTTGCGCGAGCGCTTCTTCATCTGCTCGAGGTCGCCGGCCAGCAGCTCGTCGAAGCCAAGCGCCTTGCGGGCGGTGCGCGAGGGCCCGGCCTCCTCGGCGCGCCGCACCTCGGCCGCGGCACCGGCGGCGGCGATCGCCTCGGTACGGGCGTCGATTCTCGCGTAGAGCTGCTCGCGGTCCATGTCGAGGCCGAAGATCTGGCTGGGATGGCGGGTCTGAGGAGACCAGAGCTCTGAGTCGGGAGCTTCGGGAGCAGCCTTGACCAAAGAGAGCTCGGCCAGCGCCGCCCGCAAATAGAGCCCCGTCCCCCCCACCACGATCGGCCTCCTGCCCTCTTGCAGGGCAAGGTCGATCTCCGCGTGGGCAAGCGGCATGTAGTCGCCGACCGAGAAGGGCCGGCTGACCGGTACGAAGCCAACCAGGCGGTGCTCCAAACGCTCCTGCTCCGCTGCCGTCGCCGCTCCCGTCAGCGTCCCCAGCCCCTCATACACCTGCAACGCATCGCAGGAGACCGCCACCGCCTCCTCCCCCCGCCCCCGCAGCTCCTCGGCAAGAGCAATCGCCACCCCCGTCTTCCCCACCCCAGTAGGCCCAAAAATCCCCAGAACCTTCATCGGCTAACCAGCGGCGTTATCGCTTGGAGCGGGGGTGCCGGTACCACTCCAAACGGCTTGTACTTTTTCGCCGAGCGGTCGGGGGACAGCGTCCACGCAGCACCGAAAAAGTTGAGTGAGGAGTGGTACCGGCACCCCTACCCCACGCGGCTGAGAAGTTGTTCCGTTCCCCTGAGGGATTGCGAGGTTGCGGCGTCGATCTGGACATCGACGAAGTCACCAGCGCTAGCGGTTCCTTCGAAGTTGACCGCCTTGTTGTGCCTCGTGCGCCCCCGCAGCCGCGTCGGGTCGGTGCGGCTGGGGCCCTCGACCAGCACCTCCATCTGGCGGCCGACGAAGCGCATTGCCCGCTCGGCCGCACGGCGCTGGACGAGCTCGACCAGGCGCTCCATGCGCTCCTGCTTGACCGGGTGTGGGACCTGGCCGTCCATCTCCGCCGCCTCGGTCTCGCGGCGCGGCGAAAAGAGGAAGGTGAAGGCGCTGTCGTAGCCGACCTCCTCTACGACTTCCATCGTCTGCTCGAAGTCGGCCTCGGTCTCACCCGGAAAGCCGACGATGATGTCGGTGGTGAGGGCGCAGTCGGGTACGTGCTCGCGGATCAGGGCGACGCGGTCCATGTAGCGCTGCCGGTCATAGGTGCGGCGCATCCGCTTGAGGACCGCACTGGACCCGGACTGCAGCGGCAGGTGGATGTGCTCGCAGAGGGCCGGCAGCTCGGCGTGGGCCCGGATCACGTCCTCCTTCATGTCCTTCGGATGAGGGCTGGTGTAGCGAATGCGCTCGATGCCGGCAATCGCATCGACGCGCGCCAGCAGCTCGGAGAAGCTGCTCCGCCCCTCCTTCGGCAGGTCGCGGCCGTAGCTGTTGACGTTCTGGCCGAGCAGGGTGACCTCGCGCACCCCATCGGCCGCCAGCACCTCGACCTCGGCGATCAGCTCGTCGGCATCGCGGCTCACCTCACGGCCCCGCGTCGAGGGAACGATGCAGTAGGCGCAGGCGCAGTTGCAGCCCTGGGAGATCTGCAGCCAGCCTTGAAACTCCCGTTCCCGGCGGGCCGGCAAATGGCCCGAGAAATCTTCGAACTCGAAGTAGCCCTGCGCGGTAAGGGAGTCGGAGTTGAGGAACTCCGCAAGCTTGTGGATCTGGCCGGGGCCAAAAGCCACGTCGACGAACGGAAAGCGCTGAAAGACCTCCTCCTTGACCGACTGCGCCCAGCAGCCGCCGACGCCGACGATCCGCTCGGGGTCTTCGGACTTGAGCCGCTTTGCCTCCCCCAGGTGGGCGGTGAAGCGGCTATCGGCCGACTCGCGGATCGAGCAGGTGTTGAAGAGGATCAGATCGGCCTGCTCACGACTGGGCGCGGACTCATAGCCAAGCGACTCGAGCATTCCCTGCATCCGCTCGGAGTCGTGCACATTCATCTGGCAGCCGAACGTAGTGACGTGATAGCGCTTCCCCATAGCCATCAGGGTACTGACGGTGTGAGAGGCAAGCAGGTCGGGGGAAGCAGGCCAAGCGGCGACGCGAGCGCAGTAACTGCGTGAGTGGCGACGCGAGGCCGATGACCCCGAGATGCGCCGCCTATCGCACCGTCAAGGTGCCCTGCATGCCGGCTTCGGCATGCCCCGGCACAGTGCAGAGAAAGGTGTAGCTGCCGGCGGCAAGCTCAGTGCTGACGGAGGTCGCCGCATCGGTCACCCGCTCGGAGGCGGCGATCTCCTCGCCATCGCGTTCGATCGCCACGTCGTGTTCGATCGGCGACGGGTTGTCGAAGTCGATCGTCACCGTGCCCGGCTTGCTGCTCAGGCTCGTCTTGTCGAAGGCGATCTCGGTCGGGCTTGCCGCCAGCTGCAGCGTCCCGCCGGGGCCTTCGGCCGTGGAGGACTGCTCCCCGTGCGCCGGCTCGCCACCCGTGGAGCCCTTGCCCGCCACGTCCTCAACCGCTTCGGCCTCTACCTCTTCGTCCTCCTCGGCTTCGATCTTCGCGTTCTCAGCAGCCGACCCGGCTGCCTCCGCGTGGTGCTCCTCGTCCTCGGCATGCAGGACCGAAAAGGCGCCCGCGCAGCCGACGAGGAGGGCGAACCAAACGAAGACAAGCGGCGCCATCCGTCCGGGGAACCCCTTGACTTTCAGACCCAGGACACTGGCCACCACCGCCGAGGCGGCGAGGGCGCCGCCGAAGATGTAAAAGAGGGTGCCGTTGTCCATGGCGGCGGAATCCTACGTGCTGGAGTCCCAGATGGCCTTCTAGGCCGCTTTTGCCTCTGGGGCCGCCTCGGCGACGACGGGTTTCTCCTCGCTGCTTCCCACTCCGATGCCCAACTCCGTGCGGATCTTTGTCTCGATCTCGGTCGCGAGCTCCGGGTTGTCGGTGAGGAACTGTTTGGCGTTGTTGCGCCCTTGTCCAAGGCGCGTCTCGCCATAGGAGAAAAAGGCTCCCGACTTCTGGATTAGCTCGTACTCGATGCCGTAGTCGAGCAATCCACCCTCGCGGGAGATCCCCCTGCCGTACTCGATGTCGAACTCAGCTTGGCGGAATGGGGCTGCCACCTTGTTCTTCACGACCTTGACCCTGACCCTGTTGCCGACCGCCTCGGTCCCTTCCTTAAGGGTCTCGATACGGCGGATGTCGAGTCGCTGCGAAGCGTAGAACTTCAGCGCCCGACCGCCGGGCTGGGTCTCCGGCGAGCCGAACTGGACGCCGATCTTTTCCCGGATCTGGTTCGTGAAGAGGCAGACGGTTTTGGTCCGGTTGAGATTCCCCGCCAGTTTGCGCAGTGCCTGCGACATCAAGCGCGCCTGCAGGCCGACCGTGTGGTCGCCGATCTGCCCGTCGAGCTCGGCTTTTGGCGTCAGCGCCGCAACCGAATCGATCGCAACCACGTCGATGGCGTTAGAGGCGATCAGACGGTCGGCGATCTGCAGCGCCTGCTCCCCGTAGTCGGGCTGGGAGACCAGCAGCTCATCGGTGTCGACGCCAATTGCCCGCGCGTAAACGGGGTCGATCGCGTGCTCGGTGTCGATGAAGGCGCAGATACCCCCCCGAGCCTGAGCCTCGGCGATGATGTGGTTGATCAGGGTCGTCTTGCCCGAAGACTCGGGTCCGAAAATCTCAACGATGCGCCCGCACGGCACGCCGCCGATGCCCAGGGCCGCGTCAAGTGCGAGAGAGCCGGTCGGAATCGATTCCACTTCCACCGTGCTGGAGGCGCCGAGGCGCATCAGGGCGCCCTGGCCGAAATCGCGCTCGATCTGGGTAACCGCAGCCTCCAACGCGGCGTCTTTCGCTTTGGCGTCTTTGGCTGACGCCTCCTTCAAAGTCGCTTTTTGATTCGCCATCTTTTTTGACCACCTCACTGCTGTCCGCTTTCGGACAGCTCAACTTGCGCCAGCGGTGTGTAAAGCGCACCCTGTGCCTTTAGTACAGAACGGTAGAGCGTGATTCGGACGCAATTAACGGGTCGCAGCAGCGCCTCCGGCAGGGCGCCCGGCGGCCGCGACACCTGGCCTGGGCGCCGCGATCCCCTCTCCTCCGGGCGAACCCGCGCCACGGTCACGTGGGGCCAGAAAGCGCGCTTCTCAGCTTCATAGAGGCCCGCGGCTACGAGGCGCTCCTGCAGCCCGGCCTGCAGCGCGATCGCATCGCCTGAGTCCGCGGGCAGCGCGAAGAGTCGTGGGCGCCCCCGCTCGGGCCGGGCCACGGGGTTGCGCAGCGCGAGTTGGACTGCCTGCCCGCCACTCGCTTCGAGGATCTCAGCCAGGCGTGGGATCTCCTTTTCGGCCCGGTAGCCGAGGAAGGCGAGGGTGACGTGCAGCGATTGCGGCGACACGGGCCTCAGCGCCGGGTCCGCCAGCTCCTTCCCCCTCCAGGCCTCGAGGCCCGCACGCATCGCATCGGGAAGGTCCAGGGCGACGAACAGGCGCGCCCTGGGGCTTTTCAATCGCTCCTTGGCCATCTCGGCCCACGCTAGGGGTGCGGGACGCGCGAGACAACACCACTTGGCGAAAAGACTGCCTCTATCTGCCTACAGAGGCGCATCCGCATCGCTCAGCAGCACCCGCAGCAGGTGCATGCCGACAAGAGCCGAGCGCTCCCGAATGTCCTCGCGACCGCCGGGGATGACGGGATCGCGGGCGATGGCCGTGCCATCCGCCAAGCGGGCGTTGAAGCAGACGTAGCCGACCGGCTTCTCCTCGCTGCCCCCCTCGGGGCCCGCGATACCCGTAATCGAGACCGCGACGTCGGCTTCGAAGCGCTCCAGCGCACCCAGCGCCATCGCCTCGGCTACCGCGGGTGAGACCGCCCCATGGCGCTCGATCAGCTCTGGGTCGACACCCAGCAGCTCCGTCTTGGCCGTGTTGGAGTAGGCGACGACGCTTCCCGCCATGTAGGCGGAGGCGCCGGGCCGATCTGTGATGCGGGCGGCCAGCAGGCCGCCGCTGCATGACTCCGCCAGGCCCAGGCGGCGCCCAGCCAGCAAACCAGCCACCTGGGAGTCGATCGTCTCGCCGTCGAGGCTGAAGAGGTGGGATCGATGGCGCTGCAGCAAGCCTCCGCGCAGCGCTTCCGCCGTTGCCGCGGCCTCGTCGCGGTAGCGCACGTCGATCTCGATCTCCCCCCGGCGCAGGCAGGTCGTCACCTCGACCTCCGACAGCTCGATCCCCTCGGCCTCGACCTCGCGCAGGCTCTTGGCGATTTCCGACTCCGGGATCCCGAACATCCGCAGCGTGTAGCCGCGCAGCGGCGTCGCCCGCTCGAGCAGGGCCCGCAACGGGGCCGTCCGCAAGGCGGCGGGCCACATCGGGCGCAGCTCCCGCGGCGGGCCGGGCAAGACGACGATCGCGCGCTCGCCGTCGGGCATGACAAACCCCGGCGCCGTGCCGATCGGGTCGAGCGCGGTCGCACCCTCCGGCAGCATCGCCTGCTTGCGGTTCGCGGCCCTGAGCGCCTCTTCGTCGAAGCTGAGCCGCTGTGCGAAGCGGCGCAGGATGGCGGCGATCTTCTCCTCCATCTCCTCGTCGAGGACGAGCTCGCGACCGGCGAAGCGGGCCACGACCTCCGCCGTCAGGTCATCCGCGGTGGGGCCGAGGCCGCCGGAGGTGACGATCAGGTCCATCCCCTCCTCCGCCATGAACCGAAGCGCGGCCTCGAGGTCGGCCGGTCGGTCGCCGACGATGAGGATGTGCGCGACGTCGACTCCTTCCGCGGCCAAGCGCTCTGAGAGCCAGGGGCCATTGCGGTCGGCGATCCGCCCGGTCAGCACCTCCGTGCCGGTAACCACCACTCCTGCCCTGAGGGAGCGAGTCATATGCGGGCCCGGCCTCCTTTCCGTCACCGCGATGGCGATCTCGCCAGGCAGCGAGAGGCCGTGACGCTATCGGAGCGGAGGAGGCGGCTACTGCTGGGGGTCGGTGTCGGCCCCAACGGGGTCAGGATCGCCGCTGCCGGCAAGAACTCGAGCAAGGTCGGCCTCCGTGATCAGTACCTGACGCGGCTTGGAGCCCTCATAGCCGGAGATCACGCCGCGGCGCTCCAGCATGTCGATCAGGCGTCCCGCCCGTGTGTAGCCAACGCGCAGCCGTCGCTGGATCATCGACACGGACGCGGTCTCGGTTTGCACGACGAGCCGGATTGCCTCGTCGAGCAGATCGTCGCTGTCGGGGTCGAACTCTCCCTCTGTGCCCTCCTCGGCGACGTCCTCATGGGTCTCCAGCAGCTCGGCCTCGAACTCCGGTTCACCCTGCTTGGCCCAATGGCCCGTGATGCGGGCAATCTCAGCCTCGGTGATGAAGGCGCCCTGGATCCGCTCCAGCTTCGAGGTCCCGGCACCGCGGAAGAGCATGTCGCCCTGGCCCAGCAGCGCCTCCGCCCCACCCTGGTCGAGGATCACCCGCGAGTCCGTCTGCGAGGAGACGGCGAAGGCGATCCGGGCCGGGATGTTGACCTTGATCGTGCCGGTGATGATGTCAGTCGAAGGGCGCTGCGTCGCCAGCACGAGGTGGATGCCGGTGGCCCGCGACTTCTGCGCCAGGCGGATGATCGAGTCCTCGACTTCCGCCGGCGCGACCATCATCAGGTCCGCGAGCTCGTCGATCACGCAGAGGATGTGGGGCAGCGGCGCCTCGCCCGCCTTGACGCGGGCCCGGTTCAATTCGGCGAGGTTGCGGCAGCGCGCCTGGCCCATGATTCCGTAGCGGCTCTCCATCTCACCGATCAGGTTGGAGAGGACGTTCGCCGCCAGGCGCGGCGAGGTGACCACCGGCGTCAGCAGGTGGGGGACGTTCTCGTAGTGGTTGAGCTCGACCTGCTTGGGGTCGACCAGGACCAGGCGCACTTCGTTGGGCGAGGCCTGCATCAGGATCGAGGAGAGGATGGCGTTCACGCAGCCGGACTTGCCCGAGCCGGTCGTGCCGGCGACGAGGACGTGCGGCATCTTGGCCAAGTCGGTCCAGACCGGATTGCCGTCGATCCCTTTGCCGAGCCAGGCGACGAGGGGCGAGGTCTTGGCGGGCCGGCCGGCGTAGATGTCGCCGAGGCGGACGATGCGGCGGCGGGTGTTCGGGACCTCCACCCCCACGGCCTGCTTGCCGGGGATGGGAGCAAGGATGCGGATGTCCGTCGATGCCAGTGCGTAGGCGAGGTCGTTGGCGAGCTCGGTCACTTTCTTCACCTTGGTGCCGGGCGCCAGGCGCAGCTCGAAGCGCGACACATGGGGGCCGCTGACGATGCCGACGATCTTGGCCTCGACGCCGAAATGGCCCAGCGTCTCGACAAGCTTGCGGCCGATTGCCTCGTGGTCGCGAGGATCGGGGCCGTTGTCGGGGCCGCCTTTCTCCAGTGCCTTAGCCGGCGGCGGGCGGTAGTCGACCTCCTCCGAGGTGGTGACGCCGCGCTTGCTGCCCATCGGGGTCAGCGCGGCCTGCTTGGAGAGCGAATCCGTGCCGACGCCGAGCCCCTCCTCGCTGCGGACCTCAATCTCGTGACCGTATGGCTGGGCGTCCTCCTCAGGCGGCGCGACATCGGCGTCGAACTCCGACGTGTCGAGCTCCGGGCCGGGCTCGCTGTCGACGATAGCCACGGTCGGCTCGAAGTCGTCCTCCTCGGGGTAGGTGCTCATCACATCGGTCGCGCCCGCCTGCGTCTCGAAGGCGTAGGTCTTTTCCTCCCGTTTGGCATCCCGGCTCTTGAGCACTGTTTGGGCGACCCCGTGCCCGCCGAGGAAGACGCGCCGCAGACCGCGGCCGATGCCGCGCCCGAGGGCGGAAATCGAGGTACCGCTCAGCAGCACGAGCCCGACGATGAGCATCAGGACGGTGACGATGCGCGCCCCCACCGCCCCCAACAGGTAGGTAAGCGCGGTCTCGCTCCCGTTGCCCACCTTGCCGCCGTCCCAGCCGAAGAAGAGCATGAAGACGAAAAAGACGCCGGCGGCGATCAGCGCCAGGCCGATCAGGTCCAGATGCCGCTGCTCGATCCCCTTTGGCAGGTGCGGCATCGAGACGCGCCGGCGGGGCTTTGCTTTTGCCTTCGGGCGTCGCGTGGACGCTCCTCGCTTCTTGCGCACGAACATGAATGCACGCTTCGACATGGGGCGATCCTCCCCTGCGCCGGCCGGGCCAAGTAAATTCGCCCTAAAAGCGGCTTGGGATCGGGATTTGCGGGTCTAACATCGAGGGTCGATGCTGACCGCCGACACCGATCGCGCCGCTGGGCGAGTGCTCGTGGTCGAGGATGACGCCGAGATCGCCGACGTCCTTCGCCGCTCTCTGCGCAAGGAGGGCTACGAAGTGCAGGCTTCAGCCGACGGCGTCGAGGCACTGCAGGACGCTTCCGCCTTCATGCCCGACCTCGTAATTCTCGACCTCGGGCTGCCGCGGCTGGATGGGATCGAGGTTTGCCGCCGCCTGCGCGCCGAAAGCGACGTGCCGATCCTGATGCTGACCGCGCGCACGGAGACCGAGAACCGCGTCGACGGTCTCGACAGCGGCGCCGACGACTACCTGACCAAGCCCTTCGAGCGCCAGGAGCTGCTGGCGAGGATCCGCGCCCTGCTGCGCCGCCGGCCCCCACGCGGCGCGGCCTCCCTGCGGCTTGGCGATCTGACGCTCAACCCCGATACCCGCGAGGTGCATCGCGGCGAGCGAGAGATCGAGCTGACCAACAGGCAGTTCGAGCTGCTCGAGTACCTGATCCGCAACCAGCGCCTGGTCATCTCCCGCGAGCGACTGCTCGAGGAGGTCTGGGGCTATGACCCGATGGCGGCTACCAACACGATCGACGTTTTCATCTCCGCCCTGCGCCGCAAGCTCGAGGCCGGCGGCGAGTCGCGCCTCCTGCACACCAAACGCGGCGCCGGCTACGTGCTGAAGGAGTAGGGATGGCGCTCCGCGGCAAGAACCCGCTCCGACCCAGCGCCCGTCTGCGTCCGCGTAACTGGCCGGTGCGGTGGCGGTTGACGGCGGTCTCCACGGCGCTGACGCTGGCGATCCTGGTCATCTTCGGCGGCCTGGTCGGCAAGCTGGCGAGCGAGCGGATCCGAAGCGACTTCGACGACGAAGTCCGCAACGGGGCCCACGCGATCGCCTCCGAAGTGCAGATCGTCTACACGACCGTGGGCACATTGGTCCAGCGCGGACCCAGGATCAGCGACTTCGTCCTTCCCGACGATGCCTCGGCCCGGGTCTTCGACGTCAGCGGCAGGCCGCTCAGCCCACCGAACGGGGGCGTGGGCTTGGGCTCCCTGGAGAGCGGGCTCTCCGAACACGATGGGATGCGGGTGGCGGCCATCCAGCTCACCGACGACAGCGGCAGCGTCACAGGCTACGTCCAGTACGGCCGCAGCCTGGAGAATGTGGATTCGACGATCAACCGCCTCTGGCTCCTCATCCTCACCGGCGTGTTGGGGGGCACTCTGCTTGCCGGGCTTGCCGGAGTTGCGATCGCCAGCCGGGCCATGCGCCCGATCTCCGCTCTGACCGCGGCGGCGCGAAAGGTCGCGGATACCGGCGACCCATCGCGGCGCATGCCGGCGCCGAACGCCGACGACGAGGTCGGAGAGCTGGCCCTGACGCTGGAGCAGATGCTCCGCTCGCTGGAGGCGGCCCGCAACGAGCGCGAGGTGGCGATGCGCAAGCAGCGCGAGTTCGTCGCCGACGCTTCGCACGAGCTGCGCACCCCGCTGACCAGCATCATCGCCAACCTCGAGCTGCTGCAGGCCTCGCTGCGCAATCCCGGGCAGGAAGACGATCGGGCGGTCACGGACTCGGCCCTGCGTTCCTCGCAGAGGATGAGCCGCCTCGTGGGCGATCTGCTCCTCCTGGCTCGCGCTGACGTCGGCCGCAGCCTCGCGCGCGGGCCTTGCGACCTCGCCGATGTGGTCCTCGACGCCGCCGCGGAGGCAGCGCCCACGCTGGGGGAGCGAGAGCTGCGAATCGGGGACCCCTCCCCCCTCTGGATCGAAGGCAATCCCGGACGAGCTGCATCGCCTGGTCCTCAACCTGCTCGACAATGCCGCTCGTCACACCCCCCCGGGCACGACCATCGAGCTGCACTTGGCGCAGGAGGGTAGCGACGCGGTATTGACGGTCGCCGACGACGGCCCCGGCATACCGGCCGAGCTGCGCGAGCGCGTCTTCGACCGCTTCGTGCGCGGTGAGACCTCAGCCGACACGGCCGCCCGCCCCGGCACCGGCCTCGGCCTGGCAATCGTGCAAGCAATAGCCACCTCCCACAACGGCACAGCCGAAGCCAAAGAACCCCCAGCAGGAGGCGCCATGCTCCAAGTCCGCCTCCCCCTCGCAAATCAGCTCTCCAAGACGCAGGCCCCTCGGGCGGGTGGCGTCGGGGCGGGGATGCCGCCGCCGCCCGAAGGCTCCTGAGGGGAACCCTTCGCAGCACGGCCAGTGGGGGTGCTCCCCCCGAAGGAGCGCGAAGGGCAAGGCGGCATCCCCGCCCCGACGACAGGACCCGCCCGCCCGGGCCCCTCGGCTTAGACCTCGACGACGACCGGCAGAATCATCGGCCGACGACGCAGCTTGTCGTAGACGAAGCGAGCCACGGCGTCATGAAGGTCTTCCTGGACCAGATGCAGCTCGCGCGTACCGGCCTCGGCCGCCTCTTCAAGCGAGTCCTCGACTATGTCCTGCAGCTCTTCCACCAGCCCGTCGGCCTCGTCGAGGAAGGCGACGCCGCGGAAGATCACCTCGGGGTCGGTGACGACGCTGCCGTCCTCGGAGGAGATCGTCGCGACGACGATGAAGATCCCGTCGGCGGAGATCGTGCGCCGGTCGCGCAGAGCGACGTCATCGGGCTCTCCGACATCGACTCCATCGACATAGACAACGCCGGCATGGGTGTCCTCGCCGAAGCGCGCGCCGCTCTCGTCGAGTTCCAGCGGTACGCCGTTGCGGCCCTGGAAGACATTCTCAGGGTCGATGCCGACCGAGTGGGCGAGTTCCGCGTGCAGGCGAAGCCGCTTGTGGTCGCCGTGCACGGGCAGGACGTATTTGGGTTTCGTCAGGTTGAGCATCAGCTTCAGCTCCTCGCGCCAGCCGTGGCCGGAAGCGTGGATCGGCGCGTCCTGGGCGGTGACCACCGAGGCCCCGATCTCAAAGATGCGGTCGATCGTTTCGTTCACCGCGCGCTCGTTGCCGGGCACCGGTGTGGCCGAGAAGACCACCGTGTCGCCGGAATGCAGCTGAACGTCGCGGTGGTCGTTGTTGGCCATGCGCCGCAACGCTGAGAGCGGCTCACCCTGACTGCCGGTCGAGATAACGACAACCTTCTCGTCGGGGAAGTCCTCGATCTCACGCGGCTGGATGAAAAGGCCCGAGGGCGCCGCGGCGATGCCGAGGTTGGAGGCGATGTTGAAGTTCTTGCGCATCGAGCGGCCGACCAACGCGACCCGGCGGTCCAGCGCCACCGCCGCATCGATCACCTGCTGCACGCGATGGATGTTGGAGGCGAAGGAGGTGACGATGATGCGCCCCTCGCAACCCGAGAACGTCTCCAGCAGCGCCGGGCCGACGCTGGACTCCGAAGGGGCGATGCCGGCGCGGTCGGCGTTGGTGGAGTCACCGCAGAGGAGCAGCAACCCGTCGCGTCCCAGTTCGGCGAGGCGGGAGATGTCGGCGGGACGGCCGTCGACCGGGGTCTGGTCGAACTTGTAATCGCCGGTCATCAGCACCGAGCCGAGCTCGGTCGTGAGGATGACCCCGCGCGCATCGGGGATCGAATGGGAGAGGTGGACCAGCTCGAGCCCAAACGGGCCCGCCTGCACCTTTTCTCCGGCCGGCAGCTCTTTGAGAGGCGCGTCGCCGAGCTTGTGCTCGTCGAGCTTGGAGCGCACCATGCCGACCGTCAGCAGGCCGCCGTAGATCACGGGCGGCTGGCCGATCTCCCGCAGCACGTACGGAAGCGCGCCGACGTGGTCCTCATGCCCATGGGTGAGAACGATCGCCTCGATGTCCGCGGCGCGGTCGCGCAGATAGGAGAAGTCGGGCAGGACGAGGTCGATGCCGAGCATCTCGGCGGTCGGGAACATCAGCCCGGTGTCGACGACGACGATGCGGCCGTCGTACTCGACGACGGTCATGTTCTTACCGATCTCTCCCAACCCGCCGAGCGGCAGGATTCGCAGCTTCTTGCTCATGACTAGGGCATCCAGTCGGGATTGGCGCTCATGAGGCGACTGCCACGCCGACGTTCTCCAGAGCGGCCTTCACGGCGGCCCTCTGCTCATCGTCGGCACGAACCAGCGGCAGGCGCAGAGCCCCCGAGGGGATCGACCCCATCATCTCGAGCGCGGCCTTGACCGGGATCGGGTTCGTCGTCACGGCCAGCGCCTCATAAAGCGGCCGCAGCGCGGCGTCGATCTCTCGAGCGCGCTCGAGGTTGCCGGCCTGGGCCGCGTCCCAGATCTCCCGTATCTGCGGCCCAACCAGCTGCGAGGCGACCAGGATGCCTCCGGCGCCTCCTAGTTCAAGCGTCCTCAGGAACGTGTCGTCGTTGCCGGCCAGCAGCGCCAGGCCGTCGATCGGTTCGAGCTCGTCGTCGTTGGCCTGCTTGACGGCGATGACGCTGTCGATCTTCGCCAGCTCGGCAAGCTGGGCCGGCGACACGTTGACGATCACCCGCGAGGGGATGTTGTAGGCGATGAGCGGCATCTGGGGCACCGCCTCGGCAATCGCTTCGAAGTGGGCGAGGATCCCCGCCGGGTTGGGCTTGTTGTAGTAGGGCGTCACCACCAGCGCCGCGTCGGCGCCGGCCTCCGCGGAGGCCTTGGTGAGCTCAATCGAATGCCGCGTGTCGTTGGTGCCGGTGCCGCAGACGACCATCGCCTCGGTGCCGACCTCCTCGACGACCGCGCGCAGCAGCGAAATGTGCTCGTCGTCGTCGAGGGTCGCCGCCTCGCCGGTCGAGCCGGCGACCACGATGCCGTGCGACCCCTGCTCGATCACCTGCGCGGCAAGCCGGCGGACCGCAGGCTCGTCGACCCCCCCACTCTCCTCGAAGGGGGTGGCCATCGCAGTGAGTACGCCGCCGATCGTCGTCATCGAGCGCAGGGTATCCAGATGAGATCGGGGACCATCTAAAGCAGCTCCTCCAGCCCCACCGTGAAGCGGTCGGGCAGGCCGCCGACCTTGCGCACCGCCAGCAGCACTCCGGGCATGAAGGAGCGGCGGTCGATCGAGTCATGGCGGATGGTCAAAGTCTGTCCCTCGCCACCGAAGACAACCTCCTGGTGGGCTACCAGGCCCGGGAGGCGCACGGAGTGGATTGGTTCGTGAACATTGCCGCCCGCGGCTCTGATCAACTCGGCCGTGCGGGTGGCGGTGCCCGAGGGAGCGTCCAGCTTGCGGTCGTGGTGCAGCTCGATGATCTCGCACTCCGGCATATGGCGGGCCGCAAGCTGCGCGGCCTCCATCAGCAGCACGGCGCCGATCGCGAAGTTGGGAGCTACGAAGCAGTTGGCGGCATCGATTTCCTCGGCCGCCTCGCGCAATGCCTGCAGATCGAAGCCGGTCGTGCCGACGACGGCATGAACGCCGGCTCCCAGGCAGGCCCGGACGTTTTCCAGGGCGGTGTCGGGAGTGCTGAAATCGACGACGACGTCGGCGTCCGCGAGCACGTCCGCGAGGGCGACGCCCAGCGAGGGGTCGGCGCGACCGCTCAGCTCCAGGTCCTCGGCCCCCTCGACTGCCTCGCAGACGGCCTGGCCCATCCGCCCGGCGGCCCCGGATACGGCAACGCGGGCCACTAGCCCGCCGCCCCTGGGCGCGAGAGCGAAGCGCTGTTCAGATTTGATCCTTCAGGCATTGGCGGAAGCGGTTTGCAGGGTCTCGCTGACTGGCGCCAGCGCCTTGCGGAAGCAGTCCTCGTTGGGCCCGATGCAGGCAGCGGAAAGCCGCTCCGCCCCGTACAGCTCCCCGGCCAGCTGCGTGAGGTCGTCAACGGCGACGGCATCCACTTTGCCGAGCATCTGATCGAGGCTTTCGATCGGCAGCCCGAAGAGCGTCGCCCGCGAGACCCTCGTCATCCGCGCCGCCGTCGACTCCGAGGAGAGCACGAGCCGCCCCTTGACGTTCTCCTTGGCTCGGTCGAGCTCGGCCGCCGAAACCGGCTCGGAGCGCAGCCGCTCGAGCTCGGTGCCGATGATCGCGCAGGCCTCCTCGACGTTGTCCTCGCGGGTGCCGACGTAGGTCGCGACCAGGCCCGAGTCCGTGTACTGCTCGTTGTAGGAGCCGACGGCATAGGCGAGGCCTCGCTTCTCGCGAACCTCGCGGAAGAGGCGCGAGGAGGTCGAGCCGCCGAAGATCGAGTCGAGGACGGCCAGCGCGAAGCGGCGCTCGTCCTCCTTGACGATGCCGGGTGCGCCAAAGCAGATGTGGTACTGCTCGGTCTCCTTCTCGTAGAAGCGCAGCCGCGCCTCCTGCGCCGGAGCGCTCGCGGCGACGCCGCCGTTCTGCCTCTGCGCCGGCGAGACCAGCCGCTCTGACAGCTCGACGATGCGCTCATGGTCGAGGTGGCCGGCCGCGCCGACGACGACGTTGGCCCCCGTGTAGCGGGCCTGATGGTAGGCGGCGATCTCCGGGATCGGGATCGAGGCGATCACCTCCGCTTTGCCGAGTACGCGGCGACCGAGCGGGTGGTCGCCGAAGACCGAGTCGGCGAGCACGTCGTGGACCCGATCCTGCGGCTCGTCCTCATACATCGCGATCTCCTCGAGCACCACCTCACGCTCGGAGTCGATATCGGGAAACGTCGGCGTGAGCAGCATCTCGGCCAGGAGGTCGAAGACCTCGTCGGTGTGCTCGTCGAGGAAGCGAGCGTGCAGGTGGGTCGTCTCCTTGCCGGTTGCCGCGTTGACGGAGGCGCCAAGGCTGTCGAAGCGCTCCGAGATCTCGATCGCCGAGAAGCGCGGAGTCCCCTTGAACAACAGATGCTCGAGGAAGTGCGAGACACCCGCCTGCGCCGGTGTCTCATCGCGAGAGCCTGTGCGTACCCAGAGCCCGAGCGCCACGGATCGCACCGAGGGGACTACCTCTGTGACGACCCGGACGCCCGAGTCCAGCTCAGTTAGCTGGGATGGGTTCAACTTGCGTTAGCGCCGGCGCTCCCGATCGCGCCGTCCGCCGTCACGCCCACCGCGACGGCCCTCGCCGTCGCCGCCATTGCGCCGGGGGCCACCGTCGCCGGTGCCCACCGAGGACAGTTCCTCTGGGGTTTTGCCGGCGACCGAGGGGTCGTCTGAGAGGCGCAGGCCGATGCGGCCGCGCTCACGGTCGACCTCGACGACGGTGACGTCGATCACCTCGCCTGCGCTGAGCACGTCCTCCACCGAGTCGACCCGCTCGCCGGGTTTGACGTTGGAGATGTGAAGCAGGCCGTCGGTGCCCTTGACCAGCTCAACGAAGGCGCCGAAGGTGGTGGTCTTCACCACCTTGGCGGAGTTGTAGCGGTCACCCACTTCGGCCTCCTTGGTCATCGAGCCGATGCGCGACACGCAGGCTTCGACCAGGGAGCCGGTTGGCGCGTAGACGCGAACCGTGCCGTCGTCTTCGACATCGATCTCGGCTTCGAACTCCTCGCAGAGCGCGCGGATGGTTTCTCCGCCTTTGCCGATCACCGCACCGATCTTCTCGGGGTCGATCTTGATCGCCTCGATCCGCGGCGCGTGCTGGGAGAGATTCTCCCGTGGGCCGTCGATCGCCTCGGCCATCTTGCCGAGGATGAACTGCCGGCCTTTGTTGGCCTGTGCCAGCGCGTCCTCGAGGATTTCGAAGGTGACGCCGGTGATCTTGATGTCCATCTGCAACGCGGTGATGCCCTCCGCGGTGCCGGCGACCTTGAAGTCCATGTCGCCGAGGTGGTCCTCGACGCCGGCGATGTCGGTGAGGACGATGTAGTCGTCACCCTCCTTGATCAGGCCCATTGCGACGCCGGCAACCGGCGCGGCAACCGGCACGCCGGCCGCCTGCAGGGCCATCGAGGAGGCGCAGACCGACCCCATCGAAGAGGAGCCGTTGGACTCCAGCGTCTCGGAGACCACCCTGATCACGTAGGGGAACTCCTCTTCGTCGGGAATCGACGGCAGCAGCGCCCGCTCGGCGAGCGCACCGTGGCCGATGTCGCGACGCTTCGGGCCCCGCATGAAGCCGGCCTCCCCGACCGAGAAGGGCGGGAAGTTGTAGTGGTGCCAGAACCGTTTCGTCGTCGCCAGGCCCAGCGTGTCGAGGCGCATGTCCATGCGCGTCGTTCCCAGTGCGACGTTGGAGAGGATCTGCGTCTCGCCACGGGTGAAGAGCGCCGAGCCATGCACCCTGGGGGCAATCTCGACCTCGCACTCGATCGGCCGGATCTCATCCTGAGCGCGGCCGTCGGGGCGCTTCTTGTCGACGGCGATCGCCTTGCGGATCGTTTCCTTCTCGATCTGGTCGATGGCGGCGCGGACCTCGGCCTTGCGAGCGGGGTCGGCCTCGCCGCTCCCGCTCTCGGGCGCGTACTTGGCGACCACCTCGTCCTTGACGACGTCGATCGCCTCGTAGCGCTCGAGCTTGCCGTCGGTGGCGATCGCATCGACCAGGGCCTGGCCGTGGGAAGCGCGGATCTCCTCGACGAGGGCCTCATCGATCTTCGGGGCCTCGACCTCGATCTTCTCCTTGCCGGCCTTATCGGCCAGCTCCTGCATCGCCCCGCAGAGCTTCTTGATCTCGCTGTGAGCGATATCGAGGGCGTCGAGGATCTCCGCCTCGGTGACGCCGTCGGCGCCGGCCTCGACCATCAGGATCGCCTCGTCGGTACCGGCGACGATGAGGTCCATTTCCAGCCCCTCGAGGCTCTCCTCGGGAGGATTGACGACGAAGTCGCCCTCCAGCTTGCCGACCCTCACGGCGCCGACGTGGGCGGCAACCGGCACCGGCGAGATCGCCAGCGCCGCGGAGGCGCCGTTCATCGCCATGATGTCGTAGGGGTGGACGTGGTCCACGGAAAGCGGTGTGGCGACGAGCTGGGTCTCGTAGTGCCAGCCCTTCGGGAACAGCGGCCGGATCGGCCGGTCGATCATGCGAGCGGTAAGGGTCGCCTTCTCGCTGGATTTGCCCTCGCGACGGAAGAACGAGCCGGGAATTTTGCCCGCGGCGTACATCCGCTCCTCGATATCGACGGTGAGGGGAAGGAAGTCTACGTCGCGCAGGTTGCCCATCGTGGCGGTGCAGAGCACCATGGTTTCGCCGGACTGCACGACCACGGCGCCGCTTGCCTGCCTGGCGAGCTTGCCGGTCTCGAAGGAAATCTGGCTATCGCCGACATCCACCGAAACGCGGCTAACGTCAAACATGCTCATTTAGTTGTTACCTCCGGCCACCCGGTTGGCGGCCATTTGCTTTCAGAACTCGCGTTCTCTTTCGCGAAAGAGAGTACAGGGCAGGCGCGGCAGGCGGCATGCGCTCCTGGGCATGGCATGGGCCCTCAGTCGAATGTGGCCGGCGTGCTGGTGACGCCGGCCCGAATTCCCGACTCGAAATCCCGCCGCACCCGCTTCGCCACCTCCGCTGAGCGGCGCTCGGCCTCGAATCTTTCCAGGTCAAGGCCGAAGCGCTCCGCGCGCTGCCAGAGATGCGGATCGTCGACCCTGCCGCGCTCGGCGTAGAGGGAATCCACCATCTCGAAGAAGTGCCCCTGGGCGCCGGCCGCCTCGGCGGCCGCATGCAAGGCCAACGAGCGGGGATGCTTGCTGGCGACGGGGAAGTGGCGAAAGACGATCCGCGCCGGCCGCTGGACGATCTCAGCCCAGGCGGAGGCGCAGCGGGGGCAGCCCAGGTCGGCGTAGACGATCAGCGGCGCCCCCTCCCCACGCACATGGTCATCGCCGGCGGGGCGAGGCACTGCGGCGCTGGTCAGCTCGCTCACCGCGAGATGGCGTCGAAGATCAGGTTTGCCCCCGGGACCTCCAGCGGCGTCGGCGACTCGTGCACCCACTCGACCGCCCCCTGCGCGTCGACCAGCACGAGCGAGCGGTTGCCGTGCCCGACCCGCTCGATGTAGGCGCCGTAGGCGCGAGTGACCTCCCCCTTGGGCTCGAAATCCGCAAGCAGCGTGATCTCGATTCCCAGCTTCTCGCGGAAGGCGCGGTGGGCAAAGACATGGTCAACGCTGATGCCGACCATCTCGACGCCCTGAGCGTCGATCTCGGCCTTGACCTCCTGATAGATCGAGAGCTGATCGGTGCAGGTGGGGCTGAAGTCCAGCGGGTAGAAGACCAGCAGCAGCCTGCGGCCCCGGTAGTCGAGCAGAGAGACCTTCTCGCCGTCCTGGTCTCGAAGCGTAAAGTCGGGAGCCGGCTCGCCGGCCCCAATCATCGCCTCAGGCCGAGCTCGGCGACCAGAGCGCGGTAGCGCTCAAGGTCGTTGCGCTCCAGATAGCGCAACATGCGGCGGCGCTTGCCGACCAGCATCAGCAGTCCACGGCGCGAGTGATGGTCTTTGGCGTGGGTGCGCAGATGACCGGTCAGTTCGTTGATGCGCTCGGTCATCAATGCGACCTGCACCTCGGCAGAGCCGGTGTCGCCCTCGGCGCGACCGTACTTGCCGATCAGCTCGGTCTTCTTTTCTTTGGTCAAGCTCATCGTGGAAAGGCGCCGCTTCCCAGGGGGCTCACGGCCGTTGGAAGCTAGCACAGACCCGCTTCGCATCCTCGACGTCGATTCGCATCTGGGCGATCAGCTCCTCGACGCCGGGGAAGCGCTTCTCTCCCCGCAGCCGCTGGACGAAAGCGACCCGCAGAGTGCTGCCATAGAGGTCTTCCTCCCGATCGATCAGGTAGGTCTCGATCAGTACCCCGCGACCGGTCTCGAACGTTGGGCGCACCCCCACGTTGACCGCGGCCGGCACACCGCTGGCAAAGGCGGCGTAGACGCCGTGGCCGGGAATCACGAGGCGGTCGTCGGGGACGATGTTGGCGGTCGGGAAACCGAGCTCCCGCCCTCGCTGGTCGCCCTGCACCACGGTCCCCTCGACCATGAAGGGTGCGCCGAGGCAGCGGCGGGCGCCGTCCATGTCTCCGGCGGCGACCAGGGCCCGGATCCTGGTCGAGGAGACGGTCTCCCCATCCACCTCCACCAGCGGCACCACCCTGGTCTCGAACTCGGGATGGGCGGCGAGCATCGCCGGGTCACCCTGCGCCTTGGCGCCAAAGCGGAAGTTCTCGCCGACGGAGACCCGCCGGGCGCCAAGGCGCTCGACCAGCACCTCCTCGATGAAGCCCTCGGCGCTGAGGGCGGCAAACTCACGGTCGAACGGGATCACCACAAGCTCCTTCACCCCCAGTCCCTCGATCACGTCGCGCTTGACGGAGAAGGGCATGATCAGCTTCGGCAGCGCCGGCGGATGCAGGACCTCGAGCGGGTGCGGCTCGAACGTGAGCACGGTGTCGGCGTCATCGATCACCGCCTGATGGCCTCTGTGAACGCCGTCGAAGGTGCCGATCGCGACGTGCCGAGCCCGCTGCTGGGCGTCGGGAAGCCGTGTTACCTCGATGCTCACCGCAGCGCCTCGGCTACGGCGGGAATCAGCCTGCCGACCTGCTCCAGGCTGACCTCGTCTCCGGCATCCTCGATCCTGAAGGGGCCGATCGCGGTGCGCCGCAGCCGCGAGCAGTAGGCATCCCCCAGCGTCTCGATCAGCGTGCGGACGTAGGTCCCGGTGGAGCATTCGATCTCGTAGGTGGCCGAGAGGGCGTCGTGCGCCTGCAGCTCGGCACGGTAGACGTCGACCTCCCGTTCGGGCGTTGGGACGGTTTCTCCCCGGTGCGCCAAGCGGTAGAGCCGTTCGCCGCCGACGCGGACGGCCGATGTCATCGGCACCCGCTGGCGCACCTTCCCCGTCGGCAGCTCGAGGGACCGCGGCAGCAGGCCGGTCTCCGTCAGCTCGCCGTCAGGGTCGCCGGTGCTCGAGCGCCAGCCGAGGCGCGCGGTGGCCAGGTAGGTCTTCGGCAATCCCGTCAGGAAGCGCTGAATGCGGGGCGCCTTGCCCAGCAGCACCAGCAGCAGCCCGGTGGCAAAGGGATCCAGGGTGCCCGCGTGGCCGGCCTTGCACCCTCGCTCGCGTCGTAACCGCGCCACCATTGCGTGCGAGGTTATCCCGGCGGGCTTGTCGCAGAGCAGGACCGCACCGTCGGCCCCAGCGGCCAGAGGGTCGGTCATCTAGTCAAGCTGAGCGTCTACCTCTTCGCAGAGGAAGGGGATCAGCTGATCGAACTCGAGGTCGGTTGAGAAGCCGGCGGCGCGTTTATGCCCGCCGCCACCGTGCTTGCGGGCGATCGTGGAGACGTCGACGTCGCCCTCGCTTGAGCGCAGGCTGACCTTGCGCGCGGCGCGGCCGCGGCTGCCCTGGTCGCGGATCAGCGCCGCCACCTTGGCCCCCTCGACCGAACGCAGGTGGTCGATGATGCCCTCGGTCATCTCCTCACCGGCGCCGCTTGCCTCGTAATCGGCGGCGCCGAGGTAGGTGAGGACGAGCCGGTCCCCGCAGTGGCGCTCGATGCCCTCGAGGGCGCGGGAGACCAGGCGCAGCTTCTCGAGCGGCACGTGCTCGTAGAGGCGTCGGTAGGTGGCGTCGACCTCGACCCCGGCGTCGATCATGTCGGCGGCGATCCGGTGGGTGCGGGAGTTGGTGTTCTCATACATGAACTTGCCGGTGTCGGTAACGAGGCCGACGTAGAGCGCGGACGCCATCTCAGCGCTGATCTTCACGCCCAGCAGCTCGGCGAGGTCGTAGACGATCTCCGCCGTCGAGGAGGCCGCGACGTCGACCAGATTGACGTCCCCGAAGCGGGTGTTGTCGTGGTGGTGATCGACGTTGATGACGAAGTTGCCTCCCGCGGTCAGGAAGTCGACCGGCATGCGGTCGATGTTGCCGCAGTCGAGGAAGACGACGGTGCGGTCCGCCATGTCGGCAGGAGGCTCGTGGAAGACCTCTTCCAGGGGTAAGAAGCGGTACTCGATCGGCAGCGGAAACTCCTTCGCCGCCATGAACATCACCGAGTCCTTGCCCAGCTGGCCGAGCAGATGGTGCATGCCGAGCAGCGATCCGAGGGCGTCGCCGTCGGGCCCCTCGTGGGCGGTGAGCAGAAAACGGTCGCGGGAGCGCAGCTCTGCCGCGATCTGCTCGATCTCGGTACCCGCAACACCGGCGGCCGCACTCGCAGGCGGCGGTCCGGTCGCCTCAGCACTCATCGCTCCCCCTCATCTCGTTCGCCCCGTCGTCGAGCAGACGCGAGATCCGGATCCCCTGCTCAATCGTGGAGTCGTAGTGAAAGGAGAGCGTCGGGGTTCGCTTCATTCGCGTCTCAGCGGCGATCTTGGTCTGGATGACGCCGTGCGAGGAACGCAGGCCCTCGAGCGTGGCCGCCTGCTCCTCCTCGCTGCCGAGGACGCTGACGTAGACGCGCGCGGTGCGCAGATCTGGGCTGGTTTCTACCGATGTCACAGTGACGAAGCCGATGCGGGGGTCGCTCAATTCCGTCGTAATGGCCGCGCCGATCACCTCGCGAAGCATCTCGTTGATGCGGCGCATACGGGGGGCGGCCATTACTCCAGCGTCTGCTCGACCTGTTTGGTTTTGAAGAACTCGAGCACGTCGCCCTCCTTGACATCCGCATAGCCATCGAGCACGACGCCGCACTCCTGCCCTTCGTCGACCTCTTGGACGTTGTCTTTGAAGCGCCGCAGAGAGCCGAGTTTGCCGGTCCAGATCACGGTGCCCTCGCGGATCAGGCGCACGCTTGCATCCCGGATGGCCTTGCCGTCGGTGACGATGCAGCCGGCGATGCGGCCGACTTTGGAGGCCTTGAAGGTCTGTTTGATCTCGGCCTCGCCCAGCGTCTCCTCGACCTCGAGCGCCTCCAGCATGCCCTCCATCGCGTTGCGGAGGTCCTCGGTGACTTTGTAGATGACCGAGTAGGTGCGGATGTCGACGCCCTCGCTCTCCGCGGCGCGGCGAGCATCGGCGAGGGGGCGCACGTTGAAGCCGATGATGATCGCTTCGGAGGCCGCTGCCAGCATCACGTCGGACTCGTTGATGCCGCCGGTCTGCGAATGGATGATGTCCATCCCCACCCGCTCCTGCGGCACTTTGGCAAGCTCGTCCTGGAGAGCCTCCAACGAGCCCGCGACATCGGCCTTGAGCACGATGTTGAGCTCCTTGATCTCACCCTCCTGCACCTTCGAGAAGACCTCGTCGAGGCTGATCTTGCGGGCCTGGCGGCGCGCCAGGGCCTCAGTCTTGAGGCGGTTGGCGCGCTCCTGGGCAAGCTGGCGGGCGCGGCGGTCGTTCTCCACCGCCTGCACGAACTCGCCGGCCTCGCAGACCCCGTCGAAGCCCAGCACCTCGACCGGCGTCCCCGGGCTCGCGTCCTCAACCCGATCGCCGGTGAAATCATGCATCGCGCGCACCCGCCCCCATTGCGGCCCGGCGACCAGTGCGTCGCCGACCTTGAGCGTGCCGCGCTGGACGAGGATGCTGACCACCGGCCCGCGGCCGGGGTCGAGCTGGGACTCGATCACGGTGCCCGAGGCGGGCGCGTCTGGATTGGCTCCCAGCTCCTCGAGCTCGCTGACGAGAAGGATCATGTCGAGCAGGTTGCCGAGCCCATCGTGGGTCTTGGCCGAGACGTCGCAGTAGACCGTGTCTCCTCCCCACTCCTCGGGGTTGAGGCCGTCGGAGGCGAGCTCGGTGCGAACCCGGTCGGGCTGGGCGCCCTCCTTGTCGATCTTGTTGACCGCAATCAGGATCGGGACGTCGGCGGCGCGGGCGTGGTCGATCGCCTCTTTGGTCTGCGGCATCACTCCATCGTCGGCGGCGACGACGACGACCGCGATGTCGGTGACCTTGGCGCCGCGGGCGCGCATCGCGGTGAAGGCGGCGTGCCCGGGGGTGTCGAGGAAGGTGATCGTCCTGTCGCTGTGGTGCACCTGGTAGGCGCCGATGTGCTGGGTGATGCCGCCCGCCTCGCCGGCGGCCACCTCGGTCTCGCGGATCGCATCGAGCAGCGAGGTCTTGCCGTGGTCGACGTGGCCCATGATCGTGACCACCGGCGGGCGGTCGGCCAGGCTCTCCTCGGTGTCCTCGAACTCCGGTGCCTCGGGTTCCTCCTCGGCAGCGGTGACGATCTCGATCTTGCGGTCGTACTCCTCGGCGATCGCCCTGATCGAATCGTCGGTAAGAGTCTGGGTGAGCGTCGCCATCTCGCCCATCATCATCAGCTTCTTGATCACCTCGGCGCTGCCGAGGCCGAGCAGCTCGGCCACCTCGCGCACCGTCGCTCCCGACTGGACCTTTGTGGCCTCCGGCTCGGCCGGGGCCTCGGTTCTGAGCGGCGGCTCCTCGAGCAGGGGCCGGCGGCGGCGGCCGCCTCGGCGACGCGGCGGCCGCTGCGGCGGCGGGCCGCCCATCTGATCGCGGCGGGCAGCCTGAGAATCGATCACGACACGACGTTTTTTGGTCCCGCTGGAGCTGGTCGCTTTCTCGGCCGGGCGGACGGGGCGTTTCGCGCCATCGCCGGATTTGGCGGCTGCTTTGGGCGCTGCCGGCGCCTGTTTCGCCGCCGTTTTGGCCTCAGCCTTGGGTTTGGTCGCCGTTGCCGTGGCGCCACCGCTTTTTGTGCCCGAAAGCGCTTTCAACGCCTCCGACTCATCGACGCTGGATGCGGCCGCTTTGGCCTCGATCCCAGCGGCCTTCAGCGCGGCGAGCAGCTCTTTGCTGCTCAGCCCCTGCGCTTTGGCGATCTCATGGACGCGCTTTTTTGCCACTACGCTTGCTCTGCCTCCTCGGCAACCGGCTCAACAACCTCGTCCTCACCAGTCTCATCCTCAGCAGGCGCCTCATCCTGAGGAGTCTGGCCGCCAGAGACCTCGTCCTGCTCAGCATCCGCCTCCGACGCCTCGTCCTGAGGCTGCTCCACCTGCGACGCCCCGTCGTCCTGAGGCTGCTCTGCCGGCGACGCCTCATCCACGGGTGGCGTGGAGTCGGGGTCCTCGCCCGCAGCCTGCGAGGACGAGGGCTCCGACTCCACGACAGGACCCGTGGGCGCGGCGTCCGCGTCGGCTTCCTCGGCATCGACTTCAGCGACGGTGTCGTCCTCAGGCTCCTCGACCGGCTCCTCGAACACGGCTTCCGCCCGCTCGACGATCTCCCTCACCTGGCCGTCATCGGCATCGGGATCGGCGAGGATCGCCACCTCGGCCTCCGAAAGCGGGCTGAGGACTGCGATCTGGCTGGTTTCGAAGCGACTCAGGGCTTGATGCTGCGGTAGCCCGCAATAGGTGGACTCGGCGACGGCGGCGTTCGGGCAGCGGCGCCCGTTGGAGAGCACCGCCATGCAGCGTCCGTCGGCCTGCTCCTCGCCCTCGTACTCGATCTGCTCGTCGTCCTGCGCGAACTCGGTCTCTGACTTGATGTCGACTCGCCAGCCGGTGAGGCGGGCGGCGAGGCGGGCGTTCTGGCCGTCGCGGCCGATCGCGAGGGAGAGCTGGTCGTCGGGGACGATCACGGTCGCCTGGCGCTCGGAATCGTCGACGATCACCTCGCGCACCCGCGCCGGGGACAGGGCTTTGGCGACGAAGCGGGCGGGCTCGTCGTTGTGGGGGATGATGTCGATCTTCTCGCCCCGCAACTCCGAGACGACCATTCGCACCCGGGAGCCGCGCGGGCCCACGCAGGCGCCGACGGGATCCACGCCGTCGGCGTGGGAGATGACGGCGATCTTGGAGCGGTAGCCGGGCTCACGAGCCACGCCGACGATCTCGACCAGGTTGTCGGCGATCTCGGGAACCTCCAGTTCGAAGAGGCTCTTGATCAGCTCCGGGCTGCGCCTTGAGACGACGATGGCCGGCCCTTTGGTCGAATCGGAGACGTCGGTGATCACGGCCTTGACCCGCATCCCGTGGTCGTAGCGCTCGTTGTAGACCTGCTCGGACTTCGGCAGCAGCGCCTCGACCCGCTCCCGCAGCTGGACCAGCGTGTAGCGCTTGTCGGACTGCTGGATGATCCCGGTGATCAGCTCGCCGACGCGATCCTGGTACTCCTCGAACATCATCATCCGTTCGGCCTCGCGAATCCGCTGCAGGATCACCTGCTTGGCCGTCTGGGCGGCGATGCGGCCGAAGTCTTCCGGCGTCACGTCGCGGGTCGTGATCTGGTCCTCGTAGGGAGCGATCATCGCCGGGTCGAGCTCGGGCTCCTCGAGCTCGCGCAGTTCCCCGGTCTCGGGGTCGACCTCGCGCTCCTCCTCCTGGGCCTCGGCTGCTTCGGCCAGCAGCTTCTCCTCCAGCTCGGGGGGCAGGATCAGTTCGAAGACGCGGAAGTCGCCGGTCTCGTGGTCGAGGTCGACACGGGCGTATTTAGCCGCCCCCGGGGTTTTTTTGTAAGCCGAGAGGAGGGCGTCCTCAAGCGCGTCCATCAGCTTGTCGGCAGAAATTCCCTTCTCCTGCTCAAGCGCCCTGACTGCGTCGACGATCTCCTTGCTCATGACTGCTCCTGCACTTCGGTGGGTGGACTGGGGCGGCGATGCTTGGGGCCCGGGGATGAAACCTCCAGTGAGTACTCCACCCGCAGGTCGTTCAAATGCTTGCTGACGCGTTCACAAAGGGCGAGGTCGACGCCGCCGGGGTGGTCGATGTAGAGCCGTAGGGCTTCGTTTCCCGGCTGCTCCAGCGCGACCAGCTCGATCTCTCGATCGAGCTCCGATAGGCGCTTCTGGATGTCGTCCTGGGACTGTCTCATGCCTGGTAAATCGATTCTGGGCCGAAAAAAAGTGGGCCAGGCCCACTTTCGACACCGGGATACGTGGAAAAGCTTGGGCTCAGTATAGCCCGCCCCGCGCCTGCGGCCGGGGGCCCGGCGAGGCGGTTTTGCCCCGCAATGCATCGACCTTCTCGAGGATCGCCTCGGCGATGGCCTCCTTGGGAGCGGCCGCAACCGCCGTCTCGGCCTCCGCCTCGATCAGGGTGACCGCGTTTTGTGCGCTGTCAAAGCCGATGGTGGGATCGGAAACGTCGTTGAGGACGATCAGGTCGACGCCCTTGCGGGCAAGCTTGCTCCGCGCCCGCTCCACGCCGCCATCGCCGTACTCGGCCGCAAAGCCGACGATCGTCTGCTCCGCGACCCGCGTAGCCGCCAGGCCGGCGAGGATGTCCTCGGTCGGCTCCAGGTGCAGGTCGAGGCCATCCCCCTGCCGGCTCAGCTTGCCGTCAGCGACGTCGCTGACGCGGAAATCGGCCGGTGCGGCGGCCATCAACAGGACATGCGTGGAGGGAAACTCGGCCGTTGCGGCCTTCGCCATCTCCTCGACCGTCTCGACGTCGATGCGGCGAACGCCGGGCGGCTCGGGCAGGGCGACGTTGGCGGCGATCACCGTCGCCTCCGCCCCTCTGCGGGCGGCCGCGCCCGCGAGGGCAAGGCCCATGCGGCCGCTCGATCGGTTGCCGATGAAGCGCACGGGATCGATCGTCTCCCGCGTGCCGCCGGCGGTGACCAGCACGCGAAGGCCGTCCCAGGGCCGCTCGCCGGCGGGCAGCGCAGCTTCCAGCCGGGCCAGCAGCTGCTCCGGATCGGGGAGCCTGCCGCGGCCGAACTCGCCGCGGGAGGCGAGCCTGCCCTCCCCTGGCTCGATCACCGTCACGCCGCGCTCGCGCAGGGTGGCCAGGTTCGCCTGCGTCGCCGCGTCCCCATACATGCGGTCGTTCATCGCCGGTGCGAGGAGGCGCGGCGCCGTACAGGCGAGGAACGAGGTGGTCAGCATCGAGTCCGCCATGCCGGCGGCCAGCTTGGCGATCGTGTTGGCCGAGGCGGGGGCGATCAGGTAGGCGTCGCAGTTGGCGGCGACCTCGAGGTGGCCGATCGGGTCGTGCTCGGGCAGGGGGTCGCCCGGAAAGGCGCCGCGCAGCGGGTCGCGCTCGAACTCGGAAATGAGCACCGGGGCGCCGACGATTCCCTCAAAGGAGGCGGCGCCGACGAAGCGCGTTGCGGCCTCGCTCATCAGCACCCGCACGCCATGGCCGGCGACGGTCGCAAGACGGGCCAGCTCCAACGACTTGTAGGCGGCGATCCCGCCGCTTACGCCGAGCAGGATTCTGGCCATCGGTTCCTCCTTGGGTTCGCGCCTGGAGCGCCGGCGCGCTTAGGCGCGGTACTCGTATTTGAGCTTGCCCTGGGCAAGCTCGTCGAGAGCCATCGAGAGGTAATTCCTGTCGGCGGGCGTCTCAACCATCGGCGGCGGGTAATCGGCAAAGCTGCCCTCGCCGAGCGAGTGGAAGTAGCTGTTTATCTGCCGTGCCCGCTTGGCCGCGACGACGACGGCGGCGTAGTGGGAGTCGGCGTGGTCGAGAAGTTTGTCAACGCGTGGTTTGATCATTCGTCCCCGGAGTGTAGTGGCAGACCGAGTTCGGTGCGCACGATTGCCTCCAGCTCGCCCGCCGCGCGCTGCAGATCGTCGTTGACGACGAGATGGGCGAACTCGTCCTGGGCCGCCAGCTCCTGCTTGGCGACCTCGAGCCGCATGTCGATCGCCTCGGGGGAGTCCGTCCCCCTCCCTTCGAGGCGCTGGCGCAGCAGGCGCGGCTCCGGCGGAGCGATAAAGACCTGCACCGACTCGCGCATCGCCGCCCGGACCTGGCGCGCGCCCTGCACCTCGATCTCGAGCACCACCGAGCGGCCGGCGGCAAGCCGCCGCTGCACCTCCGAGCGCAGGGTCCCGTAGCGATTGTCGCTGTAGGTGGCGAACTCGAGGAAGTCGCCGCTCTCGATGCGGCGGTCGAATTCCTCGCGGGAGAGGAAGTGGTAGTCGCGGCCGTCGATCTCCCCCTCGCGCGGGTCGCGCGTGGTCGCCGAAACGGAGAGCTCGAGATCGGGGACGCGCCGCAGCAGCTCGGCGATCAGGGTTCCCTTGCCCACCCCGCTGGGACCCGTGATCACAAAGACTTTGGCCATTGCACCGGATACTGACCGGCTAGGCGGTCGGCTATCGGCGCAGCTGGCTTACCAGCTCCGCGCGCTGCCTCTCCGAAAGACCGCCGATGGTCTTGGAGGAGGAGATGCGGCACTGGTTGAGGATGCGGTTTGTCTTCACCCGGCCGTACTTGGGAACCGCCAGCAGCATGTCGAAGACCTTGGCGGTCATCACGTACTCGGGGGGGTCGAGCAGCAGGGCGTTGATGCTGGCCTTGCCGGCTTTGAGGTCCTTCTTCAGCTTGGCCCGAGCGGTACGGATGTCATTGGCTCGCCGCAGTGCATCCATCCTCTGGTCCAGAGACCTCTCTGGGGCGGAGGCGGAGGTCTTGACTGGGGCGGCCATCTGGGCGGCGAGTATAGCCGCGGGTCGGGGGCGTGCAAGGGGATCGGGCCCATTTCGGCCCAAATTCACCTCGACCTCGACTCGAGGTTGAGGCCGTCGGCCGGTTCGCGGCGGCGCTCATGCTCCTTTTCCAGCCCCTCTGCAACGCGAAGGCCGGCCCTTGGATCGCGAAAGCTCTCCGTGCCAACCGCAACCAGAGCCGCTCCCGCGGCGATCATTTCGCGCCCGTCCGCACCGCAGGTGACCCCTCCCATACCGACGATCGGCAGTTCGACCGCAGCGGCGACAGCGCGCAGCTGAGCGATCGCAACCGGCCGCACAGCGGGGCCCGATAGGCCGCCATGGCCGGCCGCGATCCCCGGCCGCCCGCTGGCCGTGTCGATCGCCGCCGCCTTCAGGGTGTTGATCAGCGAGACCGAGTCCGCCCCCCCACGCTCCGCCGCGGCGGCCACGGAGGCGGGGTCGGCGACGTTGGGGGTCAGCTTGACGATCAGCGGCTTTTCGCTCAGCGGCCGCAGCGCGTCCAGTAGCGCCTCCGTCTCATCGGGCTGCTCGCCGACGATCAGGCCCGAATGGACGTTGGGACAGGAGACGTTGAGCTCGATCGCCGCCACCTCCTCCCGCTCGGCGACCCGCTCGACCAGATGGACGAACTCCTCGCGGCTCGTGGCCATCACAGAGACGATCAGGGGAACCGGCAGTTCCGCCAGCCTGGGCAGATCGTGCTCGAGGAAACCGTCCAGCCCCTTGTTCGGCAGGCCGATCGAGTTGATCATTCCCGCCGGCGTCTCCCAAATCCGCTGTGGCTCGTTGCCCACCCGCGGCTCGGGAGTGATCGTCTTCGAGACGTAGGCCGCGAACGGGAACTCCTCCAGCACCGCATCGCCGTAGACCCGCCTGGCGGCTATGGCATCGAATGTCCCCGATGCATTGATCACCCGGTTTCTGAGCTTGAGACCACAGAAATCGACGGGGCGCCCGGCCGCGGGTCCTGTCGTCGAGCTGGGGCCCCCTCCTTGCCCTGCGCGCTGCTCCGGGCGGAGGGTCGGTGCGCTCGTCGGGTCATGGTCTTGCCCTCCGCAGCCTCCGGGCTGCGGAGTCGACCCCAGCTCGACGCCGCCCGCGGGCGAGGCGTTGGCGACCTCGGGTGCGGAGCCGGGGCGGATTACGGGGCCGTCGACGCATAGGCGCATGTAGGTTCCGTCGGGTTGGTGGATGGCGCAGCCGAAGCAGGCGCCGTAGCCGCAGGCCATTGGGGCCTCCATGGCGAGCTCGCAGGGGACGTCGTGGTCGCCGCATAAAGCTGCGACGGCGTCGAGCATCGGGGGTGGGCCGCAGGCGTAGACGGCGGCGCTGGAGGCGTCGCTGCCGCCGAGCATGGTGGCGAGGAGGTCGGTTACGTAGCCCTGGTGGCCGGCGTGGCCGTCCTCGCTGGCCAGGCGCACCTCGCAGCAGGAGAAGAGGTCGTCGAGGCCGCCCGAATGGGCCTGGTCGCGGAAGCCCAGCAGGACGCGGGTGGGGACGTTGCGATCGGCAAAGCGCCGCCGCAGCAAAGCCAGCGGCGCGATGCCGATGCCGCCGCCGACCAGGATCGCCCCCGCGGCGCCGGGCGAGAGCTCAGCGGGCGCCGAGAAGGCGTTGCCGAGGGGGCCGTTGACCCAGACCCGCTCCCCGGGCACAAGCTCGCAGAGGCGATCGGTGCCGGGGCCGATCCCCTCGATCAGGAAGTCGAGCCGCAGGCCGTCCGCTTCCGGCGCCACATCGGCCACCGATAGCGCCCGCGGCAGGAACGGCCGCTGCCCCCGCTCCTCCCAGTGGCGCTCGCTGGCGAGCATGTAGAACTGGCCGGGCAGCGGCCCTGGGCCCTCGGCGTCGCGCAGGGAGAAGAGCTTGTAGCCGCCCGAGGCACGGTTGGCCACCACCTCGCAGCGCCGCCTCCCCCAAGGAGGGGCCGGTAGGTCCACCCCGGCTTGCGTCACCGCCGGACGCGGGCGCTGACGCTGGCCGAAATTCGATTCTTCAGGCATCCGCGGAGGCAGAGGAGGTGGCGACCATGCCGTGGATCTCCTGCAGGCTGCGCACCTCGGCCTCCTGCTGCCGCCTCGCCGTGATCGCCCGCACCGCCGCGGAGGCGCCGGTCATCGTCGTCACGCAGGGGATTTCGTGGCGCACGGCCGCGGTGCGGATCTCGTAGCCGTCGGCCCGGGCGCCGGAGCCGGTCGGCGTATTGATGACCAGGTCGCAGCGGCGATCCCGAATCAGATCGACCACATGGGGCGACCCGTCGACGAGCTTGTTGATTCGCGTCACCGGCACCCCCATCGCGGAAATGGCCTGCGCCGTGCCATCGGTCGCGATCACCTCGAAGCCAAGGTCATGGAAACGCGCGGCAAGCTGGGTCGCGGCCGGCTTGTCGGTGTCGGTGACGGTGATGAACACCGAGCCCTCCGACGGCAAGGTCACCCCGGCCGCTTCCTGAGCCTTGCCGAAGGCGGTCGGGAAGTCGGCGGCGATCCCCATCACCTCGCCGGTGCTCTTCATCTCCGGCCCCAGGACCGAGTCGGCACCGGCGAAGCGGGCGAAGGGCAGCACCGCCTCCTTGACGCTGACATGGGTCAGGGGCTGCGGCGGCAGCTCCTGGTCGGCAAGGCGCTCGCCGAGCATCAGCCGCGCGGCCAGCTTCGCCAGCGGCGCCCCTGTCGCCTTGGAGACGAAGGGCACAGTCCGGGAGGCCCGGGGATTGGCCTCGATCACATGCAGATCGCCGCCCGCGATCGCGTACTGGATGTTGATCAGCCCGATCACCCCGAGCTCGAGCGCGATTTGCTTCGACGTCGCCCGGATCTCGTCCAGCATCTCCTCGCCGAGGCTTATCGGCGGCAGGACGCAGGCGGAATCGCCGGAGTGGACGCCGGCCTCCTCGACGTGCTGCATGATCCCCGCCACGTGGACGTCCTCGCCATCCCCGAGGGCGTCGACATCGACCTCGATCGCGTTCTCGAGGAAGCGGTCGAGCAGCAACGGGTGCTCCTGGTCGGCCTTGACGTTGGCCGCCAGGTAGGCCATCAGGTCCTCCGTCGAGTAGCAGATCTCCATCGCGCGGCCGCCGAGCACGTAGGACGGCCGCACCAGCAGCGGGAAGCCGACCTCTTCGGCGATAGTCGTCGCCTCGTCGGCGGAGAGCGCCGTCCCGTACGGAGGGTGCTTGACGCCGAGGCGGCGCAGCAAAGCACCGAAGCGGCCTCTGTCCTCAGCCAGGTCGATCGCGTCGACGGGGGTGCCGAGCAGGGGCACGCCCGCCTCCTCGAGAGCGCGAGCCAGCTTCAACGGCGTCTGGCCGCCGAACTGCACGATCACCCCCTCGGGGCGCTCCTGTTCGCACACCGCCAGCACGTCCTCCGTCGTCAGCGGCTCGAAGTAGAGGCGGTCGGACGTGTCGTAATCGGTGGAGACCGTCTCCGGATTGCAGTTGATCATCACCGCGTCGCGACCCAGCTCCCGCGCGGTCATCGCGGCGTGGACGCAGCAGTAGTCGAACTCGATCCCCTGCCCGATGCGGTTTGGCCCGGCGCCGAGGATGACGACCGAATCGCGCTCTCCGCGCCGCACCTCAGACGCGCCGCCGTCGCGTCCCGGGCGCTCGTGAGCCGAGTAGTAATAGGGCGTTGCCGCCTCGAACTCGGCGGCGCAGGTATCGACCGACTTATAGGTGCGGACGAGCCCCTCGGTTCCGTCGCCCTCCTCGACGAGGGCCTGCAGCTCATGCAGGAACCAGCGGTCGACGAGGCACTGCTCATGGACCGCCTCGACGCCGATTCCGCGTCGGAAGGCATCCAGAATCAGGTCAAAGCGCTCCGAGCAGGGGCGCTGCAATGCCTTCAGCAACTCGTCGTCCCCGCTGGGAAAGTCCGGCTCGGCGTCGAGCTCGCGCGAGCGCAGCGCCTTGGAGAAGGACTCGCGGAAGGTGCGGCCGATCGCCATCACCTCGCCGACGCTCTGCATGTGGGTCGATAGGCGCCCCTCGGCGCCGGGGAACTTCTCGAAGGCAAAGCGCGGGATCTTCGTCACCACGTAGTCGATCGTCGGCTCGAAGGAGGCCGGAGTGGCGCGGGTGATGTCGTTGGGAATCTCCTCCAGCGCGTAGCCGACAGCCAGTTTCGCCGCCATCTTGGCGATCGGGAAGCCGGTCGCCTTCGACGCCAGCGCCGAGGAACGCGAAACGCGCGGGTTCATCTCGATCACGACGATCTCCCCGTCCTCCGGGTTGACCCCAAACTGAACGTTGGAGCCACCCGTCTCGACGCCAACCGCGCGGATCACCCGGATCGCCTGGTCTCGCAGCTCCTGGTAGAGGGCGTCGGTCAGCGTCTGGGCAGGCGCCACGGTGACCGAGTCACCGGTATGGACGCCCATCGGGTCGACGTTCTCGATCGAGCAGATGATGACCACGTTGTCGTTGCGGTCGCGCATCACCTCGAGCTCGAACTCACCCCACCCGAGCACCGACTCCTCGACTAGAACCTGGTTGATCGGGCTTGCGGCGAGACCCTCGGAGACAACTTGGCGCAGCTCCGTCTCGGTCTCCCCCACGCCGCCGCCCTGCCCACCCAGCGTGTAGGCCGGGCGGACGATCGCCGGCAGCGTGATGCTGCCCGCGGCGAGCGCGGCATCGACCTCGGCCAGGCTCTCCACCGTCATCGACCAGGGGATCCGCAGCCCGGCGTCGTTCATCGTGCGGCGGAACTCCTCGCGGTCCTCTGCCCGCCGGATCGCCGTCTCGTTGGCGCCGATCAGCTCGACCCCGAAGCGCTCCAGCGTGCCGTCCTCGTGCAGGGCCATCGCCACGTTCAGCGCCGTCTGCCCGCCCAGGGTCGGCAGCAGCGCGTCGGGGCGCTCCTTCTCGATGATCCTCGCCACCGGGCCCGGCAGCAGGGGCTCGACATAGGTCGCCGTCGCAAACTCGGGGTCGGTCATGATCGTCGCCGGGTTGGAGTTGACGAGGACGACTTCATAGCCCTCCTCGAGCAGTACCTTGCAGGCCTGTACGCCGGAATAGTCGAACTCGGCCGCCTGCCCGATGACGATCGGCCCGGAGCCGATCAGCAGGATCTTCTCGATGTCATCGCGCCTAGGCATTGGCGAGCTCCAGGAAGGCGTCGAAGAGGTGGCGGGCGTCGTGAGGGCCCGGCCCGGCCTCCGGGTGGTACTGGACCGTGGCCGCGGAAACATCCTTCAGCGCCAGCCCCTCGACCGTGCGGTCGTAGAGATTGAGGTGGGTGAGCTCAGCCGCGCCGAAGTCTGTCTCCCAGCGCACCGGCTCCTCACCCTCGATCCGCGGCTCTCCACCGGGGCCCTGCACGGCGAAGCCGTGGTTCTGCGAGGTGATGTCGATCCTGCCGCTCGCCAGCTCCTTGACCGGGTGGTTGGTGCCCCGGTGCCCGAAGGGGAGCTTGAAGGTCTGCAGGCCGACGGCGCGGCAGAGCAGCTGGTGGCCGAGGCAGATCCCAAAGAGGGGGCGCTGGCCGACCAGCTCGCGCACGGTGCCGACGATGTAGTCGAGCGCCGCCGGGTCGCCGGGGCCGTTGGCGAGGAAGACGAGGTCCGGGCCCTCGGCGAGGACCTCGACCGCCGAGCTCGTGCAGGGCAGCAGGGTGACGCGGCAGCCCCGCTCGCGCAGCTGGCGGACGATGTTCATCTTGATCCCGGTATCGATGCCGACCACGTGGGGCCCATCACCCTCGAAGCGGACCGGCTCGGCCGGGGTGACCTCACGGGCGAGGTCGGCGCCGTCCATCGAGGGCTCTGCCGCAACCCGCTCCCGGGCCTCCGACTCGGCCACCTCGGCGGGGAAGATGCCGCCCCGCATCGCCCCGCTGTCGCGGATATGCCGGACCAGCGCCCTGGTGTCGACGCCGCTGATTCCCGGCACCCCACAATCGGCGAGCCAGTCGAGCCAGCCACCCTCGGCCGTGGCAACGTCCTCGCGGTTCTTGGCGTCGCGCATGATCGCGCCGCGAGCGTGGATCCGGTCGGACTCCATCGCCGCCGCTGAGACGCCGTAATTGCCGATCAGCGGATAGGTGAAGACGATGATCTGCCCCGCGTAAGAGGGGTCGGTGACGGACTCCTGGTAGCCGGTCATCGCGGTGTTGAAGACGACCTCGCCGGTGATCGCCTCGGGATGGCCGCAGAGCTCGCCATCGAAGCGCGCGCCGTCCTCGAGCAGAACGTAGGCCGAGCTCATCGACGATCCACTCGTCACGCCGCGACCCCAAGGGAAAACGACCGCAGCCGGTAGGCGACCTGCCCCGCGGCGACCGTCATCAGGACCCGGCCCTTCAGGGCCCGCCCCGCGCACCAGGAGTTGGAGGACCGGCTCTCGTAGCCGTCCTCGCCGACGATCCACTCGGCATCGAGGTCGCAGAGCGCTACGTTGGCCTCGCTGCCCGGGGCCAGAGTGGGCCGCGGCAGAGCGAAGGGCTCCGCGCCGCCCCCCAGCCGTTCGACGAGAAGTCCGAGCTCGACCACTCCGGGAAGGACGAGATCGGTATGCAGGGAGGCAAAAGCCGTCTCCAGCCCGGTGACGCCCATCGCGGCCTGCTCGAAGGGCACCTCCTTCTCCTCCGCCGCGTGGGGCGCGTGATCGGTGGCGATGCAATCGATCGTGCCGTCGCGAAGCACCTGCGATCAGGGCCTGGCGGTCGGCCTCCGAGCGCAAGGGCGGATTCATCTTGAAGCGCAGTGGATCGAGGCTCCGCAGCGCCTCGTCGGTGAGGCAGAGGTGATGCGGCGTCGCCTCGCAGCTGATCTGGACCCCGGCTTCCTTGGCGGCCCTGACGGCGTCGACCGACTCCGCCGCGGAGAGGTGCTGAACATGGATCCGGCCGCCCTCATAGCCGGCCAGCGCCGCGTCGCGGGCGATCATCGTCGACTCGGAGACCGAGGGGATGCCGGCCAGGCCCAGCACCGCCGAGACCGGCCCCTCGTGCATCACGCCATCGGCGGAAAGCTCGGGGTCCTCCTCGTGCAGGGCGATCGTGCCCCCACAGAGGCGCTGGTACTGAAGCGCGCGCCGCAGCAGGCGGGCGCTGCGAAGCGGCAGCCCGTCGTCGCTGAAGCCGACCGCCCCGGCATCGGCCAGCTCGGCCATATCGGTCAGCTCGCCGCCCTCCATGTCGCGGGTGACGGTGGCCAGAAAGCCGGTTGGGACCGATGCTCCCTGCCGCGCCGCCTCCCGCAGTGCCTCGATATCGGCGGCGCTGGAGACGGGCGGCTCTGTGTTGGCCATCGCGATCACGCCGCAGAAGCCACCGGCGGCGGCGGCGCGCGTACCAGTTTCGATGTCCTCCTTGTGCTCCTGGCCCGGCGTGCGCAGGTGGACATGGGGGTCGAAGAAGGCGGGAAACGCATGCAGGCCGCCGGCCTCGACGTTCTCGGCGTCCTCCACTTCGGCGCTGCCGGGGCCGGCGAGCTCGGCGATGACGCCGTCGCGGATGACGATGTCGTGGCTGCCCTCGATCCCGGCCGCGGGGTCGAGCAGCGTCGCTTCGCGCAGGATGAGGGACGCCGCCTCGCCCTCGCGCTGGTCCAGGGCGCCGGCAAGGCTCATCGGGGCGCCATTCGCGTTCTCGTCGGAAGAGGGATCTTGCGGTTTCATCGTCAGGCGGGCTGCCCGATCGGCGCCGGCTGCTCGGCATCCTCGCCCGCCGCGGGCTCCGGACGCTGCCCGCCCGCGACCAGCAGCTCGTAGAGGATCGCCATCCGCACCACCAAGCCCGAGGCGACCTGCTCGGTGATCAGCGACTGCGGCGAGTCGATCACCTCGCCGGAGAGCTCCACCCCCCGGTTGACCGGCCCCGGGTGCATCAGCAGCTGCCTGGGGCCGAGGCGCCTCGAATCGATCTGGAAGCGGGCCGCGTACTCGCGAATCGAGGGCACGAAGCTCTCCTTCATCCGCTCCCGCTGCATGCGCAGGGCATAGACGACATCGGCGTCCTCGAGTCGGTCGAGGGAGTGGGTTACCTGGCAGCCCAGCTCCTCGATCCCCCGCGGGATCAGGGTCGGGGGCCCGCAGAGCGTCACCTCCGCGCCCATCTCCTGGAAGGCGATCAGATTGGATCGCGCCACGCGGCTGTGGAGCACGTCGCCGACGATCCAGATCCGCTTTCCCTGCAGCGAGTCGAGGCGGCGGCGCAGGGTGAATACGTCGAGCAGCGCCTGGCTCGGATGCTCGTGCTTGCCGTCGCCGGCATTGACGACCGCGGCATCCGCCCACTCGGCCACCAGCTGCGCGGCGCCGGCGTAGGGATGGCGGATGACGATCGCGGCCGGGTCATAGGCGGAGAGGGTGGCAACCGTGTCCTTCAGCGACTCCCCCTTCTCCACCGAGGAGCCGGCGGCCTTGATCGAGACGAGATCGGCCGAGAGGCGCTTTGCCGCCAGCTCGAAGGAGGAGCTGGTGCGGGTGCTGGACTCGTAGAAGAGGCTGACCACGGTGCGGCCGCGCAGGGTCGGGACCTTCTTGATGTCGCGGCGGCCGACCTCGGCGAAGCTCTCGGCCCGATCGAGGATCGCTTCGATTTCGCCTCGCGAAAGCCCCGCGATCGAGAGCAGGTGCCTCATGCCGGCACCTCTGCGGCCTGCGCCTCGGAGATCGTCACCCGGTCGACGCCGTCGGTCTCCTGCAGGCGCACGTTGACCCGCTCGTCGCGAGCGGTGGGCAGGTTTTTGCCCACGTAGTCGGGCCGGATCGGCAGCTCGCGATGGCCGCGATCGCAGAGCACCGCCAGCTGAACCCGCTCGGGCCGCCCGTAGTCGAAAAGGGCCTCGATCGCGGCGCGGACGGTGCGGCCGGTAAAGAGGACGTCGTCGACGAGCACGATCGTGCGGCCAGCAAGGTCGAAGTCGATGTCGGAGGCGTGGACGACGGGCTGGGTGGCGGGCGACTGCGCGCCGACGTCGTCGCGGTAGAAGGAGATGTCAATCGCGCCGATCGGCAGAGTGGCGGCGGTCAGCTCAGCCAGCGCCGTGTGCAGCCGCTGGGCGAGCAGGGCCCCCCGAGTGTGGATGCCGACGATCGCCAGGCACTCTGGATCGGGGTTCTTCTCGGCGATCTCATGGGCGATTCGCCGCAGCGTTCGCCTCAGGTCGTCGCGCTCGAGCACGACCTTCTCACTCAACTTTTTGCTCCTTCTGGCCTCGCGGGACCGGGTTAAAGGACGAGCCGGAGGCTAGCACTCCTCGCGGCGCTCGCGGGCACCGTCGGCGATCAAGGCCGGCTCGCCGCGCTCTGGGAATGGGACCTCGATGAGGTCGAAGTCGCGGGGGGCGACGGCCGGCTCGAAGACCTCTCGCGCCTCCTCGAGAACGGTGCCGACGTGGTAGCGGGAGGAGATGTGGACGAGGGCAAGCATCTTCACGCCCGCCTCGCGGGCGACCGCCGCCGCCTGGCCGACGGTCGAATGGCCGGTCTCCGCCGCCCGCTGCGCCTCCTCCTCGGAGAAGCTGGCGTCGTGGATCAGCAGCTCGGCCCGGCTCGCCGCCTCCACGGTCGCCTTGCAGGGAGCTGTATCGCCGCTGATCGCAACCGTGCGCCCGGGCCGGCTCTCCCCCATCACGTCGGCGGGAAGGACGGGGCCCGCGCTCCCTTCGACCTGCTCGCCGCGCTGCAGCGCGCGCAAAGGCGGGGCCCTCGCGGACGCCGAGTCGAGCGGCGGCCTGCGGATCGAAGCGGCCGGGCCTCTTCTCCTCGGCGAGGACGTAGCCGTTACCGCGCACGCTGTGCTCGACGGGAAAAGCCCGCACCTGGAAATCGTCGTGGGGCACCGCGTCCCCCGGGGCGAGTTCGACCAGGTTCAAATCGAAGCCGACCCGGCCGATGATGCGGCGCATCGTCGTGAAGAGATCGCGCAGGCCGGTTGGGCCGTAGATCGTCAGCGGCTGCTGGCGGTCGGTCAGGTCATATGTCTTCAGCAGCCCCGGCAGGCCGAGCGTGTGGTCGGCGTGGAAGTGGGTGAGGTAGATCTCGTCGACCTGCGTCAGCCCGACCGAGCGCTGCAGCTGGCGCTGCGTCCCTTCCCCGCAGTCGAACATCAGCCGCCTGCCCCCACGCGCGATGAGGACGCTTGCGGTTGAGCGCCGCGCCGAGGGCACGGAGCCACCGGTGCCGAGGAAGATCACCGAGAGGTCCATCGTCGGGCCGAGCCTATGCGACAGAGGACGAGGCTAGACTGGCCAAGGCCCGCGCCCGTAGCTCAGCTGGATAGAGCGCCGCCCTCCGGAGGCGGAGGCCACAGGTTCGAATCCTGTCGGGCGCGCTTAGGTTCTTACTCCCCGCGCCAGGCGGCGACCGTCTGCCGCAGGGTCTCATCGGCATCGTGCCGCGGCCGCCACTTCAGCTCAGCCCGCGCGCGGGTCGTGTCCATCAGCACCGGGCGGCGGGCCGCCTCGATCCAGCTCGCCTCGTTGGGGAGGAACGGGGTGCGGGCGACCAACTCCGCCGCTGCGCCAACCGCTGAGCCTGGGACCGGCACCGAGTGCCAGCCGAGTGCGGTGGCGAGGTCGGCAACGGTCAGCTCGCCACCTCCAGCCAGGTTGTAGATGCCGGGCGGGCCCTTGCCGAGGGTTGCCAGCTCGAGCGCGGCGGCAACGTCGTCGTGATGGACGAGTTGAAAACGGACCCCCGGGTTGGGCAGTACCGGCCGCAGGGCGGGGAGCCGCTCCAGCGCCGCCCGCAACGGGCCCGGCAGCCGCTCGCCCGCTTTGGCGAGCGGGATCGAGTCGAGCAGCAGCTGTGCCTGAGGGCCGGCGACGATGCAGGGCCTGAAGACGTAAGCGTCGGTGGCCGCCGCGACCTGCGTTTCCGCGAGTAGGTCCTCCACCGCGGCCTTGTGGGCCGAGTAGGGATGCCGGGTGGTGCCCCGCGGTGGAACGTCCTCCGTCAGCAGCTCGGGGGCATCGGCGTGAAATCCGTAGGCGGCAACCGAGGAGGTGTAGACGAGCCGCTTCGCCGCGGCGGCAACGCTGGCCTCGAAGACGTTGCGCGAACCGGTGAGGTTGATCTCGCGGCTCTGGCCGTCGCCGGCGACGATGACGAAGGCGAGGTGGACGACCACGTCCGCCCCCTCGACAAGCTCCTGGACCGACGCCCGGTTGAGGATGTCGCCCTGTCGGTAGTCCACCTTGCGCCAGCCAAACGCCGCGGGGTCGAACGGGCGGCGGGCCATGCCGACGATTCGCTCCACCTCGGGGTTGCGGTCCAGCCGGCTGACAAACGGCTTGCCCACCTCTCCAGTGGGCCCGGTCACCGCGACCGTGATCACTCGCCGGCCACTCCTCCGCCGGCAAACCGAGCCCGCCACCCCTCGCGGTCAAAGGAGGCCGGCTCTGTTTCGGCGAGGAAGCGCTCGAGCGCGTCGATGAAACGCACCGGGTCCTCCAGCTGCGGCAGGTGGCCGGCGTCCTCGAAGACCTCGAGCCTGCTGCCGGGGAGCGCATCGTGAGCTTCATAGGCGTGCTCGACCGGGATGATCGGATCGCGCTCGCCCCAGACGATCAGCAGCGGCAGCTCCTCAGCCAGGTAGAGGCGGTCAACGGCCGCCACCAGCTGGCCCTCCGTTCCCACCACGGCGCGAAGCGTGGCCAGAAACGCCTTGCGGCGGTTCGCATCCGAAAGCGAGGCATAGCCGCGCGCCACCTCCGCGATGTCGGCGCTGGGACGCATGCCGATGGCACCGAGCCCGCGACCGATCGCACTCCCCGCCCTCTGCCCGATCGAGGCCGTGGCGGAGATGAACAGATCGGCTCCCGGCAGCGCCGCGGCGCGCAGCAGCGGGCTCACCTCCGGGCCCAAGCCCCCGCTGGCAACCAGCACCAGACGCTCGACCATCTCCGGGAACTGGTAGGCGAACTGCATCGCCACGCCGCCGCCCAGTGAGTGGCCGACCAGCGTCGCCCGCTCGTGACCGAGGGCGAGCAGGAGATCGCGCAACCAGGCCGCGAGGCTGCCGAGCGAGTAGTCGCCGCCGCCCGGCGCCGACTCGCCGTGGCCGGGGAAATCGGGGGCGATGACCGTATGCGTCTTGGCAAGCGGCTCGACCACGCTGCGCCAGTTCTCGCAGGTCCCGGCCATCCCATGGATCAAGAGCAGCACCGGACCCTCGCCCGCCTGCACGTAGGCGAGGGAGCGGCCGTGCAGGGTCACGGTCCTGGTCTGCGCCGCGGTTGGTTGAGCCGGTGCCTTGGGCACAAGCGAACGGTAGCTGGAACCCCACCCGGCCAGGTTGGCCGCCCGTCCGCCTCGCCTTCCAATACTGTCGAGCCGTGAACGAGGCGTTGAAGACCCGCCCGCCGCGGGGAGCGCTGGCGGTGATCGCCATCGGCTTGATCGGCTGCCTGGCGGCGGCCCTGCTGAGCACGGACAAGCCGCTCGGCGCGGCGGCGCTGGAATGGGTCGACAAGGCGCCGCTCCCCGACTCCGAGCGGGTCGCCATACCCGGCGGCGGCAGCATGCATCTCTCCGAAGCCGGCATCCGCGCCACCGAAGTCAACGCGGGCGGCTACACGCTCTACCGCGTTGCGGCCGTGCTGAGGATCGACGCCGGCTCCGCGGTGGGGCACGGGCGCCTGCGCTGCGCGGTGCAGGTCCCCCGGCAGGCGATCGCGGCTCAAACGCCTGAGAGCCGCGCCTCCTACCCGCACTCCAGCGTCAACCTGATCGAACAGGACGTAAGCGAAAACTCAACGGTCGAGTTCAGCTCGCACAGCACCGACCTCGCCTCAGTCGAACTCGACGATGCGATCGGCAATGCCTACACGGACCTGCCCGGGATCGTCGTCGAGTGGGCTCCCTTTCGAATCGGCCGCCAGGTCTGGCACTGGGGGCTGCCTGGGGGGCGTCCGAAGGATCCGCTCCGCCTTCCCTTCGCCTCGATCTGGCGCACCACCGTCACCCCCGCCGCCGCCATCGCCTGCACGATCGAAACCGCCGCCGGCGAAGCGACGGTGAGGACGGCCGGCGACCTGCCCTCCTAGCCGCCTCTTCCCTACTGCCCCTGCGCCGTAAAGGTGAGCGTCCCGAACAGGTCGCCAGCCTTGAAGATCGGTTTTCCGTTGGCGAAAGCGAGGTTGAAGTGGGCCGCACTCTGCGCTTGCAGCCTCAACACGGCGCCGGCCACGGCGATCGTGCGGGCCGCCGGCTGGGAGGAAACCGTGGCGCCGCTCGCATCCTGGTCGAGGACTCCGACCTGGCCCAGCTTGCCCGGATAGGGCGGAGCGGGCTCGACGTCCACCTCGGCAAGCGTCACGCGGGCGCCAAGGTCGAACCAGGGCTGGTGCCAAAAGATCTGCCCACCGCCGAGCTGCAGCAGTTCCATCGAGCCGCCGGTGCGCAGGACGCCGGTCGAGGCATCCGGGGCAATCGCCCCCTCGGGGATCATCGGGAAGGTGAAGAACCCGCCCGGAGCGAGTTCGGCGGGGAAAATCGGGTTAATCGCAACGTGTAGCTCGTGCAGCTTGGCGAAGGTCTCGGGATTGGGCGTCAGGACTGCCCTGCCGGTCGCGAGGATGGCGACGGTCCGGGGCTGGGTCTCGCTGCGGATCGACCCGATCAGCTGGCCCGCCGCGAAGGCATCGCCCAGATGCAGCTTCTTGTTCAGCCGCACCGCAACCTTGGCGGAGAGCTTCATCGCCCTGGCGGTGAACAGTGGTCCCGAACCCCTGCCGTTTGGTGGCGATCCTCGCGCCGGTGGCTATTTTCAGCTGGCTGCCCCCCACTTTGGCGTAGATGGGCGCCGGCTTGGTCTTCAGCGCCAATTTCCTCAGCGGAAGACTGAGATTGCCCTTCCTGAAGACAAGGGTGCCTTCCTGGTCCATCTCCCCTTTACCGGTGGTCGGGTCCATCTTTCCTGCACTGACGGGAAGGGAAAAGCTCCGCCCCTTACGCACCGCCGGGGCCTTGGCGAGCAGACTCACCCCGTGCTCCTTCATCAGCGCCATGAATCCCCTGTCAAGAGTGAGCTTGGTCGTGCCCGATCCGAGCGGGTCATAGGAGGCCGGCGCGGCGGGCGCAAGCACAAGGACCGCGGCCAGGGCGCCGGCGCAGAGCGCCGCCTTCCCCTTGGCGCTCCTCGGCCGGGTGGCCATGCGGCTGGTTTGACTCCGCGGCGGCCGGTTCATTCCTTCACCGCGCAGCCTTTGGAGATCGTCGTGCTCAACTGAACCTGGTCGGCGAACGAAAAGGTCGCCAGGGCAAGAGGAAAGACGGTTTGATCAAAGCCCTTGGGAGCGGGGCATGCGGCGTTGAAGTAGCTGAGTTCCCTGCCCCGGTAGCGGTAGCTGCGACGCAGCGTCAGCTTGATTCGATCCACATAGCCCCAATTGCCGAGTGCCTCCGGAAGCGAAGCGCTCAGCTGGGTCCCGTAAGTGCCATGGGCAAACCGACGGATGCCGAAGACGATCACGAAGGAGGTGGCGAAGGGATCGGAAGTGAAGATATGAGCCAAGATCACGGGTCGGCCGTCCTGCTTGCCGTTGAAGACGAGCAGGCGCCCACGGCTGGGATAGGGATCCTGGGCGGGGAAGACGATATGCGCCCAGAACCGCCCCGAGCCGATCAGCGCCGGGCCGCAGATCGAGAGCGCCCGTTCCGTCGAGGCGGGCTGAATCTGGCTGACCTGGCAGATCGGAAGGCCCTCCGATTGCAGTAGGCCTCGGCGATTGACCCTGACCGTCAAGCGCTCGAGTTGAGGAGGGGTTTCTTTGTTGACGGTTGAGATGTGGCCCGAGATGAAGACGGCGATCGGGTCGGCCACCGCGCGCGAGAGGCGGTACGGCTGGATCAGGCTGGAGACGGTGACGCGCAGGTTGCCTTGCTGGACGACAGCGGCGCTGGCGAGAGTGGCCGCCGTGAAAAGAACGGCAAGCGCAAGCAGCCAGGTTTTTGCCGTACGCATCAAGATCCACCCATCCAGCGCCCCGCCGGCAACTATAACCCCGGTTCGGCGCCTACCACTAGACAGGGACCAGCAGCTCGGGGCCCTCGATCCCTTTGCCGACTTTGTTCAGCTTCGGGTTGGCGGGGGCGCTGGACATGCGGGACGCCGGCAGCGGTGCGCACATCGCGATTGCATCCTCGAGCTCGAGGTCGGGGCGCAGCCAGGCCGCCTCGGCCTCCAGATTGGGAAGGATCGCCGGCATCCGGTCATGGACCTTGGCCACCAGCTCGTTGGGGGTCGTGGTGACGATCGTGCAGCTGTAGAGCCAGCCGTCCTCGGCTCCCCGCTCCTCCTCGTCCTCCCACTCCTTGCGGGTGCAGATGCCAGCGAAGGCAAACGGCTCCCCTCCATCGACGGTGAAGCGCCAGGGCTGGCGCGGCTGCTTGGGATCCTCGGCCTTCATCCACTCGTAGAAGCCGTCGGCGACGATCAGGCAGCGGTGGCGGAACTTGCCGACCAGCGGCGCGTAGGCGCGGCTGGAAGTGAGGTTCTCCGCTTTCGCGTTGATCATCTTGTAGCCGACCTTGAGGTCCTTGGCCCAGCGGGGGACCAGCCCCCAGCGCATCAGCCGCGCCTCGCGCTCACCCTGAGCGGCCTCCTCCGGGTCGGGTGAGGAGCGGATCGTCAGCACCTCCTGGCTGGGCGCAACGTTGAAGCGGCCAAGCGCCGTCGCCGCCCGCTCGGCGCGCTCTTTCGTCGGCGGCGGGGCCTCGCCGCTGGCATTTCGCTCCAGCGCCTTCTCCAGCTCGACCTGGAAGTGGTCGGCGATCTGTTTCGTGTTTTTCGCGGTGACTGTGAAGCGACCACACATCAGGGGCGTGCCTCCGGGTGCTCTCGGTACCACTCGAGCGTACGCCGCAGGCCCTCGTCGAGGCCCACCCGCGGCTGCCAGCCGGTCAGCTCTCGCAGCTTCGTCGAGTCGACGTACTGGCGGTCGATCTCACCGTCGGGATTGCCGTCGCCGAGATATTCCGGTTCGACCCCGTCCCCGCCGGCGGCCGCGATCAGGCCAACCACCTCGCGCACCGAGTGCGGCCTGCCGCCACCGGCGTTGAACGCCTCCCCCGCCACGTCGGCCGAGCCGAGGCCCTTCTCGATGGCAAGATAGGCGGAGACGGCATCCTCGACGTGCAGGAAGTCGCGCTCGGGGCTGCCATCGGAGCGGATCCTCGGCGGCCGGCCCTCCAGTACCGCGACAACGGCCTCCGGGATCAGGCGCGAGAAGTTGAGGTCGCCGCCGCCATAGATGTTGGCGAAGCGGGTGACCGCCAGCGGCAGGCCGTAGGCGCTGGCGTAGCTGCGGGCGATGATGTCGGCCGCCGCCTTGCTGGCGTCATAGGGGAAAGCGGCTCGCAGGGGGAAGTCCTCGCGGTAGGGCAGCTCGGGGCTGGCGCCGTAGGCCTTGTCCGAAGAAGCGAAGACCACCCTCTCCACCCCATGGTCGCGGCAGGCCTCGAAGACGTTCCAGGCTCCCGCCACGTTTACCTCGAGCGTCTCCCGCGGCGACTCCCTGGCGACGCCGACGATCGTCTGGGCGGCGAGGTGAAAGACGGTGTCGTTGCCGGCCACCGCGTCCTCGACGCTCTTCGCGTCGCGCAGGTCCGCCTCGACCACGTCCACGTCGTCGCGGATCCCAAGCAGGTCAAGGCCGGAGCGTCGGCGGCCGCCGACGTCGGCAAGCCGCGGTTCGGGACGATCGAGCACCCGAACCTCCACCCCGCCCCCGAGCAGCGCCCGCACGAGATGGGAGGCGACGAACCCGTGGCCGCCGCTGACGAGCGCGCGCTTCACCGCGCCGAGGCGACGGTCGTCCACGCCCGCCACGGCGCCTCGCCCGCAGCCCAGAGGTCGTTGAGCACGACGGCGTCCTTGTATGTGTCCATGCAGTCCCAGAAGCCTTCGTGGCGGTGAGCGTGGAGGCGGCCGTCCGCGGCCAGCCTCTGCAGCGGCTCCCCCTCCAGCACGCTGTCCTCGTCGAGGTACTCGAGCACCGGCGGCTCGAAGCAGAAGAAGCCGCCGTTGATCCAGTGCTCGCTGCGCGGCTTCTCGACGAACCCCTCGACCCGCCCATCCTCACCGAGCTCGGCGATGCCCCACTGCAGATGCGGCTGGACCACCGTCACCGTGCCGGCGGCGCCACTCTCAGCGTGCTCGGCGAGCAGCGCGGCGAGGTCGATGTCGGCAACGCCATCGGCGTAGGTGGCGCAGAAGCTCCCCTGCCCCAGGCGCTCGCCCAGACGCGCGATGCGTCCCCCGGTCGGAGTGTCCAGCCCTGTGTCGATGCATTCGACGGAGACCTGGGAGGGCCACTCCTGGGCGGCGACGAACTCCTCGATCGACTCACCGAGATAGCCGGTGGCAAGCAGAAAGCGATCGAACCCCTGCGCCGCGTAGATGCCGATCACGTGCCAGAGGATCGGCCGGCCGCCGATCTCCACCAGCGCCTTCGGCACAGACTCGGTGCGCTCGCGCAGCCGCGTTCCGCGACCACCGCAGAGGATGACGACGGGCGGCTTCAGCAACCGCCGGCAACGGCGGGCAAGATGGTTACCTCGTCGCCCTCGTTGATTTGCGTCTGCAGGCCATCCTGGAAGCGGATGTCCTCGCCGCTGACGTAGACGTTGACGAAGCGGCGCAGGTCACCGTCCTGGGTGATCCGGTCACGCAGGCCGCTGTGGGCCTCGAAGACCGCGTCGAGCACCTCGCCGACGGTCGAGCCCGAGACCTCCACCTCGGACTCGCCCCCGGTTGCTGCCCGGAGCTGGGTCGGGATCTTGACGGTGACTGCCATCGGCGGGGATTCTACGAGTCACGGGGTCAACGGCCCCCCGCGACAGCCTCCTGCTGTTGGAACTCGGACTGAAAGCTCTCGAGATCGGGATCGATCTCGTGCATCTGGAACCTATCGCGGGTCGCGTCGAGCGTCTTCAGGCCCTCGCCGGTGATGTAGACGACGACGCGCTCTCCGGAGGCGATCTCTTTGCGCTCGGCGAGCTTCCTCAGTGCGGCGACCGTCACTCCACCGGCTGTCTCGGTGAAGATTCCCGTCGTCTCGGCCAGCAGGCGGATGCCGTCGCGGATCTCGTCGTCGGTCACCGAGTCGATGCTGCCGTTGGTGCTGCGGGCCTGCTCCAGCGCGTAAGGGCCGTCGGCCGGGTCGCCGATCGCCAGGCTCTTGGCGATCGTCTCCGGCCGCTGCGGCTTGCACACATCCCAGCCTTCGGCGAAGGCGGTGGCGACGGGGCTGCAGCCGAGCGCCTGGGCGCCGTTGAAGACCGGCTGCTTGCCGCTGACCAGGCCGAGGTCGAGCCACTCCTGGAAGCCGCGCCCGACCTTGGTGAAGAGCGAGCCCGAAGCGATCGGGCAGACGACCCGGTCCGGGAGCTCCCAGCCGAGCTGCTCGACCGTCTCGTAGGCCAGCGTCTTCGACCCCTCGGCGTAATAGGGACGCAGGTTGACGTTGACGAAGGCCCAGGGGTGCGTTTCGGCGAGCTGCGTGCAGAGGCGGTTGACGTCGTCGTAGTTGCCGCGGACGCCGACGAGGTTGGTCCCGTAGACGCCGGTGGCGAGCAGCTTCTGCTCCTCCAGGTTGGCGGGCACGAAGACGTAGGAATCGAGCCCCGCGGCAGCGGCGTGGGCGGCGACCGCGTTGGCGAGGTTGCCGGTCGAGGCGCAGGCAACGGTGTCGAAGCCCAGCTCGCGCGCCTTGGCCACCGCCACCGCCACCACCCGGTCCTTGAAGGAATGAGTCGGGTTGGCGGCGTCGTTCTTGACCCACAGCTCGGCCTCGAGCCCCAGCCGCTCGGCGAGGCGCTCGGCGCGCACGAGTGGCGTCAGGCCGGGCTCCAGCGGATCGCCGGGGCGCCCCTCGAAGGGAAGGAAGTCGGCGTAGCGCCAGATCCCCTGCGAGCCGGCCTGGATCCGCCGCTTCGCCTCAGCCGCATCGAGCGCGGAGTGGTCGTAGGAGACCTCCAGCGGGCCGAAGCAGTTCTCGCAGAAGTAGTGCGCGCCGAGGTCGTAGGTGGCTTCGCACTCCTTGCACTTCAAGCTCTCAATTGACATCCGATCTACCTTCTTTCGTCTGCAACGAAAAAACCTCCGCCTCGTGTGGGGCAGAGGTCCGATCGGACATCCCCCCACATCTTCCAGACCTCTGGTTGGTCTGCTGGAGTTGGCACCGCCTCTCGGACCAATGGTCCGAGGTGGTTGCCGGGGCTTCGTTGGGCCAGTCCCTCCACCCCTCTAGATGTGGCGTTATGTGGAATGAAGCCTACCAGGGGACGTTTCGTTCAGGTTCAGCAGGCGCAGGCGTTTAACCTAGGCGGCGATGCCCGACGAAACGATGAGCCAAAGCGATGCCGAACCTTCCGAAACCAAGGCTGCGACGGACAGCTCGGCGCGGCGATCTCGTTTCCGCCCCCGCCCAGGCTGAGCCGCAGCGGCCCAACGTCGAGCAGATCGACTCCTCCGGCCTGCGCTGGGTCAACATCGAGCACCCCGGGACCCTCGAGCGCACCTGGCTCGAAGACAACTTCGACTTCCACGCCCTCGATCTGGAGGACGTCCTCTCCCGCAACCAGCGGCCGAAGATCGACGTCTACGACGACTATCTCTTCATCGTCCTGCACTTTCCCGTCTTCGACCCGGCGGCGGGCCGGCTGGGGACCGGCGAGCTCGACCTCTTCGTCGGCCCCGGCTACCTGGTGACGATTCCCAACCAGCCGCTGCAGCCGGTCGAGTACCTGTTCGAGCGCTGCCGGGTCAAAGAAGAGCTGCGCGAGCAGCTCTTCTCCCGTGGCTCGGGCTACCTCCTCTACCGCCTCGTCGACGACAGCTTCGACTACTGCTTCCCAATGCTGCGCAAGATCGGCAACAAGCTCGACGCGCTCGAGGACGACATCTTCGAGGGCCGCTCCGATGAGGTCGTGCGCGACATCTCCAACGTCAAGCAGGAGATCATCAACTTCCGCAAAGTGATCCGCCCGCAGCGCCCGGTCCTCCGCGACCTGGAGAAAGTCAAGCAGCGCTACCTGGCGACGAGCGAGCTCGACCTCGAGATCTACTTCGACGACATCGTCGACGCTCACGAGCGGATCTGGGACATGCTCGAGAACTACAAGGAGGTAATCGGCGCTCTGGCGGAGACCAACGAGTCGGTGATCTCCCACCGGCGTCAACGACATCCTCCGGGTCCTCACCTCGATCAGCGTCATCGTCCTGCCGCTCACCCTGCTGGCGAGCATCTGGGGAATGAATGTCGCCGTGCCCGGCGAGGGAAGCATGGCCGCTTTCTGGATCGTCGTCGGCGCGATGGTCGCCCTGCTCGTCGGGATGGTCGCCTACTTCCGCAATCGCGGCTGGCTGTAGCCTGCCCGCTCCGTGGCTAATTTTCGGATCTGGGCGCCCTGGCGCCTTGCCTACGTGAAGGACGCGTCCAAGGACATCGAGGAGGGGTGCATCTTCTGCGCCAAGCCGGCGGCCGAAGATGACGAGGCGAACCTGATCGTCCACCGCGGTGAGCGCTGCTTCGTGATCCTCAACCTCTACCCCTACACCAACGGGCACCTGATGGTGGCCCCTTACGAGCATCTCGGCCGGCTGCAGGAGCTGCCGCCGCAGACGCTGGCCGAGATGATGGCCCTGGCGCAGCGGGCGATGAGCCACCTCGAGCAGGTCTATGACCCGCACGGCTACAACGTCGGCTTCAACCAGGGCCGCGTCGCCGGGGCCGGCGTCGAGCACCACATCCACCTCCACGTCGTCCCCCGCTGGGGTGGCGACACGAACTTCATGCCGGTCATCGCCGACACCAAGGTGATGCCGCAAACCCTGGAGCAGAGCTACGCAGCCTTGAAAGGGCAATTTGACTGAACCGGCCCCCCTCGCGCCGCCCGGCATCTTCAAGGCCTACGACATCCGCGGCCTCCACGGCTCCGAGATGGACGAGACGACCGCGCATGCGATCGGCCGTGCCTTTGCCCGCGTGCTGGCGCGCCTGCGCGGCAAGGAGCCCGGTGAGCTGAGGGTCGGCCTGGGGCGCGACATGCGGCTGACCGCTCCGGCGATGGCGGCGGAGCTGCGCGACGGGCTGATCTTCGAGGGCGCGGCGGTGCTCGACGCGGGCATGGTCCCCACCGAGATGCTCTACCACCTGGTCGGCTCACGCCGGCTCGATGGCGGCGCGATGGTCACCGCCTCCCACAATCCCAAGGCCTATACAGGGGTGAAGCTGGTTCGCGAGGGCGCCCTTGCGCTCTCAGGCGACGCAGGGATCGGCGACGTGCAACGCGAGATCGAAGCCGGTCTCGGCCAAGCGCCCGGCGGCGGCTCCCTCGAGGAGGTCGACGTCTGGGAGGAGTACCGCAGCCACGTGCTCTCTTTCGTGGACCCGAGCAAGATGCGCCCGATGCGAGTCGTGGTTGACGGGGGCAACGGGATGGCGGGCCCAATGGTGGGGCCGATCCTGCGCCACCTCGGCTTCGAGCTCGACGAGATGTACTTCGAGCCGGATGGGGAGTTCCCCGACCACGAGCCCAACCCACTGCTGGAGGAGAACCGGCGCTTGATCGTCGAGCGGGTGCGCTCGTCGGGAGCCGACCTGGGCATCGCCTGGGACGGCGACGCCGACCGCTGCTTCTTCATCGACGGCAGCGGTGAGTTCTGCGACGGCGACTTCGTCTGCGCCCTGCTCGCCCGGGCGGCGCTGGCCAAGGATCGCGGCGCGACGATCCTCTATGACCCGCGCTCCAGCCGGGCCGTCCCCGACCTGGTCGCGGCCGAGGGTGGGCGCTCCGCCCTATCTCGCGTCGGCCATGCCTTCTTCAAGAAGCGGATGCGCGAGGAGCAGGCGGTCTTCGGCGGCGAGGTCTCCGGCCACTACTACTTCCGTGACTTCTGGTGCGCCGACTCGGGGACGATCCCGGCCCTGCTGATGCTGGAGCTCCTCTCCACCGACGGCCGCACGCTGTCGGAGCTGATGGCGGAGTTCCGCTCCCGCTACTTCATCTCCGGTGAGATCAACTCCGAGGTCGGCGACCAGGCAGCCAAGATGGAGGAGATCGCCGCCCGCTATTCCGATGGAGAGCTGACCCGCCTGGACGGGATCTCCATCGACTACCCCGACTGGCACTTCAACGTCCGCCCCTCCAACACCGAGCCACTGCTGCGCCTCAACCTCGAGTCGCTGGTCTCCCGGGAGGACATGGAAGAGAAACGAGACGAGGTTCTGGGGTTGATACGGGCGTGAGCCTGACGCCCGAGCAGGCGCTGGAGCGAGCCACCGACGCCGGCATCCACCGCCTCCGCATCCCCACCCCGTTCGCCGTCGGACGGGTCAACTGCTACCTGATCGAGGACGAGCCGCTGACCCTCGTCGACACCGGCCCCAACTCCGGCAAGGCGCTCGACGAGCTGCAGGGCCAGCTCGCGGTGCTGGGTCACTCGATCGACGACATCGAGCTGGTCATCCTCACCCACCAGCACATCGATCACCTCGGCCTGGTCGAGATCGTCGCCCAGCACTCCGGCGCCGAGGTGGCGGCAATCGGCGTCGCCGCCGAGCGGCTCGCCAACTTCACCGAGGACGCCGAGCTCGAGGACGGCTTCGCGGTTGAGCTGATGCTGCGCAACGGCATCCCCCAGGAGGTGGCCTTCGCGCTGCAGAGCGTCTCGCGGAGCTTCCGCGGCTGGGGCTCGAAGGCGGAGGTGACCCGTCCCCTGGACGACGGCGAGGAGATCGCCTTCCGCGATCGCCGCCTGCAGGTGCTTCACCGGCCCGGCCACAGTCCTTCCGACACCGTCTTTTGGGACGCCGAGCGCCGCATCCTCATCGCCGCCGACCATCTGATCGCCCATATCTCCTCCAATCCCCTCATCACCCGCCCGCTCGACGGCTCCTCCGAGCGCACTCAGGCACTCGTCACCTACATCGAGTCGATGCGCAAGACGCGGGAGATGCCGGCCGAGATCGTGCTCTCCGGACACGGTGAGCCGATCACCGACCACGTCGCCCTGATCGACGACCGCCTCGCCAAGCACGAGCGGCGCCGGGAGAAGATCTTCAAGCTGATCGCGGAGCAGCCGCGCAGCGGCTACGAGCTGGCGCAGGCGCTGTGGGGGGACGTCGCCGTGACCCAGGCCTTCCTCACCCTCTCCGAGGTGATCGGCCACGCCGACCTGCTCGTCAACGAAGGGCGCGTCCGCGAGGCCGACGACGGGGAGGTGATCCGCTATGAGAAGGCCGGGTAGGTCGCGGGGCGCCAAGAAGCGGATGCTGATCATCGTCAACCCCTATGCGACGACGGTCTCGGACCGGCTCAAGAACCTCGTCGTCTACGCCCTGCAGGGGCGCTTCGAGGTCGAGACCGTTTCCACCGAGGCGCAGAACCACGCCACCGAGATCGGCCGCGAGGTGCGCGACCACGGCTACGACGTCGTCGTCGCCTTCGGCGGCGACGGGACGCTGAACGAGGTCGCCAACGGCCTCGTCGGCACCGATGTGCCGGTCTCGGTCCTGCCGGGAGGCTCGACCAACGTCGTCTGCCGCACGCTCGGCATCCCCAACGACGTAGTCGACGCCACCGAGCACCTGCTGGCGCTGGCCGACGATTGGGAGCCTCGCCGCGTCGACCTCGGCATGGTCGACGACCGCTACTTCGTCTTCTCCTGCGGCGTCGGCATCGATGCCACGGTGGTCAGACGGGTCGACGCGCACCCGCGGCTGAAGTCGAGGGCCGGCCCCTACTACTACACCTGGGCGGCGGTCTCGGCCCTCTACCGCCACTACCTCTACAACCCGGTCAGGCTGCGTGTCCAGACCAACGTCGGCGATCCAGCCGAGGGGGTTACCGCGCTGGCCCAGAACTCCGACCCCTTCACCTACTTCTCCAACAGCCCGATCCGCGTCTGCGAGGGCGTCGCGATCGACGACGGCACGCTTGCCATCGGGGTCCTGCGGCGCGCCGCCCAGCGCGACATGCCGACCCTGATCCCCCGCCTCTTCAGCACCAAGCGCCCGGCCGCCCGGCACCGCCAGATCGAGCACTTCGACGACGTCAGCGAAGCGACGATCGCCTCGCTCTCGAAAACCAGGGACGGCGTCGTACGCCCCTTCCCGGTCCAGGTCGACGGCGACTACATCGGCGAGAAAACCGAGCTCCAGCTGCGCGCCGCCCCGAAGGCCCTCACGATCATCGCCTAAGTCGACCACGGCGGATAGCAAAGCCTGGGTAGGACGCAGGGAGCGTGGCGTGCTCTGCACGCGAGCGACCGAGGACGCCCCCAGGCGCAGCTGTCAGGCCGTGGGTGTTATCCGGTAGGCGTCGAAGACCGACTCGATGTTGCGCAGCCGTGAGACGCACTGCTTGAGCTGCTCGGTATCGCCGACCTCGACCACGAAGCGGTTCTTCACCATCGGGTGCTTCGTCGTGCAGCTGGCGCCGATGATGTTGATCCCCGCCTCGGCGAACGCACGGGAGAGGTCCTCCAGCAGCCGCGTGCGGTCATAGGCGTCGATCTGCAGCTCGACCCGGTAGGAGGACTCGTTCTCGCCGTCCCAGCTGACCTCGACGAAGCGCTCCGGCGCCTTCCTCAGCGCCTTCACGTTCTTGCAGTCGGTGCGGTGGATGGTGATCCCGCGGCCGAGCGAGACGTAGCCGGCGATCTCGTCGCCCGGCACCGGGCGGCAGCACTTCGCCAGGCGCACGACGACGTTCTCGGCCCCCTTGACCCTGATCCCGTAGTTGGAGGCGGCCTTGGTGCGCCGCGCCTTGTCCTCGCGGCCGCCGGAGAGGTTGATCGGCTCCTCCTGCGCCACCGCCTCGCCCGCCTTCAGCCTCTGCATCAGCTTGTTGGCGATCGTCTTGGTGGAGATCTTGCCCTGGCCCAGCGCGATGTAGAACTCGCTCGCCTTGTGGAAGCCCATCTCGCGGATCACGTCGGCGAGCAGCGGCGACATCGCCACCTTCTGCATCGGCAGGCCGCGCTTGCGCAGAGCGTCCTCCAGGCCTTCGCGGCCGCGGCGCTCGGCGTCCTCGCGGCCCTCCTCCTTGAACCAGGCGCGGATCTTGTTTCGCGCCCGGCTGGTGCGGACCAGTTTCAGCCAGTCGCGGGAGGGCCCGCGGGTCTGTTTGGCGGTCAGCACCTCGACGATGTCGCCCGAGCGCAGCTGGTAGTGCAGCGGCACGATGCTGCCGTTGACCTTGGCGCCGACGCAGCGGTGGCCGACGTCGGTGTGGACGGCATAGGCAAAGTCGAGCGGGGTCGAGCCGGCAGAGAGGCTCTTGACTTCCCCCTTGGGGGTGAAGACGAAGACCTCGTCCTCGAAGAGGTCGACCTTCAGCGACTCGAGGAACTCGGTCGGGTCCTGGTCCCCCTCCGACTCGACGAGCTGGCGCAGCCAGGTCATCTTCTCCCGCTGCGGGTCGTCGCTGCTGCCCTCCTTGTAGGTGACGTGGGCGGCGATCCCGTACTCGGCGAGCTTGTGCATCTCCTCGGTGCGGATCTGGATCTCCAGCGGCTTGCCTTCGGGGCCGATCACCGTCGTGTGCAGCGCCTGGTACATGTTCGCCTTCGGCATCGCGACGAAGTCCTTGAAGCGGCCTGGCAGCGGCTTCCAGAGCGAGTGGATGATGCCGATCGCGCCGTAGCAGTCCTTCACCGAGTCGACGATCACCCGCATCGCCGTGAGGTCGAAGATCTCGTTGAACTCCCGCCCCTTCTTGGTCATCTTGGTGTAGATCGAGTAGAAGTGCTTGGCGCGGCCGGAGATCTCGGCGTCGATGCCGACCTGCTTCAGCTCCTGGACCAGGAAGCGGCCCGCCTCTTCGACGTAGGCCTCGCGCTCGTTGCGCTGCTGGGAGACCAGCTGTTTGATCTCCGCGTACTTGCGCGGGTGCAGGGTCGCGAAGGCGAGGTCCTCGAGCTCCCATTTGATCGCGTGGATACCCAGCCGGTGGGCAAGCGGGGCGTAGATCTCCAGCGTCTCGCGTGCCTTGGCGAGCTGCTTTTGCTTTGGCAGCGCACCCAGCGTGCGCATGTTGTGGAGGCGGTCGGCCAGCTTGATCAGGATCACCCTGACGTCAGTGGCCATCGCCACCATCATCTTGCGGTAGTTCTCGGCCTGCTGCTCGTCGCGGCTCTCGAAGGTGATCCCGGTCAGCTTGGTGACGCCGTCGACGAGCTGCGCGATCTCCTCGCCGAACTCCTCGCGGATCTCGACCAGGCTGGCGCTGGTGTCCTCAACCGTGTCGTGCAGCAGGGCGGCGCAGAGTGTTGCCGTATCGAGCCGCATCCCGGCGCAGATCTGAGCGACCCCGACGGGATGGGTGATGAACTCGTCGCCGGAGTGGCGCATCTGGTCGGCATGGCGCTCGCAGGCGAACTCGAAGGCGCGCCCGACGGCGTCGCGATCGATCGTGGCGACGGCCAGGGCGGTGCCTCCGTTGCCGGCCGCCTGCTCGCTGGGCGATGAATCGAACTCCTCGACCACCGCGAAGAGGTCGGCGAGGAGCTCGCGCTGCGCTACGACTGTCTCCGGCTTTCGAGGTATTGGTGACCCTCCTGATAACGGGCGCTGTAGGCGCGAAATGCGGCCGAGCGCTCTAGATCGGTCCTCTGTGAGGATACGACCCCAGTCACGCCGTCTGCCAGATTCACGGCAACCACCAGCTCCAGCTCGGAGAGGACGCGCAGGCAGCGGGCCGCCGTGAGCGGGCAGCGGGGGTGCTTGCCCTGGCCTCGAAGGGCCTGGCGAAACTCCTCACCGCTCACCTCTCCCGCATCCCGCAGGTCCCGGAACAGGGCGATCAGCTCCCGCCTCTGCGCATGCCGGGCGCCGAGGGTCGCGTGGGCAACGCGCCACTCGGCTTCGCCCCAGACGCGATGCAGGTAGCCCCCTCCTTCGCAGGGCCGGGCAACGAGCTTCTCGAGGTGGGGAAAGCTGGGCGGATCGACGAGCACGACGTGCTCGAAGCCGCAGGCGAGCCCCGGCTCGCTCTCCAGCGCCTCGCCCTCGACGAGGGTGGCGCCGAGCTTGGCGAAGTTGGCCCGCCGGGACTTGTCGGCGACGAAGGCGAGGACCTGCTCGCCGCTGGATGCCAGCTCCCCGATCACGGCGGCGGGGGAGCTGCTGCCGCGCGCCCCGTGCCGTTTGCCCTTGCCCTTCGCCCGACCGAGGCCGCTGGGCGGCCAAGCCGCGGGGTCGGCGCCCAGCTCGGCCTCGAAATCGCGGCGCCATTCCTCTGCGAACGTCAGCTGCTCATCGCCGCTCGGGCTGCTGTGCGGATACAGCTCGCGCAGGACGATGCGCGGCTCGACCGAGCCGTTCCAGCGGTTGATCTCGAGCCGTACGGCGGCGTCGACGGATTCGTTCTCGCGAACCCCCAGGCTGGAGCGGCCGAAGGCGACGCCAAGCGCCCGGTGAGCGCCGCTGTGAAGGTTGAAGCGGGCGTGCTTGCCGTTGCCCATCGGCTGCACGTCGCTGATGTGGGCGGAGGGGACGAGCAGCCTGACCCCCGGGTTGCCGAGCCCGAAGGGAGCGAGCTGGCTCAGTTCCTCGGCCAGGTCGAGGCCGAGGCCGGCACCGCCGACCATGGCGTCGATCCGTTCGGTGCGCTCGAGGTCATCGGCGCCAAGGACAGAGGAGGCGTAGGCCGCGAAGGCCTGTTGAAACGCGGCCAGGTTCTCCTCCCGCAGCTCGAGGCCCGCCGCGGCCCGATGCCCGCCGAAGCGGACCAAATGCTCGGAGCAGTGCTGAAGCGCGGCCAGCAGGTCGAAGCCGGGGATGCTGCGGCCGGAGCCCCTCCCTCCGCCTTCGCCATCAAGAGCGACGACAACCATCGGCCGGTGATGGCGATCGACGAGTCGTGAGGCGACGATCCCGACCACACCGGGATGCCAGCCCTCGCCGGCGACGACGAAGCCGGGCGCCTGGCGAAGCTCGTCGGGCAGGTGGCGCAGAGCCGCTTCGGCGCCGTTCTCCACGCCCGACTCGGTGCTGCGACGCTCGCTGTTGGCGCGGTTGAGCTCGGTGGCGATCTCGGCCGCCCTTTTCTCGTCGGCGGTCAGGAACAGCTCCACGCCGGCGTCGGCGCGGTAAAGGCGGCCGGCGGCGTTGATCCGAGGCGCGAGGCGGAAGGAAAGGTCGCCCTCGTCGAGCTGGGTGCGCTCGCAATAGGCGACGTCGAGCAGCGCCCGGATGCCCGGCCTTCGGGCTCGCCGCACCTCCTCCAGGCCGCGGCGGACCAAAAAGCGGTTCTCTCCCACGAGGGGAACCATGTCGGCGACCGTGGCCAGCGCCACCAGATCTAGGTCGTCCTCCGGGGCCCCCGCCGCCCCGGCCTCCTTTCGCAGAGCGCAGGCCAGCTTCCAGGAGACGGCCGTCCCACAAAGGCCGGAAAACGGATAGCCGTCGAGCACCGGGTGCAGGATCGGGCAATCGGGCAGCTCCGCCGCCGGCTCGTGATGGTCGGTGACCACGACCGCCATGCCCAGCGAGTGAGCCAGAGCCACCTCCTCGACCGACGTCACGCCGCAGTCGACGGTGATCAGCAGGGACGTGCCGCGCTCGGCGAGGCGCCGCACGTTCTCGGTGCTGACGCCATAGCCCTCGCTGACACGGTCCGGAATCAGCCAGTCGTGGTTGGCGCCCAGTTCCTCGAGGGCGCTGACGAGAATGGTGGTCGCGCAAACGCCGTCGACGTCGAAGTCGCCGTAGACCGTGATCCGCTCCCCGCTCCGCACCGCCGCGAGCACCTGCTCGACGACGGCCGCCATCGAGTTGAAGCGGCTCGGCTCGAAGGACTCGTCGGCAGCCAGAAAGGCCTGTGCCTGCTCAGGCGTGCGATAGCCCCTGCGCACCAGCGTGATCGCCATCGGCTCGCTGACGCCAAGCTCCTCGACGAGGCCGCGCGCCTCACGGTAGGAGTAGGGCTCAGCTCGGTATGCGGTGATGGTTCCCGACACGGGTACCAGAGTAAGAAGCCGCGGGGACGTAAATCGGCCCCTTTTGCCCCCCAAAATGGGCCCATTCGGGCGACGGGACACCGGTTAGAGGGTGTCGCTCAGGCGCCGAGGCCTACGTTGCTGGACCGCTCAGGCGAGCGGCTGTTCGCTGCGCACGCCGATGACCCAGACGACCGCAAGGCCGATAGCGGTGCCCGGCACCGCTATCAGTGCCGTCGCGAGGTCGGTCTCCCCAAGTCCTTTGCCCGCGGCGAGATGGACGATGGCGCCGAACACGATCGCGCCTGTCGTCGCGCCGAGGAAAGCCCCGACGATCCCCTGCCAGAAGCGATCGGGCAGGAAGACGGTGAAGTGCCAAAGCGCGAGGCCGATCGTGAACCAGACAACCAGGGCCATTTACCTGTTCCTCCCGTGCCTGCGGTTCTGGCGCCTGGCGCGCCGGCGCGCGTTTCGCTCTCGGCGCGCCGCCGCCGCGGCGGAATCGACTTCCTCGGACTCGCCGGCTTCGTCGGGCTCGCCATCCGTGGAGATATCGAGATCGTCGCCAGGCCTCTCGACGGTCGCAACCCCGGCCGCGGTGCCGGCGGGGGCCCTCGCGCCTTCCTCGAGCCCAGCTTCGTCGACCGAGTTGTCGTCGAGCTTGGCCTGTTCGAGCTCGTCGGCGAAAGCGGGCACGGAGCCCTCCGCGGCGGCGATCCGCTCACGTCGCCTGATGAAGGAGGGTTCGCGTTCCTTCCAGGCGGTCAGGACGGGCGAGGCGATGAAGATCGAGGAGTAGGTGCCCGAGAAGATGCCGACCATCATCGCGAAGGCGAAGTCCTGCAGCGTGGCGCCGCCGAAGATCAGCAGCACGGTGACCAGGAAGACGGAGGAGAGACCGGTGATCAGCGAGCGGGTCAGCACCTCGCTCATCGAGCGGTTGACGATCTGGGAGAACGCGGCGCGCGGCATCCTCGGCACGTTCTCGCGGATGCGGTCGAAGACGATCACCGTGTCATACAGCGAGTAGCCGAGGATGGTGAGGAAGGCGGCGACGGTCCCGCTCGTCACTTCCCGGTCGGCAAAGGAGTAGACGCCCGCCGTGATCAGGATGTCGTGGGCCACCGCGATCAGGACCGGCACCGCGTATTTCCCTTCGAAGCGGAAGGCCACATAGGCGGAGATCAACAGCAGCGAGAAGATGATCGCCAGGATCGCGCTGCGGGCGATCTGGGCGCCGAACGTCGGCCCCACGCTGGTGTTTTCGAAACTGCCCGGTTGGGTCCCGAGCTCCGCGGCAAGGGCGGCCCGGACCTCGGTCACCCCACCTGGCTGCAGCTCTCCGGTCTGCACCTGGAAGCCGGTGCCGAAGCGATCGTTCTGCGTTTCCTGGATCTCGGCCTCGCCCAGCCCCTCCTCCCCCAGCACAGCGCGAACGTCTTCGACGGAGGCACTGCGCTCGGGAGCGAAGGTGAGCCGCGTCCCGGACTCGAAATCGATGCCGAAGTTGAGCTGGCTCGTCGCCAGCGAGAGGCCGCCGACGACGAGGATGATGCCCGAGACCGAAAAGAACCAGCGGCTGAGGCCGATGAAGTCGAAGTGCCAGCGGAACCGGGACTCCCCTGCTCCCAACAGGCGCGGCGAGAGCTGCAACAGGCCGCGGCCGAAGAGCCCGAAGAGCGCCTGCGTGAAGACCACGGCGGTGAAGAGGGAGACGATCGTGCCCACGCCGAGGGTGAAGGCGAACCCTTTGACACCCGCCGTGGCGAGCACGAAGAGGACGAAGGCGGTCAGCAGCGTGATGATGTTGGCGTCGATGATCGTCGCGATCCCTTTGCGATAGCCGACGCCGATCGCGGCGGTGAGGTTGCGGCCGGCCCGCACCTCCTCCTTGATTCGCTCGAAGATGACGATGTTCGAGTCCGCCGCGACTCCGATCGTCAGGATCAGCCCGGCGATCCCGGGGAGCGTCATCGTGATCGGGATCAGCTTGACCAGAGCGAAGAAGACGACCGCGTAGACGGCGAGGCCGAGCGTCGCCACGACGCCGAGGAGCCGGTAGTAGAGGATCAGGAAGGCGATCACCAGCAGCAGGCCGATCAGGCCGGCCTTCAGGCCCTGGTCGAGCGCCTGCTCGCCCAGGGTCGCCGAGACCTGGGTCTGACTGATCAGCTTGAGGTTGATCGGTAGGGCGCCGATCTGCAGGAAGGTGGCCAGGTCCTGGGCCGCTGTGATGCTGGTGAAGCCGCCCGAGATCTGCGCCCCGGTCCTGCCGTCGATCCCGTCCGGGTTTTCGGCGAAGTTGATGATGGGCCGCGTCTTGACTTCGTCGTCGAGGACGACGGCAAAGCGGCCGGAGCGTGCTTCTGCTTCCTCGCCGGTGACGGGGCCGATCGCCCGCGCCTGACCGCGCTGGGCGATCCGCCGCGTTACCTCCTGGAAGGCCTCTTGCCCGTCATCGGTGAAGTCGAAGCTGACGATCGGCCGATTGGATTCGTCGAATTCCTGCTTCGGGTCCGTGACGTCCGTGCCGGAGAGGGCCGGCCGGTCGCGCAGCGCGTACCAACCCGGCTCGGCCCCCTCGAGGACCGCTCCTTCGGGATCGAGTGGCAGCTCGGAGGCCACAATCGTGCCGGGCGGCACTACCAGCATCACCGGGCAGTCTTCGCTCTTCTCGTCGCAGTCCTCCTTCACGTCCAGCTGCTTGCCGGTCGGGGTGATGAAAAGGTCCTTTTCGGCGAACTCCGGGCCGGCAATCAGCTTGTGGCTGTCGTCGCCGGAGAACAGGTAGTAGCGCGGCCGGTTGGTCGAGCAGTCGGTGCAATCGGGTTCGGGCTTCTGTTCGGAGGCCAGCTTCACCGCCGCATAGGCGGTCGGGAAGGCGCCGGAGGCGATCAGCTGCCGGTTTTCCTGCTTCGCGGACTTGCGCCCGGCCGCCTCCCATTCTTTGTTTGCCTCGGCGAGAGCTCCAGCCGGCGGTATGCGGGCCGGGTTGCCACCGATCGTTCTCTCACGGCCGATCAGGTTGGCTTCCCAGTCGTAGAAAAAGAGCTGCGCGGTGGAGCCGACCTGGTCGATCGCCCGCTGCGCGTTGGTGACGTCGGGAAGGCTGACCGAGATCTCGGTCGTGCCGAGGCGGGAAACCTCTGGCTCGGCGACGCCGAGCTCGTCGACCCGCTCGCGGATGATGCTGACCGAGCGTTCGATGTCCTCGCCGGTGACGGTTTTGACCTGCCCGGTCGGTGTCCCCTGGTAGACCAGTTCGGTGCCGCCCTTGAGGTCGAGCCCGAGTTTGGTCGGCTTCTGGGAAACGACAAGAGCGGAAACGATGATCAGGCCGAGGACGAAGGCCAGCACTAAAAGATTGCCCCGCCGCTTGCGCACTTGGCTCCTCAGCTCTCCGGGGTGAGGACGATCAGCAGGCCGCCGTCCTCGTCATATGCCGGGAAGACGTCGGCCACAGCCTCTGCCGGGATGTCGCCTTCGGCATTGACCGAGACCCGCTTGCCGAGTGAGCGCACTCCCCACTCCAGTGAGGTTTCGATTGGATCGGTGAGGTCATCGCCGTTGGCATCCGCGACCTCGCCGCCGTCGCCCGCCTGCCGCCATTGCAGGCCGAGCACTTCTTTCACCGGGCGCCCGATGACGTCCTCGTCGGTGAGCCCGGTGAGCTCGAAGCTGCCGCGGCCGGCGTCGATCACCCGCGCCTCCTGGTCGCAAACGAAGAAGGCGGCGTTGGGAGCCGGGTAGTAGTCGTCCAGCAGCTCGAAGACGAAGCCAAAGCCGCATTTCGAGCAGCCCTTGGGACGGGTGCTGAACCCGGCCGTGCGGTCTGCGCTGGCCTCCCGATTACCGCAGTTGGGACAGATGAAGAACGGCATGCCCGCCAGGTTACTCAGAAGAGGCTTTTAGCTCTTTCGGGCATCGGCAGCCCGAGGTGGTCATAGGCCCGCTCGGTGAGCACCCGACCACGTTGGGTCCGCTTGAGAAGTCCCTGCTGGAGGAGATAGGGCTCGAGCACGTCCTCGATCGTGTCGGCCTCCTCGCCGATCGCCACCGCCAGGGTCGAGAGGCCCACCGGCCCACCGGCGAACTTGGTCGCGATCACGTCCAGGAGGGAGCGATCGCTGCGATCGAGGCCGCCTGAATCGACCTCCAGCATCTTCAGCGCCGCGGCCGCGGCAGCCTCGTCTATCGAACCCTCCCCCTTGACCTGGGCATAGTCGCGAACCCGCTTCAGCAGCCGGTTGGCGACACGGGGAGTGCCGCGCGAGCGGTCGGCGATGATCTGCGCCCCCTTCTGGTCGATCTCGACCTCGAGGATCGTTGCCGAGCGCATGACGATTTCGGCAAGGTGCTCTGCGGTGTAGTGCTCGAGGCGGTGGCAGACGCCGAAACGATCGCGCAGCGGCGTGGTCAGGAGCCCCGACCGTGTTGTCGCGCCGATCAGCGTGAAGGGCGGCAGAGGAAGGGTGACGGTGCGCGCTCCAGCGCCCTGGCCGAGCACGACGGGGAGCTCGCCGTCCTCCATCGCCGGATAGAGCGTCTCCTCGATCGCGCGGCCGAGGCGGTGAATCTCGTCGACGAAAAAGACGCTGCCCGGCTCCAGCGCGGTGAGGAAGGAGGCGATGTCGGCCTTGCGCTCCAGCGCCGGGCCGGCGGTCTGCACCATCGGCACGCCCATTTCGGTGGCGACGATATGGGCAAGCGAGGTCTTGCCGAGCCCGGGAGGCCCGGCCAGCAGGACGTGGTCGAGCGGCTCGCCGCGGCGGCGGGCGGCCTCGAGGAAGATCGAGAGCTGTTCCGTGACCTGCTGCTGGTTGACGAAGTCGGCGAGGGTCGGCGGGCGCAGCGAGCGATCGAGATCCTCGTCGGGAGCATCCGCGCGGGCGTCGTGGACGCGCACCTCGGCGTCGACCGGGATTGGGTCCCCGTCGACCCCCGGTGTGCGGATCCGCTTCGCGCCTATGTCCGGGGACTCGGTCATACCGCGTTGCCCAGGCGGGCTTTACGCAGGGCGGAGGAGACCAGCTCCTGCGGGTCGTCGCTCTCGAGCCCATCGAGCAGCTGCTCGGCTTCCAGCGGCGCGTAGCCCAGGTTGACCAGGCCGTCGCGGGCAAGGCCGCGGGCCTCTCCCCCCTCCACGCCTGCCGACAGCATCTCTTCGTCCAGCGCCGCGGCGACTTTTTCGCGCAGCTCGACGATGATCCGCTCCGAGGTCCTTTTGCCGATCCCGGGGACCGCCTGAAAGCGTTTCGCGTCGCCGGTGGCGATCGCGCGCAGCAACTCCCTGACAGGGCCGCCAGAGAGGGCCGCGATTGCCACTTTAGGCCCGATGCCGCTGACGGAGACCAGGTGTCCGAAGAGGTTCCGCTCCGCCTCGGAGGCGAAGCCGAAGAGAGCCAGCGAGTCGTCGCGGGAGACGAGCTCGGCGTGCAGAAAGGCCTCCTGCCCGGCGGCCGGCACCGCTTTCAGCGTTTCGGAGGAAACCGAGAGCCGGTAGCCGACGCCGTTGGCGTCGATCACCACATGATCGGGGCGGCGCACCAGCACCTCTCCTCGAATCGCGGCGATCATCCCGCCACCTGCTCAGCCGCGATCTCCTCGAGGCTCTCGAGCGCCTGCTTGCCGGCCGCCCCGCCATGGCAGATCGCAACCGCCAGGGCGTCCGCGGCATGGTCGGGCGTCGGTGGCTCGGGCAGGCCAAGCAGGGTGCCGACCATCCGCTGGACCTGTCTCTTGTCGGCGCCGCCGGAACCGCAAACAGCTTTCTTGATCGCCTGCGGCGTGTACACGAAGCAGCGAACCCCCTGCTGAGCGGCGGCCAGCATCGCCACGCCGCTGGCCTGGCCGACGACCATCGCCGAGCGCACGTTTTTGCCGAAGTAGAGGTCCTCGATCGCGATCGCCGCCGGCTCATGCCAGCCGATCAGCTCGGTCAGCGCTTGGTGGATGCGCTCCAGGCGGCGCTCGATCGGAGAACCCGGCGCCGTTTCCACGACCCCGCCATCGAGCGCAACCATCCGGTTGCCCTCCACGCGCACGATGCCAAAGCCAAGGTTGGCCGCTCCCGGGTCTATCCCCATCACTACTTGCATGGAGATGATTCTGGATGGGCCTTCGGATGGATGCCGCGGCTAGGCCGCCGCCAGCTTCTCCAGCACGTCCTCGGGAATGTCGAAATTGGCGTGCACTTCGCCGACGTCGTCGTGCTCTTCGAGGGCCTCGATCAGCCCCAGCAGGGCCTTCGCGTCGTTGCCTTTGACCTCGACCGTGCTCTTCGGCTCCACGGCAAGGCCCTCGGACTCGATCTCAATGCCCGCAGCCTCGAGCGCCGCGCGAACCGCGCTCAGCTCGCCCGGGCCGGAGAGAACCCGCAGCAGGTCGCCGTCCTCGCGCACGTCTTCAGCCCCCGCGTCGATGGCGGCGATCAGGTCGTCCTCGCCGTAGCGGCCGCCATCGACCGCGAGCACGCCGCGCTTCTCGAAGATCCAGGCAACCGAGCCGGGCTCGCCGAGGCTGCCGCGATGGCGGGAAAAGGCGTGCCTGACCTCTGCGGCGGTGCGGTTGCGGTTATCGGTAAGCGCCTCGACCAGGACCGCCGCCCCGCCGGGGCCGTAGCCCTCGAAGACGATCCGCTCGATGGCATTGGCGTCGGCGCCGGCGCCCGTCCCGCGGTCGATCGCCCGCTGGATGTTGTCCTTGGGCATCGATGCGTCGCGGGCCTTCTGGATCGCCGTCGCCAGGGGCGGATTGCCGTCCGGATCGCCGCCGCCATCGCGGGCGGCAACGGTGATCGCACGGGCAAGCTTCGTGAACTGCTGGCCCCGTTTGGCGTCGGTGGCCGCCTTCTTATGTTTAATCGAAGCCCACTTCGAGTGGCCGGACATGCATGTCATTCTATGAGTGGATGGCCACGGATTCCCACAGTCATGGCCTTGGCCGGTTCCTGGCGGCGGGGGCCGTCTTCCTCGCCATGCTGCTGGCGGCGTTCTCGCTCTGGACCGCGATCCCGTTGAGCTGGATCTACATCGGCTCCAAGGTCTCCCAAACCCAGTTCCCGAGCAGCGGCCCATACATGGTCGTGGCGGTCGGGACCGTCGCCTCGATCGTCTTCATCGGCTGGCTGATCGGGCGGCTCAACCGCCTCTACATCAACATCACCGGCACCAACCAGCTCTCCCCGATGCGCCCGACCTGGCTGAAAAGCATGCGCGACACCTCCCCCGCCGCGGGCTCGACGACCGTCGTCGAGGCGGTGCTGATGGCTTCCGTGCTGCTCGCCGCGGTGGCACTGACGGCGTGGTTCTTCCTCCTCGCCGGCTCGCCGATCCCGAATAACTAGACGACGTAGCTAGACGACGAACTTGCCGTCTACCTGCAGGTCCTTGCCGTCGACTTCGATCTTGCCGCCGAGGCGCAGGTCGCAGACGAGGTCGGTGTGTACCGCGGACTCGTTCTCCCCGCCAGACTCCGGGTAGCTGCGACCGACCGCCATGTGGACCGTGCCGCCGATCTTCTCGTCGAGCAGCACCTCCCGGGTGCCTCGATCGATCGCGTAGTTGGTGCCGATGCCCAGCTCGCCGAGGCGGCGGGCGCCGGGGTCGGTGTCGAGGAGCTCGAGTAGGAATTCCTCACCCCGCTCGGCGCTGGCGTCGACGACCTTGCCCGAGTCGAACCGCAGTCGTACGCCGGAGACCTCGCGGCCGCCGATCACAGCCGGCAGATGAAATGTCACCTCTCCCTCGACTGAGTCCTCGACCGGGCCGGTGAAGAACTCGCCGTCGGGCATGTTGTGCTCGCCGTCGCAGGGAATGAACTTGCGCCCCGCGATGCCCAACCGGATGTCGGTCCCCGGAGCGGTGACTCGTACCTCCTCGTGCCCCTCCGTCCACTCCGCGAGGCGCTTGGTCTCGGCGGAGGCCCGCTGCCATGCGGTCAGCGGATCCTCATCGGCCGCCAGGCAGGCGCCGTAGTAGAAATCTTCGTAGTCGCCAAGGCTCATCTCGGCCTCCGAGGCGTAAGCGCTGGTGGGAAAGAGGGTGTAGCACCAGCGGAACTCGCCCGCCGCGCTGCGGTCCATCGCCCGCGCCAGCAGATCGCCGGTTGCCGTCTGGCGCCTCATCTGCCGCTCGGGCGGGACGGCCGAGAGCTCGCGGGTGTTCGTGCTGGCCCCGATCGCGATGCGGACATCGGCGTGCTCGACCATCCATTCCGAGGGCGGCGAGATCCAACCGAGCTGGGCATCGCTGGCGTACTTGAAGTAGGCGACCGCCTGACCGTCAAGGGAGACGTTGAGGATCGGGTTGCCGCCCGCTTTGAGGACCTCCTCATACACCGCCAGCAGCAGCGGCTCGGCGGCGTTCTCGCCGTCGATCGAGACCACCTCGCCCTCCTTGACCTTGGTCGAGTAGCCGACCAGGATCTTCGCCAGGCTCTCCACTCGCGGATCTCTCAACTCTCCGCCTCCTCTCGTTCGCGCATTTTGGAATCGCTCTCGCTCCGTTCGCGGGCGCTCGTCGCCATCGCCATGAAAAGGGCGTGCAGGCGGGGGTCGTCGGTGAGCTCGGGGTGAAACGCGCAGGCCAGCACTCCGCCGTCGCGAATCGCCACCGGATGACCCTGATGGGAAGCCAGGATGTCGACGCCGGCGCCGTGGCGCTCGACCCAGGGAGCGCGGATGAAGACTGCGCGCAACGGCTCGTCGCCGATCCCGTCGATGGCCAGGTCGGCCTCGAAGCTCTGCAGCTGGCGGCCGAAGGCATTGCGCCTCGCCGTCGCGTCGATCAGGCCGAGGTGCTCCTCGTCGCAGACGATCATCCCGGCGCAGGTGGCAAAGATCGGCTGCCCCGCCTGGTGATGGGCGCGGATCGCCGGCTCGAGGCCGGCGGATTCGATCCCCATCGCGATCGTGGTGCTCTCACCACCCGGTATGACCAACCCGTCCAACCCCTCGAGCTCGGCCGGTACGCGGACCTCGCTTACATCGGCGCCAAGCTGGCGCAGCATCCGGGCATGGGCCTCGAAGCCCCCCTGGACGGCTAGGACGCCGACGCGCAGGTCAGGCTCCGCGGTCTTGGAGCAGGGCGTCAGCGGCGGCCAGCTCGGCGATCTCGAGGCCGGCCATGGCCTCGCCGAGGCCGGTCGAGGCGGCGGCAACCCGCTCGGCATCGTTGAAATGGGTGGTCGCCTCGACGATCGCCCGGGCGCGGCGCTCGGGATCGGCGCTCTTGAAGATGCCCGAGCCGACGAAGTTGCCTTCGGCGCCGAGCTGCATCATCAGTGCCGCGTCGGCTGGGGTCGCAATGCCCCCCGCGCAGAAGAGCGGCACCGGCAGACGGCCGGCAGACGCCACCTCGCGGATCACCTCGAGCGGGGCCTGATGCTCCTTGGCCGCGCCCGCCAGCTCCTCCGGGCCCAGCTGGGCCAGCCGCTTGATCCCAGCTCTGATCTCCCGCATGTGGCGAACCGCCTCGACCACGTTGCCGGTCCCGGCCTCGCCCTTGGAGCGAATCATCGCCGCCCCCTCGCCAAGCCGCCGCAGGGCCTCGCCGAGGTTGGTGGCGCCGCAGACAAACGGCACGTCGAAGGCGAACTTGTCGATGTGATGGCGCTCGTCGGCCGGGGTCAGCACCTCCGACTCGTCGATGTAGTCGACCTGCAAGGCCTGCAGGACCTGCGCCTCGGCGAAATGCCCGATCCGCGCCTTCGCCATCACCGGGATCGTCACCGCCTCCTGGATCCCCTGGATCATCGAGGGGTCAGACATCCGGGCAACGCCGCCGTCCCTGCGGATGTCGGCCGGCACCCGCTCCAGCGCCATCACCGCGCAAGCCCCCGCCTGCTCGGCGATCCGCGCCTGCTCGGGCGTGACGACGTCCATGATCACGCCGCCCTTCAGCATCTCCGCCAGCCCCGTTTTAACCCGGAATGTCGCCCGCTCACCCATGACCCCGGATATTACGTGCCCGAACCCGCCAGGGCGCAAGCGCATTCGCCCAAGCAAGCAGCTGGGCCTCCCTGCCGGGGGCTGGCGCCGATTTGGGGGCCGCCCCGAGGAAGCTTCAGCTACCGCAGGGGTGGTCCCCAAATCGGCGACAGGACCCGCCGGCCCGAGCCCTACTTCAGTTTGTAGGCGCGAATACGATCTTTATGCGCCGCTTCGTCACGAGCGTAGAGCCCGTGAGCGAGGGCCTGGATCAGCGACATCAAGGCCGTGGTGGATCGCGTGAAGGACGGGCTGTTGGAGGAGTAGTAGAGCGTCAGTTCGGCGTGCTCTCCCACCTCCGACATCGAGGCATCGGAAATCGCCAAGGTCTTCGCGTGCCGGTGCACGGCCAGCTTCATCGCCCGCAGCAGAAGCGGGTGGGCGCGCCCGGAAGAAAGCACGATCACCAGCGTCTCTTCATCGATCCTGCCCAGTCGCTGCAGGGACTCGCCCCCGGTGCTGGCGACGATCTCGGCCCGGATGTCGAGCAGGCTGAGGGTATGACGCAGGTAACTGGCGAAGAAGGCCATCTGGTCGACGCCGACGATGACGACGCGCTGGGCCTCGGCGAGGGCGGCAACCGCCCCATCCACCTGCTCGCGGGTCAGATTGCGAGCGGTTTCTTCGAGATTCGCGTGATCGGCGCCCAGCGAGCCCTCGAGCTCGGAATGGTCGAAGGAGAAGAGGGCGCTGCCGTCGGAGCCGTTGCCGGTCGCGCCGACGGTGCTGCGGTACTCCTCGATCGCGGCCTGTTGAAGCTCGGGATAGCCCTCGAAGCCGAGGGCCTGGGAGAAGCGCACCACCGTCGATGACGAGGTGCTCGCTCTCCTGGCCAGCTCCTCGGCGGTGAGGAAGGCTGCCTCGTCGAGATGGTCGACGATGTAGCGGGCGACATCTTTCTGGGAGCGTGAGAACTCGTCGAAGCGCTCCTGGATGTAGTCGGACAGGCTTTTAAGCTCAGGTGGGGTCTTGGTTGCAGTCTTGGTCACGGCGGTCCATTTCGCCAGCCTTCCCCCTTTCCCTTCCAAAACCCCGTGTCTGGGCGGCGACGGCCCGCGCCGATCTGGTTGGATGGGAGCCGAGATGACGCTAGAAGAGGCACTGCTCCTTACCAATCGCAACATGATCGCCTTCGACCTCGCTCTGGGAACCGCGTCGATTGCCGCGCCGGAGGCGACGCTGAAAGTCCTCTTCGGCCATCGCGACCCCTCGCCCGACGCCGCGCACCTCCTGCGCCGCTGCGGACCGATCTGGCTCACCTTTGCCGCCGCCCACGCCCTTGCCGCGAAACGCGGCGAGCAACAGGACTGGTGGGCGCTCGCCTGGCTGCGGGGCACCGAGATCGCGACGGATGCGCTCTGGGCTCAATCCCCTTCCGTAAGCCGGCCAAGCGCAAGGCTGGGCCTGCGGCTCGCCGGAGTCGCCAATGTGGCGATGGCAGCCGGCTTCGCCTGGCTCTCGAGGCGATGAGCAAGGCGCGGCGCAGGGGGTTGCGATGAGCGACCACGCCGGCCTGCCGAGCACGCGCTGGAGCCTCCGCGGTACCAACGACGAAGGCGATGAGGCCTGGCTGATTCGCAGCATCGCCCACAAGCTCTACCGCTGCCCGGGCTGCCACGGCGAGATCGATATCGGCTCCGAGCACACCGTGGTCCAGTTCGTGCTGCGGCTTGGAGGCACCGAGCATCACCACTGGCATCGGCGCTGCGCCGAAGAACTGCTGATTCCGGACCTGCGCGGCGTCAAGCGGGTGCCCGCCTCGGAGTCGACGAGATCGCGCCTCGAAGCTCGCGGCCGCGCCAAGCCCGGCCGCCGCCGCTAGCCAGCACGTGACACGCATCAAGGCGATTGGGCTCTACCGCCAGATCGGCCGGACATACCTAGCCTGGGCGCGCTCGCTGTTGACTCTGGCGGTGGTCGTATTCGTCCCGATCGGCTTCGTCCACTCGCTCGCGATCCACGCCAACATCGGCTCGCTGCACGTCGGCAACGGAGTCGAGCTCGTCGCGCTGGCGGCGGCCATGCTGACCCTTGCCGCGACCGGGCTGCTGGGCGAGGTCTTCTACACCGGCGCCGTCGCAATCTCCCTCACCCACCCCGATGCGGGCGGCAAGCCTCCGTCATTGCGTGAGACCGCCAGGATGGTCAACTACCGCCGCCTCATCGTCATCGACGTGATCTACGGATTGCTCGTCTCCGTCGGCTTCGTACTCCTCGTCGTACCGGGAATCCTCGCCTTCGCCTACCTCGGCCTCGCCGCCCCGGTGGTCGAGATCGAGCGCTATGGCGTGCGCGCCGCCCTGATCCGCAGCATCCGGCTGGTCCGCGGCAGCTTCTGGGTCGTGGTCGCCGTCCTGGTGCCGATCGAGATGGTCGGCGATGTCCTGATCACCCTGACCACAGAGCTATTCCAGGACCTCTTCGGCCAGTCCCTGCTGGCCGAGTGGCTTGCCGACACCCTCTCCAACATTGCCTTCACGCCCTTCTACGCCGTCGCGGCGGTATTGGTGACGCTCGATCTGATCGCCGTCAAGGACGGCAGCAGCCCGCGTCTACACTCGGCTCCGGTGAGTCGATGAGCACAGCGTCGATCGTCAGCGACTTCTGGAGCGACCAGATCGCCGACCACGACCGGCAGGCGATCTTCCTCGTCCTCACCGGCTTCCTGCTCTCCTTCGCCTTCATCCGCATGAGCACCCGGCTGATGCGCAGTCCGCGGGTGCCATGGTGGCCGGGAAGCGTCGTCAGCGATAGCGGCGTTCACATCCACCATCTCGTCTTCGGGATCGTCACGATGATGCTCGCCGGCACGGTGGGCTTTGCCCTGTTTGGCGAAAGCCCGGGCACGGAGATCTGCGCCCTGCTCTTCGGGATTGGCGCCGGGCTGACGATCGACGAGTTCGCGCTCTGGGTCTACCTGGACGACGTCTACTGGGCCGAAGAGGGGCGCAGCTCGATAGACGCGACAGTCATCGCCGCCGCCGTGATGGGGCTGATCCTGATCGGGGCCAGCCCCTTCAGCTTCGACACCGACTCGGCCGCCGGCACGATCAGCAGCATTGTGGGCGCGGCACTGGTCTTCGCCCTGGTCGCGCTCTGCTTCGCCAAGCAGCGGCTGTTCCACGGCATCCTCGGCTTTTTCATCCTTCCGATCGCAATCTACGGCGGCTCGCGGATTGGCAAGCCGGACTCCCCCTGGGCCCGCCGCCGCTACGGCGAGCGGCGGCCAAAGAAACAGGAAAAGGCGGAGCACCGCTTCCCGCCCGACCGGCGTACCGAGCGCTACAAGAACGCCTTCCGCGACATCGTCGGCGGCAAGCCGAGTGAGGGTATGGCGAAGGCGGTCGACGCCACCCGCGACGCGGCGGCGGAGGTTCGGCAGCGAGCCGAGCGCGTCACCCATGCGGGCGACCGCCCTGATGAGTGACCTATAAAGACGTGACCGGCGAAGGCGAGGGAGTCACTCGCCCATCGCCTTGATCACCAGGCGCTTCGGGCGGCGCCCGTCGAACTCGCAGTAGAAGACCTGCTGCCAGGGCCCCAGGTCGAGGCGACCGCCGGTGACGGGAACGATCGCCTGGTGGTGGACGAGCAGGTTCTTGAAGTGAGCATCGCCGTTGTCCTCGCCGCCGCGGTGATGGCGGTAGTCGCCGCCCTGCGGCAGAAGCTCCTCGGCGACTCCGTTCGCCGCCGGCTTCCAGCTCGGCGGGGCGACCTTGTCCAGCCACTCCATCACGTCCTCGTGCAGGCCCGGCTCGTCGTCGTTGATCCAGACGCCGGCGGTGATGTGCATCGCTGAGGCCAGCACCATGCCCTCGGCGATGCCGGCGGCGTCGACCGCCGCCTGCACCTCCTCGGTGATGCGGATCAACTCCCGCCGCTCGGCGGTCTCAAAGGTCATGTAGGCGGTGTGCGACTTCATCGGTCCTCCTTTTTGCGGCGGCTTACAGGGGCTACTCGGGGCTGGCGCTGCATACCTTGAAGCCGATCTCCTGGGCCAGCGCGTGACGTTCGGGTTGCTCCTCGTCTCGCTTTTCCCGCGCCCGCAGGTAGGCGGTTGTGTCTTCCCGTTTGGCGGCCTCCAACGCCTCCACGTCATAGGCGTGTACGCGCTGCTGCGCCCGCACGTACTTCTCGTAGGCGCCGGCAACGCTGGGCGGAGGAGCGAGCGCCTCGAATCTCTTCACCGCCGGCGTGGAGATGCCCACCAGCCGTTCGGAGTAGGAGACGTCCGCGGTGCTCTCTCCCTGGGGAAATTCCGCCCTCACCTCTTTATAAGAGTCCTGGCTGTCGCCGCAGATCGCATCGGCCCGGGCGATCAGCTCGCTTTTGCCGAGGGGCTGGGGCCCGGGATCCTCGGTGGCGATCGGCGCGCCGCTGCCGGCGCTCTGGGCATCGTCGCCGGCGGCGGCGCTTCGGGTGTCTCCCCGCCCTTGGCGGCGTTGCCCGAAGGCTCCTCTCCTCCGCCCCCGAGGGCGATTGCCGCAACCACGATCGCCGCGACGGCAAGCACACCGGCCGCTACAGCGAGACGACGGCGCGGGGCGGCGGCCGCTTTGCGCGGGGGTGCTGGACCACCACGCCGAGTGCCGGCGGGTTGGCCGGGCTGCACGGGGGCACTCGTCTCCTTGTCCCGCGAAGGGGACCCCCCTGCGGGGATCGGGATCGTTGCGGCCGTCTGAGTCGCCGCCGCCCCGGTCGCCACGGTGCGCTCCGGCAGAGAGGGCTGCTCGCCGCGCAGTGCGGCCACCGCGGCACGGCCCAGGTCCCCGGCCGAGGGAAAGCGATCGCCGGGCTGCTTTGAGAGCGCCCTGATCACGACGTCGTCAAGCGCCATCGAGACCTCCGGCACATACAGCGACGGCGCCGGGGGTGGGTCGTTGAGATGCGCGTAGAGCCGAGCCGCCTCCCCGTCGCGGGGAAAGGGGACCTCTCCGGTCAGCAGCTTGAAGAGCAGGCAGCCGAGCGCGTAGACGTCGACGCGGGCGTCGATGTCGCCGCCGGATATCTGCTCCGGAGCGACGTAGTCGAGTGTGCCGACGAAGCGGCCGGTCTGGGTCAGGCCCGACTGGGTGGCGACGTTGCGGGCGACGCCGAAGTCGGTGATGTAGGCGTGATCGGCTTCCTCGTCGCCGGTGAGCAGGACATTGGCCGGCTTGACATCCCGATGGACGAGGCCGGCGGCATGGATCGCATCGAGGCCGCCACTGACCTGGGCAATCAGGCCGACCGCGTCGGCGGGAGCCAGGCGGCCCTCGCGGGCAAGGCGCCTGCCGAGGTCAGAGCCCGAGACGTAGCGCATCGCGATGAAGGGCACGCCGTCCTCCTCGCCGGCTGCGTATATCGGCACCACGTTGGGGTGCTCGATCGAGGCGGCGATCTTCGACTCCTCGGCAAAGCGGCGGGCAAAGACATCGTCGGCCGCCGCCTCGGGGGCGATCAGCTTCAGCGCCACTCGCCGCTCCAGGCCGGGCTCGATTGCCAGGTAGAGGACGCCCATCCCGCCCCGCCCCAGCCGGCGCTCGATGCGGTACCCGGCGAATTCATCGCCATCCGACATCTCCACCCAGCGATGTTCGTCGGCCATTCCCGAACCCTAACCTCGCCAAGACGACGGGACGCCCACGGCTTGCACGGGCACCGCTGCACCTACACTCCTCAGAGCATGAAACGCCTTTTCCTTCCAATCCTCCTTGTGCTCACAGCCCTGCTGGCGGCCGCGGTTGCCAATGGCGAGATGGAGCAGAGCGGCAACCTCCGGCTCACCTTCAGCGGCGGCTTCAAGCCGCATGCCCTGCCGCGCGGTCATGCCGCGCCGGTCAATGTGAGCCTCGAGGGGTCGATCAGGACGGTCGACGGCAGCCGTCCGCCTCAGCTGCGGCGGATCTCGGTCGCCGTCAACCGGTACGCGATTCTCTCCACCCGCGGCCTGCCGACATGCGACGCCGGCGAACTTGAGGCAACCACCACGGAAGAGGCGCTGTCGCGCTGCGCAGGAGCGAGGGTTGGCCATGGCCGCTTCGGCGCCAACGTCGATTTCCCCAGCCGCCCGCCGATTCCCGTCGAAGGAAAAATGCTCGCCTTCAACGCCAGGCTCGATGGCAGGCCCGGAATCCTGATGCACATCTACGGCTCCAATCCGGTGCAGGCGACCTTTGTGCTGCCGTTCCGGATCACCCACCAGCGGCAGGGCGCCTTCGGCACCGCCTTCACGACCGTGATTCCCAAAATCGCCTCCGACCTCGGATACGTAACCGACCTCAACCTCACCTTCGGTCGCACTTACCGCTTCGCCGGCAAGTCGCGCAGTTTTCTCAGCGCCCGCTGTGCGGCTCCCGCCGGTTTCCCGGGGGCGCTCTTCGTCCTTGCCCGCGGCAGCTTTACCTTCGCCACCGGCCGCCAGCTGACGACGACGCTCACTCGCGACTGCAGCGTGCGCTAGCCGAACCCGCCTACCACCCCCGTCGTAGGCGGGCCGGCCGGCGATCCGAGGCCGCCTCAGCCTATGTGAGCGTTACTTGTTGTTCCTGTCGTCGTCGCCGACGTCATCGACACCATCGTCGGCCTCGTCCTCTGCCTTGTCGCCTTCCTTTTCTGCGTCATCCTTGGCGTCGTCGAGCCCGGAGCCGACGTCGTCAGCACCCTCTTCGACGTCCTTCTTGGCTTCTTCGGCTCCCTCTTCGACCGTTTGCGTCGCTTCGTTGAAGCCCTGTTCGATGCTCTGTTGGGCATCTGAGCTGTCATCGTCGTCGTCTCCGCAGCCGGCCCAGCCGACTCCGCCAACGGCTATCGCCAGGGCAACTGCAGCCACCCGCAGGTACCGGGCCAGGGATCTTGGTTCTTTGTCAGGCACGTCCGCTCCTCTCGTTTGCCGCCGCAACATGATGCGATCCCCTATTCCCGCTTGACGCCCAGCCAACCCCGCCAGTTTGGACTCGGGCAGGATCAGGCGCCGGCGGCGAGCCAGTCGATGATCCCGGCGACCGCGTCCCAGTCCTCGCGCTCCCGCGCGGCGACCAGATCGCGAAGCGCCTGCGGCTCCATCGACATCAACAGCTCCGAGCCGCCCGCCACCCAGCGCACCAGGGCGAAATGAATCAGGTCATCCGCCGGAATCCCGGTCGTCTTCGAGAGCACGGCAAAGGTCGGCAACGGGTCCTGCGCTTTCGCCGCCGCGACAGTGCGTGCGAACTCTCGATGCTCAGCCGGAACCTCCATCGCACCGCCATCATCGCGCCCGCCGGCGACGGCAATTCCACTCGGTATGCCGTCGGGCCGTCCACCACTCTCGCGCAGAGGAATTCCGCTAAGCGAGCAGGCCGACGGCGATAAGCACCACGCCTGCGGTAGAGGCCGCACCGCCGAGGGCGAGCAGCCAGCGCCGGCGGGCGATGATCGACACCGAGGCGAGCACGATCCCCACCTGCAGCGCGACCCCCGCCAGCTCGAAATTCACATGTTGGCTATTGGCGTGGTCGGTCTTGTGGATGTGGGACTGGATCTGCTCTTCGAGACGAGCGTCAATCGGTTCCAGTTCATGGATCACGCGGGCCTCGTGACGGGCAGCCTCGGCAGCTGCAACATGCTCCTTCGGGCTGCCGGCGCCGAGCACTCGGAGCATCAATCGAGTTTCCTTCCGCGACATCGATCTTGACCAGGTTGGTCTCCAGATGGGCCGATGTCGCCGCACGGTGGGTCTCCTCCGTGATCACGTGCTTCACGGCCTCGTTGGAGAGGAAGGTTGCGATCGCGAGGAAGGCCGCCATCACGGCCACTACCGCCGCCGCGATGCGGGCGTCGCGCCCAATCTCTCCAGTGGCTGCCTGGTGGCCCTGCTCGAAGTGCTCGTATGAGCGATGCGCCTCCATAGCTAATGGGGCGGGAAGGACTCGGAGTTCGTCACTGGGCCCTAACAGAGAATGCCGACAGATTCGAGACAGATCGCAATAAGGCTGCTGCACCAGAAGGGTAAGGTCGACCTCTGACCGAGGTCGCAGATTGGATGACTGCGCCGCCTTTCGCGCCGATTACCCAGATTGCGGTTGATCTGCCCTGCGGATCGACAGCAATCTGCGGTTCGCCGAGGCTCTTCGTCCAACGGGAGATATCGGTGGGCCGCGACCAGGCACCTCTAGGCGGATGCTTCGCGGCCTGGATGGCGAAGTTGGGGCCGGGGCGGGTGTCGTAGCCCTCCCAGATCGCGGTCGCGTTACCCCAGGAATCCACCACCAGCTGCAGATGCTGCCCACCCCGTCCGTGACCGATAGTGATGTCGACCGGCCTCGACCAGCTCCCTCCGGCCGGGCGGGTCGCGCCCTGGACGACGAGATAACTACCGTTGGAACGTTGCCAGATCGCGGTCGCCTCCCCCTGGGGGCTGACCGCGATCTGCGGGTCCTGTACGTGGCGGTGCCCCGCCTTGGAGATGCTGACCGGCGCCGACCAGGTCCCACCGGCCGGGCGGGTCGCAGTTTGGATCTGACGGCTTTGGATCCGGATCCGACGGCCATTGGACGCCCTGCCTGCCCAGACCGCTGTGGCGTTGCCCTGGGAATCCACAGCCACCTGTGGCCAACCGCCCACTACGCCATTGGCAGAGAGGGTGACCGGCGCCGACCAGCTCCCTCCGACTGAGCGGGTCGCGCTTTCAATTGCACCGCTGTATTCCTCTTCCCAGACCGCAGTTGCGCCGCCCTGGGGGTCAAGTGCGATTTGCGGAGATCGGGCGGCCTTTCTCGGTGGAGACAGGGTGACCGGTGCCGACCAGCTCCCTCCAGCCGACCGGGTCGCGCTTTGGACGACCGAGCGCCAACCTTCCTCCCGTTCCAAGAGCCAGACCGCAGTCACGTTGCCTTCAGGGCCGGCCGCTACGAGCGCCGAACCCGCGCCAGCTGCGGAGAGGGTGACCGGCGCCGACCAGCTCCCTCCGACTGAGCGGGTCACGCTCTGGACGACCCAGGCGCGACCCACACGGCGCCCCCAGATGGCCGTCATCGTTGCCCAGGGGGTCGACGGCGATCTGCATTCCATGCGCATCTTCCAAACCGCCAAAGAAACGGGATGGAGTGGACCAAGGTCCGCCGGCTTGCCGCACCGCGCTCTCGTAGATGAGTTTTCCGCCGCGGGATCGCCCCCACACGGCGGTCGCATTGCCTGCGGAATCAACACTCACCAACGGGGATTCTTCGCCACTGCTCATAACCCTGGAGACATTCATCGGGCGCGACCAGCTTGGAGCAGCGCTCGCGGGCGACGGGACCAAACCCGCCGCCAAGCAACCGGCAATGGTCAAACGAAGGAACCACGAGTGAGATGCATGCGTACGCAAGAGACCCATGGCTCCCCTGAACGTCATCGGTCTCCCCAGCATCCCGCGATCTCATCTCGGTACTTAGCGACTCTACTTTGCCGACACGAGGGGCAACCCACTGGGGAATGGGCGGGAAGGACTCGAACCTTCGACCGACGGATTATGAGTCCGCTGCTCTAACCAGCTGAGCTACCGCCCCGGGGCAACCGAGCCTAGCGCTATGCGCTGAACAGCTGGGCGAGGGAGCGGCCCACATCGGGTGGCTCTTCTTTTCCCTCCGCGGCGGCGGCGGCGCCATCGGCCAAAGCCTTTGCCGCGTCGGCGAGCTGATGGCTGCGGCCGCCGCGTATAGAGCCGGTTGTCTTGGCTTCCGCGAGGTCGGATTCCATCAGGCCGGCGAGCTCAGCCAGGCGGCGCAGGCCGACGACGCTCGCCGTACCCCTCAGGGCGTGTGCCTCCACCCGCATCGTCTCGAAGTCGGTTGTCTCGGTTGCCAGGCCGGCCGCGATCACGTCGCAGCGGCGGCGTGCCTCCTCGGCAAAGGATGTGAGCAGCTCGGCATTCGACGCCTCCCCCGTGTCGCTCATTCGCCGGTCACCTCTTTTACGGCGCTGGTCAGGAGATCGACGCCAAAGGCGCCCTCGACCTCTGTCCTGATCGTGCCGTTGCGATCGATCGCGAACAGCCACGGCTCCCCCGGCAGGTGGAAGGCCCTCACCTGGGGGCGCGGTTCCTTATTTGGGTCGTTGTCTTCGTAGATCTCCATGTGGATGAACGCTGCTTTCTCCCCATACAGCTGTTTGACCTGCTCAGCCACGTCCACAACCGGCCCGCAGACCCGACTCTGGCAGAACTGAGGGGTCGCAAACAAGAGCACGATCGGCTCCTTGCCCAGGACGTCCGCGTAATCGACCTGGTTCTGGGTGTCCGGAGGGATGCGGGTGGTGATCTGCTCAAGGTCACCGCCGACGTCGGCCGGGGTCGGCGTGTGAATCAGCGGCGCCTGCTCGCCGACCCGGGGAACCTTTTTGAATTCCCCCACCACTGCGCTGGGCAGCAGCGCCGTCGTCAATTCATCGCCTCGCTTGACCAGCGCCGCGACCCGCCACTCGCCGTCGCTGGTGAAGTTGACCTCGGTGTTGTAGACGACCCCCGCCGCATCGGGATCGCTGGTGGTGGTCATGGCCCGGAAGGCCGGCTGCGTGGCGAGGCTTTCTATCGAGGCGGGGAAGGGACCGACGGCGGGGCCGTTCATGGCTTCGTCTCGCGCCTGCGCCACGGGGCCTTTGCCGCTTTCGCCGCCGCCGCCTTTCTCCGGTCGCGGCACCTTGGCGAAGTAGAGGGCGACTTCGGCGTCGTTTACCTGCGTGCGGTCGGGCTCAAAGACGCCGAACGGGTAGCGGTTCTGCCCCTTGTAGAAGGCCTGCGCGGCCGGGGAGACGACCAGTTCGGAGGGGCCGTCGGTCATGTTCACCACCTCGCCAAAGGTCTTGCCCTCGGCACTTGGAAAGTCGCTCTTTGGCGGCGCGGGCCGGTTCTCAGCCGTGCTCGAGGACGTCGAGGTGGAGTCTGAGTCCTCCCCGCAGCCGAGCAGGAGAAGGCCGGCCGCGAGCAGGCAGGCAAAAGCGACGATGGCATGACGAGAACGCATCCGGGCCATGTTATTGAGGGGCGATATAGGGTGCGTCCGACCCCGAGGGCGAGCACAAGGAGAGCTAGTTGGCGGACAGAGCGGCATTGATCACGGGAGCGTCGAGCGGCATCGGTTTGGCGATTGCTCGCGCCCTTGGCGAGGAGGGCTACGCGCTTACCGTCTCCGCCCGGCGGCCGGAGAAGCTGGAGAGCGCGGCCGAGGAGCTGCGCTCCACCGGCATCGAGGTGCAGAGCGTGCCGGCGAACATGACCGACGAGGATGACGTGGTCGCCGTCTTTGCCGCCCACCGCGAGGCCTACGGCCGCCTCGACGTGCTGGTCAACAATGCCGGCGTGGGCATCGGGGCGCCGATGGAGGAAATCCAGACCAAGCACCTCGACATGCAGCTGGCGGTCAACCTGCGGGCGCTGATCGTCGGCACCAGAGAGGGGCTGCCACTTCTCCGCGAGGCGGGTGCCGAGCACGGCAAGGCCTTGATCGTCAACACGGCCTCCATCGCCGGCAAAAGCGGCCAGGCCTGGCTCTCCATCTACGCCGCCACCAAGGCGGCGGTGATCAACTTCACGCAGTCGACTCATCGCGAGGTCGGAGGCGGCGGCATCCAGTGCACGGCCCTGGCCCCGGGCTTCGTCGACACGCCGATGACCGAGTTCGCCAAGGGGCAGGTGCCGGGAGAGGAGATGATCCAGCCGGACGACATCGGCGAGGCGGTGCGCTTCCTGCTGCGGACATCGCGCAACTGCCATGTGCCGGAGATCGTCTTCACCCGGCCCAGCGAGGGCTTAGACACCCCCTGACGGCGCCGTTGCCGATGCGCTTTCTCGTTGCCGCCTTCGGCGACGCGGGCCATGCCTTTCCCGCTATCGCGCTCGGCCGCGCGCTTGCCGATCGCGGTCACGAGGTCGCTGGTCGAGACCTGGGAGGAGCGACGCGAGGCGGTCGAGGGCGCGGGGCTCGGCTTCACCGCGGCGGAGGAATACAGGATGTTCCCTCCCCCCGAGCCGGATTCCGAGGAGGGCGAGCACGCCGCCGAGGCGGCGAGGGCGCTGCTGCCACTGCTGGAGGAGATGCGCCCCCACGTCCTGGTCAACGACATCCTGACCCTGGCGCCGGCCCTGGCGGCCGAGGTGGCCGGTGTGCCGCTGGCCACCCTGATCCCCCACATCTACCCGGTGGTCGAGCCCGGCCTGCCCTTCTTCGCGATCGGCCTGCGGGCTCCGCGGACCGGGCTCGGCCGGCGCGTCTGGCGCGCAGGGCACGAGGGCCCTGAACATCGGCCTCGAGCATGGCCGCCGTGACCTCAACCGGCAGCGCCAGCGCCTCGACCTGCCCGCGATCGAGCGCTTCCACGGCGGGATCAGCCCCGATCTGGCTCTGGTCGCGACCTTCCCCCAGCTCGAGTACCCTCGCCAGTGGCCGGCCGGGGTCGAGGTGACCGGCCCGATGACGTTCGAGCTTCCCCATCCGGATATCGAGCTGCCGCCGGGGGATGCGCCGCTGGTGCTAGTCGCGCCGAGCACCGCGCACGACTCCGGCAACCACCTCGTGCGCACGGCGCTGGCGGCGCTGGCGGATGAGCCGGTGCGGGTCGTGGCGACGACCAACGGCGTGGTTCCGCAAGAGCCGATCGAGGTGCCCGCCAACGCCGTCCTGCACGATTGGCTCAGCTACAGCCAGGTGATGCCGGCCGCCTCGCTGATGATCTCACACGGCGGTCACGGCACCGTGGCCCGCGCCCTCGGCGCCGGCACGCCGATGCTGATCTGCCCGATCATCGGCGACATGAGCGAGACGGCGATGCGGGTCGCCTGGGCGGGCGCCGGCCTCTCGCTGCCATGGCGCCTCTGCCGGCCGGCGCCGTTGCGCTGGGCCGCGCGGCGCATCCTCGGCGAGCGCTCCTTCCGCGATCGGGCCGGTGAGCTGGCCGCCTGGGGCGCCGAAAACGACGGCGCCAAGCGCGGCGCCGAGCTGGTGGAGGAGCTCGCGCTCAGCAAGGCTGGGCGCGGCAAAGAGCTCCGGGGGTGGGACTCGAACCCACAACCACTCGATTAACAGTCGAGTGCTCTGCCAATTGAGCTACCCCGGACCGCGAACGAGAGAATTTACTGCTTACCGCCGACTCGCTCGGTGTAGGCGATGCGCTGGACGAGGGCGGCGCGCTCGCGGCTGAGAGCGGCGCGGCTCTCATAGTCGTCCCGCTCGCCGGCGGCGGTGATCTCCCCCTCGAGCCGCCGCTGCTCGAGCAGCAGGAAGTTCAGCTCCATCGCCTCGGCGGAGGCGGGCTCGTCGTGGGCGAGGATGACGAGCTCGGCGATCAGGCCCGCCAGCTCCTCGTCGTCGTGGGGAAGGTTGGATGCCGGGTCCTCGGGATGCTCACGCAGCCAGGCCACGGCGCTGAGGCCGAGGGGCGAGAGGTGATCGTCGGTCAGCCGCGCCAGGTATTCGGCGCCCTCTTTGGGCAGCGCGATGCACATCGCCAGCAGGGCGCGCTCGCGCCGTTCGCGGGAGGTCAGCTCCGCCGCCCGCCGGCGCGGCGGGCCGGTCGTCCCGCCGGCCGCAATCGAGGGGGCGGGACCCCCGGTCGGCGGGCGGGCGGCAACCAGCCGCCCCATCACCATCGCCGGCTCGAGGTCGAGCCGCTCGGCCACCTGGCGCACCAGGTCGTCGCGGCTTGCCGTCTCCCCCATGCCGGCGAGGATCGGGGCCACCTCGCTCAATGCCCGGTCGCGCTCGTTCGGGGAGGCGGTATCGGTCCGGTTGAGCACCAGCCCGACCTGGAATGCCGACAGCTCCACCGCCTTTTCGACCAGGGCGCGGAAGCGCTCGGCGCCTCCCTCTTTGGCCATCATCTCCGCCGGGTCCTCACCCTGCGGCATCGCCGCCACCGTGATCCGCATCTTCCGGCCCGCCGCCACCCGCTGCGCGCGCAGCATCGCCTCCTGGCCGGCGGAGTCGGCGTCGAGCGCCAGCACGACCTCCTCGACCATCCCCGAAAGCGCCGCCACCTGCTCCTCGGTGATCGCGGTGCCCATCACGCCGACCGCCTCCTCGATGCCCGCCTGGTGCAGTGCGAGCACGTCGGTGTAGCCCTCGACCACGACCGCTCGCGCGCTCTTGGCGATCGCTCCTTTTGCCCGATCGATTCCGTAGAGCATGCGGCTCTTGTGGAAGAAGTCCGTCTCCGCCGTGTTGACGTACTTGGCGCCCTGGTCGGAGCGCATCGCGCGGCCCCCGAAGCCAAACGTGCGCCCGCGCCGGTCGCGGATCGGGAACATGATGCGGGAGCGGAAGCGGTCGTAATCGCCGCCTTGGCGCCCCCGCTGCACCAGGCCCACGCTGCGAAGGTCATCGACGCTGAACCCCGCCCGCTGCCCGCGCAGCACCACGGTGTCCCAGGCACTGGGCGCGTAGCCGACCCCGAATCCCCGCAGCACCTCCTCGCTGAGGCCCCGCTCGAGCAGGTACTGGCGGGCCTTGGCCGCCTCCTCGGCGTCCCAGAGATAGCTGGCGTAGAAGATCGCCGTGCGGTTGAGCAGCTCCTCGAGGCGCCGGCGCTGCTGCCGCCGCGCCTCGGCGCGCGGGTCCTCCTGCTCACGCTCCAGCTCGACGCCGTAGCGGTCGGCCAGCAGCTCGACCGCCTCGGCGAAGGGCAGGCCCTCCTTCTCTTCGATGAACTTGATCGCGTCGCCGCCCACGCCGCAGCCGAAGCAGTGGTAGAGCTTTTCCTGGGCATCGACGGAGAAGGACGGCGTGTGCTCCTCGTGGAAGGGGCAGAGGCCGACCCAGCGCGTGCCCTGACGGCGCAGGTCTGTGTGGGCGGAGATGACCTCGACGATGTCGACGGTCTGCTTGACCCGCTCCAGGCTCTCCGTCGCGATCAGCGCCATGGCCCCACCGTAATGCCCCCTCGCGGTTTCAGAACTTCGCCTCCTCGGGCACGGTCAGCTGCGTGAACTTGGCGATGCAGTAGCGGTCGGTCATACCGGCGATGTAGTCGGTGACCCGCTGGCAGTCGTTGGCGCCCGGCTCGCCCTCGGGCACCTCTTCGGGATGCTCCATGTAATGGTCGAAGAGGCCGCGCAGCGTTCGGCTGACGCGCTCGTTCTCACGCCGCGCCGCCTCCCCCAGGTAGACGTGGTCGAACATGAACTTGCGCAGGCGCAGCATCGCGCCACCGACCTCACGACTCTGGACGATGTCGCCCTCCTGCACCGAGTTGGCGACGATGTCGCGCACCAGGGTGTCGATCCGCTCCGAGCCGGTCAGGCCGAGGAGCGCGATCTCATCGGCCGGCAGGTCGGTGGGGCCGAGGATGCCCGCTCGCAGCGCATCGTCGATGTCATGGTTGATGTAGGCGACCCGATCGACCAGCTTGACGATTCGCCCCTCGAGCGTCTGCGGCTTGCGCGAGCCGGTGTGATTGAGGATGCCGTCGCGGACCTGTTCGGTCAGGTTCAGGCCCTGGCCGTCGCGCTCCAGCGCGTCGACCACCCGCACCGAGTGGACGTTGTGCTGAAAGCCGCTTCCGCAACGCTCCTTCAGCGCCAGGTCGAGCGCCTCCTCACCGCTGTGGCCGAACGGGGGATGGCCGAGGTCGTGGCCGAGGCCGATCGCCTCGGTCAGGTCCTCGTTGAGGCTGAGCGCCCGGGCCACCGTGCGGGCAATGCCGCAAGCCTCGAGCGTGTGGGTGAGGCGGGTCCGATAGTGGTCGCCCTCGGGGGCGACGAAGACCTGGGTCTTGTGCTTGAGGCGGCGGAACGCCTTCGAGTGGACGATGCGGTCGCGGTCGCGCTGAAACGGGGTGCGCAGGGGGCTGTCAGGCTCCTCGACCCGGCGCTTGGCCGGGTAGGACGGCGCGCCGAGATCGGAGAGGAACTCTGCCTCCCAAGCCCGAACTCGATCCTCCAGCGCGACGATGGTGCCCACGCGTCGATCCTAGGGCCTCAGGCCGCGGGCCGAAGGTGCACGTGCGCGTGATGCTCCAGCGTTTCGTTGACCGCCCGCTCGGCCTGGCGCAGCTCCGGCCCCGCCGCGCTGGGCGCCTCCGCCAGCGGCCGCGCGATCGCCTCGACCATGAAGCGGTGCGCGTCCCTCGAAAGCGGAAAGGAGCCGGCCTCGCAGCCGGCGCAGACGACCCCGCCCGCGGCGCCGGAGAAGCCAGTGAGGTGCTCTGCCTCCCCGCAGTTGGCGCAGGAGGCCAGCTCGGGTGCGAAGCCGGCGGCCAGTGCCAGCTTGAGGCGGAAGGCGAGCGCGGTCTCCAGCCCGGCCGCCCGCTCCCCCGCGACGGGATCGTCGAGCATCGCCAGATAGCGGCAGAGCAGGTTGTAGGCGGGCGGGTTGGGTTCGGCGGCATCGAGCAGTCGCAGCACCGCGTCGCAGCCGCGGGCGGCGGCGGTCAGGGCCGGGCCCGAGGAGCGCAGCCGCGGATAGCCGTCAACCGTCGACACATTGGTGACCGTGAGCAGCTCCCCCCGCCCCTCGTGGAGGATGAGGTCAAGGCGGAAGAAGGGCTCCAGGCGGCCGCCGAAGCGGGACTTCGGCCGCCGCGACCCCTTTGCGATCGCCCCGATCCGACCCCGTGCGGCGGAGTAGAGATGGACGATGCGGTCGGCCTCGCCGTAGCGGATGCTGCGCAGGACGACAGCCTCGGTCTTCAGCGTTGTGCCGGCCACCCACCTAGGCTGACCGCCGGCGCGGACGGCGCCGAAGGCGAATCTGGCAGCTCGGGCAGTAGTAGGTCGAGCGGCCGGAGACGACGATCCTGGTGATTGGCTCGCCGCAGGAAGGGCACGGCTCGCCCTCGCGGGTGTGGACGAGGAACCTGTCCTGCATCGTGCCGCGCTCGCCGCGCGCGTCGCGGTAGTCGTCGATCGAGGCGCCCCCGCCGTCGATCCCTGCCTCCAGCGCCGCGAGCACTCCCTCGCGCAGGGCCTCGTGGTGCTCGGGCCGCATCGAGCCGGCCGGCGATAGCGGGTGCAGCCGGGCGCGAAAGAGCGCCTCGTCGGCATAGATGTTGCCGACGCCGGCGACCCCGGACTGATCGAGCAGGAAGGACTTCAGCGGCACCCGGCGCCCGCTGGCGATCTCCGCCAGCGCCTCGGCGGTGAAGCCGTCGGAGAACGGCTCGACCCCGAGCCGTTCGAAGCGCGCCGCCAGCTCGGTCACGTCGGCGAGAAAGGCCTCGCCGAAGCGGCGGGGGTCGGTGAACCAGAGCTCGCGGCCGTCGTCGAGGGTGAAGCGGGCGCGCAGGTGGCGTTCGGAGGTCGAGCGCTCCCCCTCGTATAGCCGCCTGCCTTCGGAGGGGTCGAGCTTTTGCCTCTCGACCGGGGAATCGTCGGCGGCCTCGCTCTCGACCAAAACCAGGTTGCCGGTCATCCGCAGATGCATGACCAAGGTCGGGCGGCCATTCAGCCACAGCAGCAGGTACTTACCCCGGCGGCCCAATCCTTCGATCGTCGCGCCACCCACCGCGGCCTCCATCTTCGCCGGCGGCATCGGCCGCGACCAGCGCTTGTCGAGGATCTCCAGGCGGGCGATCTTGCGGCCGGCCAGCTCAGGGTCGAGCTGGCGGCAGACCGTCTCAACCTCGGGCAGCTCGGGCATCCCCCTGTTCTATCTAATCGCCATCCCCAGCCCATCTAGCGAGATGAGGAAACGCCATCCAGCTCCCTGCCGACGAGAGAGGCGCCTCCGCCAGCGGATCAGTCTTCGCTGGCGCGGGGATGGGCGCGGAAGTAGACCTCCTTCAACCGCTCGCCCGAGAGGTGCGTGTACATCTGGGTGGTCGAGATGTCGGCGTGGCCGAGCATCTCCTGCACGGCGCGCAGGTCGCAGCCGCCCGCCAGCAGGTGGGTGGCGAAGCTGTGGCGCAGGGTATGAGGGCTCATCCGGCCGTCGAGGCCGGCGCTGCGAGCGTGGCGCTGAACGATTTTGTAGAGGCCCTGCCGGCTGAGCGGGCCGCCGCGGAAGTTGACGAACAGCTTTGCCTCGTGGCGCTCGCCGATCAGCTTCGGCCGGCCACCGCGCAGATAGGCGCTGATGGCGGCAATCGCCTTGCGGCCGAGCGGCACGAGTCGCTCCTTGGAGCCCTTGCCGCGGGCGCGCAGGAACCCCTCGCGCAGGTCGAGGTCGGTGATCTCCAGCCCGATCGTCTCCGAGGCGCGCAGGCCGCAGCCGTACATCACCTCGAGCAGCGCGCGGTCGCGCAGCACGGTCGGCTCGCTTCCCCGCGGCGCGGCGAGCAGCTTCTGCACCTCCGAGTAGTTGAGGACGTGGGGCAATTTCTTGGCCCGGCGAGGCGCACTCAGGGCGGCCGTCGGGTCGTCACCGATCAGCTCGTCGCGACGCAGGTGCTTGTAGAAGGAGCGCAGGCAGGCAGCCTTGCGATGAACGGTCGAGGCGGAACAGGCGGGACGGCCGTTGCCGGTCGCCAGATCGGCGAGGAAGTCGCCGATCTCAGCCGGGCGCACGGCAAGCGCGTCGATCTCGCGCGCGGCGAGGAACTCGCCGAACTGAAAGAGGTCGGTTCGATAGGCGTTCAACGTGTTGCGGGAGAGACCGCGCTCGAGCTCCAAATAGGAGAGGAAGTCGAGGACGAGCCCCTCGAAGCGAGCCCCTGCCCCCGGCGCCGCGGGCACGGTGGGCGCAGCCTCAGGCTTGACCGCGATCGCCATAACCGCTGCTTCTTTCAGCTCGGCGTCTTCCCTTGCCGCGCAAGGCGGCGCCCGCCCGTAGCTCAGCCGGCGAGAGCGGCGCCGGAGGCCAGCGGGGCGGCGAAGAAGAGCGGGTCCTCCTCGATGCCGCGGCCCATCGTGCTTGCGGGCAGGCCGCTGGAGGCGTAGGCCTCGATGTCGACCTCCTCTTCGCGCAGGCGGTGCCGCCGCCCGGCGGCAACCGCCAGCACGGCGATCGCGGTGTCCTCCCCGGCGGGCACAGGCACTTCCACCCCAGCGAGCAGCAGCTTCATCACCGTCAGCGTGTGATGGCTGACGTCGCGGTGGCGCTCGCGCGGGTCGGCGGAGGAAAGGCGCGGTGAGAGCAGCGTCGGCATTCCCAGGGCCAGCGCAGCGTGTGCGGTGTCGAGCGCCGCCGTCCCGCCATGCCCGAGCCTCGTCTCCGAGCCGATGATGCCGGGCCCGGGGCCGGCGAGGACTGCGTCCCAGCCAAGCCCCTCCCCCGCCGCATCGAGTGCCCCGGCGACCGAGATCGCCTCATGCTCACCGCCGTAGGCAGGGGCAGCCGTGACATGACCGCAGAGCAGGCCCTGCTCACGCAGGGCGGCGACATCGCGGCTGAAGGACCCCGGCAGCGCGCCGCCGCCGGTCTGCACGTAGCCGACCCTGAGGCCCGGAGCTGCCTGCGCCACCGCCCATGCCGCCGGCGCCAGGTGGCCGTGCAGAGGCAGAACGAGGGCCGGGACCGGGGAGCGGCCGCCTTCCGCGGCTGGGACCGGGGTGCTATCGCCCTCCGCAGCTGGGATCTGGGCGCTTTCGCCTTCCGTGGTTCCTTTTGCTCGCATAGCGGATGAATCGAGCGCCGGAAGCTCCACCGGCTCGACCGGGTGCTGAAGAGAGGTGTAGTTGAGCTTCATCACGTGCTCGCCGGAGCCACCGCCCCCCTCCAAGCCACGGCTCAGGTTGACGTGGATGACGTCGAAGCCGCCGGAGCCGAGCCCGAGGTCGAGCGCCGCCACGTTGACGACGACCTCATCTCCCTCGCGCATCTCGCCCAGCAGCTGCGTGTCAGCCCAGGCGGCGCGCCGCTCCCCGTCGACCTCGACCGTCAACGGCTGCTCGGCGACGATCACTCCACGGCGCAGCTTGAGCCGAGCGCTCACGCCGGACTCGTGGCCGCCGCGGCGAGGATCTCCTCGCAGACCTGGAGCATCGCATCGAGGTTGCGAGCGGAGACGCTCTCCTCGGCGGTGTGGTTCGCCTCCGTCCCGTTCGCGAGTAGCAGGCAATCGAAGCCGGCCGCTATCAGTGCATTGGCGTCGCTGCCGCCTCCGGTGGCCTTTCGCTTCGGCTCGAACTGCGCTTGGCGCAGGCCGGCCTCGGCAAGCGCCAGCGAGGGTGATGACGGCGCCACTCTGTAGCCGCGAAAGAGCTCCTCTACCCGCACGTCGACATCGCAGCCGTGCTCACTGGCGCCCCAGGCGCAGGCCTCGGTCAGCTCCCCCGCCACCTCAGCGGCTCGGTTTGCCTCCAGGCAGCGGGCCTCGGCGACGATCCGGCAGTGGCCGGGCACGACGTTGCCCGAGGTGCCGCCGCGGATCACGCCGACGTTCGCGGTCGTCTCCTCGTCCAGCCGCCCCAGCCGCATGCGTGAGACCGCCGCCGCGGCCGCGGCGATCGCACTGCTGCCGTCCTCGGGCCGGATCCCGGCATGGGCCTCGACGCCGACGAAGTCGGCGCGGATCTGCTGCTGGGTCGGCGAGCTGACCACGACCTCGCCGATCGGGCTCGCATGGTCGAGGACGAAGCCGCACTGCGAGCGCAGCGCTCCGACGTCGAAGGCCTTGGCCCCCCGCAGCCCCTGCTCCTCCGCCACGGTCAGCAGGAGCTCGATCCCCACCGGGGGCGGCCGGTCGAGATGGCGTGCGACGAGCTCCATCAGGACAGCCACCGCGGCCTTGTTGTCGGCGCCGAGGATCGTCTCGCCGCGGCTGCGGAAGACGCCCTCGCTGTCGACCACCTCGATCTGCCCCTCGTGCGGGACGGTGTCCAGATGAGCGCAGAACATCAGCCAGCGATCGCTGCTGCCGGGAAGCCGGGCGACGATGTTCCCCGCTCCTGCTCCGGCCGGCCCGGCGGCGTCGTCCTCACTCACCTCGAGGCCCAGCGCCTCCAGCTCGGCGCGCACGGTGTCGGCGACCTCGCGCTCCTCGCCCGTCGGGCTGCGAATCTCGCAGAGCCGTACGAAGGTCTCGTGCAACCTCTCCACGCCGGGAAGGCTATCCGTCCGAAAACGCTCAGCCGGAGTGGCGCACGCCGATGTCGCTGCCCTGTGCCTTATCGGCGTCCGCCAGATCGGCGGCATCGGCCGGCTCGGCGCCGTTGGCGGGCCGCTCACCGGCATGGTGGGCAGCCGCGCCGACGAACTCGCGGAACAGCGGCTCGGGCCGGTTCGGACGGGAGTTGAACTCCGGGTGGAACTGCGAGGCGACGAAGAACGGGTGGTCGGGAAGCTCGACCATCTCCACCAGGCGCTCGTCGGGCGAGGTGCCGCCGCAGACGAGGCCCTCCTCCTCGAGGCGGCGCCGCAGCTGGTTGTTGACCTCGTAGCGATGGCGGTGGCGCTTGTAGATGACCGCCTCGCCGAAGATCTCGCGCGCCCTCGTGCCCTCGTGCAGCTTCACCGGATCGGCGCCGAGGCGCATCGTCCCCCCCATCTCGGAGACCTCCTTCTGCTCGGGCAGCAGGTCAACGACCGGAAACGGCGTCTCGGGGTCGAACTCGGCCGAGTTGGCCCCCTCCATGCCAACGACCGAGCGGGCGAACTCGACCACTGCGATCTGCATTCCGAGGCAGATCCCCAGGTAGGGGATCGAGCGTTCGCGGGCGATCCGCGCCGCGGCCACCTTGCCCTCGATGCCGCGCTCGCCGAAGCCGCCCGGGATGAGGATGCCGTCAACCCCCTCGAGGCGCTCGGGCTCGAAGTTCTCCGAGTCGACGAGCTGCACCTCGACTTCGACGCTGTGGTGGATGCCGCCGTGCTCCAGCGCCTCGATCACCGACTTGTAGGCGTCGGCGAGCTGCACGTACTTGCCGACGAGGGCGATCCGCACCTTCCCCTCGGCCTCGTCGGCGCGCCGCACCATCGTCTCCCACTCGCTCAGGTCAGGCGTCGGCGCCTCAAGTCCAAAGTGATCCAACACCAGGTCGTCGACGCCCTCGGCGCGGAAGACGAGCGGCACCTTGTAGATGTTGTCGACGTCGTTGGCGGAAATCACGGCCTCGACGGGAAGGCTGGCGAAAAGGGCAATCTTCTCGCGGATCTCACGGTCCAGACGCCCCTCGGAGCGGCAGACCAGCGCGTGGGGCTGGATCCCGATCCTGCGCAGCTCGTTGACCGAGTGCTGGGTCGGCTTCGTCTTCAGTTCGCCGGCATGGCCGACATAGGGCACCAGCGTCAGGTGGACGAACATGCTGCGCTTCGCGCCCAGGTCGGTGTAGAGCTGGCGGATCGACTCGAGGAACGGCAGCGACTCGATGTCGCCCACCGTGCCGCCGATCTCGGTGATGACGAAGTCGACCGATTGCGACTCGGCGACGATCAGGATCCGGTTTTTGATCTCGTTGGTGATGTGGGGAATCACCTGCACGGTGGCGCCGAGGTAGTCGCCGCGCCGCTCGCGGTTGATCACGGAGTTGTAGACGGAGCCGGCGGTGACGTTGGAGGCCCGCGAAGTGTTCTCGTCGGTGAAGCGCTCGTAGTGGCCGAGGTCGAGATCGGTCTCCGAGCCGTCCTCGGTGACGAAGACCTCGCCGTGCTGGAAGGGGCTCATCGTCCCCGGATCGACGTTGATGTAGGGGTCGAACTTCTGCAGCTGAACCCGGTAGCCGCGGGAGACGAGGAGGCGGCCGATCGAAGCCGCGGTGATGCCCTTGCCGAGAGCCGAGACCACGCCGCCGGTGACGAATATGAAGCGGGTATCTCCTTTTTCGGCTCGATTCATGCTCTGCCGAGCGAGTCTAGCCAGCGCAGTGGCGGAACGGAGTCGATCGTCTTGGAAATTGATCGCAACTCGCCGTAAATAGTCAATGCCGCGACCACGGCGAGGGCGATCAGGCGGCCATCTCCCCCCAGGGTCGTCAGCAGCCAGACCCCCGCCACCGCCCCCAGCAGGTTGGAGCCGGTGTCCCCCAGCATCGCCCGCTCACGCAGGGTGAACCAGGCCCCGACGAGGACCGGCCCGACAAATATCCCCAGCAGCTCGATCGGCGCCGCCGTCCAGGCTCCCAGGCAGAGAGCCGGCGCCAAGCAGCAGTAACCCCTTCTCAGCCCGGCCGGGCCGCAGGTCGAGCAGATTGAAGAGGTTGGTGGCGAGGATCAGCAGCGCCACGTCGGCCAGGTAGTGCCACGACTCCAGCCCCCGGCCGGAGACCACGTAGGCCGCCAGGGCAAGCGCGCCGATCGCCTTGATCGCCCCAGTCGAGAGGCTCCCTTCGCGCAGGGCGCGCATATGCCCGCGCCATCCTCGCGGCGCCTCCGCCGTCTCCCCCCTCCCCAGCGAGTCGTCGAGAAAGCCGAGGAAGGCGACGCCGAGCAGGTAGGGCATCCAGCGCCGCAGTTCCGGATCGAGCAGGTCGAGATCCGCGCGGTCGTCCAGAAAGGCAAGCGGCGCCAGGGCGACCAGTGCCGCCGTGGCAAGCACCGCCCCGAGCGGGAAGGCGAGCCTCGCTCGCCGGTAGTTCTCCCGCACCAGCCCCGCGTCGAGCAGCCCGCGAACGCCGGCGGGCACGATCAGCAACCCCGCCGCGACCCCGACCGGCAAGCCGACCCACTCCATGGCTCAGCGCCGTCCGGACTGGCGCCGTGCAGACTGGCGCTGCCGAGGGGAAAGCAGCAGGTCGGGGAGCAGCCGGTCGGCGCTGCCTTTGACCCCAAAGCTGCCCTCGGCGCCAAGCAGCGCGAAGACGGCGGCGAGCCGCCCGGCGACCAGATCGATGTCGTCGACGCTGGAGAGGTCGTTGGCGCGGAAAAAGGAGACGGACGAGTCTTCGGCGGTCGAGCTCTCAACCCCCACCGCGGGGGTGCGCGTGGCGACGATGCCGCTGATCAGGCCGGTCTCGAGCTGGCCGGCCGAAGTGCGCTGCAGCGGCCCCATCTTTTCGGGCTGGTCGCGGACGACGATCACGCCGTCGAGGCCGCCGAAGTTGCCGCTGGCACGGGAGAAGAGACGGCTGCGCACCCGGTCGAGCAGCGTGCCGCCGCGGATGACCTGGCGCCCCAGGCCCGCGCCCAGTGCGCTCAGCGTCTCTGGGTTCTGGGCCAGGTCGGCAAAGCGGGTTTTGGAGAGGTCGCCGGCAAGCGCCTGCAGGTCGACCGGCTCACGCACAACGCCGACCCCGACGAGGCGGGCCCCGGTCGTGCTCAACGTCTCGTCGATCGCCTCGGAAACGTCCCCCGACAGCTCACCCAAGGCGATTACTCCGATCCGCCTCTCCTTCAACTGCTCGCCGACCAGGACCGGATAGACGCTTTCGGCCACCTCGTTGGCCCGTCCCAGTTCACCCTCCAACTGGTCGGTGCGGTCGCGTTCGTCCTGCAGGTTGCCGGTCAGGCTCCGCTCGAGGTCCTTGCGGGTGCTGTTCAGCGTGTCGCCGCCGAACTCCGCGCCAATCAGGATCCCGATCGCGAGTGCGAGGAAGACCGCGACCAGCGATGTCGCGTGGTAGCGCGCGCTGTAGCCCATCAGCGGGCGAAGGCTAGACCCTCGCCCGGCAACTCGCCTACAAGCCGAGCCAGATCCTGATCTTCAGCCAGATCAACTGGACGAGGTCGTTGAGCCCTGGCGAGGTGATGAGGACGATCGTCAGCAAGACCGCGAAGGCGACCAGAAAGAGAGCCAAGGGACCGCGGACCGAGCTCGGGTTGTAAAGCCGGCTCACCCCCTTGGCGTCGACCAGCTTCTCGCCGATGCGCAGCCGGGTGAGGAAGGTCGAGGACATGCCGCCCCGCTTGCGATCGAGGAACTCGATCAGGTTGAAGTGGGCGCCGACGCTGACGATCAGGTCGGCCCCCTTCTCGAAGGCCATCAGCATCGCGACGTCCTCGCTGGTCCCGGCCGAGGGCACGAGCGTGTGCTCCAAGCCCATCTTCAGGAGTCGTTCGCGCCCGGGGGCGCGGCCGTCCGGGTAGGCGTGGACGATCAGCTCCGCGCCGCAGTGCAGCGCCGCGTCGCTGGCGGAGTCCATGTCGCCGAGGATCAGGTCCGGCTTCAGGCCCGCTTCGAGGATGCCGTCGGCGCCGCCGTCGACGGCGACGATTATCGGGCGCACGTCGCGGATGTAGGCGCGCAGGGCCTTGAGGTCGCGCCGATGGCGGTCGCCGCGGACGACGATCAGCACATGGCGGTCGCGAAACGACGCTCGGGTCGGGGGGAACTGGATGCCGCCTGTCAGCAGGTCGGTCTCCTGCCGCACATGGGCGACGGTGTTCTCGGCGAAAGCAGCGAGCGCCTCGTCGACGCGCTCCCGCTGCTCGTCGAGCTGGTGCTCCAGCTCCGCCGCACCGAGCACATGGCCGCGCAGGACCTCGCGCTCCCCCACCCGCACGCCGGCACCCTCGATCGTCACCACGTCGCCGTCGCGCAGCAGCTCAAAGGGGTCATCGGCGGCGATATCGAGGAGCTGGATCCCCGCGCGCACTAGAAGCAGCGGCCCAGCATTGGGATAGCGCCCATTGGAGGACTCCGCCGCGTTGAGCACCCCGCGCACGCCTGTGGCGATCAACTCCTCGGCCGCGATGCGGTCGATGTTGACGTGGTCGATTACGGCTACGTCACCGGGAGCCAGGCGCTTGACCAGGTCCTTGGTGCGCCGGCCGAGCCTCGCCGTCCCCCGTACCGGCCCGCCCGCCGGCGCTCCGTTGCGACGCGAAAGCAACGCAGGCAAGCGACGACGACTGGCGGTAGCCACCGGAGCAGGTTAGCCCCTCTGGCAAGCGACGTCCGGGGCCTGGCAGACGCTAAGCGGCGAGCAGCTCGCGGGCGTGGCGCGTCGCCGCCTCGTCCGAGTGCCCGCCACCGAGCATGCGGCGGATCTCCTCGACAACATCCTCGCCGTCAAGGCGCTGCACGGAGGCGGTGGCACGCTCCCCGCTGAGGTCCTTCTGGAGGCGAAAGTGGGTTGCGGCCAGGGAGGCGACCTGCGGCAGATGGGTTATGCAGAGGACCTGCCGCCCCTCGCCGAGCGCCCGCAGCCGCTCGCCGACGACCCGCGCCGTGTTGCCGCCGATTCCGGCATCGATCTCGTCGAAGACCAGGGTGGCGGCGCCGGCCCCCTCGCCGAGGCCGGTAAGCGCCAGCATCACTCGCGACAGCTCGCCGCCCGAGGCGGCCTCACGCAGGGGTGCGGGCTCGATGCCGGGGTTGGGCGCCACGCGCAGCTCGACCGCCTCGCACCCGTTGGGACCGTGGCCATCTGGATGTGGCGCAAGTGCCACCTCCAATGTCGCCCCGGGCATCGCCAGACGCTCCAGCTCCTCGGCGACCTTCTTTTCCAGCGGGCCGGATGCCTTTGCCCGTCCGGCGCTGAGCTGCTTTCCCAGCTTCATCCGCCGCTGCTGTGCCTCGGCCAGCGCTGCCTCGGCCTCGGCGCCCCTGCCTTCCGCGCCCTCCAGACGAGCGATCTCGGCTCGGCAGTGCTCGGCATGGGCGAGCACCGCCTCGACGCTGCCGCCGTGCTTACGGCGCAGGCGGTCGATCCCTTCCAGCCGCTCCTCGACCACGGCCAGCCGGCCGGGATCGGCATCGACGCTCTCCAAATAAGCACGGAGCTCACTTGCCACGTCCCCCAGCTCAGCCGTCAAGGCGCTGACCCGGGCCCCGATCGAATCGAGCTCCGCATCGACGCCGTTGGCCCCCTGAAGCAGCGACTCCGCTTGGGCGAGCGCACCGGCCGCGCCACCGCCATCCTCCTCGGCTCCGGCCACAGCCATATGGGCGCCCGCCGCTGCCTCTCGAAGGCCCTCGACGTGCAGCAGCCGCTGCCGCTCGGCGGAAAGCTCCGCCTCCTCGGCCGGGTCGGGGGCGACGGCCTCGATCTCTGAGAGCTCGTAGCGGAAGAGATCCAAGTCACGCTCGCGCGAGCCATCCCGCTCACGCAGCTGCGCCAGCTCTGCTTCGAGAGCCGCGCACTCTCTATGTGCGTCTCGGTAGCGCTGTCGCAGCTCCAGATGCTTGCCGCCGACGAAGCCGTCGAGCACCTCCATCTGAGCCGAGGCGATGGTCAGCTTGCGGTGCTCGTGCTGGCCGTAGAAAGCGAGCAGCCGCCCACCGAGGAGCTTGAGGTCGCCGGCGGAGGCGGCGCGGCCGGCGACGAAGGCGCTGGTCCGCCCCGAGGCGGATACCCGCCGCCCCAGCACGACCTCCTCCGCACCCTCCGGCAGGCGCTCGGCGAGCTCCGCCAGCTCCGGCTCCTTCAAGAGGCTCTCGGACAGGTCGAAGACACCCTCGACCCAGGCCTCCTCGGCCCCGGGGCGGACGATCTGCGGCCGGGCCTTGCCTCCCATCAGCAGATCGAGAGAGTGGGCGAGCACCGTCTTGCCGGCGCCCGTCTCCCCCGTGATTGCGTTCAGGCCCTCGCCCAGCCGCAGCTCCGCCCGCTCGATCAGCAGCAGGTTCTCTATCCGCAGCTCGCGAAGCACCCGCTCTGTCTAGCAGCGGGAGCGGACCTACTCTCCCCACTAACCGCCGGCCGACTCGACGCCCTCGGTCGGCTGCACGAAGTCGCGTGAGCGGACGAGTGCAAAGCCCAGCGCGGCGACGACGAAGGAGATCACGGCGCCGATCAGGATGATCTCGTTGAAGCCGCTGACGAAGGCGACTTTGGAGGCCTGGACGACTTCCGCCCGCTGCCCGGGCGGTGTGGCGAGCGCGGCGGCATGGGAGCCCCCGGAGGCGACGATCTCGCCAAGCCCGTCGCGGGCATTGGGCAGGAGCTCGTTGAGCTTCGAGTTGACGCGTGACTGGAAGATCGCGCCGAGAGCGGCGACGCCGGTGGCGATACCGACCTGGCGAAAGGTGTTGTTGATCCCCGATCCCATGCCCGCTTTCTCCACCGGGACGACGGCGATCGCCGCCTGGCCGATGCCGGGGTTGGCGATACCGATCCCGATACCCGCGACCAGAAAGCCGGGCAGTAGCGCCGAGAGATCGGAATCGGCGTCGATCCCATGCATCAGCATCAGCCCGGTGCCGACGGCGCCAAGGCCGACGCCGAGCAGGACGCGGATCGGCACCCGGTGTGAGAGCGCGCCGGCGATCGGCGAGGCGATGAAGGAGAGAACCGTCAGGGGCAGGAAGCGCAGGCCGGTCTCCAGGGGCGAGTAGCCGAGCACTCCCTGCATGTAGATCGTCAGGTAGAGGAAGAGCGCGAACATCCCGGCCGAGAGGCCGAAGGCGACCGAGGAGACCCCGTTGAAGGCCGGCTTACGGAAGAGCGTCAGGTCCAGCATCGGATGGGCCTTACGGCTCTCGATCGCAAGGAAGGCCAGCAGCAGCGCCGCGGCGCCGGTCAATGAGCCGACGATCACCCCGCTGCCCCAACCCTCGGCGTTGCCGCGAATCAAGCCGAAGATCAGCAGGAACAGACCGAGTGAGAAGGTGACCAGCCCGGCGACGTCTATCCGCGTCCGCTCTCCGATCGAGACGTTGGCGATCCGCGCCTCCGTGAGGAGGATCGCGACGACCCCGATCGGGATGTTGACGAAGAAGATCCACTCCCAGCCCAGGTGTTCGGTGATCACGCCGCCGACAAGCGGCCCGATCGCCACAGCCCCGCCGATCGTCGCTCCCCAGACCCCGAAAGCGGTAGCCCGCTCCTTGCCATGGAACTCCTGGCCGATCAGCGCCAGCGAGGTGGCGAACATCGCGGCGCCGCCGACTCCCTGCAGGCCGCGCGCCAGGTTGAGCAGGGTCGGGTCGCCCGCGATCCCGCAAAGGAAGGAGGCGAAGGTGAAGATCCCGACTCCGATCGAGAAGACCCGGCGCCTGCCCAGGCGGTCGCCGAGCGAGCCCGTGGTGAGCAGGAATGCGGCCAGGGTGAGCGAGTAGGCGTCGACGACCCACTGCAGGCTGGAGAGGCTCGCGTTGAGGTCACGCTGGATGTCGGGCAGCGCGACGTTGACGACGGTGATGTCGAGCAGCAACATGAACGTCGCGATCGAGACCAGCAGCAGGGTCCACCACTTGCGATCCATTGCGCGCAGCCTAAAAGAGGGAGGCGGGATCCTCGGTCCAGGGGCCTAGACGGCCAGGTGGCCGAACTTCTCGCGGATCCGGTGGTAGAAGCTCGTCCCCGGCAATTGAGCCAGGCAGGCGACCTCGTCGAGGAAGCGGACGTCGACAACCGCCCCGGGCTCCAGAACCCCGACCTGCTCGCCGTCGACGGCGATATCGACCGGCGCGCGGCCGGCCGCGTTGCCGACGTGAAGGACGTCGCCGGGGGCGACGACCAACGCCCGCGCGGTGAGCGAGTGCGGCGAGATGTAGCTGACCACGTAGCCCTTCACCCCCCAGGCCAGGATCGGGCCCTGGTTGGCGAGGTTGTAGCCGGTCGAACCGGCGGGAGTGGCGGCGACGAGGCCGTCGCAGCGGACGTGGCCCACCTCCTCGCCGGCGATCGCGTAGCTGAGCTCGGCGACGCGGTCATGGGGGCGGCGGCTGAAGCTGACGTCGTTGAGGCCCACCGGCGATTTGCCGTCGATCGCCTTGCCGTCGATCGCGACCTCGAGGCCCGGCAGGTCGATCGCCTCCGTCTCACCGGCGAGGGCGCGGCGTATCCCCTCCTCCGCCTCGTCGCGGTCGACCGCGGCAAGGAAGCCGACGGTCCCGTAGTTGACTCCGAAGACGGGGGCGCCGGTGCCGGCAAAGCTGCGCAGCGCGTGGAGAATCGAGCCGTCGCCGCCGAGCACGAGACAGAGGTCGGGGGCCTGCGGGAGCGGATCGGCCGCCTCCACCCCAGCCGCCGCCTCACCATGCTTCGCCAGCTCCTCGGCGGTGGCGACCAACCGCCATCCGGCCTCGCGAGCCGCGGCGACCGCAATCCCGACCGCGCCGCTTGCGGCCGGCGGGTGCGAGTGGGTAATCAGGACGGCGACCTTCTCGCTCATACATCCACCTTCGCGATCGCCGCCTCCAGGTCCTGGATTTGCTCTCCCTCTCCGCCGAGCCAGACGAAGGTCTCTTTATTGCCCTTGGGGCCGGGCAGCCCCGACGAGGCGAAGCCGCGAATCGGGCAGCCGAGGCCGCGGGCCTCTTGGGCGACGGCCAAGACCGCCTCCCGACGATCATCGGCATCGCGTACGACCCCCTTGCCCACCCGCTCGCGACCGAGCTCGAACTGGGGCTTGACCATCGCCAGCGCTTCAGCGCCGGGCGCCAGGCAGCCGACGATCGCCGGCAGCAGCTTGGCCAGCGAGATGAAGGAGACATCCACGACGGCAAGCTCTGGCTCGAACGGCAGGTCCGCGGGCCTGAGCTCTCGGGCGTTGAGCCGCTCGATCACGGTCACCCGCGGATCCTCTCGCAGCTGCATTGCGATCTGGCCATAGGCGACGTCGACGGCGGCGACGCGCGCAGCGCCGCGCTGCAGCAGGCAGTCGGTGAAGCCGCCGGTGGAGGCGCCGACATCGAGGCAATCGCGTCCCGACACCTCGATCCCCAGCGCCTCTAGAGCGTTCTCCAGCTTGATCCCCCCGCGGGAGACGAAGCGCTGTCCCTCGTCGAGAACCAGCGTCGTACTTGGCTCGACGAGCTGACTCGGCCGCAGGGCGATCGGGCCGTCGTCCCCCAGCCGCACTTCTCCCGCCCTGACCGCGCTCGCCGCGGCCGTGCGCGAGGGAAACAGGCCCCGCTCTGCCAAAACCGCGTCTATCCGGGCCTTTTTCATCCGCTCGAACCGTACAGCCGCGCCGCTGCCCTGGCCGTTTGGTGGAGGCCCAGGCAACTTTTTAAGCAGCCGTTCAGGTTTCTCTGCTCTCTTGTCGGGAAGGTCGGGCCTGGGGAACGGAGGGGTCTGTGACCCGAATCACACACAAGTCGCACATACGTTCGTATTGTCAATTCAAGGATTCAAGGGAGGTTGACGATTCACCTCCATACATAAGAGCTTCTTGGTGGGCTCTGCGTCGCTACTACGGCCCTTGTTGCTCCCTCAACAAGCGCCACCGCGACACATAAGGAGTCCACCTACCTCCCACGGATCCACATATATAGAGAAGCAATTCTCTCCTCCCTGAAGTAACCCCAGAAGCGCCCCGCCTCCCCGGCGGGGCGTTTTCTGTTGTGGGGGCGGAGCCCCCAGATGCGCCACGCATCGGCAAACGCCAAGCCGGCCCCCCGAAGCGCTTACCCTGTCCTATGTCCGAGAAAGGCAGCCAACGCAGTCATCACCTGGACGCCATCCGCGTCTCGGCAATCCTCCTCCTGATTCCCTACCACGCCGCTCGCTACGTCCAGAAGGGCGAAACGGATGCCGAGATCGTCGATGCCGTGGTCTGGTTCGTCCACGCCTGGCACATGCCCTTGTTCTTCGCCATCTCCGGATTCCTGGCGGCCAGTGCGTTGAGTCGCTCGACCGCAGCCCTGCAGCTACGCGCCCGCTTTCGCCGGCTCGGACTGCCGCTGTTCGTCGGGATGCTGACGGTCGTGCCGCTGGCCAACCTCCTCGTCATCGGCGCGGCGGCGCTGTGGCCGCGCAAGGGCACCCTGCCGCCTAAACGAGAGCTGGACCTCGCCAACGTCTTCAGCCTCAACCCGCGGCACCTCTGGTTCATCGCCTACTTGCTGATGATCTCGTTGATCGCGATCGGGATCTGGCTGGCGATCCAGCAGGCACCGAGCTTGGGCGCGGCGATCAATCGCGGCTTCGGCCGCTTGATGCGGTCATGGTGGGCGGTCCCCGCCCTGGCCGCGATCAGTGCCGCGATCCTGATCACCAAGACCGGCTGGGTGGCGGGGGGCTCCGCGTCCAACTCGCTGATTCCCGCTCCGACCCTGTTCGTCTACTTCAGCTTCTTCTTCCTCTTCGGCTGGCTTCTCAGCGGCCAGAGCGACCTGATCGAACAGCTGAAGCGCGGGGCCTGGCTGCGGCTCGCCGCCGGAGCGCTTATCGCCGTGCCCGCCTTCCTTCTCTTCTATGACAACGGCGACTTCACCGGCAACGTCGGCACGCCGGGCGTGCTGGCTGAAATCGATGAGCTGCGCATCTACGGCCTGTTCACCGTTGGCCTCGTCTGCTGGCTCACCCTGTTCGGCATTTGGGGGGTGCTGGCGCGGTATGTACGCGAGGAGTCGCGGGTGTTGCGCTATCTGTCGGACGCGAGCTTCTGGATCTACCTGATCCACATTCCGTTTCTCGTCGCCTTACAAAGCTCGCTCTCCACCACCAACCTGGCGACCCCCGTCCGTTGGGGGCTGACCGTGACCGGAACGCTGGCGCTGGCCGTGGGCTCGTATGCCTTGATCCGGGGGGCTCGCAGGTTGGCGACGAAACTCGCTCGCCCTCGCCACGCTCCCGGCTAGCCGGCCCTGTCGACTTCACCCAGTGGGATTTGGCGGCGAAGGCGATCGAGAACACGCAGCGCTCCAAGGTTCCGCAAGGCGTATCCATATTGAAGGCCGGGGGGCCGGAAATCGACCGCGGTGCAGGGAGGACAGAGGGCGCTCGGGTGGACACCGTCCCTGCTCAGCCCTTGACGGGGGACGCCCGGCTCGACCATCTGCCGCCAGAAGTTCCAGAGCGGCAGCGCCCGGTTCTCGGCAAGGGCGGCTATCTCCGCGTTGAACCGCGTCACCCGTAGAGAGAACGGCAGCTGCGTACGGGGCGGAATCGTGCTGATTACCGGAATCGTCCCGGCGCTAGAAACAAGCCGGACCACGCGGGCGAGATCGCGGCGGAACTCGACCGCCGTGAATTCCTCGAGGTCGTTGGTCCCGAACATAATCAAGGCGACTGAAGGGCGGAGCAGATGCAGCTCACAGCTGACGGCGGGCAAGCCCTGGCACTCGGGAAGCGACTCACGCGGCGCAAGGGCATCGACAGCTCTCCATCCACCCACGGCGGCAACACCTAGGCGCGCGTAGCTGTTACTGATCGTGCACAGAGCCTCCTCGGAACCCGGCGGCACCGCAGTCGTGCCGAAGAACTCAAGCGTCCCGCGTAGTTCGCTCCAGGTGCCCAGGCGAGGCGTGCGGCACGCCAGCGCCTGCAGAAACGACGGCGAGGCGGTGATGCTGTCGCCGATCTTGGCGAAGACCCCCGGGCTATTGCCGAGGCGCTCCCCGCGGTCCGCGATCTTCTTCAGATGGCCTGCGAGAACAGGGTCGAGAGCGGGGGCGACAGGCAACTCTTCCCATTTGGCCCCGGAGGACTCATGGCTGAAGATGGAGCCGAGCGCAAACAGGGCCGAAGCGACGAGGACCGCCTTGAGGGCGATTTTTCCTGGATGGGGACAAGGCATTTGGCTCTGCCCACCCTACGGTTGGAGCTGCGGCCGACAGGCAACCTTCTCAAGACGAGTCAGCCCGCCGGCCTTCCTGTCTTCGCAAAGACGATGAATCGCCCTTCATCCATGCGCCAGTGATGCGCCAGTCGCACCCTTAGATCACCGGGAACAACCGGACACAACCGGAGGCATCTCCACGCCAGCAAGCCAAGCCCCACTTGCCGCCTGTTGCCTCGCAGTTCTCTCCTCCCTGTAGTACCCAGAAGCGCGGTGGATCGCGGTCGTCGTCCTCGATGACCTCAACGGTTTCCGCTCGGCAGCAAGCTCGCTTTCGGGCGTCGCACGAGGTTGACCTCGATTTTGCCTCGCTCGCCGTTGCTGGCGTCGATGATCGCCATCCTGGCGCCAACACCCCTCAGGCTCCGTTTCTCGAGCACTCCGAGCCCAAGGCGGGTCAGCTTTGCCCGAACCAGGACGCTGCGGCCGGCGGCGATCCGGAACTTGCCTTTCACCAGGGTCACCTTCTCGGCGGGGCCAAGCGCCACGCTGGGCACATTGGCGGTGATCGTGACCGTGCCGGCGCAATCGCTGTCGGAGTGCTTGCAGGTCAGGGTGAAGAAGGCATAGGCGCCCTTGACCGCGATCCGTGGACGGCGGCGGCCGGAGATGACGCCAACTCCGGGAGTGATGTTGACTACGGGGCCGCTGGAGGCCTGCGGCGCTCCGCCCGGTGCGGGGGTCTGGACCTGAGGCTGGGTCTGCGGCTGGGGCTGAGTGACCGGGGGCTGTTCTGGCGGAGCGGGCTCATCGACACAGGTCACCGTGATCGAGACAGTCGCCGTCGAGCCGCCGTTCAACGTGTAGGTAAAGGACTCTGGGCCGCAGTAGTTGGCCTGTGGCTGGTAGGTGAGCCCCGCTCCGGCACCGATGATCGTCACGGCGCCATGGGAGCCGTTGGTTTTGCCCGCTACGGTTTTCGTACCGCCGTCGATGTCGCCGTCGTTGGCGAGAACGTCAACTGCATTGAGGCCGGAATCCTCTACGACGGTATCGGCGTCGTTGACGGCCGTAGGCATGTCGTCGACGCAGGTGATCGTCACCGACACGGTCGCGGTGGAGCCGCCGTTCAGTGTGTAGGAGAAGGAGTCGGGACCGCAGTAGTTGGCGTCGGGCAGATATGTCAGACCCGCTCCAGAACCGGTGATCGCGACTGCGCCGTGCGCACCGCCGGCCTTAGAGGCAATCGTCTTGGGCCCCTGGTCGGCGTCGGGATCGTTAGCGAGGACGTCGATCGACGTTGCGGAGGCGTCCTCTTGAAGCGTGGCCGAATCGTTGAGTGCGACGGGAGAATCGTCGAGGCAGGAAACCGTGATCGAGACGCTGGCCTCCGACCCGCCATTCAGGGTGTAGCTGAAGGAGTCGGGGCCGCAGTAGTTGGCTGCGGGGGCGTAGGAGAGACCGCTGCCGCTGCCGGTGATCGCGACCGTGCCATGGTCGCCATTGGTCTTAGAGACGATGGCTTTGACCCCGCCGTCGGCATCGGTGTCGTTGGCAAGAACGTCGATGGGGGTTGCGGAGGCGTCCTCGGAGAGGGTGGCGGAGTCGTTGACGGCCACCGGTGCATCAGTGAGACAGGCCACGGTCATCGAGACAGTCGCCGTCGAGCCGCCGTTCAGCGTGTAGGTGAAGGAGTCGGGGCCGCAGTAATCGGCGGTGGGCTGATAGCTGAGGCCGGAGCCTTCGCCGGTGATGACAACGGTGCCGTGGGCGCCGTTTGTCTTGCCTTCGACTTTTTTGACGCCACCGTCGATGTCGGTGTCGTTGGTGAGGACGTCGATCTCCATCTGGCTGTCCTCTTCGACGGTTCGTGAATCGTTGACGGCGACGGGCGGGTCGTCGCTGCAAGTCACCGTGATGGAGACCGTTGCCGTCGAGCCGCCGTTCAGCGTGTAGGTGAAGGTGTCCGGACCGCAGTAGTTTGCGGCCGGAGTGTAGAAAAGGCCCGATCCTTCGCCGTTGATCACAGCGCTGCCGTGGGCGGCATTGGTCCTCGAGGCGACGACCTTGGCGCCGCCGTCGACATCGGTGTCGTTGGCGAGGACGTTGATGGCAAAGGCGCTTGCGTCCTCGGCGACAGTCACTGAGTCGTCGACGGCGAGCGGAGAATCGTCAAGACAGGACACGACGACCGACACGGTCGCCGTCGAGCCGCCGTTTAGCTGATAGCTGAAGGAGTCGGGGCCGCAGTAATTGGCGGCGGGAGCGTAGGAGGCACCGGTGCCGCCCCCGGTAATCGCGACTGTGCCGTGGTCGCCGTTGGTCTTAGAGGAGACGGCCTTGGGACCGCCATCGATGTCGGTGTCGTTGGCAAGGACGTCGATGGCATTAGGACCGGAATCCTCTGCAACCGTTGTGGTGTCGCTCACTGCGGTGGGCGCATCGTCCACGCAGGTGATCGTCACCGAAACGGTCGCAGTGGAGCCGCCGTTCAGCGTGTAGGTGAACGAGTCGGGGCCGCAGTAGTTCGCGTCGGGCAGATATGTCAGACCCGCTCCAGAGCCTGTGATCACCACCGTGCCGTGAGCGCCGTTGCTCTTAGAGGCGACGACCTTGGGGCCGCCATCGATGTCGGTGTCGTTGGCAACGACATCAATCGAAGCTGCCGAGGCGTCCTCGGCGACAGTCGCCGAGTCGTTGACCGCGGCAGGCGTGTCGTCGACGCAGGTGATCGTCACGGAGACAGTCGCTGTGGAGCCGCCATTCAGTGTGTAGGAGAAGGAGTCCGCGCCGCAGTAGTTGGCATCGGGCTGGTAGCTGAGGCCGGAGCCCTCGCCGGTGATGACAACGGAGCCGTGGGTGCCGTTGGTCCTCGAAGCGACGGCCTTGGCGCCGCCGTCGACGTCGGTGTCGTTTGTGAGGACGTTGACCGCGGTAGCCGAGGCGTCCTCGGCAACGGTCACCGAGTCGTTGACCGCCGCGGGCATGTCGTCGACGCAGGTGATCGTCACGGAGACAGTCGCCGTGGAGCCGCCGTTCAGCGTGTAGGTGAAGGAGTCCGGACCGCAGTAGTTGGCGGCGGGAGAGTAGGTCAGTTCGGAACCGCCGCCGATGATCGCCACCGTGCCGTTGCCGCCGTTGGTCTTGGAGGCGATGGTTTTGGCTCCGGCATCGATATCCGTGTCATTGACGAGAACATCAATCGCTTTGGCTCCGGCGTCCTCCGTAAGCGTGGCCGAGTCTTTGACGGCGAGTGGAGGGTCATCGACGCAGCTCACCGCCACCGAGACCGTGGCAGTCGACCCTCCGTTCAAGGAGTAGGTGAAGGAGTCCGGCCCGCAGTAGTTGGCCTCGGGGGTGTAGGTGAGCCCGGTGCCGCCGCCGGTGATCGCGACTGCGCCGTGGCCGCCGTTCGTGCGAGAAGCGATTTCTTTCGGACCGCCGTCGATATCGGCGTCATTGGCGAGGACGCCGATCGGCGCGCCGTTCGCATCCTCGGCGACGGTCGCCGCGTCGTTGGCAGCCGTAGGCATGTCATCGATACACGTAACGGAGATAGAAACCGTCGCGGTCGAGCCACCGTTAAGCGTGTAGGTGAGTGAATCGGAGCCGCAGTAGTCGGCTTCCGGCGTATAGGTAATGTCGAGCCCGCCGCTGATGACAGCGGTGGTTCCATGTGAGGCTTCGGATTTGGAGGCAATCGCCTTTGGACCTGCATCGATATCTGTGTCGTTTGCGGTGACGTTGACGACATTTGAGACGGAGTCCTCTTTGACGCTCGCCGAGTCGTCAACGGCCACCGGCGAGTCATCCACACAAGTGACGGCAACGGAAACCGTGGCCGTCCACGCGGTGCCGTTGACCGTGTATTTGAAAGAGTCCGAGCCACAGTAATTGGGATCCGGGAGGTACGTGACACCGGATCCTCCCCCGGTGATGACGACGGTGCCATGGGTGCCGCTGGTCGCGGTTTCGACCCTTTTCGGGCCCCCATCGGAGTCCCACTCGTTGGCCAATACGTCAATGGGGGTCGCAGGGGAATCCTCAGGGACGGTCGCGTTGTCATTCATTGGGAAAGGCGGTTCGTCTTCGAAGTCCACGGTTGAGGACGTCGGATGCTCGGTATCGCCAATCGTGTTCGTATTGCGGATGCCGAGCTGGCCGCTCGAGTTGAGGCCCCAGCAGCGGACGGTGGCGTTGTTGAGCACCGCACACGTGTGATGGCCCCCTACGCCCAGGCTGAGGGCCATGCGGTTGCTGCCAAGGTTCACGACCGCCACAGAGCCCGGTTCCTCGTTATCGCCGATCGTCGTTGTCGACGCGATGCCCAGTTGCCCGTCTGTGTTGAGCCCCCAACAGCGGACCGTCCGTTCTGCCTGTATCGCGCAGCTGTGGGTTTCGCCGAGTGCAACGGCGAGGGTGTTCACGCCGCCCAGGCCAACGGGACCGGCGGTGCTTGGCAGCTCGTTGTCGCCGATATTGAGGGTGTTCGCATAGCCGAGCTGGCCGTTCGAGTTGAGGCCCCAGCAGCGGACAGCGCCATTCGTCTGCAAGCCGCAGGTATGGCTCCCGCCGAGGCTCAGCCCCAGCGCGCTTCCGCCCACGCTGACCGGAGAAACGCCGCTTGGCAGCTCGCCGTCTCCGATCGTCACGGTGTTGCCGTAGCCCAACCGACCGCTGCTCCCGGTCCCCCAGCAGCGCACTACGCCGTCGGTGAGACGCGCACACGTATGCGTGCTACCGGCCGAGATAGAGGCCGTGCTTCCCCCTAGGGACACGGGACCCGCAGAGCCGGGGGCCTCGTTGTCGCCGATCGTCGTCGTGTGGCCGTATCCCAACTGCCCACTGGAGTTGAGGCCCCAGCATCGTGCGGCCCCTTCGGCCAGCAGCGCACAGGTGTGGTTTTTCCCGGCCGTTATCTGAATGGCCTTTTTCCCACCGAGATCGACCACCGCTACCGACGAGGGCAGCTCGTTGTCGCCGATCGCGTTCGTGTTGCCGATTCCGAGCTGGCCGCTTGAGTTGAGGCCCCAGCAACGTACGCTCCCGTCGGGGAGCAGGGCGCAGCTGTGATTTCCCCCTGCAGCCAGTTCGAGGGGGTTGGCGCCCGAATTCACCGGGCTCGGCACACCCACGTTCTCGTCGTCGCCGATGTTCTGGGTGTCGCCATAACCCAACTGGCCGCTGGCCCCACCGCCCCAGCAACGCACCAGGCCGGTGCTGAACAGCGCGCAGTTATGCGTGCCGCCGGCGGCGACCTGAGTGATGCCGAGATTTGCGCCAAAGTCCACCGGCCCGGCCGAGCCGGGCGTCTCATCGTCCCCGATTACGTTCGGAAAGAAAGGGTTGGAGGGCCCCGTCCCGTATCCGAGGCGGCCATCAGTGTCCAGGCCCCAGCAGCGAACGTTGCCGTCATCGAGCATCGCACAGGTGAAAGAGGCGCTTGCGCTGATCCCCACGGCCTTCCGGCCTGACCCCACATCGACAAAGCCCACCGCTGTGGGCGTCTCGTTGTCGCCGATCGACCCACCACCCGTTTTCGGGGTATTGCCGTATCCCAGCGCCCCCCATTCGGTGCTCCCCCAACACTTGACCGAACCGTCATCGAGCGTGGCACAGGTATGCAGCGCGCCCAGGCTGATCGATACCGCGGTGCGCCCCGCACCCAGATTGACGACGCCGGCACTCGACGCGGCTACCGTGCCCGCCGTCGTGCCATAGCCCAACTTCCCGGCCGAGTTGGACCCCCAGCACTTGAGATTGCCGTTGTCCAGAATCGCACAGCTGTTGCTTTCAGCGGCGCCAATCGCCACGGCGGTTCGTCCGGCGCCGAGTTCGACGGGGGCGACCGAGCCCGGAGTCTCGTTGTCGCCGATATAGGGACCGCCGGGGATTCCGAGCTCCCCGGACGTATTGTGGCCCCAGCAGCGCATCGTCCCGTTGTCTAGAAGGGCGCAGGTATGGAGGGTCCCCGCTGTGATCGCAACGGCTGTGCGGCCGGCGCCGAGATCGACAGGGCCTGCTGAGCCCGGGGTCTCGTTATCCCCAATCGTCTGGGTGTTGCCATAGCCGAGCTCCCCCGAGCCGCCCGTGCCCCAGCAACGCACAGTGCCGTTGTCGAGGACGGCGCAAAAGTGATCGCCGCCGCCGGCAATGGCGGTGGCTGTGCGGCCGGCGCCGAGATCGACGAGGGGGATCGAACTCGGGGTCTCGTTGTCGCCGATGTTTTCGGTGTGCCCGTAGCCCAGCTGCCCGCTCGCATTGAGGCCCCAGCACTTGACCGCTCCGGTGTCGAGGATTACGCAGGTGCTGCGCCCGGCGGTGGCAACTGTGACAGCGATGCGCGACGAGCCGAGTGAAACGGCGCCTGCATTGCGCGGCACATTCACTTCGCCCACAGTGCTGGTGTTTCCGTAGCCAAGCTGTCCCCAGGTATTCGATCCCCAGCAGTACAACTTGCCGTTGCCTTGGATTGCGCAGGTGTGATTGGGGCCCAGATTATTCGTGCTGGAGTCCATGCGGCCGCCTATTGCCTGCCGCACGCGAGTTCCACCCTGCTCTGCATCGGCTTCCTGACCGCCGACAGCCAACATCGCGATCAGACAGATGGCCAAGGCGGCCAATCCCGAAATTAAATTTTGGTGGCGACCTCCCCTTAGCGCGCTGGCATTCGCTGCCTGAATCACGGGACCTCCCGGGAGTCGTTGCGCTATGGAAGTCAGTGTTGAAAGCTCGCCCCACTGACTTGCCAGCCAGCGTAGCCGCGAGTCCCAGGGGTGTAAATACGACGTGTGTCTCGTACTCCACGGCGGTAAGACAGCCGAGTCTTTCGCCGCTGCGGAACACGCGGAGGCGCGGAATAGCGTCTGCTCGCTCTCCGCTAAGCGTCAAATGCTTCGCAACAGCTCCCTCTCGATGACCACATTGAGGTCGAGAGTTCGGTAGCCGACGGAATCGAAGAGGGCGACGATGCGGTCGCCGTCATATCGCTGGACTTCCCCTGGCCCCCACTTGCTGTGGGTCACCGCAGCACCGACAGAGAAGGGGCGCACGACTTCTGCTGCTCGCCCGCCCAATCCCGCGTCGCAGTTGTCGCAGTTCCCGCAGGGCGACACGTGCTCCTCTCCGAAGTAGCCGAGGATGAAATCGCGGCGGCAACCTGTGTAATCGCTGTAGGAGCGGATCATCGCCAGGCGGGATAGTTCGTATCCCTTGCGCTTTTCGCCCACCTCGCTGCCCTGCTCGACTGCCTCCGCAAGCGATGGCCCGCCTTTACAGGGGACGATTTGTCGCTCCTCGGAGACCTCCAGCCAACCTGCCTCTTCCAGGCGGCCCACCGCGTCCAGCACCCTGTGCTTGGGGAAGTTGAGGTCTCGACTTAAATCCCATGGGCCTACCCCCTCCCTTTCCGCCACCGCTTCTCCCACCTGCGTCAGCACCTTGACGTCGGCGGGTCCGAAATGACGGCGGGCAGTCTGGTCCAGGGGGCAGTAGAAGATGGCGGCGCGGGCGGGCTTTCCATCGCGACCCGCGCGGCCAACCGCCTGGTAGTAGGAGTCGACGGAATCGGAGAGGCCGGCGTGGAATACGAAGCGGACGTTGGGCTTATCGATGCCCATCCCGAAGGCCGTGGTGGCCACGATCGCTTCGATCCCGTCATCCATGAAGCGGTCCTGAAGCTCGCTTCGCCGCCGGCTGTCCAAGCCCGCGTGGTAGGCCTCCGCGCTGATCCCTGTCTTCTGGAGCACCGCGGCCAGTTCCTCACTGGCCCGGCGGGTGCCGATGTAGACGATGCCTGGTTTCTCGGACTCGCCCACGGCCTCGACCAGCGCTTGCATTTTGGCTTGCTCCTTGCCGAGCCTGCACACTGCCAGGTGCAGGTTCGGACGATCGAAGCCGCGCACGATCACCGCGGGGTCCTTCATACCCAACCGCTCGACGATTTCTCTGCGAACCGGAGGCGAGGCGGTGGCCGTCAGCGCCTGTATCGTCGGCCTGCCGAGCCGCTCGACGAAGGCGCCGAGGCGGAGGTAGTCGGGGCGGAATTCGTGCCCCCACTCGCTGATGCAATGCGCCTCGTCGATGGCGAGCAGGTCAATCCTGCGGGAGGACAGCGTGCTCAGGAATGCCTCAGACCAGAATCGCTCGGGGGCGCAGAAGAGGATGCGGATATCTGCGCTGACCCGGAGCAGCGTTTCACTGACTTCCTGGCTGCTCATGCCGGAGGACACCATCGCGACCGGATGCCCCCTCGCGACTAGGCGTTCGCACTGGTCGCGCATCAACGCGATCAGCGGGCTGACCACGATCGTCAGGTCCGGGTTTGCCAGACCCGGCAACTGGTAGCAAAGGCTCTTTCCTCCACCGGTGGGCATCACAACGAGGGAGTCACGACCGGCAAGTGCGGCAGCGAGCGCCTCACTTTGCCCAGGGCGCAAGCTCTCGTAACCGAACTCCGGGAGCAGCTTGTCAATCGTTTCAGCGACCGCCATTTAGGAGGCTGAGACCTGAGGCGGCCTCCTTCGCCCCGGCGGCGCCTGCCGATACGGCTGGTTGCCGCCTTCCCAGCGGCTAGCTTCCAACGATGAGTGAAGTCGCCACCCTCTTCGATCTCCCTGCAAAACCGTGAAGATCCAAGTACGTCAGGGACGGGTGACTGATTTGCCGGGGGTTTTGGCGCTTTGGGAAGAAGCGCGGAGCGGGCATGCGAGCACGGCCGATCGGCGCGACGACCTCGAACGTTTGATCGAGGACTCGCCGGCGGCCCTCCTGGTGGCCGAAGGTGACGGGGAGCTCGTTGGGGTCCTGATTGCCGCCTGGGACGGGTGGCGGGGCAATATGTACCGCCTGGCCGTGCGGGAGGACTGCCGGCGACTGGGGATAGGCCTGCAGCTGATACGTGCCGGCGAGGACCATCTGCGCGGGTGCGGTGCTCGCCGTGTGACCGCCCTGGTGGGCTTCGATGACGATGTCGCGGGCGGCTTTTGGGATTCGGCCGGCTATCCGCAGGACGAGGAGATCGGCCGGCGAGTCCGGAACATTTGAGTCCGAGGGCCTGAGCGGGCGCAAACCAGCCGTTAGGGCAACAACCCCGCTTCGGCAGATATAAGACCCGGGTGCCTGAAGCACGGCGACTGACCGAAGAACGGATGCGCGAGATCTCTGCGATGCCGTTCGATGCCCTAGTCGAGCTAATCGACCGTCCGGTCGAGACGAACATCAAGGACTCTTCGGGCCGGAGGTACCGCTCGAAGACCTTTGCGTTCTGGGACATGGAGCCCGAAGAATCGGAGCTTTATGCGCGCGTCGAGATCCGAGGCCGAGGGCTTCGACGCTATCAGCGCTATGTGGGCGTCGAAACCCGGCTTCCTGGCGATGCAGGCCTCAACGACGAGGAAGGCGTCGAGGTCTTTCCCGCCTGGCACGAAACCCTTGCCTGGACGGGATGCGGGCTTTTCGTGCTTGCTCTCATCGTGCCCTGGATCCTTGGCCTCAGATATTTGATCTCCCGGTTCCTGTGAGCCCATCAGCCAATGCCTCATGTGGGCTTGGCTTGGAGGGCTTAGGGGAGGTTCCGCCCGGCCTCTGCCGCTGCCTCTGAGTCGTCCGCAGGCGAGATTTTGTGACGGGCTGGGGTTAGGGAATCCCAGGAATCGCCAATCCTCGCCCCGAGCGCGCAAACTGCGGGTGGGAATGCAGGTCGTTGCCGCCTCGGCGGCGGCTAGCTTCTTCACCATGAGTGGAGTCGCCACCCTCTTCGATGCTGACGCTCCGACGTTTAGCGGCACGGTCGAGGTGCTGGGGGTGATCTTCTCCGCCGACGATGACGGCTACGCCGTGCTCGAGGTGCAGGACGTCGATTCGGGCGAGGGCTTTGCTCTGGTTGGGCCGGTTGCCCACCTGAAGGTCGAAGAGAGAGCGGAAGTCAGCGGCGACTGGCAGACCCATTCTCGCTACGGGCGACAGCTGAAGGCACGCGGGGCGCTGCCGCTCGATCCGGCCGACCGCGAGGGCCGGGTCGCCTACCTGACCACCCTTCGCCACATCGGTCCGGCCAGGGCCGAGCGCCTCGTGGACGAGCACGGGGAGGGTGTCCTCAGCGCGATCGCCGCCGACCCGGCGGGCGTCTTCGGAGCGCTGCGCGGCGTCAGCTCCGAGCAGGCCGCGGCGGCGGCCGAATCGTGGCACGCCTCGCGGGCGATTCGCGACCTTCACGTGCAGCTTGCCCCGCATGGGCTGGCGCATTTGGCGGCGGCGATTCACACCCAGTTCGGCGAGCGCTCGACGGTGGTTCTGCACGAGGACCCCTACCGGCTGACCGAGGTCGCGGGAGTGGGCTTTGTGCGGGCGGATCGGATTGCGCTTGCGGCCGACGTGCCGCTGGAGTCCGAGCGGCGCGCGCAGGCGGCGGCGCTGTACGCGCTCGGGGAGGCCGAGCAGCAGGGGCACACCTTCCTGCCGATCGAGGAGTTGAACCGGCGCACGGCAAAGCTGATCGGCTTGCAGCCCGAGGCCGACGTGCCCTCGCGGGCGCCGGGAGTGGCGCTCGACGAGCAGAGGGCCTACCGCGAGGCGACCCATGCCAGCGAGGTGGCGCTGGCAGCGACGCTCGCCGCTCGCGCCGGCGCCCCTCCCTACCTCGACCACGACCCCGGCCCGCAACCGCCCGAGGACGCGGAGGACATCGAGCGGCGCCTGACCGACGAGCAGTGGGCGGCCGTGCGCGCCGCCTTCACGGCGCGGGTCTCAGTCCTCACCGGAGGACCGGGAGTGGGCAAGACCGCGTGCACGCAGGCGATCGTCGCCGAGGCGAAGCGAGCCGGCGTGTCGATCGCACTATGTGCACCGACGGGACGGGCGGCCCGCCGGCTCGAGGAGACGACTGGTCACGAGGCGGGGACGATTCACCGCATGCTGGAGTGGATGCCGGGCCGCAAGCCGGGCTTCCATCCCGATCACCCGCTGCCCGTCGACCTCGTAGTCGTCGACGAGTCCTCGATGCTCAACCTGCGGCTCACCGAGGTCCTCCTGGGCGGGCTGGCGGAGACGACGCACATCGCCTTCGTCGGCGACGCCGACCAGCTGCCGCCGATCGGCGCCGGCAAGCCATTCGAGGACCTGATCGCGGCCCAGGTGGCGCCGGTCGTGCGCCTGACGCAGATCTTCAGGCAGGCGGCGCGCTCGATGATCACCACCGCCGCCCACGAGATCAATCGCGGCCAGCTGCCGCATCTGGACCCTCAGGCCGACCAGGAGCGTGACTTCTTCTTCATCAATCGCAGCAAACCCGAGCAGGTCCTCAACACGGCGGTCGAGGTCGTCGCCGAACGGGCGGCGGAGAGCTTCGATGTCGACCCCATCCGCGACGTGCAGGTCCTGGCGCCGATGTACAAGGGGCCGATTGGCATCGATGCTCTTAACACGAGCCTGCAGGCTCGCCTCAATCCAGACGGCGCGCCCGCGGTGAGCGAACGCTTCCGGATCGGCGACCGCCTGATCCAGACCCGTAATTCGCACGAGCTTGGCCTGATGAATGGCTCAATCGTCTTCTTACAAGCGGACAATCCGGAAGAGGAATCGATCCAGGTGGAGAGCGATGAGGGCGCGATCCTGAGGATTGCCTATGAGGAGACGACGACCCTCTCGCTGGCCTATGCGATCTCAGTCCACAAGGCGCAGGGCTGCGAGGTGCCGGTGGTCGTCGCCGTCTGCCACCGCGCGCATTCCCGCATGCTGACCCGGCCGCTGCTTTACACGGCGATCACCCGCGCCCGCAGCAACTGCGTCCTCATCGGCGACCCCGGGGCGCTGCGGATGGCCGTCGGGCGCGACGCCAGCGGGTCGCGCTACTCGGCGCTGGCGGAGCGACTCGCGTCGCCGCTGGTAGCAGCAGCCTGACTCCGGTGGACCCTCCACCCCTCCTCTGTCAAGGCGACGAAGAGGCGGCCGTCCGGGGCACGGCGCTCGAACAGGAAGCCGCGGCGGATCGAGCGCCCGATGCTCTTGCGCATGTCCCGCTCGCCATGGCCGCGGAAATGCGCGACCAGATCGCGCCGGTTACAGAAGCCATCGTCTGCGAGCTCGACGACAGCGGCGAGGATGGCCTCATCGGACGGCGGGCGCTTTGGCACGGGGCCCCTCTCCGCGAAGCGGGCGCTTTGATTGCGAGTAGACAGGCTCGAAAGCCGCCACCGAGAGGACGATGTAGCTGTAGCCGCAGGGACAGACCTCCCGATCGATGTCATCGACAGCCCGGGCGACCTGCGGCGATTCCTCTCCGCAGCCTGAGCAGACCACCACCATCTCCAGCATGGCTCGAAGGTAGCCAATGCACCGGCGGAGACCGGACCGGCTCCGGAGGCGAGATACTTCCCGCATGACGCGCAGGTGGGGATTGATCGCATCGGCGATCGCGACGGTGGCCTTGCTTTTGGCGATGTCTCCGGCCGAGAACCGGATGAAGGACACCGGCGGCCCGGGAATGGTCCCCTTCGAGTTGACGGGCGGCCAGGACCGAGCCGATGAGATCCTCGCCGAATGGGGGGAGGACGGACAGGATGCTGCTCGCCAGTCGCTGTGGATCGACTTCGCCTTTCTGCTCGCCTACGCGACGTTCCTCACCCTCGCCGTGGCCGCGGTCCGCGACCTCGCCCGGCGCCGGGGCTGGCGCCGCCTGGCCGCGATCGGCGCGGTTGCCGTCACCTTCCCTGCTTTCAGCGCCGCCTTTGACGCTCTCGAGAACACCTGCCTGCTGCTGACCCTCGATGGGGCCGGTGCCGCCTTCCCCCTTTTGGCGACGGTCTTTGCCAGCTGCAAGTTCATTTTCCTGGCGGCGGTAATCGCCTATCTGCTTGCCGGCCTGGTCGCGTGGCTGCGCAACCGCGCTCCAGCAGCCCAGACTTCCTAGACCGCGCTTCCAGAATGCCGCTTGTCACGACTGGCGAGCGCCCCTACACGGCGACGCAGGCACGGCAAAAGGCCCGCCGAAGCGGGCCTCGCCTGCGACTTGGGGGAAAAGGCCCCCGCGAGATGGTTCGCGAGGGAGAAAAAACCCCCAATGCCTGAAAGCAGGTCGTGAGGCCGAAAGCACCAACCTCAGACCAAATGGAACAACCACCTAAGACCCCGGCACCAGACATTCGCCCCCTACCTTTTTGCGGCAGAGGCGGTCCGGCTTTTGGCACATCAAGGCCCGCCGAAGCGGGCCTTGAGATCCAACTTTGGGGAAAAGCCCCTCACTCGACCGCGAGGGTGAAACCCCCAACTGTGAAATAGGCACTGGAGCCTGAATCAAAAACCCCAGCCCTACAGACACGCACACGTGACGTCTTCTTAAGCACGGGTGCGAAGATCTTCGCCCCTGCTCTTTGTGGGTCTAAACATCGAGTGTCCTGCCTCAGCGACGCAGAGCGAACTGGAATCGGCGAGAGCTACCGTGCGCAGCGGATCAGAACGGCTGGGCCGCTCCGATCCCGCTGTGCACATAGATCCCCAACTTCCCCCTGCGGATCCACATACATAGAGGTGTCTCCTCTCCCCCAAATAACCCCAGAAACGCGCGTCACCGCTGCAAATCCGGGCTATCGAAGAGACTCGGGAAGGCTACTGGATAGAGCGCATTGACGCAAGGATTAGGAAAGCGCCGGCTCACCGGAGCGCAGAGAGGCCAAAACCCGCTCCGCGACCGACTCTCCAGTCAGGCCGACCTCCTCGCGCAGGAGCGCCGGCTTGCCATGGGTCACGTAGCTGTTGGGGAGGCCGATGCGAAGCACTCGGGCCCGCTCCGCGGGACGGTCCGCGAAGGCGTCCTCGAGGTGCTCGAGGACCGCGGAGCCGAAGCCTCCAGGGAGCACGTTCTCCTCGATCGTCACCACGAGGTCGTGGCCGAGGGCCAGGCGCTCGAGCAGCTCGGCGTCGATCGGCTTCGCGAAGCGGCCGTCGGCGACAGTCGGCTCGAGGTCATGGCCGGCAAGGATCTCGGCCGCCTGCAAGGCCACCGCGACCCCGTAGCCGTAGCCGAGCAGCGCCACCCGCTCGCCGCTGACGAGCAGCTCGCCGGTGCCGATCGGGATCTCTTCGGCCTTTGCCGGCAACTCGACGCCCTCGGCCGCCCCGCGGGGGTAGCGCAGCGCCGCCGGACCATCGTGGGCGATCGCTGTGCGCAGCATGTGGACGAGCATCGCCTCGTCGCGCGGCGCCATCACGACGGCGTTGGGGACCGGGCGGAAGTAGGAGACGTCGAAGGCGCCATGGTGGGTCGGGCCGTCGTCGCCGACCAGGCCCGCACGGTCCATGACGAAGGTGACGTCGAGCTTCTGCAGGCAGACGTCGTGAATGATCTGGTCGTAGGCGCGCTGCAGGAACGTCGAGTAGATGGCGCAGACGGGTTTTGCCCCCTGTATCGCCAGCCCAGAGGCGAGCAGGACCGCGTTCTGCTCGGCGATGCCGACGTCGTAGTACTGCTCGGGCGCTTCGTCGGCGAGCTTCTGCAGCCCGGTCCCCCCCGCCATCGCCGCGGTGATGCCGACAACGCGCTTGTCGCGCTGCGCCTCGGCGACCATCGCGTCGGCGAAGACCTGCGTGTACTGAGGCGGGGAGCCGGCGGCGGGCGGCTTCTCCAACCGCTCGGGGGCGATCGCGTCCGGTGAGTCCGATTCCTTGACCGGGACGGGCTTCGGCGCCGGCGCACCGTTGACGATCGACTTCGGCTTCGCCGCGTGCCACTTCTCCATCCCCTCGAGGCCGCCGTCCTCGGCCGGGGCGAAGCCCTTGCCCTTCACCGTGTGGATGTGGACGACGACCGGGCGGTCGGCCTCGAAAGCCTCGCTCAGCGCGTCTCGAAGCGCGTGCACGTCGTGGCCGTCGATCACGCCCATGTAGGCGAGGTCGAGCTCCTCGAAGAAGAGGCCCGGCGCCCAGTAGGCCTTGATCGCCGACTTGATCTCCGGCCCCAGCCGCTCGATCCGCTTGCCGAGGCCGAGCGGCAGCTTGGTCAGCCGGTCCTCGACGCCCTCCCGAGCGTGGTAGAGCCGGGGATTCAGCCGCACCCGGTTGAAGTAGCGCGACAGCGCGCCGACGTTGGGTGAGATCGACATGCCGTTGTCGTTGAGGACGATCACGACCGGGGTCTGCAGGCCGCCCGCGGCGTGCAGCGCCTCGTAGGCCACCCCCCCGGTGAGAGCCCCATCGCCGATCACGGCCGCGACCTTGCCGTCCTCGCCGATCCCCTTGCGCATCGCCTCCTTCAGGCCGACGGCGTAGCCGATCGAGGTCGAGGCGTGACCGGCCCCCATGATGTCGTGCTCGGACTCGAAAACGGAGCAGAACGGCGCCAGCCCTTCGTACTGGCGGATCGAGGGCAGCTCCTCGCGGCGGCCGGTGAGGATCTTGTGCGGATAGGCCTGGTGGCCGACGTCCCAGAGCACCTTGTCGCGGGGCGAATCCATCAGGCTGTGCAGGGCGACAGCCAGCTCACAGGTGCCGAGGTTGGCGCCGAAATGGCCGCCGATCTCACCGATCACGTCGATGATGTAGGTGCGCATCTCCTGCGCGACCTGCTGCAGCTGCTCCTCATCGAGCTGATGCAGGTCGGCTGGGCTTTCGATGCCCTCCAGCAGCGGCGGCGCCTCGTCCCCGCTGGCTGGTGGCTTGTTCCCGTTGTCTGGCATCTATGGCTTTCCCGTCATCCTGCAGCGCCCGCCCCTCACTCGTTCCTGGTGAAGATGTAGTCGGCGATCCGCTCTAAGTCGGTTGTCTCGCCGCCGGCCCCGGCAAGCGCCGCCAGGGCCTTTTCGTGCGATTCGGCTGCCAGCTCGCCTGCCCGCTCGAGGCCGAAGAGGCTGACGTAGGTGAGTTTTCCATGTCGCTCGTCGCTTCCGCGCGGCTTGCCGAGCTGCTCATCGCTCTGCGTCACATCGAGAATGTCGTCGACAATCTGAAAGAGCACGCCCAGCTCACCCGCAAACAGTCGATAGGGCATTGTCTCAGGTTCCGGCAATCCCTCGAGGACCAGGATGACGCCGACGCTGGCGGCGATCAGGCGGCCGGTCTTGAGCGAGTGCAGGGTGCGCAGCGCCTCGGCATCGGCCGCCTCGCCGGCGACGTCCACGTACTGACCGCCGACCATTCCGTCGACACCGGTTGCGGCGGCCAGCTCGAGCAGGGCGGCGAGCACCAGCGCCGGCTCGCCCGGCTGGCTGCAGAAGAGGCGGACCGCTTCCGCGAAGAGGCCGTCGCCGGCGAGGATCGCGACGTCCTCGCCGAACTTGACGTGCGCGGTCGGCAAGCCCCGACGCAGCTCGTCATCGTCCATCGCCGGCAGGTCGTCGTGGATCAGCGAGTAGGTGTGGATCAGCTCGATCGCGCAGGCGACGACCAGAAAGCGGCTCGGGTCGGCGCCGAGGGCGCGGGCGGTCGCCAGCGCTAATACCGGGCGCACCCGCTTGCCCCCGGCCAGCAGCGAGTAGCGCATCGCCTCCTCGAGCCCGGCGGTGGCGGACGCGGCCGAGAAGCGCAGTCTCTCCAACTCGCCATCGACGAGCGAGCGCAGGTCTTCGGGGTAGGTCACGGCCCCTGGACGCCGCTCACTCGTTGCTCGCCTCGCGAATGCGGCGGTTCGCCTCCTCGATCGCCTCCGAGGAGAGCTCCGCCGCCTCGCGCGCCAGCTCAGCGGCTCGTTCGTTGCTCGTCTCGGAGCCCTCGAGCTCGCGGGCGATCGCCTCGAGCCGAGCGGAAATCTCGCCCAGGCGGCTCACTTCACACTCTCGCCTTCCCGCACGGCGGCGCCGAGGATGCCGTTGACGAACCCCGGCGCGTCGGCGCCGCAGTACTCCTTGGCGATCTCGATCGCCTCGTCGATGGCGACCTCGGTGGGGACGTCGTCGCTGTGCTCGATCTCATAGAGGGCGACCCGCATCAGGTTGCGCTCCAGGGGCGCGATCCGCTCCAGCTCCCAGCCCTTGGCGTGGCGGGCGATGATCGCGTCGAGCTCGTCGCGGTGCTCCTCCACCCCGCCGGCCAGCTCGCGGGTGAAGGGACGCGAGTCGGCGGCCAGCTCCTCGAGCGGCCGGCCCGTCACATCGCGCTGGTAACAGACGAAGACGGCGTCGCGGCGTTGATCGGATCTGCGCATCTCGCCTATTCTCGCGCGTCGGCCACGAGCGCGGCATCGCGCTCAGGCGCGCGAGACGTATTCGCCGTTGCGGGTGTCGACGCGGACGACCTCGCCCTCCTCGATGAAGAGTGGGACCTGGACCGTCACCCCGGACTCCAGGGTGGCGGCCTTGTTGCCGCCGCCGGAGGCGGTGTCGCCCTTGACGCCCGGCTCGGTCTCGGTCACCTTCATGTCGATCGCGCTGGGGACCTGGACGTCGCTCGGTCGTTCATCGACGAAGAGCACCTCGACCTCGGTATTCGGCAGCACCCACTTCATCGCCTCGCCGGCGACGTCGCTGGGAATCTCGATCTGCTCGTAGTCGCGGCTGTCCATGAAGACGGCGGCGTCCCCCGAGTCGTAGAGGAACTGCATCTTGCGGGACTCGGTGCGAACGGGGCGGAACTTCTCCCCCGCTCTAAAGGTCTTGTCCTGCACCGAGCCATCCTCGATCTTGCGCAGCTTCGTGCGCACGAAGGCGCCGCCCTTGCCGGGCTTGACGTGCTGGAACTCGATGATCTTGAAAATGGTCCCGTCGATTTCGATGTGGGACCCGTTCTTGAACTGGTTGGTCGAGATCACGAGCGCTGAAGCGTAGCGAGGCAGGACGCGCCATCGGGCCTCGGCTCAGCCGCGAAATCCCCCTCGTTACCCTTTGAGGCCAGGGACCGATGCGGGGAATGCTGTGGACAGCCGTTTCGATGCTGGCTGCGACGATCGTCGCCGGCTCCGTTGCCCATGCCGAGGAAGGGCCGACACGCGAAGCGTACGTGGCCCAGGTGGAGCCGATCTGCGAGCAGAACACGGTGGCGAGCAAACGGATCCTCGCGGGTGCCCAGGAGAAGATCCGCCAGGGCAGGCTTGACAGCGCCGGCGGACAGTTCATTCGCGCCTCGGAGGCCTTCGCCGCCACCGTCCGCGACATCGTCGCCGTGCCCCGCCCGGCGGCTGACGACGCTCGCCTCGTGAAGTGGTTCGGATTCCTCAAGATCGTGAGGACGAACCTGCGCAACGTCGGCAAGGCGCTCAAGGAGGGCGACGAGATCAAAGCGACGCACGATCGGATCCGCGCGGAACGAAGCGCCAACGCCGCCAACAACGTCAGCTTCGTCTTCGGCTTTCGCTACTGCCGCCTCACGGCTTCGCGCTTCCGCTGAGCGCCGCGGGTCCTCCGGCAGCGCTTAGCTGGACGGTGGGTCCCGCGTCTCCGAACCGTCGGAGGACTGTCCTGAATCCGGTGCTTCCGTCCCGGTGCTGGTGGTGAGCGGAGAGGCGACACCACCGGAGAGGACGCGGCGGACGAGGCCGGGAGCAACGATGCGAAGCACGGCCGCCAAGCCATAGGGACGGGGGACGTAGCGCTCTGCCTTTCCGCGCAGACCCGCGTCGACGATCGCCTCGGCCACCCGCTCGGGCTTGGAGACGATCCAGCGCGTCAGCGCTTTCTCGCGCAGCTCCTCCGCCGGGAACCCCTCGGTGACGATGAAGCCCGGCAGGACCATGCCCACGTGCACGCCGTGGGGACGCTCCTCGGCATAGAGCGAATCCGTCCATCCGATGAGCGCGAACTTGCTGGCCGAATAGGCGCCGGTGCGAGCCCGGGAGACTCGTCCAGCCGTGCTGGCGACATTGACGATCGCGCTCGGCGCCGAAGAGCGCAGCAGCGGCAGCAGCGCCTCGGTCAGCCGCACCACGGCGTCGAAGTTGAGCTCCATGTGGCGCTGGACGTTGGCGTAGCCGGTATCGGCAAAGGTCCCCCGCCAGGCGGCGCCGGCATTGTTGACCAGGAGCGTCAGGCGGTCGTGACGATCGGCGAGGTGGGCCCTGACCTGCTCGGGCGCGCCGGCCTCGGTCAGGTCGACGGCGCAGTAGGTGGCCTTGCACGGCAGCGACTCCGCCAGCGCACGCAGACGGTCCTCCCGCCGGGCGACGAGGACAAGCTCGGCCCCGGGTTCTCGGGCGAGCCGCTTCGCGGTGGCTTCGCCGATCCCACTGGAGGCCCCGGTGATTAGCGCGGTCATCTGCCCCTGGGCCATGGCGGAAAATTATTCAAATTCTTTCCGCGGCGAGCGAATGGCCAACTGCCATACTGCCCGTTCCGATGGCTGAAGCCCCTGTGCTGCTCGAAAAACTGCTCCGCGCCGGGGCGCCTTCAGGTTATGAGGGCCCGGCCTCCGAGGTCTGGCGAGAGGCGGCGGCGTTCGCGTCCCAATCCAGCGACGGCCTCGGTTCCTCGGTCGCCCGCATCGGCGAGGAGGGGCCGCTGCTTGCCGTGGTCGGCCATATCGACGAGATCGGGCTCGTGATCACCCACATCGACGACAAGGGCTTCCTTTACTTCGCTCCGATCGGCGGCTGGGACCCGCAGATCCTCGTCGGCCAGCGGGTCGAGGTGCGGGGCAAGGAGAGCCTCGTGCCCGGAGTGGTCGGGCGCAAGCCGATTCACCTGCTCGACCCCGATCAGCGCAAGAAGGTGGTCGAACTGAAAGGCCTTCACATCGACGTCGGCGCCGCCGACCGGGAGCAGGCGGCGGCGCTGGTCCGTGTCGGCGACCCGGTGGTCATAGCGGCCGAGCCGGTGCGGCTTGCCGGGGAGCGGCTGATCTCACGCTCGATGGATAACCGCCTCGGCGCCTACGTCGCCCTGGAGGCGCTGCGGCGCTGCCAGGAGAGCAGCTCCGTCAAAGGCAGCTTCGCCGCGATTGCCGCCGTGCAGGAGGAGATCGGCCTCTTCGGCTCGAGGACCTCCGCCTTCGCCGTGCGGCCGGACCTTGCCGTCGCCGTCGACGTCACCCACGCCACCGATGCCCCCGGCATCGACGAGAAGGAGATCGGCAGCCACCCGCTCGGCTCGGGGCCGGCGATCGGCCGCGGCTCCACGCTCTCTCCCAAGGTGTTCGAGCTGCTGGTCGAAGCCGCCGAGGAGGCGGGTATCGAGCACACGATCAACGCCAGCGGCCGCGGCACCTCCACGGACGCCGACGCGATCCAGATCTCCCGCTCTGGGATCCCCACCGGCCTCGTCTCGATCCCGCTGCGCTACATGCATTCGCCGGTCGAGATGGTGGACCTCGCCGATGTCGAGGCGACGGTGAAGCTGATCGCGGCCTTTGCCTCGCGGCTCGAGGCCGGCGTCGACCTCAGCCGCTGACGGCCCGCTCAGCCGACGGTGATCGCGTTGCCGGCCAGCTTCTCACCGTCGACGCTGATCGCGTCGCGGCCGCTGGCCTTGGCGGCATACAGGGCCGCGTCTGCACGGCTGAGAAGGTCGTCGGTGTCAACCTTGCCGGTGCCCGAGACCGCGACACCGATGCTGACCGTGACCTGCGCCCCGACCGGCCGCCGGTCGCGGACGGCTACGCGCAGGCGCTCGGCAATTTCGATTGCGTCTTTTTCATCGGCGCCGGGCAGGATGACGAGGATCTCCTCGCCCCCGACCCGGTAGATCGAATCCCCGGCTCGCAAGGTCGCCCGCATCGTGTAAGCGACGTCCTGCAGGACGGCATCCCCCGCGGCATGGCCGAGCTGGTCGTTAACACGCTTGAAGTGGTCCAGGTCGCAGAGCAGCAGCGCATGCGACAGCCCCTCGTCCTCGCTGGCGGGCAGGCCGTCGAGCTCGGCGAGGCGCTGCTCCAAAGCGTTGCGGTTGAGGAGACCGGTGAGCGGGTCGAGCGTGGAGCGTTCCCGATGGGCGCGATCGGAGGCGGCAAGGGCGGCGGAGAGGATGACGGTGCTGAGGATCAGGGCAAACACCGCAATCAGCAACTGGTTGTTGTCAACGGCCCCCGCGGGATCGATCGCGACGGTCGAAACGAGAAAGACGAGCAGGATGTAGGCGGTTCCGACAGCCACCCCCCGGGGCTCGAAGCGGGCCCCCAGGGTGACGGCCGGAAGCGCAAACAGGGCTACCGCCGGGCTGTCCGGGCCGCCGGTGGCAACGACGGCGGCGCCGAGCATGATCGGCAGCGCCCCCCAGGCTGCCGATACCCAGATCCACGGCCGCTCACTGGCGCGCATAAAGCGATCGGCGACGGCAAAGCCGAGAAGGCCGAGACCAAGTGGGACCACCCACCACCAACCTACCTGGGGGCCGACAATGGTGAACGCGATTGCCAGGATCACAAAGCAGGCGGTGCGGTAGGGCCGTACCCGTTCCTCCATGTCGAGCAGGCGCTCCCGACTTGCCTCCTGGCGGATCTGGGCAAGCGACTCCATCGAATGGTGCGTGCCCTCGACGGGTCGCTCGGCTGAGCCGTCAGCGCTGCGACGACTGGAGGGACGAAAGATGCCTGAGCTTGAACTCACACTCCCCCCATCGTCCTCTGCCTTGTTTGGACTTAGCTCTGAACCCACGACTTCAACCGACTATTCAACCAACTGGAGCGGCTTTGGCAAACGGCTGAGGCTACGACTTCCGTCCGCGGTGACCACCACGAGGTCCTCGATCCGCACGCCGAGCTCGCCGGGCAGGTAGACCCCCGGCTCGACCGTGACCACTTCTCCCGGCTCCAGCACGTCCTCCGAGCGTTGCGAGAGACGCGGCGCCTCGTGCACTTCGAGGCCGACGCCATGCCCCAGCCCATGCCCGAAGAGCTCGCCGAAGCCGGCGGCGGCGATGACCTCGCGCGCGGCGCCGTCAACCGCCTCTCCGCTGACCCCTGGCCCGACGGCGGTGAGGGCCGCGGCCTGGGCCTCGTGAACGACCTCGTAGACCCCACTTGCTTTCTCGCTCAACTCACCCGTAGCGAAGGTGCGGGTGCCGTCAGAGCAGTATCCGTCCAGCTTTGCGCCCATGTCGAAGACGACCAGCTCCCCCCTGCCGATCTCGCGCTCGCCGGGCTCGGCATGCGGGAGAGCACCGTTGGGGCCAGCGGCGACGATGGCGGGAAATGAGGGGTCGCCACCGAGCTCGCGGATTCTCGCTTCCGCGGCGCGGGCGACGTCGCGCTCGCTGCGGCCGACCAGGCCGCGCTCGAGCGCCCAGTGCCAGACTTCGTCGGCCAGCTCCGAGGCGGCCTCGATCGCGGCCAGCTCGGCCGCGTCCTTGACCCGGCGCAGCTTCTCCACCATCCCTCCTGCCGGCTCCAGCGTGGCGCCATCCTCGAGCTTCTCTTCCAGCCGCCGCAGAAAACGCACCGAGGCGTGGTCATCCTCAAAGCCGACCTTTCCCGTCAGATGCTCGGCGATCCCCGCCAGCCAATCGTCCTTGACGGTGATGACGTCCCAGCCCTCGATCTCTGCCTCTGCCCGCTCGGTGTAGCGGAAGTCGGTGAGGAAGAGGCGCGTCTCGGGCCCGCAGACGCAGGCTCCGTTGGTGCCGCCGAACCCGGTCAGGTAGGCGACGTTGACCAGATCCGTGATCAGCATCCGGTCCAGCTCGCGGCCGGCGAGCTCGCCCGCGAGGCGCTCGCCGCGACCGCGCATCAGGCGCCGGAGACCCCGAGCTTGTCGGCCAGCGTCGCGAGTGCCTCGCGGTAGCCGTCGGGGCCCTTGCCCGAGATCTTCGCCAGCACCAGCCCCTCGAATACCGAGGCCCGGCGCCAGTCTTCGCGGCCCTCGACGTCGGAGAGGTGAACCTCGACGGCGGGGAGATCAGCCATCCCAAGGGCATCCGCGATCGCCCAGCTGTAGTGCGTCCAGGCGCCGGCGTTGATCAGCGCCGCGTCGGCCAGGTCGGGAAGCCGGTGCAGGTACTCGACGAACTCCCCCTCCGCGTTGGTCTGAAAGAACAGCGCTTCCAGGGAGAGCTCCCGCGCCCAGGCGCCGATCTTCGTCTCCAGCTCCCTCAGCGAGAGGCCGCCGTAGATCTCCGGGTCGCGGCGATCGAGGACGTCGAAGTTGACCCCATGCAGCACGGCAACGCGGTTGCGTGAGGCGTTCATCGCCCCAGCCTCTTCGCCATCGCCTTCATTCCCTCAGCTCGTCCACGATCGCCCTCATTCCCTCAGTTCCTCCACGGCGGTCCTGACCCTACTCGGGTCGAGGTACTGCCCTTCGCGAGGCGCGCCCGGTGCGGAGAGCAGGACGAAGCCCACTCCCTGGGCCGTCCGCTTCTTGTCGCGCTGCAGGGCGGAGAGCACATCGTCGACCTCGATCGCCGAGTCGAGCTGGGTCGGCAGGCCATGGCGACGCAGTATCTCCTCGACCTCGCCGGCCAGCTCGGAAGCGTCGGAGAGGCACAGGGCGGCGAGCAAGCCCAAGCCGACCGCCTCACCATGGCGATAGCGCGAGTAGCCGCTTGCGGCCTCCACCGCGTGGCCCACCGTGTGACCGAGGTTGAGCACGGCTCGCCGGCCCGCATCGCGCTCATCCGCCGCCACCACCTCGCACTTGTAGCGAGCGCAGGCAAAGACGATGTCGGTGAGCTCTCCCGGGTCGAGCTCGGCGAGCGAACGCACCCGCTCCCAGAGCTCCCCTCCCGCCAGCAGTCCGGTCTTCAACACCTCGACGAACCCGGCCGCCAGCTCCGCCGGCGAGAGCGTCGCCAGAGTGGAGGTGTCGGCGATCACGGCTGCCGGCAGGTGGTAGGCGCCGGCGTAGTTCTTGCCCTCCGGCAGGTCGACCCCGGTCTTGCCGCCATAGGCGGAATCGACCTGAGCGACAAGCGAGGTCGGCACCTGGACGATCGGAACGCCGCGCTGGTAAGTGTGGGCGCAGAAGCCCGCAAGGTCCCCGACGACCCCACCTCCGAGTGCGACGGCGTGGTCCTCACGGGTCATCCCGGCCTGAGCAAGGCGGCGCAGGACCCCCTCCGCCTCCGACATCGTCTTGGCCCCCTCGCCGGGCTCGACCTCGATGCGCGCCTCCAGCGTGCCAAGCCGCCCGGCATACAGCCCCCCCACCGCCGTATCGGTGATGCAGAAGCGCCGGCCCTGCAGCGGCCACCAGCCGGCCTCCAGCAGGCCCGGCCCCACATAGACGGGGTACTCACCCGAGGCGCTGCCGGCCCAGAGCATCCTCGTCCCGGCGGGTAGCTCCGCCAGCGCTTGGATCGAGGGCAGGGCCCGAGCGACCGCCCCCCGAGCGCCCTGCGGCACGACCACATCCGCGAGCGCCTCATACAGCGGCAGCCGCTCCCGCAGCAGCCGCTCGACGTCCTCGGCGCTGCGGGCGAGGGGGCGATCGGTGCCGGCGATTCGCCGCCAGGCCTCATCGGCATCGATCTGCAGCCAGACGACCGTGTGGCGGGCAAGCGCGTCGCGGACCCGGGCGGAGAGGACGCTGCCCCCACCGAGGGCGATCGCGCCTCCCTCGGCATCGTCCAGCAGGGCACCGACGACCTCCGCCTCGCGGCTGCGAAAAGCCTCCTCCCCGTCACCCTCGAAAGCGGCGGAGATCGTCGTCCCCAGCTCGCGTTCCATCAGCTCGTCGACCTCGGTCGTCTCGAGCCCCGCCTCGCGCGCGGCGGCGAGGGCAGCCGACTTGCCGGCGCCCATGAACCCGATGAAAACGAGTGCCGGGCGCTTCACCGGGTCATCCCCGGAAGTCGATCCGCTTCTTGTATGCCTCGACGGCGGCCAGAACGTCGTCGATGTGGTCGCCGCCGAACTTCTCGCGGTAGCAGCGCGCCAGGGTCAGGCAGACCATCGCCTCGGCGACGACGGCGGCCGCGGGGACGACCGTCGAGTCGGTGCGCTCGCGCAGCGCCTGGGCCGGCTCCTTGGTCTCGGTGTCGACCGAGCGCAGAGGCTTGGTCAGGGTGGAGATCGGCTTGATCGCCGCCCGCACCGAGAGCGGCAGCCCATTGGTCATCCCGCCCTCGACACCGCCGGCGTGGTTCGTCTCGCGGTGATAGCCGCGCTCCTGCGACCAGAAGATCTCGTCGTGGGCCTCGGAGCCGGGGCGGCCGGCGACGTCCCAGGCTTCGCCGATCGCCACTCCCTTGACCGACTGGATCGAGGCGACGGCGCCGGCAAGGCGCCCGTCGAGGCGGTCTTCCCAGGAGACGTGCGAGCCGAGGCCGGGGACGAGGCCGAAGGCGCGGACCTCGAAGCTGCCGCCGAGGCTCTCGTTGGCCTTGCGGAGGCGATTGATCTCCTCGACCATCGCCGCGCTGGCCTCCGGATCGAGGCAGCGGACCGGATCGTCGTCGACAGCATCGAAGTCCCGCGGGCCGAGGTCGTCGCGCTCGGGCGCTTTGACCGAGGCGATCTGGGTCACGTGGCTGTGGACGCTGACACCGAGCGCGGTGAGGAGGCCGCGAGCGAGGGCTCCGGCGGCGACGCGGGCGGCCGTCTCCCGGGCGCTGGCGCGCTCGAGCACGTTGCGGATGTCGGTGTGGCCGTACTTCTGGGCGCCGACCAGGTCTGCATGCCCCGGGCGCGGCAGGTGAACCTCGTCGACGCCGGCCTCGACGGGCCAGGGGTTCATCCGCTCCTCCCAGTTGGCGTAGTCGCGGTTGGCGACCAGGACCGCGATCGGGCTGCCGAGGGTGCGCCCGTGGCGCACTCCGGAGCGGACCTCGACGGAGTCGGACTCGATCTTCATTCGCCCGCCGCGCCCGTGGCCGAGCTGGCGGCGAGCCATGTCGCGGTCGAGCGCCTCGCGCTGGAGGGCGAGCCCGGCGGGCATGCCCTCGACGATCGCGACCAGGCCGGGCCCGTGCGACTCCCCTGCGGTGGTGAAGCGGAAGGCGCTCATCGGCCGCCTAGGCTATCTGCGCGCCGCCGCTCGCATCGCGTCGAGCGGCGCCTCGCGCTCGGTCCAGATGCGAAACGAGAGCGCTCCCTGCTGGACGAGGACCTCGATCCCATCGACGATCGTCGCCCCCGCGGCCGCCGCCGCCTGCAGCAACGGGCTCGGCTCGGCCCCGTAGACGAGGTCGACGACGGTCTGCCCCTCGCTGAAGCCGACCGGGGTCAGCGGCAGCTCGTCGAAGGGATCCTCTCCCGCCAGGCCGACGGCGCTCGTGTTGACGATCAACTCATATGAGGCGGGGTCGGGTTCGGTGATCGGGTCGCCGCCGATTTCTTCGCAGAGGTGCTCCGAGCGCAGCGCGGTGCGATTCCAGACATCGACCTCCGCCCCCTCGCGCACCAACGCCCAGACGACCGCCCGCCCGGCGCCGCCGGCGCCGAGCACGAGGGCCCGCTTGCCGCGGGGGGACTCAGGCAGCGCGGCCAGGAACCCGGGCGCGTCGGTATTGGCGGCGCGGATCTCACCAGCCTCGAAGACGAGGGTGTTGGCGGCGCCGATCTCCCGCGTCGCCTCGCTGACCGAATCGGCGAGGGTGAGGGCGGCCCCCTTGTGGGGGACGGTGATGTTGGCGCCGGCGAAATCCCCCGCGGCCATCGCGCGCGCCTGCTGCTCGAGGCGGTCGGGCGCTACGTCGATCGCCTCGTAGCTCCATTCGCCGGCCAGCCCCAGCTCAGCCAGCGCCGCGTTGTGCATTGCCGGGGAGCGGGAGTGAGATACGGGATGGCCGAGGACCGCGAGGCGTCTCATCGCTAGCCGCAGGAGTCCGGCGATTCCCCACCGGCCGCGTCTCGGGCCGAGTTGTAGCGGGCGACATCGGCCTGGAACTGAGCATCGGTGGAGGAGAAGGAATGCTCGCCGCAGGTTCCCGGCTTGACGACGTAGAAGAGGTGGTCGACCTTGGCCGGATGCGCGGCGGCTTCGATCGAGGCGAGGCCGGGGCTGTTGATCGGCCCCGGCGGCAGGCCGCTGTAGAGGCGGGTGTTGTAGGGCGAGTCGATCGCCAGCTCCGATTCGGTCAGCGGCTGGGTGTAGTTACCGGTCGCAAAGCGGATCGTTGCGTCGATGCCCAGCGACATGCCCTCGTGCAGGCGGTTGTAGATCACCGCCGCGATCAGCGGCCGCTCGCTGTCGAGCTGAGCCTCCCGCTCGACCATCGAAGCGATCGTGACCACGTCATAAGTGGTCAGGTTTTTGGAGCGCGCATAGCGCATGTCGACGCCTTTGATCCGCCGCTTGAAGTCCTGGAGCTGAAGCTGGACCAGGTCCGCCGCGGGGGCATTCGGCTTGAGCTCGAAGGTGTCGGGAAAGAGGAACCCCTCGAGGTCCTTCGCGCCCTTGCCGCCGTAGTCGGCGGGATTGAGGTATTTCGACTGCGTGCTGGCCTGAAGGTAGCTGCCGGTGAGGCCCGCCTGCTCTGCAACGGCGGCGGTTTGGGCACGGCTGTAGCCCTCGGGGATCGTCAGCGTGGTCGTCGCTTTCACGGGCGCCGTGGAGAGCGCGTCGATCGCCGCCCCGTAGCTCATCCCGCCGGCGAGGACAAAGCGGCCGGGGTAGAGCTCGGAGCGCTTGCCGGCCATCGTGACCCGGAGCTGGAACAGGGTCGAGCTGGAGACGACCCCCTCCCGGTCGAGCAGGTCGCCGACCTCGGCAACGCTCGCCCCTTTCGGAATCGCGACGACGACCCGGCCGGAGCCGTCGCCGTGGAACGGCTGAAAGAGGGCGATCACGAGCCAGAGCGTGAGAAGGCCGCCCAGCGCGCCTAAAAAACGAAGCGGGTGGCGCCGCATGGCGCCCAGCACGGCGGAGCTTCCGCCGGCCACGGCATTCGGGCCCCGACCCTGCCAGCGAGCTCGACTGGACCGCTTTACGCGCGGCTCTTTGGCGGCTGCCGGCTCGTTTGCGGCTGCGGGCTGCGTCCCGGCCGCTCTTCCCTCGGTGGCCGGTGTCTCGTCCCAGAAGTCCTCTTCCGGAGTCCGCGATGGAGGCGCGGGCTCGGCTACCGGCGCGGGGGCGGCCGCATCGTCAGCAGCCTGCTTTTCCTCGCGCTGGCGCCTGCGCTCCTCGCGCTCGCGGCGGCGCTGCTCCCTTGCCTCTGCCTGCGGGTCGTTCTCGTCGGCGAAGGGGTCGCCGCGCCAGTCCTCACTCATCGTCGGGGCCCTCGATCGGAGCGCGCTCAGTCAGGTAGGACTGCAGTAGGTGGGTTGCGGCAAGCGAGTCGAGTGCGGCACTGGCGCCGTCGCGCTTGCTCGCCTGGGCCATCCGGGTGGTCAACCGCTCGTCATATGTCTCCACCGGAACGTCGAGCATCGCTTCGAGTTCGGCGCAGAAGCTGCGCGTCAGCGCGGCCTGGCTTCCTTCCTCACCGCTCAGATGAAGCGGCAGGCCGACGACGACGCACTCGACGCCGTGCTTGTCGACCAGCTCGGCGACCGAGCGCGGCTCAGGCGGCTCGATCACCGGCAGCGGTGTCGCCAGAGTCCCGCTGGGGTCGGAGATCGCACAGCCGATCCGGACCGTGCCGTGGTCGAGGGCGAGCACTCTCATCGGCCCTCCCCGACACCGGCTTCGATGGCGCGGCGGGCGGTCGCAAGCGCTTCGTCGAGCTTGGAGGCGTCGCTGCCCCCTGCCTGGGCCATCTCATCGCGCCCGCCGCCCCCACCGCCGACGATCGCCGCCGCCTCGCGGACGATCGCCGCCGCTGACAGGCCGCGTGCGACGCCGGGCTTGGAAACCAGGACCACGAGGCCGACCTTCTCGTCCTCGGCGCCGCCCAGCGCCACCGCCGACTCACCTCCCAACGATGACTGGATGCGGTTGGCAAGATCGAGCAGCAGCTTCTGGTCGGCCAGCGGCACTTTTGCTGCGACCAGCTTCAACCCATTCGCGTCGACTGCCTCTGCCGCCAGCCGCTTTGCCTCCTCGCCAAGCATTTGGCTCTTGGCCTGTTGAGCCCCCTTGCCCGCCTCCCGCAATCGCTCCGCGGCCTTGCGGGCGGCGGCGACGGGGTCCTGGGGGGAGCCGAGCAGCTCGCCGGCCTCGCGCAGCCGCGCCTCGCGCTCTCGAAACCAGTCGATCGCGGCGGGACCGCTCAGCGCCTCGATTCGCCGCACGTTGGCGGCGCTCGAGCCCTCCGAGACGATCTTGAAGATGCCGACCTCGGCCGTATTGGCGACGTGGGTGCCACCGCAAAGCTCGCGCGAGACTTCCTCGACCTCCACCATCCGCACCCAGTCGCCGTACTTCTCGCCGAACAGCGCCATCGCCCCGAGCCGCTCAGCCTCGGCGCGCTCCATTTCCAGCCAGCGGACCGGCCGGCTCGCCTTCACCCACTCGTTGACGCGATCCTCTATCCCTTGCAGCTCCTCGGTGCTGAGCCCCTGGCCGTGGGTGAAGTCGAAGCGCAGCTTGTCAGGGCGCACAGCCGAGCCGGCCTGGCGAACATGGGTGCCAAGTAACTCGCGCAGCGCCGCGTGCAGGAGGTGGGTCGCCGTGTGGTTGCGCATCGTCGCGTGACGGGCCTCGTGATCGACCAACGCTTCCACCGCGATGCCTGCCTCGATGCCGTTTGAGGACTCGACCTCGAGCGCCTGGTCTTCGCCGACCCGGTAGACGTCGATTACCCGCGCCTCCCCTCCCTGCCAGCGCAGGGCGCCCGAGTCGGCGACCTGGCCGCCTCCCTCGGCGTAGAAGGGGCTCTCCTCCAGCTTGACCAGGGCACGACCGTCGTCCGGCGCGACCGCCGCCAGCCCGGTTGTCGCCCGCAGGCGCTCGTAGCCGACGAAACGGGTCGGAGGAGCCGAGGTTGCGAAGGCGATCACCTTCTCGTGGCGGTTCTCGGAGCCATGCGCGGTGGCGGCGCCAACCCGGGCGCGCTGCCGCTGCTCTTCCATCAGCTCCTCGAAGCCGCCGTCGTCAACCGAAAGCCCCTCCTCGGCGAGCAGCTCCTTTGTCAGGTCATAGGGGAAGCCATAGGTGTCGTGCAGCTTGAAGGCATCGGCGGCATCGATCCACGAGGTGCCTGCGTCCTTGGCGTCGGCGACCAGCCGCTGCAGCAGCTCGGTGCCGCGCTCCAACGTGCGGCCGAAGCTCTCCTCCTCGTCGCCGACCCAGCGGGCGATCGTCTCCCGCTCGGCGAGGACCTCGGGGTAGGTCTCCCCCATCAGCTCGATCGTGCGCTCGGCGAACTTGCCGAGCCAGGGCGATTCGAGGCCCAGCGAATTGCCCTGCTGGATCGCCCGCCGCATGATTCGGCGCAGGATGTAGCCGCGATCCTCGTTGGAGGGGACGACGCCGTCGGCGAGCAGGAAGGTGGCCCCGCGGGCGTGATCGGCGACGATTCGCATCGCCCGGGTGACCCTCTCCCCCTCCTCGTAGCCGTGACCGGAGAGTTCCTCGGCGAGGTCGATCAGCGGCCGCACGTGGTCGGTCTCGAAAACGGAGGGCACGTCCTGGAGAATCGCCGCCATCCGATCGAGGCCCATGCCGGTGTCGATGTTGCGCATCGGCAGCTCGGTCAGCGAGCCATCCTCGTGCAGGTCATAGCTCATGAAGACGTGGTTCCAGAACTCGAGGAAGCGGTCCGAGTCGTCGCCGGGGCGGTCGTCCTCGCCGCCAAAATCAAGGCCGCGATCGAGATAGAGCTCTGAGCAGGGGCCGCAGGGGCCGGTCGGCCCGGCCTGCCAGAAGTTGTCCTTGCGGCCAAGGCGGACGATCCGCTCCTCAGGGACGCCGACCTCGCGCCAGATTGAGATCGCCTCCTCGTCGGGGCCCAGCCCGAGCTCCTCGTCACCGCCGAAGACCGTCACCCAGATCCGCTCTGGGTCCATGCCGAAGCCCTGCGTGGAGAGCTCCCATCCCCAGGGGATCGACTCCTGCTTGAAATAGTCGCCAAAGCCCCAGTTGCCGAGCATCTCGAAGAAGGTGAGATGGCGAGCCGTGTTGCCGACCTCCTCGATGTCGGTGGTGCGAAAGCACTTCTGCACGTCGGCCAGACGGGGGGCCGGCGGCTGCTCACGGCCGAGGAAGTAGGGCTTGAAGGGCTGCATGCCCGCCGTCGTCAGCAGAACCGACGGATCGTGGACAGAGGGCACGAGCGAGGCGGAGGGCACGATCTTGTGCCCTCGCTGCTCGAAAAAGGAGAGGTAGGTGCCACGGATCTCCTGCGCCCTCATGGAAGAGAGCCTAAGGACTCTCGGGTTAGGGGGCGTGCCCCTGACCGGACACTCCCTGGAGCAGCGGGCGATTCGCCGGCGCCGCGGGCAGGCCGGCCGCGGCCTGGCGAGATCGGGCTGACATCGGGGCGTCCAAACCGTTCGGTAAATGCCTGCTTTACCCCTACTCTTGAACGGATGCCTGCGGATGGCGACGAGAACAACGTATGAGCGAATCGACGGTGCAGGGCGTCGTGGAGCCGAAGGCCGGCGCGGCCCGCCTGCTCTCGGACGCGCGCCTCACCCGCCGCGCGGCGGAGGGGGACCGGCGGGCCTTTGCGGCGATCTTCAACCGCTATCACCAGGACCTCTATCGCTACTGCGTGGCGATCCTCGGCAGCTCCCACGATGCCCAGGACGCACTTCAGAACACGATGGTCAAGGTCCTCGCCGCCCTGCCCGGCGAGAAACGGGAGATTCAGCTCAAGCCCTGGCTGTACCGGATAGCCCACAACGAGGCGGTGGATCTACACAGGACTCGACGGCCGGTCGAGTCGCTCAACCCCGACGTTGCGATTACCGCGGCGGGGCCGGTGGAGACAGCAGAGCTTCGCGCCCGCATGCAGGGGCTCTTCGCCGACATCGAGGAGCTTCCAGAGCGCCAGCGCGGCGCCCTCGTGATGCGCGAGCTGAGCGATCTGAGCTTCGAGCAGATCGGAGCGGCGTTCGGCACCTCGCCCGCCGTCGCCCGCCAGACCGTCTACGAGGCGCGACTCAGCCTGCAGCGGATGAGCGAGGGGCGTGAGATGGATTGCGCCGCCGTAACCAAGGCGCTCTCCGACGGGGACGGCCGCCTCTCTCGCCGGCGTGAGCTGCGGGCCCATCTGCGCAGCTGCGCCGCCTGCCGCCAGTTCGAGGACGGCCTCGAGCAGCGCCAGCGTGACTTCGCCGTCATCGCCCCGATGCCGGCCCTTATCGCGACCGGACTGCTGCACGGCATCGTCGGCGGCAGCGCGAGTAGCGCAAGCGGCGGCATGCTGGCCGGCGTCGGCGCGGTAACCGGCAAAACGGTTGCCGGCTCCGCTCTCGTCAAGTCGGCGGCAACGGTGGCCGTTGTGGCGGCCGTCGGGGTGGGAGCCGCCGATCGCGGCGGTGTGGTCGACGTCCTGCCCGGCGGCAGCTCCGACGGCGGCTCCAGCATGCAGCAGGCAGCCCCTTCCGGAAGCGAAGGCGCAGGCGGCCAAGGCGCCTCCATGGCGCCCACAGGGCCGTCACCGGCGGCGAAGGGCGGCCAGTCGGGACAGGCCGCACAGATAGGCGCCGGCGCCGCGGTCACAAAGAGCCGCAAGGCAGAGGCAAACAACGGCAAGCCAGCGGCTGCAAAGAACGGCATGGGAGGACCGCCTCCAAAGCCCGAAAAGCAAAGCGCGGCAAAGGAAGCGCACGGCGCGCCTGCCGCGAAGCCAAACCACGGGCGTGAAGGCGCCGGGCCCCAAGGTGCCACCCCCGCCCCCAAGCAGCCATCAGGCTCCCCCTCAAAGGGACAGGGTGGTGGTTCATCCCAGGCGCGGGGGAAAAGTTCCCCCAACTCCCAGGGTGCGGCCCAATCTCACACTCCCGGCCCGCAGCTGAACGGCGCCGGGAGCCCGGGCGCCCAGCGCCCTCCCCAGCACTCGAGCTCGAATGCGGCGCCTTCGAAGCCGCCGACGGCCAAGTCCTCCAAGCCGCAGCAAACCGGCGGCGGCAAGCCGAACGGATCCAGCCCCCGGCCTCAAAACACGAAGGCAAAGCCGCACCGTCCGGCGACTCGACCTGCCGGCAAGCAGGCCCAGGCGGGCTGAGAGCACCGTTCCCAGCCTAAAAATTTGGCCTGACATTGGATCCAATTTTCCGTTTTATGGGTAATGGGACCTGAACATCGGACTTGAACACCGTCCACACCGAACTGTCGAGGAGGAACTATGAAGCGATCTATCAAGCTCACCCTTACCACCTGCGCCCTGATGCTGGGCATCAGCGCGGTTGCCGTCGCGGCACCGACCTACTACACGCCGGATCCGGCACCCAAAGGCCCGCCGGCGCATGCGAAAGCCCATGGCTTCCACTGCAAAGGGTTCAGCAAGAAACACGTCAAAGGCCAGAAGGGAACGCCTTTCAGCCAGTGCGTGAAAGCGATGGCCCGGGCAGGCAACAACGAGCACATGGCTCCCGGTCGGGCGTGCAAAGGATTCAGCAAGAAGCACGTCAAAGGCCAGAAGGGAACGCCCTTCAGCCAGTGCGTGAAAAAAGTTGCCCAGATGCGCAAGGAACAGCAGGCACTGGCGTCAGCCGCCGTTGCCTAGCCGGACGCGATAGTGCCGTGGCCGACGATTGACTCGCCGGCCAGCAGCACCGCCGTCTGGCCGGGGGAGGCTCCCGTAAAGGCCTGCTCCAGCTCCACCTTCAACTCGGTATGGCGCCCCGTCCCCCTCGCGGCAATCGCGGCGGGGATGGGGCGTGAGCGGTAGCGGAGCCTTACGGCGTCCACCATCGCCCCGTCACGGTGCAGGAGGACGTCTTGTATTCGCACCGTCTTCGTTGACAGCTCGCCCCGGCCGCCGACGGTGACCGTGTTGGCCTCGGCATCGGTGGCGAGCACGTAGAGAGGCTCGTCGGCCGAAACTCCGATCCCCCGCCGCTGGCCGACGGTGTAGTTGTGGTGGCCCCGATGGCGGCCTATCGCCTGCCCGGAGCGATCCAACACCGCCCCATCGCGATCGTCAAGGCCGCCGTGGCGGCGAAGGAACCGGCGCTTGCCCTGGCCGGCGAGGAAGCAGAGATCCTGGCTCTCCGGCTTGCGAGCCACTGCCAAATCGTGGCGAGCGGCGATCTCACGCACTTCGGGCTTGGTCAGGTCCGTGAGCGGAAAGCGCAGCCGCTCCAGCAGGCCGGGAGGCAGGGCGGCGAGCATGTAGCTCTGGTCCTTAGCCTCATCGGCGGCCGCGGCAAGCAGAGGACCGGATCCGTCATCGACGATCCGCGCGTAGTGGCCCGTGACCAGGTGGGTGGCGCCGAGCCGCTCGGCGAGGTCGATCATCGCCGCTATCCGCACCTCGCCGTTGCAGAGGATGCAGGGGTTCGGCGTGGAGCCGGCCGCGTAGCCGGCGATGAACTCGGCGACGACGCGGCGTCGAAATTCCTGCTCGAGGTCGAGCGTCAGGTGCGGAACCCCCAGCGAGTGGACGAGGGAGCGAGCCCCGAGGACGGCCTCGGGTGAGCAGCAGGCCTTGGTGCCGTCGGTCTCCGGGTCCGCCCACAGCTTCAATGTCACACCGACCACCTCCGCCCCCCGCTCGCGTTCGAGCAGCGCGGCCACCGCACTGTCGACTCCGCCCGACATCGCGACGAGAACGCGGTCCGGTGATCGCGGCGCGAGCCGCTTGGTCGAGGCGGCGGCAGCGGCGAGACCGCGATGAAGGGCATCGGCGGCAAGCAGGGCCGCGTGGCGCTTGGCAGGGGTCAGGCCGCCGATAGCCTCATCTACGTCCCCGACACTGAGCCGGGCCGCGGCGATCACCCCCTCGCCCTCCACCAGCTCGGCAACGGCCGCGCTCGCCGCCCTCGTGGCGCCGCAACCCTCGCTGTCGAAGCTGGCCTGCTCGATGACTCCGTCCTCACCGATTACGAGCGAGATGCGCGAGAGGTCGCCACAGGCCGCGCCTCCCGCCGCACCGGTGAAAGAATCCGGCGCCGCGGGGCCGCGCCTGGTCTCATCGCGCAGGTAGCTCTCAAATAGCTCCAAGCTCATCGTTTAGAGGGTAGAGGTCGCTGTCGCATGCGAAGGAACGCGGTCGCCGGCGGGCGAGGCAGTCAGCTCCCAGAGAGGTATTGAAAAAGAGGCCCCAACCCGCCGTTACCGCCTCTGGCTTTGATCCCTTGAAGTAAAGGGTGGGCGCCTCCTCAGGACCCCACGGGGTCTCGAGAGATCAGCTCCCGCGCCGTTTGTGTTGGGTCAAACGGTGAGACGGCTCGCGTACGGGCTCGGGCCTCGAGACAACCGTACCACCGTGCAGGCGCGATGGCGAGGGGGAATTTAGATCCGCCGGGAAGCAGGCCAAAGAGCCCAAAAAGGCGCTCGCAGAGCCGCCTCACGGGGGCCAATCTCAATCCAGATCGAGATTGGAGAGCAGCAGCTCGGCCTCGCTCCAATGCTCACCGGGCACCTGTAGATAGATCTCGCCGCGGCCAAAGCGATCCAGTGGCCAGTCGGCGGTCAGGGCAGCTTCGATGCCGGCCTCGAGAAGAGCCTGATGCCAGGCTCGCGCCGTCCTCACGTCGCCGAACTCGCGCACCACCTCCCAAGCTTCGAAGCGCGGGTCGTTGAGGTGGACGGGCGTCTGGCCGGGGCCCTTCCCCGGGGCCCCGAAGAGCCCGCGCAGGCGGTCTGCCAAGCCCATCTAGGCGGAGGGGCGCTGCTCCGTGGAGGGGCCCTGCCCCTGGGGGCGCTTGCCCCGCAGCTGCAGGCCGACGTCGCGCAGCTGCAGATCGTCAACCGGCGCCGGCGCTCCGGTCAACGCATCGGCGCCCGAGGCGGTCTTCGGGAAGGCGATCACGTCGCGGATCGACTCCGCGCCGGCGAGGCGCTGCACGACGCGATCGAGCCCGTAGGCGATGCCGCCATGCGGGGGCGCGCCGTAGCGAAGGGCCTCGAGGAGGAAGCCAAAGCGAGCCTCCGCTTCGGCGGCGTCGATCCCCAGGGCGGCGAAGACCCGGGCCTGAAGCTCGGGGTCGCTGATGCGGATCGAGCCGCCGCCCATCTCCTGGCCGTTCCAGACCAGGTCGTAGGCCAGCGCCCGGGCGGACCCCGGGTCCGAAGGGTTGAATTCCCCTGCCGGTGCCGTGAAGGGATGATGCAGCGGCTCCCAGGTGCCGCCCTCGGCCTCGGCCAGCAGCGGCCAGTCGACGATCCAGAGCAGCTCCTCCGTTCCCTCCCCGATAAGACCGAAGTCCTCGGCAAGGTCGAGGCGGAGCTGCGCCAGCACCGTGTTGGCGACCTTGGCGCGGTCGGCGACGACGAGCAGGAGGTCGCCCTCCTGCGCGCCAAGGCGCTCGTTGAGCGCCTCCAGCTCCGCGGCGGAGAGGAACTTGGCGGTCGGCGAGCGCCAGCCGTCGCCCTCCCGAAAAGCCCAGACCAGGCCCTTTGCGCCCAGCTCCTGCGCCCGTGAGATGAGCCCGTCCAAAGCGGAACGGGGCAGCTCGCGGCCGCCGGCGTTGAGGCCTCGTACGACGCCGCCGGAATCGATCACCGAGCGGAAGACCTTGAACTCAGTTGCCGCCAGCGCCTCGCCGAGGTCGACCAGCTCGAGCCCAAAGCGAGTGTCGGGACGATCGGTGCCGTAGCGGGAGATCGCCTCGTCATAGGGCAGCTGCCGCAGCGGCAGCTGCAGCGCCGGCCCGCCGACCCGATCGAATACATGCTCCAGCAGCCGTTCGTTGACCTCAATCACGTCATCGACGCCGACGAAGGACATCTCGATGTCGAGCTGGGTGAAGTCGGGCTGGCGGTCGGCGCGCAGGTCCTCGTCGCGAAAGCAGCGGGCGACCTGGTAGTAGCGCTCAAAGCCGGCGACCATCAGCAACTGCTTGAAGAGCTGCGGCGACTGTGGCAAGGCGTAGAAGGAACCCTGCTGCTGGCGGCTGGGGACGAGGAAGTCGCGTGCGCCCTCGGGGGTGGAGCGGGTGAGGACCGGGGTCTCGATGTCGAGGAAGCCCTCGCGGTCGAGGAACTCGCGCATCGCTGCCGTGACCCGGTGGCGCAGGGTCAGAGCCTCGCGCATCTGCTCGCGGCGCAGGTCGAGATAGCGGTGGCGGAGGCGCGCGTCCTCCCCGGCCTCCCCCGCGAATCCCTCGATCTGAAAGGGCGGTGTCTCCGCGTCGGCAAGGCGCTCCGCGCCGCTCACCGTGAGCTCGTACTCGCCGGTCGGCAGGTCGGGGTTGACCGTCTCCTCGCTGCGACGCACGACAGCGCCGTGCGCGCTGAGCACATCCTCTGCCCTCAGGCTGTGGGCGAGCTCGAACGCCTCCCCCGAGGAATCGGGGTGAAAGACAAGCTGAACGATGCCGGTGCGATCGCGCAGGTCGATGAAGATCAGCCCGCCGTGATCGCGGCGGCGGTGCACCCAACCGGCGACGCGGGCCTCCGAATCGACCCGGTCGCTCAGGACCTGGCCGCACCAGGTGTCGCGGTAGCCGTTCGGCCGCAGCGCCGGGAACTCGCTCATCCCTTTCCTCCAGCCATTTCGTCGACCAGCTTCGCCGTATCCACCGGGCGCTGCTCGCCGCTCTGCATGTCGCGCAGCTGAGCGGAGCCATCGGCCTCGACGATCAGGACGCGGCCGGCGCCGATCCTGTCGGCGTGCTTGAGCTGTCCCTTGAGGCCCCGACCGCCAAGGTCGACCTCGGTCGAGAGGCCGGCGTTGCGAAGCTCCGCCGCCAGTGCCAGGCCCCGCTGCCTCTGCCCATCGTCGGCGACGGCGACAAAGACGTCGCGGCCGACCGCCTCCTCGTCCTCGTCCAGCGCCAGCAGGATCCGCTCGATGCCCGCCGCCCAGCCGACCGCCGGCGTGGGCGGCCCGCCGAGCTGCTCGATCAGCCCGTCGTAGCGCCCGCCGCCACCGACCTCGGACTGAGCGCCGAGGCCCTCGCAGACGAAGGAGAAGATCGTCCGGGTGTAGTAGTCGAGCCCGCGGACCAGGGTCGGGTCGACCCTGTAGGGGACGCCGGCCGCGTCGAGCAGCGCCCGCACCTCGGCGAAGTGGGCGGCGTCCTCCTCCTCGAGCCGCTCGACGATGGTCGGGGCACTCGCCATCACCGCTTGGGTTCCCTCGTCGTCGGCGTCGAAGGCCCGCAAGGGGTTGACGTCGATGCGCTCCCGCACCTCCTTCGACAGCTCCGCCTCATGAGCGTGGAGGTGGGCCTTCAGCTCCTCCAGATAGCTGCGGCGGGAGTCCAGCGAGCCGAGGCTGCCGAGCCTCAACTCCACCCCCGGCACGCCGAGCTCGACCAGCAGGTCGGCGAGCAGCATGATCGCCTCCGCGTCGGCCAGCGGCGAGTCGGTGCCGATCGCCTCGGCGCCGAGCTGGTGGAACTGTCGGTAGCGGCCCGCCTGCGGGCGCTCGTGGCGGAAGAACGGCCCGACGTAGGAGAGCTTCACCGGCTGCGCCAGTTTGTGCATGCCGTGCTCGAGGTAGGCCCGGCAGATCGGCGCCGTGCCCTCGGGGCGAAGGGTGATGCTGCGCCCACCCTTGTCCTCGAAGGTGAACATCTCCTTGCGGACGATGTCGGTCGAGCGGCCGACCCCCCGCTCGAAGAGCTCTGTGTCCTCGAAGACGGGAGTGGCGATCGCCTCATAGCCGGCGCGGGAGAAGATCGCGCTCGCCGCGCTTTCGATCCGCGCTCGCGAGCGCGCTGCGGCCGGGAGGACATCGAAGGTCCCGCGAGGTGCCTGGTACTTGCTGGCCACAGTGGCGCGACCTTATCGACGCGGCGAGGCGCCTACCGCGCCAGTTCGGCGAGGAAGGGATTGGCGGCGCGCTCGGCGCCCAAGGTCGTTGCTCCCATATGGCCGGGATACACGGCCGTCTCAGGCGAGTGCGACTCCACCAGGTCATTGATCGAGCGCATCAGCGCCGGCCCATCCCCGCCTGGCAGGTCCACCCTCCCCACCGATCCCTGAAAGAGCACGTCGCCGGAGAAGATCGCCTTCTCGTCGCGCACCGAGTAGGTGACGTGTCCGGGGCTGTGGCCCGGCGTGAAGATGACGTCCAGCGTCAGGCCCACCAGCTCCAGAGCCTCGCCGCCACCGACCAGCTCGTCGGCCTCGTAGCTCTCGAAGGGGCCGAAGCCGGGATAGGGGACGAAGCTCATGATGTCGGCGAGGATCGGCGCCTCCAGCCGCGGGCAGTAGACCGGCGCCTCCGTTGCCGCCGCGACCGGCGCCACGGCGCCGATGTGGTCGAAGTGGCAGTGGGTTACGAGGATCGCCTCGACCGTGGCTCCGGTCTGCTCGACCTCCCCCAGGATGCGTCCCGCCTCCTCCCCCGGGTCGACGATCAGGAGGCGGTCGGAACCCTCGCGCCGCAGCAGAAAGCAGTTCTCGGCGATCGGGCCGACGGTGAGCATCTGGACATCGAGGCTCACCGCTTCTCCGCGGCGCGGATCCGGGCCCGCTCTCGCCGCCGCCACATCATCGAGTCGAAGTAATAGCCGGCCGGGATGTAGAAGGCGAGCATGAAGGCCCCAAGGCCGATGGCGGCGCCGAGGCCGCGGCCGAGGATGAGGAGGAAGACGGTGAAGATGACCGCCGCGACCAGGCCGCGAAGGACGGCGCTGCGCCAGGTCGGCGGGTGGTCAGCCCGTGGGGCGCGTTTGCGCCCCGAGCGAGCACGAGCTTTGGCCTCCTCCCGGCTGCGCGGCCGTCCCCGGCCCTTGGTGTCGATGCGTCCCCCCTGAGTGCCGCGATGCTTGCGGCGCCGCTTCTTGTTCGCCTGGGCCATAGCCGGAATCTAAATGATTGATTCCGTGGCCGCGTAGGGCCGCCATCCCGTCAAGAGAGGGAGGCAAGCCGCCGCTCGACCGTGTGCAGGACGGGGTCGAACCCCCGAATCGGCACGTCGACGGGATAGCCGCCCAGCGCGCTCTCCGGCACCAGCCCCACCAGCTCGGCCTCGACCGGCCTGGCGCCGAGCGGGCCCGCCAGAGAGCGGATCCTTTCGACCACCTCCGCCAGAGGCACCGCCAGGGGGTCTTGGACGTTGGTCGAGACCTGCGCACGGCCGCTGGCGAGGGGCAGCCCGATGGCTCGCACCCCCGGCAGACCGCCGCCGGACTCCCGCAGGCCGGCCGCCACGGCTCGGGCGGCGTCGAGGTCGCCGCCCTCGAGCTCGACGTTGAAGGCAGCAAGCGGCGGGCGGGCGGTGACCAGCGTGGCGCCGGCGGTCCGGTGCGGCAGAGCGGGCCCCCGGTCGGGATGCAGCCCACCCCCCTCCATTCGCAGCCACAGCTCGGCCAGGCCGCCGTTGCGAAAGAAGGCCCGCTCGACCCGGTCCGGGCCGATCGCCAGCGCGCCGTAAAGGAAGACGGGAACGCCCAGCTCCCCGATCCCCGCCGCGACCTCGATCGCCGTAGCGACGGCGGCATCGCGGTCCTCCTGTGAGAGCCAGACCACGGGACATACGTCGAGGGCGCCGATCGCCGGGTGAAGACCCTCGTGGAGGGTCATGTCGATGGCGGCTATCGCTGCTTCCGCGCCGTGGACGAGCGCCTCTCGCAGCTCGTCGGGGCCGCCGCCGATCGTAAAGACCGAGCGGTTGTGCTCGGCGTCGGAGTGGGAGTCGAGAAGGGATGCACCCCCTGCGAAGGAGCTCCCCAGGGCAGCGATCCGAGCCGGGTCGCGGCCCTCGGAGACGTTGGGGACGGCAAGCAGTGGCGGCGTCAACGGCTCAGACGAGGAGCTCGCCCTCGCGGACGATCGCCGTGCCGTCGATTTCCACGGTCGGTTCGAGGAGCACGCAATCGAGGTGGACGGGCACCTGCACCGTGCCCCCGATCGCGGCCGAGGCGCCGAAGGCGACATGCGCGGTGCCGAGGATCTTCTCGTCCTCGAGGATGTTGCCGGTCAGTATCGCCTCCTCGTTGGTGCCGATCCCCAGCTCGGCCACGTTCGTGCCGGCCTGCCCATGCGCGGTCAGCAGTTCGAGCAATGTCGCGCCCTCGGTACCGGTGGCCTCGACGAGGTGGCCGTTGCGGATGGTCAGCGAGACCGGCGTCTCGACCTTCCCGACCCCTGCGATCGAGCCGTCGACGACCAGCGTCCCCTCGGCGGTGCCCTCGACCGGGGCGATAAATCCCTCCCCGCAGGGGATATTCCCGAATGCGCCCTCTGCGGTCAGCTTGCCGGCGTCGACGATCGCCGTCCGATCCTCCAGCCCAAGCCGCAGATCGGTTCCGTGAGCGGATGTGATCCGCGCCTCCGAACCGGAGTTGAGGGGGGCGCAGACCGCGGTCCCGCGGCGCCGCAGCTGCCGCATGTCGGCGCCCATCACCCGGGCGAGCATTTCTTCTGTCACGCCGGGCATCGAGGCAACTCGGACCCCCGCTTCGCTTGCCGCCTTGCGAGCGGCGGTGTGGGATATCGACTGGATCGTGGGCGCCACCACGACGTCGGCGGCGAGCATTGCGGCAGCCACTGTGTCGGGCGGCTCGGCGGCGTGCGAGTCGCGCTCTGAGATGACGGCCAGCGTCGCCTCGGCGCCATCTCCCTGCGCCACGATCCGCAACAGCGCACCGAGGTCTTCGGTCACCGGGTTGCAGATGACCAGCACCTCCTCGGCCGGTTCGACTCCCAAGCAGTCCCGGATCACAGTTTGAACCGCTCTATCCAACTCCTCGACCACCCGCCAAGGCTAGCGCTCCCCGCCACTCCCACCAATACGGCAGGAGGAAGGCGAAAATACGGTGGTTTCGCTGATGCGAAGGGCCATTCTCGGACCTACGGTTGCCTGGCAGCTTCGAAATCACGCGAAACAGGAGGAAGTCCAATGCAGCTTTACGGAATTCTGCGCCGCAACGGTTGGGCGACGCCGGCGGACCTTCAGGTCGCTGGGGAGCGCTCGGCGGAAGTGGGCGATGAACCGGGGTCAGGCGTCCGCTGGATCCGCAGCTACGTTCTTGCCGAGGAGAGCGGTGAGGTTGGGACATTCTGCGTCTACGAAGGCGAGAGCCCCGATGCGGTCAGGGAGCACGCCGAGGCCTCGGGCCTGCCTTGCGACGAGATCATCCCGATCGCGGACACGGTCGTCGTCCGCCCCGACCCAGCGCCCGCCGCACACTGAGCCGAGGACCGGCGCCCGACCCGATCGGGCGGGCGCCGGTCACGGCGGGCCTAGACTGAGATCGTCATGAGCAACCGGACCCCGCTCGTCGGCCGGGCAAGCGAGCTAGCTCGTCTCAACGACGCCGTCGAACGGGCCCGTGAAGGGTCTGGGTCCCTCCTCCTGCTCTCCGGTGAGGCCGGGGTGGGAAAGAGCCGGCTTGCGCAGGAGGTCGGGGACGACGCGGACCTCATTCTGCGCGGAGCGGCAGCCAACGGCCTCACCGCCGCCTACGGCCCGATTGTCGACGCGCTGCGCTCGCGGCTGCGCTCCCAGCCGGATGCCCTGGCAGGTTGCGGTCCCCTACTCCTCCACCTCTCGCTGCTGCTGCCCGAGCTTGGCGACGCCGCTGAAGAGACGGAACGCGCGACGATCTTCGAGGCGGTGCGGTGCGCCCTCGCCCACCTCAGCGCCGAGCAGCCCGCGATTGTCCTCCTCGACGACCTTCAGTGGTCGGACGAAACGACGCTGGAGCTGCTCGCGGCGCTCGCGCCCTCGCTGCCGGAGATGCCGGTGCTGATAGTCGCGGCCTACCGCTCCGACGGGCTGCCCCGGGACCACCGCCTGCGCTGGCTTCGCAACGAGCTCCGCCGCAACGACCAGCTCCAGGAGCTGGCGCTGGAGCCCCTCGATAGAGAGGGCGTCGCCGAGTTACTAGAGGTGCTGCTGCCCGAGCCGCCCGCGCCGTCGCTGGTGAGGACGGTCCACGACCGGACGATGGGCTCGCCGTTCTTCGTCGAGGAGCTGGTTACCGCTCTCGAAGTACGCGGCTCCCTTGCGGCGGGCAATCACGGCCTAGAGCTCACAGACGAAGGCGAGATACCCGTTCCCGACACGATCAGGGAAGCGGTCCTCGTCGGCTTCTCCGAGCTCTCGCCGGAGGCGCGCGAGGCCGCCGGAATCGCGGCCGTACTCGGGCAGCAGCTGGACCTCCAGCTGGCAGCCGAGTACGCACCCGAGGCCGGCCTGGCCGAGTTGGTCCGGGTGGGCCTGCTGGAGGAGAGGGAGTTCGGACGCGCCGACTTTCGCCACACGCTGATGCAGGAGGTCCTCTACATCGAGGTCCCCTGGTCGCGCCGGCGCGACCTCCATAGCCAACTTGCGCAGGCAATCGAGGCCGGCGGCGGGCCCGGCGTAGAGGTCGCAGGCCACTGGCTCGGCGCCGGAAACGTCGCCCCCGCCCGTGAGGCTCTTGTGCGGGCGACGCGGGAGTTCGAGGAGCTGCATGCTCACCGCGACGCCGCACGAGCGGCACGGCAGGCGCTGGAGCTGTGGTCGGCGGGCGAAGCCGAAAGCCTCCGGCTGGAGACGCTCGAGCGCTACGGGCGCTGCGCGGAGCTCGGCGGCGACCTGGCCGATGCCTCGAAAGCCTGGCGTGAACTGGCCGCGGCCTGCGACCGCGACGCGGACCAGCAGGGCTACGCCCGAGCACAGCGGCGGCTGGCCGCGGTCCAGGACCTGGCGGGCGAACGAGACTCGGCTTTCGCCTCGCGCCGCCTCGCCGCCGACGCCTTCGCGGCCGCCGAGCGGCCCGCCGATGCGGCGTCAGAGCGCCTGGCGATGGCCGATCACCATCGCCGCGGCGCCCGCTATGGCGAGGCGATCGAGCTGTCCGCCGTCGCCGCGGAGGAAGCGGGCGCAGCGAAGCGCGCCGACCTGCAGGCCCGCGCCCTCGGTCTTCGTGGGGTGGCGGAGGCAAAGGGTGGACACTTCGAGGAGGGGCTCGCTGCGGTGCGGGCCGGCTTGGAGCTGGCCCTCGAAGAGGACCTGACGCCGGTCGCCGCCGAGCTCTATCAACGACTCAGCCTCGTGCTCTACGACGCCGCCGACTACCGCCGCGCCGAGGAGGCGCTCGACACCGCCCTCGGACTCTGCCGCACCGGCGGTGACGCCGACACCGAGGTTGCCTGCATCACCTGCCTGGTCTACGTGCTGCGCGAGCGCGGCGAGTGGTCGCGGGCCGAGGAGATGGGCCGAGAGCTGATCGATTCCGGCACCGCGGTCTGGGTCGCCGAAGGGCTGCTCGGGGCGATGCACGCCTTTCAGGGCAAGCTGGGCTCGGCTCGGCGCATGCTCACCGCCTCGCGCTCGGTTTCCTCCTCCGTCGGCCACTACAACATGTACGTCGACTCGACGACCGGCCTCGCGATGGTCGCGGCGGCCGAGGGCCTCGAGGACGAAGCGGCCAAGTACTGCCGCGAGCTGCTCGCCCGCTGGCAGGAAAGCGAGGATCACCATTACGCCGTCTGGGGGCTTCGCTGGGCGGCCAGTTGGTTTGCCCGCCAGGGCGACCGTGCAGGCGCCAACGCCTGCGCCGAGGCTTTGGGGCAGATGGCATCCGAGGCCGGTAACGCCGACGCTCTCGCCGCGCTCGCCCAGGCGATCGGGGAGCTGGCCCTCCTCGAAGGCGACGAGGCCGCCGCGGCTGAGCACCTCTCCCGCGCGGTCGAGTTGCACCGCGCCCTCACCATCCCCCACGAGCGAGCGCAGATCGAGTTGCGGGCCGGCGTGGCGCTGGCTTCCGCAGGCCAGCGCGAGGAGGCGCTCGAGCGCCTCTGCGACGCCTACCGCAACGCAACCAAGCTCGGCGCCCGGCCGATTGCCGCCGAAGCGGCCCAGCAGGTCGCCGACATGGGCGAGTCGGTGGCCCAGCGACTCGGTGGGCGTGCGGCGCTCTCGACCGACGGCGCCCAGCTCACCCGCCGTGAGTTGGAGGTCCTGCGCCATGTCTCCGTCGGCCGGACCAACCGGGAGATCGCCCAGGAGCTCTTCATCAGTCCCCGCACAGTCGACATGCATGTGCGCAACCTGCTCGGCAAGCTCGACTGCCGCTCCCGAGTCGAGGCGAGCCACCGTGCCGGCGAGCTGGGGCTGCTCGGATAGGCCGATCGGATTCGCCCGCCTCCGACCCCCAGCCGTCGCTACGATCCCGTCTCCCGCCGGAGTAGCTCAGCTGGTTAGAGCAGCGGAATCATAATCCGCGTGTCGGGGGTTCGAGTCCCTCCTCCGGCACTGTTGAATCTGCCCCCTAACAGGGCCTGGCTGCCCTCGTTGGCGATCCTGGCCGGCTGCTTGCTGGCTGCGCTCGCTGGTTGTGGCGAGACCGCAGGTCTTGGCGGTGGAACTACGAAGTCGCCCACCGTGGAGCCTCCGTCTCTCTGTCAAGCGGGCCGCAAGGCCTGCGGGAGATCGGCAGGGCGTCTCCCCGCGCTGCCGGCGGGCTTCCCGAAGTGGCGCTACCGCCGCTATCGAGAGGTCGGCGAGGGAATGTTCCTTGTCGGACTGGCGCCGCGAGCGGAGAAGGCCTGGCTGGTCATCTTCAACGCCCGGGGCAAGCCGCTGTGGTGGGAGAGAACCTCGAGGCCGATCCTGCAAAACCAGATCCTCTCCGATGGCACGATCGTCTGGGCGCGGGCTTTTCGCGACGGCTACGGCGTCAATCCGGAAATGGCGCACGAGGTCCATGGTCTCAATGGAAAGCTGCTCGGACTGATCCGTACACGCGGCACCGTCACCGACGGGCATGAGCTGCACGCGACCCCCCGCGGAAGCTTCTACCTCGACGCCTATCCGATCCGCGACGACGTCGACCTAAGCCGTTTCGGTGGCCGGCCGCACGCTTCGATAGCTGACGCCGAAGTCCAGGAGGTCAGTGCTACCGGCCGGCTGCTGTGGCGCTGGAACTCGCGCGGCCACATTCGGCTTGCTGAGACCGGGCGCTGGTGGCATCGCAACGTCATCTACAACCCTCACATCGTGGACGGGCGAAAGACCTACGACCCGATCCACATCAACTCGATCGATCTCTGGGGCGACACGGTCGTCATCTCGACCCGCCATACGGATGCCATCTACGGCATCAGCCGCAAAGACGGCGGGGTGCTCTGGAAGCTGGGCGGCACCCCAACTCCGCAGTCCCTGCGAGTCATCGGCGACCCTTACGCGGACGAACTCTTCGGCGGCCAGCACGACGCCCGCATCCACGGCGACGGACTGCTCAGCGTCTACGACGACGCGACCCATCGACCCCGGCGCCCCCGAGCGGTCTTCTACCGAATCGATCCCGGGCGCCGGACAGCGACCTTCATCCGGCAGTTCACCGACCCGCAGGTCCGGCGCAGCCACTGCTGTGGCTCAGTCAGGCCTTTCGCCGGCGGCTGGCTGGTGGACTGGGGCGATAATCCACTGCTGACCCAGTTCAACTCGAAAGGCCGGCCGGTCTTCCGAATGCATCTCCCTGTTTCGTCCTACCGAGCGGTCCCGCTGCCGGCCGCCGTCACGTCAGAAGAAATACGACAGGCGATGATCAACAGCGAGGTATTCGGCGGGCCGACGCCATAGCCAGCGGTCTCGGGCTAGGAGATCGTTGCGCCGAGGCCGGTTTGGCGGAACTCCGCCAGCATCTCGCCCATTGACTCGACGTTGCAGGCGACCATCGAAGGCCACGACTTGTCGGGATGCTCGTCGAGGGTCTTGTAGCCGTTGCCGCTGATCACCGCGACGACCGTGTCGTCGGGGCCGAGCTTGCCCTCGTTGGCGAGCCTGATCGTCGATGCGATCGTGGTGCCGCCGGCCGGCTCGGTGAGGATGCCCTCGGTGGCGCCGAGCAGGTCGATCGCGTCGAAGATCTCATCGTCGCTGGCGGTTGCCGCCGAGCCGCCGCGCGACATCACCGCGTCGACGACGAGCGGGCCGTCGCCCGGAGCGCCGATCGCCAGTGAGTGGGCGGCCGTGTGGGGGGTCTGCGGCTGGATCTCGCCGCTGCCGTTGAGGATGGCATCGGCTATCGGCCCGCAGCCGTCGGCCTGGGCGACGCTGATCTTGGTCGACGCCGTCTCCGCCAGCCCGACCTTCTCCAGCTCGACCAGCCCCTTGTGGACGCGCGAGGAAAGCGTTCCGCCGGCAGCGGGAATGACGAAATGGTCCGGTGCCTGCCAGTCGAGCTGCTCGACGACCTCGTAGGCGACCGTCTTCGCCCCCTCGGCGTAGAAGGGCCGCAGGGTGATGTTGGCGAACTGCATCCCGGTGACGAGCGCCAGCTCACGGCAGGCGCGATTTGCTTCGTCGTAGTTGCCGTCGAGCTGGATGACGGTGGCGCCAAGGGCCCGACAGGCCCGTGCCTTACCGCGCTCGAGATTGCTGGGATAGAAGACATAGGCGGCCACACCCGCCTTCGCGGCCAGCGAGGCGACGGCCGTACCGACGTTGCCGGTGGAAACGCAGCCGATCTCCTCTTTGCCCAGCTCCAGAAGCCTGGCCACGGCCATCGAGACGACGCGGTCCTTGTAGGAGAGGCTGGGACGGGCGGTGCTGTCGTCCTTGATGTAGAGCTTGCGCAGGCCGAGCTCGGCCCCCAAACGGTCGGCGTGGATCAGCGGGGTGCGGCCGCTGTTGCGGCCGACGCGGGCCTGTGCTCGTGCATCGACGATCGGCAGCAGCTCCTCGAAGCGCCAGATGTTGAGCGGCCGCTCGGCGGTGGGCAGCTCGGCAAGGCGCGAGGTCGCGAGGTCGTAGTCGTAATCGATGTCGAGCCCCTGGCCGCAGCCGAGGCACTTGAAGGTCGTATCGAGCAGCGGCAGGCGGAGGCCGCAGTCGTGACAGACCAGCTCGGTGGCGCAGGATCGAGTGCGCTCGCCTGGAGCGTTCGCGGCCGGCATGCCGATCAGCGCCTCTCCTGCCTATATGAAGACATTGTCTCCTCCATCGCGCTAGATCAGAGTACCCGCCCGCGCCCGTTCTGACGAGTCAAAAAGGCGATCGAGCCGCCATTCGCCCAATTCAGGCTTGAGTGGCCGTGGCCGGCTGCGAGGCCGACGCCTGCCGCGGCCAGCTGCCGGCAAGGCCGGGGCCGTCCTCGTGGCCGGCGGCAAGCAGCAGCTCCTCGGCGATGTGAGGGGCAAAGGGCGCCAGCACCCGGGCCAGCAGGACAAGGGCGTCGAGCAAGGCCTCGAGATCGGGGCGGCTGAGCCTGCCACGGCGCTTGATCACTCGCTTCTCGTAATCCTGGATCCGCTCGAAGAGCCGCGTCACGTTGCGCACCGCCTTGTGCATCTGCAGCTGCTCGAGGTCGGCGGTGATCCGCTCGAGGCCGTTGTCGCACCATTTGCCGAGGCGATCGCGCATGAAGGCGGTGTCCTCGGCGGCCTCGGGGTCCTCCGGCGCCTCCTGCAGGGCCGTGAGGCGATCGTGGGTGTAGTTCCAGACGTTGTTGAGGAAGCGCCCGGCGAAGCGCAGCGCGCCGTCGTTCCAGTTCAGCGTCTTTGCCGGGCCGGCGGCGTAGAGGACGGCGAGGCGCACGGTGTCGGCTCCATAGCGCTCCACCAGCTCATCGGGGTCGACGACGTTGCCCAGGTGCTTGCTCATCTTGCGTCCATCCGCGATCACCATCTCGTGAAATAGGCAGCCGGCAAAGGGCTCGCCGTCGACGAGGAACGAGAAGGGGCCGATGTCGCGCAGCGCCTTCGTCACCACGCGCTGGTCGAAGACGAAGCCGCCGCTGTCGTTGCCGGCGACCAGCCGCTCCGCGGGCAGCCACCGCTGCAGGTCGGGGTGGTCGAACATGGCCTCTGCGCGGGCCTCGGGAGGCACCGCCGCCGGGACCCACAGCCACAAGGCGTCGAAGTGGCAGTCGAGGGTGTCCGTCTCACGCTTGGCCGGCTCGCCGCAGCGCGGGCAGGGCGCCTCGACGAAGTCGGCACGCTCGCCCAAGGGGTTGCCTTCTCCGGTCGGCTCGATATCGCGGGGGAGAACCACCGGCAGGTCCTCTTTCGGCACCGGCACCGGCCCGCACGACTCACAGTGGACGACCGGGATCGGCGTTCCCCAGTAGCGCTGGCGTGAAATCGAGAAGTCCGAGGCCCGGTAGCGGGTTGCCGGCCGGGAAACGAAATCCGCGTCTGCGCTCGACGAAGGAACCGTCTCCGGCGCCTCGGCGGAGGCTGTATCCGGAGTCCCAGAAGGAACCGTCTCCGGCGCCTCGGCCGAAACCAGGCCTGCCGTGCGGGGCATCCGTTTCGCGATCGCCTCATCCGCCTCGTCGACCGCCGGGATGCCGAGTGCGGCGGTGGGGCCGTAGCGAGCGTCGACGATCGGCGAGATCAAGAGAGGCAGCTCCCTTCCCCCGGGCCCTGTGAGCGACTTGCCGGTATCGATCACGGGAACCGCCGCGGCATCGCGAGCGCTGCGCTCCCAGCCTCCGGAACGCAGCTCGTCAAGCTCGGCGCGCACCGAGGGCTCCGACGTCCACCGCTCGACGTCCTGGTGTCGAGGCGAGAGGAGGACGAAGCCGGCCTCGCCGATCGAATCGGGATTGGGACTGAAGACGGTGACGGCGGGGCCGTCGGGCGCCTGCAGATCGACCTCCGTCCCATCAGTCCTGCCGAGGATGTAGCGCTGGGCGGCGAGTGAGAGCTCATCCCAATTCTCGAGCTCCTCGAGGCGGCGATCGTTCTCCTCCAGGTAAGGAGTGATGCGAAGGAACCAGGTCGGACGGCGGATGAGGCGGACCGGGTTGTGGCAGCGCCAGCAGCGGCCGTCCTCGACCTGCAGCGCCGCGAGGGTGGTGCGGCACGTGTCGCACCAATCAACGGTGACGTCGGCGCGGTAGATCAGGCCGGCCTCGAGAAGGGTGACGAAAAGCCACTGCGACCAGCGGTACTGCTCCTCGTCGGAGCTGTAGAAGACGCGCTCGTAGTCGAAGGCGAAACCGAGGCGCTTCATCTGGGCGAGCATCCGCTCGCCGCTGCGCACCACCCAGTCGGCCGGCGCCACGCCGCGCTCGATCGCCGCCATCTCCGCCGGCAGGCCAAAGGCATCGAAGCCGAAGCCGAAGAGGACGGCGTCGCCGCGGGCGCGCCGAAAGCGCACATAGGCGTCGCCGATCGAGTAATCGCGCACATGGCCCATGTGGAGGTTGCCCGAGGTGAAGGGGCTCGACGGCTTCACATACACCGGCGTCTGCCCCTCGGCGGGGGTGGGAGTATCGAATGCCCCCCGCTCGGCCCAGGCAGCCTGCCGGGCCGCCTCGACGGCGCCGGGCTCGTAATTTGCCTTCCGCTGGCTCATCGCTTACCAGTCTTCCATGCGGGCCCACGCGGCCAGCTGGGACTGTCGGTCAGTTGGCGAAGGTCCAGAGCTTGTTGCCGAGGAAGTTGAATGGCATCGCGGTTGCGACGGCGATTGCCTGGGCGCTGAGGTCCCCCATCGAGGTGCCGACGACAAGCGCTTCCAGGACCGCCAGGTTGATCAGCAGGGCGGCGACGCTGACGGCAAAGAAGCGGGCGGCCTGAAATGCGGCGTGGTCCTCGCCCGGGCCGAAGGTCCAGTGGCGGTTCCAGAAGAAGTTGCTGGAGACCGCGACGCAGAACGCGGCCACGGCGGCGGCGATGTGGTGGATCCCGAAGCTGCCGATGAGCGCGGCGAAGACGGCGAGGTTGATCAGGTACCCAGAGCCGCCGACGATGCCGAACTTGAGCAGCTGCCACCAGCTCGCGGGCCGGCGAGCGGCGGCTCCAATCCGGTAGGCGAGTTCAGCGGCGGGGCTCACCGCTGCGCCTCCCCTGCCGGCAGGCAGGTGCCGATGTGAAAGCGATCCCTGACATCAGCGCCTAAGACTAGGCGGCGGGGAGGTCGGCTGCTGACTCCTCTACGGCATAGTGTTTCCGCTCCCATGGGGGGCAGAATCGCCATCTTCGCCGCCATCGTCGCGGCCCTCATCGCCTCACTGGCCGGCGCCGGATGCGGCGACTCGAACGAGCCCGTTGCGGAGGGCCCGGCGGCGGCCGAACCGCGGGTGGAGATCATCTCGCCCCGCAACGGCGCGCGCCAGCCGGCCCATGCGGTCGTGGTCAAGGTCGAGATCGAAAACTTCAAGCTCGCGCCGCGGCACTTCGAAGGCGAACCGCAGCTGGGCGAGGGACACATCCGCTTCAGCCTCAACCGGGTCCCCGACTGCGTCGACCCGGTCAAACTGCAGCGCGCCCTCGACAGCCCGATCGGCAGAGGCCGTCTGGTCGGCCGCTCGTTTGACTTCCCGCGCTACGCGGGGCCGAACGGCGTCCTCGCCGAACGCATCGGCTCCAATGGCAGCTACTCGCCGGCTACGAGGCCGGAGATCTACTACCACGGGCTCCCCCCGGGCTTCTACCGCCTGGTCATCAACCTCGCCCAGAACAACGGCGCCACCACCCCCTACAACGCCGCGACCAACTTCGAGATCCTCCCCCTCCCCGGCCACGGCCCCCACACCTGCCGCGGCGGCAAAGTCTCCAGCGCCAAAGCCGCCGCCTTCGACTAGCCGGCGGCCAATACTTCACTTTGTATAGTCGGTGAATGCGGACCTATCGCCGGCTGATGGGCTTTCTGCGCCCCTACCGCCGCGAGCTCTGGGGCTCGCTGGCCTTTGCCTGGGCGGCGATGGGGATGACGGTGCTGATCCCCTGGCTGATCGGGCGGGCGGTCAACGCGATCGAGAGCGGCAACCAGCCCGACCTGCTGCCGCTTGCACTGGCGATCATCGGGGCCGGAATCCTGCGGCTGGGGCTGACGGTGGTGCGGCGAGTGGTCGCCGGCCGGGTCTCGCTGGCGGTCGAGTTCGACCTGCGCGAGCGCTTCTACGCCCACCTGCAGCGCCTGGAGCTGGGTTTCTTCGACTCCCAGCAGACCGGACAGCTGATGTCGCGGGCGACGGTAGACCTGCAGTCGATTCGCTTTTTTCTCGGCTATGGGCTGATCTTCATCACCCAGAACCTGCTCACGATCACCCTGGTCAGCATCGTGATGATCGTGATCGAGCCCTGGCTGGCTTTGATCGCGCTCGCCCCGGCCCCCCTGATCGTCTTCACCGCCGCCCGCTACAACCGGCTCTCGCGTCCCGCCCTGCAAGAGGTCCAGCAGCGGCTCGCGGAGCTGACCGCGGAGGCGGAGGAGAACGTCTCCGGCATCCGCATCGTCAAGGCCTTTGCCCGCGAGGAGCATCAGCTGCGCCGCTTCCGGCGGGCGGTCGAGCGCGTCTTCGACCAGAGCATCTACTCGACCCGGCTGCAGGCTTTCTTCTCACCGCTGATCGGACTGCTGCCGCAGCTCGGCATCGCGCTCGTGCTGCTGATCGCCGGGCGCCAGGTGATCGCCGGCAACCTCAGCCTCGGCGACTTCACCGCCTTCTACACCTACCTCGTGATCCTGGCGGCGCCGATGCGCATGCTGGGGGTCACGATGGGGATGGCGCAACGAGCCATCGCCTCCGGCAACCGCCTCTTCGAAATCCTCGACCGCGAGCCGCAGATCGAGAGCCCACCCGGCGCGGCGCCGCTGCCGGCGGGCGGCGGTCGGGTGCAGCTGCAGGGCGTGACACTGCGCTACCGGCCACCGGCGACCCAGGATGAGCAGGAGGACGAGGCCGAGGCACCGGAGGCCCTGACGGGGATTGACCTGGAGGTGGAGGCGGGACGCACCGTGGCGCTCGTCGGCCCTTCCGGGTCGGGGAAGACGAGCCTCGTCGCCCTGATCGCGCGGCTCTATGACCCAAGCGAGGGCTCGGTCCTCGTCGACGGCGTCGACGTGCGCTCGGTGGAGGTCGCCTCGCTGCGCTCCGAGGTCGCTTTCGTCGCCGACGACAGCTTCCTCTTCACCGCCAGCGTCGCCGAGAACATCGCCTATGCCCACCCGGAGGCCAGCCGGGAGGCGATCGAAGCGGCGGCGCGGCGCGCCCAGGCCGACGAGTTCATCCGCGACCTCCCGATTGGCTACGACACCGTGGTGGGAGAGCGCGGCCTGACCCTCTCCGGCGGCCAGCGCCAGCGCGTCGCGATCGCCAGAGCGCTGCTCGCCGATCCCCGCATCCTGATCCTCGACGACGCGACCTCCTCGGTCGATGCGACCACCGAGACGGCGATCAAGACGGGGCTGCGCGAGGCGATGGCGGGCCGAACCACCTTCGTCATCGCCCACCGCCTCTCCACCATCTCGCTGGCCGACGAAGTGGTGGTCATGGACGGCGGCCGAATCGTCGACCGCGGCACTCACGAGGGGCTGCTCGAGGGCTGCGGCTTCTACCGCGAGATCGCCGAGCACGGGCTCGCCGACGCCGTCTTCCTCCAGCACGACCTCGAGCAGCGCGAGGAGATGGCTCGCCTATGAGGGAAGAACGCAGCCGCCTGCGCGACATCTACCTTCTCTTCGCCTCGCTCTGGAGGCTCGTCCGCGGCGAGGACCAGCGGGGGCGCAAGGTGCGCTGGATGATCGGCCTACTGCGCCCCTACCGCGGCCGCGTGGCGCTGATGTTCGCCGCCATGCTGCTCGCCACAGCGGCCGGCCTGGCGCCTCCGTACCTGGCCGGCCGGGCGGTTGACGACGGGATCGTCGCCCAAGACGTCTCCGCTCTGGACCTGATCGTCGCCGCCTTTGTCGTCGTCGCGGTGCTCTACGCCCTGGCGACCTACCTGCAGACCTACATCGTCGGCTGGGTGGGAACGCGGGCACTCCAGGACCTGCGCGAGCGGGTCTTCGCCCATGTGCAGCGGATGTCAATCGGGTTCTTCACCCGGCGCAGCCCGGGCGTATTGATCAGCCGCATGACCAACGACATCGAGGCGCTGAACCAGCTCGTCACCAGCGGCGTGGTGACGATGTTCTCCAGCTCGCTGACCCTGCTGGGCGTCGTCGTGATCATGCTCGCCATCGACCTGAAGCTGGCGCTCGTCACCTTCATAACCTTCCCCCTGCTCGCGGTGGCGAGCGTTGCCTTCCGGGTCATCTCCCACGGCGCCTATCGCGCCACGCGGGAGCGGATCGCGGCGATCACCGGCTACCTGCAGGAGACGCTGAGCGGCGTGCGCGTGGTGCGCAGCTTCGGCCAGGAGCCCCGCCACGCGGAGGCGATGACGGAGCTGAACGAGGCCAACCGCGAGGCGAACATGAAAACCGTCTACCTCAACGCCTCCTACTTCCCCGCCGTCGAGCTGCTCTCCGCGGTCGGCGTCGCGGTGATCCTTCTCTATGGCGGCTCGCAGGTGATCGACAACGCGATCGAGATCGGCGTCATCATCGCCTTCGTCGGCTACCTGCAGCTCTTTTTCGACCCGATCCAGCAGCTCTCGCAGCTCTACACGACCTATCAGCAGGGAATGGCGGCGCTCGACAAGATCTTCGACCTGCTCGACACCGAGCCGGACATGGTCGACGCGCCGGCGGCGATCGACCCCGGCGCCCTGCGCGGCGAGATCGCGATGGAGGGCGTCTCCTTCGCCTACGTGGACGAGGAATGGGTCCTGAAGGAGGTCGACCTTCACGTGCCAGCGGGCCAGACCCTCGCTCTGGTCGGCGCGACGGGAGCCGGCAAGTCGACATTCGCCAAGCTGGTGGCTCGTTTCTACGACCCCCAGCAGGGGAGGGTCCTGGTCGACGGCCACGACCTTCGCGATGTCCGCCAGCAGGCGTTGAGGCGGCAGCTCGGGATCGTCCCCCAGGAGGGCTTCCTCTTCTCCGGCAGCATCCGGGAGAACATCGCCTTCGGCCGTCCCGAGGCGACCGCGGAGGAGGTCGAGGCGGCCGCGGCGGCGGTCGGCGCCACCGAGTTCATCGCCGGCCTCCCCGAGGGCATCGACACCGAGGTGGGCGAGCGCGGCGTCCAGCTCTCCTCCGGACAGCGCCAGCTCGTCGCCTTTGCGCGGGCGCTGCTGGCCGAGCCGCGCATCCTGATCCTCGACGAGGCGACATCGAACGTCGACGTGCGGACCGAGCGGACGATCGAGCATGGGCTGAGCCGCCTGCTCGCGGGCCGCACCGCGATCGTCATCGCCCATCGCCTCTCGACGATCCGCCGGGCCGGCAAGATCGTCGTCCTGGAGGGCGGCCGGATCGCCGAGGCGGGCACCCATGAGGAACTGTTCGCCGCCGCCGGCCCCTACGCCCGCCTCTACGGCGCCTGGGTCAGCTCCTCGGCCGCCTAAGGCAGGCGCCCCGCGCAGCGTCCGGCAGACGCCAGCTAGCCGGGACCGATGCCGCCGGAGGAGCCGCCGCTAGTGCCTCCGGCGCTGCCGCCGCCCGTGCCGCCGCCGCTCGGGGGCGCTTCTTCGGGAGCGCTTCCCGCGCCGCCTGTTTCGGGCGCCGGTTCGGGTTCGGACGGTGCCACTTCTTCTTCGACTTCCACAGCTTCGGAGGGGACCCCGCCGGTATCGGCGGGCGCCGTTGCCGTTGAGCTGACGGGAGCGCTGGGGCCTTCGCCGCAGCTCTCGAAGCCGTAGGCCTGCGCGGCCGACTGGAAAGATGCGAGGGCCGAGGAGGCGGCTTCCTGGGCCGCAACGAGGCCGCTTTCGTCGCCGCGCTCGGAAGCGAGCTCGGCATCGCTCTCCGCTTGGGCGAGTTCGTCGGCGGCGTCGATGAATTCCGGATATCCCGCCGTCTCATCAGGAGTGCCCAGGCCCTTCAGCCGCTCGACCATGCCGCCGTAGAGGTCGGCTTCCTGGGCGACCTGGCTGGTGCTGTCCGTGCTGCTCGAGGAAACGGTCCCCACGGCCGCGTTGACCTCAGCGCAGATCGCGTCCCCCTGGTCGATCAGCTCTTCCTTGCTCAGCGCCGGCGGGACTGTGGTCGCCGGCGCGGGCGCCGCCACGGTGGAGCTGCTGTCGTCACCGCCGCCGCAGCCGGCAATGGCAATGGCGGCAAAGGGCAGTGCTGCGAGGAAACGGCGCCTGGGTCCCATAGACGCGGGCGACGCTAGCAGAGGGATTAGACGGCCCGGCGGCGCTCCTCAGGCGGAAAGCTGCGGCCCAGGGACTCGAACCCCGACTACCTCGTCCAGAGCGAGGCGTGCTGCCATTACACCAGGCCGCAAGGTGTGCACGGCGGAGGATACCCGGAGCGGCTGGCGGCGATCCTCAGGCGCCGAGGCCCGACAGATCGCTGCCGGGGTCGGCGATCTGGGCCTTCGCGGCGGAGACGTCGACTCCTTCGGCGAGGAGGCGGCGGGCCTCGGCGAGGTCTTCGGAGCGATCGACGCTGAGCGCGCCGGCAACCTTGCCGTCCTTCAGGTACCAGACGGAGAATTCGCCGGCGTCGGGGTCGCCGCGCCAGATCTCCTCGTCCCAGTCCTTCGCCGGGCCGACGTACTCGAGCCCGGCCCAGTCGGCCAGGTCGCTGAAGAAATAGGGCACGACGTCATAGTCGCGCTGCTCGCCGAGCATGTTGCGGGCGGTGTGCATGCCCTGCTGCATGGCAACGTCCCAGTGCTCGATCCGCAGCCGCCGTCCGTGGACGACGCTGTCATAGGAGCAGCAGTCGCCGGCCGCGTAGATGCCCTCGACCGAGGTCTGCAGCTTCGAGTCACAGACGATGCCGTCGTCGACCTCGAGCCCGGCACGCTGGGCGAGCATCGCATCGGGGCGTACTCCGGCGCCGACGATCACGGTCTCGCACTCGATCGCCAGGCCGCTTTTCGTGACCACTGCCCTCACCCGGCCATCGCCCTCGAACGCCTCCAGCTCCTCGCCGGCATGGATGGTGACTCCCTTCGACTCGAGCAGGCGGTGAAACCAGCGCCCGGCCTCGTTGCCGAAAACGCGAGACAGCGCCACCTCCTCCATCATCACGATCGTGCATTTGGCGCCCTGGGCGGTCAACGAGGCGGCGACCTCGGTGCCGATGTAGCTGCCTCCAATCAGCACCACATGGTCGGCGGCCTCGGCGTCGGCCCTGATCGCATCCGAGTTGCCGAAGGCGCGCAGGTAGTGGATGCCCTCGTTCTCGGCTCCCTCCACCCGCAGGATGTTCACCATCGCGCCGGTGGCCAGCAGCGCCTGGCCGAAGGCGACCTCCTCCCCGCCCTGCAGGGCCGCCGTCCGCGCCTCGGGGTCGAGCGACATCACATTGCGGCCGGTCAGCAGCTCGACCCCGTTTTCCTCGTACCACTCGACGGGATTGACGCGCGCGTCCTCGCGGCTCGCCGTGCCGCGAAGGTAGTCCTTGGAGAGCGGCGGGCGTTCGTAGGGAGGCTCGGGCTCCCGGCCGGCGAGGAGAATCGAGCCCTCACCGCCGCGGCGCCGCAGCTCCGCCGCGCAGTTGGCGGAGGCCATGCCGCCGCCAACGAGCAGGAAGTCGACCTCGCGATCAGCCATCGGCACCGTTCCCGCGGGGGCCGAAGAGCTCTTTGATGTCGTCCTCCTTGCCGGGGTCGAGGACCGCCAGGACCTCATCGCCGGCTTCGAGAACGGTGTCGGGACCGGGCACGAAACCCTTGCCCTGGCGCAGGATCGAGATCAGCAGGCTGCCCTCCGGCATCGCCAGGTCGCCGACCCGGCGCCCGGTGACGCCGCAGTCCTGGCCCAGCAGCATCTCGATGATCTCCAACTGCTCCTCCTGCAGGTCGAGCAGGTGAACGAGCCCGTACTCGGGCACCTCATGCTCCAGCAGCCGCAGGATCAGGTCGGTCGCCGAGACCGAGGGCCTGATCCCGAGCAGGTCGAAGTGCTGGCGGTTGCGAGGGTTGTTGACGCGGGCAATGATCCGCTCGACCTCGTACTTCTCCCGCGCGACCTGGCAGATCAGCATGTTGTCCTCGTCGTCGCCGGTGACGGCGATCACCATGTCGGCGCGCTGGATCCCGGCTCGCTCCAGCACCCAGAGCTCCGAGGCATCGCCGTAGGAGACGTTGTGCTCCAGCTCCTGCTCGACGGTCAGGTAGCGGCGGCGGTTGCTCTCGATCACCGTCACCTCATGGTCTTTTTCGAGCAGCTCACGGGCCAGGTTCCATCCGACCTTGCCCGCTCCGATGATGATGATGTACATGCGCTTCTTCGACTCCCGTGTCTAGGCGGCTTCCGCCGGGTCGTCTGGTCCGCGGTGCTCGCGACGCGCACCCTCGCGGACCGCGCTCTCCAGCATGTTGATCGCGACGCTCGTCGGGCAGATCGTGTGCAGGCCCTGGCGCTGGTACCACTCGGCCCGCAGCGGGTCGAGAATCCGGGCGATCACGGTCGGCACCTCGTAGCGTTTCTGGGCGATTTGGGCAATCACGATGTTCGTGTTGTCGCCGTCGGTGGAGGCGATGAAGGCGTCCGCCTTCTCGATCCCGGCGGCGACGAGGGCGTCAGTCTCGAGGCCGGCGCCGACGGTGAAGTGACCGCCCAGGTCCTCCCAGCCCTTGTCGAGGCCGACCTCGAGCCGGGCGTGGGACTCGGGGTCCTCGTCGAGGCAGGAGACCTCATGGCCCTCGCGCAACATCGCCCGGGCGACCGAGGAGCCGACGCGACCGCAGCCGACGATCAAAATGAACATTGGCCGGATACTAGTCGGCCAACGACGCCTGGGCCGGCGGCTCCGCGGCCGGCTCGCCGCCCAACTCGGGAGGTGCTGTGAGCAGAACCCGGCAGGGCGCCTTCTTCAGCACATACTCGGTCGCCGCACCGATCTCCGCCGGCTTGGCGGCGCCGATTCCCCCCAGCGTCGCTCCACCTCGGATCTTGCTCGGCGGCTCGCCGCCGATCACGATCGCCTCGGCGTCGCTTCGGCACGCCGCCTCGACGATGCCTGCACCGACTTCACGCGCCCGCAGCACTTCGGTGCTGACGGCGACGTCCTCGTACTCGTCTCCCACCTCTTTCGCCCGCTCCAGCGCCCGCTGCGCATCCTGCGCGACCTCGGCGGGAAGCTCCGCGTCCAGCGGCAGCGTCAACGGCACCTCGATCACGTAGATGAGATCCAGCCGCGCCGGGCCGGCCTCCTTGGCGTAGCGGCCCTGCTCGGCGGCGGCAAGGCGGCCCGCTGTGGAGACGATGTCGTCGTCGAGCGCGGTGCCGAAGACAGGCACGAGGATGTTGCGGTACGTCAGCTCGGGGACCTGCTTGGTCAGCGCCCTCTCGGTGACCGAGACACGCCGGGTCAGGGTCGTCCCCTCGAACACCTTGCGATAGACGACGTAGAAGAGCAGGCCAAAAGCCATCCAGCCACCGCCGACCCAGCGCGCCGTATCGTGGTAGACGAGCACGCTGAGGAAGGCGAGGCCGCTGAAAAAGGCGGCGAAGATGGTCGGCACCGGCAGCTGGGCGCCCCGCCAGCCGACGTTCCACGGCACCCGGTAGGGCCGGCGGCGATCGGGGTCGGCGATGCGGAGCCGGAGGATCGAGAGGTGGGCGATGGTGATCGCCAGCATCGCCCCGAAGGCATAGATCCCGGCCAGCAGCTTCACGTCGGTGGGCGCGACGAGGCCGATTGCGATCACCCCGGAGAGGACGATTGCCACATGCGGTGTGGCGTGGCGGCTGTTGAGCTTGCCGAGCCAGCTTGGGATCTGGCGATTGATCGCCAGCGTGTAGATGTGGCGCGAGACGCCCAGCATCGCGGTGGTCACGGCCCAAAAGAGCACCGGAGCGGCGATCAGGGCGACGACCCAGCGCATCGTGTCGGCGACCCAAGCCGGGTGATAGGCGGAGACGACGCCCAGGATCGGCGCCTCGACGAACTCGCCGCCGAGGGCGGTCTCCGGTCCGCCCGGGCCGGCGACGACCGGAACGGCCATCAGGGCGATTGCCGCCATGCCGGCGTAGACGAGCGGCACCGCGACCGCCCCCACGGAGACGATCCGCTTCAGGTCCCGCGGCTCGACCTCGATGTCGGGAGCGAGGTCGGAGGCGGCCTCGATGCCGGCGTAGGCAAGCATCGCGACCACGCCCGCATAGATCGCGTCTGTGAGGGTCGGATTGGTGAAGAGGTCGAGCTCGGCGGTAAGCCGGTCTGGGTACAGGACGGCGAGCAGCCCAACCCCGATCACCGCCACCTGCAGGGCGATGTCGGCCAGCGCCAGGACGGCAAGCGGGCGCAGCCGTCCCCGCCCGGTGACGTTGAAGACGTTGAGCGCGCAGGCGGCGACGATCACGGTGCCCGCCACCGCGATCTCCCAGCCGGGATCCGAGAGGCTTCCCGACACCGGCTCCAGGTAATGGGGCACCGAGATCGCCGCCAGCGCGGCGACGATCAGGTAATCGATCAGGATCGCCCAGCCGGCGATGAACGCGATCAGCTCGTTGAAGGCGTGGCGGGCGAAGCTGGAGGAGCCGCCGCGCTCACGGAACATCGCCCCGCCCTCGACGTAGGAGAGGGTTGCGAGGACGAAGAACAGGCCGGCGACGAGAAAGATCAGCGGCGTCAGGCCGAGGCCGCGGTCGGCGACCACGCCGAGGGCGAAGTAGATCGAGAAGCCGACCACCGAGTAGACGGCGACGAAGAGCCCGGGCACGCCGAGGCTGCGCTTCATCAGCTGCCTCGAAGGACGCCTCTCCTCGGGGCTCATCGGCTCGTCCGCACCGACAGCCAGAGCCGTGCCGCGCCGACGGCAATGAAGACCACACCCATCAGCACACCGACCGAGAGTGGGCCGCCCCCGTTGGCCAGGGTGCTGGCAAGGATCGCCAGCCCGAGGGCCAAGAAGGCAAATGAGAGGGCGCGGACCGAGCCCTGATACAGCCGCGTCCCCTTGGGTGGCTCTGACGTTGGAGGTGGTTCTTCTGCTGACTCGGAGGTCGGAGGTGGGTCGGGGGTCAACCGCTGTGACGAGGGGTCGGCTCTGGGCTCGTCGGCGCTCATCGAGGCGATTGTATGGGCCTGAAAATCAGCGCTGAGCCACCCGCGGGCCCCGCTCTGGGAGGGCCTCGCCGTGGGCCGCAGGGTTGGAGACGACGATCACCCGGCAGGGGCGCTCGCCGAGCACCGTCTGCAGGGTCTTGTCGTAGAGCGGGGCGCCGTTGCGATAGCGCAGCCCGACGACCACGGCGGCGGCGTTGATCAACTTCGCCTCCTGGGCGATCGAGTAGCCGGCCTGTCCCGTCCGCACCCGCTCGACATGGCCGGTCACGCGCTGGCCTCCGATCAGCTTTGCGCTCTCGATCTTGCTCTGCGCCTCGGCTTCCTGCTCGCGCATCTCGGCATCCAGCGGCAGGTGAGTCGGCACCGTCAACATCGAGTGGACGTGAATGCCGCGGCGGCGCTTGGAGGCGAGCTTGACCGCCGTGGCGACCATCTCCTCGGAGAACGGCTCGCCGTCATCGAAGCCCACCAGGACGCTTCGGTACTCGATCTCCTCGACGCCGAGCGGCTCTGGCAGCAGCACCTTGACCGTCTCCGTCAGCGGAAGCTTCTGGTTGCGCCGGTAGAGGACGTAGATCGCGATGCCGAACGCCATCCAGCCCAGTCCGACGACCAGGGTCCTCGGGTTGAGCGCCATCACCACGATCCAGGCGGCGAAGGTGCCCAGGCCACCGAGCACGGCCGTCAGCGGCACCTCGGTGCCGAAGGCGCGAAAGTTGAGGGGCGGCTTCCAGGGCCGCTGGTCCTCCGACTTGCGGCGCCGCAGCCAGATCACCGAGACATGGGCGATCGTGAAGGAGAGCATGGCGCCGAACGAGTACATCGTCGCCAGGAAGTCGGTCTTGCCGGGGATCAGGGTGATCATCGCCACCGTGGAGAAGACGAGAATCGCGATGTAGGGAGTGCGGTAGCGCGGATGCACCTGACGCAGGCTCTCGGGCAGCTGGCGGTGCTGCCCCATCGAATAGGTGAGGCGGGAAACGCCGATCAATCCGGCGTTGGTGGCGATGAGGAGGATCACGGCGGCGAGGATGCCGACGTAGAAGCGCATCGCTTCGGTCAGGCCGGCGCCGAGGCCGAGGTTCTCGACGATGCCGAGAATCGGGTCGTTGGCGAACTCGGAGCCCAGCGCCGTGCTGAAGCTGCCGGCGGCGTCCTGGGTGACGGGCATCGCCGAGAGCGCCACGACCGGGATCAGCAGGTACAGCCCCAGCACCGCCATCACGGTGAGGCCGACGCTGCGCGGGATCGTCCGCGCCGCGTCTTTTGCCTCCTCGGCCATGTTGGAGATCGTCTCGATCCCGGTGTAGGCGATCATCCCGACCGCCACCCCGAGCGCGAAGTCGCTCCAGGTCGGGGCGACCCCGAGCTGAATGTTGTCGACCAGCACCTGCGGGCTGAGGACGAGCGCGACTCCAATCGCGACCAGCACGACCTGGGTCGCGAGGTCGGCCACCGCGAGGACGAGGTTGAGCTTCGCCGACTCCTGCGAGCCGCGGATGTTGAGGAATGCCAGCGCCGCGATCAGCACCGCTCCGGCGATGATGTCGCCGGGCGCCGACCCCAGCGGCTCCCAGAAGACCGCCAGGTAATGGGGGATGAAGTAGGCCGAGATCGCGACCGTGATCACGTAGTTGAGCATCTGCCCCCAGGCGGCGATGAAGCTGACCATCTCGTTGAAGGCATGGCGCGCGAAGCTCGACGACCCACCGGCCTCCGGATACATCACCGTCGCCTCGGCATAGGTCGCCGCGGTGGCGGCGAAGATCAGGCCGGAGATCACAAAGGCAACCGGCGTCAGGCCGAGGGCGAAAGCGGCGGTGACGCCGAGGGCGTAATAGATCGACGAGCCGACGTTGCCGTAGGCCGCCGCGAATAGCGCCCCCACTCCGTGCACACGGCTCAGCGATTCGTCTCTCGGTACGCGCTGGGCCATCTAGAGGATTGAGATCGACATCTAGGCCGAATATACGGACGCGAGCGGGGCCCGCTGGAGGTGAGCGCGCGTCAGGGCCGCGGGCTCGGCGCAGCCGCAGAGTGCAAGGGTCAGCTCGAGCTCCTCGCGCAGCAGGGCGAGGACCCGCAGCGCGCCCTCTTCGCCGCCGACGGCCAGCCCCCAAAGGGCGGGGCGGCCGACCAGCACAGCATCGGCCCCGAGTGCCAGCGCGATCGCGACGTCGGCGCCCCGGCGCACGCCGCCGTCGACCAGAACCGACGCCCGCCCGTCGACGGCGTCGACCACCTCGGGAAGAGCATCGGCGCTCGCCAGGGTGCAGTCGAGCTGGCGGCCGCCGTGGTTGGAGACGACGACGCCGGCGGCGCCGTGCTCGACCGCAAGCGTTGCGTCCTCGGCGGTCAGGACGCCCTTGACCAGGACCGGCAGGCTGCACTCGGCGGCCAGCTCCTCGAGGGTGGACCAGTCCATGGCCGGGTCCATCAGGTTGAACGTTTCCTCGATCGTCACCGCCCGCTCGGATCCGAGCGCCGCCTGGACGCTGGGCACGCCCAGCCCCGCGGGGATTTTGAAGCCGGTGCGCAGGTCGCGCTCGCGATTGCCGCCCCGGGGCGCGTCGACCGTGACCACGATCGCCTCGAAGCCCGACTCGACCGCCTCGTCCATCAACGCCCGGGTAACCCCCTCGTCCCGAAAGCAGTAGAGCTGAAACCAGCGCCTGCCGCCCGGGGCGGCGGCGGCGACCTCGCCTGGCCGTGCGGTGGCGAGCGTGGAGAGGCACATCACGGCGCCGGCCGCGGCAGCGGCTCGCGCCATCGCGACCTCGCCCTCCTCGTCGACCAGGCGCTGGTAGGCAACGGGGGCGATGAGGATCGGCATCGAGGCCGCCGCTCCAAGCACCTCCGCGTCCGTGTGCACGTCGCTGACGCCGGCCAGCATCCGCGGCCGCAGCCTCCAGCGCCGCCAGGCTCCAACGTTCTCGCGCAAAGTCACCTCGTCGCCTGCGCCGCCGGCGAAATACCCCAAGACCCCTGCGTCGAGCTTCTCTGCCGCGGCGCGCTCAAAATCCGCAACGTTGATCAAGCCATCGGTCACCGGGCGCTGACCCTAGCGCCTTGCCGGAAGGTGTCGGCACCCACAAGAGGGGTAAAACCCGTGCATGCAACTAAAAGGGCTTTCTCTCAAGACATTCCTGGCCACCGTCTTTCTCCTCTCCGCCCTCGGCCTCGCGGCCTGCGGAGATGACGATTCCGACACGACAGTCACCACCGAAAGCTCTACCCCGACGACGGAAACGACACCCGGGGATACGGAAGCCAGCGGCAACGCCCCCGCCCCCAGCGGGGACGCGGTCCGCGCCGCCAAAGTCGAGATCGTCGAATTCGCCTATGACCGATCCCGTGACGATCGAGGAAGGCGGCAAGGTGACGTGGATCAACCGCGATTCGGCTCCCCACACCGCGACCGCCGACGACGACAGCTTCGACACCGAGACCCTCGAGGAAGGCAAGCTCAAGTCCGAGACCTTCAAGAAGCCGGGCGAATACCCCTACTTCTGCGAGATCCACCCCACCATGCACGGAACAGTCGAGGTAGTCCCCAGCAGCTAACCCAGCTACGCCAACGAGATGCGATGCCGCCCACGGCAATCGTCCATATCTAGCCGCCTGTGAGCTCGGAGGGGCCGGGTGCCCCTCCGAACGGCTTGTACTTCTCCGGCAGCACCTTGAGGCGACAGCAGGCGACTCTCCACCGGAGCAAGTTGAGTGAGGAGGGGCACCCGGCCCCTCCCCCTCAGAGTTCGTCTAAAAGTGAACGATCGGAATGATCAGGATCGCAACGATGTTGGCGACCTTGATCATCGGGTTGATTGCCGGCCCCGCCGTGTCCTTGTAGGGATCGCCGACGGTGTCGCCGGTGACCGAAGCGGCGTGGGCCTCGGAGCCTTTGCCGCCATGGGCGCCGTCCTCGATCAGCTTCTTGGCGTTGTCCCAGGCACCGCCGCCGGCGGTCATCGAGATCGCGGCGAAGAGGCCGACGACGATAACGCCGATCAGCAGGCCGCCAAGCGCGTTGACGCTCAGCAGGCCGACGATCACCGGAATCACGATCGGGATCAGCGAGGGAAGGATCATCTCCTTTTGCGCCGCCAGGGTGACGATGCTGACCGTCTCACCATAGTCGGGTTTTTCGGTCCCCTCCATGATCCCCGGGTGCTCGCGGAACTGTTTGCGCACCTGCTCGACGACCTGGCCGCCGGCACGGCCGACAGCCTCGATCGCCAGAGCCGAGAACAGGTAGACCATCATGCCGCCGATGATCAGCCCGATCAGCACGTCGGGGCTGCTCAGGTTGAAGAGGCTGTCGATGTCAAAGCCCGCCGGCTTCCCGTCAGCGTCATCGAGCTCGCTTTTGAAGGCGGCGAACAGAACCAGCGCGGCCAGCGCGGCCGAGCCGATCGCGTAGCCCTTGGTGACCGCCTTGGTCGTGTTGCCCACCGCGTCGAGCGGGTCGGTGACGTTGCGGACGTCCTCGGGCAGCTCCGCCATCTCGGCGATCCCGCCGGCGTTGTCGGTGATCGGCCCGAAGGCGTCGAGGGCGACGATCAGCCCGCATAGGGAGAGCTGAGCCATGACGGCGATGCCGATCCCGTAGATGCCGGCCAGATCGTTGGCGAGGAGGATCGCCAGAGCGAGCACCAGAGCGGGGGCGGCGGTCGACTGAAAGCCCTGCGCCAGCCCCTGGATGATGTTCGTCGCGTGACCCGTCTCGGACGCCTTGGCGATCGTCCTCACCGGTCGGAAACGAGTCGAGGTGTAGTAGTCGGTGATGACGAAGAGCAATGCGGTGACGGCGATGCCGATCACGGCGCAGAGCCAGAGGTCGGTGACGCCGATCGGGTCAGCGCCGGCCTCGAGGCCAAAGGCGACCGCATCTGACATCAGCCAGTCGGTGATCGGGTAGAAGGCCGCGATAGAGAGGACGCCGGAGACGATCATGCCGACGTACAGCGCACCCTCGACTTTGTCGGTTTTGGTCCGCACCGAGAGCGCGCCGATGATCGAGGCGATGATCGCCACGCCGCCGATCACGAGCGGGAAGATCGCGACCTCACGCAGGTAGTCGCCGCCGGCGCCGGTGAAGGTGAGGACGCCGAGCAGCATTACCGCTACCGAGGTGACCGCGTAGGTCTCAAAGAGGTCGGCGGCCATGCCGGCGCAGTCGCCGACGTTATCGCCGACGTTGTCGGCGATAACGGCCGGGTTGCGGGGGTCATCCTCGGGGATGCCGGCCTCGACCTTGCCGACCAGGTCGGCGCCGACGTCGGCGGCCTTGGTGAAGATGCCGCCGCCGAGCCGGGCGAAGACGGAAATCAGCGAGCCGCCGAAGCCGAGGCCGAGCAGCGCGTCGACCGCGTCCTTGTCGCTGGTGCCGGTCAGGACCAGCACCCCGTAGTAGCCGGCGACGCCGAACAGGGCCAGGCCGACGACCAAAAGACCGGTCACGGAGCCGCCCTTGAAGGCGACGTCGAGCGCCGGGGGGACGCCGCCGCGCGCTGCCTCGGCAACGCGTGAGTTGGCCCGCACCGAGAGGTTCATGCCGATGAAGCCGGTCGCCCCCGAGAGGACGGCGCCGATCACGAAGCCGAGCGCGGTCTCCCAGCCCTGCAGCAGCCAGAGCACGCCTGCAAGCGGCACCGCTACGGCGGCGATGATCATGTACTGGCGGTTGAGGTAGGCCTTGGCGCCCTCTTGCACCGCTCCAGATATTTCCTGCATGCGCTCGTTGCCCGGCGATTTGGCGAGCAGGCGCTGGGTGACGATAAGTCCGTATACAACTGCCGCCCCTGCACAGACAAGCGCAACGACGACTCCATAATCGGTCAAAAAGCTGGTCAAGTTCGATTCCTCCGGCTGGTTTTAGCGGCGCGGGAGTCTATATGGGGCCGCGGATTAGGCGTCCCGTGACCCCGAAAGCGCTTCTATGCCGCCTGTTTGGCGGCGGTGTAGGTCCGCTTTGTCTCGGCGACCGCGTCGCGGTAGATGTCCTCGATCGCGAGCCCGGCGTCGAGCGCCTCACGGGCCCGCTGGGCGCCGTTTCGCTGCGGCAGCTCGACCGCGATGCCGAGCCGCTCGCGAGCCGGCTCGGTCCAGGCGAGGACCTCCTCCAGCGCCGCTCGCGTCTCGACCTCTTCCCCGCGCCGGAAGTCGATCATCCGGCCGCTCATCCCATGCCGGATCGCCCGCCAGAGGTTCTCCTCGATCTGGCGGTCTTCGAGCGGCCGCCGGCCGCCGCCGTGGCCATGCTCGTCGTAGTCGATCGCCGTCTGCGCGATGCAGGCGGCGATCAGGCCGGCGAGGGCGAATGACTCCTCGCCCCGGGTCTGGGCGTCGCAGATCCGCACCTCGACGGTGCCGAAGGCATGGTGGGGGCGGACGCTCCACCAGAGCTGAGTCGACTCGACGACGGTGCCGGTGCGCTCGAGCAGGGAGACGAAGTCGACATAGCGCTCCCAATCGCCGAAGGGGCTGGGCACGCCGCAGCGCGGGAAGGTGCGGGTGAAGATCTCTGTGCGCACCGTGTGCAGGCCGGTGTCATGGCGGTCGAGGAAGGGTGAATTTGCCGAGACGGCAAGCAGCAGCGGCAGCAGCTCCCGCATCGAGTCGCAGACGGCGATCGCTCGATCGGCGCCGCGCACGCCCATGTGGAGGTGCAGGCTCCAGGTGTTGTTGCGCTGCGCGACCCAGCCGAGTTCATGCCTGAGCCTTGTGTAGTGGGGCGTGTCGATGATCCGCTGGTCGAGGTAGCTGGCCCACGGGTGGGTGCCCGCCGCGCCCAGCGCCAGGCCCATGCCGTCCGCCAAGCCGAAGAGCCGCCGGCGGCGCTCCTGCTGCAGGGCGATCGCCTCGGCAAAGCTCTCCGCGCGGCCGGAGCGGATCTCGATCTCCGCGGCGATCAGCTCGCCGGCGGCCGACTCCGCCAGCACCTCGTCGCGCTGGCAGGCCGCGTAGAGGTCCTCGAAGCGGTGCTCGAGCTCGAGCGTGCCCGGGTCGAGGATCGCGAACTCCTCCTCCAGGCCGATCGTGAAGTCGGTCGAGGACTCGAATGTCTCCCGAGCGAGGTCGAAATCGAGGGACACGGCGCTCAGGTCAAATAGAAGTACAGGGCATAGAGCAGGTCGACGGCCGGGCTCGAGGTGTGAACCGTCACCTCGGGTGGCACCTGGAGCAGTTGCTCGGAGTAGTTGAAGATGATCTTCACCCCCGCCTCGACCAGGCGGTCGGCCACCGCCTGTGCGGCGTCGGCGGGGACGGCAAGCACGCCGACGACGATCTCCTGGTCGGCCACCGCGGCCTCCAGGTCGCCGAAGTCACGCACCTGCATATGGCCCACCTCGGTCCCGACCACGGTCGGGTCGACGTCGAACATGGCCACGATCTGGAAGCCGTGGTCGGCGAAGATGTCGGAGCTGGCGATTGCCTGGCCCAGGTTGCCGGCGCCGAAGAGGGCGATGTTGTGCTGGCCCGAAGTGCGCAGGATCTTGCGGATCTCGGCCACCAGCGAGTCGACGTTGTAGCCGACGCCGCGCTTGCCGAACTTGCCGAAGCCGGAGAGATCGCGGCGGATCTGGGTCGGATTGATGTGCGTGTACTCGGAGAGTTCCTGCGAGGAGATCGTCTCCCGCCCCATCTTCCGGGCCTGGGTGAGGACCTGGAGGTAGCGGGAAAGGCGCGCTGCGACGCCGAGCGAAAGCCGCTCGCCGTCGACGATCAGCTCGCCATCCACCTCACGCTCATCGATTGCCGGCTCCATCGTTGCTCTCCACAGTATCGAGCCTTGCTCGAAGGCCGGCCTCGTCCAGAATCAGCTCGGAGACGACCGCCCCGTCAACCTCGACCACGGGGATTCGCTCGAGCAGCCGCCGCAGCAGCTCTTCGTCGCTCTCGATGTCGACCTCCCGCAGGGCAAAGCGATAGCCCTCCTCGTGCAGGGCGACGATCGCCTCCAGCGCCTCGCTGCAGAGGTGGCAGCCGGGACGGGAGTAGACGACGACCTCGGTCATGCCGCGGCTGTTTCCCCGCTGGCGAAGGCGTCGTAGGAGAGGTAGTCCGGATAGGGAATCGGGGACGTAAAGCGCCCGGCGGAGCCGATCATCGCCGCGTTGTCGGTACAGAGCCGGCCCGGCACCAGCTTCAGCCGCACGCCTTCGCGCTCGCATAGGACCGCCACCGCCTCGCGCAGCGGCCCGTTGGCGGCGACCCCGCCCCCCAGCGCAACCGCGCTCCACTCGCCGCCCCGCAGCGCCCGTCGCAGCTTCGCGACCAGCTGGCCGACCGCCGCCGCCTGGAAGCTGGCGGCAAGATCGGCGCGGCGCTCCTCCACGCCCTCGGCCCCGAGGTCGCGGCAGAGGTAGACGAGCGCTGTCTTGAGGCCGCTGAAGCTGAAGTCGAGGCCGGGGTCGCGGCTCATCGCCACCGGCAGCTCGAAGGCCTCCGGGTCCCCCGCCGCGGCAAGGAGTTCCAGCTCCGGCCCGCCGGGATAGCCGAGGCCCAGCATGCGGGCGACCTTGTCGAAGGCCTCGCCGGCGGCGTCGTCGAGCGTCTCGCCGAGCACCTCATGCGAAGCGTGGTCGCGGACCGCGGCCAGCAGCGTGTGGCCGCCGCTCGCCACCAGGCACAGGAAGGGCGGCTCCAGCGGTTCGGGCTCGAGGAAGTTCGCCGCCACGTGGCCCTGGAGATGATCGACGGGGATCAACGGCAGGCGGCGTGGCGCGGCGAGCGCCTTCGCCGTGCTGACCCCGACCAGCAGGGCGCCGATCAGGCCCGGCCCGGCGGTCACCGCCACCGCCTCGATCTCCGCGAGGGAAACCGCGGCCTCGCTGAGCGCGCTTTCGACCACCGGCACCGTCAGCTCGAGATGGTGGCGCGCGGCGACCTCCGGCACGACGCCGCCGAAGCGCGCGTGCGCGTCGGCCTGCGAGGAGATCACGTTGGCGAGGATCCGCGGGCCGTCGAGAACCGCCGCGCAGGTGTCGTCGCAGGACGTCTCTATCGCCAGAATAAGTTCCGCCCGCGTGCTCTGCTCTTGCTCGCTCGCACTCATAGTCACCGGAGATCTTGCTCACTCGCTCCCGCGTCCGCCGCGGGCGGGTGGCGAGGCGTTAGTCCAGCCACATGATCAGCGCGTCCTCGCCGTTGTCCTGGTAGTAGCGAGGGCGCACTCCGGCCGAGCGGAAGCCGAGGTTCTCGTACATCGTGATCGCCGACCGGTTGGAGACGCGGACCTCGAGCGTGAACGGCAGCCCCTCTCCCGCCTCCTCGAGGAGCCGTGCGATCAACCCTCTGGCAACGCCCGTGCGGCGCCGCTCCGGCGCCACGGCCACGTTCATCAGGTGCCAAACCTGGTCGTAGCGGGAGCAGACGAGGTAGCCGAACAGCTCATCCTCCGCGGAGGCCGCGAGGCAGATTCCGGAGGGCTTGGAGAGCTCCAGCACGAACATCGCCAGCGACCACGGAGTCGGGAAGGAACGCCGCTCGATCGCAAGCACGGAGGGCAGGTCGCTGTAGGCGAGCCGCCGCATCGTCAGCTCTACGCCTACCTCACTCTGATTTTTGGAAAGTGTCTCGCTCACGCCAACGTTCCGCGTCGGGAGGCCTCAGATAGATCGGTGCGAGCCGGGCGAGGTCGCCCCCGGCGTCCCCGGCCGCCGCGAGAGCGCAGATATGCCGGGCGGCGACCCGGTGCACGGGGTCCGTGCCGTCCGGTATCTCAACGTCACAGCCTGCCAGCTCATGACGAAATCGTAGCGCCCCCGATCCGCCCGTCAGCGGGGCCTCGGGCAGCTCCCCCAGGCGCTCGACCAGCTCGGAGGGGACGCAGACCAGCGGCCCCCAGATGCGCTCGCCACCCCGCGAGTAGAGGGCCGCGAATACCTCGCTGCGCCGGGCATCGAGGACGGCCAGGCACGCAGAGCCGCCCTTCTCCGACTGCACCAGCGCCCGCCCCAGCGCGTCGAGCGTGCAGACGCCGGTCGCCGGCACGCCGGTGCTTGCCCCCAGGGCGCGTGCGGTGGCAATGCCGATCCGCAGACCGGTGAAGGAGCCGGGGCCGAGGCCGACAGCAATCCTCTGCACCGCCTCCCAGCCGCCGGCCGCCGCCGCGGCGCGCTCCAGCTCCACGAGCAGGGCGGTCGAGTGCCGCGGCCCGCCGTCCGCGCCCAAGCCAAGCAGCGACTCGTGCACGACCTCACCACCCGCGATGGCGCAGACGGACGTGTCCTCGGTCGCGGTGTCGAAGCCGACTACGACCAGGTCGAGCTCTTCGTCAGCCGGGGATCGTGAAGAGGAAGACGCCAACCCGCTTGCCGGCGACAAACCAGGTGACACGGTGTTTGCCGGGAATGTTGGAGGTGACCTCGTTGACGTAAAGGGTGCCCTTGACCGCTTTCTGCTGGCCCTTGCACTGATTGGCCCCAGTCGGGAACTTGACGCACACCTTGTAGTAGACGTCGGCCAGGTTGCTGCGGAAGAAAGCGCCCTTGTCGCGGCTCTTCTGGCAGAGGTGGGAGGGCTTTGCGTTCTGGGAGAGGCCGCAGGCGACGTAGTGCTTGAAGGCAGCCGTCTTGGCGCTCGCGGGCACCGCGCTCGCCAACAGCGCTATCGCGAGTGCAACCGCCATCAGCGTCTTCAATGCCTTCATCTGGGCGCCCCCCTCCTTCGTTTCGTCAAGTTGATTCGCGCGGCCGATGCTACACCGCCGGCTCTAGCTTCGAAACACGTCAATTTGCGGGAGGATGCGGCGAGACCTCGATCGTCCGCCTATCGCCGCCGCCATGGTGGAGGTGGGCTTCCAGGGCCACCCGCTCCGCCAGCACCGGCTCGGCCACCGCCGGCCACTCGACGAAGGCGACCGAGCGCTCGTCGACGTAGTCCTCGAGCAGGGCCGGCTCCTCTCTTTCGAGGTCGCTCAACCGGTAGAGGTCGAGGTGGGAAACCGGCAGCCGGCCACCGCTGTAGCGCTGGCCGATCGTGAAGGTCGGCGAGGTAACAGGGCCCTCGATGCCAAGAGCGCGGCAGGCGCCGCGAATCAGCGTCGTCTTGCCGGCGCCGACGTCGCCGCTGACGATGACCACGTCGCCGGGGCTCAGCTGGGCCGCGATCCGGGCACCGAGCGCTTCGGTCTGCGCCGCGGAGGAGGTCGTGTGAGGACCTGCGATCAACCGAAGAGGTCTAGTTGGTCCGCCGGCGGCGGAGCCGAGACGCTCTCTGCCCCGAGCTGCTCCTCGAGCGGATCCTCGAAGGGCTCGTGCAGTGTCGGCGCCGGCGCCGCCAGAAGGTCCGGCAGCGCCCGCAGGTCGCCGCGCAGGGTCTCCTTCATCGCCGGCGTGCGCAGCGCCGCGGCGGGATGAAAGAGCGGCAGCAGGAAGACGACGCGCCCTCCCAGCTCGTGCACCTGCGGTGTGCCTCGGACACTGGTGATTCCAGCCTGGCTGCCGGTCAGCAGCTTGGTGGCGAAGTTCCCCAGCGTGCAGATGACCTTGGGCTCGATCAGCTGCACCTGCTCGAAGAGGTACGGCCGGCAGGCCTCGATCTCCAGTGGCTGTGGGTCCCGATTGTCCGGCGGGCGGCTCTTGAGGACGTTGGCGATGAAGACGTCCTGGCGGGAGAGGCCGATCTCGGCCAGGAGCTCGTTGAGAAGCTGGCCGGCGCGGCCGACGAACGGCAGCCCCTGCTGGTCCTCCGCCGCCCCCGGCGCCTCGCCGACGAACATCAAATCGGCATCCGAATTGCCCGCCCCGAAGACCGCTTTGGTGCGGGTCTCATGCAGCGGGCAGCGGGTGCAGGTCTCAACCTGCTTGTAGAGTTCGACCAACCTCTCCCGTCGCTGCTCGGCCGAAGGGCTCATCCCATCTCCCCCTTCTTGCGTTTGCTCCTCGCCTGCGCGAGGCGCTCCCCACGAGCGGCCTCGCGCTCCCGGCGAGCGCCTTCAGCCGAGCGGACGCGAGCCCCGCGCGGCTGCCGGGCCGACGGCGCGAAGGCCGAGAGCCGGCGCCGGGTCCCTGGCGATCCGCACTGCGCGCAGGCAGGCTCGGGCGCGCTTCCCGAGCTCAGCTCCTCGAAGCGATTCCCACACCGTTCACACTCGAACTCGTAGATGGGCATGCCGCGACGCCCATGGTATGCCTAGAACCTGTCTCATAACCCGCCGGAGCGATGAGACGCGTTTCTAAGGCAGCGGCTCCCAGTCCCAGGCCTTCTGGGAGGCGAGGCTCTCCTGGTCGAGGTAGCGCCTGAACTCGGCCAGCTCGGCCGGCTCGATGCCATAGACGTGGTCCGGCTCGGGGAAGTGGCGGCTGCGCACCTCGGCCGCGTAGCGACTGACCCCGTCCAGCATCGCCTCGTGCACCTCGGCGTATCGCTTGACGAATTTCGCCGTCCGCCCGGTGGTAATCCCCAGCAGGTCATGGAAGACGAGTACCTGCCCGGCGGTCGCCGGGCCGGCGCCGATCCCGATCGTCGGCACCTCCAGCTTCTCGACGATCGCCTCGGCCACCGCCGTCGGCACCGCCTCGAAGACGATCGCAAAGCAGCCAACCGACTGCAGCGCCAGCGCGTCCTCGCAGAGCCGCATCGCGGCCTCCGCCGTCTTGCCCTGCGCCTTGTAGCCGCCCAGCGCGTTGGCTCGCTGTGGAGTGAGCCCGACGTGGCCCATGACCGGGATCCCCGCCCGCACGATCGCCCGCGCTCGCTCGACCGAGGTGCCCCCCGCCTCCAGCTTGACGGCCTGGCAGCCGGTCTCCTTGACCATTCGCTGGGCGCTCTGGATGGCTAGCTCGTTGCTGGCCTCGTAGCTGCCCATCGGCATGTCGCCGACCATCAGCGGCGTCCGCAGACCCCGGCGCACAGCCTTGCCCAGCATCACCATCTCGTCCATCGAGACCGGCTCGGTGCCCGGGTATCCGAGCACGACCATCGCCGCGGAATCGCCAACGAGGACGACATCGGCGCCTGCCTCCTCCGCCACCGTCGCCGACGGATAGTCATAGGCGGTGACCATCACGATCGGTTCCCCCGCCTGCTTCATCTCAGCCAACCGGGGCACGGTCACCGGTCTGCGCTCCGAGCCGGCCTGGGCCTCTCGCGCGCCGACGCTCATGACGGCATCCCTCCGCCGAAACTGGGCGAGAAGCTGCCGGGAACGTCTTCGGGCCCGCTTGGCGCCGGCCCGCCCAGCAGCACCTCGGGGTGGCTGTCGACGCGGACGATCGAGTTGTCGACACCGACGTGGACGACGACCGGCGAATAGGCCTCGAGGTCGCTCTCGTCGTAGGCGCCGAAGGAGGCGACGATGATTTTGTGGCCCGGGCGGGTCAGGTGGGCGGCGGCGCCGTTGACCTGCATCGTGCCCGAGCCCGGCTCGCCGTCGATCACGTAGGTGACGAAGCGAGCGCCGTTGTCGATGTCCCAAACATGCACCTGCTCGTTGGTGATCAGGTCGGCGCTGGCCATCAGCTCGGTGTCGATCGTGATGCTGCCGACGTAGTCGACGTCGCAGTCGGTCACCGTGGCCCGGTGGATCTTGGACTTCAGCATCTGCCTCTGCATTCGCTCTCCCTAATTGCCGGTTTTTTCAGTTTTCGAAGGGTCGATCAAGACGTTGTCGATCAAGCGCGCAGCGCCGACACGGGCTGCCAGCGCGACCAGCACGGGGCGGCCGTTCATCTCGGCCACCGGCTGCAGCTCCTCGGCATCGCGCGCCTCCAGATACTCCGGCTCGATCCCGGCGGCCGCCAGCTCATCGCGCGCCGCCTCGATGCCGGCGCTCAGCGACTCCTCCCGAGCCACTCGCTCGGCCCTCTTCAGGGCTCGTGAGAGGGCCGCGGCCCGGGCTCGGTCCTCGGCCCCCAGATAGGCGTTGCGCGAGCTCATCGCCAAGCCATCGGCCTCACGTACGGTCGGCAGCGTCTCTATACGCACCGGGAAGTCAAGGTCGCGCACCATGCGCCGGATCACGGCGGCCTGCTGGGCGTCCTTCTGGCCGAAGTAAGCGATGTCCGGGCCAACGGTGTTGAAGAGCTTTGCCACCACCGTCGTGACGCCGCGGAAGTGCCCGGCCCCGCGGCGCGCCGGGTCTCCGCAGAGGACTTCCGTCAGCCCCTCCACCGCCACATGAGTGGAGAACCCCCGCGGGTAGATCTCCTCGACCGGGGGCGCGTAGACGAGGTCGGCACCGGCCTCGGCGGCGAGCCTGAGGTCGCGCTCCTCGTCGCGCGGATAGCGCTCGAGGTCCTCGTCCGGCTGGAACTGCATCGGGTTGACGAAGAGGCTCATCACCACCACGTCGCACTCGGCGCGAGCGGCGCGAAGCAGCGAAAGATGCCCCTCGTGCAGGAATCCCATCGTCGGCACGAGCCCGATCGAGCGGCTTTGACGGCGCGCGTCAGCGAGAGCGGCGTGCAGCTCGCTCTTGGCGCGGACTACCGTCGCGCCGCTTGTCGGATGCGAGGTGGAGAGCTTGAGGTTCATAGGTCCATGCCCTTGGGGTCACGGCCGAACACCGATTATAGGCACTCAGTCGCGGAAATTGATTGCCTTGATCACACTCGCCGGCGCCCCGGCCGCGATCGTGCCCGGCGGCAGGTCCGTCGTGACGACCGAGTTGGCGCCGATCACGCAGCGCTCGCCGATCGTGACGCCGCTGGTGACCACGCAGTTGACGCCGAACCAGCAGTTGGAGCCGATCCGAACCGGGCCCTTGGAGCTAAACCCCTGCCAGGTGACAGGCGTCTGCGGATCGTCGAAGCGGTGGTCGGCATCGCCGACGAAGCAGCCGTTGGCGAACATCACGTGGTCGCCGATCGAGATCTCGCGGTGGGCGGCGAGCATCGTGTTGCGATTGAGGAAGCAGCCTGCGCCGATCTCGATCCGCGCCTCGGGCGCCATGGTCAGCCAGCACCCCGGCTCCAGCAGGGTCCCCTCGCCGATCTTCAGCCGTCCGTCCTCGAGCCCTTCGAGCACCTCGCCCTCGACCGGATAGCGGATGAAGAAGCCGTGCCGAGCGGCGTGGCGATTGAGCCGCCATCGACGCAGGCGGCGACGATTGCGCTCGTACCAGCGCCGCTTTTGCCACCACAGCCTCCATCCGGCCTGCTCCGCCACGGTCCCTAGCTTTCCAGAGGGTGCGGCAGTAAGGTCGGCCCCCAACCTGCCAAGGAGGAGTGAGCGATGGGGATGTTCGAGATGAGTCCGGAGCAGGTGACCGAGTGGCGCCAGAACTACCGCGACCTGGTCGCTCCTCAGGTCAACGGCGAAGAGGTCCTCTCCGCGGCGGCGTTTCGACGCGGCGGCGCAGCGAGCAGCATGGTCATCTCCAAGGCCCAGTTGGGAGGCATCGTCTACGCCGCGAACAAGCTCTTCAACAAGAAGAAAGCCGGCGGCCTGCCCGAGCGGGTGATGCTGGCGCTGACGCCGGCCAGGCTCTACGCGTTCGACGTCGCCTTCAAGGGCCGCAGCTTCAAGCTCAAGGACGAGGTCGCGGTCTGGGAGCGCGCCGGCCTGCGCGTCAGCAGCGAGCAGCGGTCGGGGATGACGGCCTTCACGATCGAGTCGCCTGCCGAGGGAGAGAAGGCGACCCTGGTGGGAGTGGGCATCAAGGACGACCCGATCAGCCAGGAGCTGATCGCCATCCTGCGCGAAGCCGCTCCCGCCGACGCCTGACGATGGCGATTCACCGGCGCCGCGGCGGAGGCTACTGGTACTACTGGCTCATCATCGTCGGCGGCACCCTCTTCGTAATCGCCTACTTCGCCACCGACGGCTTCGGACTGGCGCCGTGAGCCCCGCGGCGGGCAAGCTTCGCGGCGGCATCGACCTCGGCGGGACCAAGATCCAGACTGCGATCGTCGATCCCCAGGGCGAGGTGCTCGGGGAGGCGCGGCGGCCGACGCCGACCAGCGGCGGCCCGCAGGACGTCGCCGCCGAGATGGCGGCGGCGCTGCGCGAGGCCGCTGCCAAGGCGGACATCGACACGGATGCGCTCGAGGGCATCGGGGTTGGCTCTCCAGGGGATGCGGATGAGAAGACCGGCGTCGTCTCAGCGGCTCGCAACCTGCCCGGCTGGGAGGGGAGCTTTGCGCTCGCCAAGGCGCTCGAAGAGGCCCTCGGAGCCCGGGTCCGGATCGGCAACGACGTTCAGGTCGCCACCGAGGCCGAGTTCCATCTCGGCGCCGGCCGAGAGTTCCAGAGCCTGATCGGAGTCTTCTGGGGGACCGGGGTCGGCGGCGGCCTGGTGCTGGATGGCAAGCCCTGGCTCGGCCGCGGCGCGGCCGGCGAGATCGGACACATGGTCGTCAAGCGCGGCGGAGCCAAGTGCCCCTGCGGGCGCGAGGGCTGCCTGGAGGCATATGCCGGCCGGGGCGCGATGGAAGCCGAGGCGCAGCGGCGCCACAAGGAAGGCGCCAAGACCGACCTCTTCAAGCTGATGCACAAGCACGAGAAAGAGCGGCTGACCAGCGGCATCTGGCAGCGGGCCATCGACCACGACGACGACCTCGCAGAGAGCTTGATCGAGCGGGCGATCGAGGCTCTCGGCACCGGAATCGCCTCCGCCGTCAACCTGCTCGACCCCGAGGCGGTGATCATCGGCGGCGGCCTCGGCATCCGCTTCGGCGACCGCTACATGGAGCCGCTCACCCAAGAGATGGGCAAGCACCTCTTCGTCGACTCCCGCCCACCAGCGGTACGAGTCGCCTCCCTCGGCGACCTAGGCGGCGCAATCGGCGCCTCCCTTCTGGTCGCATAAAAGCCCCTCCCTCGGCGACCTAGGCGGCGCATCGGCGCCTCCCTGCTCCTCGCATGGGCCCATCCCGGTAGGGGTGGAACGTCTTGTACTTTTTCCGCCAGCGAACCTCGGACGGCCCCGACGTGCCTTCGGAAAAAGTTAAGTGAAACCCCTACCGGGATGGGCTCTACGCAGCGACCGGTTCGCGCCGCTTGCGCCCCGCCCGCTTCGCTTTCGCCGGCGTCAGCAGCCCGGCGAGGAACTGCCCGGTATATGAGCCCTTCACCGCGGCAACCTCCTCGGGGGTCCCGGTCGCGACGACCTCTCCCCCCTCCTCGCCGCCCTCGGGCCCGAGGTCGACGAGGCGATCCGCCGTCTTGATCACGTCGAGGTTGTGCTCGATAACGACGACTGTGTTGCCGGCGTCGACGAGACGGCCCAGCACGTCGAGCAGCCGCTGCACGTCGGCGAAGTGCAGACCGGTGGTCGGCTCGTCGAGGATGTAGAGGGTGTCGCCGGTGGCGACTTTGGAGAGCTCCGTTGCCAGCTTGATGCGCTGCGCCTCGCCACCGGACAGCGTCGTCGCCGGCTGACCGAGGCGGATGTAGTCCAGGCCGACGTCGTGCAGGGTGCGCAGCCGGCGGGCGATCTTCGGCACGTTCTCAAAGAAGCCGACGGCCTCCTCAACCGACATCTCCAGCACGTCGGCGATGCTCTTGCCCTTGAAGCGGACCTCGAGCGTCTCGCGGTTGTAGCGCTTGCCGTGGCACTGCTCGCAGGGCACGTATACGTCGGGCAGGAAGTGCATCTCGATCTTGATCTGGCCGTCGCCGCGGCAGACCTCGCAGCGGCCTCCCTTGACGTTGAAGCTGAACCGCCCTGGCTTGTAGCCGCGCGCCCGCGACTCCTGGGTCTGCGTGAAGAGCTGGCGAATGTGGTCGAAGACGCCGGTGTAGGTGGCCGGGTTGGAGCGCGGCGTGCGCCCGATCGGCGACTGGTCGATGTTGATGATCTTGTCGATCTGGCTCAGCCCGTCGACCCCATCGTGGGTGCCGGGCCGCAGCTTCGCCTGGTGGAGGCGGTTGGCGACCGCGTGATGCAGGGTCTCATTGACCAGGGTCGACTTGCCCGAGCCCGAGACTCCGGTCACGCAGCAGAAGACCCCGAGCGGGATCGCGACGTCGATCCCCTTCAGGTTGTGCTGACTGGCGTTGCGGACGAGCAGCGCCCCCTGCGGCTCGCGGCGCTCCGCCGGCACCTCGATGCGCCGCTTGCCCGACAGGTACTGGCCGGTCAGCGAAGCGGGGTTCTTGGCGATCTGCGCCGGCGTGCCGGCGGCGACGACATGCCCGCCGTGTTCGCCGGCGCCGGGGCCGAGGTCGACGATGTGGTCGGCGGCCAGCATCGTGCCCTCGTCGTGCTCGACCACGATCACCGTGTTGCCGAGGTCGCGCAGGCGGTCGAGGGTGGCGATCAGCTTCTCGTTGTCGCGCTGATGGAGTCCGATCGAGGGCTCGTCGAGGACATACATCACCCCCACCAGGCTGGAGCCGATCTGGGTGGCGAGGCGGATCCGCTGCGCCTCCCCGCCGGAGAGCGAGCGAGCGGAGCGGTCGAGGGAGAGATAGCCGATGCCGACGTTCTCGAGAAAGGCGAGCCTTTCGGAGATCTCGCGCACGATCAGCCGCGCGATCGCCCGCTCTGTCTCGGTCATCTTCAGCGCCGCGATCCACTCCCCGGCCGCGCGCGCCGACAGGGCGCTGTACTCGGCGATGCTGAGCCCACCTACCTTGACCGCGAGGCTCTCCGGCCGCAGCCGCGCCCCCTTGCACTCAGGGCAGGGCTGCTCGGCCATGTAGCCCTCGATCCGCTCGCGATTGGTCTCCGAGTCGGTCTCTTCGTAGCGGCGCTGGAGCTGGTTGACGATCCCCTCGAAGCGGACGCTGTAGGAGCGGCGGCGGCCGAAGCGGTTGGTGTAGGTGACGTTGTGGCGCTCACCGTCCGTGCCGTAGAGGAAGACCTCCCGCTCAGATTTCTTCAGCTTTGACCAGGGCTTCTCGATGTCGACGTCGTAGTCCTCGGCGACGGCGGCGATCAGGCGGCGCCAGTAGGCGCTGACGCCCCGGTTCCAGGGCTGCAGCGCCCCCTCGGCGAGCGAGAGCGTGGGGTCGGGCACCACCAGCTCGGGATCGATCACCCGCTGGAAGCCAAGCCCGTGGCAGCGCTCGCAGGCGCCGTGCGGCGAGTTGAAGGAGAAGATCCGCGGCTCCAGCTCCGGGATCGAGGTGCCGCAGCTAAGGCAGGCGAATTTCTCCGAGAAGAGCTGCGTCTCACCATCGACGACCTCGACTTCGACCAGCCCCGCGGCAAGCGAGGCGGCCGCCTCGACCGACTCCGAAAGGCGGCGGCGCAGGTCCGGTTTCATCACCAGCCTGTCGACGACCACCGAGATGTCGTGTTTGAACTTCTTGTCGAGGACGATCTCCTCGTCGAGCCGGCGCAGCTCGCCGTTGACCATGGCCCGCGAATATCCCTCCAGTCGCAGCTGCTCGAGCAGCTTGCCGTACTCGCCTTTGCGCCCCCGCACCACCGGCGCCATGACCATGAATTTGAGCCCCTTCTCCAGAGTCATCAGCCGGTCGACGATCTGCTCCTGCGTCTGACCGGTGATCTCGGCCCCGCACTCGGGGCAGTGGGGGACCCCGATCCGCGCCCAGAACAGACGCAGGTAGTCGTAGATCTCGGTCACCGTTCCCACCGTCGAGCGCGGGTTGCGCGAGGTCGTCTTCTGGTCGATTGAGATCGCCGGCGAGAGGCCCTCGATCGAGTCGACGTCGGGCTTCTCCATCAGGCCGAGGAACTGGCGGGCGTAGGAGGAAAGCGACTCCACGTAGCGGCGCTGCCCCTCGGCGTAGATCGTGTCGAAGGCCAGGCTCGACTTGCCCGACCCCGAGAGGCCCGTCATCACGATCAGCGCGTCGCGGGGCAGCTCGACGTCGATGCCCTTGAGGTTGTGCTCGCGGGCACCGGAGATCACTATCCGCTCTGAAGCCGCCACTGCGCCGATTCTACGCAGACGAACAGATGTTCCCTTCAGAAAAGCCCGGAAGCGGCGCTGGATTCCCCCTCGCGAGCGCTCATTTCGCCTGCCTGCGCAGCAGTAGATGGCCCGCGCCGCGGTGGCCGTCCTAGCCGCGGCGCACGCGACGCCGCAGAGGCGTACCGTGAGACGAGCGGGAGGCAAGTCGATAAGGAGGAGATATGTCTAACCTCGATATTGCCCGGTCCGCCTATGAGGCCTTCGCCCGCGGAGACCTGGCGGCACTGAAAGAGATGTTGTCCGAGGACAGCACCTGGCTCACCTCGGACGAGCTGCCCCTGGGCGGTGAAACCCGGGGCCGCGACAGCATCGTCGGGAACTTTGCCGAGATCCCGAACTACTGGTCGTCGTTCAGCGTCGAGCCAGAGGAGTTCATCGATGCCGGCGACTGGGTGGTCGTACGAGGCACGCAGCGGGCCGCCAATGACGGTGGCAGCTTCGAGTCGCCGTTCGCCCACCTGATCAAGTTCGCCAACGGCCAGATAGTGCGTGGAGAGTTCTACGCCGACAGCGCCAAGGCGGCGAAGGTTCTCGTCTGAGGCCCAGAGCGGGGGTCGCCTCGGGCCCCCGCTCTGCATGCCGTCCAGGGTGACGTCGCCGGCAAGACGACGCTGATCGCCCGCGGGTGCGTCAGTCGGCGGCGCCGGTCGGCCCGGTGGCGCCGGTCAGGCCGGTTGCTCCCGTGGCGCCGGTTGCACCCGTCAGCCCGGTCAATCCAGTTGGGCCACTCGACCCCTCCTCGGGCCCGGTCGGGCCGGTCGGGCCGATGGGCCCGGGCCCGGTAGCGCCCGTTACGCCGGTTGGCCCCTGCAGGCCGGTCGTACCTGTGGCGCCGGTCGATCCTTGCGGTCCGGTCGGCCCCGTGGGCCCGGTCGGTCCCGTGTCGCCGGCCGGGCCGATCGGGCCAATTGGGCCCGCGGGCCCGATGGGTCCCATGGGGCCTGTCGGGCCGGTCGGCCCTGTCGCCCCGGCGATGATGTAGCGCTTTTCGTTCGATCGGCAGGTCGCATCCGCCCGCACGATCCGCACCACGCCCTTGTCGGGCTTCTGCGTGCGGACGCAGAAGTAGGCGGCGGAGATCGTTTCTTCGGCCGCACCTAACGCACCTGAGGGCAGCAGCGCGACGGTCACCGCCAGCGAGGCGAGAGCGATTGGAAGGCGCCTCCTCATCGAAAACTACGCTACCCAATCTCCGGCTCGGCGCCGGCTCCGGTACGCATTCCGTCCAGATCGCGGCGCAGCTCCTTCAACTCGTCGCGGATGCGTCCCGCCTCCTCGAAGCGAAGGTCGTCCGCGGCGGCCAGCATCTCCTCCTCGAGGGTGACGATCGTGCGCTCCAGCTCGTCGGGGTCGGCAAACGTCTCGCCGCCGCGGCGGCGGCGACGGCGTGGCCCCCGGTCCTCCATCGCCAGGAACTCGCTCATCTCAGAGATCCCTTTGCGCACCGTCTCCGGCGTGATCCCGTGCTCCTCGTTGTAGGCCAGCTGGATCGCCCGGCGGCGATCTGTCTCGCGAATCGAGGCTCGCATCGCTTCCGTCTCGCGGTCCGCATACATCAGCACCCGTCCGTTGACGTTGCGCGCGGCGCGCCCGATCGTCTGCACCAGGCTGGTCTCCCCGCGCAGGAAGCCCTCCTTGTCGGCGTCGAGAATCGCCACCAGCGAGACCTCCGGCAAGTCGAGCCCCTCGCGCAGCAGGTTGACGCCGACCAGGACGTCGTAATCGCCCAGCCGCAACTCGCGGATGATCTGGATCCGCTCCAGAGTGTCGATTTCAGAGTGCAGATAGCGGACCTTGATCCCGTACTCGAGCAGGTAGGCGGTCAGGTCCTCGGCCATCTTCTTCGTCAGCGTCGTCACCAGCACGCGGTCGCCGGCCTCGGCCCGGGCTCTGATCTCGTTCATCAGGTCGTCGATCTGATTCCTCGTCTCCCGCACCTCGATCTCTGGATCGACGATCCCCGTCGGGCGCACGATCTGCTCGACGATCCGCGTCGATTCGGCGTGCTCGAAGGGGCCCGGCGTCGCCGAGACCATGACCAGGTTGTCGACCCGGGCCAGGAACTCGTCGAACTTGAGCGGCCGGTTGTCGATCGCCGAGGGCAGGCGAAAGCCGTAATCGATCAGCGTCTGCTTGCGCGAGCGGTCGCCCTCATACATGCCGCCGATCTGAGGCACCGTCTGGTGGGACTCGTCGACGAAGACGACGAAGTCATCGGGGAAGTAGTCGACCAGCGTGTGCGGCGGGCTGCCGGACGGGCGGCCGTCGAGGATCCGCGAGTAGTTCTCGATCCCCGAGGTGAAGCCGATCTCTTTCAGCATCTCGATGTCGTAGGCGGTGCGCTGGTGCAGGCGATGGGCCTCCAGCTGCTTGCCCTCGGCCTCGAGCTCGGCGGTGCGCGAGTTCAATTCGGCGCGGATCTCCTCCACGGCGCGCTCCAGCGTCTCGTCTTTGGTCACGTAGTGCGATGCCGGCCAGACCGAGACGTGGTCGATCGTGTCGAGCACCTCGCCGCTCAGCGGATCGAAGTGCTGGATGCCCTCGATCTCATCGCCGAAGAGGGAGATCCGGTAGGCCGACTCCGCGTAGGAGGGCATGATCTCCAGCACCTCGCCGCGGACCCGAAAGGTGCCGCGGCCGAGGGTGGCGTCATTGCGCTGATACTGGATCTTGACCAGCTTGCGCAGCACCTCGTCGCGGTCGATCGCCTCGCCGACTTTGAAGAGCTGCATTTTTTCGTTGTAGACCTGCGGCGAGCCGATGCCGTAGATGCAGGAGACGGAGGCGACGATGATCACGTCGCGGCGGGCGAACAGCGCCGCCGTAGCCGCGTGGCGCAGCCGGTCGATCTCATCATTGATCGAGGAGTCCTTCTCGATGTAGAGGTCCTGGGCCGGGACGTAGGCCTCGGGCTGGTAGTAGTCGTAGTAGGAGACGAAGTACTCGACCACGTTGTCGGGGAAGAACTCACGAAACTCGTTGCAGAGCTGAGCCGCCAGCGTCTTGTTGTGCGCGATCACAAGCGACGGCCGCTGCGCGGCCTCGATCACACCGGCCATCGTGAACGTCTTGCCGGTCCCCGTCGCCCCCAGCAGTGTCTGGAACCTTTCCCCCTTCTCCAGCCCTTCGGCCAGGCCGGCGATCGCCTGCGGCTGGTCGGCGGTCGGGGTGTAGGCGGGATTGAGCTTGAACTCGGGCACACGACGACGATAGCGAGGCGGCCCCGCGTTGCCCGTGGCTGGGAGACTGTCTCCCATGACGCGCTCGCAAAAGGGCCTGGCCGGCTTCTTCGTCTTCGCCGGCGCGATGCACTTCTTCGTCCCGCGCAGCTACGAAGCGATGATGCCGCCGCGGCTGCCGCGCCATCGCGAGGCGGTCGTGGTCAGCGGCATCGCCGAGATCGCCGGCGGGCTGGCGGTGATGCCACAGGGCAGCCGCCGATTCGCGCGCTGGTGGCTGCTGGCGCTGCTTGCCCTCGTCTTTCCGGCGAACGTGCACATGGCGGTGAACCCAGAGCAGGTCAAGGGGCTGGACCTGAAGCGGGTGCCCCGCTGGGCGTTGTGGGCTCGGCTGCCGCTGCAACCGCTGGCGATGTACTGGGTCTGGCGCGCGACGCGCAGCTGAGGCCGGCGCAGCCCTCGCGAGCGGTTGCGAACACCGAGTCGGCGCGATGTTTTGTCTGTAGAGTCTCTGTCTTCAGGGCGCGAACATCTCCTGCAATGGAGCCACGTCAACGCTTTGCCGTCAACCTGCGCAAGGCGCGCCAGAAGAGGGAGATCTCCCAGGAGGAGCTCGGCTTCCGCTGCCAGCTGCACCGGACCGAGATCTCATTGCTGGAGCGAGGCGGGCGCGAGCCTCGCTTGGGCACGATCGTCAAGCTCGCCGGCGCGCTCAACGTCACCCCCGACGAACTGTGTGCCGGCATGCGCTGGCTGCCGGCCAAAGGCCGCTTCCAGTTCAAAGGCTAGGGCCCGGCGGTAGATCGACTCCCCCGCCCCGTTGGGACAGGGCCTCTATTGGCCCCGTGAGACGGGCCCTAGGGCAGGAACTGTTCGAGCAACCCCTGCGCCGGGCCGAGAAAGGTCTGCAGGTTGTCGAGCAGCGAGCGGGCGTCATCGATCAGTTCAATCGCTTCGTCGAGCGGGATTCGCCGCAGCGTCTCCCGCAGCGGCACCCCAAGCAGAGGATTGAGAGCGCCCGCCTCTTCGGCGTCGTCAACTGCCCGCAGCAGCCCGGCGCGGACCGCCTGCGCCAGCTCTTCGTCCTCGATCCCGTAGCGCTCTGTGAAGCGCTCGCGTGACTCCGGCGTCGCCAGAGCCCTGGCCAGCGTCTCCCTCGTCACTCCGAGCTCGCAGGCAGCGCCGTCGAGCGCCGAGAGGGAGAACTGATCCGCGATCTGCTGCAGGCCTTGAGGGTCTCGCCAGGGACGGGGCTCGCACGGGTCCTGGGTCTTGGCCGGGGTGTAGGAGGCGCCCCCGGCAAGAAGGTAGGTGATCACCAGCACCAGGGCGGAGGCGATCGCGCCGGCGACGAGGACCGTCGCGCGCGTGTCGTCGCCCCAGAGCCGCGCTCTGCTCATAGCTCGATCCTCCTCGCCAGGCCGATCGGGATCAGAGCAAGCGCTGCGAGGATCGCGCCGAGGCCGAAGGAGGGGCTGAAGGCATGGGTCGCGCCGCGGTCGAGCTGGTCCTGCAGTTCGTCGCGCAGCTCAATCACGTCGGCGCGATCGGCTGGATCGTCCGGCAGCGGCTCGAAGGCGGGGCCGATCGTCGGCACCCTCCCCTTCTCCCCCTCGAGGCGATCGTCGAGCCGCTGGGCGAGCTCGATCTTCAACAGCGGGCTGACGCGCGAGTCGAGGATGACGGCGGTGCCCGCATCGATCGCATCCTGGCGCTGCTCGGCGATGTCGCTGGTGAACAGCGGCGTCAGGGCGAGCAGGCCGATCACGACGCCCGCGTGGCGAGCGGAGATCGTCCAGCCGCCGTGAATCGCCTGCGGCGCGCGCCCGGCGAGCGCGGTCTCAGTCAGAGCGGAGAGCACGAGAGCAAGGCCCACCCCCACGAGCACCTGCGGCGGCACCGTGAGCACAACCAGAGCCTTGGGCAGCAAAGCCAGGCCCCCCAGGCCGCCGGAGACCAGAATCGCTCCCGCGGCGGCGCGCGCCCTCGCACTCGGCACCAAGGGAGTGATGCGCCCGCCCAGCAGGGCTGAGATCGGCATCACGGAGACGACGACCGCGGCGCCGATCGGTGAGAGGCGCCAGCCCTCGATCAGCAGCAGCACGAGCAGGAACAGCGCCGCCGCGATCGCCGCCGAGACCATCGCCAGCGCCAGGTTGGCGATCAGGTGGGGGCGCCCGGTGCGGCGCAGCTCCGTTTCGAGGACCCCGGTGGCCGCCTCGTGGCGAGCCACGGCGAGGATCGGCACCGCAGCGGCGAGTGCCACCGGCACCTGGAAGAGGAAGATCGACTGCCACGAGACCAGCTCGGTCAGCACGCCGCCGATCGCCGGCCCGAGCGCTGCGCCGGTGGCCCCCGCCCCGGCCCAGACCACCGCGGCGCGGCGCTCCGAGCCGACGGTCGCCGGAAGCAGCTCCAGCACCGCGGTCACCGCCGCAGCGCCTCCCAACGCCTGCACGCAGCGTGCGGCGATCAGGGTCGTCAGGTCCGCGGAGAGCCCGCAGGCGAGGCTGGCGCCGGCGAAGACGGCGAGGCCGACCGCGGCCGCGCGGCCTGGCCCGACCCGGCGCGCGACGTGCGCCGCGGGCACCGCCGCAAGCGCCATCACGAGGTTGAAAGAGATCAGGACCCAGGTGACTCCGGCCACGCTGGTATCGAGCTCCCGATATATCTCCGGCAGCGCCAGGACGACGATCGAGGAATCGGCCAGGACGAGGCCGACGGCCAGCGCGAGGGCGCCAACCCGTGGTCGAGGAGACGAGGGCATCAGTAGCCGAGCTCCCTGGCGTACTCGTCGCGGTAGGCGTCCTGCTTGTCGAGCACGTCTTCGACATAGGCCCGCGTCTCCGAAAAGCGGATGTCGTCGAGCCCGAGGCCCGCCCCGCCCCACTTGTCGACGTTGCCCGAGCCCGCGTTATAGGCGGCCAGGACCGCGATCTCATTGCCGTCGTACTGTGCGAAGAGGTCCCGCAGGTGGTAGGTGCCGTAGCTGATGTTTATCTGTGGATCGCCGAGGTCTTTGAGGACGAAGGTCTGCGCCTCGCTGCGATGGGCTATGTCGAGGGCGGTTTCAGGCGTTATCTGCATCAGGCCGCGGGCACCGGCCTCCGATGTCTGGTCGCGGAAGCGCGACTCGGCGTAGATCACCGCCGCCACCAGGGAGGCGTCGAGCTCCTTCTCCCCGGCTTGCTGGCGAATGATGTCCTCGTGGCGCAGGGGCAGGGTCAGTTCCTGTATCGCGTCATCCACCTTGCCGACGACGCCGAGCAGCACCCCCGTCGCAACGCCGGCGGCGACGATGGCGCCACCGGCGAGCAGGCGCCTCCGCCTCGTCGTGCGCGCGCTTCGCCGGCCCCGTTTCCGCGTCATGCCCTCAGCTTCTCGACAAGCGCGGACAGCGCCCGTTCGAGATCCTCGAGGCTGCCCTCGTTCTCGATCACGTGCTCGGCACGGGAGGCCTTCTCCTCCTGCGGGAGCTGGCGCGCCTCGCGCTCGCCGACAAGCGTGTGCCCCCGCGCCTCCGCCCTGGCCCTGCGGACCTCGTCGGAGGTGACGACGGCGACCGTGGTCTGGAAGACGCCGCCCATCTCGGACTCGAACAGCAGCGGCACCTCGACCACGGCGACATCGCAGTCCACGGGCAGGGAGGCCAGCCAGGCGCCAATGCGCTCTCCCACCAGCGGGTGTATCTGGGCCTCCAGCCACGCAAGCTCCTCCGGATCGGCGAAAACGACCTCCCCGACCTTATTGCGGTCGACTTTCCCGCCGGGAGCGATCTCCTTCCCCCAGCGCCCGGTCAGGCGGCCGAGCAGGGGTTCGCTGTCGAGCAGCTCATGGACGACAGCGTCACTCGAGATCGTCGCTGCGCCGAGCCGCTCGAAGGCGGCCAGAGCCTCGGACTTACCGGCCGCAATCCCGCCGGTGAGGCCAATCGTCAGCGGCGGCATTGAACCGGCCGCCGGTCAGTCCTGCCCGGCGTCGCCCGCCTGCTCGTCGTCGCCCGCGGCGTCGTCCGGAGCGTCGGGGCGCTCGATCACCGATTCGCCCTCCTGGGACTCCGAGCCGTTCTCGCCCTCCGCCGGCTCAGACTCCTCCGCTGCGGCAGGAGCCTCTTCCGACTCGGTCTCCTCCTCTGCGGCAGGAGCCTCCTCGCTTGACTCAGCGACAGGAGCCTCACTCGACTCAGCCGCCCCCTCTGCGGTCGGAGCCTCAGTCGTCTCGGGCGCCTCCTCTGCGGGTGGCGTGGAGTCGGGGTCCTCGCCCGCAGCTTGCGAGGACGAGGGCTCCGACTCCTCGACAGGACCCGCAGCCGAGTCGTCTGAGCCCTCAGCCTCGGCAATCTGCTCGCCAAGGTCCCCCATCGGCATGTTCTGGCCCTCGACCCGCTTGATGCTGAGCGAGAGGCGGCGGCGCTCCTCGTCGATCTCGAGGATCTTGACGTTGAGAGTCGTTCCCGGCTCAACCACCTCGCTGGGGTTCTCGACGTGGTGGTCGGCAAGCTCGGAAATGTGAACCAGGCCCTCGACGCCGGGGAGGATCTCGACGAAGGCGCCGAAGGCGACGACCTTGGTCACCTCTCCCTCGAGCACGTCGCCGGGGCGGTGGGTGCTGACGACCCGCTGCCACGGGTCCTCCTGCGTCTGCTTGAGGCCGAGGGAGATGCGCTGGCGGTCGCGGTCGATGTCGAGCACTTTGATCCGCACGGTGTCGCCGATCGCAACCACCTCGGAGGGATGGTTGACGTGGCTCCAGGAAAGCTCGGAGATATGGATCAGGCCGTCGATCCCGTCGAGGTCGACGAAGGCGCCGAAGTCGACGATGTTGGAGATCTTCCCCTCGACGACCTGGCCCGGGGCGAGGCGGCCGAGGATCTGCTCACGGACCTCCTTGCGCTCTTCCTCGAGCACCGCCCGTCGCGATAGGACGACGTTGTTGCGGCTGCGGTTGAGCTCGATCACTTTGCATTCGAGAGTCTCGCTCATGAACTCGTCGAGGTTGTGGACGCGGCGGATGTCGACCAGCGAAGCGGGCAGGAAGCCGCGCACTCCGAGGTCGAGGATGAGGCCGCCCTTGACGACCTCGATCACGCTGCCTTCCACCGGTTCGCCCGACTCCGCCGCCGCCTCGATGCGTCGCCACGCCTTCTCGAAGCGGGCTCGCTTCTTGGAGAGGATCAGCCGGCCCTCGGCATCCTCTTTGGTGAGGACGAGGGCATCGATCTCCTCGCCCAGCTCGACCTCTTCATCCGGATTGACGGACTTGCGAATCGAGAGCTCGGTCGAGGGGATGACGCCCTCCGACTTGTAGCCGATGTCGACCAGGACCTCGTCTTTGTCGATGCGCACGACCTTGCCGTTGACGACGTCGCCCTCCTCGAAGGAGACCATCGTCGCCGCGTAATTAGGCACGATCTTGCCTTCGATCTCTACGAGAAGGCCATTCGAGCCGTCAACAGGCGTGCCGGTCGGCGCAGGGGCGGTCAATGTGTCGGTCGTTGACACGGCGGCGAATAATGGCAGAAAGATTCCGGCCACCTCCTCCGCTTCATCATGCGGTCGGTACGCTGCGACCGAATGCCGGTACGCGCAACGAAACGCGGCGACGAGCGAACTCCGCTGGACGGGACCTACGACGTGCTGATCTGCGGCGCCAGCTTCGCCGGGCTCGCAATTGCCCGCGAGCTGGCCGGCTCGGGCGCCAAGGTGATGATCGTCGACCGCTACGAGATCGGCGAGCGGCAGACCTCCGCCTGCGGCATCCCGACCGACTGGCTGCGCGCCATGGACCTGATGGACGCGGAGCGCCAGCGCTTCGACTCGCTGCTGATGCACACCCCCCATGGCAGCTCTCGCTACCAGCTGCCCTGGACCTTCTCGACCTTCGACTACCGGGAGCTCTGCCAGCTGCTCTGGCGCGATTGCGACGCCGTCTTCGAGACCGCGAAGGTCAACGGACGGGCGCGGCCGGCAAACGGCGACGGCACGATCGCCGTCGACACCGACCGCGGAGTGCTCGCCGCCCCGCTCGTCGTCGACGCGCTCGGCTGGCGGCGCATGCTGGCGAACGGCGATGGCTACCAGCCCCCCGATGCGCCGCTCTCACGGGGGCTGGAGGTCCACCCCGACGGCCAGGGCGACGACCTCGAGGTCTGGATCGATCGCCGCTACGTGCCCGCCGGATACGGCTGGTCCTTCCCCGCCGGCGACGAGCTGCGCATCGGCGTCGGCTCCTTCGACCCCCGCTTTCACGTTCGCGAGACCACAGAGCTGCTGGCCGAGGATCTGGGCCAAGACAGGGTTCGCTACCAGGGCAACTGGATCCCCCACAAGCTGCGCCGCGCCACCGAGGGCGGCGTCTTCTTCGCCGGCGACTCCGCCGGCCACTGCCTGCCGCTCACCGCCGAGGGCATCAGGACCGCCCTCTACTTCGGAGTGGCGCTGGGCCGGGAGCTGAGAGGGGTGGTCGCGGGACGGCAGGGTCGCGAGGAAGCGGCTGCCCGCTACGCGGAGTTCAACGACTCCCATGAGTGGAAGTTCCGCTGGATGCTTCGTGTGCAGCGCTGGATTCCCAGGGTCCCGCCGCGTTTGCTGGGGCCGATGATTCGGCTCTTCGGCGCCAAGCGCTTCATCGACTGGTCCTTCGACCATTACCTGCGGATCGCCTCGCCCGAGTTCGCTCTTTCAACGGACGATGAGCAGGGTGCCGACCAGCAGAAGCCCGACGCCGACCAGCCGCTGCGGGTCGAGAGGGACCTCGTCGAGGCCGAATAAGCCGAGCCGGTCGATCGCGACCGAGGCCACGAGCTGGCCCGTGATCGTCGCCGCCGCAACGCCCCCTGCCCCGATCGCCGCCACCGCGATCAGCGCATTGGTTACGTAGATCGCCCCGAGGAGCCCGCCGATCAGGTAGTACCAACTGACGTCGAAGGTCGAGCCGAGGCCGGCCGCCTGGCCACTGAAGACGACGATCGCCGCCAGCGCGATCGTGCCGATGACAAAGGAGACCAAGGCTGCGGCAAGGCTGCCGGTCGCCTTGCCCAGATGGGCGTTGATCGGCGCCTGCAGGGCGATCAATCCCCCGGCGACGGCGGTGAGGAGAACGGCGAGGCCTCTATCCATGGCCGCGACCGGCACAGAGCGTGATTTTCAACGGGCGGGCGTGTTCCATAAATATCGATCGGATGCGGTAAACCGCCGCCGTCGAAGGCCGGGTGAACCGCCTTGCTGTCATATCAGTAACCCCGAGAGGACGACCGAGCAGCTCCGGCTCGGGTTCGTAGCCGAGCGCCTACCGGTCTCCGGCCAGCCGGGGCCGAAAACCTACTTCGTATCGAGCCAGTCTTTGCCGACGCCGATGTCGACCTCGAGCGGCGGCTCGAGTGGATAGGCGGCGCACATCTCGCGCCCCACCAGCTCGGTCGCCTGCTCCATCTCCGCCGGTGGGCCCTCGAACAGCAGCTCGTCGTGGATCTGAAGCACGAGCCGCGTCTTCATCCCCGCCGTTCGCACGGCGCGATGGCAGTTGACCATCGCCACCTTGATGATGTCGGCCGCGGTGCCCTGGATCACCGTGTTGACGGCGAGCCGCTCCCCGAGGCGGCGGGTATTCGGATTGCCGGAACGCAGCTCCGGGATCGGCCGGCGGCGGCCCATCAGGGTCGACACATAGCCCTCCTCCTGGGCACGCTCGATGACCTGCTCGCGGAACGCTCGCACGGCGGGGAAGCGCTCCAGGTAGCGAGCGACGAATTCCTCCGCCTCTTTGCGCGGGATGTTGAGCCGGTCGGCGAGGCCGAACCCCGTCAGCCCGTAGACGATGCCGAAGTTGACCATCTTCGCCTTCGAGCGCTGGCCGACATCGACGTCCTCGCGTGAGATCTCGAAGACCTCGGCCGCGGTCGCGGCATGGACGTCGTCGCCGGCGCGGAAGATCTCCTTCAGCACCTCCTCCTCGGCGATGTGCGCGAGGACCCGCAGCTCGACCTGGCTGTAGTCGGCCGAGAGCAGGCGCTGGCCCTTCTCGGCCACGAAGCAGGCGCGAACCGGCCGGCCGATCTCAGTGCGGATGGGGATGTTTTGAAGGTTGGGATTGGTGCTGGAGAGACGGCCGGTGGTCGTGGCCGCCTGATTGAAGGTCGTGTGGACGCGGCCGGTCTCGGGGTCGATCAGCTCCGGCAGGGTGTCGAGGTAGGTGCTCTTGAGCTTGCTCAGCTCACGCCATGTCTCGATTTTCTCGACGATCGGATGCTCGTCGCGAATCTGGGCCAGAACCCGCGCGTCGGTCGAGAAGCCGGTTTTGCCGCGGCGCTTGCGAGTCAGGCCCAGCTTCTCGAAGAGGATCTGGCCGACCTGCTGCGGCGAGCCGATCGTGAACTCGCCGTCGGCCAGCTTGAATATCTCCTTCTCCAGCTCCGCGATCTGCTTGCCAAAGCCGGCCCCGACCTCGGCCAGGCGCTCCGCGTCGAGCTTCAGTCCCACGTGCTCCATCGCCGCAAGGACGTGCACGAGCGGCAGCTCGACGTCGCCCAACAGGGACTCCAGCTCGGCTTTGGCGAGCCGCGGGCGCTGGGCCTCCGCCAGGGCCGCGACCAAGCGCGCCTCCTCGGCAAGGTTGGCATCGGGCTCCTGGGCGTCCTCCAGGCTGAGCTGCCCATCGTCGGTCTCCTTGTCCTTGGCATCGGCGCCGGCGATGCCGATGCCGGCGTCGGCCAGCAGCTCGGCCAGGGCATAGTCGCGGCGCTGCGGCTCCAGCAGGTAGGCGGCCAGCATCGTGTCGTGCGCCAGCTCGAGCTCCACTCCCGCGGCCTCGGCGGCGGCAAGCAGGCCGTGGCGGCCTCCTCCCAGAGACTTGGCGTCGTGGGCGACGAGGGGGCGTCCTGCCGCCGCCTTGGCCAGATCCTCCGCGGCCGCCGTGCCGGTGAGCACCTTTGACCCTTCGGCCGCCGCCCATTCGTCACCTTCCAGGGCAAGGGCCAGCGGCCCCTGGCCGAGATCCGCCGGGGTCCCCTCCACGACCTCGAAGCTGACCTCCGTGGCAACGCTGTGGCCCGGCACCGCGTCGTCCTCGGGAAGCTCGGCTTCAAGGCGCTCCATCACGGCGCGCAGCTCGAACTCGCGCATGAACTCGCGCAGCGCCCCCCGATCGGGTTCCGCCTCCATGGCCTCGCCGAGGTCGATGCCGATGTCGATGTCGCAGAGGAGCGTCGCCAGCTGTTTGGAGAGGCGGGCGTCCTCGGCATGCTCGATCAGGTTCTGCTTGCGTTTCGCGCCGGAGACCATGTCGACGTTGGAGAGCACCGCCTCTAGGGAACCGAACTCCTGCAGCAGCTGGGCGGCGGTCTTCTCGCCGATCCCCGGGATCCCCGGGATGTTGTCGGAGGTATCGCCTTTCAGCCCGATCAGGTCGGTGACCAGCTCGGGCGGCACCCCGTAGCGCTCGATCACGCCCTCGCGGTCATAGATTTTGGTGTCGGTGACCCCGCGCGAGGTGGTCATGACCCGGATCCCCTCGCCCACCAGCTGGTAGACGTCGCGGTCTCCGGAGACGATCATCACCGGGATCCCCTGCTCGCGCGCGCGGTGGGCAAGCGTGCCGATCACGTCGTCGGCCTCGTAGCCCTTGATCTTGACGTTCGTGTAGCCGAAGGCTTCGACCAGGGGCATCAGGTGGGGCCACTGCTCACGCAGCAGGTCCGGTCTCGGGGGGCGCTGCGCCTTGTAGAGGTCGTAGGTGACCTCCCTGCCCGACATCCCCGCGTCCCAGGCCGTGACGACCCCAGCCGGCCGGTGCTCGGTGACGATTTTCGCCAGCATCGAAGCGAGGCCGTAGATCGCGTTCGTCGGCCGGCCGTCGGAGGTGGCTATCGACTCCGGCAGGGCAAAGAAGGCCCTGTAGGCAAGGCTGTTGCCGTCGATCAGGAACAGCTCGGGCTTGTCCGTCTTCGCGGAGGTCATCGATGCCCACTCTAAGACGCCGCCGGGCGCTTTCTCGCCGTCGTGCCGTTCAGGGCTTTGGCTTTGGCGGCAGCGAGGCGGCAAAGGAGGCGCCCGCTTCGACCCAGCTGGAGAGCTGCTCGTCGGCGGCGGTCCCATCGGAGTCGACGAAGATCATTCCCTTCATCGGCCGGCCGGTGAAATCCATCGGCCGGGTGTGCGGCTCGCCGAGCGCCTGCTCCGCGTCGGCGGGGTCGAGCCGCACCATCAGCTCGTCGTCGATCACGCCGACCGCCATGTGGCCGCCGATCATGAAGGCGATGCCGCCGAACATCTTGCGCTCGCTCAACTCCGCCCGCGGTGCGAGCAGCTCGCGCACGCGCGCCGCGAGGGCTTCATCGAAGGCCATCGCCGCGCCCCCTTCCGGCTCTGCCCGCCTCAAACACCGTGCGAGCGTCCGACGCCGGGAACGAAGCGTCCGACGTGAGTGGCGTAGTCGGCGTACGCGTTGCCGTGAGCTCGCAGCAGGTAGGGCTCCTCGACAACCCTCACCTGCAGCTCCAACCCGAGGACGAGAACGACGAAGCCGGCGAGCGCGAGCACGCTCGGGACCATCAGGGCAAGGCCGAGAACGGTCGGCAGCATCGCGCTGTAGATCGGATTGCGGACCAGCCCGAACGGGCCGCCGGTGACCAGCTCTGTCCGCTCCTCGGAGTCGACGCCGATCCGCCAGGCATCCCCCATCGCCAGCTGAGCGCCGAAAGTGAGAGCGATCCCCGCCACCGCGAGGCCGATGCCGATCACGTGGCCAACAACTCCGTCAAGGGCGGGGATCGGCTCGAGGACATCGAGCAGCGCCAGCACAGGCGCCGCGACGCCCATCGCCAGGGCGGCGATGAAGAGGGCGCCGGCAAGCCACTCGAGCGGACCGGCGCCTCGGGCGAGGCCGCGCACTCCCGTCGAGCCCGTACGTCGCAGCTGGAGGGCGATCCGCACCCCGAAGCTGAGCGCGAAGTAGACGCCGTATAGGGCCAGTGCCGCCGCCGCCATCGCAGGCGATCATAGGCGCGAGCAGGCATAGGCGCCGAATCTGATTCGATAGCCGCCCATGGCGGTCAGTGCCCAATACAGCGTCACGATCCGGGTCGAGCTCGACGCCCGGCAGGAGCCGCTGGGGAAACTCACCGCTGTGATCGCCGAGGCCGGCGGGCAGCTGCAGGGCGTCGACCTGGTGCCGGGAGCGGGCAGCGAAGGCAAGCGGGTGCGCGAGTTCACGATCGACGCCCAGGACCGCGAACACTGGGAGCGGATCCTGCGCGGGATCGGCTCGACGCGGGGTGCCAAGGTCCTCGACTACGTCGACCGCACGATGCAGATGCATCGGGGCGGCAAGATCTCGATCGAGAACAAGTACCCGCTGAAGACGCGCGACGACCTCTCGATGGCCTACACCCCGGGCGTTGCCCGTGTCTGCGAGGACATCCATCAGGACCGCGCCAAGGCCTTCGAGTACACGATCAAGAAGAACACCGTCGCCGTCGTCTCCGACGGCAGCGCGGTGCTGGGCCTGGGCAATATCGGGCCCGAGGCGGCGATGCCCGTGATGGAGGGCAAGTGCATGCTGTTCAAGGAGTTCGCCCAGGTCGACGCCTTCCCGATCTGCCTCGACACCCAGGACCCCGACGAGATCGTGCGCACCGTGGAGCTGATCGCCCCCACCTTCGGCGGCATCAATCTGGAGGACATCTCCGCCCCCCGCTGCTTCGAGATCGAGGATCGGCTCAAGGAGTCGATCGACATCCCCGTCTTCCACGACGACCAGCACGGCACCGCGGTCGTCACCATGGCGGCGCTCTTCAACGCGCTGAAGATCGTCGGCAAGCCGATCGAGGAGCTGCGGGTGCTCGTGGTTGGCCTTGGCGCAGCCGGGGTAGCGGTGACGAAGATGATGCTCGCCTCAGGTGTAACCCACGTGGTCGGCTGCGACCGTCAGGGCGCTCTCTCAACCGAGCGCGAGGATTACCAATCGGGTGAGATGAGCGGGATCAAACGCTGGTACGCGGAGATCTCCAATCCCGACAAGCTCGGCGGCCAGCCCATCGACGTGATCGAGGGAATGGACCTCTTCATCGGGCTCTCGGGACCGGGGACGATCTCCGCTGAGTCGCTCGGCAGGATGAACGACGACCCGATCGTCTTTGCGATGGCGAACCCGAACCCCGAGGTGATGCCCGAGGAGGCCGCTCCCCACGTTCGGATCATGGCCACCGGGCGCTCCGACTACCCCAACCAGATCAACAACGTCCTCTGCTTCCCTGGGATCTTCCGCGGCGCCCTCGATGCCGGCGCGCCGCGGATCACCGAGGAGATGAAGCTGGCGGCCGCCAAGGGGATCGCCGAAGTGGTCACCGACGAGGACCTTGCCGAGGACTACATCATCCCCAGCGTCTTCAACCGCGAGGTCGCACCCAAGGTCGCGGCGGCGGTGGTCGAGGAGGCAAAGCGCGAGGGGATTGCCCGCTTCAACGAGGAAACCGGGACCTTCTCCACGGTGGAGACCGCTTGAAGCCGTGAAGGTCCTCGTCACCGGCGCCAGCGGCTTCATCGGATCCGCTCTCTGTGACTCGCTGCTGGTCCGGGGCGACACCGTGGTGGGGCTGACCCGAGACCCGCAGCGGGCACGGAGCACCAACCCCAGCGTCACCTGGCATGCGTGGGAGCCGACCCTGGAACGACCGGCCGCGGAGGCCTTTGAGGGAGTCGACGGCGTCGTCAACCTGCTGGGCGAGAAGATCGACCAGCGCTGGACCGACGAGGCCAAACGTCGGATCATGGAGAGCCGCAGAACCGGCACCCACAACCTCGTGCAGGCGATCGCCGGCCTGGAGCGCAGGCCGAAGGTGCTGGTCAACCAGTCGGCGATCGGCTTCTACGGCGACCGGGGAGAAGCGCTCGTCGACGAGTCCACCCCCTCGGGGGAGGGGTTCGACGCCGAGGTGGTGCGCGAGTGGGAGAGCGCGGCGCGCGAAGTGGAGAGCACGGGCGTGCGTCTCGTCGTCGTCCGCACCGGCCACGTCCTCGACCCCAGCGGCGGCATGCTGAAACAGCTGCTGAGGCCGTTCAAGCTCGGCGTCGGCGGCCCCCTCGCGGGAGGCGATCAATACATGTCTTGGATCCACATCGAGGACGAGCTGGGGATCCTGCTCTGGGCGCTGGAGAACGAGAAGGTGAGCGGCGTCGTCAACTCCACGGCGCCCAACCCGGTCACCAACCGCGAGCTGTCGAAGGCGCTCGGCCGAGCCCTGGGCAAGCCGGCGGTCCTCCCCGTTCCCGGCTTCGCCCTCGACCTCATGTTCGGCGGCGAGTTCGGCGCCGTACTCAGAGGCGGGCAGCGCGTGATCCCCCGGCGGGCCCTCGACCTCGGCTACCGGTTCCAGCATCCGCAGCTGGCCGACGCCCTCGACGACCTGCTCTAGCGGTCGCAGGGACGGCAGGGGGGCTCCCTGCCCCCCAATCGTTTACTGCAGGGCGTCGAGTACTGAGTCGCGCAGCGAGTTTGGGTCGGCTTTTTGGATTGCGTCGAGGAGGCGGGTCATTGCGGTTGCTCCCGACTCACTGGTGATGATGGGGATTCCGGCCGATTCGAGCAGCGAATGAGAGAAGCGGGCGGCGGCGGGGTTGGGGGCCTCGATGTAGGCAACCGCGGTGGAATCCTCGCTTGCCCGGCGGGCATTGGCGCCGATTGCGGCGAGGTCGAGCTTGCTTCCCTGGCGCCCACTCGCCAGGCAGACGACCCGGACGCGGATCTCCTCCGTCCCTCCCCCACTCCGATCCAGCTCCCCCTTCGCCTCCCCACAAAGCGTTGCATCGACATAAGCACTGACAGCCGCCCCCTCAGCAACCCCTTCGTCCCCCCCACACCCCCCGGCAACCAGCAAAATGACCGCTACCGCAGCCAGAGCAGCATGCTTCGGCAGCCCACGAGCTGTCCTTTCCAGCGCGCAGATGGGGACGGGCATCCCTCTCCACTGGCGGATACTCAAAGTGCCGCGCTCATTAGCGCGGCACTTGTCAGAGGAGAGGGATGCCCGTCCCCCTCCCCCGCTAGCCAAAGAAGACCTCAGCCTCCGAATAAAGCGACTCCGGAACCGTCTTCAGCTCCGCGATCGCCTCGCTCAGGGCCACCAGCTTGATCTCGGTGCCGCGCAGGGCGGTCATGGTGCCCCAGCGACCCGCGTCGACGGCGTCGATCGCGTGCAGGCCAAAGCGGGTTGCCAGCACCCGATCGAAGGCCGTCGGCGTGCCTCCACGCTGCACATGTCCGAGCACGGTCGCCCGTGCCTCCTTGCCGGTGCGGCGCTCGATCTCTCCCTCCAGCCAGTGGGCAACGCCGCCGAGGCGGACATGGCCGAAGGCGTCCAGCTTGTCGTCCTGCGTCTCGGCCATCCCGCCCTGGGGCTGCGCCCCCTCGGCGACGACGACGATCGGGGCGAACTGGCTCTTCGAAGCGGCGCCCGACGAATTCGCAGACCTGCTCGATGTCGAAGGGCAGCTCAGGAATGAGGATCACGTTGGCGCCGCCGGCGAGGCCGGCGTGAAAAGCGATCCAACCCGCATGGCGGCCCATCACCTCGGCGATCAGGACTCGGTGATGGCTGCCGGCGGTGGTGTGAAGGCGGTCGATCGCCTCCATCGCGATGTTGACGGCGGTGTCGAAGCCGAAGGTGTAATCGGTCGCGCTGAGATCGTTGTCGATCGTCTTCGGCACGCCGACGATCGGCAGATCGTGCTCGCTGTGCAGGCGGGATGCGGCGCCGAGCGTGTCCTCGCCGCCGATCGCGATCAGGCCGTCGACTCCGGCCGCCGCAAGGTTCTCGGCGATCCGCTCCGGGCCTCGATCCTCCTTGAAGGGATTGGTCCGCGAGGAGCCGAGGATCGTGCCGCCGCGGGGCAGGATGCCGCGCACCTCCGGCACGCCGAGCGGCTGGCTGTCGTTCTCCAGCGGTCCCCGCCAACCGTCGCGATAGCCAACGAAGTCATGCCCGCCCCCTTCGGTTCCCTTACGGACGATTGCCCGTATTACGGCGTTCAGCCCGGGGCAATCTCCTCCACCGGTGAGCACTCCGATCCGCATACACGTGAGCTTAGAGCCGTCGAGATCGGCGCGAGGCGATAGGTTCGCGCAAACGTCGAAGGGAGTGGGCATGAACGAGCAACTCGATCTCGGAGCGGTCAAGCAGGCTCAACAGAAGACCTGGTCGGAAGGTGACTTCGCGATGGTCGCCGGCATCGTGCAGATGGTTGCCGAGGAGCTCTCCGAAGCGCTGGACATCATCCCCGATGAGCGCGTGCTGGATGTCGCCTGCGGTAGCGGCAACGGCGCCCTCGCCGCCGCCCGCCGGGCCTGGGGCAACACCGTCGGCATCGACTTCGTCCCCGCGCTGCTCGAGCGCGGCCGCGAGCGCGCTGCCGCCGAGCGCCTCGATGTCGAGTTCGTCGAGGGGGACGCCGCCGAGCTTCCCTTCGAGGACGGCGAGTTCGATGTCGTGATGTCGATCTTCGGCGCCATGTTCGCCCCCGAGCACGAGAAGACGGCGGCCGAGCTGCTGCGGGTCTGCAAGCCGGGTGGGCGCATCGGGATGGCCAACTGGGTGCCTGACGGAGGCGTCGGCAAGATGTTCATGACGATCGCCAAGCACGCGCCACCGCCTCCAGGCGTCAGCTCGCCGCTGCTGTGGGGAACCGAGGATCGCCTGCAGGAGCTCTTCGGCGATCAGATCACCGAGCTGCACGTCGAGCGTCGCATCTCGCGCCAGCCGTTCCGCTCCGCCGATCATTACCTCGATTTCTTCCGCACCTATTTCGGCCCTACGAAGATGGCCTTCGAGCGGGTGGGGCCGGAGGGAGAAGAGGCCCTGGAGAGCGACCTGCGTGCCTTTCTCGACGAATACAACACGGCCGGCGAAGACGCCCTGGTGCTGAAGCCCGAGTACCTGCAGGTGATCGCGACGCGCGCTTAAACCGCGCCGGGCGAGGCGTGAGGGGAGCTACGCCTTGGGCTGCACGACGCGAAGCACGGCGCCGATGAAGAGCACGGTGAAGAAAACGAGGCCCGCCACCGGGCCGCCCTGGCCGAAGGCGTAGGAAACCGTCATCGCGGCGAGCGCCAGAAAGAAGCTGACAACCAGTCCCATGCGGCGCGGATCCTAGCTGTCCAGGGCGATGCGCGTTTCGCCGAGGAAGCCGGCGACGGCAGCGGCGGCAGCGGCGGCGGAAGGAGCTTCGGCGACGGCGCGAACGAGGCGGCTGCCGATGATCACCCCGTCGGCTATCTCCCCCACCTCGGCAGCCTGCCGCGGCGTCCCGATCCCAAAGCCGACCGCGACCGGCACCTCGGCCATCGCCTTGGTCCTCGCCACCAGGTCGGCAAGCTCGGCCGGCACCTCGTCGCGCTCGCCGGTAGTGCCGACGGTGGAGACGACGTAGACGAAACCCTGGGCGGCCGCGCAGATCCTGGTGCGGCGCTCGGTGGGAGTCGTCGGGGCGACCAAGGGCACCAGCGCCAGCCCCGCCTTGCCAAAGGCGTCGCGCACCTCGACGGCCTCCTCCAGCGGTAGGTCGGGAACGATCGCGCCGGCGGCGCCGGCGGCGGCCGCGAGGCGGGCGAACTCCGCCGCGCCGCCCTGCGCCAGGACCATGTTGGCGTAGACCATGACCACGACCGGGACCCGGTCGGACACCGAGCGGCAGACCTCGAGGGCGGAGCTGAGAGTCGCGCCCCTGGCCAGCGCCGCGGTGGCGGCGGCATGGATCGTCGGGCCGTCGGCCAGAGGGTCCGAATAGGGAATGCCGAGCTCGATCAGGTCGGCGCCCGAATCCACGTATGCGGAGGCAACCGCGAGCGAGGCCTCGTGGTCGGGGAAGCCGGCCACCATGTAAGGCATCAGCGCCGCCCGGCCCTCCCCACCCGCCAGCTGAAAAGCACGAGCTATCAGCTCCCCCCCACTAACCGCTGGGGAGTCGGGATGCGTAACCGAGGGAGTCGGGGGATGACTCTGACGAGCCTCCCCGCCGTTGCTCGACAGAGTCATCCCCCGACTCCCCTATTCCGAAGTCTCATCCCCGACTCCCCCAGCGGTCTGCTCCATCACCTCGGCCAGGTCCTTGTCGCCCCGCCCTGAGAGGCAGACCACGTCATAGCCCTCGCCGCCGCCGTTCTCCAGCAGCCAGGCGATCGCGTGCGAGGACTCGAGGGCGGGAATGATCCCCTCCAGCCGTGCCAGCTGCTCGAAGGCGGCGAGAGCCGCCGCGTCGGTGACCGCGGTGTAGGTGGCGCGGCCGGTGTCGCGCAGATGGGCGTGCTCGGGGCCGACCCCCGGATAGTCGAGCCCCGCCGATACCGAGTGGGCCTCGAGGATCTGCCCTTCCTCATCGGCGATCACCGAGGAGAGCGAGCCATGCAGGACGCCGGTGCGGCCGGCTTGCAGGGAGGCCCCATGGCGGCCGCTGTCGAGCCCCTCCCCCGCCGCCTCGACCCCGATCAGGGCCACTTCCTCGTCCTCGATGAAGGGAGTGAAGATGCCGATCGAGTTGGAGCCGCCGCCGACGCAGGCGATCACCCGCGCCGGCAATACGCCGGTTGCGGCCAGAGCCTGCTCGCGGGCCTCGTCGCCGATCACGCGCTGCAGGTCGCGGACCAGCGCCGGGAAGGGCGCGGGGCCGACGGCGGAGCCGATCACGTAATGGGTCGTGCCGACGTTTGCGACCCAGTCGCGGATCGCCGCGCTGACCGCCTCCTTGAGCGTCATCGCGCCGGCGTCCACAGCCACGACCTCGGCGCCCAGCAAGCCCATCCGCTCGACGTTGGGACGCTGGCGGCGGATGTCCTCGTTGCCCATGTAGACGACGCATTCGAGGCCCAGCAAGGCGCAGGCCGTCGCCGTCGCCACGCCGTGCTGCCCGGCCCCGGTCTCAGCGATCACCCGCGGCTTGCCCATCCGCTGGGCCAGCAGGCACTGCCCAACCGCATTGTTGATCTTGTGGGCGCCGGTATGGGCCAGGTCCTCCCGCTTCAGGTAGACGGTGCGGCCCGCCCGCTCCGAAAGACCCTCGGCCAGGTAGAGCGGCGTCGGGCGGCCGATGAAGTCGCGGTGCAGGAGGCGCAGGCGCTCACCGAACTCAGCGTCCTCGCGGGCCTCCCCCCAAGCGGCGGCCAGCTCGTCGAGGGCGACGATCAGCGTCTCAGGGACATAGCGGCCTCCATAGGGCCCGAAGCGCTCCTCGACCGCGCTCATGCCGAGGGGACGCCGGCCGTCTTTGCGGCCTCGAAGAAGGCGGCCATCGCCGCGTGGTCCTTGCGCCCCGGCTCGGCCTCGACGCCGCTGGCGACGTCGACGGCGTGAGGATGGGCAATCGAGATCGCCTCGGCGACGTTGTCCGGCCGCAGGCCGCCGGCGAGGATCGCCGGGATCTGGGAGCGGCGCTCGCGCAGCAGCTCCCAGTCGAAGCTTTTGCCGGTCCCTCCCCAGAGGCCCTTGCCGCGCCTGTCGAAGAGGTGATAGTCGGTGCGAAAGGCCTCCGCGGCATGGATGTCGGCCGCGCTGGCGACATGGACCGCCTTGATCACCTTGACCCCTGTCCGCCGCGCCGTCTCACCGCAGAAGGAGGCGCCCTCTTCGCCGTTCAGCTGGACCATCGTCAAGCCGGCATTCTCTACCGCCCGGTCGATCTCCTCCAGCTCAGCGTTGACGAAGACCCCGACAACCTCGCACTTGCGCCTGAAAGCAGCCCCAATCCGAACCGCCTCCGCCGCCTCGCAGTGCCTTGGACTCTCCTCAAAATGGATCAGCCCGACAGCCCAAGCGCCCAAGCGCACGGCCTCTGCCGCGTCATCCAAATTCGTGACTCCACAAATCTTCACCCGCATGGACCCAGGGTACGGCAAGGGGGACCCCTCCTCACTCAACTTGCTCCGGTGGATCGTGGTCGGCTGGCCGCGATCGAATTGCCGGAGAAGTACAAGCCGTTCGGAGGGGTCCCCCTTCCCGCCTACGGGGCCGAGTTCGGGCGGGTACCGAGCGTGACGGTTATCTCCCGCTGCGATCCTTCCTTCAGCACGGTGAGGTCCAACTTGTCGCCCGGATCGGCGCTGTCAACGGCGGCGATGATTTCGTCCATGGAGGAGATTGCCTTGCCGTCGAGCTCGGTGATGATGTCGCCGCCGAGGCTGACGCTGGCTCCATCGATCGTCGCCCCGGTCGTGCCGCCCTCGATGCCCGCCTTGTCGGCGGGGCCGTCCTCGATCACCTCCTGGACGAGGACGCCCCGCTTCACCGGCAGGTTGATTGCCCGCGCAAGGTCGGCTGTGATGTCGCCGCCGCTGATGCCGAGGTAGGCATGCTTGACCTCGCCGTTGGCCTGCAGCTGGCGGATCACGTCGCGCGCCGTGTTGATCGGGATCGCAAAGCCGATGCCGACATTGCCGTTGCCCGCACCGCCGGTCTCGATCTGTGAGTTGATGCCGACGACATTGCCCGCCGCGTCGATCAGCGGGCCGCCGGAGTTGCCGGGATTGATCGCCGCGTCGGTCTGGATCACGTGGGAGATGGAGAAGCCGTTGGGGGCCTGGATCTGGCGCTGCAGGGCGGAGACGATGCCGCTGGTCACCGTCCGGTCGAGCCCGAAGGGATTGCCGATCGCGACAACGGGATCGCCCACCTCGAGCTTGGAGGAGTCTCCGAGCGAGAGCGGGTGCAGCTGATCGGTGGGGGCATCGACCTCGAGCAGAGCGAGATCGGTGGCCGGATCCGTACCGACGATCTCGGCTGGATATGCAATATCCGAAGAGCCGAGCTTGACCTCGATCCCGTTGCCGCCTTCGACCACATGGTTGTTGGTGAGGACGTGGCCCTCGGCATCGATGACGAAACCGGAGCCGGTCGCCGTGCCACCTCCTTCGGGCGCCCCAAAGGGGTTGAATGGCGAGGCTTCCGCCGGCTGGTCGGCTTCGATGAAGGCGACGCCCTGGCCGTCGCGGCGATAGATCTGGTTGACGACGTTGGCCCCGTCTTCTCGATCGACCACCGGTGCCGTCAGCGGCGCGGTGGTGGCGGTCGAGCTCTCCTGGGCCTCGATCCAGCCAGCGGCGATCGCCAGCCAGCCGAAGAGCCCGACGACAACCCCGCCGATCAGCGCCGAGCCGAAGGAGGAACCAAAGAAGCGTCTCGCTCTCCGCATGGCCCCCATGGTGGGGGCCGTTTCTCAGCGCCGCCTAAACGAACGCCAAACGATTCCTAAATCCTCGCTCAGGGCAGCTGATGTTCGCGCGTGCCGTCGTCGCCCCCGGTCAGCTCGCGCGCCTTCGCCTCCGGGTCGGCAGCCGTCATCAACGCCCCTCCGATCAGGACGGCGTCGACCCCGACCCGCTCCAGCTCCTCCAACTCCGCTCGCTGCGAGATGCCGCTCTCGGCGACGACGGTCTTGCCGGCCGGCACATCGGGCATCAGCTCGTAGAGGGTGGAGACGTCGACGGTGCCCTCGCCCAGGTCCCTGTTGTTGATCCCGATCACGTCGGCATCGGTTTCCAGCGCCCGCTCCAGCTCCTCGGCGTCGTGCACCTCGACCAGGCAGTCCAGGTCGAGCCCGCGCGCCTCCGCATACATCGCCCTCAGCTCCCTGTCGTTAAGGGCGCGGACGATCAGCAGCACGGCGTCGGCGCCGTTGACCGCCGCCTCGTAGAGCTGGTAGGGGTCGACGATGAAGTCCTTGCGCAGAATTGGCAGGTCGCAGGCCGCGCGGGCGGCGCGCAGGTCCTCCAGCGAGCCGCCGAAGTGGCGTTCGTCGGTGAGCACGGAGAGGGCGGCGGCACCGCCCCGTTCATAGGCGCCGACCTGATCGGCGATCTGGGGGCTGGCGATCTCGCCGGCGCTCGGCGAGCGGCGCTTGAACTCAGCGATCAGCGAGAGGCCCGGCCGCACGAGAGCCTCGCTGAAGGGGCGATCCTCGCCGCGTCCGGGCAGCTGGGACTCGAGGTCGGGTTGGGGAATTCGCCGGCGGCGCTCCTCCACGCCCTCGCGCGCCCCTGAGATGAGCTGCTCGATCATGCTCACTAGACAACCAGAAGCCTAGTCGCCGAGCTCTGCTGTCGTCGCAACAAGCCGCTCAAGCACCTCACGCGCCTGGCCCGCATCGATCGACGAGGCCGCTTTCTCGACTCCCTCGCCCAGGCTTGCCGCCGCCCCGCCGACGTAGATCGCCGCGCCGGCGTTGAGCACGACGAGGTCGCGGCGAGGCCCCTCCTCGCCCGCGAGCACGGCGCGAGCGGCGGCGGCGTTCTCCTCCGGCGTGCCGCCCGCGACCTGCTCCAGGCCGGCGGCGGGAAGGCCGAGCTCAGCGGGCTCGACAAACCACTCTTCGGTGCCGCCTTCGGCGACCTCGATCACCCGTGTGGGAGAGGAGAGCGAGAGCTCGTCGAGGCCGTCCTCGGCCGAGACGACCATTGCCCGCACGCTTCCCAGCGCCAACAGCGCCTCGGCGATCGTCTCCTGGTAGTGGCGATCGGCAACGCCCAGCAACTGACGCTCGGCGCCCGCCGGATTGGTCAGCGCTCCGAGGAAGTTGAAGATCGTCCGCACACCGAGGGCTTTGCGGGCCGGCACGACGTGGGCCATCGCCGCGTGGTGGCGGGGAGCGAACATGAAGCCGAAGCCGATCTCCTCGATGCAGCGGGCGACCGCGTCGGGGTCGAGGTCGATGTTGACCCCGAGCGCCTGCAGCAGGTCGGCCGAGCCGCACTTGCTGGTGTAGGAGCGGTTGCCGTGCTTGGCCACCGCGCAGCCGGCCCCCGCCGCCACCAGCGCCGCCGTGGTCGAGACGTTGAAGGTCGAGGGGCCGCCGCCGGTGCCCGCGGTGTCGACGAGCTCGACCCGCTCGGTCTCGACGTGGCTGGCCAGCGAGCGCATCGTCCGCGCCAGGCCGACCAGCTCCGGCACTGTCTCCCCCTTGGCGCGCAGCGCGATCAGGAAGGCACCGGTCTGGATCGGCTCGGCGCGGCCTTCCATGATCTCCGCGAGGACCGCCGAGGCATGATCGGCGGTCAGATGGTCCCCGGCGCAGACCGCGTCGATGGCCCTGGTGACGATCTCGTTCGGCATCAGCCGCCGCCGCGGTCCGAGGATGTGCCGCTGTCGGCTTCAGGGTCAGAGGGCGCCGCGAGGAAGTTGGCCAGCAGCCGTTTGCCCTGCGGCGTCAGCACCGACTCGGGGTGGAACTGCACGCCCTCGGCCGGCAGCTCGCGATGGCGGGCCCCCATGACGACGTCACCGAGGCTGGCGCTCAGCTCCAGCTCGTCCGGGAGGTCGGGGTCGGCGACCAGCGAGTGGTAGCGGCCGGCGACGAGGGGGCTGGGAAGGCCGTCATAGATCGAGCGCCCGTCGTGCTCGATCTCGGCCTCCTTGCCGTGGATCGGCTCGCCCTGCACGGTGCGCCCGCCGAAGGCCTCCACCAGCGACTGATGCCCAAGGCAGACGCCGAGCACCGGGGTGCCCTGCTCGGCAAAGGCGCGAATCGCCCCGACCGAGATCCCCGCCTCAGCCGGAGTGCACGGGCCGGGTGAGACGACGAGCCGGTCGACGTCCCTCTCCAGCAGCTCCTCGACCTCCGCCTTGTCGTTGCGGACGACCTCGACCTCGGCCCCCAGCTCACCCAGGTACTGGACGAGGTTGTAGGTGAAGCTGTCGTAGTTGTCGATCACCAGAACGCGCATCGCTACTCCCAATCGGGCTGTTCGCAGGCCAGCTCAACGGCGCGGAAGACCGCCTTGGCCTTGTTGACCGACTCGTTGTACTCGTAGGCCGGCTTGGCGTCGGCGACGGTGCCGCCCCCGGCCTGGACATGGACCTGCCCATCCTTGACGACGACGGTGCGGATATGGATCGCGGTGTCGAGGTCACCGTTCCAGGAGAGGTAGCCGATCGCGCCACCGTAGGAGCAGCGCTTGATCGGCTCCAGCTCGTCGATGATCTGCATCGCCCGGACCTTCGGCGCCCCGGAGAGGGTGCCGGCGGGCAGGGCCGAGCGCAGCACGTCCATCGCGTCGACTCCCGGCCGCAGGGTGCCGGAGACCCGGCTGACGATGTGGAGGACGTGGGAGTAGGTCTCGACGACCATCAGCTCGTCGACCTTGACCGTGCCGTACTCGCAGACGCGCCCGAGGTCGTTGCGCCCGAGGTCGACGAGCATCACGTGCTCGGCCTTCTCCTTCGGGTCGCTGACCAGGCGCTCGGCGAGACGGCGGTCCTCCTCCTCGTTGGCCCCACGGGGATAGGTGCCGGCGATCGGCCGCGTCTCGACCCGTCCCCCATTCACCTTGACCAGCGGCTCCGGTGAGGCGCCGGCGATCTGGAAGTCGCCGAACTCGAGGAAGTACATGTAGGGAGAGGGATTGACGGCGCGCAGGCCGCGGTAGACGGAGAACGCCTCGACCGCGGCCGGAGCGGAGAAGCGCTGCGAGGGGACGACCTGAAAGGCGTCGCCGGCATGGACGTACTCGACGATCCGCTCGACCGCGCCTTCGAACTCCTCGCGCTCCATGTTGGAGGTGAAGCGCGGCGGCTCGGTGACGGTGGGTGTCTCGGGAACGGGCACGGGCGCGCGCAGGCGCCGGCGCACGTCGGCAATCGTCGCCGCGGCGCGCTCGTAGGCGGCGTCGATGGCTCCGTCGGCATCGGCGAAGGCGCAGGAGAGGATGGTCAGCTCGTGGCGGAGGTGATCGAAGACCAGCAGGACGTCGGTGATCATCAGCGCCATGTCGGGCAATCCGAGCGGATCGGGATTGGGCTCGCCCAGCGGCTCCACCGTCCGCACCAGGTCATAGCCGAAGAAGCCAACCGCGCCGCCCGCGAATGGCGGCAGGCCCTCGACCGGCGCCAGCCGGTAGCGGGCGAGCTGCTCGGCCGCCGCCGCATAGGGGTCGGGAGCGTCGTAGCTCTCGCGGGGCGCCGAGGCCGGGTCTGCCGCATCCCCACTCCATTCGGAGAGGACGCCGTCCTGCCAGCGCAAGACCGAGCGGGGGCGAAAGCCGACGAACGAGTAGCGGCCGACCTGGCCCTGCTCGGCCGACTCGAGCAGGAAGCAGGGGGTGCCCTGCGGCTCGCCGGCTCTCAGCTTGAGAAAGGCGGACACGGGGGTCTCGCAGTCGTCGATCAGACGGGCTCGAACCGGCACGACGTTGCCCTCGGCGGCCAGCTCGCGCGCCTCCTCGAGGCTGGGCTGCAGGCGCAGCTCGGCGTCAGCCGCGACGGCCATTGAGGACCTCCATCACGGCGGCGAGCGGCACCTGACGGGAGGCGAGCAGCACGCTCAGGTGGTAGATCAGGTCGGCGGCCTCCTCGGCGACTCGCTCGTCGGACTCACCGCGCACGGCGCGTATCGCCTCCTCCGCCTCCTCCTCGACCTTTGCCCCGGCCAGGACCGGGTCGTCGAGCAGTTGCACCGTGTAGCTGCCGCCGGGCCGCTCGGCGGCACGGCTGCGCAGGGTCCGCTCCAGCGCCGCCAGCGCCTCGTGGGCGACCGGCGCCGGCTCACCGTCGCCCGCCACCGCATCCGCCTCGGTAGAGGAGCCGTCGAGGACGCGGTAGAAGCAGGAGCGCTCACCGGTGTGGCAGGCGGGGCCGCTCGGCTCGACAAGAGCGACGATCGCGTCGCCGTCGCAGTCGTAGCGAAGCTGGCGCAGGCGCAGCACGTTGCCCGAGGTTTCGCCTTTGCGCCAGATCTCCTCACGCGAGCGGCTGTAGAAGTGAAGCTCCCCGGTCTCGACGCTCAGCCGCAGGGACTCCTCACTCGCATAGGCAAGCGTCAGCACCTCGCCGCTGGCCTGGTCCTGCGCCACGCAAGGCACCAACCCCCGCTCATCGAAGTTCAACTCATCGAACATCGAACCATCGTAGTGCGCCACCTCAGGTTCGAACCCTGCAATTAGCGAACGTCACGATCTGATTCTTCGTGAGCGGCGCTCATATGGCGACTGCCGCCGCCCCCGAAGCGCGGCGTCCTTCCCTGGTTCCTTTTGCTCGCATAGCGGATGTTTCGAACCACGGAACGGACATGGGTGGGAATGGATGCCTTGGAGGTGGCTGGATGGGGGATGCCCTCGGACGGGCGGATACTCAAAACGCCGAGCTAATTAGCTCGGCGTTTGTTCGGACGAGGGCATCCCCCATCCCTGCTCGATGCCATCCCCATCCCTATTCGATCCCCAGCCGGTCCAGCATGTCTTTGTCGCGGCGCCAGCGGCGGCGGACGCGGACCTGCAGGTCGAGGTGCACCTTCGAGCCCAGCTCGAGTTCCAGCGAGCGGCGGGCGGCGAAGCCGATCTCTTCCACCTTGGCGCCTCCCTTGCCGATCAGGATGCCCTTCTGGGACTCGGACTCGGCCCAGATCTCCGCCTTGACCATGATCAGGCCGTCCTCGCGCGGGGCGATCTCGCTAACCGCGACCTCGACCGAATGTGGAATCTCGTCACGGGTCCGGTTCAGCACCTGCTCGCGGATCAGCTCCGCCAGCAGCAGCTCGCTCGACTGGTCGCTGTGGTCGGCGGGCGGATATAGGTAGGGGCCCTCCGGAACCAGCTCGCTGAGGCGATCGATAAGGACGTCCAGGCCCTTGCCCTCGCGGGCGCTGATTGGGAACACCTCGTCGACGCCCTCCAGCTCGGCCGCTTCGGCCAGCACCGGCACGAGCTCGTTTGGCCCCGTGCGGTCGACCTTGTTGACCGTGCAGATCGTCGGGATGCCGGTGTTGGCCGCCAGCAGCGTGCGGGCGATGAAACGGTCGCCGGGGCCGACCCCCTCCTCTCCGTTGATCATCAGCAGAGCGATATCGGAGTCGGCGAGCTCGCGCTCGACGCGGTTCTGCATCCGCTCCGTGAGCACGTCGCGGGGGCGCTGGACGCCGGGCAGGTCGACGAGGATCAGCTGCCGCCCGGCCTCCGTGTCGGTGGCGATGCCGCGGATCGCCCGCCGGGTCGTCTGCGGACGCACCGAGACGATCGCCACCCGGCTGCCGACGATTGCGTTGACCAAGGTCGACTTGCCCACATTGGGGCGGCCGGCTAGGCCGATGAAGCCGGCCCGCGTCATCGCAGCCCCGCCATCACGCTGGCCTGCAGCTCCAGCATCTCGCCCTCATCGCTCTCATGGTCATACCCGCAGAGGTGCAGAACGCCATGGACGGCCGCCTCGGTCACGTCGGAGCAGTGTGCCGGGCAGATCGCGACGTCGCCAAGCTCGCGGGGCCCGGCCGTGGGCCCGCTTTCGTCGACGGGGAAGGCGAGCACGTCGGTGGGCTCGTCCCGGCCGCGATGCTCGCGGTTCAGCTCCCTGATCCGCTCGGCCTCGACGAGCTCGACGGCAAGGTGGCCGTCGGTGAGGCCGGCGCGGTCGAGGGCCGCCGCAACCGCGTCGCGAAGCTCGGTGGGCACATCGGAGAGGTCGGCGCTCACGCGTTCGACGGGCCGGGGCTGTCGTCCCTCTGGCGCTCTTTGTCGCCATGTTCGCCGTAGGCGGCGACGATCGCCTGCACGAGCTTGTGGCGGACGACATCCTCGCCGCCGAAATGAACGAAGGAGATGTCGTCGACCTCGCTGAGAATGTCGCGGACGGCGATCAGACCGGAGCGCTGGTCGGTGGGGAGGTCGATCTGGGTGACGTCGCCGGTCACGACCATGCGCGAGTTGAAGCCGAGGCGGGTGAGGAACATCTTCATCTGCTCGGGGCTGGTGTTCTGCGCCTCGTCGAGGATGACGAAGGAGTCGTTGAGAGTGCGGCCGCGCATGAAGGCGAGCGGCGCCACCTCGATCACCCCGCGCTCGAAATAGCCATTGACCCGGTCGGGGTCGAGCATGTCGAAGAGAGCGTCGAAGAGGGGCCGCAGGTAGGGGTCGACCTTGGCCTGGATGTCGCCGGGCAGGAAGCCGAGGCGCTCGCCCGCCTCGACGGCGGGGCGGGTGAGGATGATCCTCTGCACTTCGCGCTCGGCAAGCGCCGCGGCGGCGCTTGCCACGGCGAGGAAGGTCTTGCCCGTGCCCGCCGGCCCGATGCCGAAGGTGACGGTGTGGCGGCGGATCGAGTCGACGTAGCGTTTCTGGTTGAGCGTCTTCGGAGCCACCTTCGTATTGCGGTGCCGCCAGACGACGTCCTCGAGGATCCGGGCCGGGCTCTCGTGCGCGTCAAGGGCGCCGGCAACCGCTTCGATCGTCCCCGGCGCCACCTCGTGGCCCTGCTCGATCAGCTCGACCAGCTCATCGACGACGGTCGCCGCGGTCTGCACGTCGCCCGAGTCGCCGTCGAGGGTGAGCACGTTCCCGCGCAGGTGAAAGTCGCAGGAGAGGTGTCCTCGCAGCGCCCTCAAGACCGCGTCCTCGGAGCCCGCGAGCTCAGCGGCGACGGCGTTGTCGAGAGTCAGCTGCCTACGCGCCAAGCCGCTCCCGTACCGCTGCGCTGACCCGCTTGCCGTCCGCGCGCCCGCCGAGCTTCGGCATCAGGGCCGACATCACCTGGCCCATCTGGCGCTGCTCGCTTGCGCCCGTCTCCGCGACCGCCGCATCGACCAGTTCGGAGAGCTCCTGATCGGAGAGCTGCTGGGGGAGATACGCCTCGATCATCTCGGCCTCGAAACGCTCGGCGCTCGCCTGCTCGGCGCGGCCGCCCTCCGCGAAGGCCTCGGCCGCCTCGAGGCGCTTCTTGCGCTCGCGCTGCAGCACGGCCACCTCGTCGTCCTTGCCCATCTTCGCGTCCTGCTGCAGCGAGTCGACGACCATCCGCAGCGCGGCCGCTCGCTCGCGCTCGCCGGCTTTCATCGCCGTGCGCACGTCACCCTGTACCTGCTCGAGAATGCTCATGCCCTAAAGGTTAGTCCTCGTCTTTGGGCCCGGCGCCGGGGATCTCGATCCGCCCCACCTCGCCGAGCGGCATCTGCAGGAAGCGTGTGCCGAGCTCGCGGAAGGAATCGACCTCGCCCGTGCAGAGGAAGCGGTAGGCGCCTTCGCCATCGGGCTGGCGCAGAAGGCCGCGGCGCTGCAGGCAGCGCTGCACCGCGGCGGCGACGGCGTGACCGCCGCTGACCAGGCGAACGTCGCGGCCTAGGATGCGCTGCAGCATCGGCGCCACCAGCGGGTAATGCGTGCAGCCAAGGATCAGGGTGTCGACGTCGCCCTTCTTCAGCGGCTCGCAATAAGCCCGCGCCATCTCGAGCACGCCATCGTCGAACGGGGACCCGTCCTGGATGAAGGGCGCCAGCTTGGGGGCCTTGACTTCGGTCACCTCCAGCGCCCGGCCCTGCGATTCGAGGGCGCGGCGGTAGGCGCCGCTGTCAACCGTGTTCGGGGTGGCCAGAACCCCGACGCGGCCGCTGTCGGTGATCGCGGCGGCGATCTCGGCCTGCGGCTCGACCACCGGGACCACCTCCACCCCGTGCTCGGCGCCGACCTCGCGCGCGACGTCGTCGCCGATCGAGGTTGCCGTGTTGCAGGCGATCACCAGCAGCTTCGCCCCGTCGCCGAGCAGCAGCTCCGCGATCGCCCTGATGCGCTCGCGCAGCCAGCCGGGCTCGCGCGTGCCGTAGGGGAACATCGCCGTGTCGCCGAGGTAGACGAAGTCCTCGTTGGGCAGAGAAACCAGGCACTCGTGCAGGACGGTGAGGCCGCCGACGCCGGAATCGAACATGGCGACGGGCAGGGATGGATCGAGCTGGGGGCCTGTGGACGACAGAGTCGCCAGTCTGACGGAGCTAGAGGAAGGGCTTGTAGGTCATGAAGAAGATCGTCACGACGACGATGAGGCCGGCGAAGGACCCGACCTGCCCGATCCGCTGCGAAAGCGCTTCGAACTCGGTGCTCAGCGTGTCGCCCTGCTTCAGGTCGCGTTCAGCGAGCTCTCTCGCCTTGCGCGTACGGGGCTGAAAGAAGGCCTGCTGGAGGGCGAAGAGGGCGGCGATCGCCAGGAAGCCGACGCTGACGAAGACGTCCGCCTCATCCCAGACGTCGTCGCTTGCGGCCAGCATGTAGATGCCTGCAACCAGCAGCACGATCATCCCGGGGGTGACCAGGTAGCGGTCGCACTTCTGCACCCCGGCCAGGATCGCCGGGGTCGCCCGCGGAAACTGCGGCGCCACCGAGAAGAACAGCGCGTAGCCGAATGTCGGCCCGAACGCCAGCACGACGGCGAGCGTGTGTAGGAACAGCGCGATCTTGTAATCGGCGCTGACTATCGACGCTGGAAGCATCGCCGGAAACATATAGGCAGGCGGCGACGCGAGCGGGGCGTCAGGCGCGCCGCAGGAGCAGGGCCGCCCAGTCGCCCTCGCTGCGCCTGCCCTGCTCCATCAGCCCTGCCCTGGCAAACGCGGCAGAGACCTGATCCAACTCCGCGGGCAGGATTCCCGAGCAGACGAGCCTCTGCGGCAGCACCGGCTCGCCGGCTTCGTCGCTCTCGGAGGCATCCGTAAGGAGACCGGCGAGCGCTGTGAGGACAGGCGAGGTCATGTTGGCGAGGACCGTCGGCGCCAGGGCGGGGAGCCGCTCGCGAAGGTTGGCCCGCTCGAGGGCCAGCTCAACTCCGTTGGCAGCGGCGTTGGCCGCAGCCGCCTCGAGAGCCTCCTGCTCGTGGTCATAGCCCTGGACCGGCTCCCAGCCGAGCTTTGCCGCCGCGATCGCCAGCACGCCGGAGCCACAGCCGAGGTCGGTCAGCGCTCCCTCCGCCTCACCCGCCGCCGCCAGCTCCAGCAGCAGCTCGAGGCAGAGCCGCGTCGTCGGATGAGCGCCGGTGCCGAAGGCGCGGCCCGGATCGACGACCACGTCGACGGCGCCTGCCTTCTGCTGCCCGATCGGCTCAGCCCAGGACGGCCGCACGCAGAGGCGGTCGCCGATCAGGATCGGGCGGTGAAAGTCCTGCCAGCGGTCGGCCCAGTCGTCGGGCACCTCGGTCGCGACCACCTCGACCAGGCCGTCGCCCGCCACGGCCTCGATCTCCCCCAGCTCGGGCAGCTCACCCTCGCCGCCGTAGAGCGCGTACTCGACGTAGCCCGCACCGCGCTCCTCCTCGACCCCGTTCGGCGCCAGCACCGCCAGCTCGGCAAGCACGACCTCCGCCTGCTCGGGAGCGCAGCGAACGGCTAGACGGATCAACCGAAGGTCCGGCGCATGCGGGAAAAGAAGCTCTCGCCACCCTCGCTGCGGAGGTTTCGCGCCTCGATGGTCTGCCCCAGCTTCTCGGCCAGCTCGCGCTGCTCCTCGGAGAGATCGGTGGGAACGATCACGTGGACGGCGATGACGAGGTCGCCGTCAGGCCCGCCGCCGGAGCCCGGCAAGCCGTGCCCTCGCAGGGCGTACTGGGTGCCGTGCTGTGTGCCCGCCGGCAGCTCGATCTCCCGCTCACCCTCCTGGCTCGGGATCTTGATTTTCACGCCGAGCATCGCGTCGAGGGCGGAGATCTCAACCGTGTGGATCAGGTTCTGGCCGCGCATCGGCCCGCGCCGCACTTCGAAGCCAAAGCCGCCGCCGCCGAAGAAGGCCTGCAGGATGTCCTCCACCGAGCCGAACCCCCCGCCAGGTGGAAAGCCGCCGGAGCGCAGCCCTTCGTGGCCGAACCTGTCGTAGGTGTGCCGGCGGTCGTCATCGGAGAGGACCTCGTAGGCCTCCGCCGCCTGCTTGAACTTCTCCTCGGCCTCGGGGTCGTGGCCGTTGACGTCGGGGTGCAGCTCCCGGGCGAGGCGGCGAAAAGCCTGCTTCAGGTCGGCCGCGGAAGCATCCCGCTGGACACCCAGCACCTCGTAGTAGTCGCGCGGCATCGCGATCAGCCGTCGTAGACGGTTTCGCAGTAACGCGAGAGCTCACGCGCCGCATCGCGCACCGATGCGATCGCCGTCGCGTAGTCCATTCGCAGCGGCCCGACGACGCCGACGGCGCCGAGGTTGCGATGGGCGAGCCCGTAGTTGGCGCCGACGACGCTGACGGTGCGCAGCTCCGGCTGCGGGTTCTCGTCGCCGATCCAGAGGAAAACCGATCGCCGGTCGAGCGCCGAGCGCAGCATCTCGAGGACGTTGGCTCGCCCCTCGAGCGCCGTCAGCAGCCTGTCGGCCCGAGGAAGGTCGTCGAGGCGAGCGTCGGAGAGCAGGCGCGCGGCGCCGTCCGTGTAGAGCGTGCCCCCCGCCTCCGCCTCGTCCTCGAGCTGGGTGAAGACACTGCCCAGGGTGGAGATGAATTCGGCCTCGGCCGGCCCGAGCTCGGAGCTGGCAAGGCGGCCGGCGATCATCCGTGCGCCCACGCTCATCCCCGCCAGGGACTCGTTGAGATAGCTGGAGGCCCACTTGACCAGGCCGGGATCGACCGCCCGCTCGAAGTCGAAGACGCGCTTGCCGACGGCGCCGCTGGAAGCGATCGCGATCACCATCACCCTCGTCGGTTGCAGGCGCAGCACCTCGACCCGGTGGATCGTCGCCGCAACGGTGTCCGGAGGCGCGGTGGCGAGGGCCATCAGATCGGTCACCTGCGCCAGCGCCGCGGTCGTCTCGCGCATCGCATCGTCGACCTCGCGCCGCAGCCGCGACAACTCGAGCTCAACCCCGGCGGCGGCCGGAGGCTCGCCCGAGGCGAGTAGCAGGTCGACGTAGCACCGGTAGCCGGAGTCGGTTGGGACGCGGCCGGCGGAGGTATGCGGATGGGACAGGAACCCAGCCGCCTCCAGAGCCGCCAGCTCGGCGCGCACGGTCGACGGGCCCCACTCCACCTCGGGGCTCGCCGCGATCGATTTCGAAGCCACCGGCCTTGCCGACGCGAGATACGCGTCGACGACCCGCCGAAGAATCAACTCCTGTCTAGGAGAAAGCACAGCTCGAAGTCTAGGAGGGACGGCGGGTGACCCCTCCCAAAACACTCAAGCGAGGCCCCCGCCGAGCGTTTTGGGAGGGGTCACCCGGCGCCCTACAACTCGACTTCCGCCTCGGCGTTGCGAATGATCTTGTTATCGCCCTGCGCGGCGACGGTGTCGATCACCGCTCGGTCGCCATCGACGGATTTGACGCTGCCGCTGACGACGATCTCCTGCTCCGGCAGGCCCATGCCGCGAAACTGCACCGTGAGGCGCTTGAGCGCCCGCGGATCGTCGTTGGCAGCCTCCGTTGCCGCCCTCGCGACAAGTCCCATCGAGTAGAGGCCGTGAAGGATGTTGCTCGGTAGTCCGACGCCCTTGGCGAACTCGGGGTCGACATGGATCGGGTTGAAGTCGCCCGAGGCGCCGGCATAGCGGTGCGGCAAGTACTTGTCGGGGGTGACGCTCAGCTGCGGGCACTGGTCTCCAACCTCCAACTGGCTCATCTCACACTCCCCTGACGATGTTGGTCCAGACGCCGCGCACGACCCGGTCGCCGTCCTGGTTCTTGGAGATCGACTCGAAGACGTAAAAGCCCTTGCCGTCTTTCTCGTAGATCTCCATGCACTTCGCCATCGTTGTGATCTCGTCGCCCGAGCAGGCCGGCTCGTCCCACTCGAACTCCTGCCCCCCGTGCACCATGGCGGCGAAGTTCATCCCCACGTCGGGGTCGAACATCGCCGGCGCCAGGGCAGGGGCGCTGTAGACGACGCAGAACATCGGCGGTGCGACCACGTCGCGAAAGCCGGCGGTCTTCGCCGCCCCGACGTCGAAGTGCACCGGGTTGGCGATCCCGAGCGCGTTGGCGTACTCGCGGATCTTCTCGCGCCCCACCTGGTAGGTCGTCGGTGCCCATTCCTTGCCCACGGCATCGGTCTTGATCGGCATTGCCGGGACCCTATCTACTCGTCAATCTCGAGGACGGCCAGGAATGCCTCCTGGGGGACCTCGACTCGGCCCACCTGCTTCATCCGCTTCTTGCCCGCTTTCTGCTTCTTCAGCAGCTTCTGCTTGCGGGTGACGTCGCCGCCGTAGAGCTTCGCCGTGACGTCCTTGCGCAGCGCCTTGACCGTCTCGCGGGCGAGGATGTTGGAGCCGACCGCGGCCTGGACCGGGACGTCGAAGAGCTGGCGGGGGATCGTCTTGCGCAGCCGCCCAACCAGGCGTTTGCCCTGGTCGTAGGCGAAATCGCGGAAGACGATGATCGAAAGGGCGTCAACCTTGTCGCCGGCGAGCAGGATGTCGACTTTGACCAGGTCCGAGACGCGGTTGCCGATCGGCTCGTAGTCGAGCGAGGCATAGCCCTTGGTCGAGGACTTCAGCAGGTCGAAGAAGTCGAGGACGATTTCGGCCAGCGGCAGGTCGTAGCGGATCTGCACCCGCTGGGGGCTGAGGAAGTGCATGTCGACGTGGGCGCCGCGGCGCGCCTGGCAGAGCTCCATCACGGCTCCCACCTGCTCTTTCGGGCAGATGATCGTGGCGCGGATGTAGGGCTCTTCGATCGTCTCGATCGTGCCGGGGTCGGGCAGCTCGGTCGGGCTGTGCACCTCCTTCGTCTCGCCATTGGCGAGGTTGACCAGGTAGCGCACGTTCGGGGTCGTTGCCAGCAGGTCAAGGTCGTACTCGCGCTCCAGCCGCTCACGCACGATCTCCATGTGGAGGAGGCCGAGGAAGCCGCAGCGAAAGCCGAAGCCGAGCGCCTCGGAGGTCTCCGGCTCCCAGGAGAGGGCGGCGTCGTTGAGGGCCAGCTTCTCGAGTGCGTCGCGCAGGTCTTCGTAGCGGTCGGTGTCAATCGGGAAGAGGCCGCAGAAGACCATCGGCCGCACCTCGCGGTAGCCCTCGAGCGGCTCGGCGGCGGGACGGTCGAGTGCTGTGAGCGTGTCTCCCACCCGCAGCTTGGCGACGTCCTTGATGCCGGTGATCAGGTAGCCGACGTCGCCGGCCTCCATCCCGCCGACGCCCGTCATCGCCGGGCGGAAGAAGCCGATGTCGTCGATGTCGGCCTCGGTGCCGTTCTGCATCGCGAGGATCTGCTCCTGCTTGCGAAAAGCGCCGTCGACCATCCGCACGTAGGCGATCACGCCGCGGTACTGGTCGAACTCGGAGTCGAAGATCAGCGCCCGGGTGGGCGCGTCGGGCTTGCCCTTCGGCGAGGGGATGCGGTCGACGATCGCCTCCAGCACCTCGACCACCCCCTCCCCGGTCTTGGCCGAGATCGGCAGCGCTTCGCCGGCGTCGCCGCCGGTGAGGTCGGCGATTTCGGTTGCCACCCGCTCCGGCTCGGCGCCGGGCAGGTCGACCTTGTTGATCACCGGGATCAGCTCCAGCCCGTTCTCGATCGCCAGGTAGGTGTTGGCGACCGTCTGTGCCTCGACGCCCTGGGCGGCGTCGACGACGAGCAGGGCGCCCTCACATGCGGCGAGGCTGCGCGACACCTCGTAGGAGAAGTCGACGTGCCCCGGCGTATCGATCAGGTGCAGGTGGTAGGCCTGCCCGTCGGCGGCGCGGTACTCGACCCGCACCGCCTGCGCCTTGATCGTGATCCCACGCTCGCGCTCGAGGTCCATCGAATCGAGCACCTGAGCGCGCATTTTCTTGGGGTCCACCGCATCCGTGATCTCGAGGATGCGGTCGGCCAGGGTCGACTTGCCGTGGTCGATGTGGGCGATGATCGAGAAGTTGCGGATGTGGTCCATCGGGTGGCGGAGTATGGCGACTGGCGCGAGAGCCGCTATTCGCTGCACGCCGATGGGTCGAGGGGGCGCAACAGGACGAAGAGGGCTGTCGGCGGCTTGCGGAAGACCAGGCGCGCGCCGGGGTCGCTCGCCGTCCAGGCCGCCTGCGGCGGATACGGGGGCTTGCCGGCTTCGATGCGGTCGCGGCTGGCGAGAACGAAGTCATAGCCCCCCGCGTTGAGCGCCCGGCGCCAGGCGCGGCAGGACGAGAGGGCGACGAAACCGCCGTGGGGGCGCTCCCGGCCGATGAACTGAACCCGGTTGGAAAGATCGGTCCCATACAGCGGGTACTGGCGGGTGCTGGTCGTCGCGATGTCGGTGCCGGTGAAATCGCGCGCCGTCGCGAACGCCTCGTTGAGGCCGGGAGCGGCAAAGCTCGGGTCCGCATAGCGGTGGTCGAGATACCGCTGCGCCCCCCAGCCGCCGACGGCGATCAGGGCAAGCAGCACGGCGCCGGCGACGAGAACCAGCCTTTCGGGCTCTATCGCCCAGCTCCAGCGCCGCTCCGACGACGCCCAACGCCGGGCCCGAAGCCGTACCGGCGGCGACGCCGGCAGAAGCGCAAAGCCAAGGACGAGGGCCGGGGCCAGGTAGCGCAGGCCCGACTCAAAGCCCCGCGGGATGCCGTCGGGCCCCGACGCCGAGGTGGGAGCGATGAGCCAGGCGGCGATGATCGCCAGGCCGGCGAGGGAGGCAACGCGCAAAGGCGGGTCGGCGCCGCGACCCAGGCAGAGAACCAGCCCGGCCAGGGCCAGCACGGCGAGCAGCGGCCAGAGGAGGCTCAGCCCCCCATGCAGGCCGGGCAGGAACCAATCCGACCAGACAGCGCCGTCGGTCAGGTAGCCGAGGACACTATGCGCCTCCCGTCCGCCGAGCCCCTGCCGCGGCGCCGGCAGGTCAATCGGCCCGAGGTGATGGACCCAGGGCAGTGGATTGCCGGCGTGGATGAGGTTGCGCAGGTACCAGTAGCCGCCGCAGGCGAGGGCCGCCAGACCGGTCGCGGCAAGCGACCCCCAGCGCCGGCCCCGGGGCGCGATGGCCACCAGGCCGACGAGGAGAGCCGCCGCGGGCAGGAGGAAGTTGAGCTTGGTGCCCGCGGCGAGCCCGATCGCCAGGCCGACGACGATCAGCGCCCGCCGCGACAGGCAGCGCTCGCCGCCGGGCTGCACGACCCAGGCGTTGAGGGCAACGGCAACCGCGGCGAGGAGGAAGAAGGCCCCGACGATGTCGTTCCTGGCCTCCCCCGCCTGGTCGGCGAGGGCCCCGACGCTGAGGGCGACAGCTCCCAGCGCCAGCGACAGCGGCGCCACTCCGTACGGCCGGCCGATGCACCAGACGGCGAAAAGGCAGCCGGCAAACCAACCGAGGTTGAGCAGCGGCGAGAGGATGTCGCGGCTGAAGGCCAGCATCCCGGTGGCATGGAAGATTTCGGCGTTGGCCGGGTAAAACCAGGCCAGGAACTGGGGCGCGATGAAATGCAGGTCGAACGTGTTTCCGGTCTGGAAGAAGCCGGCCGCGAACGGCCCGTGGTACCAGGTCGAGTCGAAGCCGGTCATTCCGGTGCCGAGGCGCAGCCGCACCCCGGCGGCGAAATGGACGACCGCAACCAGGGCGATGCCCAGCGCGATCAGGGTCGCTAAATCGGCGCCCTGGCCGGCGGGTCCTGTCTGAGGATGAGGGGGGCGCTGCGGGCGGGGCCGTCCTCGACCCCCCTCATCCTCCGCCACCCGCCGTAGAAGCGCCCAGCAGGCAGCTCCGGCCAGCGTGACCGCACCGATGAAAGGCAGGAGCTTGAAGAGGCCGAAGGTGCCGAGGATCTCAGCGGCCCAGATCGGGATCGCCAGCGCCAGTACGGCGGTTGCCAGCCACGCCGGGGCGCCTGAGAGCTCGGGGAGCAGCCACCTGCGCAACTGCACGGCGCCCAGCGCGGCGAAGGCCGCCAGCAGCGCGATCGCGACTACGCCGACCAGGTAGTCGGCGGCGTCGAAGGCCGGCAGGGAGTGTGCAAGCGGCAGAGAGGCCGGCATCGTCAGCGACGGTGCAGGAGGCGGGTTATCTGCTCCAGCTCCGGCACGCGCAGCAACCTGGCGGTGCCCAGGTAGACGAGCCCACCTGCGCCAAGGGCAACGCCGAGGGAGGCGATCTGGCCTCCCAACCCGCGCCCCAGGGCGTCGTCGAGGACGCTCCAGACGCCAAGCGAGACAGCCGCCAGGGCGGCGGCCGCGAGCGAGATCTGCAGCGTGGTCAGCCCCAGCCGGCGGAGCTCGAGCCCGTCGAGGAGGCGGCGCAGGACCACGCACTGGGCGACGACGCCGGCCGCGGTCGCAATCGCGGTCGAGGCGACGATACCTCCCACGCCGAGGTGGTAGAGGCCCAGCGCGGCAAGGCCGGTCACGACCAGGTTGCCGGCCGCGATCATGGTCGGGATCCAGGGGCGTTGAAGGCTGAAGAAGGTCCTGGTCAAGAGCAGGAAGAGGCCGTTGGTGGGCAGGGAGAAGGCGAACCAGAAGAGGGCCGTGGCAACGAGCGTCGTCTGGTCGGGGGTGAACTCGCCGCGCTGATAGATGAGGCGGATCATCGGCTCGGAGAGGACGAGGACCGCCGCCGCGGCCGGGACGAGGACGAAGAGGATCTGGCGCATGCCGTTCGCCGCCGTCGCGCGAAGGTTGTCGTGCTCGCCGCGAGCGGCGAAACGGGAGAGCGCCGGGAAGAGCACGACCGAGATCGCGACCGAGAAAATCCCCTGCGGCAGCTGGTAGATGCGAAACGCCTTATCGATGGCGGCCGGCGCTTGGTCGCTGACGAGGCTGCCGAAGAAGCTGTTGATCAGCAGGTTGAAGTTGATCAGGCCGAGGGTGATCATCACCGGCGGCATCAGCAGCAGCACGCGCCTCACATTCGGGTTGCGCCATTCGAAGCTCCAGTTGAACTTGAACGGGGTGTTGCGAAGGTCGAAGGCCGGGATCAGCAGCTGGACGAGGGTGCCGGCGAGGATGCCGATCGCGTAGGCATAGATCCGATCCTGCCCCTCGAAGAAGGGCGTCAGGACGATCAGCGCCAAGATGATCGTCAGGTTCCAGAACAGCGGTGAGATCGCAAAGGCGCCGAAACGGTCGTAGCTGTTGAGGATGCCGACCACCACGCCGCTGATTCCGAGCAGGATCAGGATTGGGAAGAGAAGCTGGGAGAGGGTGACCGTCAGGTCGAGGATCTCGCCCTCGAAGCCCGGAGCGAAGAGCGGCAGGATGAGCGGCGCCGCGAGCACGAACAGCGCCGTGATCGCGCCGAGGACGAGGGTTACGATCATCAGCAGGCTGGAAGCGAGGCGGAAGGCCTCGCGGTGGTTCCCTTTCTCCAGCTGCTCGGTGAAGATCGGCACGAAGGCGGGGGTCAGCGCCGAGTCGGCAAAGAGACTGCGGACCAGGTTGGGAACCTGGAAGGCGATCGTGAAGGCCGACATCGGCCCCGTGACGCCGTAGTAGCTGGCGGCGACGACCTCGCGCCCGAGGCCCGCGACCCGCGAGGCCGCCGTGGCGATCGAGAAGAGGGCGGTGGAGCGGGCGATCCGCCCTCCTTTGCGGCCGGGGGCCGGGCTGCCTGTCGTTTCCTCGCCGGGGTTGAAGGCCTCGGCCGCGCGCACCGCGGCATCGGCGGCGACCGCGTCCCTGTCGCGGTCGGGTGTGTCGGGTGCCTTGGGCGTCTCCAAGCTGGTCTCAGTCGCTATAGTCGGCGGCCGCCCTGGGCTGGCCCAGGCACACGATCATGGCCAACATAGCCTCACAGAAGAAGCGGATCCTACGCAGCGCACGCGAGCGCACCGAGAACCGGCTGCTTACCAGCACGGTGAAGACCCATTTCCGCCGCCTCGAAAGCGCGATCGAGTCCGGAGACGCCGGTGTCATCGACAGCGAGCATCGTCAGCTCGTCTCCAAGGTCGACAAGGCGGTGCAGAAGGGCGCCTTGCACAAGAACACCGGTGCCCGCAAGAAGTCCAGGGCAGCCCGGCTCGCCGCCGGCGCCTCCGCCAAGAGCTAAGCGGCCGCGGCAGTACCGGCGGCACGCCTCAGAGCCAGCGTCAGCGCCAGCTCGTCGCCATATTCGGCCCCGCCTCGGCACCAGACCTCCAGGTCCGCCATCGCCTCCGTCGCCTCGCGCAGTTCCGTAAGGCTCCTGTTGCGCAGGCGGTCGATCAGCTTGCGAGCGGCGTAGGGATGCATACCGAGGTTCGACTCGATCGTCTTGGCCGACACGCCCCGTTCCAGCTGCCCAACCGCATCGCACGCTTTTCGCAAGTGAGAGGCGAGGCCGTAGATCAGGGGCGTTACGTTTTCGCCCTGGGAGATCAGGCGCTCGCCGATTGCGAGGGCGGCGACCGGGTCGCGTTCCAAGAGAGCGTCTGAGAGCGCCCACACGGCAGCCTCGGAGGTATCGGCGATCATCGCGCCGAGGTCCTCGGCGCTCACCATCCCTCCCTCCCCAGCCCAGAGAGCGAGCCGCTTGAGCTCCTGTTCGAGGCGCAGAGAGCTCGTCCCCATCCGATCGACGAGCATCCGCCCGGCCGTGGGCTCGAGGCGAAAGCCAAGGCGCTTGGCATCGGCGACCAGGGCCCGCGGCATGTCCCAGGCTTTCGGCGCGTCGAATTCGTGCACCTCGCCTTCGGCCGCCTTGACCGCCTGAGCCAGCTTCTGCGGGATCTTGGCGCGGGCGATCAGGACCACGGTCAGATCCGGGGGCAGGTTGCCAAGCGTGGCTGTCACCGCGTGCAGCTGCCGGTCCCGCCAGCGCTCGACCCCGTCAGCGAGGAGGTACCGGCGCGACTCGGTGAGCGACATTGCCGGCAGCGCCGCCAGGAACGCCTCGTGGTCGGGTCCCCCCCGGCCCTCGCCCGGCTCGAAGATCAGCAGCGAGGCGACGCCCCCCTCCCCTTCCGCTCGGGCGCGCAGGCGAGCCCGGGTCGCGTCGATCTTCGCCGCGTCCGTGCCGCCAATCAGGTAGAGAGAGCGCATCTCCTCGGCCATGCGCCGAGTCTAGATGCAGGTGCCCCCGGCCTCAGCGCTAGAGGAGCTACCTACTCATTGCTACGCGGGTTACTTGCCGTTGCGTTCGTGGCCGAAGGCGTGCCCGTTGCCATTCCCATTGCCGTTGCCGTTGGGGGTGGCTGTAGCCGCCGCCGGCGGCCCTTCTGGGCTGGAAGCGATGGTCGCGGCGGTCGGTGTGACAACGGGAGCAACGCTCTTCGCCTTTGGTGCGCTCTTCGGCTTCGGGGCGCTTGGCTTGGAAGCCGCCGCGCTCGGGCCGCCCTTGGCAGAGCCGCCGCCTTTACCGTTGGCAGCCCCTTTTGCGTTGCCCATGCTTTTGCCATTTCCGGCGCCCTTACCGGGGCTCGGGCTCTCGCCACCGGCGCCACCGGTACCGCTGCCAGGCTGCTCACCCGCTTGGCCATCGCCACCGGTGTTCGGGCTGGGAGCGGGCTCGGTAGCTGTGGGCGCCGGAGCTGTGTTGGTTGGAGCGGGCGCCGGTGGAGTCGTCGGCGGCGGCGTCTGGGCGACGGGCTTGGGAGAGCTCGAGCCCGGCGCGGCGACGCCATCGGCGGATCCGAGCCCTGAGCCGGGGCGCCGTGCGGTGGAGCCTCCGGAGGGGGCGGAAGCAAAAGAGGGGACGGCATTGCCCCTGCCGTCCGCGGCCGCCCGGCGGCGGCGATCCGCGGCAGGCGACGCGACGATCGTCGCGTCGCGAATGGAACCACGCTCGATGGTGAGATCGGGCACCGGGCTGCCGGGGAGAAGGGGCAGGGCCTGGTGCCCCATAAACGCGATCAGACCGAGGCCGACGGCCGCGGTCAGCCCGAGCAGCGCGAGCGAGGTGCTTCGGACCCGTTCCAGGATGCCGTCCCCCCACATACTCAGCCTCAGGGGGCGGCGCGGCGGTTGTGAGTCCTTATAGAGCACCTTTACGGGTATCGACCCCGTTCTGGGCACCCCAAGGCCCAGCCTGGAATAACCCCAATAGTGGGTCGGAGATTCGTTTAGATAATTGATCCAACCGTGCCCGGGGCCCTCCTGCGCCTGCAAACCGCGCTCTCAGCCGCCGGCGTCCACCTCGAACGAGCGCCGGTGGACGTCGAGCACGACGGTCCCGTCCCGATCGGTACGAAGGGTGCGCACGCCATGTGCGGCGAGGGTGGCCAGGGTGACCGGCGTGGGGTGTCCATAGGAGTTCTCGACGCCGACCGAGATCACCGCCAGCCTGGGCCGGGTGCGATCGAGCAAAGCGCCAAGGCCGCCGTCCTCGCTGCCGTGGTGGGCAACCTTGAGGACGTCGACGGGGCCCGGGTCGAGCGGCGCGGTTTCGGCCTCGGCATCGGCGGTGAGCAGCATCGAGAAATCCCGCCAGCGGGCGAGGATGACGAGGGCAAGGCTGTTGGGATCCTCGACCGCCGAGCCGCTGAGCAGCTCCGGCGGAGGCCAAATCACGTCGAGCCGCAGGCCGCCCGAGCGCAACACAGCACCGGCGCCCAGCCGGCGGGCGGGCACTCCCGCCGCACGGGCATCGAGAAGCAGCGCCCGTCCGACGGAGGCATAGAGAAAGCGGCCGATGGCGACCCTGCCAAGCAGCTCTTCGACACCCCCCGCATGATCGGACTGATCGTGGGTTACGACAACGGCGCCGAGCTGCTGCACGCCGGCGGCATCGAGCATCCCGGCGAGCCTCTGACCGGGCGGCCCACCGTCGACCAGTACCGCCGGCGCGCCGGCGGGCTGCAGCAGGATTGCGTCGCCCTGGCTGACATCAAGCACCGAAACGCGAAGGCCGAATTCCGGAGCGGCGGACGCGTCCCTCTCCGGCGCGAGGACGAGCGCCGCCAGAGCCACCGCGATCAGCCCGACCGTGCCCGCCAGCGCGAAACGCGGCGGTGCGCGGCGCCGCGAACGGCGTCTTCTGAGCCGCGCGATGCGCCGGCTCCGCGCCAGCCGCAGGGCGGCGATCGTTACAGCGGCGGCCGCGATGTAGGCGACGAGAAGCCCCGCCCCGCTCAGCCGGACATCCAGTGAGGCCCAGCTGGGCCGGCCGCACCAGGACGCCACCTGGGCGACGTAGGCGAGCAGGGGCGCATTGAGCAGGTTGAGCGCCTCGACCGGAAAGCCGGGCACCTGTCCCCCCGCCGCTGAGAGCATGCCGAGCCACATCGCCGGGGCGACCGCCGGCAGGGCCAGCAGGTTCGCCGGCAGGGACACGATCGAAAGCTGGCCAAAGTGAAAGGCGATCAACGGTGCGGTCGCGAGGGTCGCGGAGAGGGTCATCGCGGCGCCCTCGCTCAACGTCCGCGCCAGCGATCCGCTTGCCGCGCGCCGCGCCCCGATCGCCTCTTGCAGGGGCGCGACGAGCAGGAGGATCCCGAGCACGGCGGCAAAGCTGAGCTGCCAGCCCACCTCGCCGGCAATGGAAGGGTCGATCGCCAGCGTTACAAGCGCGGCCAAGGCGAGCGCATAAAAGCGCGATGCACGCCGGCCCGCGAGGGTGGCCAGGACCGAGAGCGCGCCCATCACGCCCGCTCGCTGAATCGATGGTCCTGCCCCCGCCAACGGGACGTAGCAGGCGATCAGAGCCAGGACCCAGACGAGCCGGGCGTGCAGCGGAATGCCGAACAGGGCCAGCACCGGCATCGCCAGCAGGGCCAACAGGGCGACGTTCTGGCCCGAGACGGCAAGCAGGTGACTGAGTCCGGCGCGGCGGAAGTCTTCCACCGTGGCGGCATCGATTCCCTCGTCCTGGCCGAGCACGAAGCCACGAGCAAGCTCCGCCTCGCGTGCCGGCATCCCGCGGCCGAGGGCGACCTCAGCGCGGCCGCGAATGGCGTCGACGTTCGCGAGAGCCAGGACCACGACCGCGGCGACGCCGATCAAGAGCGCCGCCGAGGAGCGCCAGGCCGGCATCTAGGGCTGCAGGCGGGCGCGCAGCGACTCCATTGTCGCCGGACCGATCCCGCTCACCTCGTCGAGCTGGTTGACCGAGGAAAGGCCGCCGTGCTGATCGCGGTATTCGATGATCTTCTGCGCCGTCACCGGCCCGATCCCGTCAATCGATTCCAGCTGTTCCGGGGTCGCCCCGCCGAGGCCGATCGGCCCGGCAGCCGCGCCGGCGGCGCTGACTGCGCTGCCGTGGTCCGGTACGAGGACCTGCTGGCCGTCGCTGAGGCGGGCGGCGAGGTTGATCGCTTCCAGCTCGGCATCGCCCTCCGGCCCACCGGCGCGCTCGATCGCGTCGGTGACCCGAGCCCCGGCGGGCATTCGGTAGACACCCGGCCGCCGCACGGCTCCCGTGACGTCGACCACGACGTCCACCCCATCGGTTTCGAGGCTGAAGGCGCCCGAATCGCCCATTTCGCCGCCGGCGGCCGAATCGCCAGCCGCCGCGCTCACCGGGTATGAGGAGCCGCTGCTGCCCTCGGCCCTAATCGCCCGCACGCCGACCAGCAACAGCGCGATCGCAACCGCGCCGTAGACGGCGACCTGAGACCTGCTCAATTCCGGCATCGACTCAGCGTGCCGTCCGGCCACGCGCAGGTGGCGCGTGCAATCAAACGATTCGGCTACAGGCTCTCGCCGAGCCGTCGACCCGTGCTAGAGGTCCTCGTCGTCGTAGCCGTTTACCTCGGCCATCTGGTTGCCGTACAGCTCGGCGACGGCAACCGGGGGCGACTGCACCGAGATGCAGGCCAGCTCTCCGTCGCCGTCATTGGCAACCGAGTGATCGGTTGCGGGCGGGACGAGGATCAGGTCGCCTTCCTCCACCTGCTGTGTATCGCCGGCAACCGACATCGTGCCGGTGCCGCGGACGACGACATAGACCTGCTCGCCCTCCTCCTGGGAGCGCAGCGTCTGCTCGGAGCCGGGCGTGATCTCCAGCCAGGTAACCGACAGATTGCGGGACCCAAGTTCGCCCGCGTCCATGAGGACGTGGGTGCGAAGGCGGTGCCACTCCTCCACGGGTGCTTCTGCGAGCCGCCTGACGAGCATCGGCGGCTTTGTACCAGAAAGCCGGGGGGCGCCGGGGAAAACTTCAGTTTATTTGACCACCAGGTTGACCAGCTTGCCCGGCACGACGATCTCCTTGACCACCTCTTTCCCGTCGAGGTGACGGCGGATGTTGTCGCTCTCGCGCGCGACCGCGAGCATCTCCTCCTGGGATGCATCGGCGCTGACTTCGATCCGGTCGCGGAGCTTGCCGTTGACCTGCACGATGAGGGTGATCGTGTCGCTTTTGAGCAGGTCTGGGTCTGCCTGCGGCCAGGGCCGCTCCCATATCCGGTCTCCGTTCAACCGCTCCCAAACCTCGGCGCCCAGGTGAGGGGCAAAGGGAAAGACCAGTGAGGCGGCGGTGGCGGTGGCGAAGCGCAGCACAGCCTCGCCATCCCCCTTGCCGATCAGGGCGTCCTTGACCCGGTAGGCGTCGTTGACCAGCTCCATCACCGCGGCAATCGCCGTGTTGAACTGAAATCCACGCTCGAAGTCTCGCGTCACCTTCTCGATCGCCCAGTGGGCCTTCGCAAGCAGCGCCCGCGCGTCGCCCTCGGTTGCCAGGCTCTTTAGGTCTGTCTCGGATGCCGGCCGCAGGCCTTCAACCTCTTCGCAGAGCCGCCAGAGCCGCGAGAGGAAGCGGCTGACTCCCTCGACACCCTCATCCGACCAGTCGCCGCCGCGCTCGGGCGGGCCCATGAAGCAGATGTAGGTGCGTGCCGTGTCGGCCCCATAACGCTCGACGTACTCGGCCGGGGCCACCGTGTTGCCCTTCGACTTCGACATCTTGGCGCCGTCCCGGGTCACCATCCCCTGGGCGAAGAGGTTGGCGAAGGGCTCCTGCACGTCGAGGTGGCCGAGGTCGGCGAGCGCCTTGGTGAAGAAGCGCGCATACATCAGGTGCAGGATCGCGTGCTCGACGCCGCCGATGTACTGGTCGACCGGCAGCCAATGATCGGCCGCGGCGCGGTCCCAGGGAACCTGCTCGTTGCGCGAGTCGAGGTAGCGAATGAAGTACCAGGAGGAATCGACGAAGGTGTCCATCGTGTCGGTCTCGCGGCGGGCGGGCGCGCCGCAACGGGGGCACTCGGTCCGCACCCAGTCCTCGGCGGCGGCCAGCGGGCTCTTGCCCTGCGGCGCGTAGTCCTCGATCTCAGGCAGCTCGACCGGCAGCTGGTCGTCGGGCACCGGAACGACAGCCGGCTCCCCGTCCTCTCCGCAGGCATCGCAGTAGACGACCGGGATTGGAGCGCCCCAGTAGCGCTGGCGCGAGACCAGCCAGTCGCGCAGGCGGTAGTTGACCGAGGGACGCCCGCGGTCCTCGGCGCTCAGCCACTCGAGGATCTCGGCGTAGGCATCGCGGTTTCCCCTGCCGTCGAAGCGGCCGGAGTTGACCATCTCACCGTCGCCGGGATAGGGCAGGCCGTCCTCGTCTCGCGCCAGCTCGGGGTCGCTGCCCTCGATCACGCGCTTGATCGGCAAATCGAAGGCCTTGGCGAACTCGTAGTCGCGCGTGTCGTGCGCGGGCACGGCCATGATCGCGCCGGTGCCGTACTCCATCAGCACGTAGTCGGCGACGAACATCGGGATCTCCTCGCCGTTGACGGGGTTGACCACGCTGCGGCCGAGGGGGACGCCGGTCTTGGGGCGGTCCTCGTTGCCACGGTCCTCAGCCGACTCGCGAGCCGCCTCGTTGACGTACTCGCGCACCGCCTGCTCGGCATCGGTGCCGGCAACGAGACGCTCGAGCTCGGGATGCTCGGGCGCGAGGACGAAGAAGGTGGCGCCGAAGAGGGTGTCGGGGCGGGTCGTGAAGACGGGGAAGTCGACGTCGAGCTCCTCGCAGCGAAAGACGACCTCTGCCCCCTCCGAGCGGCCGATCCAGTTGCGCTGCATCGTGATCACATGCTCGGGCCAGGACTCGAGCAGGTCGAAGTCGGCGAGCAGCCGCTCGGCGTAGTCGGTGATCTTGAAGAACCACTGCTCGAGCTTTTTCTGGATGACAGGGGTCCCACAGCGCTCGCAGCGGCCGTCGACCACCTGCTCGTTGGCGAGCACAGTGGCGTCCTTCGGACACCACTGGACCGCTGCCTCTGTGCGGTAGGCGAGGTCGCGCTCGAGCAGCCGCAGGAAGATCCACTGCGTCCAGCGGTAGTACTCGGGCGTGTGGGTTCCCAGCTCCCGTGACCAGTCGATCGAGATCCCCCACTCGCGGAACTGGCGGCGGAAGGATTCGATCGAGCGCTCCGTCGCCTCGCGCGGCGGCTCGCCTGTCTTGATCGCGTTGTTCTCCGCCGGCAGGCCGAAGGCGTCGTAGCCCATCGGGTGGATCACCTCGAAGCCGTGGCGGCGGCGGAAGTGGGCGATCGCGTCGCCGACCGCGTAGCACTTGAGGTGCCCGACGTGGGGCTCCCCGGAGGGATAGGGCAGCATCTCCAGCACGTAGGACTTCGGCTTCGCCTCCTGATAGCCGGGCTGGCCGGGGTTGGCGACCTCCCAAGTCCGCTCCTCGGCCCAGACCTGCTGCCACTTGCCCTCGATCGCCTTTGCGTCGTAGCCCGCCATGGCCTGATCCTACGAAGGATCTAACCCACCGCCTCCTCCGCTTCGCGTCCGGGGGCGGCGGCAGTCGCCAGATCGGCGGCACTCGCGAGAAATCAGATCGTGACGCTCGCTCATTGGTGCTTCGAGGCGGGCGGACCCGGCTACATCACCGGAGAGGGCCTCACATCACTGGCGAGAGGGCCTCGAGGAGGAGGGGCCAGCCGTAGACCTCGACGGTCGCGGCTGCCAAGAGGACCGGAATGGCGAGGAGGACGGTGACGAAGGTGGCGGCGAGCAGCTGATTCCACTCGCCGCGGCGGCTGGCGATGAGCCAGGCGGCGAGGGGAAGGAAGAGGGCCGTCAGCTCGGGGATTGCGTGGGGCAGGACGCTGAGGATCAGAGCCGCATGGGAGATGTCCAGCTGGAAGGCGATCGTCGACCCCTGGAAGCCGAGGTAGAGAGCCTGGGTCGAGAGCGAGAAGAGGGTTACCGCGGCGACGAAGAGAATCGCGAATTCACCGGCTTTGACGTGGATCCAGCGTGAGAAGCCGGTGCGCTGGGCGGCGGCGATCGGCATTGAGGCGCCGGCGATGAAGCCGGCGACACAGGCGGTGGCGTGCAGAGCCAGCACGAGCGAGTTGCGCCAGAGGATCGGCAGCAGGTCAGAGGGATCGGAGGACTGGGTCAGCCCGGCCATATGGATCGGCGTCAGGTCCGGGGTCAGCCGTCCGGCGACCACCCAAACCGCCCCGAGCAGCGCAAACGTAATCGCCAAGCTCAAGGCGACCCAGCTGGTCAGGACGGCCCGCGGCTGCGCATTCCACGCCTCGAATGCCTCGCGCGTGTCCTGCATGCCGTGGGAGAAAACATGCTCGTTGGCGGTTCCCATCGCTCCAGTCATCGGCAGGGCGGCCCGCCAAATCAAGCCTCCTCCCTCGCACCGATTGAGTCCGCGTCCGCTCCCGTCGAGCATCGGGGGGGCCTTGACCAGTCAAGGGGGGCGAACCTTGCCGCCTGGCGCGTCACACACCTAGATGACCGTTACGCTCGAGGAACGAGCCGATCAGCTTCTCGGAGAGCTCGGGTACGAGAGCTGGCGGCCTGGGCAGAGGGAGGCAGTTGCCGCGGCGCTCGGGGAGCGCGACTCCTTGATCGTGATGCCCACCGGTGGAGGCAAGAGCCTCTGCTACCAGTTGCCCGGCCTGGCGACCGATGACCTGACGATCGTGGTCAGTCCACTGATCGCCCTGATGAGAGACCAGTGGGAGCGCTTGGTCGACAAGGGGCACCCCGTCGCGATGGTGTCCTCTGGGATGAGCGGATGGGAAGTCCGCGAGGCGCTGGCCGAAGTCCGCGCCGACGCCCGAATGGTCTACTGCGCGCCCGAGCGCTTCTGGTCAGACGAATTCCTCGACGCCTTGGATCACCGCCGGATCGACTTGATCGCGGTTGACGAGGCGCATTGCGTTTCGGAATGGGGGCATGACTTTCGGCCGGACTACCTTCGCCTGCCGCGAATTGCCAGAGAACTGGGCCGCCCCACGGTCATGGCCTGCACCGCCACGGCAACCAAGCGGGTCGCCGCCGAGATCGCCGATCGCTTCGACATGGCTGACCCGCTTCAGGTCCGCGCCGGGTTCGACAGGCGCAATCTCACCTTCGACGTGGTTTCCATCGAGGGCAAGGGGGCGAAGGCCCGTCGCCAGGCGATTCTCGAATCGGGAATCGGCGACCCCGCGAACCGCCCGGCAATCGTCTACTGCGGGACCCGGCGCGATACGGAAAAGGTCGCTGGGAAACTCCGCCAGGCCGACCTCAACGCCTTCGCCTACCACGCTGGAATGGAGCCGGAGGACCGCTCGGCGGTTCAAGACAATTTCATGCATGGGGAAAGCGACGTCATCGTCGCCACCAACGCTTTTGGCATGGGAGTCGACAAACCGGACGTGCGCTCGGTGTGGCATATGGCGATCCCGACCAGCGTCGAGGGCTACTACCAAGAGGCGGGGAGAGCCGGGCGCGACGGCAAGCCGTCCCGCGCCATTCTGCTGGCGGTGGAGGCCGATCTGGTGCGCCTGCGGCGCTTCAACAACGAGCGGGCCGGCAACCCAGCCCGAGCGATCGCCTACAAGCGCGGCTGGCACGCCTACGACGTGATCAAATCCTTCGTCTACTCCGACCACTGCCGCAGGCGCGCGCTGCTCGACCATTTCAGCGATCGTGCTGACGGCGCGCCGCTGAACCGCTGCTGCGACGTCTGCGACCCCGAGGAGTGGCCGTGGGATCCGCCACCGACGACATCTCGTCGGGGAAGGCGCCGAGGACGGCGGGACTGGCGCCAGCATGCCGACGGCAGCCGCACGTCCGGTCGCCAGTCCAGCGACGACCTGCTTTTCGAGGCCCTGAGAGCCTGGCGCCAGCTCGCCGCGGGCGGCAAACCCTCCTACACGGTCGCTACCAATCGCACCCTCGAGGCAATCGCCGAGTTCAAGCCCATCGATGAGACCGAGCTGCTCGAAGTCGAAGGCGTCGGCCACTCCTTCGTCGCCAAGTACGCGGTGCCGGTGCTGACGCTCGTCGACCAGGATCCCGGACGAGCTCCCTAGCCTGAGCCTCTAATGGAGCTGAGGGGGCTCGAACCCCTGACCTCCGCCATGCCATGGCGGCGCTCTTCCAGCTGAGCTACAGCCCCGTGGCGGGGATTTTAGACGTTCGATCGCGCTCGGCAGCCAGGGGTCGTCCCCTCTGGCTGCGATCCGCGTGAGAGCCCTAGGCCGCGCGCTGCTCGGGGCCCGGGTCCTCGTCGACATCGAGGATCAGGTTGTCGCCCGCCGTGCGGCGAACGCGAAACTCGAGCGGGGAGCGCTCTTCAAGCTCGCGCAGCAGCTCCATCGGCTCCCCGAGCTGCATCGAGAGCGTCGCCCGGCCCTCCGAAAAGCGTTCGACCGAGATCTCCGTCGCGCCGAGGTCGCCCATCGCGTCCTCAAAGCCGACCAGCTGGGAGAAATCGCCGAGGGGGCCGATCTCAACCTTGACCAGGCCCTCGAAAAGACTCTCGGCGTCAACCTCTCCGGCACCGTTGCCGTTCGGAGCGGCCCCGTTGCCGCTCGGGCCGCCAGCCGCTGCGTCCTCCGCCGGCGGCGATTCGGCCTCTGAAAGCTCTTTGCTGCGCCGGCCTACCTCGACTGCTTCGCTCAGCGCTTTCATCCTGATCCGCGTCGCCTGTCCACGGGCCTGCGCTTCGATCTCCTGCAGACGCCTGGAGACCGCGTCCAAGGAAGCGATGCTGTGGTCCTGCCGCTCGTTCGCCGCCCGCAGCTGCTCGCTCAGGCCGCGGATCTCACGCTCACGCTCGATCACCATGCCGGAAAGGGCCGCGACCTCGGCCTCCATCTCAGCCGCCGCTGCAAGCTCGCGCTCCAAGGCGCCGATCCGGCTGTCTCGTGACGCGATCGTCACATCGACTTCGGAGCGGCGGTAGCCGAAGAGCGACCTCCTGAAGCTACCCATGCGCGGCACCGTAAAGGTGCCCTCGGACGCCATCCTGCGGCAGCTGTAAATCGAGCCGCGGCGCCTCCCGCCAGAGGTCCTCGAGCTGATAGCGCTGCCTCGCCTCCTCGGTGAAGACGTGCAGGACGCAATCGAGATAGTCGAGGACGATCCAGCCCGCCGCCCCCTCGCCCTCCATACCTCCCGGCAGCAGCTCCTGCTCCTGCTTCAGCCGCACCTTCACCTCGTCCACGATCGCCCGAGCCTGCCGTTCGTTACGGGCCGTGCAGATGACCAGGAAGTCGGTGTAGGAGACCAGCTTGCGCATGTCGAGCGCGACGATCTCCGTCGCCGCTTTCGAGTCGGCGACCTCGGCGAGTCGCCGCGCCAATGCCTCTGGCTTGATTGTCGTCATGCGCCTGCTCCCAGCCGAATGCCGCTCATGCGTATATGTCCTTCTCCTCGATGAAGCGGGCAACCGGCTCGGGCACCAGGTAGCGCAGCGGCCGGCCCGAGGCGGCCCGCTCTCGCACCGCCGAAGAGGAGACGCCGAACTGCGGCATCTCGAGCATCGTCGCCCGCTGCTCGGCGCCCAGGCTGCGCATCACCGCCGCGACCTCGGCCTCCGAAACACCCGCCCGCCGCGCCACCGCGAGCCGTGCCAGCTCGACCACGCGCTCGGGCTCACGCCAGCTCTCCAGCCCGACGGCGGCGTCCGCCCCCATCACGAACACCAGCTCGGTATCGCCCTTTTCGCCTGCAAGCAGCTGCAAAGTCTCATATGTATAGGACGGGCCGTCGCGCTCGACCTCCAAGGTCGAGACCGAGAAGCGTGGATCGTCGGCGGCGGCGAGCCGGGTCATCGCCAGGCGCAGCTCACGCCCCGGGTCGTCGACGATGCGCTTGTGCGGCGCCTCTCCCGTCGGCATCAACACCACTTCGTCGAGCCCCAGCTGCCAGAGCGCCTCCTGGGCGAGCGCGAGGTGACCGAGGTGGGGTGGGTTGAACGCCGAGCCGAGGATGCCCACCCCGCCCGCGGCCGCCTTACTCACGCACCTGACCGTCGCCGCGGACCACGTACTTATAGGTCGTCAGCTCTCGCAGGCCGATCGGGCCGCGCGCATGCAGCTTCTGCGTCGAGTTGCCGATCTCAGCGCCCATCCCAAACTCGAAGCCGTCGGTGAAGCGGGTTGAGGCATTGGTGTAGACGACGGCGGCGTCCACCCCCTCGGTAAAGCGGGCGGCGGCCTCCTCGGAGCGGCTGACGATCGCCTCCGAATGGCGGGTGCCGTAGCGATTGACGTGCTCGACGGCCTCCTCGAGCGAGTCGACCACGGCGACCGCCAGCTTCAGGTCGAGGAACTCACGCCCCCAGTCCTGCTCCGTCGCGCTGCCGACCTCGACCCCGCCGGCAGCGGCGCGGGCACGCTCGTCGCCGACGAGCTCAACCCCGGCCTCGCGCAGCTCGGCGAGCGCGGCGGGCAGAAAGTCGGCGGCGATGGCCTCGTCGACCAGCAGCGTCTCCGCCGCGTTGCATACCCCGGGGCGCTGCACCTTGGCGTTGAGCGCTATCCGGCGTGCCAGCTCGAGGTCGGCGTCAGTGTGGACATAGACGTGGCAGTTGCCGGCGGCGGCGTAGATCACCGGCACCGTGGCGACCTCCTTCAGCGCCGCCTTCAGTCCTTCGCCTCCGCGCGGAATCAGCAGGTCGACAAGACCATCCTGGGTCGCCAGCTCAGCCAGGCCCTCGTGACCGCCGCCGGTCAGCGGCACCACCGCGTCCTCGGGCAGCCCGACCTCCTCCAGGGCCTCGCGGACCAGCGCCGCCAGCGCGCCATTGGTGCGTTCGGCGTAATGGGAGCCGCGCAGGACGATCGCGTTGCCGCTCTTGATGGTCAGCGCCGCGCAGTCGATTGTCACGTTGGGCCGCGCCTCATAGACAACCGCCACCACGCCGAGCGGGACCCGGAGCTTGCGCAGCTCCAGCCCGCTGGACAGCGTCTTGCGTTCAAGCTCCTCCCCGAGGGGATCCGGCAGCGCGGCGACCGCTCGCGCACCCTCGGCCATCGCGGCGACCCGATCCTCGTCGAGGGCAAGGCGGTCGCGCAGGGCCGCGGTCAGCCCGGCGGCCCGCTCGTCGGCAAGATCGGCTGCGTTGGCCTCGAGGACGTCGCCGGCGCGCTCGCCGAGCAGCCGTGCGGCCGCCTCCAGCGCGGCGTCGCGGTCCCGGGGGGAGGCAAGCGCCAGCCGGCGCGCCGCGCGCTGCGCGGCTTCGCAGGTTCCCTGCACCGTGGTCGTCGTGACTGCCATCCAGCTAAGGGTAGCTTGGGCCCGGCGACTGCTACACGAGCACGAAGCGATCGCGGTGGATCGCCTCGTCGGCCGCATGGGGGAGCAGCTCGCGGACCTCGCTCGTCTTCATCCCGACCACCTGCGCCAGCTCACGCGAGGAGTAATCGACTATCCCCTTGCCGAGCACGGCGGCATCCGCGGTCACCTCAACCGCATCGCCGGCCTTGAAGTCGCCCTCGACGCCGACGATGCCGACCGGCAGCAGGCTCGACCCGCTCTCGCGCAGAACCCGCGCGGCGCCCTCGTCGACGGCGATCCGGCCCTGTGCCGGCTTGGCGTATTTGAGCCAGAGCTTGAAGCTGGACGCCTTTCCAGGCCGGGCCGCGAAGCGAGTGCCAACAGCCTCGCCCGCCGCCGCGCCCGCCAGGGTGCCGGGCCGGGTTCCGTTGCAGATCACGCTGGGGGTGCCGGCCTCACTCGCCATCTCGGCGGCGGCAACCTTGCTGCGCATGCCCCCGGAGCCGAAGGCTGACGTCCGGGCGCCGATCTCCAAGCCGCCAAGCTCTGAGAAATCGGCGACCTCGGCGATCGGCGCCGCGTTCGGGTCGGCATGCGGATCGGCATCGTGGAGGCCGTCGACATTGGAGAGCAGGACGAGCAGGCGGGCCTCGAGCAGGATCGCGACCTGGGCGGCGAGGAAATCGTTGTCGCCGAAGGTGATCTCGTCGGTCGCCGTGGTGTCGTTCTCGTTCACCACCGGCACCACTCCCCACTCGATCAGGCGGCGCAATGTCTGGCGGGCGTTGAGGTAGTTGGTGCGAGCCGCGATGTCGGCGGCCGTCAGCAGCACCTGGGCGGCACGCGTCCCCTGCGCGGCAAGGCGGGTCTCATAGGCGTGGAAGAGGTCGCCCTGGCCGATCGCCGAGGCGGCTTGCAGCTCGTCCATCGCCTTCGGGCGGGCATCCAGCTCGAGCAGGCGCATGCCGCGCGCGATCGCGCCTGAGGTGACCATCACGACGCGCTCTCCGGCCTGCTCCAGCGCCGCGACCTGCTCGCAGACCGAGTCAAGGACGGCGGCGCGCAGCTCCCCGTCGTCGGCGGCGACGATCGAGGATCCGAGCTTGACGACGAGAGTCATGGCGGAGGCAAGTCTAGGAGGGGCCGGGAGATCTGGTCGCGAACCGACGAGCCGAGATGGGACTAAACGCTCAGCCGCCGCCGAACATCGCCTCGAGGCGCACCGCAACCGCGACATCGCCCTCGACGCTGCAGCGACCGGCGAGCATCGCGGCGACGGGGTCCTGAATGCCCGCGGCCACTCTGACCAAGTCGGCGAGGCCGATGTAGATGGTCACGGCGGCGTCCAGCGGGGCCGGCTCGAGCAGGCGGGCGCGGCCGCCCTTCGAGTCGACCTCGATCGCCCAGCGCCAAGGGGCGTCGAACGGCGGCTCGATCGCAAAGGGTTCCAGCTCGTAGGCGAGGACGCCGTTGAAGTCGTCCGCATAGGCGGGCTGAAAGGCGCGCGCCAGGCCTTTCATCAGCGTCCGCTGACGGCGGGGCTCGCTGTAGCGGCGCTCGAGCTCGGCATCATCGAGGTCGCGAACCGTCGCGGCCAGTGCCCGGCGGCTGCCGCGAGCGGCGAGGGCCCGGATTGGGCGGCTGCGCTCGTGGCTGGGCTCGACCGGCCGAGGCTCGCGACCCTCGAACTCGGCGCGGGCCTTGGCGGCCTCGTCGCCTGCCCAGGCGAGGCCATGGCGCTCGGCGAGCGACTCCGCCTCCGCGAGCGTCGCCTCGGCTTCGGCGGTCTCGCCGCTGCGGTGGAAGGCGATTGCCAGATCGACCCGGTATACCGCGCTCGACCAGGGGATCTCGTAGGCGTCCGTCCTTGCAACAGCCGTGCGCAACTCCTCGATCGCAGCCTCGGGCCGCCCCGCGAGCAATTCAAGACGGCCTATGTGCCATTCGGGGACCTGGCCAAAGGCAAGCAGTGGCACCGCCGACACCAGATAGGGCCGAAGCGGCTCGAACAGTGGCCGCAACCGCGCGCCCGCCTCGCGATCGCCAACCTGCGTCACCGCGTGGGTCAGCAGGCAGAGCGCGGCGGGCAGATGCATGTCGGGACGCCGCAGCGGCTCGAGGTCATCGCCATCTAGTAGGTCGGAAATCCGCCGTCGGGCGCCATCAAGATCGTCCGTTTCCACGGCCGAGAACGCCGCAAAGGCAAAGATGTACCCCCTCGGAGTCACGACTTCCATCGCTTCAAAGAGGATGCGGCTCGTCGCGTGCTTGCCGTCGAAGACATTTTCGGCAAGCATCAGCGCGATCAGCTCCACTGACATCTGGATATCGGGGCGCAGGCGGCGGACGATCGCCCCGGCGCTGCGAACCAACGCCAGGCCCGCGTCCCGCTGGCCCCTATCCATCAAACGCATGCCCAGATTCAGGTCCACCTCCCAGCTGAAACGAGGGCTGCCCAAGCGCTCCGCGATCTCCCCGGCGCGCTCCAGCGCCGCGTCGCACTTGGCCATCTGCCCAGTGGCGTAGTAGCCATATGCAGCCCACTGAACCACGCGCAACCGCAGATCCTCGCGATCGCATTGATCCGCCAGCTCGAGCCATCCGAACGTGCCGTCGATGGAATCCAGAACGCGTATTGGATCGCGGCAGCGGACGAGGTCAGCAACCCCCGCCGTAAACTCGGCCAGAACCTGCGCTTCGGGGTCGCCGAGGCGCTCCACGAGCTCCTTTGTCCGCCGCACCAGACTGGGCATCAGCTCGTCGTCGTCGGTAAAGACCGAGAGATAGGCGAGCCGGAAGGTCATCTGCAGCGCCAGCCGCGGCTCTGTCTCGCCGAGCGCCTCCAGGCCCTCCCGCAGCAGCGCCTCGGCGGTGGGATCGTCGGTGCCGACCTCCCAGCCGAAGCCGATGTCGCCCCCGGCAAAGCCGAGCGCGGCGCGGGCGAGGGTGCCGGCGTCGCCAACCGCGCGCGCGGCGTTCACCGCCTCCTGAAAAGACCTCCGCGCCTTGACCAGATCGGCGGCCAGCAGTTCCTGTTCCCCGAGCTCCAGCAGCACCGGCGCACGCGCGGCAAGGTCCGCCTCAGGCACCAAGCCGAGCGCGCTGCGGATATGTCCGGCGGCCTGCTCGTGGTCGTGCGCCTCGGCGGCGCCCGCGGCGGCGGCCCGGTAGGCGGCGATCGCGGGCTCGTGCCCCGCCAGCCCGACCGAGAGCCTGTAATGACGGGCCAGCTCGGCTGGCTCGGCCTCCGGGTCCTGCTCCAAAGCCCGCGCAATCGCCAGGTGCAAGCGGGCGCCGGCGGCAGCGCCGGTACCCGCGATCAGCGCCTCGCGGATGAGAGCGTGAGGAAAGGCGACCGTTGGCTCGGGCGCGACGACATCGTCGACAAGCCGTTCCGACAACGCCTCCTCGACAGCACGCTCAGCCGCCTCTTTGCCGAGCCCCGCGGTCTTGGTGGCAAGGGAGACGGGCGCCGAGGGGCCGATAGCCGCGACCGCGCTCAGCAGCCGCTCGGTGTCTGGGTCTAGACGGGCGAGACGCTCCTCGACAAGATCGGCGACGGCATCGGGAACCGGCGCCGCATCGAGCACCTCGCTGTCGCGCAATGTCCCTTTTGCGTCGAGATCGCGCACCAGCTCCTTGACGAAGAACGGGTTGCCCGACGTCCGGGCCTGTAAGCGTTCGGCAAGGCGGGGAGTGATCGAGCGCCCCACCCCCGCTCCAACCAGGTCGGCAAGGCCGGAGGCGTCGAGGCCCGTCAGGTGCAGCTCTTGCAGATCGCCGGTGCGGCGCAGGCCCGAGAGTACGCGGGAGACCGGGTGCCGCCGTCCCATCTCGCGATCGCGCGCGGTCACCACCAGCACCAGTTGCTCGGTCGGCGCGCTGTCCAGCAGGTACTCGAGCGCCTGGGCGGACGCCGGGTCGCACCAGTGGGCGTCATCGAGAACGACGTGCAACGGCGTCTTTCCCGCCGCGCAGCCCAGCGCCGAGCCGATACCTCTGAGCAAGCGGTACCTGGCGCCCTCGGCAGCGGCCATCTCCCCCGCCCCCGCACGGTCAACGAGCTGCGCGTGTTCGCTCAGCTCCGGCACTAGGCCCGCGAGCTCCGGGCCGGCGGCATTAGCGAGGGTCTCATGCCATACCTCGTCGCCGCCCAGCGCCAACTCACCGAGCGCGCGCACCCACGGCTCAAAGGGGATGACCGCGTCCGGCGGGCATCGCGCCAGGACCACCGTTGCCCCCTGCGCATGTGCCTCTCCGGCAGCGGCGGCGGCGTGACGTGTCTTGCCGATACCGGGCTCGCCCAAGACCAGCACCGCCCTGCGACCCGGACGGTGAGCCGACGCCTCCGTCAAGGCGGCGATCTCAGCATCGCGGCCGATCAGCGGCTCCTCCGCATAGGCCGCGAGTATCGGCGGGAGCCGGATTTCCGCCGGACGAGTGGAGGCCTCCTCGACCGGTGACTCTCCCGCAAGGGCCTCCGTCCGCCCACCGTCGTCATTTGGATCGGCCGCCGGGCCGTCGTGGCCGCGCGCCGAGCCGTCTGGGCCGGCCGGGACCAGCTCGCGCCAGAGCAGGGTCGAGGCGCGCACGGAATCGGGGACGCCCTTCAACTCATAGTCGCCGGGCTCCCCAAGCGAGACGCCCTCCCGCGAGGCCACCAGCCCGTGGACCAGATCCTGGACCAGCACCTCGCCGGTGCCCGCGGCCGAGGAGAGGCGGCTTGCAATCACCACCGCCATTCCATGCAGGTCGTCGCCATCGGCAATCGGCTCGCCGGCCGCCACTCCGACCCTGGCGGCGATGCCGATCTCGCCGTTGGCCGCATCGAGCTGCTCGACCGAAGCTTGGATCCCCGCCGTTGCATGCAGCGCTCCCAGGGCACTGTCGAAACTGGCCATCACCCCGTCGCCGAGCGTCTTGATCACCCGTCCACCGGAGGCGTTCACCGCGCTCCTCACGTCCTCGACGTGCGCCCGGCGGACGCGGTCCATGCGATCGTCGCCCAGCGCAGCGAGCAGCGCGGTCGAGTCGACCAGGTCACTGAATACGACTACCGCCACTCCTCCCATTACGCCCATCTTGTCGCACATCGGTAGGGCACGATTTGCCCTGCCGGCCTGGCCGCTTCATCCCGAGCGGGCAACTTAGCCCTAGGGGTGCAGCTCGAACTCGTGCTCGCCCACGCGCACCTCGTCGCCGGGCTCGAAGCCGGCGGCGCGCAGGGCGGCGATCACGCCCATCTCGTTGAGCCGCAGCTCCAGGTAGCCGAGCGCTTCCTCGTTTTTGATGTCATGGCGCTCGAAGAGCAGCTCGACGCCGCGGCCGGCGACTCGGAAGATGCCATCCCCCTCGCGCTCCACCCAGTAGCCGCCCTCGCCGGCCGGCCTATAGACGCGGTGCTCGACCTCGAAATCGGTGGCGGCCTCACGATGGCTGTCCGGCGCTGAGACGGCCGCCTCACCGAGGTTGGAGAAGATCGCCCGGCGCAGCTCCTCCAGCCCCTCCCCGGTGGCCGACGAAACGGCAAGGACGCCGAGCACCCGGTCGCCCAGCCGCTCCTGCCAGGCGCGGCACTCGGCTTCCAGCTGCTCCTCGGGCAGCAGGTCGCGCTTGGAGAGGACCAGCAGCTCGGGCAACTCGGCAAGGCCCGCCCCGTAGGAGGCGAGCTCGTCGCGGACCGCCTCGTAGCTGGCCGCCGGTTCGCCCTCGAGCGGCGCCACGTCCACCAGATGGACCAGCATCGAGCAGCGCTCGACGTGGGCAAGAAACTCATGTCCCAGCCCGGAGCCTTCGGCGGCGCCTTCGATCAAGCCGGGGATATCGGCGAGCACCGCCTGGCGGTCGTCGTCTTCAATTGTGCCCAGCACCGGCGAAAGCGTCGTGAAGGGGTAGTTCGCCACCTTCGGCGTCGCCCGCGTCAGCCGCGCCAGCAGCGAGGACTTACCGGCATTCGGCTGGCCGATCAGGCCGGCGTCGGCGAGCAGCTTCAGCCGCAGCTCGATCCAGCCCTCCTCGCCCGTGGTGCCCTTCTCGGCAAACCGGGGCGCCTGCCTGGTGGAGGTGGCAAAGCGCTTGTTGCCGTGGCCTCCGCGGCCCCCGCGAGCGACCACGGCTCGCTGGCCCGCTTCGATGAGGTCGATCGTGCTGCCGTCGACGGCGATCCCCTGGGTCCCCGGCGGGACGAGGATCTCCCGGTCCTCCCCCCTGCCCCCATGTCTGTTGGACCCCTCTCCGGGCTTACCCCGCCCGCCCCGAAAGTGCTTGCTTCCCCTCAGCGACCCGAGGTCGCGCCGGGAGGGGTCGCAGACCAGCACGACATCGCCGCCATGCCCGCCGTCCCCACCGTCGGGACCGCCCTGCGGCACATGCGCCTCACGCCGAAAGGAGACGCTGCCGTTCCCGCCGGCGCCGCCTTCGACCCAGATTTTCGCCTTGTCGTACATCGCCAGCCAAGAGGCTATTGGCTGGCATGCGGCCCCTCTTCAGACCCGAGTCTCAGTCGTCGGCGAGGACGCGGATGGTGCGCCCCTTGCGAGCGGTGCAGAAGTCGACCTTGCCCGCCCGGGTCGCAAAGATCGTGTGGTCGCGGCCGAGGCCGGTGCCCTCGCCGGGCCAAAAGCGGGTGCCGCGCTGGCGGACGATGATCTCGCCGCCGCTCACCTGCTGGCCGGCGAAGACCTTGACCCCGAGCATGTTCGGGTTCGATTCGCGGCCATTGCGGCTGGACCCGAGTCCTTTCTTATGAGCCATCGGTGTCCTCCTTCTTCGCGGCGGGTTTTTTGGCAGCCGGTTTCGCGGCGGCGTCTTTTTTCTCGGCCGGTTTCTTCGCTGCCGATTTGAGCAGTTTGATCTCGGTCACCTCGAGCTTGGTCAGCTCGGAGCGATGACCGGCGCGGCGGCGGTAGCCCTTCTTCGGCTTGTATTTGAAGACTTTGATCTTCGGCCCCCGCAGGTGCTCGGCCACAGTCGCCTCGACCTTCACCTTCTCCAGCTCTTTCGGCTCGGCGACGACGTCATCGTCGCGAAACATCACGGCGCGGAGGGCGACCTTGTCGCCCTCTTTGGCACTGAGGCGATCGACGAGCAGGGAAGTCCCCTTCTCGACCTTGTATTGCTTGCCTCCGGTCTCAACGACTGCGTACATGATCATTCGTCCTTGCCGCTCTGGGTGGAACGTGACCGACCGCGACCACCACGGCCACGACGGGTACTCCGCGAGGCGCCGGATTCTAGCTTGGCGGCGCCTTTGCCGCCGTCTGCAGCCCGGTCGGCGGCGCCAGAGCCGCTGTCTCCAGCGCCGTTGCCGCTCTCACCCGTGCCGTTGCCGGCCTCCGAGCCGAGCAGAGAGGCGACCGCGGCGGATCGCTCGACCCGCTCGATCCGCACCAGCTTGCGCTCACCGACGAAGGGCCCGCCGCCGGTAACGCTGACGATGTAGGAGTCAACCCGGGCGATGGCGTCTTCGGCGTTGTACATGTGCGGCTCGTCGATCTTGACCAGCACCTCCTCGCCGACTTTGAACGGCAGAGCCCGCTGCTCGATCGCGTCGCGAGGCCCGGCCTCGATCAGCTCGAAGGTGTCGATCGCCAGCGCGTCGCCGCCCTCGAAGTGAAACTGCTTACCGACCTCGGACTCCAGCTCGGCGAGGCCGCTGTCGGGATCGATCAGCTCAGCGGCCACCTTCGGGTTGACCCGCAGCAGGAAGGCCTCCGCCTCCTTGCCGTCTGCGGCGATGTCGGGCAGCTTGCGCAGACCCTCCAGGGCGACCGTCTCAGCGGAGAGCACGACGCCCTGCCCCTCGCAGGTCGGGCAGGGCACGGTGAGGATCTCGCGCACCCCGTCGGTGACGTTCTGGCGCGTCATCTCGACCAGGCCCAGTGGCGAGACCTCGACCACATAGCTCTTCGACTTATCCGCGTCGAGCGCTTTGCGCAGCGTTTTCAACACTTTGTCGCGGTTGCGGGCACGTGCCATGTCGATGAAGTCGATGACGATGATGCCGCCGATGTCGCGCAGCCGCAGCTGTCGCACGGCCTCGTCGGCGGCCTCGGTGTTGACCCGGGTGATCGTCTCCTCCAGGCCGCCTTTGCCGCGGCCGGTGAAGCTGCCGCTGTTGACGTCGATCACGGTCAGCGCCTCGGTGTAGTCGATGATCAGATAGCCGCCCGAGGGCAGGTCGACGCGCCGCTTGAGGGTCGAGTCGATCTCCTTGTTGATGCCCCATTTGTCGAACAGCGGCTTTTTGCCTTCGTAGAGTTCGACCCCGTCGACCAGCTCCGGCGCCGTGCGCTGGAAGAAGCTGGTCACGCGGGCGAACTGCTTCTCGGAGTCGATGATCGCCTTCTCGAAGTCGCTCAGGAAGACGTCGCGCAGAACCCGCACCGGCAGGTCGGCCTCCTGGAAGACGAGGCCGGGAGCCTCGGTCTGCTCGATGCGGCGCTCCAGCACGCCGTCGAGCTTGTGCAGGTAGCCGATCTCACGCACGAAATCGGCTTTTTTAGCTCCGTGGGCGGCGGTGCGGACGATCAGGCCGCCGGGGCCTTTGTAGGTGCGGTCGACCATCTTGCGCAGGCGGTCGCGCTCGGAGTCCGAGAGCCGGCGGCTCACTCCCACCCCGCTTCCCTGGGAGGCGTAGACGAGGTAGCGGCCGGCGATCGAGACGTTCATCGACAGCCTGGCGCCCTTGGTCTTCAGCGGGTCCTTGACAACCTGGACGATGATCTCCTGGCCGGGTTTGATCAGCTCGTCGATGCGGCGGCCGCTGCCGCGGCCCCGCTTCGGCGCCTGCTCCCCTCCCGGCAGGACGATCTCGTCCACGTGCAGGAAGCCGTTGCGCTCGAGGCCGATGTCGACGAAGGCGGCCTCCATGCCGGGAAGGACGTTGTCGACCTTCCCCTTGTAGATGTTGCCGACGATAGAGCGCCGACCGCGGCGCTCTATATAGAGCTCCGCAACGTCAGCCTTGCCGCCTTTCGTCTTTGCCTCGAGCACGGCAACGCGGGTCTCGCCGCGATCGGCGGAAACCAAAATTGTCTTTTTCATTGATTCAGCTCAGTTCAGATAGGTACGCGGTGCCCGGGCTCTTTCGAGGGTTACCAGGCGAACCTGCCCTTCTGGCTGAGGCGCGCTTGCATGTGGATGCTCTGAAGCACTCCGACCGCGAGGAATGTCGCAAGCACGGAGGAACCTCCGTAGCTCATCAACGGCAAGGGAATGCCGGTGATCGGCATGATCCCTAGGTTCATTCCCACGTTGACGAAGACCTGGAACAGCAGCATGGCGGCAATGCCGCCCGCCACCAGAGTTCCGTAGGAGTTCTTCGAGAGCGTCACAATCCGCAGCGCCCGCCAGATCAGCAGGGCGTAAAGGGATAGGACTAGTGCGGCTCCCATAAATCCATAGCGCTCACCGATCACCGCAAAGATGAAGTCGGTGTGCCGCTCAGGGACGAAGTCGAGCCGCGTCTGGGTCGCCTGATCGCCGCGACCGGATGTCTCTCCGGCGCCAATGGCGGTCATGGCCTGATTCTGTTGGTAGCCCGCGTCGCTTGGGTCCTCGCTGGGGTTGAGGAAAGAGGTAAGCCTCTCCTCCTGATAGCCCTTGAGGATCGGCGTCCCAACTGCCGGAGCAATTACGAGGACGACCGATATCAATGCGACGAGAGCGCCGCCGATCACCGCGAAGTGCGTCCATGGGACGCCCCCCACGTACATCACGGCGAGGGTAATCGCCCCGAACACCAATGAGGTGCCGAGGTCAGGCTGCAGGAAAACGAGAGCAGCCGGAGCGAAGCCCAGGCAGAGATAGCGCACCGTGCGCTGCCTCGCCGAGCCTCGCCTGGCGCCGTCGATGACGAACCCGGCAAGCGCAAGAACAAGCAGCAGCTTGCCCAGCTCAGACGGCTGGAAACTGAAGAAAGGCAGATCGAACGCGCGCCGTGAGCCGCGCGCGGCGAAGCCAAAGACGAAGACGAGAGAGATGCTCACGCAGAGGAAGGTGTAGATCCCGACCCGCACCTCGCGGAAGCGCGAGTAGTCGATGCGGGCGAGCAAGTACATGCCGAGGAGGCCAAGCGCGACGTAGATCAACTGGCGATCGACGAAGTAGGCGGGGCTGCCGGGCACGTCCTGCATCGTCGTCTGGCTCAGGGTGAAGACGCTGAAGGCGGCCAGGGCGGCGGCGGAAAGGGCGAGCGCGCCGTCCATATAAGGCAGGCCGAGCCGCTCGGCGATTCCGGGCTTGACGGCAAACGATTGTGGCCGGGCTCGCTTTGTAGGACTTGCGTACATCACTCAACTACTCCCGTGCCCGAGCTGAACGACTTCGCGCTTTTGCCGAAGTACTCGGAGAGGATTTCGAGGGCGGCGGGCGCCGCGGTGGCGGCGCCGAAGCCTCCCTGCTCAAAGGTCACAGCGACAACTATCTCCGGGTCAGGATAGGGAGCAAGCACGACATACCATGACTGATCCTCGTACGGCGGGCGCTCCGCGGTGCCGGTCTTGCCCGCCACGGGCACCGGGAAACCGCCGAAAACCGGATAGGAGGTGCCATCGGGCGACTGCGCGGCATCGTGCAGCCCAGCGAGAATGACCTCCCGCCAGGCCGGATCGATCCGCACGCTGTGCGCGGGTCCGGGGTCGAATTCGCTCAGCACCCTGCCGGCGGCGTCTTCCACCTGCAGGCCGAGGTGCGGCTGCGGAACCTTGCCGCCGTTGGCGATCGTCGCGTAGGCAACCGCCATCTGCAGCGGGTCGGCCTGCAGGTCCCCCTGGCCGACGGACAGGTTGACGTTGTCGCCGGCCGACCAGGGCCTGTCGGTTAGGTCTTCCCGATAGAGCTGGTTGCGCCAGGCCGGCGTCGGCAGCAGGCCGGGCAGCTCTTCGGGCAGGTCGATGCCCGTTTCCCTGCCGATGCCGAGGCGGTGCGCCCACGCCTGCAGTTCGGTGCCGGGATACATGCGATCGCCGAGCGTGTAATAGAAGACGTCGGAGGAGACCTCCAGCGCCCTCTGCATCGAGATCGTGCCGTGGGCGACGCCGCCGGCGTTTTCGAAGGTGATGCCGCCGAGGGTGAAGGCCCCATCGTCGACGATCGATTCGGTTGGCGTGACCTCTCCGCTTGCGAGGGCGGCGACAGAGGTGATCGGCTTGAAGGTGGAACCGGTCGGGTAGGCGCCCGCGATCGCCCGGTTGGTGAGCGGCGAGAGCACCGGGTCGCGGTAGAGGTCGTCGACCTGGCTCTGCGTAAGCGGGCGGGTGAGGACCGCGGGGTCATATGTGGGGTTCGATCCCATCGCGAGGATCGAGCCGTCGTCGACGTCCATCGCGACGTACGCGCCCGGCAGCCCCCGCTGTGCGAGGGCGCTCTCACCGGCCAGTTGCAGACCGTCGTCGATCGTCAATTTCAGATTGCTGCCGGGGGACGGCGGCTGCGAGACCAGCCGCCCGCCGGGGGTGGGCTGGCCGAGTGCATCGACCTGAATCCGCGTCGTGCCCGGCTCTCCACGCAGGAAGCGGTCATAGGACGCCTCGATGCCGCCTTTGCCGACCTCATCGCCGGGTTCCAAGCTGCGATAGCGCTGTTCCTCGAGTTCCTCTTTGCTCACCTCGCCGACGCTGCCGAGGACGTGGGCGGCAAGCGTCCCCTGCGGGTAGCGGCGGACGAAGACACGCTCGACGGTGATCCCCGGGAAGCGGTCCTGGTTCTCCTGCAGGTAGAAGACGAGGTAGTGGCCGACGTCGCGGCGAAGGGTGATCGGGGCCCCCGGCGCTTCCTTGAGCTCTTCGCGCATCCTGCGTTTCAGCCGCGGCAGGGTCGTATGGGTGAGCTCGGCGAGCGCCGCCAGCTCCGCCCGCCGCTTCGCCGGCGACGGCGAGAGCTTGAGCGGATCGAGCTGCAGCGCCAGGCTGGTGCGGTTTTCGACCAGCACATCGCCGTCGCGGTCGCGTATGTCACCCCGCGGCGCACTGACCCCGACCTCCCGGATGCGGTTGTTATTCGCCTCGGTGAGGTACTCGTCGCCGTTGAGGACCTGCAGGAACCAGACGCGGAAGAAGAGCACCGCGAAGAGTACGAAGGCGAAGGCGCCGAAGATCGCGATCCGCAACGACAGGCCGCTGCTCGCCTGGGGGTCGCGATCGTCAGAGGGCAGATACATCGAATCTAGGTTCCCAAGACAGGCGGCTGCCTGCGTCGGCGAACGGTCGGTTCGTCGACCAGGGCAGGGCGCAGCGCCCGCCGGACCGCGAGGTAGATCGGCCAGCCGAATAGGAAGGCAAAGGCGCTTTTGAGCAGCATGTCGCGCACGATCAAGGCGCTGACCGGGGCATCCACCCCCAACAGGATTTGCACGAGAGCGAAGCCGAGCTCGGCGAAGAGGGTCAGCCCCATGCAGAGAAGGGGCGGCACCAGCGCGCTGTGGATATCGAAGCGCTCGCGAAACAGGCCGGCGAGGTAGCCGGTGCTGAGCAGGACCAGCGAGCTCGCCCCCAGCGCCCCGCCGAGCAGGCAATCGACCAGCAGCCCGATTGAGAAGCCGGTAACGGCGCCGGTCATGCTGCCGCCCAGCAGCCCGAGCGAGACGACCAGAGCCGGCAGCAGATCAGGGCTGGTGTGGAAGATGCCGACGCGGGAGAAGAAGGAGAGCTGCAGCAGCACGCCGAGGATCGCGATGGCAACGATCCGAGCAAGGATCTTCGGCGTAACGATCATCCGCGCGAGCCTCCCGTGAGCACCTGGACGATGTCCAGGTTGCGCAGGTCGGCATAGGGACGCAGGTGGACCCGCTGGCTCGCCTCCTGCTCGACGATCGGGGCCCGAGTCACCTCACCCACCGGCAGGCCGGGCGGGAACAGCGAGGAAAGCCCCTGGGCGCGCTGGCCGAGGGTGACCACCGCCTGGCCCTGATGGACGATTTGGGAGGAGTCGATGAAGTCGAGAACCAGGTCCTCGGGGTTGCCAAGCGCCGGTCTCACTATTCCCTGCACCCCATCCGGCAGGACCTTGGCCGAGATCGCGCTGGCGTGATCGGTGAGCAGCGTCACCTGCGAGGAGCCGCCCTGCACCGCCGCGACCTTGCCGACCAGGCCGGCGTCGCTGAGGACCGGATCGTCGATGGCGACGCCGTCGCCGCTGCCGAGGTTAATCGTCACGGTCGAGTTCCAAAAGGTCGGCGAGCGGGAGATCACCCGACCGGTGACCGGCTCATACGCCGAAGAGGCCAGGGCGGGGCCGCGGTCGAGTTCGACGAGCTTGCGCAACTGCGTGTTCTCCTGCAGCGCCACCTGGCCGGCGACCGCCTGCGTCCTGGCCTTCGCCAATTCGTCCTTCAGGCGGCTGTTCTCGCCGCGGGCGTCATACGTCTTGTCGAACCAGTTGACGAGGTCGCGCGCCGGCTTCAGGGCGCGGTCGGCAGCGCTCTGCAGGGGTGCGAAGACGGCGCTGACGCCGTTCTGCAGGCCGCCTGAGCCCTGGCCGTAGGTGAGCGTCAAGAGCACGAAGGAGCCGATGACGAGAAACGCGAGTACCGCTCTGCGGCGGCGAAGTTGTTTTCGATACACGGTGGATGCCTAAGTTTGGTGCTTGATTGCGGCGGCTGAGCACGCCGGTCAGCGGTGACTCTGCCAGTTGGCAGGGCATCTGGCCCTGACGCAGTGGGCCTGTTGGCGCCCTTGCAGAATGATGCCCCTCCCAGACGCTTGGCGACGCTTCCCCCAAGCGCCTCGCGGTGCCTTCCCGAAAGCCTCGAAGTCTCTGCCAGGCGATTCGCTGACCAAAATATTGGCCCGAAATTGGATTAATTCTTCCAATGTTCGGATTGGATGATCTTTCGGAGAAATGATCCCGAAAACCATCCATTTGTCAGATTGACGCGGCCAGTCCCGATCCTATACTCAGACGGGTTCGATCATTTCGACCCGGAAGGGCCTGCAATCCCCGTGTCCAATCACGCAGGCATATCGAGACCTAGTCAGACCAGCCGCGACGGGCTGGCCCCCCGGCCGCTGAGCCCTCCCCCAAGCCTGAGGGGAGCCGGGAATGGAGGCTGAGACCGTCCCCTCGGCGAGCATCGAGCTCGAAAAGGAGCGCATCCTCGCTACCGATGACCGGCCGGAGATGCTGCGCCTCGTCAGCCGCGCCCTCAGCTCCCACTATGACTGCCAGTTCGCGACCTCGGCCGAGGAAGCGCGCGACAAACTCGCCGAGGAACCCTTCCAGCTCGCCCTTTGCGACATTGAGATGCCCGACGACTCGGGGATCGGGCTGGCTGAAGAGATCATCAGCAACTACCCGCATACCTGCGTCGTGCTGGTGACCGGGGTCGACGACCCGACCGTGGCCGACCGCGCATTCGAATTCGGGGCCTGCGGCTACCTGGTCAAGCCCTTCTGGCCGGGGCAGCTTCTGATCACGGCGATGAACGCGCTGCGCCGCCACGAACTGGAGCTCGCCGAGCAGGCCCGCAGCCGCCGCCTCCTGCGCAGGGCCCAAAACGAGGCGGTGCAGCTTCGCGACGAGCTGGCGATCGCCCAGCAGCAGGCGATCGAAGAGCTGCGGGCCTCGCGGCAGGAGACCGTCGAGCGACTGGCCCTCGCGATCGAGCTGCATGACGCCGAGACCGGGCGCCACGTCAACCGGATGGCCTCGATCGCGGCCTACCTGGGCAGCGGGCTCGGGATGGGCCAGGAGCAGGTCCTGCTGCTCCGCGCCGCGGCGCCGATGCACGATGTCGGCAAGATCGCGATCCCAGACGAGATCCTGCGCAAACCGGGGCCCCTGACCGATGTCGAGCGTGAGGAAATGAAGCGGCACACCGTGGTCGGCCACCGCCTCCTGGCCGATTCCCAAAGCGATCTGCTGCGGCTGGCGGCGACCATCGCGCTCACCCATCACGAGCGCTTCGACGGCTACGGCTATCCGCAAGGCCTGAGCGGTTACGACATCCCGCTGGAGGGACGGATCGTCGCCGTCGCCGATGTCTTCGACGCCCTGCTCAGCGATCGCTACTACCGGCCCGCGCTACCGGCGAGGGACGCGATTAGGGTGATCGAACGCGGCCGGGGGACGCAGTTCGATCCGGCCGTGGTCGACGTTCTGCTCCGCCATCAGGCCGACATACTGGCCCTAAGGGGTTGAGCTGCCCACAGACGCGCCCTAAGGGGTTGGGCCGCGCTCGAAGAGCTCCGGCGCCAGCTCGGTGAGCAGGCCGACCGGGAGGCCGACGACGTTTGAGACGCTGCCCTCGATCCTCGCCACCAGCGTCGAGCCGAGCGTCTGGATCGCGTAGCCGCCCGAGCGTCCTCGCCACTCGCCGAAGCGCACGTAGCGCTCCTTCGCCGCCTCGTCCAGCTGCTTGAAGGCCACCGTGGTCCGCTCGGTACCGCTGCGCTCTTCGCCGCCCGCCGCGACGACCAAGCCGCTGAGCACCTCGTGCTCGCGGCCGGACAGCAGATCCAGGTACTCGCGCGCCTGTCCCTCGTCCTCGGGCTTGCCCAGGGCCTTGCCGTCGATGACGACATCGGTGTCGCAGGCGATGACGGTGCCGCGGGTGGGCACCGCGGCCGCCTTGCGCCGCGCGTTCTCGAGCACCTCGACCTCAGGATCGCCTCCCGTCAGCTCCTCGACCCCGGGAACCACGACCTCAAAGTCCACCCCCAGCTTCTGAAGAATCTCGCTCCGCTGAGGGGACCCTGAAGCTAGCGTGACACGAGGCCTCACGCCAGCTCTGGGAACCAGATCCCTATCTCGCGCTCCGCCGACTCGTCCGAATCGGAGCCGTGGACCATGTTGAAGGTGACCTCGAGCGCGAAGTCGCCCCGGATCGAGCCGGGCGCCGCCTCGACCGGGTTGGTGGCGCCGATCAGCTGGCGCGCGGCGGCCACCGCTTCGTGGCCCTCCAGCACCAGCGCGACCAGGGGCCCGCCGGTGATGAAGGAGACCAACTCGCCGAAGAAGGGCTTCTCGGAGTGCTCGGCATAGTGGCGGTTGGCGATCTTCTCATCCGCCTGCATCGTCTTCAGGGCTTTGATGCGCAGCCCCTTGCGCTCGAAGCGGGCGATCAGCTCCCCGGTGAGGGCGCGCTCGAAGGCATCAGGCTTGACGAGGATCAGGGTCCGGCTCACGGCTGGGGCTCCTTTTGGGTAGTTGTGAGCTGGACCCGTCCTTGGCGGTGGAGCGTGCAGCCGGCTCTTTATCGGTGGAAGGTGAGGCTTTCTCGGTTGTGGGACGCGAAGTTCTCTCCGTTGCGGGAGGCGAACTTCTCTCGGTTGCAGACGGCGAAGCTTTCTTACGCGCTGTCGGCGGCCGCGATCCCCGCGTGCGTTTTCGCGCCAGCTCGACCTCGCAGTAGGGGCAGACCGCCCAGCGCGGGTCGACCGGCTTGTCGCAGTTGGTGCAGGGATCCTTGAGCCGGCGCTGGCACTGCGGGCAGCGCAGGAAGGATTTCTCGATCGGGTACTCGCAGTTCGGGCAGGAGAGCTCGGTCAGCTGGCGCACGCGCATCTCCGCCGCTTTGATCTCGAGCTCGCGCTCGTGCGCGTCCTCGAGGAACTCCGGCGGGCGCACGATCACGTAGACAGCGGTGCCCAGATAGGGGATGAACGAGGCGATCGTGGCGCAGGCGACGAGAAAGGGATCGGCGACGCGGCGCTTGGCGTCGAGGTAGGTGTAGACGATCAAGGCCAGCCAAACGACCACCAGCATCAGGACGAAGAGGCTGGCGATCAGGTTGAGGCCGCTGTTGCTGATACCGAAGATCGCTGTTGACATGGCTTGGGCGCGCCTGGAAGGGAGCGGGGCAGTCTACTTCGCCGTGGCGCTCGCGAAACCTGTCAGCGAGGCAAAAGAGGCGAAACCGGAGGGCTTCACTCGGACGACGTTCACAGAAACAGGCGGCCGAAGAGGTAGCCGACGCCGAAAAAGACCAGGATCACGGCGGCGACGACGGCGGCAACCAGCGCCATCATCGAAAGGAGTTCGGAGCCGGCCCCGCGATCCATGCCTCAATCCTCGCACAGTCCCAGCTCCTCGCGGGCCGGTGCAAGGACGTAATGCGAACCGGTCACCAGAAGCATTCCGGCCGGCTCCTCCGCGGCAAGCAGGCGGGCGCGCCTGAGGGCCTTGGCGAAGTCCGCCTCGGCCTCGGCGGCGAGGCCCGCCGCCTCACATGCGCGGGCGAGCGCGGCGGCGGGATGAGAGGCGGCACCGGGCTGGCCCCGGCGCGCCAGGGCGCTGTCCTCGAGCTCCGTGCAGAGCACCCGCTCGAGCGCCGGCGCCAGGGTCGCGATCATCGCCTCGGCGTCCTTGTCGGCGAGGACCGCAAGACAGGCGACGACAGGCCTGCCGGCGGCAATCTCGGGCAGGGCCTCGGCAAGCGCCGCGGCGCCGTCGGGGTTGTGGGCGGCGTCGAGGAAAACCGGCGGGTCGGCCGCGATCTGCTCGAGCCGGCCGGGAACGGTGAGCTCGGCGGCCACAGCGGCGGCCTTGGCCGGGTCGACCGCGCCGAGAAAGGCCTCGGCAGCCGCGATGGCGAGGGCGAAGTTGCGGCGCTGAAAACGTCCGGGGGTCCGGAGGCGCACACCTTCCCCCGGGTCCTGAGGCGCCTGAATTAGCCTTGCCCCCCGCTCGCGCGCCGTTCGCTCGGCAAGAGCCGCGACCTCGGCGCTGACCTGCCCCAGGACGAGGGTCGAATGATCGCGAAGCACAGCCAGCTTCTCAGCCGCTATCTCCTCCTCGGTCCCGCCCAGCCACTGGGTGTGGTCGAGCCCCACGGACGTCAGCACGGTGACTCGGGAGGGGATCGTGTTGGTGGCATCGAGCCTGCCCCCCAGGCCAGCCTCGATCACGGCTACCTCGACTCGGGCAGCGGCGAGAGCGACGAACGCGGCCGCCGTGGCGACCTCGAATTGGGTCACCGCCTCCCCCTCCCCCAGCGCTCGGTTGACGGTCTCGGCCGCCTCGGCCGTGCGCTCGAGCGCGGCGGCGAATCGCGCCGCCTCGATCTCCCGGCCGCCGATCAGGATGCGCTCCGACCAGCGCTCCGCATGGGGTGAGACATGGGCGCCGGCGCGCAGGCCATGCGCCTGCAGCAGGGCGGCCGTCATTTGCGTCACCGACGACTTGCCGTTGGTGCCAACCACATGAATCGAGGCGAAGCGGTTTTGGGGCATCCCCAAGGCGGTGTTGAGGCGATGCATTCGCTCCAAGCCGAGCTTCCAGCCAATCGGCTCCAGCGAGTCGAGGTAGGCCTCCGGATCCAACTGCCCTCGCCGCTAGCCCAACTCGTCGAGTTCGGCGCGGTAGCGCTCGAGCTTGCCGCGCTCCTCCTCGACCACCTCGGCCGGCGCCTTGGCGACAAACCCCTCGTTGGCCAGCTTGCGCTCCGCCCGCTCGACCTCGCCGCGCAGCTCGGCGCGGCGCTTCTGCAGGCGCTCGGCAACAGCGCCGGCGTCGAGCTCGGCGGAGGCGAGCACCCTGACCGGGCCCACCGAGGCGACGGGCTCGCCGCCGTCCTCGCCGAACTGGAAACGGGCGAGGCGGCCGACGAACTCCTGCGGCCCCACCCCCTCGACCCGGGCGGAGAGCATGCTTGCCGCCGGCACGTCGACGAGGTCGCGCCAGGCGCGCAGCCTCCGCGTCAGCTCGATGCCGGCGCCGACGTCGAGCTCGGCGGCGGGGTCGAAGAGAGACTCGTCGGCCTGCGGGAAGGAATGCACGACGAGCGGCCCCTTCCTGCCTGGGTGGTAGGACCAGATCTCCTCGGTCACGAACGGCATCGTCGGGTGCAGAAGCGCAAGCACCCGCTCCAGCATCCAGAGCAGCGTTGCCGAGACCTCCTCCTCACCGTCGTAGAGGCGCGGCTTGACGATCTCCAGGTACCAGTCGCAGAGCTCGGACCAGAAGAAGGAGTAGGCCTCCTGCACGGCATGGGCGAAGTCGTAGGACTCGAGCTTCTCCGTCACCGAGGCGATCGTGTGCTCCAGCCGCGAGAGGATCCAGCGGTCCTCGACATGAAGGGGCCGCGGCTCGGCCTGCACCGCGGCGGCGTTGACGAGGATCAAACGGCTCGCGTTCCACATCTTGTTGGAGAGGTCGCGGCCCTGCTGCACCTTGGCGTCGGAGTAGCGCACGTCCTGCGTCGAGGACATCGCCAGCAGGCCGAAGCGCAGGGCATCGGCGCCATGGACGTCGATCTCCTCCAGTGGATCGATGCCGGTGCCGAGGCTCTTCGACATCCGCCGCCCGTCGCGGGACTGGATCACCGAGTGCACGTAGACGTCGCGAAAGGGCACCTCACCGGTGAACTCGAGCCCGGCCATGATCATCCGCGCCACCCAGAGGAAGAGGATGTCGCGCGCGGTGGTGAGGAAGTCCGTCGGGTAAAAGGCGCGCAGGTCGGGGGTCTCCTCGGGCCAGCCCAGGGTCGCGAACGGCCACAGCGCCGAGCTGAACCAGGTGTCGAGCACGTCGGGGTCCTGGCGCAGCTCCCCTTGGCAGGAGCCGCAGTGCTCGGGCGGCTCCTCGGCGACCCAGGTCTCCTCGCAGGCGTCGCAGTACCAAACCGGTATCCGGTGCCCCCACCAGAGCTGGCGTGAGATGCACCAGGGGCGGATGTTGTTCATCCATTCGAGGTAGACGCGTTTCCACTGCGCCGGCGCAATTCGCACCTCGTCGCGCTCCACCGCCTCGATCGCCGGCTTCGCCAGCTCCTCCATGCGGCAGAACCACTGCAGCGAGATCAGCGGCTCGATCCGCTCGCCGGAGCGATGCGAGAAGGGGACCGAGTGCGTGTAGGGCTCCTCGGCGCTCAGCAGGCCCTCCTCGCGCAGCGCCGCGACCACCGCCTCCTTGGCCTCGGCGACGGTCAGGCCGGCAAAGCGCTCCCCCGCCTCCTCTCGCATTCGCCCGTCGGGCCCGATCACGCTGATCTCCTCGAGCCCGTGCTTGCGGCCGATCTCGAAGTCGTTGGGGTCGTGGCCGGGGGTGATCTTCAAGGCCCCGGTGCCGAACTCGGTGTCGACGTGCTCGTCGGCGATGATCGGCAGCCGGCGCCCGACCAGGGGCAGCAGGCAGTGCTCGCCGACCAGGTCGCCGTAGCGCTCGTCGTCGGGATTGACGGCCACCGCGGTGTCGGCAAGCATCGTCTCCGGCCGCACCGTGGCCACGGTCAGCGAGCGCTCGGAGCCCTCGATCGGGTAGTCGATCGAGTAGAGGGTGTCCTCCACCTCGCGGTTCTCGACCTCCAGGTCGGAGATCACCGAGCGCGAGCCCGGGTCCCAGTTGACCATGTAGTTGTCGCGGTAGATGTAGCCCTTGTCGTGGAGCTGCTTGAAGACGCGGTAGACGGCGCGCACGTAGCCCTCGTCGAGGGTGAAGCGCTCGCGCTCGTAGTCGCAGGAGGCGCCGAGCCGTTTGAACTGCTCGACGATCCGCGATCCGTACTGCTCCTTCCAGGCCCAGGCGCGCTCCAGGAACGCCTCCCGGCCCAGCTCCTGGCGCGAGGTGCCCTCGGCTCGAAGCTCCTTCTCCAGCACCGCGTGGACGGCGATGCTGGCGTGATCGGTGCCCAGCAGCCAGAGCGTGTTGCGGCCGCGCATTCGCTGCATGCGGACCAGCGTGTCCTGCATCGAGCCGTTCAGCGCGTGGCCCATGTGAAGAGCGCCGGTGACGTTGGGCGGCGGGATCGAGATCGAGAAGTTCTCCGCCGCCGTCCCCTCTGCCGGCGGATGGAAGTAGCCGCCATCCATCCACTCGGCGAATATCCGCTCCTCGACCTCCGCCGGGTCGTACCGCGTCTTTGCCTGTAGGGCGTCTCGGCGCTCGTCGCTCATCGGAGCGCGAGTTTAGAGTCCGCTAGGCGGATTCCTCGCTCAGCTCGTCGCCGGCCTCGCCGATGTCCTGGTGGGCGGCCTCGGTGACCAGCGTCGGCCGCCGTCCCTGGGTGATCGTCTCCTTGGTGACGACGCACTTGGTGACGTCGCGGCGGGAGGGGAGCTCGAACTGCACGTCGAGCAGCGTCTCCTCGAGGATCGAGCGCAGGCCGCGGGCGCCGGTCTCCCGCTCCAGGGCTTTGTCGGCGATCGACTCGAGGCTGTCCTCGGCGAAGACCAGCTCGATGTCGTCGAACTCGAAGAAGCGCTGGAACTGTTTGGTCAGCGCGTGGCGCGGCTCGGTCAGGATCGTGACCAGGTCGTCGCGGCTGAGCTGGTGGATCGCCGCAACCACCGGCAGACGGCCGATGAACTCGGGGATCAGCCCGTATTCCATCAGGTCCTCGGGCAGCACCTGCTCGAAGAGCTCGCCGCTGTCGTCGTGCTCGTGCGAGGTGATCGCGGCGCCAAAGCCCATGCCCTGGTTGCCCACCCGCCGCTCGATCACCTTGTCGAGCTCGGCGAAGGAGCCGCCGCAGATGAAGAGGATGTTGGTGGTATCGATGGTCAGGAACTCCTGGTGGGGATGCTTGCGCCCCCCTTGGGGGGGAACCGAAGCCGTGGTGCCCTCGAGGATCTTCAAAAGCGCCTGCTGCACGCCTTCGCCGGAGACGTCGCGAGTGATCGACGGGTTGTCGGCTTTGCGCGCGATCTTGTCGATCTCGTCGATGTAGATGATCCCGGTCTCGGCCTTTTTGACGTCGTAGTCGGCAGCCTGGATCAGCTTCAGAAGGATGTTCTCGACGTCCTCGCCGACGTAGCCGGCCTCGGTCAGAGCCGTCGCGTCGGCGATCGCGAAGGGGACATTGAGGATGCGCGCCAGCGTCTGGGCGAGCAGCGTCTTGCCGCAGCCGGTCGGCCCGAGCAGCATGATGTTCGACTTCTGCAGCTCGACCTCAGCCTCGTCGGACTGGGCGATCTGGACCCGCTTGTAGTGGTTGTAGACGGCTACCGATAGGGCTCGCTTGGCCGCCTCCTGGCCCACCACGTACTCCTGCAGGACTTCGTGGATCTCCCGCGGTTTGGGCAGGTTCTCGAGCTCGATCGCGGGGGGAGCGGTGAGCTCCTCGTCGATGATCTCGTTGCAGAGGTCGATGCACTCGTCGCAGATGTAGACGCCGGGGCCGGCGATCAACTTCTTTACCTGGCGCTGCGACTTGCCGCAGAAGCTGCAGAGGAGCTGCTCGTTCGAGTCTGTGGGACGTGCCAGCTGGATCCCCTCCTTGCGGGGCGGTAGTTGCCTACCGGCGACGCGCCCCACAGCTTAGAGGGGGCGGCGCGCCGGCCATATCGGTCTGCTCGTTTACTTCGTGAGCGGCCCGGTCCCTCCCCCTGAGCGCGTACTTGCGAGCGCCGGCAGGGCGGCGCTACGGCCGCCGGCGTCGAGATCGGGACGAATCCGGTCTAGTCGATGCCGCCACCTTCGCCTCCGAAGCCCTGCAGCGGGCTGAAGACGAGGTCGGCAAACCAGAAGAGCAGGAAGAGCGCACAGAACATCGCCGCCGCCACGGCCAGGATCGTCATCGCCAGGTTGGCGGCGCGCAGACCGCGGTCGTAATCGCTGTCCTCGGCGGGCTGGAAGACAAGGCTGCCCAGGAGCGAAAACCCAACCGCGCTGAGGGCGCTGGCGACTGAGAGCACAAGCCACATGGGCAAAACCTTAACCGCCTGGCTCGGGCTTGAGAGAGTCGTGAGCCTCGCGCCACGTCAGCTCGACGCCGAGGCGAACATCAAGTCGAGACGTGGCGGTGGCGGTCCGCTTCGACCTTGCGTTGAGTCGAGCGGCTGATCCAGATGTAGATCGGCACCGCTGCGACGGCATAGACGGCGGCGAGGATCAGCAGGATGGTCCGCGACTCCGGCAGCAGCAGGCCGGAGCCGGCGAGAACCATGACGCCGATCACATCGGAAACCAGCAGCGCAAGCAGGAACCGGCGTCGATCGGCCGGTGTGGCGGGACGAGCGGTGGTCTCCTCGCCGTTCTCGGCGATCTCCTTGCCGTTCTCGACGGTTTCACCGCCGCTTTCGACCAGGTTGCCTTGGTCGTCGATCTCGTATTTCGGGTCCGCCATGGCTACGCGATTCTTTCTCGACAATACGCGCGCCTTACTTGACCGCCCAACCCCACGAATCTGCATAGATCCCTCTCTGGGCCGGGTAGCTGCAGATTCGTCGGCCGCAGACCGAGAGGCGGCTAGAGGGATCCCCAGTGGCGCAGGAGCGGCTCGGGATCGATTGGCCGGCCGTTGACGCGGACCTCGAAGTGCAGATGGCAGCCGGTACCGCGCGCGTTGCCGGTGTCGCCGACGGCGCCGATCCTCTCCCCCGTCCAAACCACCCCGCCCCTGCGCACGACGGCCGGGCGGCGCAGATGGGCGTAGAAGTAGCTGCGGTGCTCCCCGGTGCCGTGGATGAGGGCGTAGTTGCCGTAGAGAACCCGGTCAAAGCCTGCCCGCCGCACCCTGCCTCCGCGGGCGGCAACCAAACCCGCCCCGCACGGCGCCACGACATCGAAGCCCTCGTGCGTCCGCCCGCCGCTGCGCGGCGCCCCGAACTCACCGATCGACCCCCGGGCCCAATGCGCCCCCAGGACCGGGAAGACATGGTCAACGTACGGCAATCCGCCCTCGCTGCTGAAGACTCGGGCCGGCGCAGACGGAACAACTAGTACAACCGAGGCCAGAAGAACGCTTATCCCTATAGGCAATACAGCTCGAGATACGCCCATTCCGGTAGGGGTGGAACGTCTTGTACTTTTTGCGCGCCTCGCTGTGGGCGACAGCCGTTCCAGGCTCCTTCGCAAAAAGTTAAGTGGAACCCCTGCCGGAATGGGCGCTAGTGATGCTCGATGACGCGGTCGACGAGGTTGTACTCCTTCGCCTCCTCGGCGGTCATGAAGTAATCGCGCTCGGTGTCTTTGGTGACCTTCTCGAAAGGCTGGCCGGTGTGCTTGGCCAGAATCTCATCGAGCCGGCGCCGCACGTCGATGATCTCTTTGGCGTGGATCTCGATGTCGGTGGCCTGGCCTTCGAACCCGGAAGAGACCTGATGGATGAGGATCTTTGAATTGGGCAGCGACATGCGCTTGCCCGCGGCGCCGCCGGAGAGAAGCAGCGCGCCCATGCTCATCGCGATGCCGACGCAGATCGTCTGCACGTCGGGCTTGATGAACTGCATCGTGTCGTAGATCGCCAGGCCGGCGTAGACGGAGCCGCCGGGGGAGTTGACGTAGAGGCTGATGTCCTTGTCGGGATCCTCGGACTCCAGATGCAGCAGCTGGGCGACGATCAAGTTGGCGATGTCCTCGGTGACCGGAGTGCCGAGAAAGATGATCCGCTCGTTGAGTAGCCGCGAATAGATGTCGAAGGCGCGCTCGCCGCGCGAGGTCTGCTCAACGACCATCGGTACCAGTGGCATGGGGCCTCCATTTCGGGGATCGACTACGGCCTTGACCTTATCCAGGCAGCCGGGTCGGCGGCCATTCGCTCGCGGCCCGGCGTCATCGAGGAGCTAAATTGGGTCGGTGCTGCGACGAGGAATGGATCCCCGCGCCCGCCGGGTGGCGCTCTCCCTCGGCGCCGCGCGAGTCGCACTCGGGGTGGGCGCCCTGTTCGCCACCAGGCCAACACTCAAGGCGCTCCTATTCGGTGAGACCGACAGCGTCGGCAGAGCGCTGGCGAAACTTGCCGGAGGCCGCGACCTGGCGCTTGGGCTGCTGTCCCTGGCCGCCCGCGAGGACCGCGAAGCGCTGCGGACGCTCGTGCTCTCCGCCCTCGTGCTCGACGTCGCCGACGCGGCCTCGCTCGCTCTTGCCGCTCGCGATGGCGACACCCGCCTCGCCGGACTGGGCGGAACGGTTTCAGGCGGCGCCGCGGCAATCGCCGGCGCGTGGGCCTGGCGGCGCCTCGGCTAGTCGCTGCCGCCTCGGCGAGTTGCCGTTCTCGCTAGTCGCTGCCGTTTTGGCTGGCGCCGGCGACCCCGGGCTCGAACTCGTGCGACTCGATCACCCGGTCGATCAGGCCGTACTCGACGGCATCGGGCGGCTGGAAGAATTTGTCCCGTTCCATGTCCTGCTTGATCTGCTCGGCGGACTGGCCGGTGTGGCGGACGTAGATGCCATCGAGGCGCTCGCGCAGCTTGAGGATCTCTTTGGCATGAATCTCGATGTCGCTCGACTGGCCTTCGAAGCCACCGCTGGGCTGGTGGATGAGGATGCGGCTGTTGGGCAGCGCCATCCGTTTGCCCTTGGCGCCGCCGGTGAGGATCAGCGAGCCGGCCGACATCGCGATCCCGTAACAGATGGTCTGCACGTCGGGCTTGATGAACTGCATCGTGTCGTAGATCGCCAGCCCCGCGTAAGCGGAGCCGCCGGGTGAGTTGATGTAGAGGCTGACGTCCTTTTCGGGGTCCTCGGACTCCAGATGCAGCAGCTGGGCGATGATCAGGTTGGCGAGGTCCTCCGTCACCTGTTCGCCGAGGAAGACGATGCGCTGCGCAAGCAGGCGCGAGTAGATGTCAAAGGAACGCTCGCCGCGCGCGGTCTGCTCGACCACCATCGGAACCAAAGGGCTCATGCGCGGCACCCTACTAAGCGCCCCAGCCCGACGAACGGCGGCGGTTTAGGAATCTCCGCCGGGAGTCCAAAGGGAGCCGGCCGCCTCGCGCTCTTTCTCGGGCGTCCAGAGTTTCTCGCGCGCCTCCGCCTGCTCCATCGCAATCGGCACCGCCGCCTCTTCGATCAGATCGATCGCCTTGCGGACTCTGATGTCCTCGCTGACCATCGCCTCGCGACCGCTCTCCCGCAGCCGCTTCAAGAGCTTCTCCGGCGACGTGCGCTCGTGCTCGGCGGCATGGGAGAGCGCCTCGACCATCTCCTCCTCGGAGACCTCGATCTCCTCCTCCTCGGCGATCGCCGTCAGCACGGCCTCCCGCTTCAGCTCCTGTTCGGCGTCGGGCTTGGACTCCTCGATCACCTCGTCGCGGGTTTTGCCCTGCATCTGCAGGTAGGCGGCGGGGTCCATGCCCTGCGAGGCGATCTGGCGCTCGACCCGCTCCCAGCGCTCCGTCGCGCGGGCAGTGCTGAGGTGATCGGGAAGCTCGACGGTGGCGCCGGCGACGGCGGCGTCGATGACGGCGATGCGGAAGTCCTGTTTGACGCGCGCGTCGACGGCCTCCGAGAGCCTGGTGCGGATGTCGTCGCGAAGCTCCTCGAGGGTCTCGAACTCGGAGGCTTCGGAGACGAAGTCGTCGTCGAGCTCGGGCAGGACTTTCTCCCGCACCTCTTTGACCTGGACCGTGAAGACGACCTCGGAGCCGGCGAGCTGCTCGGCGGGGTAGTCGCTGGGGAAGGTGACCTTGACCTCGCGCTCATCGCCAGGCGAGGCGCCGGCCAGCTGCTCCTCGAAGCCCTCGATCAGCTGGCCGCTCCCCAGCTCCAGCAGGTAGTCGCTGGCCTTGCCGCCCTCGAAGGCCTGCCCCTCGACCAAGCCCTCGAAATCGATCAACAGCACGTCCCCCTCGGCGGCCGCGCGCTCGACCGGCTCCAGCCTGGCGAAGCTCTCGCGGATCCGCTGCACCTCGCGCTCGAGGATGTCCTCGGGGACCTCGCGCTCGGGCCGGCCAACCTCGAGGCCTTTGTAGTCGCCGAGCTTGGCCTTCGGCCGCACTCCAACCTCAAATTTGAAGCTCAGCGGCTCGCCCTCCTCCTCGGGCGCCGAGACGATCTCCACGCTGGGGTCGCCGACCGGGCTCACCGCCGAGCTGAGCAGGGCCTGCTCGTACCACTCGGGCAGAGCGTCCCGGATTGCCTCCTGGAGCACAGTTCCATAGCCGAGGCGCTGGATCACGAGCGAAGGGGGAGCTTTGCCCTTGCGGAACCCGGGCATGCGCATCTCCCGGGCCAGACCGCGGGCGGCTCGCTGCATGGCGCGGTCGACACCGGCGGAGGGGACCTCCACCTCCACTTTGACGCGAGATTCCGGCAGCTCGGTGACGGTCGTTTGGAAGTCTTTTGGCTCGGCGCTCATGGGCGCCTGACCCTAGATGATCGGGCGCCCGGCTACCGCCTTCGCCTGAGCCCCTCGCGCAGGGCGACGGCGAAGTCGAGCGCGAAGGAGAGGCCGCGCCCGAGGGGGCCGGTCACGAGCCAGGCCTTTGCTCTGTCAAGGAGCCTGTTGCTAGTCATCGTTTGCGTATTCCAGCAGCGAGGCGTCGACAAGCCACTCGACCGGCGCTCGATCGTCGGTATAGACCTCGCCGCCAGGCAGGCGCGGTGCGAGCCTCCGCGCGGCCTCCAGCGCCAGCGGCATCAGAGCTGATGGCAGGCCGGCGGCAGCGGCCCGCAGGCGAGAGGGCGAAAGCGAGGCATCGCCGGCGAGCAGCAGGGTGTTGGTGGGCTCGATCGGGTAGCGCAGGACGCGGGGAAAGTCTGCCGCCATCGTCGCGCCCAGGACCCGCTCGAGCTCATCGCTTCCCTCTGGATGGCCGACGTTGACGATCACCACACCGCCCGGCCGCAGCCGATCCCGGCAGAGCTCGAAGAACTCGCGGGTGGCCAGATAGAAGGGGATGTAGGGCTGGCGGTAGGCGTCGACCATGATCGCGTCGTAGCCGCCGGCGGAGCGCTGCAGCCAGGGCCTGGCGTCCTCGGCGAAGACCCGCATGCGCGGGTTGCGAAGGCCGAGCAAACGACGCCCGAGCTCGGTCAGCTCACCGTCTATCTCAGCCGCATCGACCGCCGTCCGAGGGAAGAAATGGCCGAAGGCCCTGGCCACGGTGCCACCGGCATTGCCGAGGATCGCGACCCTGCCCGGGGGTCGCCGGCGCGCGGCGAACGGCAGAACCAGATGGCCATCCCAGTAGTCGCCGGTCAGGTAGCTGCCCGGCCGGTAGAGGGAGTGAACCGCCTGGCCCTCGTTCAGCTCCAGTGCCCTGCTGCCATCCGGGCGTTCGACGACGCGGGCGTACTGGTGAGTCGTTTCCGCCTCGTAGAGAACGCGGTCGGCACCAGCGGCCTTGATGGTCCCGACCGGCATCCAAACCGCCAGCGCAAGTGCGGCGGGAGCGGCGGCGAAGCGCCACCCCAGGCCGACGACCGCGATCAGAGCGAGCGCCAGGGCGAAGATGAGGAAGGTGCGCTGCGTCCCCACCTGGGGGATGAGCAGAAGAGCGGCGATCATCGTCCCGAACAGGGAGCCGGCTGTGGAGATCGCGTAGAGCCGGCCGACCACCTCTCCCGAGTGGTCGAGGTCGGCCATCGCCAGCCGCACCGCCCAGGGCGAGGCGGCGCCCAGCAGGGTGACCGGGACCGCGACCAGCGTCAGGACCCCGAACAGGGAGCCGGCAAAGCCGCCGATCGAGACCGTGTCGAAGGCATCGACGGAAAAGCTGAGGAAGGGACGGGAGGCGAACGGGACCAGGGCGATCAGCAGCGCCGCGGCGAGCACGAGCAGGCAGAGGCCCCGTATATGGGGATGGCGATCGGCAAAGCGGCCGCCGAACCAGTAGCCGACCGAAAGGGCGACGAGGACGACGCCGATCGTGTTCGCCCAGACGATCGTCGAGGCGCCGAAGTAGGGCGCCAACAGCCGCGCCGCCGCGATCTCCGCGCCAAGGCTCGCGGCGCCGACCGTGAAGACAAGCGCGGGCAGCAGCAGCCGCTCAGGGGCGGTCGGGGTCAGGGTCCCTCCCAGCTGCGGTCAGCCGTTCCTCCAAGCGCCCCGAATGGCCGGCGGCGACTGCCCGTTGGGCGCGGCGCTCGTCGAGCTCGACACCGCGCTCCTCGGCAAGGTCCAAGAGGCGCTGCTTCTCGATTCCCTGGCGGGCGACCTCGAAGAAGACCCAGGCCAGCACCCCGAGGACGAGGAAGGTGCCCTCGATCATCATCAGCACCCCGGCGGTGCTCTGGTCGGCCAGCGCAGAGATGCCCCAGTAGCGCTCCCCGGGCCCATAGATCGGGTAGAGGACGGAGCCCGACCACATCAGCACGTTGCCGAGGATCGCGCCGACGAAGCGCACCGCGATCACGTAGCCGACCTTCCAACCGGCGCTGAACCACTCCGGCTTCGGCAGCGGCCCGAACACGGGCATCCACATCAGGCAGCCGAAGAAGAGGAAGGTCGCGTGCTCGAAGGCGTGGATCGGAACCGCCCCGTAGGCATCCTGATAGAGGACGGGGATATGCCAGAGGAAGAGGTTGAGGGCCCAGAGCGGCAGGGCGACCGCGGGATGGGCGAGAACCTGGAGGCGGTTGAAGGCGCGAATCGCGAGCACCGGCTGCAGCAGCGAGCGCGTCAGGCCAAGGACGAGGAGCAGCGAGGCGATGTCGCCGATCAGCAGGTGCTCGCCCATGTGGGCGATGACGAGCTCCTCGGCGATGTGCCCCACGGGGCTGAAGAGCGCAATCGCGATCGTGGCCAAGCCGGCGCCGAAACAGGCCTGGCGCCAGCCGGGCACCGGCCGGCCCTCCTGGGAGAGCACCATCGCCCGGTGCCAGTAGAGGATGCCCGCGATGGTCAGCGGGATCACCTCCAGCGGCAGCAGGGCGCCGGCGACGTGGGCGAGCGGGGTCATGGGATCCAGCGTAGCGCCGTGATTTTGGCCGGCGCCGCCCGCACCGCTGCTAGCGTGGCCTCGCTTTGAGCGACGCCGACAACCGCTTCCCCCCGATTGGAAGTTACGGCTTCCTTTCGGACTGCCACACGGCCGCCCTGGTCACCTATGCCGGCTCGGTGGAGTGGCTGTGCCTGCCGCGCTTCGACTCGCCGAGCGCCTTCGGGGCGCTGCTGGACCGCCAGGCCGGGCACTTCAAGCTGGCGCCGCGCGGCGTCGTCGTGCCGATCAGCCGCCGCTACGAGCCGGGGACGCTGGTGATCGAGACGACCTGGGTCACCGATACCGGCTGGGTCGTGATCCACGATGCGCTGACGATCGGCGAGTGGGTCGCGCAGGGCGGTGAGCGCTCCCGGCCGCAGACCGAACACGAATCCGACCACTCGCTGCTGCGGCTGATGACCTGCATCGACGGCGAGGTCGAGATGGAGATGGACTGCTTTCCGCGCTTCGCCTACGGAGCCGAGGCGGTGCGCTGGAGCGGTGGCGACTTGGGCGCCGCCGTTGCCCATGGCGCCGACGGCGTCGAGCTCCACCTCAACAGCGATATGGACCTCTCGATTGTCGACGGCGCGGCCCACGGGCGGGTGCGGCTGCGCGAGGACGAAAGCGCCTTCTGCGCGGTCTCCTGGGGAGACGGCGCGTTGGGCGGCCCGAGGAGCGCGCCCGAGGCGCTCGAGCGCCTCGACTCCACAGAAGAGTTCTGGCGCGCCTGGCTGCGCGACGGCGACTTCCCCGACCATCCCTGGCGCGTCCATCTGCAGCGCTCGGCCCTTGTCCTCAAGGGCCTGACCTACGCCCCGACCGGCGCGATCGTCGCCGCCCCCACCACCTCGCTGCCCGAGACTCCCGGCGGGGAACGCAACTGGGACTACCGCTTCAGCTGGATCAGGGACTCGACCTTCACCCTCTGGGCCCTGCACACCCTCGGCTTCGACCAGGAGGCGCGCGACTTCATGCGCTTCATCCTCAGCGTCTGCCGGGAGAACCCGCAGCTGCAGATCATGTATGGGATCGGTGGTGAGAGGGAGCTGGTCGAGCAGACCCTCGACCATCTGGACGGCTACGCCGGCTCGCGCCCGGTGAGGATCGGCAACGACGCCTTCGACCAGCGGCAGAACGACGTCTGGGGAGCCCTCCTCGACTCGATCTACCTGCATGAAAAGGCGCTGCGGGGCTCGGGGACGCCGGCCGATCGCCAGCTGATCCTCGCGCAGGTCAAAGCGGCAATCGAGGCCTGGCCGCGCCCGGACCAGGGAATCTGGGAGTCGCGCGGCGAGCCTCAGCACTACGTCTCCTCGAAGCTGATGATCTGGGTTGCGGTCGACCGCGGCGCGCGGCTGGCCCGCAACACCGGCTTCGAGGAGTTCGCCGCCGAATGGGAGAAGACGGCCGAGGAAATGCGCGAGGAGATCCTCGAGCGCGGCGTGCGCGACGGCGTCTTTCGCCAGCACTACGACACCGACGCTCTCGACGCTTCCACCCTCTTGATTCCCCTGCTGCGCTTCCTGCCGCCGGATGACCCGCGCCTGCGGGCGACCGTGGAGGCGATCGCCGAGGACCTGACCGAGCACGGCCTCGTCCTACGCTACAAGGTCGAGGAGACCGACGACGGACTGCAGGGCGAGGAGGGCACCTTCCTGATCTGCTCCTTCTGGCTGGTCTCGGCCCTCTCGGAGATCGGCGAGCCGGCCAAGGCCCGGGCGCTCTGCGAACGGCTGCTGGCCTCCGCCGGCCTCCTCGACCTCTACGCGGAGGAGCTCGAGCCCCGCAGCGGCCGCCACCTGGGCAACTTCCCGCAGGCCTTCACCCATCTGGCGCTGATCAACGCGGTCTCCCACGTGATCGCCGACGAGGAACGCGACGACGGCGGCGTGACCGCTGTCTTCACCGAGATGGGCGGCGTTCGGGAGGATGCCTAAGCAGACAAAACGTTTCGTTTGCTCTATATTGCTCGCTCGACATGGCCCGACGCAGGCGCTCCAGGACCCACGAGCTTCTCGTCGCCCTCAAGCATCCCCTGCGCAGGGAGATCCTGCAGGAGATGGCGGGCGGCAAGCCGACCAGTCCCCGTGAGCTGGCGACCACTCTCAAGCACCCGCTCAGCAACGTCAGCTACCACGTGCGCGTACTGGTCGATTGCGGTGTCCTGACCCTGGTGCGGACGCGCCAGGTCCGCGGCTCCACCCAGCACTTCTACCGCTCAACGATCAAGGACGAGTGGGCCCAGGCGGTCCTCGGAGACGCAGCGCGTTGACTCCCAGGGGCGCCGGCTGAGGGAAGAGTTCGGCTGACGGTGGCCTTATCTAGGGAAGGTCGTGGCGGATATGGACGACATCCGAAGCTCCACCGAGGAAGACATGACCATGGAGTCGGCGATCCTTCAGCACCTGCTTGCCCTCCACCCCGTGCAGGTGACGGTGGCCGAGCTGACCCGGGAGGTCACCGACGACCCTGAGCAGTTCGCCCAGCGCGACGCGGTCGAGCGCGCCGTCCGCGACCTCGCCGGCACCGGCCTCGTCCACCACAACAACGACTTCGTCCTTCCCACCCGCGCCGCCCTGCGCTTCAACGAGCTACTCGGCCATTGAGCCGGCTGCCCTGGCCCAAGGGATTGGGCACGAGGGGCGCGGGTAGCGGCTGCCCAACCGACCTGAAGGAGATGCGATGGACAACGCGACCGGAGCAGGTTCGATCCAGCAGCCGGCAATCGGTATCGGGCCGTGGGCGGAGACACCAGCCCCGGGGCCTCCCGTGCCGACTCCGGACCCGGCGCCGGAGCCACCGAGACCCGACCCCGGCCCCCCGGTTCCCCCCGAACCCGATCCCGGGCCGCCGGAGCCCCAGCCGCCGCTCGATCCACCCCAGCCCGAACCGCCGCCGCGCGAGATCTAGCCGCGGCGCTTGGGGTCCGCGCTCATCAGCGCAACCGGTATCGAGAGGCCGGCGGAGCAACGCATCGTGGCGATGCGCCGCCCGGGCTGGACTGCTGGGCGAACCTCGCTGACACGATCTCCAAGCGCGGCGGCGGTCGCGTCCAAGTCGGAGGCGACAAACGCAAGGCCCCAGAAAAAAGCGGGGCGGCCAGTTCCTCCCCCGCGCTCGATTGCCTCCCGCGGCTCCTGCACGACCTCGAGGATTACCGCGCCGAGGCGGAAGAACGCCTGGCGCGGAGCGCCTGCGGGAGTGGCCTCCTCACGAATGCGGCGCAGGTCAAGACCGGCGCCCTGAAGCGCGGCAACCGTGCGATCCAGGATCGGCGTGATCGCGACCACGTGATCGAGAGCGAGGACGCCGTTTGGATGCGCGGGCGAGTCGGCCGGCGGCGGGCGATCCGACAGCGTGGTCGGCAGCCCATCCAGCTGCGTGCCTTCAACACCTCGAAGCGACCAGGCCGCCAGCCCCTTGCCCTCATCGGGCGCCAGTCGGACCCGCGTTTCCTCGACCGCGCACGTATCACCGTCCACCTGGAATCCACACGCTCGCCAAGCCTCAGGTGAATCGGCAATCGTCAGCTCGTCGAGGGTCGCCGGCATGGGAGAACGTGCGCGCCTAGCGCAGCTGGAATGCGCCCGTGTCGAGGTACGCCCGCAGGAGATCGAGAGCGCGGGCCGTGGGTGGATGAACAGGCTCCGGTGCGGAGTCGAGCGGTACGAACCTCACCGCTGTCGACTCATCGCGGTCGGGGCGCGGATCGCCGCGCCACTTCTTTGCCAGAAAGCAGAGGGCAAAGCAATGCGTGACGTCGCCGTTCGGATAGTTGATCGTGTGCTCCGCCTCCTCGGAAAGCGAGGCAAAGGGCACGAGGTCCTCTCTGGCGACCTCGATCCCGGTCTCCTCGGCGAGCTCGTCGATCGCCGTCCGGGCGAAGCTGCCGCCGACCTCTGCCGCCCCGGCAGGAAGGCACCATGTACCGTCGTCGGCTCGCTTGGTGAGGAGCACGTGGCCGTCGTCGCGCTGGAGGGCGACCATTGCACCCGGCATCAGCACGAGCTCATTGCCCACGGCCTGGCGCAGTCGCCACAGATACGAGCCGACATAAGGCATCGCGGAAGCGTATGGGAGCCCTGACGCCCCGGGCAGGATTCGAACCTGCGGCCTTCCCCTTAGGAGGGGGACGCTCTATCCAGCTGAGCTACCGGGGCCGGCCCAGGCGAGGTTACGTACAGGTCGATCCATCTGTGGGCCCAATACCCTAGGAGGGTATATACTTTTTGCGGGACCGTAAACCTCGATCGAGGGAGAAGGATGGCCAAGAGCGCTCGTCAGCCGGGCTACATCGCAGACAAAGAGAAGGTCAAGAACCGCCTGCGGCGGATCTCGGGCCAGGTCGGCGGCCTGGAGCGCATGGTCGACGAAGAGCGCTACTGCATCGACATCCTGACCCAGATATCCGCCGTTCAGGCGGCGATCGACAGGGTGGCCCTGGCGCTGCTCGACGACCACACGCGCCATTGCGTGGTCGGTGCCGATACGGCAGAGGTTCGCGAGGAGCGAACGGAAGAGATGATGGAGGCGGTCGGCCGGCTTCTCAAGAGCCGCTGAGCCGCTGAAAAGACAGCGGCAGCAACGCCGCATCCAGAATTTGAGGAGACAGATGGAAGCCGAGCTCGAGACCCACCAAACCGATCACGGATCGCACGATCACCACGCGATGCCGACCGAAGGCGCGGCGCTGACTGGCGTAGCGCTCAGCGCCACCCTGCATTGTCTGACCGGATGCGCTCTGGGCGAGATCGCGGGCATGGCGATCGGGACGGCCCTTGGCTTCTCGAATCTCGGCACGATCGCGCTGGCGGTCGGCCTCGCGTTCCTCTTCGGATACACGCTGACCAGCATCCCCCTGCTGCGAGCCGGGCTCGCTCTCTCGGCGGTGATTCCGATCGCCCTTGCCTCAGACACGATGAGCATCGCCCTGATGGAGGTCGTCGACAACGCGATCATGCTGATCGTCCCCGGCGCAATGGACGCCGGCATCGGCGATGTCTTCTTCTGGGGAAGCCTCGCCTTCGCCCTGGTGATCGCCGGTGCCGCGGCGCTGCCGCTCAACCGCTGGCTGATCGCGCGCGGCAAAGGCCACACGGCCGTCCATGAAACGGGGATCCACGGCGGGCCCCCGGCCCGCCTCGTCGGCGCCATCGCCGCCCTCGCCTTCGTCTTCGGGTCGGTCGTGCTGATCGGCGAGGCCGTCAATGGAGACAGCGGCGACGGCGATCAGATGCACCAGCAAGCGGCACCGACGCACGGCGGCTAGCCCGAAGACCCCTACGAAACGCTGGAGAGCGCGGCCGCCACGGCGAAGCCGAAGGCCGTGACCAGACCGGCGACGCGTCCTGCGTCCCGGCTCGCCTCCGGAATCATCGAGTCGATCAGCATCACCAGAAGGGCGCCGGCGGCGAAGCCGTCGATACCAGCTTGCAGCTCACCGGAGACGGCATCGGCGATCGCGTAGCCGGCGACGCTGGCAGCGGTGCAGATCACAGCGACGGCACCCCAGAGGAGCAGGACTTTGCGCCGCTCGGTGCCGGCGCTGCGCATCTGGCTCGCCGAGCCGATCGCCTCCGGCATATTGGAAACGAAGATCGCCACGAGGAGCCCGATGCTCACTCCCTCCCCCACCGCCAGCCCGATGCCGAGCACGAGCTGCTCCGGGATGCCGTCGAGGAAGGCGCCGAGCGCCAGCGCGGTCCCTGGGTCAGAGCCGCTGGCGCGCCCTCCCCGCCCACGGCCGCCCGAGTAGCGGCTGGCGATCAGCCCGTCGAGGCCGTAGTACGTGAGGGCGCCAATCCCTAGACCGACGGCCGTAGCCTTGAGGCTGCCGACCTGAACGCCCTCCGCCGCCAGCTCAAAGCTGACGGCGCTGATCAAGGCGCCGGCGCCGAAGGCCAGGATCAATCCGAGCTGGCGGGCAGGCCAACGGCGGGCAAAGGCCAACAGGGCGCCGAACACAAGTGAGGAAGCCGCCAGGGCTCCCCAGCCAAGCGCGGCCCCCATCAGGCCTCGCCTGCCGGGAATCGCGCCACCCCTAGGTCGACGCGATCGTGGGACCCGGGCCGAAACGGCACCCCCTCGGCGTGCAATCGCTTGCGCTGCCTCTCACCGGCGGCCAGGGTTCCGTCCGCGCGCACGACCCGCCACCACGGCAGGTCGGGAGCGTGCTCTGTCGCCAGGAGGCGGCCCGCGAGCCTGGGCGCGCCCGGCGAAACGTCGCCGTAGGTGCTGACGAAGCCCTCGGGTATTGCCCGAATGGCGTCGAGGATGCGCTCGTGTCTATCTGCCTGCGTCATGCCCTGGTCCAGTGAATGCGTTTGAGATTAGTTCGAGGGCCCGAATGGACGTGGGTACGATTCTGCAATGCGGGGATTGAACTGGCTGAAGCCGTCCCCACCGCCGGTGGTTCGCGATGTCCCCGAGGCGAGTCGCTTTGTGATCAGCGTCGACGGAAGACGCGCCGGTTACGCCGCCTACCGGCGCTCAGAGGGTGAGATCACGTTCACCCATACAGAGATCGAGCCCGAGTTCGAAGGCAAGGGCCTCGGCAGCGCCCTGATCAAAGAGGCGCTGGCCCAAGCGCGGGCCGACGGCGAAGCTGTCGTCCCCCGCTGCTCCTTTGTGCGCGCTTACATCGAGAAGCATCCAGACCAGGTCGACCTCGTCGCATCCGAGCGCCGCGCCGAGTTCGGCCTACCGCAGTAGATCGGCGAGCGTCCTGGCACTGAGGACCGAGCTTGGCTGCTCCGCGACTACGTCGGAGCCGGGGCTCGCCTCCTCGTCGCGGCGCTTGATCAACAGCCATTGGGGCTTTTTACCGGGGCGGGTGCGCTGCAGGGCAAAGCCCCCGCGCAACTTCTCGCCATGCAGCACGAAGACTGCGTGGCCGCGCTCGAGAGCCTCGGGCCAGGCGACCCGACCGCCCTGCTCGTAGTCGCCGCGATCCCAGACGATCACACCGCCGCCGTCAATGGCGCCCTCGAAGTCGTTGTGGGAGAGGGAATGGTCCTCGACCTCGACGGCGAGGCGCTTGACCGCGGGGTCCATCGAGGGCCCTTTGGGAACGGCCCACGAGCGCATCACGCCATCGACCTCGAGCCGCAGATCGAAGTGATGGGCGGTGGCGGCGTGCTCCTGGACGACGAAGACGCCCGCGCTGACCCCCCGGATCGCAAATTGCTCATGGCCCTCGGGCTTGACGGAGTCGGTCTCGACAGCCGTGGCCTTGGCGGCCGGCGCGCCCTCGCGTAGGAACTCCACCAGCTGCTCGACCGCCGGCGCCGGGCCCTCGGCGTGGACGAGGATCTCCCCCTCCTCTTCATTCCGCACCCAACCCATCACGCCAAGCTCTCGCGCCCGCCGCACCGTCTCCTCCCGTAATCCGGCGCTCTGCGCCTGACCCCGCACGATGGCCCGCATACCGGTGAGCTCCGCCTGTTTTCCTCTGCTCACCCACGGAAAGCTACCCCTCCCGTGCATCGCCGTCAGGGAGCGTAGGCGCCGCCGCCACCGGGTAGTGCTTGTCGCATGCCGGAGATCGCAAACGGGGTTCGTCTGAAGGAGCGCTACCGGCTCGACCGGCTGCTGGGCCGCGGCGGCATGGCGTCGGTTTGGCTCGCCACCGACGAGGTGCTTGAGCGGCCGGTCGCGATCAAGGTCCTCTCCGACACGATCGCCTCCGACCCGGAGTTCATAGCTCGCTTCCGGCGCGAGGCGCAGATCGCCGCCGGACTCTCACATCCCAATCTGATCGACATCTATGACTACGCCGAAAGCGAGGAACGGCCCTATCTGGCGATGGAGTACGTCGAGGGCGACAACCTTGCCGAACGAGCAGCCCGGGGCGAGGAGGTCGATCCGGAACGGTTGGCGCGTGAGTTGCTGGGCGCCCTCGATCACATCCACCGTGCCGGCATTCTGCACCGCGACGTCAAGGCCCAAAACGTCCTGCTCGCCCCAGACGACAGTGTGAAGCTGATCGACTTTGGAATCGCCCTCCCTCGCGACGCCACGTCGCTGACCCAGACCGGCACACTGCTGGGCACCGCCCGCTATGCGGCGCCGGAGGTGATGAACGGTCAGCCCGCCACCGAGCGCTCAGACCTCTACTCGTGCGGCGTGGTCCTCCGCGACTGCCAGACCGGCCCGCTGCCCCGCCATCTGGCCGAACTGGTTGAGCGGCTCACGAGTCCGGAGCCGGGCCGCCGGCCGGCCTCGGCGAGGGAGGCACTGGCCCGCCTCGAGCGGGCGCCGATCGCCGACGAGCCGACCGAGCGGATGTCCGTGTTGAGCGAGCCGCGCCAGGCCGACCCGGCGCGGCGCCAGGTGGGGTCCTCCCGGCCCCGCTGGGCCGGAGCCGCCGCGCTCGGCGTCGCTCTCATCGGGGCGGTTGCCACTGGGCTCTTGATGCTCGGTGGCGCCGACGAGCAGCCGGGAGGCGGGCCGGGGTCTGGCCAGCTGGTGAAGGCCGCGGCCGGCGAGTCGAACGATGCTGACTTCAAGTCGGCAGACGAAGACATCGAACCTTCGACTCCTCCCCCCGAGTCGGCAAACACCGGCGTCGAACCTGCGGCTTCGCCTCCAGAGCCGGGCGGAAGCGACGACGCCGCGGGCAGCGCCCTCAACGAACAGGGCTTCGCACTAATCCAGGCGGGAGAAGCCGAGGCCGCGGTGCCGGTCCTCGAAGAAGCGGTGGAAGCCTTTACCCCGGGGACCGAAGACCTCGACTACGCATACGCCCTCTTCAATCTCGGCAACGCGCTGCGCCTCAGCGGCCGCCCCGACGAGGCGATCCCAATCCTCGAACAGCGCCTCGAGATCCCCAATCAAACGAGCGCCGTCCAGCAGGAGCTGGACCTCGCCCGGAGCGAAGCCGGCTGAGCCCTCCCAGGGCCGGCGCAGGCGATCAGGCGTAGGAAGCCGCTATTTAGCGGCGCGATCGCGGTGCTTGCACCCCGGCCAGCAGCAGGGGCGGCGCTGGCCTTCCTCCAGCTCTTCCCGTGTGCGGCGAATGCGGCGTTCACGGGTCTTCTGCTGCTTTGCATCCTCGACCCAGCAGATGAACTCGTTGCGTGCCAAGGGGGTGATGTCCTGCCAGGCATCGAGTGCCGTGGCGCTGGCCGTCAATGCCCCACGCAGGTCTGCCGGTAGGGAGTGCACCACTCCGCCGGGAAGTCGCTGGCTGCTCATAGGGCCATGGTAATCGGCCCCTGTATAAAACGCCGCTTTGCAGCGACTTCTAAGAGGGGTGGACGACCGGATTCGAACCGGCGACCGCCTGGACCACAACCAGGAGCTCTACCAACTGAGCTACGTCCACCGCGCAGGGCAACGAACTGCTTGCCGATGCCAGCCTAGCGGCTCCACCCCGCAATCATCCTGCAGCAGGGACGTTCCTCAGGACAGCTCACGAAGGCCCTGTGCGACCCACGCCCGGAGATCGTCGGCGCCGGCGAAGGGCGCCTCGTCCTCTTCGGCGCGGGCGAGAACTTCGTCAGCCGTCGCGCCGGCGCGGAGACCGGCGTAGAGGTAGACCAAAGCCGACGAACGGGGGCCCGCCCGACACGTCACCAGGGTGGGCCGGGGCAGTTGGTCGAGTGCGGCGACGTGCTGGCGCGCCAGCTCCATGTCGAGCACCTGAGGTGGGTCGGAGACGATGTTGGCGGACTCGCCGACCGCCGCCTGGACACTGGAGTACGACATCCCTCCCTCCATCGCGGCGAATTCCTCACCGCAGAGGAACAACCAGGACGCGGCCTTGGCATCGCGGGCGAAAGCCTCGGGGTCGGCGACAGGGGCCGTGTTGAACTTGATGTCCCCAGGGCTCTCGAAATCCGGCACGGCGCCAACGTACCGGCTTTAGAGAAGCTGTCAATTCGAGACCGCGCTACCGTGACCCGGATGTCACGGCGACACGGGATCCCATTTTCCCGGGCGGCGCTTAGCTCGACGGCCCTGAGCGGGGCGCAGGCCCGAGGAGCGGTTGCGATCGGCGCCCTTGCCGTGGGCGCGGCTGCCGTGGGTGGCTTCGCAATTGGCCGGCTCAGCGTCGGCCGCCTGGCGATCGGACGCGCCTCGATTGGCAAGCTGAAGGTCGAGGAGCTGGAGGTTGGCCGGCTGCGGATACGAGAGGGCCAGCCTCCCGTATGAGCCGGGCAATGCTCGCCGCGGTCGCGATCCTCACCGCGGCCGCTGCCGCGCCGGGGGCAGCAAGCGCACTCGGTCCTTACCCAGGGCTCGGCAACTGCCGGGTATTTCCGGACCCACCTGCCTCGCTTTCGCCGCGGGCCCCCTCCCTGCCCAACCAAGCGGCCTGGAACCAGGACATCTCCAGGGCGCCCGTGGCCGCTAACTCAGCCGCCGTGATCTCCTACATCAACTCCCACGGCGGCGACACCCTGCACCCGGATTTCGGCTCACCGCGCGCCTATGGCTTCCCCTACGCCGTGGTCGGCGCCGCCCAGAGGAAGCTGCCGATCCACTACACCGCCTACGGCGAGGAGAGCGATCCGGGGCCGTTCCCGATCCCGGCAGGCGCCCCCGTCGAGGGCGGCCGTCGCAGCGACGGCGACCGGCATGTGCTCGTCGTCGACCGGGCTCGCTGCGTTCTCTACGAGCTCTACCGCGCCTTTTTCAAGCAGCGGGGAGGCGCTCGCTGGAACGCCGACTCCGGCGCCCGTTGGGACCTGCGCTCGACCCGGCTCCGCCCCGACTCCTGGACCTCGGCTGACGCCGCCGGCCTGCCGATCCTCCCTGGGCTGGTCCGCTGGGACGAGGTCGCCGCCGGCCGCCTCAACCATGCGATCCGCGTCACGGTGGAGAGCACCAGAGACGCATGGGTCCATCCCGCGTCCCACTGCGCCGGCGACACCGGCAACCCCAGCGCGCCGCCGATGGGGCTGCGGCTGCGCCTGAAGGCGAGCTACGGGCTCGGCGGCCTCAGCGGCGGTGCACGGGTGATCGCGACCGCGTTGAAGCGCTACGGCATGATCGTCGCCGACAACGGCTCGAACTGGTTCTTCAGCGGCAGCAGCGACCGGCGCTGGGATGACGAGAACCTGAACCAGCTGAAGCGGATCCCCGGCCGGGCGTTCGAGGTCGTGAAGAGCGCCGCGCAGGCGCACGTCTGCCGAGAGCCCGCCGCTCCTGCAAAGCCGCCGCCCCCTTAGCCCTCGAGGACGAGGTGAAGGAAGCGGGCCTGCAACCGCGACTTCAGCTCCTCCGTCGCGGCGCTGTCCGCCTCCCCGTCTTCCCCGCCGGTGCTGACCACGATCACCGTGGTCGCGGGGAAGCTCTGCAACTGGTCCTCGACCGCCTGCACGAGATCCTCATCCCCGACCCTGGCCTCGGCGGCTATCCCTGCCTTGGCCAGCGCAGCGACCGTGACGACGAGGTTCTGCTGCGCGGCGTGGCGAGCCCCCTCGACATCCGAAGCCCAACGGTCGAGGAAGCCGATCCGCGCCGGCGCAAGGACGAGAACGTCGGCTGCCTCCTCGACTTCATCGCCTCGCGCCTCGCGCTCTATTTCGGCGATCGTGCTCGGGTCCTCGACCGGGCAGGTGACAGCAAGGAGAAGATGGCGGCGCTCGTCATCCGCGGATGCGGAGACGATCGGCCCTTCCGGGCGCTGGCGCGCGGCCACCACGAGGAGCGCAAGGACCGCAAGCGCTCCGGCCGCCACGCCGAGCGCAGGCCCGGCGGTGAGGAAGCCGGCCACGATCGGCACCGCAAGCGCGGCGACGATCAGCGGCAGCTTCCAAGCGGCCATCCGCTAAGACTGCCACGGATGCCGCCCGCTACACGCGATTGGTACCGCCGCGCAAACGCGGCAGCAACAGAAGCGCCAGCCCGATCAGGATCACGATGATCCCGAGTGCGTAATGCACAAGGAGGGCGAGGACGATTCCGATGATGATCAGCACTATTGATAGCTCCATGGCGGCCTTTCATACCCGGGCCCCCGATCGGGAAACCGCCAAACGCACACCGAAGCGCCCCCGGCTGGATTCGAACCAGCGACCATCGGCTTAGAAGGCCGGTGCTCTGTCCTCTGAGCTACGGGGGCAGGTCACCTAGATTACGGCCCTGGCAAGCCGATTCGCGTACGATCGCCGCGATGCCGAGCATCGAGACGGGCGGAGTCGAGCTCAACTACCTGCGCTCCGGCGAGGGCGAGCCGATGCTGCTGATCCAGGGGATGAGCGCCACCCACCTCGCCTGGGGGCGGCCGTTTCTCTCCACCCTCGAGCAGAGCTTCGACTGCATCGTCTTCGACCACCGGGGCATGGGCCTCTCAGGTGAGGCGCAGCTCCCCTTCACCACGAAGGACCTGGCGGCCGATGCCCTCGGCCTGCTCGATGCGCTCGGGGTCGAGCGCGCCCACATCGTCGGCATCTCGATGGGCGGCATGGCGGCGCAGCAGATGGCACTGACCAATCCCGAACGCCTCCACACCCTCACCCTCGGCGCCACTTATTGCGGCGGCCCGGAGGCGACGCTGCTGAGCCCCGACGACCTACAGCTGCTCGGCGAAGCGATGGCCTCGGGAGACCGCGAGCAGGTCTATCGGGCGATGTGGGAGATCAACCTCTCCCCCACCTTCCGCGCCGAGCACTCGCGCTATGAGGACTTCAGGGAGATGGCGACGGCGCTGCCTGCACCGCGCGGCGTAGTCATCGAACAGATGAGTGCTTGCGTGACCCATGACACCAGCGCCCGCCTGAGCGGGATCCCAACCCCAACCCTCGTCATCCACGGGACCGAGGATCGTCTGCTCGGCGTCGACAACGGCCGCCAGGTCGCCTCCCTGCTTCCCCAGGCCTCAACCCGCCTCGAGGTGCTGGAGGGCGTCGGCCACATGTTCTGGTGGGAGCAGCCGCAGCGCTCGGCGGAGTTGATCCGCGAGCACGCCCTGGCAGCGGTTTAGCGTCTCGCGAAGAAGGTCTCAGCCCGCGCCGACTTCGCTGCATCCCGCGGGGTCGAGCTTGCCGTCGACCTTGAAGACGAAGTCGGCCTGGGGGGTGATGTCGGGCTCTTCGATCAGCAGCTTCAGCGCCGGGTCGTCTTTCACCCAGGCATAGATCGGATACCAGTAGGGCGAGTCGGAGGCGTCCTGGGTGAACTTGCTGAGGATCAGATAGTCGTAATCGCCGCCGTTGATCTGGCGACGGAACGACCGGCAGGTGGTGGCCAGCCGGTAGGCGCCGTTGGGCCCCGGCACGCCGATGTATTGGACGTAGTTGTCGAGGTTGGCGCCGTAGAAGCCGTACTGGCCGAAGAAGATCTCGCCGGAGCCGGCGATCCCGATCCGCTTGTGGTGTTGGTTATGGGCGAACTCGTAGGCCTTTTGAGGCCCGCCTTCCTGCAGGAAGAGGGTCGTGCGGGTGTAGTGATGGTCGTAGTACTGCACCTCCTGGGCGCGGCCGAGGACGACAGCCAGGAAGAGGATGGACCCGGCCGCAATCGCGACGATCCCCCGGCTGACCTGCCGCCGTCCCCGCAGCAGGGTTAGGGCCGCCGGCGCCCAGACCAAGGCCAGGGTGAGGAAGACCGTGCCGACGATGAAGCCCGGATACCAGCGCGGCGTCGTCAGCACCATGATCGCGTAGAGCCCGAGTAGGAACAGCAGGGTCTGCCAAGCGCGCGTCTCAGGCGCACGCAGCGGCCGTGCGATCGGCAGCAGGACAAGGGCCAGGATCAGCCCGGGCATCAGATACCTCGTGTTGGTGAAGAAACCGGTCGGGGAGCCCTCCTGGCCGGCCGCGGTCAGCGGCGTGACGAGATAGACGGCTGCGGTAACCAAGGCGGCGACGGCAAGGACCCGCAGGATCAGGTTGCGGGAACGGAAGGCGATATAGACGGCCGCGGCAACGGCAACCACCAGCACCAGCGGGAAGAGCGGGCCGAGCGCGTTGTCGAGCTGGGGGAAGAACCACTTGCGGTAGATGGTCGGCTCGAAGAGGTAGTGGGCAACGGAGAAGCGGGGGCGCGGATCGAGCGGCATCTGGTCGGGCCGCGGCAGATGCAGCGGCCCCCAGCCGATCTGGGGAATCGGGTTGCCGCCGCTGTGGATCGCCGCACGCACGTACCAGTAGCCCCCTACGACGAAGGCCGGGATGCCAATCCAGGCTGCCGTGATCAACCGCCGGCCGGAACCGCTGACGAGGACCATGCCGACGGCGATCGCCGCCACCGGCACCAGCAGCGGCAGCTTCACCGAGACGGCGAGGCCGGCGGCGAGGCCGGCCATGATCAGCGGCCCCTTGTCGAGCAGCGGAGCGTCGCGCTCGGGCGCATCCTGGACCGCCCCGGCGGCCGGCGCGCGGCGCTGGTGCCCATTGATCAGGAAGGCGGCGAAGGCGACGAGGAAGGCAAGGCCCATGACGTCGTTGCGGCCCTCGCCGGGCTGGGTCTCGATCATCACCCCCGAGGAGAGGACCAGCGCCGCGGCGACCATCGTCGCCGGGCCGACTTTGTAGGGACGCCCCACGCACCAACCGGCCAGCAGCGCGATCGCCAGCCAGATCAGGTTGATCAGCGGTGAGAGCCAGTCGCTCTTGAAGAGGACGATCCCGGCGCCATGGATCAGCTCGGAGCTGCCGGGGTAAAACCAGGCAGCCAGGCGCAGGGGGTCGGTGAAGTGCAGGTGGACGATCGAGGCGTCCTGGGCGATCCGCGCCGAGAAGGGCATGTGGTACCAGGTCGTGTCGCCGCCGAACATCCCCTGGTCGAGGCTGAGCTGGGAGGGGAACGTCCACTCGGCCACCGCCCAGGAGGCAACGCCGAGGGCAATCACGAGGGCGGCTTTCTGCACGCGCGGCGCGGCGATTTCCTCGCTTTTGCCCGGCGCCCGGCGCCAACCGATCCAGGCCGCCAGCAGGCCCGTGGCGATGCAGCCGAGGGTCGTCCAGCCAAGGGTGAGCAGGCTCAGGGTCCCCAGCAGCTGCAGCGCGAGAATGAGCAGCGCGGTCGCGATCGTCAGGTCGGCGAGCCTGGCCAGCGCGCCTGAAAACTCGGGCACGATCCAACGCCGCAGCCAGTAGCCGCCAAGGCCCAGCGCGGCAACGATGCCGATCGTCGCCAGGCAACCGCCTATATAGGAGATGAAGGAGGGGCTCACCGGCGCCGGATGCTATTCGGCGCGTCGGTTTGTGAGCTAGGAGGCGGCGGCGGGAATGCTGCAGGAAACGCCGGTCCCGGCCAGTCCGCAGTAGCCGTTCGGCACCTTGTGCAGGTACTGCTGGTGGTAATCCTCGGCGTAGTAGAAAGGCTTCGCCGGCTCGACCTCGGTCGTGACCGGCTCATGGCCCGCGGTGCGCAGGGCCTGGTCGTAGGCGCGAAGCGCCATCTCAGCCGTTTCCTTTTGAGCGTCGTTGACGAAGTAGATACCGGAGCGGTACTGGGTGCCGACGTCATTGCCCTGCCGCATCCCCTGGGTCGGATCGTGCTCCTCGAAGAAGACCTTGAGCAGGTCGGCGTAGGACAGCTGGGCGGGGTCGAAGGCGACCAGTACCGCCTCCGCATGACCGGTCTTGCCGCTGCAGACCTCCTCGTAGGTCGGATTGGGAGCGATGCCGTTCATGTAGCCGGCGGCGGTCGTGTAGACGCCATCGAGGATCCAGAAGAGGCGCTCGGCGCCCCAGAAGCAGCCCAGCGCGAAGTAGGCGGTCTCGATCCCCTCCGGGAAGGGAGGCTTGAGCGGGCTCCCCAAAACCTCGTGTCGCTCAGGCGGCTCGAAGGCCGGCTCGCTGCGGCCGGGGAGTGCCTCTTCGGCAGTGGGCATTTGCGACTTCTCAGGGTTCAGCATCATCATCAGCTTGCCAAGGCGGCTCATGCGTTCCTTCAAGGTAGCGCGGATGGTCAGCCGGCTTCCGGCCCCAACCGCCGCGCGCTCTTTTTGCTCCGAGGAAGGAGATAACGTCCGCTCATCGGCTGCTTCGTACTTCTCTTCGCGCTCATCTCGCCCCGGCTGGCGCTGTTCGTGCTCTGGCTCTTCAGCGATCTGCTCAGCCGTGCTTTCGACGGCGCGCTCGTCCCGCTGCTGGGGTTCTTCCTGCTGCCCTGGACGACGCTGGCCTACGCCGTGATGTGGAGCTCCTCCAACGGCGTCGTCGGCTTCGAGTGGTTCATCGTCGTGCTCGCCTTCCTCTTTGACCTCGGCTCGCTGGCCGGCGGCGGCAGGCAGCGAACGGCCCGCTGGGGCTAAGAGAGCTCTTCGAGCGTGAAGGCAAGCCTGATGTGCGCCTTGCCGATCGCGGCGAAGTCCTGCTTCACGGCCGCGCCCCCTTCCAGCGGGCTGACCTCCACATCGGTGAGGGGCACGAAGGCGACGTCAGTGCGATTGAGGAGATCCGAAAGGCGGCTTTGATAGCCCTCGGGCGGCAGCGTTACGTTGCCCGCGATCATGTGTCGATCGGTCTCGATCTGCACCCGCTGGATGCGGCGCGGTACGTGTGGTCCTTCCTCATTCATCGCGTGCGTATCGGCACGTCCTAGCTTCGACCTTAACCTCACAACGTCCGGGCGGACCTTCGGATGGCGTCATTCAGCGGGCGGCTCCCCACCTAAGCGAAACCTATGATCGCTGCACGATGCCTAGCTCCCCACCCCGCCTGGAGACCCCGCGGCTGTTGCTCCGCGGATGGCAGAGGAGGGATCTTCCGGCTCACGCTGAGATGTCCGCCGACCCGGATGTGATGCGCTACATCGGCAGCGGACGCGCCCTGACCCGCGCCCAAAGCTGGAGCGAGGTCGCCATGCACATTGGGCACTGGAAGCTGCGTGGCTACGGACAGTGGGCGCTGGAGCGCAAGGAGGACGGCGCCTCGATCGGCCGCGCAGGCCTATGGAACCCACCAGGTTGGCCGGGCCTCGAGGTGGGTTGGAAGCTCGACCGAGACGCCTGGGGAAAGGGATACGCAACGGAGGCCGGGCGGGCCTCGATCGAGTGGGCCTGGGATGCCCTGGATGCTCCAGAGCTGATTTCCCTCATCCAGCCAGGAAACGCGGCGTCGATTCGGGTTGCGGAACGACTCGGAATGCGGCGGCAACGCGAGGAAAGGCTCAAAGGCCAGGACGTGATCGTCTTCGCGATCAGCCGGCCCTAGAAGGGCTCAGCGTTTCCGGATGACTTTGAAGCTGAAGGTCGCCGGCGTCGGATCGGTGCCGCCCTTGCCGACGGCCTGCACCGAGAATTTGTGTTTACCGGCTTTGACTTTGTAGGTCTTTGGCGACGAGCAAGGCAGGAACTGACCTTTGTCGAGCCTGCACTCAAACGCCGCTTTGGCCACCGTCGAGGAAAATGTGAATTTGACTTTGGCTTTGGCCTTTTTGGTTCTGATCCGCGCCGGCGGATGGGAACCGAGGACCGTGTTCGGACGTGGCGGGACAGCGGCGGAACCGCCACCGCAGCCACTGAAAGCGCAAGACGCTGGGGTGACGACGGTGTAGCTGACGCTTTTGGTGGCGGTAGCACCATCAGCGTCTTCAGCGTTAACGGTGAAGGTGTGCAGACCCGTCCCGCTCGTATTTAGGGCAGCGCCGTTTGGCACTGGCCCGGCGCACGTTTTCACGGTCGTGCCGGCGGGCGGTACGCAGTTGTACACGGCCATGACCGCCTGGCCCTCGGTGTAGGTCGCGCCCTCAGTGGGGGCGATTATCGAAATCGTAGGGGGGACAAGCGTGTAGGTGATTTCGACTTTGGGCTCTGCCGAGGGCGAAGCCGCTGTGAGGATGCCGCCCCCCGGTACGAAAGACGAGCCGCCGCCTCCGCCTCCGCCGCCAAAGAGATTGCATGCGGCGCCGCCCCCACCGCCGCCGTAGAGGCCGCCTCCGCCGCCGCCACCGCCACCGCCAGCTTCGCCGCTGCTACCGCCTTCGCCACCTTCGCCGAGTTCGCCTGTCTGGCTACTGCCACTGCAGCCGGACCCACCGCCACCACCTTCGGTCGGGGTGCCGGCTTTTCCGCCTTCGTTTCCGCCTTCCACATCATTTACACCGTCATTGCCTGCCGCGCCGCCGTTACCACCTTCAGTTTCGATGCCCGTGCCCCCACCACCGCCGCCGCCCGCGGCGACGAGAAGTCGAGGATCAGGCACAAGACCAGCCGCCAACGGAGTCGTACGTACATCTGAGGCGCCGCCGCCTCCTGCGGCCCCGTTGACCCCGCCGTCGCCGCCGCCATTGAAGCCCCCCGCACGGCTGAGCCCGCTTTGTCCCGTGCCGCCAACCACGACATACAGGGTTTGCCCGGGAGTCACGACGAGGTCGCTGCTGACCTGGGCCGCAGCACCGCCATCGGCATGAGTTTCTCCGCCGTGGCCCCCCACCGCCACGACATGAATGCTGGTAACACCACCCGGCACTACAAAGGTCTGCTCGCCGTTGGTGTATTCGAACGTCCGCGTGACCGCCCCGGCAGGCCCGGCGCTCCAGGCAAGTGCCGCAACCATCGCGCAGGCAACCGCCAAGCCTGCCCAGCGGGCACGGCTACGCACATTTGAAGTTCCCCCCGGCATCGGCACGATTCCATGTCACCGTCCCACATTTGGTGCAAGAAATCAATCCGGGCCAAAAGCACGCACCGGTCTAATTGTCCGCACGGCAAGCGGAGCAGCAAGAACTCGACGAATTCGTGCTCCACGTCGCCTGGTGAAGGAACGCCCGCACATCCGCGGAGCCGGCGTTCCCGTCACCGATAGCCCGTGGTTGCCGAGCCTGAAGCCGACTCAGGGCTCAGCGGAAATCAAACTGCGCCCCTACGGCAGTTTGATGACTTTGAATTTGAAAGTCGCGGGTGTCTCATCGGCGGCGCCGGCACTCTCGGCCTGCACCGAGAACTTGTGCTTGCCGGGCTTGACCGCGTAGGCCTTTGGTGACGCGCAGGACACGAATGAGCCCTTGTCGAGCTTGCACTTGAATCTCGCGTCGTCGCGGGTCGAGGTGAAGCTGAATTTGACCCGGGCTTTCGCCTTCTTCGTCTTGACGACTTTTGAGGGATGAGATCTGAGCACCGAGTTGGGAGGTGCGACAACCGTGTAGATGACGTTCTGCACGACCTTGCTGCCGTTGCTGTCTTCGGCCTGAACAGCGAAGGTGTGCGACCCAAGCGTGCTCGTGTCGATCGGTGCGCCGTTGGGGACGGTGCCGCTACAGGAGACCACGGTGGCGCCTCCGCTCCCACTGCAGGAGTAGTCGGCTGCAACCCGCTGGGCCTGCGTGTAGGAGGCGCCGCCCAAGGGGGCGACGATGTCCACCGATGGCCCTCCGATGATGGTCAGATAGGGGCGCATAGCTGCGCCGGTGGCATCGAAAGTCGCGGCTGCTATCTGGCTGGTCGCAGCGGCGGCGAGAAGCGCGCACCCGCAAGCTAGTACTGCCGATCGAAAGCGATGGTGCATGTCGAAGCTCCTCCCTGGACTGGACCTTGTCTCTAGCTGCCAACGCTCCCACAAGCCGGAGACAGAATCCCTTGAATTGCTACTCCGGATTGGTTGCCGCGACCATCCAGACGGCCCCGCGGCCGACAATCGAGCCGTCGGGTTTCTGCCAGGCGGCGTAGTGGTCGGCCAGAGCTTCTGCAATCTCATCCCTCCGGCTCTCGCCATAAGCGCCGTTCAGACGGATCAGCTCAGCGCCCGGGCCGATCGCGAGCAGAGCATCGACTGCCTCCTCGATGTCTTTGCCCATGAAGTAGTCGAAGTCCCGTTCATGCAGCTCGATATCCGTAAAGCCGGCAGCCTCGAGAATGCCGCGGGTCGTCTCGGGATTGCCGAGTGAAAACGGTCCCGGTCCGCACGTATCGGCCTCGTACTCCTCGGGGCGGGAGAGAAAGCGCTGCACCACTTCCTCCGTCTCCGCCCAAAAAGGGCTTTCGGCTTTGCGCCGCCAACAGATTTTGCGCAGCCCGCCGCCCGGCTTCAGGGCCGCGCGGATTGCGCGCATTGCCGGCACCGGGGCGGCGAAGAACTGCGTCCCCATGCGCGAGAACGCGTAGTCATGGACCGGATCCCACACGGCCGTCTGCGCATCGGAGGCCTCAAAGTCGATGTTGTCGACACCTGCTTCAGAGGCCTCTCGACGGGCGTCCTCGACGAAGCTTGGAGACGAATCGGTGCCGAGCGCGAAACCCTCGGAGCCGACGAGCTCAGCCAAGCGCTGAGTCGTATCGCCAAACCCGCAGCCGATGTCTATGCAGCTTCCGCCCTGCGGCGGCGGATAGCGATCGAAGAGCTCCTCGGTGACCCCACCCAAGGCCCCCACGAAGACCTCACGGTTCGTCTTCCAGCGCTCATAGAGAACCGTGTCCCAGGCTCGCACGGCCTCCTCGTTGCTCTGCGCAACGGCACCTGGTTCTTGCAGGGAAGCCATCCCGTAGAGCCTAGCCCTCTGGCGACTTCGAAATCGGGGCGCCCGGATTTGAACCGGGGACCTCCGCCACCCAAAGGCGGCGCGCTACCAGGCTGCGCCACGCCCCGAGGGGGGTCAGTCTAAAGCGCCCTGTCGGTCGAGCCTCGGCTCGGCGCAAGCAACCGCTAGGTTTCGCGGCCGTGGCAGACGTTCGGCCGATTAACGCCCTGCACTACGACCTGACGACCGTGGGTTCGCTGAACGACGTGGCGGCGCCTCCCTACGACGTCATCGATTCAGCGCAGCGGGCCGAGTTGCTGCAGCGCTCCCCCTACAACGCGGTCGCGATCGACCTGCCCAAACCCTACGGCGAGAGCGGCCCCACGGACGGCGGTGGCGGCGACCCCTACGCAACTGCCGCCGAGACGATCGAGGCCTGGCGGGAGGCCGGCGCGCTGGTCGACGATCCGCAGCCGGCGATCTGGGCGATGACCCAGGACTACACCGGCCCGGATGGCGCCCCCCGCACCCGCCACGGCATCCTCGCCCGCGTGCGGGTGGAGGACTTCGATGCCGGCCAGGTCCTCCCCCACGAGCGCACCCTGCCGGGGCCGAAGAAAGACAGGCTCGACCTTACCCGCGCCACCCGCCACAACCTCTCGCCGATCTTCTCGCTGGCAACCAAGGACCCCTGGCCGCTCATCGAGAGCGCGATTCAAGGGGAAGCCCCCTGGGGAGAGGCAACCGACGCCAACGGCGTCGTGACCAAGGTCTGGCGGGTCGGCGACCCCGACGTCCACGCCCAGGTCACTGAGCTGCTCGCCGGCGCTCAGTTGCTGATCGCCGACGGACACCACCGCTACGAGACCGCGATCGCCTATCGCGATGAGATCGGCGGCGAGGGCCCCCACAACTACACATTGATGGCGCTGACGGGGCTCGACGACCCCGGGCTCACGGTCTTCCCGACCCATCGGCTGCTCTCCGGCTTTGCCGAGGACCCCGAGCGCCAGCGCCGCTTCGGCGAGGGACTGCGTGAGCTTTTTGAGGTCAGCGAGGTCGAGACCGGCGACCTTGACCCGCTCGGCGAGGAGGGCGTCGGCGTCTTTGGCCTCTACGACTCCCACCACAAGCGCGCCTTCCGCTTGCGGCTGAAGGACGTCGAGGCGCTCGACCGCCGGCTCGAGGGCAAGCCGGAGGCCTACCGGCGCCTCGACGCGGCGATCCTCGAGACGCTGGTGCTGAAGGGCATCGCCGAGATGAGCGAGGAGGACATCCTCGCCAAGCGCGGCCTCGGCTACGCGAAGAGCGTCGATGACTCACTGGCCCTCCTTGACGACGGCACCTATGACGTCGCCTTCATCCTGCGGCCGATCCCGGTCGACCAGGTCCGTGCGATCTGCGAGAGCGACGAGAACATGCCGCCCAAGTCGACCTACTTCTTCCCCAAGGTCCTCACCGGCCTGGTCTTCAACCCGGTTGGCTGAGCTCAGCTCTTCCCTCCCAGCCTGCACCGCGCCGATACTCAACGGCCCCCTTAGGATGAGCGCGTGGTGAAGATCTACACCAAGAAGGGCGACGACGGCTCAACCTCCCTCTGGTACGGCGGTCGCGTTCCCAAGCACCACGGCCGCACCGAGGCCTACGGCGCTCTCGACGAAGCGTGCGCGTCGCTGGGCGTCGCACGGGCGCTCTGCGATGCCGAGCACGAGCAGCTCGCGGCCGACATCCTTCGCCTTCAGGACGACATCTTCATCGCCGGTGCGGAGCTGGCGACCGCGCCGGAGGCGGCCGAGCGGCTGCAGGACGGCGTCAGCCGGACCACCGAGGAGATGGTCGCGGAGCTCGAGCAGCGAATCGACCACTACATGGAGCAGGTCGAGCTGCCGCCCCAGTTCGTCATCCCCGGCGGCAACCTGCTCTCCGCCCAGCTCGACGTCGCCCGCACGACGATCCGCCGCGCCGAGCGCCGCATCTCCGCTCTCAACGACGAGGGCCAGCTCGCCAGCGAGACCGTGATCCACTTCGTCAACCGCGCCTCCGACCTCGCCTATGCCATGGCCCGTTTCGCCGACGTCGAGGACCCGGTGCTATTCGAGGGCCGGCGCCGGGCCTAGATGGACCTCGGGCTGCAGGGACGCGGTTGCGTGGTCACCGGTGCCAGCCGCGGCATCGGCAAGGAGACGGCGCGGCTGCTCTGCGGCGAGGGAGCGAACGTGCTGCTCGTCGCGCGGGGCGAGGAGCAACTGGCAGTGGCGACCGAGGAGATGGCGGCGATGGGAGTCAATGCCGGCGGCAAAGCGGCCCAACTCGTGCTCGACGTGACCGCCGAGGATGCCGGCGAGCGAATGGTGGCGGCAGCCGGCGAGCGCTTCGGCAGCCTCGACGTGCTGGTCAACAACGCCGGCGCCGCCCGCTGGCGCGATCTCGACGACGTGCCCGACGAGGACTGGCGCCGGCAGTACGAGCTCAACGTGATGGCGCCGCTACGGGCGATGCGCGCGGCGCTGCCGGCGATGCAGCAGCGCGGTTGGGGTCGCGTTGTCAACGTCTGCTCGACAGCCGGCAAGCGGCCCTCGGCGGCGATGCCGGAGTACTCGGTCGCCAAGGCGGCGGAGCTGTCGCTCTCGCGGCTCTTCGCCGACCGCTACGCGAAGAGCGGCGTCCTCGTCAACGCGATCTGCCCCGGCCCCGTTGCCTCGGAGATGTGGATGGAGCCCGGCGGCCTGCTCGACCAGTCGCACGAGATGTCCGAAGCGGCAAGCCGCGCGGAGGCGCTGGCGGAAGCGGGCTCGAAGCGACCAATCGGACGGCTGGCGGAGGTCGGTGAGATCGCTTCGGCGATTGCCTTCCTCTGCTCGGAGCGAGCCTCCTACGTCAGCGGTGCCGCCTGGTCTGTCGATGGCGGCACCGTCCAGGTCATCATCTGAGGTGGCGCCCCAGGTGCCGTCGGAGCGGTCATCCGGGGAGCCGCCAAATCTGCAAAGCCTCCTGCTTTCGGCCGAGGAGGCGATCGCGATCGAGGTGCGGGGCGGCACCGACGCCGCCGTGCTGCTGCCTCTCTACGGCTGGCCTGAGAGCCCCGGCCTGATCTTCACCGAGCGCCGCTCGGACCTGCGCCGCCACGCGGGGGAGATCTCATTTCCCGGCGGGCGCCAGGATGAGGCGGACGCCGACCTCGCCGCCACCGCGCTGCGCGAGGCCGAGGAGGAGATCCGGCTGGCGCCCGCCGACGTCACGCTGGCCGGCGCCCTGCCCCCCACCTCGACCTTCGTCACCGGCTACTGCATCCACTCCTTCGTCGGCCTCATCCCCGAGCCCGGCACACTCGACCTGCAGCCCAACCCGACCGAGGTCGAGACGCTCCTCACCCTTTCTCTGGCGGTGCTGCGGGAGGGCTATGAGATGCGCCGGCTGATCCGCCGCGGCATCCCGATCCACACTCCGACCTATGAGGTCGAAGGGCACCTGATCTGGGGCGCGACGGCGCGCATCCTCAGCGAGCTCCTCGACCGCCTCGACGACGACCGCCGGCCCTAGCGGCCGGCAGCCGCCGCCGCGACTAGTTCGAAGAGCCGTTCGGCTGCGGGACGATGCGGATGTAGGGGCGCGGCTCCTCCCAGCCCTCTGGGTAGGTCTCCTTCGCTTCCTCGTTGGAGACCGAGCCGGCGATGATCACGTCGTCGCCCTGCTGCCACTGGGCCGGGGTGGCGACTTTGTGCTTCGCGGTGAGCTGCAGCGAGTCGACGACCCGCAGCACCTCGTCGAAGTTGCGCCCGGTCGTCATCGGATAGACGAGGATGAGTTTGATCTTCTTGTCGGGGCCGATGACGAAGACGTTGCGAACGGTCTGGTTGTCGGCGGGGGTGCGATCTCCAGCGTCGCCGGACACGTCGGAGGGAAGCATCCCGTAGAGCTTCGAGACGTTGTAGTCGGCGTCGCTGATGATCGGGTAGTTCGGCGCCGTTCCCTGCGTAGCCTCGATATCGCTCGCCCAGCCCTCGTGCTTGTCTAGTGGATCGACCGAGAGCCCGATGATCTTCACGTCGCGCTTCGCGAACTCGGGCTCGATGCTCGCCATGTAGCCCAGCTCCGTCGTGCAGACCGGGGTGAAGTCTTTGGGGTGCGAGAACAAGACCGCCCACGAGTCGCCGATCCAGTCGTGAAAGCTGATCCGACCCTCGGTGGTCTCGGCCTCGAAATCAGGTGCTGTGTCACCAAGCTGCAGCGTCATTGGGACCGCTCCTTTAGGTCTCGGGGATATTTGCCTTAATTCCTATCCGAGTTTAGAGATATCGCTCAGCGGCCCTGAGCGAGCGCCGCGGTGGCCGCCGTCATCGCCTCCGTCCAGGCGCCGAAATCGGCGGGATCGGCGTCGACGATCTGGATCGGGATGCGCCAGGTCGCGGCCGCGGCGCGCACGAGCGACTCGCCCACTTCCAGGTGGGCCGGCGAAACGCTGCCGGCGCGCTCGTAGACAAAGCCCCGAACAGGCGTATCGACGAGCTTTTCCAGCAGCCGCTCCAGGCGCGGGCCATGGACGGCCTCCAGCTCCTCCGGCCGCCCGGCGGCGGAGCCGAGCAGCCAGTGGACGACGGTGACATCGCCGACCAGGTCGAGCAGCGTGCCGGGGAGGTTGGGGTCGGCCTCGGCAGCCTCGATCCCGGCCTGCTCGATGACCGCCAGGCCCTCGGGCCGGCGGCTGGTCCCCCGCACCGTCCAGCCCTCGTCCAGCAAGTTCCCGCCAAGAAGCCTGCCGCGGCAACCGCAACCGACGAGCAGTGCCCGCGCCACCGCTACTCGGGCCTGAACGGGTCGCCGTGGCGCAGGCGGTTGAGCTCCTCCGCCTGGACCTCCTGGCGCAACTGCTGCTCGTCGATCTCGGGGGCTCCCCGGCGACGGCGCATCTCGTTCTGGGCTTCCAGCATCTGCTGCACGTCGTCGATCTCGTTCTGCGCCTCGACATCGGGTGAGCGGGTCGGCTTCCAGTCAACGAGGTCGGCGCTGGTGCCGGGGTAGAAGTGACCGACCAGGAGCAGCACGCCGATCAGGAAGGCGAGCATGCCGAGCGAGGCGAGGACGAAGACCACGCGGCAAGGATACGCGCGAGGCCCGGGTCATTCGGAGAGAAGAGGGTTATACGCCCGGAGCCGGGCTTCCTCTTTAATCCGGTGCCGATGGCAGAGGCCTATGTAGTCGATGCGGTGCGAACGCCGATGGGCGCCTATCGGGGTGCGCTGTCGGGTGTGCGGCCCGACGACCTTGCCGCCCACGTGGTCGCGGCGGTGGTCGAGCGGACCGGCGCCGACCCCGAGCGCATCGTCGACGTCTACATGGGCGCCGCCAACCAGTCGGGCGAGGACAACCGCGATGTGGCCCGCATGGCGGCCCTGCTGGCGGGGCTGCCGGCGAGCGTGCCCGGGGCGACCGTCAACCGCCTCTGCGCCTCCGGACTGGAGGCGATCAACTGCGCCGCCCGCGCGGTCAAGCTCGGTGAGGGCGACTTCTACCTGGCCGGCGGCGTGGAGTCGATGAGCCGGGCGCCCTGGGTCGTCGCCAAGCCCGAGCGAGGCCTGCCCCGCGGCCCGCAGACCATGCACGACACCACCCTGGGCTGGCGGCTGATCAACCCCCGCATGGCCGAGCTGGGCGTCTCCACCGAATCGATGGGCGAGACCGGTGAGAACGTCGCCGAGCGCTACGGGGTCAGCCGTGAGGACCAGGACGCCTTCGGCCTGCGCAGCCACCAGCGCGCGGTTGCCGCAACCGAGGCCGGCATCTTCGCGGAGGAGATCGTGCCGGTCGAAGCCCCGCGGGGCCGCGAGACGGTCGCAGTCGACGCCGATGAGGGGCCGCGCCCCGACGCCTCGATGGAGAAGATGGCGAAGCTGCGGCCGGCGTTCCGCGAGGGCGGCACGGTGACCGCCGGCAACGCATCGACGCTCAACGACGGCGCGGCCTGCACTCTCATCGCCTCCGAGGAGGGCGCGAAGCAGTTGGGGGCCGAGCCGCTCGCCCGCGTCGTCGCCATCGGCGTCGCCGGCGTCGACCCGGCCTACATGGGGATCGGCCCCGCCCTGGCGATCCCGCGCGCCCTCGAGGCCGCCGGGCTCTCGCTGCAGGACATCGACCTGATCGAGCTCAACGAGGCCTTCGCTTCACAGGTCCTCGCCTGCGTCCGCGAGCTGGGCATCGAGGAAGAAAAGCTCAACGTCAACGGCGGCGCGATCGCGCTCGGCCACCCGCTGGGCTGCTCCGGCGCCCGACTCACCACCACCCTCGTCCGCGAGCTGCGCCGCCGCGGCGGCCGCTACGGCATCGCGACGATGTGCGTCGGCGTCGGCCAGGGCCTCGCCACGGTCTTCGAAGCCGTCTGAGATAGCCTCGCCCACCCAGATGACGGCCTTCACAGAGCTCGCCAGCGTCAACGGTCAGATCTCCCCCACGGCGGAGGCGGTCGTCCCGCTCAAGGACGACGGTCTCTATCGCGGCGACGGCGCCTTTGAGGTGATCCGCATCTACGAGGGGCGGCTCTTCGCCCTCGACGACCATCTCGACCGGCTGCAGCGCTCGACCGCGGCGATCCAGCTCAAGTTCGACCGCGCGGCGCTTGAAAGCGAGATCGAGGCGCTGCTGGCGCAGGCCGGGGAGGTCGACGGCCAGCTGCGCCTGATCGTCACCCGCGGCGGCCGCCGCATCGCCGCCACCGAGCCTCTCCCTCCTCACTCGGAGACGCTGCGCCTCGCCACCGTCACCTACAGCCCAACCGTGATCCTCAACGGCGTCAAGTCGCTCTCCTACGCCGCCAACATGCAGGCAACGCGCCTGGCGCAGGCGCAGGGCGCCGAGGAGGCCGTGCTGGTGCTGCCCGACGGCACCGTGCTGGAGCCGCCGACCTCCTCGATCTTCTGGGTCTCCCCGCAGGGGACGCTGCGCACCCCGGCGCTCGAGGCGGGCGTACTCGAGTCGATCACGCGCGACCGCTTGGTCAAGGCCCTCGACGTCGAAGAGGGAGCCTGGCCGGTCGTCGACCTGCGCGCGGCGAGCGAGGCCTTCCTCGCCTCGACGACGCGTGAGATTCAGCCGGTGGCCGCAATCGACGGCACCGACTTGCCCAACACGCCGGGCCCCCGGACTCGCGAGGCGCAGGAGGCCTTCGCGGCGACGCTGGGACGCGAGCTTCGAACAGAGAACTGAGAAAGAGGTGCGATGGACTTCCAGCTAACCGATGAGCAGCGCCTGATCTCCGAAGCGGCGCGTGAATTCGCCGACAAGGAGATCCTCCCGCGCGTCCGCGACAACGACCGCGCCGCCCGCTTCGATCGCGAGTTGGCGAGCAAGCTGGGCGAAGTCGGCTACTTGGGGGCGCCGGTGGCCGAGCGCTACGGCGGCCGCGGCCTCGATTACCTCGGCTACGGGTTGATCGTCGAGCAGGTCGGCCGCGCCGACTCCTCGGCCCGCACCGTCGTCTCGGTCCAGACCTCGCTGGTCGCCGGCTCGATCGAGCGCTGGGGCAGCGAGGAGCAGAAGCAGAAGTGGCTGCCGCGGCTCTGCTCGGGCGAGGCGCTCGGCTGCTTCGGACTCACCGAGCCGGACACCGGCTCCGACGCCGCCAACCTGCGCACGCGGGCGACGAAGACCGACTCCGGCTGGGCGATCAGCGGCCAGAAGATGTGGATCAGCCTCGGCAACTTCTCTGAGGTGGCGCTGATCTTCGCCCAGACCGACCCGGCGAAGAAACACAAGGGCCTGGCCTGCTTCCTCGTCCCCACCGAGAGCGAGGGCTTCACCAGCCAGGAGATCCACGGCAAGCTCGGCCTGCGGTCCTCGGACACGGCGGAGCTCTCCCTCGACCAGGTCGAGGTCGGCGAGGACGCGATGCTGGGAGAGATCGGCGACGGCTTCAAGGTCGCGATGAGCGCCCTCGACAACGGCCGCTACAGCGTCGCCGCCGGCTGCGTCGGCATCTGCGACGGCTGCGTCGATGCGTCTGTGGCCTACGCCAAAGAGCGCAAGCAGTTCGGCGTGCCGCTGGCGCGCTTTCAGCTCGTGCAGGAGATGATCGCCGACATGATCCTCAAGCGCGACGCCTCGCGGATGCTGGTCTACCGGGCCGGCGCCCTCAAGGACGAAGGCAAGCCGAACACGATGGAGACCTCGGTGGCGAAGCTCTATGCGACCGAGTCGGCGGTCGAGTGCGCGAACCTGGCGATCCAGGTCCACGGCGGCGCCGGCTACGTCGACGACTACCCGGTCGAGCGCTACCTGCGCGACGCCCGTGTCACCACCCTCTACGAGGGCACCTCCCAGATTCAGAAGCTGATCATCGGCCGGGCTGCCACCGGGGTCAACGCGATGCTGCCCCTCGAGGCGGAGTAGGCCCCGATGGCGCTGGTTGAGACCTCGCTCGATGACCACGTCGCGCTCTTGCGTCTGAACCGGCCCGAGGCCCGCAACGCCCTTTCGCCGGAGATGATGGAGGAGCTGGCCGCCGAGCTGGAGCGCCTCGATCCCGACCCCGAGGTGCGCTGCGTGGTGATCGCCGGCTCCAACGAGGTCTTCGCCGCCGGCGCCGACATCAAGGCGCTGAGCGAGCGCAGCTTCGCCGAGGCCCTGCGCCACCCCGCCGCCTCCTTCTGGCGCCGCGTGGCGGCCGTGAAGACGCCGCTGATCGCCGCCGTCTCCGGCTACGCGCTCGGCGGCGGCTGTGAGCTGGCGCTCGCCTGCGACATGATCGTCGCCGACGCCGACGCCCGCTTCGGCCAGCCGGAGATCACGCTGGGGATCATTCCCGGCGGCGGCGGCTCCCAGCGGCTGGCCCGAGTTATGGGCAAGCAGCTGGCGATGGAGTACGTACTGACCGGCCGCCATTTCGATGCCGAGATGGCGCTGGAGATGGGCCTCGTCAACAAAGCGGTCAAGAAGGGGCGCTGGCTGGAGGAGGCGATGGCCCTCGCCCACACCGTCTCCGAGCGGCCGCCGATCGCGGCCCGCCTCGCCAAGCAGGCCGTCATCGCAGCCGAGGAGACCGCGCTGTCGGCCGGCCTCGAGCAGGAGCGGCGCCTCTACGAGCTGGCAATGGCAACCGAGGATCGCGTCGAGGGCATGCAGGCCTTCCTGGAAAAGCGCGAGCCGAAGTTCGAGGGCCGTTGACGGTCAGGCGCATCGGCGTGGTCGGCGCCGGCACGATGGGTGCCGGCATCGCCCAGGTCGCCGCCCTCGGCGGTTACGAGACCCGACTGCACGACCCGGTCCCCGCGGCGCTGGAGACCGGCGTCCAACGGCTGCGGGCGTCACTGCTGAAAGGCATGGCTAAGGGGCTCTGGAGTGAGAAGGAGGCGACGGCGGCGGGTGACCGCGTCGGTGCCGCCACCAGCCTCAAGGACCTCTGCGAATGCGAACTGGTCGTCGAGGCGGCGCCCGAGGACCTGACGCTGAAGCGCGGCCTCTTCAACGACCTCGCCGAGGTCTGCGGCACCAAGGCGATCCTCGCCAGCAACACCTCCTCGCTGCCGATCACGGCGATCGCCGCCGGCGTCCCCGGCCCCGAGCGCGTGGTCGGGATGCACTTCTTCAACCCGCCGGCGCTGATGAAGCTGGTCGAGGTCGTCTTCACGGCGGAGTCGGCGGCCAACGCGCTGGAGGCGGCGACGGAAGTCGGCCGGCGCATGGGCCGAACGCCGATCCTCGCCAAGGACAGCCCGGGCTTCATCGCCAACCGGCTCGCTCGTCCCTTCCCGCTCGAGTCCCTGCGCATGCTCGAGCAGGGCGTCGCCGATGCGGCGACGATCGACCGGGTCTGCAGGCTCGGCGGCGGCTTCCGCATGGGCCCCTTCGAGCTGATCGATCTGATCGGCCTCGACGTCAACCTCAGCGTCGCCCGCTCTTTCTACACGCAGGTAGGCGAACCCGAGCGCTGGCGGCCGAGCCCGGTCCAGGAGGCGCTCGTCGGCGAAGGGCGCCTGGGCCGCAAGAGCGGGCGCGGCTTCTACGAGTACGGTGATGGTGCCCGTCGCGACGAGGATCCCAAGCTCGACATCGCGGCGCCGACGCTCGACGCGGCGGCGCTGGCCAGGATCGACCCCGCCGCGCCGGCGATCCTCCCCCGCCTGGTCGCCCAGATCGCCAACGAGGCCGCCTTCGCCCTGGAAGAGGAGGTCGGCTCACCCGCCGACATGGACACGGCGATGCGCCTTGGCTTCAACTGGCCCCTTGGCCCGCTCGAGTTCACCGAACTGATCGGCGCCGGTGGCGCAGTCGACCTGCTGGAAGAGCTGCGCCAGGACCACGGCGAAGCCTACCGCCCGGCCCCCTCGCTGATCGCGGCGGCGACGCTGAAGCGGTGAGCGGCCAGCGCAAGCCGGCGAGCGATCGCATCGGGGCCCAGAACCGCGACGCACTGGCCTCGCTGCCCGGCGGCGGCGAAGAGGACTTCGCGGAGGCGCGCCGCGGGCTCGTGGCCGCCTTTGAGCCGGCACGCGTCCTCCGCGAGGACGGCCGCGTCGCCTGGGAGCTGGAGTCCTACGATTTCCTCGACGGTGAGGCCCCCGATACAGCCCACCCGAGCCTCTGGCGGCTGGGCAGGCTGAACCGTGTCGCCGGCCTCTTCGAGCTGGCGCCGGGCCTCTACCAGCTGCGCGGCTTCGACCTCTCCAACATGCACGTGGTCGAGGGCGAGGAGGGGATCGTCGTCATCGACCCGCTCGTCTCCGCCGAGACGGCGGCGGCGGCCCTGGCGCTGTACCGCGAGCACCGCGGCGAGCGGCCCGTCACCGGGCTGGTCTACACCCACAGCCACGTCGATCATTTCGGCGGCGCCAAGGGAATCGTCAGCGAGGAGGAGATCGAGGCAGGCAAGATTCCCGTGCTCGCGCCGGCGGGCTTCCTGCACCACGCGGTGAGCGAGAACGTCTTTGCCGGCACCGCGATGGGAAGGCGGGCGGGCTACATGTATGGGGCGCTGCTCGAGCGCGGGCCGGACGGCCAGGTCGGCTCCGGCCTCGGCCAGACGACCTCGCTCGGCACGATCACGCTCATCCCTCCCAATCTCGATGTGTCCGAGACGGGCCAGGAGGAGACGGTCGACGGCGTGAGGATGGCCTTCCAGCTCACGCCCGGGACCGAGGCGCCGGCGGAGATGAACATTCACTTCCCGGCGGCGCGGGTCCTCTGCATCGCCGACAACGCCGCCCGCTCGATGCACAACATCCTCACTCCGCGGGGGGCCCTGGTTCGCGATCCACGCATCTGGGCGCACTACCTCGACGAGGCGATCGAGCTCTTCGGCGTCGACTCGGAGGTGCTCTTCTCCGGACACCATTGGCCCTGCTGGGGGAGCGAGCGCATCGTCGATTACCTGGAGAAGCAACGCGACCTCTACCGCTACCTGCACGACCAGACCCTGCGCCTGCTCAACAAGGGCTATACAGGGGCCGAGATCGCCGAGGCGATCGAGCTGCCGCCGAGCCTCGCCGGCGAGTGGCACTGCCGCGAGTACTACGGCTCGATCAGCCACAACGTGAAGGCGATCTACCAGCGCTACATGGGCTGGTTCGACGGCAACCCGGCCCACCTCTGGGAGCACCCGCCGGTCGAGGGGTCGCGCCGCTATGTCGAGTTCATGGGCGGTGCAGACGCGGTGCTGGAGAAGGCGCGGGGCTCATTCGATGCCGGCGATTACCGCTGGGTCGCCGAGGTGGTCAACCACGTCGTCTTCGCCGAGCCCGAGAACGAGGCGGCGCGCGAGCTGCAGGCGGATGCCCTGGAGCAACTCGGCTACGGGGCTGAGAACGCGACCTGGCGCAACTTCTTCCTGATGGGCGCCAAGGAGCTGCGCGAGGGCATCGCCGGCACACCGACCGCCGCCGCTCCGCCCGACATCGTCGAACGGCTCAGCGTCAGCCAGCTCCTCGACGCGATGGCGATCCGCCTCGACGGGCCCCGGGCCTGGGAGCAGGAGCTGAGGATCGACTGGGTGGTCACCGACCCCGACGAGGAGCGTTCGATCACGGTGCGCAACGGCGTCCTCAGCCACCGCCCTGGCAGGCACAACCCGACAGCCGATGCCGGCCTGGTCGTCGAGCGGGAGGCGCTCAATCAGCTGCTGCTCAAAACCGCCGACATCGGCGAGCTGGCCGAGAGCGGGCGGCTGAGCCTCGAAGGCGACGGCGCCAATCTGGGCGAGTTGCTGGGGCTGCTCGACGAGCCCGACCCCGGTTTCCCGATCGTCACTCCCCGCGCGCAGCCCGGATAGCCGCGCGACTACGCCTCGCTATTCCCGCAAGGTGGTGCGGATGTCCGCTATCGCTTCACTTTGCCGTTGGAGGCTGCTTCGCGTCCGGTTCTGCTGACTCTGCAGAACGCCGACCTGGGTCCGCAGTTCCGACACCTGCGCCTGCAGCTTCGAGACGGCTTTCCTAGTCGCCTCGGCTTCGCTTTCAGCCTCGCGGGCCCGTGCCCCGGCGGATCCCGCCTTCTGTCCCACCGTGGAGCGGATCTCTTGCACCTCTCGCTGAACCTCGTTTCGCACGCTGCGCGCCGTCTGCGCGTCGTCTCCGCCTTCCTCCTTGGCGTCGAGGGCGAGAAAAATCGCGACGATGGCGGCGACCAGCGCAAGCACCGCCACCAGCTCCGCCAGGCCGAACCGGCGCTCGCGCGGTGGCTCGTAATACTCGGGTGGTGGTGGCGGGTACCGTGGGTCGCGGCCTGGATAGGCAGGCTCACCCGGCGCTCGATCGTAGGGCCCGCGCTCCATCTCGCGCTCAGCTCAGCTTCACGATCGTCCCGGCGAAGAAGCATTCATTGAGATGGCCGGCCACGTGGATCCCCAGACCGTGGTTCTCTGTCGCGATGGTGGTTCCGTCTGGCGCCACCGCAATCAGATCGCCCGAACCGCTTTCGATGTCCGGCACGCTTGGGCCGGCAAGCTCACTCATTATCCGCGCCGGGTTATCGGCGACGTTGAACGGCGCTATCTGGTCTCCGGATTCGTCCTGCATCGCCGCGTTGTCGACAGCCGTATAGAGCTGCAGTTCGGCTTCGTTGGTCCCGCCCGCTGTGCATTTGGCTCTGATGGTGAAGGGGCCGATCGTGATCACGTCCCTTATTCCGGCGGCCATGAAAAAGGAGAAGGTGGTGCGTCCCGCGACGCTGCTCGCGGTTGCCGCGTTAGCCGCCGTCGCCGCGCTGGCCGCACTGCCGGCGCTGGCGGCGCTAGGCACTGTTCCGAGAGTTGCCTCGTCGACCTTCGTACCGGTCACCGCATTGCTCTTGATTTTCGCCGTTGTGACAGCGTTCTTCTTGATTTTCTTAGCCGTGACAGCGTTCTTCTTGAGCTGTTTGGTGCCAACGCTGTTCGGCTGCAGCTTGGAGGCGGCATAACCAGTGCCAACGGTGGCCAGGACCAGCGCCAGGATGGAGATGATCAGCGCCGGCGATGGCCGATGGGCAGTGAGACGTTTCACGTAGTTCTCCTCTTCTCACCGGTTCAAATTGCCCGGTGCCGTTGGACACACCCAACCTACCCGCTCCACTGCACCACTGCACCATCTGCCATCCGTCTCATCGCACGAGCAGGCTCACCCGGAGGGCAGGCCGAACATCAGCTGTCATCGTCCATTGAATCCTCAACCGCCCGATCTGGCCAGGGCTGACTGCTCCTCTCAGATCCGCTGGGCTTGTGGCGCCTGCGGCAGTTCTTCGCGGCTGCGGTGCGCCAGGGCAATGGCCATCGCGCCGTCGCCGACCGCGCCGCCCACGCGGCGGGGCGACCCCTGCCGTACGTCGCCGGCGGCGAAGAGGCCCGGGATGCTCGTCTCCAGCGCCAGCGGATCGCGATCCAATGGCCACTCCGCAGGCCTCTCGCCGTCATCGATCAGATCCGGCCCCGTGAGGATGAACCCGGCGGGGCCAACCAGGACGCCGGTCTCAGCGGCCCAGTCTGTGCAGGGCCGGCCCCCGATACAGAGGAACATCGCCGTCGCCGGCAGCCGCTCGACCTCGCCGTCCGGACCCCGAACGCGCACAGCGGCAAGCAGACCCTCCTCGGCCTCAACGGCATCGACCTCGGTTTGCATGCGGACCTCGATGCTCGGATGGGCCTCGATGCGTTCGACCAGGTAAGCCGACATCGATTTCGCCAGTGAGTCGCCGCGGACCAGCATCGTCACGTGGGCGCCGGCGTCGCCCAAATGCATCACGGCTTGGCCGGCCGAGTTACCGGCTCCAACGACGGCCACGGCGTCTCCGCTGCACTGGACCGCCTCGCTGCGGCCGGCGCCGTAATAGACGCCCCTGCCAAGCAGGTCCTCGACCCCCTCGGCATCGAGCCGTCGCCACTCCATACCCGGGGCGGCGATCACCAACGGGGCCTCGATCCTGTGACCGCCTTCGATGTCGAGCTCGAATGTTCCGTTACCGCTGGAGCGGCCGCCGGCAAGCCCGCGCAGCAAGACCAGCTCGGCTCCGAAACGCTCGGCCTGGCGTCCCGCCAGGCGCGCCAGCTCAGCGCCGCCGATCCCCTCCGGAAAGCCGAAGAAGTTCTCGATCAGGGACGTGTGCGACGCTTGTCCGCCCGGCACATCTCGCTCGATCACCACGGTTGAGAGGCCATCGGAGGCCGCATAGACAGCGGCGGCCAGACCCGCCGGCCCGGCACCTACGATGGCGATGTCATAGGAGCCTTGGGATGGCGGCCCCATCTCACTCCATGCCTGTGCGACGCGCTCGACCGTGGCAGGGAAGATGACGTCGTCACCATCGATTAGAACCGGCAGCTCGGCACCCGTGGCATCGTGCTCGGCCAGCAGTCGATCGGCCTCCGGAGTGCCGGCCTCGAGCCACTCAAAGGGCTGCGCGACTCGGGTCAGGAAGTCCCGCAGGCGGTGATCGTCGATCCCCAAGCGATGACCGACAACCCGTACCTTCGGGCGCACCGGACTCATCGAGGCGGCAGACGGAACATCAGCTCATCGACGTAGCACCAGCTCCACTCTTCGCCCGGCTCGGCGGAGCGCATGATCGGATGGCCCGTCTGCTCATGGTGCCCAGTGGCGTGTTTGCCCGGCGAGTTGTCGCAGCAGCCGATGTGTCCGCACGTCTGGCACATCCGCAGATGGACCCATTCCATCCCCTGGGCCAGGCACTCCTCGCAGCCGGCAACCTCCGTCGGCAGGTCGAAGCGCCGAATCGATTCGAGGTGGGTGCAGGAAGGAGCCGTCCCTTGACCTTAGCGCGGCGGCCGCGGCGGTCAAAAGGGTTTCGCCCAAGGCGATGGCGCCATCTGCAAGAGTGAACGGATGGCAGGTGACGAAGCCGGCAAGGAGCCGATTACCGCGAAGGGAATCGCCGCTCTGCGCGAGGAAGTCGAGACCCTCGAAGGGCCGGGCCGAGTCGAGATGGCCGCCAGGATCAAGGTCGCACGTGAGCTCGGGGACCTGAAGGAGAACGCCGAGTACCACATCGCCAAGGAGGACCAGGCGCATCTCGAGACCAAGATCAAGCGGCTGCGGGAACGACTGAACAACGCCGTCGTGGTCGAGGTCGACGGCGCCGCGGACTCCTTCGCCTTCGGCCGCACCGCCGAGGTCCTCGACGAGGCAAGCGGCAAAGTCAACGCCTGGACGCTGGTCGGCTCGACCGAGGCCAACCTGGCCGAGGGCCGCCTCTCCGCCGAGTCTCCCATCGGCCAGGCACTACGAGACGCCGAGGTCGGTAAGCCCGTCGAGGTGGACACCCCCCGCGGCACGCGCACCTTCGTCGTCCAGAAGCTGCTTGGTTGACACGGTAGCCTTGGCACCCTTGCGACGGGGGAGCTTGAAAGCCAGCCTTACCGGCGCCTTGGCGATGCTCGCCCTGACGCTTCCGGCGACGGCCGTCGCGAGCGGCACCCTCTACACCAACAACTACAGCGACAAGCAGGTCGCCGTGTTCTCGATCGCCGGCGATGGCTTGCTGGCGCCGATCGGCGGCTCACCTTTCGCCGTCCCCAACTTTCCGAGTGGCCTTGGCATCACGCCTGACGGGCGGGTGCTGATCACGACCTTCCTCTACGCACAGAGCATCGGCAGCTATTCACTGGCTGCCGATGGCGCCCCTTCGCCGATCGGCAGCCCCTTGCCAGCCGAGGTAATCGGGATGCCGGCAATTTCCCCAGACGGCCGCTTCGCCTACGCACAGCTGGGCAGCGGTGGGACTGCTGCGTTTGCGATTGCCGCCGACGGGTCGCTCGCCAGGGTGGGTGGAACCTTCGGCAGCGGCAATTCTTGGATGTCCGCGCTGACCCCCGATGGCCGCTTCCTCTTCCAACCCGCGGACAAATCAATCGAGCGATTCTCCGTTCAGGCCGACGGAACACTCCTCTCGCTGGGGACAACCCCAACCAGCAAAAGCCCGCTCGGCATCCGCGTCACTCCAGACGGCAGGTTCGCCCTGATCTACGCCAATGACGGTTTCGGCAGCGTCTTTCAGACCTACGCGATCGGCGCCGACGGATCGCTGACTTTCACCGGCTCTTCGGTAGTCCCAGTCGGGGCCTCCAACGAGATGCCCGTAATTTCGCCAAGTGGTCGCTTTGCTTACGGCCCCAACAACAACGAGGATTCGATCTCGACTTACTCGATCGGCGCAGACGGCACGCTAAGCCAGGTCGGAGAACCGCTTCCAGCCGGCATCGAAGGACTAGACACCCTCGCCATGTCTGCAGATGGCCGCTTCCTCTATGCGGTACCCCAGCAAGGCGAGATCGTCCAGGCCTACTCGGTGGCGGCGGACGGGACGCTGACCAAAATCGGCGCACCGGCGCCAAGCGGCGGCGAATCCGACGGGCAGACCCCCGTCGCCCGCCCGGCCGTCCCGGTCGCCGGCACGCTCACCGCCGGCCCAGCAACGCCGGGCAAGAAAGCCAGCCTTGAAATCAGCGGCTCGAGCGACGTAGGCGCAACGATTAATAGCTACTCCTGGGATTTCGGCGACGGCACGAAGTTCATTACCGCCACTCCAACGACCGAGCACGCCTTCAAGCCCGGCATCTACGAGGTCAAGGTGACCGTCGGCGATGACGCCGGCTGCGTCGGCTTCGTCTACACCGGCCAGACTGCCTACTGCAATGCCACCGGCGCGACGGCAACGGTCAAAGTGGACACCCTGCCGGGGATCCAGGGGCTGGTGGCGACACCAAAAAGCTTCGCCGTTCCTTCGGCTCGCGGTAAAGCCAGCTCCTCGGCGCTTCGCAAAGTGCGACGCGGCGGCACCACGTTCCACTACAAGCTCACCGAGGGCGGCAAAGTCGCCTTCGTGATCCAGCGCAAGCTGAGTGGCCGTCGCGTCGGCAAAACCTGCCAGCGCCCGACGAAAGCGAATGCCTCCAAGCGCAAATGCGTGCGCCTGAAGGTCATAGGCTCGATCGGCGCCAAAGGCAAGGCCGGCAAGAACAAACGGAAATTCAGCGGCCGGCTCAAAGGCCGGGCGCTCAAACCGGGCAAGTACCGCGCCACCGCGACAGCGACCGACTCCGCCGGCGGCAAGTCCACCCCGCGCTCGGCCGGCTTCAAAGTCGTGCCGAACCGCTGAGCTAAGTCGACGGCGCCGCAGACTCCTTCGCCTTCGGCCGCACCGCCGAGGTCCTCGACGAGGCAAGCGGCAAAGTCAACGCCTGGACGCTGGTCGGCTAGAAGGATGCGTTCGCACTTTTGATCGCTATGCGGGCAGAAGTGCGAACGCACCCGCGGCGCAGAGGCAAGCAGGTGCGGCACGGTGCGAACACACACGCGGGGCGGCGGTTGAGCTAGATCTCGTCGGCGATTTAGGCGCCGGGGGTGGGAGCGATCTCGGCGGGCTCGCCGCCGCGCATCCAGTGGGCCTCGGGGGACGGCGGCGTGTCGCGTAGGTACCACTCCGCGTCCAGGGCGCCCATGCAGCCGCTGCCGGCGGCGGTGACCGCCTGGCGGTAGGTGTGGTCGACGACGTCGCCGACGGCGAAGACACCCTCGAGGTTGGTGCGGGTGGAGCCGGAGGCGGTGAGGATGTAGCCGTTCTCATCGGTGTCGACCTGGTCGCTGACGATCTCCGATTTCGGGATGTGCCCGATGGCTACGAAGGCGCCATCGGCCTCGAAGTCCTCGCTCTCACCCGTCTCGACGTTGCGCAGCCGGACATGAGCCAGCTTGCCGTCCTCGCCGGCGACGAACTCCTCGGGAACGAAGGGCGTCTTGAAATCGATGTTCGGCTGCTCCTTGGCCCGCTCGAACATGATCTTCGAAGCGCGGAACTCGTCGCGGCGGTTGACCACGGTCAGATCGCTGGCGAACTTGGAAATGAAGATCGAGTCCTCCATCGCCGAGTCGCCGCCGCCGACCACGACGACCTTCTGGTCTTTGAAGAAGGCGCCGTCGCAGACGCCGCAGGTGGATACACCGCGGCCGCCGAGCTCGATCTCGCCGGGGACCCCGAGCCGGCGCGGCTCTGCCCCCATCGCCAGGATCACGGTCCTCGCCAGGTGCTCCTCATCGCCGAGGAAGACCCTCTGCACGCCGCCGTCGGAGAGCTCGACCCGGTCGACGTCGTCGGTGACGAACCGGGTCCCAAAGCGCTCTGCTTGAGCGCGGAACTGGTTCATCATCTCCGGCCCCATGATCCCGTCGGGGTAGCCGGGATAGTTCTCGACGTCGGTCGTGTTCTGAAGCTGGCCGCCCCACCTGAAGCCCTCGAATACGAGCGGCTCCAGGTTGGCCCGCGAGGTGTAGAGCGCCGCTGTGTAGCCGGCGGGGCCGCCGCCGACGATGATCACATTCTCGATCTTCTTCTCGTCTGCCATCTGCTTGACCTTAGTCTTTCGCATCGGAGCCAGCGTCCAATACTTTACTTTGTATAGTAACGGGTCGGTCAACGCCCTCGGGCCTCAGCGGGCGGCGGGCTCGAGGTCTCTGCTTGGCGATCTGTCGCGGTCGATCGGGAGGTCCTCCTCTTCCCAGTGATGGACCCGTTTGCGCAGTTGGAAGAAGGCGATCAGCCCCGGCGGGATCGGCATCCAGAAGGCGACCAGGCGATAGATCAGGATCGCCGGAAAGACGGTCTCCTCGGGCAGGCCGAAGAGAACGAAGGCGCCGATCATCCCGGCGTCGACAGCCCCCACGCCCGCGGGGGCGAAGGGAAAGATGTTGGCCACCATGCCGAGGAAGAAGCCCTGGATCACGACGGCGATCGGCACATGAATGCCAAAGGCCATGAAGGATGCCCAGAGGATGCCGATGTTCGCGGCCCAGAAGCCAACGGCGCCGAGCATCGCCAGCGCGCCGCGAGAAGGGCTGCGGAAGAGCCCGAGCGCGAACCTGAAGCCTTCTCCCACCGTGGCCGGGATGGTGGCCGCTTTCGCCGCGATGGCGCTGGCCCGCTCATGGCCGGAGATCCTCCGCACCCGCTGGCCCAGGTCCGCCGGAGTCAACATGAGCAGTCCTCCGACAAGCAACAGAAAGCCGGCGACCGAGGCGGGCACGATCGTCAGCTCGACCGAGTCCTTGCCGTTCAGCACCCCCGTCCGCAGGAGGATTCCGCAGACGATCAGGGCAACGGGATAGAAGACGTACTGCAGGCTGAGGAAGGCGACCATCCGGCGGCCGACCTCGCGACGGCCCATTCCGGCCTTGCGCAGCGCCCAGTAGGTGAGGGCGATCCCCCCCGCTCCGGCGGCTGAGAAGAGGCGGGTCGCCCCCAGGCCGGCCATATTGATCTCGTAGGTCTCTCGCCAGCTGAGGCGCAGGGCATCGCCGCCCACAACCGCCTTGAAAAGAGCGATGTAGGTGGCCAGAGCAGCGATGTTGCAGCCGATTGCGACCCCGATCCAGACCGGATCGGCTTCGCCGATGTTGCTCAGCGCGTCGCCGAGGCCGACGAGCCTGGGAAAGAGAAAATAGATCGCGACGAGCAGCACCAGCACGACGAGCACGGTCTGGACGACCCGCCGCGGCGTGAACAGCGACAGGTCGACGGCGCCGGCACCATTAGCCGAGTCCCGCTGAGACACCCCTGGGAAGCTAGATGATCGACCAGTCGGGCACCACGGCCGCTTACCGCTGCTTCAGGCCGCCAGGCGCTCCAAGCGGCCAAGCCCGCGATTGACGGCGAGCACGAGCGGCTCGGCCATCGGCTCGCCGCGACGCACGGCGACGACGAGCGCGGCCCCCGCCGCGAGGTCGGTCACGTAGTGCTCACCCAGGTAAACGAGGGCGAAGCCGAGCGTCAGGGCGTAGCCCCAGCCGACCGTGCCGCCGCCGCGCCCCGCTTCGCTGAGGCAGATAGCGGCGATCAGGGCGGTGGCGAAGTGCAGGGAGGGCATTGCGGCCCAGGGATTGCCGCCCAAGGTCGCATACATGCGCGGCCAGGCGCCGCCCCATGTCTCTTCCCCCACCTCGACCATGATGCGGCGGATCTTCTCCTCGGTGAGCCCTTCCTCGGAGGACCACCACGGCGGCGCGGTGGGAGCGGCGAAGTAGATGGCGCAGCCGAGGTCGAAGACCGCGGCGACCTGCCGCGCGGCGCGCGGAAAGTGCTGCGGATGGCGAATCAAGATGTAGAGCAGGGCGAAATAGGGCTCGAGGAACCAGAGCCAGTGGACCCAGGTCAGGAAGCGGTTGAGAGCCCCGACGCGGGGAAGGTTGGCCAGCGCCCGCTGCAGGCGCACGTTGGGCAGGGTGCCGAGGCCGATCGCCCGGTCGGCGAGGATCGGGTAGCGGGTCTTGAGACGGCGGCGCAGCCGCGACGGGTCGTCGTAGGGCAGCTCGTGGGCCATCGTGAAAGCCCACATCTGCATCGCGAACAGCGCCACGTCGCGGCGCGGGGTGCGGGGGCTCAGCACGGCCAGCGCCAGCGGCCCGCCGGCACAGGCGGCGAGGGTCACGGGAGCGGGGATTCGCCCCCGGCGGCGCAGCAGCGGGACGACGAAGGCGGCGGCCAGCGCACCAGCCGCTCCAGCACGCAGGCCCGCCCGAAGCGCCGGAGATGGCCGGGATCGCCTCCGCATAAGGTCGGCGAGTATAGGTTGGCGAGCGGGGACGAGGGCGGCGGCGCGCCGCCCGGCGTGATTAGAATGGCCGCGCTTTGGCGTCCCACTCTCCTGGCACGGACCAGATCGACACGCTGTTGTGGATCGGCGGAATCGCCGCGACGATTCTCATCGTCGCGATAAATGCTGGGCTGGTCTATGCGCTGCGCCGCCATCGCGGCGAGCGGGCCGGGCGGCCCGATGCCGGCGGCGACCGGCGAGGCCTGCAGCTGCGCGTGGGCACCGCCCTGGGGGTCTTCGCAACGGCGATCCTCGTCCTCAGCATCGTCTTCACCGAGAAGGCCCGCGAAGCGCCGGCGACGGGCTCCGGGGGCCTGCAGAGCGCTCGCTCCGAGCCGCTGAGGATCGAGGCGACCGGCCAGCAGTGGATATGGCGCTACGACTACCCCAACGAAGCGTTCTCCTATTACAAGCTTGTCGTCCCGGTCGATACCGCCGTCACCGTCGACCTCCTCTCCACCGACGTCGTCCACACCTGGAACGTGCCCGAGCTGGCCGGCAAGCGCGACGCGGTGCCCGGCAAGCTCAACCAGGTCGTCTTCAGCGCCGACGAGGAGGGCGTCTACCGCGGTGAGGCCGCGACCCTCTCCGGGCAGGCCTACGCGTCGATGCGCACCGAGGTGGAAGTCGTCTCGCCGCAGGAGTACGAAGACTTCGTCAAAGAGCAAAAAGACGCCATCCAGGCGGCCCAGGACCGAGTCGTCGGCCTGCTCGGACAGGGAGAGGGAGAATGAACAGGCGCCCTGAGCTGGTTACCGACGGCTTCCCACAGCGGCGGCCCCGCTGGGTCGAGATCGCCACCAGCGCCAACCACAAGGACGTCGGGCGGGTCTTGATCACGGCCGCCTGCGGCTTCCTCTTCATCGCCCTGATCGAGTTGCTGCTGATGCGCCTGCAGCTGGCGATCCCCGAGAACAGCTTCCTCTCGCCGGTCAACTTCAACCGCATGCTCTCCCTCTATGGGACGACGGCGATCTTCCTCTTCGCGATCCCGCTCGCGCTGGGTCTCTTCTCCTACGTGGTGCCGCTGCAGATCGGCGCCCGCGGAACAGCCCTGCCGCGCCTCAGCCAGATCGGCCTCTGGCTCTACCTAGCCGGGGCGACGGTGCTCTACGCCGGCTTTCTCTTCACCCCCTCCGACGCCGGCATCAACCCGCTGGCGCCGCTCTCCGAGCTCACCTACATGGCCGACAACGGCGTCGACGCCTGGGCATCGGCCACCGGCCTGGCGACACTGGGCTTCGTCCTGATCGCGATCGACCTGGTGGCGACGCTGCGCGTCAGCCGTGCACCCGGCATGGCCTGGCGCCGGCTGCCGGTCTTCTCCTGGGCGGCGGCGATCTGCTCCTGGCTGATGCTGGTAATCGGCCCCGTGATGCTGGCCGCGATCACGATGCTGATGATCGACCGCAACCTCGACGGCAACTTCTTCGCCGACGGCGCCGGGGGAGCGCCGCTGCTCTGGCAGCACCTGAGCTGGATCTTCTTCACCGGCGCCTACATGCTGATCCTGATCACCGCCTTGGCCGCGACCGCCGAGATCGTCTCCACCTTCGCCCGCCGGCCGCTGGTCGGGCGCCAGGCGACGATCGGCTCGCTGGTCGCGATCGCCGTGATCGGCACGCTCGCCTGGCTGCAGAACATGCTGACCGCTCCGATCGGCGTCGGCTGGATGTACTTCGCGATGGTGATGTCCCTGGCGCTGATCGTGCCTTTCGGGCTCATCGTCTTCAACCTGATTGCGACGCTGGCCGGTGGGCCGCTGCAGAGACGGGCGCCATTGCTCTTTGCCGCGGGCGCGATCTCGGCGATTTCGATCGGCCTCGCGGCCGAGCTCGAGCACTCGATGGTCGCCGCGGCCTGGCAGCTGAAGAACACGACCGACGCCACGGCGGCGACTCATTTCGCCCTCATCGGCGGCGCCGTTTTCGGTGGCTTTGCGGCCCTGCACTACTGGTTCCCGAAGATGACCGGGCGCACGATGGGCGAGACCATGGCGCGGATCTCCTTCTGGACGATCGCCCTCGGCACCCTGCTTGCCTTCGTCCCTCTCTTCCTGGCCGGCGCCGAGGAGGGACAGGTCGTCGATGCCTACAAGTTCTTCGACGACACCGGCGTCACCACCTACAACCTGATCGCCTCGATCGGCACCCTGGTCCTGGCGATCGGGATCGTGATGACGCTCGTCAACGCGATCCTCAGCCGCAACGGCGGACCCCCGGCGGGGCCCGACCAGTGGGGCGGGGAATCGCTCGAGTGGTTCACCCTCTCCCCGCCTGAGCCGCATAACTTCGATGTCCTGCCCGACGTGCGCAGCAGCCGGCCAATGCGCGACATCCGCGAGGCGATCGCCCAGCGGAGCGGCAACGGAGCGCCGCCGCGCGAGCCGCAGCCTGACGAGTCGCAGCCGGTAGCCTGAGCGCGTGAGCGCGCGACGAGTGAGGCGGGTGACCGCATGATGGAAGCGACGGCAGCGGCCTCCCAACGACCGGCGGTTCTCACCGTCCTGCGCGACTACCTGACGCTGACCAAGCCCAAGGTCCAGTCGCTGCTCCTCTTCACCACGATCACGACGATGTATGTGGCGGGCGACCCGTCGATCGGCCTGATCTTTCTCACCTGCCTCGGTGGCGCCCTCTCGGCGGGCGGCGCGGGGGCGATCAACCATGCCATCGACCGCGATATCGACCGCACGATGGCTCGCACCGCCGACCGCCCCGTGGCCGCCGGCCGCATCTCCCCGCTTGCCGCGATCGCCTTCGGCACCCTGCTCGGCTGCGCCTCCTTCACGCTGCTGGCGGTGGCCGTCAACCCGCTGGCGGCGGCGCTCTCGCTCTCCGGCCTCTTCGGCTACGTCTTCGTCTACACGCTGTGGCTGAAGCGGACGACGCCGCAGAACATCGTCATCGGCGGCGCGGCCGGCGCAGTGCCGCCGCTGGTCGCCTGGGCCGCGGTTACCGGCAGCCTCAGCGGCACCGCCTTCTACCTCTTCGCGATCATCTTCTTCTGGACCCCGCCCCACTTCTGGGCCCTCTCGCTGCTGATGAAGGACGAGTACGCGAAGGCCGGAGTGCCGATGCTGCCGGTGGTCCGCGGCGAGGCGGAGACCCGGCGTCAGATCGTCCTCTACACGGTGCTGCTGTATGCCGTCACCCAGCTGCCATTCTGCGCCGGTGCCTTCGGCATCGAGTACCTGCTCGTCTCGATGACTCTGGGCGCGGCCTTCATCTACTGCGCCGTGCGCCTGCTGCGCAGCGCCGATCGCCGCTGGGCCCTGCGCACCTACCTCTTCTCCCTCGCCTACCTCGCCCTCCTGTTCCTCTCGATGCCGCTGGACCAACTGGTCTAGGCGGTCTGGTAGAACTCCGCCCGTGGACCGCGAGACAGCAAGGCGCAAGATGGGCGCAGGCCTGCTGGCCGGGGGCATCGCCGCCGGGGTCTTCGCCCTCTGCTTCCTCGCCGCCGTGTTCTACATCGCCTCATGAGCACGGAGCGAAACATCAGTGAGCCCGGCGAGCACGTCTACGCGCCTCGCCCCTCCTGGGCCCCGGCATTCTTCGCCTTCGCCCTCGCCCTGGCCGTCTGCGGCATCTACGCGGAGGGCTTCATGGTCCGCGGCTGGGTCTACTCGATCATCGGCGCCGTCATCGCCCTCATCGCCCTGCGCGTCATGGTCCGCGGCGCGACCCGCGACTATTTCCGCCTGCCGCGCCAGCAGAAGGTGCGCGGCGCCGTGCTGCCGGTCGAGCCGCTCAAGCCCCCCCGGGCCTGAACGCCTTTCCCTGCTACTCGGGCGTGAGGCCGGAGGTCGCCCCGTCTGAGGTCCAGACGCGCACGATGTCCCGCATCGAGAGGATGCCCACCAGCTCGCCCTCCTCGTAGACGACCAGGTGGCGAATGCCGCGCCGCGACATCTCGGCCGCCGCCCGCTCCAGGCTCCAGTCCGGCGCGGCGGCGATCACGCCGCCGCTCATGTGCTCGGCGACCCGCTCCGAATCGGGGTCCTGGCCGGCGCCGATCGCGAGCAGCACGTCGCGCTCGGTGACGATGCAGGGAACGGGCATCTCATCGTCGGCGACCAGGGCCGCGCCGGTACCTTTATCCGTCATCTGCCTGGCCGCTTCGCGCAGCGTGTGCGTGGGGCCAAGGGTCAGAACCACGTCCGACATGCCGTCCCGTACCTGCATCTTCCTCCGTCCCGTTCGAGCGTCGTCAGCAATCGTGTGAATCGCCTCAAGCCTACCCCACGATGGCAGCCGGGAAGACGCTTTGACGAGGCCTTGGGCATATAGACTGCGCCTCGCTTCGCACCCCGATTCATCTATGCCCAAGCAGCCGACCCTCATCCGCTCCCTGCTCGCCGCCGCGGCCCTGCTCGCCCTCGGGCTGGGCGCCTCCGGCTGTGGCACGAGCACCGCCGACATCACGCGCGGGCGCGTCCTCTTCAAGCAGAAATGCGGCACCTGCCATGCCCTCGCGCAGGCCGGCAGCACGGCCCAGAATGGGCCCAACCTCGATGCCGCCTTCGCCGCCGCCCGCGCCGCCGGTGAGACCGAGAGCACGATCGAAGGCGTCGTCAAGCCGCAGGTGGAGAATCCGCGTCCCAGCACCGATAACCCCGCCGTCTCGATGCCGGCCGACATCGTCACCGGCCAGGACCTCGACGATGTGGCCGCCTACGTCGCCCGCTACGCCGGAGTGCCGGGAGCGGCCCCGCCGCGGGTCCCCGGCGGCCCTGGCGCCCAGGTCTTTGCCAACAACGGCTGCGACACCTGCCACGCGCTCGCCGCATCTAACGCGGGCGGCGTTACAGGTCCCGACCTCGACGAAGTCCTGGGCGGCCAGAGTGCGGCGATGGTCAAAGAGTCGATCATCGATCCCGATGCCGAGATCACAAAGGGCTACCCGCCGAACGTGATGCCGAACAACTTCGAGGACCTCATCAACCCGCAGGAACTCAACCAGCTGGTCAAATACCTGGTCGACTCGACCGCCAAAGGCGGCGGCTCGAAAAAGAGCCAAGGCGGCTGAGGGCCGGCGGCCGGGCGGCCGCTGACATGATCCGGTGTCGATGCGTGAGCGTTTGAAGATCGCGCCGCAGCTCTACGCGAAGGTGACGCTGGTCGCCCTGGCGGCGCTTGCCCTGATCGTCCTCACCGGCGCCGGCGTGCGGCTGACGGGCTCCGGCCTCGGCTGCCCCGATTGGCCCAAGTGCTACGGCAAGACGGTGCCGCCGCTCGACGTGCACGCGGTGATCGAGTACGGCAATCGGCTCCTGACCGGCTTCGTCGGCCTGGCCGTCATCGCCGCCAGCGCGCTGGCCTGGTTCCGGCGGCCGTTTCGGGTCCATCTCGCCGTGCTCGGCGCCCTGCTGCCGCTGGGCGTCCTCGGTCAGGCGATCCTGGGTGCGCTCGTCGTCAAGCACCACCTGGCGCCCGGTCTCGTGATGTTGCACTTCATCCTCTCGATGCTGCTGCTCGACGCGGCCTTCGCGCTTGCCTGGTGCTCGCGCTACGACTCCGGCAGCCGCCCCCGCTCCAACGATTGGCTCGGCGTCTGGGCGGTCCGAGCGCTGATCCCCTTTGGCCAGCTGACGATCCTCGCCGGGACGATCGCCACGGGCTCCGGCCCCCATGCGGGGGCCCACGACGGCGAACTGGTCCACCGCTTCGACTTCAAGGGCGCCGCGACGCTGGAGTGGGTCGTCCAGCGCCACTCGGCCATCGCCGCGATCTTCGGCCTCGCTGTCGTCGCCGTCTGGCTGCTGCTGCGCCGTCCCGGGCGCGACAGGCGTGCTCTCAAGCCTCTGGGCGTGGTCATCGGCCTGCTGGTGCTGCAGGGCGTCGTAGGCGGCGTCCAGTGGGCGCTGGAGCTGCCTGCGGAGGTCGTCTGGCTGCACATCGCCCTCGCCACCGCCACCTGGCTGGCGACCCTCTGGGCCGTGGCGAGCGCCGGCCGGCTCGCGCCTAGGAACGCGCCCTCCACAGACGCCAGCCATAGACCACCGCCGCCACAATCAGAACGAGCGCCCACAACACCCCAGCCAGTGGTCTGACCAGCAGCGCCAGCGCGATCACCGAAGCCGCCGCGGCGCCGACCACCAGGAGCCAGCGAAAAGCCTCGGCCTCGGAGCGAAGCGGATTCCCCATGCGCCTCATTTTGACAGCGGCAAACGACCAGGGATTCAAATAATGCGGGTTGTCAACTGTCGCCCATTTCTCCCCCAGGCTCGCGGGGTAAGCGGTAGGATCGGCGCTATCGAGTCGAGGAGGATGCGATGGCCGAAAACTGGAGCGTGACCGGCGACTTCATTGACTTCTGCAAGTGCGCGGTGCCATGTCCGTGCTCTTGGGGACGACCACCGACAGACGGTGACTGCCAGGGGATCGTCGCGTGGCGGATCCGGGAAGGCACCTACGGCGACGTCAAACTTGACGGGCTGGCCGTGGCCGGAGTCTCCGAATTCGAGGGGAACATCTGGGACGAGGACGTCAAGATGGACGCGGGTCTGTTCATCGATGAGAGGGCCGATGACGCCCAGCGCGAGGCGCTACAGGCGATCTTCGGCGGACAGGCCGGCAGCTGGCCGCAGGCGCTCGCCGAGAGCGCTTTCGGCGAGGTGAAGGGGATCGAGTTCGCCTCGATCGACCTCCAGATCGCCGACGACTCGAGCTCTTGGAGTCTTGAGATCAACGGTCAGGCCAGCGGTGCCGCTGAGGTGCTGACCGGGCCGACGACCCGACCCGGAGAGAACGTCGAGGTCACGAACATCCCCGGGTCGGAGGCCGGCCCCAACAGCGGCCCAACCACCTACGGGATCGCGACCAAGAACGAGGTCGATGCCTACGGCTACAAGTGGGACTGGGCCGGGCGCTCGGCAAAGCACATACCGTTCGAGTGGTCGAGCGAGGACGAGCTCTGAGCGAAACGCCCTAGTGGCCGGTCATATTGTCGGCCGGCATGCCCTCGTCGTGCATCGATTCGGAGGGCTTTGAGTGCATGTCGTGATGCTGCGTCCCGTCGACCATCGAGCCGTGGTGCATCTCGTGGGCTCTCACCGCCTCCGGCGAGTCCGGCAGGATCAGGCCGGGCACGCTTGACGGGGTGAAGGCCACGAGGAGGCCCATCGCCAGGAGCAGCACCGCAATGCCGTAGCTGGCGAGGGCTCTCCAAGGCAGCAGCTTCTCCGCCGCAATCAACGCCGCGATGAACACCATCCAGCCGACGCTCATCACGCCGAGGGCGAACAACGCGGCCATCAGGCCCCAGCAGCAGCCGACGCACCAGGCACCGTGGGCGAGCCCCATCCGCAGTGCGCCGATCCGTCCCGGCTGCCAGGCGTTCATGAGAAACATCATCGGGCTGCGGCACCTCTTCAGGCAGGCGTTCTTCAGCGGTGTGAGCTGATAAAGAGCCGCGGCAATGATCACCCCGCCCGCGAAGTATGGCCCGCCGCGCTCCCAGGCAAGGGTGTCCGGCCAGGCCGAGCTGCCGATCTCATACACGGCATACGCGAAAAGCCCCCAAGCAGTCCAGGCAAGAAGGTATCCGCCTACGAAGGCCGCGGTCGGGCCGAGCGGAACATCTCGCCCCCTTGCCCGCTTCCCTTCCTGAATCCGGCTGTACATGGCGACCATTGGCCAGATCGACGGGAACATCATCGCGGCCATCATCACGACCCAGGCAGTGACATAGAAGCCGAGTGTGTCGAGGTCAGTCCCGGGCCCCGCGTCCATCCCCGCCATCCGGTTGCTGGTGGCGACCCACGCGATCGCGGCCAGCCCCAGGAGCAGGCCTACCAAGCCAAGCTGGACCATGCCTGGTTGCGCGGGAGCTCGGCGTGGTGCAGCGGATTCCATCGTCGCGATCGATGGCAACCTATCGCGCGGCAGGGAGCTGATCGGTCCGGCTCAGTCCGGGTACTCGTCCTTGCGCCAGGAGCGGAATTGTTGGTCGCCGTTGCGCTCCTTCGGCGTGCGGTCGAGCAGGAAGCTGAAGTACGGGGCGACGAACGGGTCGGGTGCCATCACCGTGTAGGTGTGGTAGACGGTCCCGTTCTCGCGCGCGAACGCGATCCAGCCCGGTCCCTCGCGTAGCCCGTCCTTAAGATCGGCTCCGACCTGCCGCGACCACTCCTCGAGCCACTCCGGCGGGTTGTCGACCATCTCCTTCACCTCGGGGATCTGCTCTGCCTGCTCCTCGGTGAGCGTAAGGCCGAAGTCCCAGGGGAAATCCGTGTCGTAAGTGGACACGTACGGGAACTGCCAGCCCATCCGCTCCTTGTAGGCGGCCAGCCGGTCGATCGGCGCCCGTGAGAAGCAGATCAGCGTGACATCGCGGTGGTTCAGATGGACGAGCCCACCGTCGAGCTCATCGGCGAGGCTGGTGCAGCCGGGGCAGGCACCGTTCTCGTAATCGGGACCGAACATGATGTTGTAGGCGAGGAGCTGTGAGCGGCCGTCGAAAAGCTCGGCCAGGGTCTTCTTGCCGTCCTCGGTGTCGAACTCGTACTCCTTTTCCACCGCTACCCACGGGAGATCGAGTCGCTTGCGCTTGATCTCCTCGTTCCGCTCCGCCTGCTCGGCCTCTAGCTTCGCCAGCTCATCCCGGGCCGCTTGCCATTCCTCGCGGGTGCCTACCGTGTGCTCAGCCATCTCATTGCCCTCCTGTTGAGCTCGCCGCTCCCGACGCGATCGAATCCGCGGTCAGTGGGACGTTACCGGGTCACAAGATGAGGCTGGCAGCGCCGCGGAAAGTCATCGGGGGGAGCGCCAGCGCCGCTGCCAAGGAAGCGACAACAAATGGTGTTACAAAGCCGCTGCTAGAGGATGTAGACGGCGGTGAAGACGATGATCCACATCACGTCGACGAAGTGCCAGTAGATGCCCGGCACCTCGACGCCGAGGTGGTCCTTGGCCTCGGGGCCGAAGTGGCCGCGGAAGGCGCGGATCGTCGCGAAGCTGAGCAGCAGCAGGCCGACGAAGACGTGGGCGCCGTGCAGGCCGGTGAGGCTGTAGAAGATCGAGCCGAAGCCGAAGTCGCGGGCGCTGAAGCCGAGGTGCACGTACTCGTTGATCTGAATGAAGAGGAAGGTCGCGCCCAGCAGCCAGGTCAGCACCAGGCCCAGTTTCAGGCCCCGCCGGTCGCCATGCCGGATCGACTCCAGCGCGTAGTGGATCGTGAAGCTGGAGGAGACGAGGATCAACGTGTTGACGAAGGCGACCGCGACAGGCAGCTCAAAGGGCTCAGGCGGCCATTCAGACGGGTTGACGACAACGCGCAGGAAGAAATAGGCGGCGAAGAAGGCGCCGAAGAGCATGATCTCCGAGACGATGAAGAGCAGGATGCCGAGCGTCTGGCGGTCGATCCGCGAGCTCTGATGCGCCTCCGGCGGCCCGTGGTGCTCCTCGTGGGCGTGGTCGGCGGTGATCGTTGCGCTCTCCATCAGGACTCCTCCCCCCCGGCCACGGCGGCAGCGACAGCCGCAGCCGGGCGGCCCACCTCGACGTGCTCGACCGGCTTCTCGGTTATCTCGCGAACACGGCCGATCAGATCGTCCTCGAGCCACTGCGACTGCTCGCCGGCGAAGGTGGAGATCAGGACCTCGTCGATGCGGTAGTGCTCGATCGCATTGCGCACGGCATGGAAGGGATCGGGGCTCATCGGCTGCCCCGTCGCGTCGATGTCGGCGCGGTAGAGCTCGGCCAGGGTCGAGGCAAGATCGCGGACGATCTCCCCCTCGGAAACGTCGTCTGAGCGCGGGCAGATGATCGTGTAGCGGTGGGGGTGCCCGGCGGCGCGCTCCTTCAGCCGTTTGACGAGGTCGGGCGCCGCGACGGTTTGGGTGGCGACGACGAGGGTGTGGCTTTTCTCCCAGCTGATCGAGTCGTCGACGATCCGGACCGGGATGTGAGTGACGGTCACCTCGGGCTCGAAGCGGCCCTTTGCCCACTCGACCAGGTCCTTGCGGGTGAAGCCAAAGCGAGTCTCCGCCTGGCAGGAGAGAAGCACCTCACCGGGCTCGTGAGCGCGCACGGCGTCATCGAGCGCCAGAGCCGGATCGGGATCCATCACCTCGCCGACCGACTCGATCCCGTACTCGGAGAGCACGGCCATCGTCACCTCGACGCGAGCCCGTGCCGCGTCGCGCAGCTCGCCGGAGTCGATCAGCTGCCCGACCGCGGGCTGGTTCTGCGGCGCCGCGACGGCGACGAGGGGAACCTGCCCGGCCCGCTCGCCGACCGCCCGCAGCAGCTTGCGGCCGCCGGCCACCTCGTTGAGGAAGACGAGCAGCGGCTGAGCCTGGGTTTCGGTCCTCGCTCACGAGAGGGCCTCGCCCTTCGCCTCACGGGTACTCATGCTCATGAGGAGCCCACCACCGTCGGCTGGGGCTCGGGAGCCTCGGCCCCCTCACCGCCCATGATCGCGTGGCGAGCACCCGGAACGCCGAACTCGTAGGGCCCACCGACGACACGCGGGATCTCGTCGAAGTTGAAGATCGGCGGCGGCGAGGAGACCTGCCACTCGATCGTGTTGGCGCGCCACGGATTGGCCGGGGCGCGGGGGCCGAAGCGCCAGCTGACGACCATGTTGTAGAGAAAGACCAGCTGGCAGGCGCCGAGCAGGAAGGCGCAGAGGCTGATCAACAGGTTCCAATCGCCGAACTGGGCGGCGTAGTCGGCGACGCGGCGCGGCATCCCGTCCATCCCCACCCAATGCATCGGGATGAAGGTCCCCCAGGTGCCGATCAGGGTGCCCCAGAAGTGGACCCGGCCCAGTTTCTCGTCGTACATCCGCCCCGTCATCTTCGGGAACCAGTGGTAGATGCCGGCGAAGATCGTGAAGACGGAGCCGCCGAAGAGCACGAAGTGGATGTGGGCGACGATGAAGTAGGTGTCGGAGACGTGGATGTCGATCGGCACCATGCCCAGCATCACGCCGCTGATGCCGCCGATCGTGAAGGTGACGATGAAGGCGAGCGCGAACAGCATCGCGGTCGAGTAGGTGTGGATCTTGCCGAAGTACAGCGTCCCCAGCCAGGAGAAGATCTTGATCCCGGTCGGCACCGCGATCAGCAGGGTCGTGATCATCATCGGCACGCGCAGCCAGCTGAACATGCCGGCGACGAACATGTGGTGCGCCCAGACCGAATAGCTGAGGACGACGATCCCGATCAGCGCCAGGGCCATCAGCCGGTAGCCGAAGATCGGCTTGCGGGCGTGCGTGGAGATGACCTCGGAGATGATCCCGAACCCGGGCAGCATCATGATGTAGACGGCCGGGTGGGAGTAGAACCAGAAGATGTGCTGATAGCTGACCACGTCGCCGCCGCCGGCGAACTCGAAGAACTGCGTCCCCAGGGCGCGGTCGAAGAGGACCATGAACTGGGCGCCGGCGATGAAGGGCGTCGCGGCGACGACCAGCAGCGAGGTCGAGAGGTTGGCCCAGACCAGCAGCGGCATGCGCCAGAAGGTCATTCCGGGCGCACGCATGGTGATGATCGTGACCAGGAAGTTGAGCGCCGTCGCAATCGAGGAAGCACCCGCGAACTGCACGCCTAAGTTGAAGAACGACTGGCCCAGCGGCGCCCCGGTCGAGAGCGGCGCGTAGCCCGTCCAGCCGGCGTCGAAGGCGCCCCCGGGCGCCAGGAAGCTGCCGATGAAGAGGAGGCCGGCGAGCGGCAGCATCCAGAAGCTGAGCGCGTTGAGGCGCGGGAAGGCCATGTCCGGAGCACCGATCATCAGCGGCAGGACGTAGTTCGCGATGCCGGCGAAGACCGGGATCACGAAGACGAAGATCATCAGCACCGCATGGGTCGAGAAGAGGCTGTTGTAGGTCGAGGCTTCGACGATTTGCGCCCCGGGCTGGGCCAGCTCGGCGCGGATCAGCATCGCCATCAGGCCGCCGACGAAGAAGAAGAAGAATGTGGTGACGATGTACTGGATGCCGATCACCTTGTGATCGGTGTTGAAGCGGAAGTAATCGCGCCAACTCTTCGCCCCATGCTGGGAGTGGTCGTCGGGGATCGTCGGCATGCCGGCGGCCCAGCGCAGCCAGTAGTCGAAGCAGCCGAAGCCGGCCAGGAAGCCCAGCGGCGCGGTGACCAAGGGCACGACCACATGCGGATAGCCGGTCTGCTCGGTCTGGAAGGTGGGCAGGCCGGAGATCTCGCGCAGGACGACGACCAGGGCAAAGCCAAATGCGCCGGCAAGCAACGCGCCGAGCGCCCCTCTAATCCATCCGGGTCGGGAGATCGCAGCCGCCATCAATCGATCTTCCTCATTATGCCCCGCCGGCTCCGAGTCCTTCGAGGTCCGTGTCCTCGTCCTGCACCACCGACTCCATCAGCGCTGGGGGGATCTCCTGTTTGAGGCCGGCGACCCACTCGCGGAAGCGAGCCGGCGGCTCGACGACGACCGTGGCCCGCATCGTGGTGTGGCCGAAGCCGCAGAGCTCGGTGCAGACGAGCTGGTAGGTGCCTACCTTGTCCGGCGTGACGATCGCGGTCGTCACGATGCCCGGGACGTTGTCCTTCTTGATCCGCCACTCCGGCACCCAGAAGGAGTGGATCACGTCGAGAGCGTGCATCTTGAAGTGGACCTGACGGTCGAGCGGCACGTGCAGCTCACCCTCCGACCAGACGTTGTCCTTGCCGGGATAGCCGAAGCTCCAGGCGAACTGCTGGGAGAAGACATCGACCTTGAGCGGGTCCTTGGCGGGGTCCTCGATGTCGTCGAGCACCGCCCAGCTATAGGCGGCGCCGAAGAGGACGATCACGGTCGGGATCAGGGTCCAAGCCACCTCGAGCCTGGTGTTGCCGTGGATCGGCTCGCCGTCGGATTCGTCGCCGGGCTTGGCTTTGAATTTCCACAGCGCGTAGAAGAGCATCACCATCACGAGCGCGAAGACGAAGGCCGAGAGGATGATCATCACGTCGAGAAGCCGGTCGATCTTGGGCGCCGCCGTGGAGGCCCCCTCGCCGTTCCAGTCGATCTGCAGCATCACCGCCGAGATCACGACTGTGAGCGCAAGGGTGGCGGCGAACATCTTCGCTATCGGCAGGCGGCCAATCATCAGCGGACGGGCATTCTATGCAAGCGGCAGACGGTCAAGCTCGCCCCGCGAAGCGGCGATGACTCCGCGCGCCACGCCCTCCCAGCTCCACAGCTGATGGGCGGTCGCGGCGAGCGCCTCTCGGGCGGCGGCCCGCTGCTCTGCAGGCAGGCCCAGCCACCGGTTGAGGTTGCCGGCGATCGTCTCGATCGCCACCGCGGAGACGGGAAACGACGTCAGCTCGCCGGTGCCCGCCGGCAGGGCGGCGGAAAGCCGGCGTGAGACCTCGCGCATCCCGGAGTGGTCGGCCGAAACCGGCAGCACGCCACAGGCGGCCGCCTCGACGGCGACCATGCCGAAGGCCTCGGGGAAGGTGCTTGGCATGACCAGGGCCTCCGCCCGCGGCAGCAGCTCGGCCACCTCGTCATGCTCGAGGCGGCCGATGAACTGGATCGAAGCGGAGACCCCCCTTGCCGCCTCCAGGTAGCCGGCCGGTGGATCTTCGAGGAAAGCCGAGAGAATCGGCAGCGGCTCCTCCTCCCCGCCCTCCAAGCCGCGGCCCAGGCGCGCCACCTCACGCGCGTCGGCCAGATCGCCGCTGTCGAGCGCCCGCAGCAAACGACGCAGGCCCTGCTCGTACTCGCCGAAGCCGGCGACCTGCAGTTGCGCCCCCGGGTGCTTTGCTCGAACCAGCGGCCAGGCCGCCAGGAGCAGGTCGAGGCCCTTGGAGACGATCAGCTTGCCCACGAACACAACCGTCGGTGGGCCCGCCGCGGGGGCACCCTCCTTGCCCTTCGCACTGCTCCGGGCGGCGGGACGTCCCGCAGCTTGGGTCGAAGTCTCGCCCTCCGCAGTCTCCGGGCGGCGGAGTCCACCCCCGCGGCGGGCTAGCGGGCGGAAGATGTTGGTGTCGACGCCGGGGGGGCCAAGCCTCGTCTTCTCTCTTAGGTCTTTGACTTCGGGGAGGGCGGTCCAGAGGGATTCGGCGGTGTGGCTGGAGCCGACGAGGACTCCCGAGGCCGCCTCGATGCCCTCGCGGGCGTAGGGCAGGAAGCGAGGGTGGGGCTTGACGGTGTACTCGAGCGCCGAGCCGTGGATCTTGGCCGCGAATGGGCCGATGTCGGCGCGGGAGAGAATCGCCGGCCCCATGACCAGGTGGTTGGCAAGCGCCGCATCGACGCCGCCGATGCCCTCCGCGACCTCGCGCACGGCGGCGACATTGGCCTCTAGGTAGCGCTCCAGCTCGGCCTCGCTCAGTTCGGGGAAGGCCTTGACCTCGAAGCCCTCGTAAGGGTCCTTGACGTAGACCGGCAGCAGGCCGCCGATGTCGGGGTTGTGGATCTGCACGCCCTCCAGCTTCGTCTCGCGGTCCTGGCAGAGCAGGTGGACCTCATGGCCCAGGCGGGCCAGCGCCCAGGCGAGGTTGGCGTTGTAGATGTTGCTGCCGGTGCCGCGCAGCATGTAGCCGTGAAAGATGAGAACCCGCATCGGTTCCGCGCAAGCTATTAGTCTTCGCCGCTGTGAACCCCAAGCAGCTCTTCCGAATGCGCGCCCCGGCCTCCGGCCGCGAGTCGATTGCAGCCGCCGAGCCCGGCGCGGCCTACGTCGACCGCGAGACGGGCGAGAGGATGGAGCCTGTGGCGATGGTGCTGCCCCTGGCGCCCTCCGACTCGGCCCTCCCCCGCACGCCGGCCAACCTACGCGCCTGCCGCCGCTGCGACCAGCTGATCGGCCTCGATGTCAGCGACTGCCCCCACTGCGGCCTCCGCCAGAACGCCCTCTGAGCTCTAGGGCTGTTTGACCAGCGTCGCCGTGTAGAGCAGGCGGGCGTTGGAGTAGTAGCAGCCGTAGGGCTTTGTTTTGTCGACCCCCTGCTGGGGATGGCCGCCCTGGATGTCCTCTCTCGAGGAGCAGTGTTGGGGCGGACGGCTGCCGCGCCAGGTGTCTTCGTCGCTGACGTTGAAGGCGAACATCGGCGCCCAGGTGGGGACGGTGAGGGCGACTATCTGGCCGCGCAGGACCGAGAGCGGATGGTCGAGCGCGAATACGACCGTGCTGCCGAAGTAGGGATTGAGGACCTGGAGCGGGCTCTGCCGCACCAGGGTGTACTTCGGCGGCTTGGACTCCTCGACCGGGCGCAGGATGCCGATCCGCGCCTGCGACGGCTCGCCGAGGAAGTCGTTGAAGAAGCCGACCTCGTCCGTCGTCGTTTTCGTATCGGTCCGCGAGGGGCGGGCAAGGGTGATCGACCAGGCGACGATCTTGCCGTCGAAGGGCACTTCGTGAGGCCGGGCGACGCCTCCGGCAAGGACCTGGAAGCCGGTGACATGCCCCTCGACGCGGCAGGGGATCACCTCGACTTTGTTGACGATTTTGCCGGGGCAGGAGGGAGGCGGCGAGGTTGCCGTCTGCCCGAGGACGACTACGCGGGCCGGCGCCGAGTCGGCCGCCCCCGGCCAGGCCGCGGCAACAAGGGCGGCGAGCAGGCAGACGAAGATCGCCGCTGCCAGCGTGCGCGTACGGTCATGTCGGTTTTCGGCTGCTCTGAGCAAGATCTCAATCTGCAACCCGCCCGTCCGACCAGGGTTGCGATCGGGATTCTGCCGTCCACGGCGGGCGGATGTTCGGATCCTCGCCTCGCTGCACGATCCCAGCCAGGTGGCCCCACTGTAGGGTTGCCTGGCGGAATGGGGGATCCGGACCACGCAGACGATTTCATCGCCGCCGGCCTCGCCTCGCTGGGGATCGAGGCCGACGAGGTCGAGATGGCCGTGATGGGCGGCCTGCACCAGCTGTTCTGGCCCGAAATCGAGACCCTGCTGGCAATCGACACCAGCGAGGTCGAGCCCGAGCGCAATCCGGACCTCTCGGCGGCGCCATGAGCGCGCGCAATCCAAACCGCTCGGCGGCGCCATGAGCGCGCTCGACCTTCCGCTTCGCGAGCAGGCTGCGGCAATCGCCGCCGGCGACCTCGACCCAGCCGAGCTCCTCGACGCCACCCTGGCGAGGATCGACGAGCGCAACCCGGCGGTCAACGCGATCGTCGAGACCTTCCCCGAGCACTCGCGGGAGATGCTCGCAAGTGCGCCGCAGGGGCCGCTGCGAGGCGTACCGGTCGCGATCAAGGACGAGTGGCCCCTGCCATGGCGCGCGCAGCGCTTCGGGGCGGTCGAACTGCCGGCGCCAACGGCGCCGGGCGAGTCAGCCCCCTACCGCGCCCTGCGCGATGCCGGCGCGGTGATCGTCGGCGTCGCCAACATGCACGAGCTTGGCTCCGGAACGACCGGCAACACCTCCTTCTACGGCCCCGCCCGCAACCCGTGGAACCTGGAGCGCTGCCCGGGTGGCTCCTCCAGCGGCCCGGCGTCGGCGGTCGCGGCGCGGCTGGTCGCCGGCGCCGTCGGCGCCGATGGGGTTGGCTCGATCCGCCTTCCGGCGGCCTACTGCGGCCTGACCGGCCTCAAGCCGACCTTCGGGCGCTCGGCGATGGAAGGCCATCATCTGGCGTCGATCTCCGAGACGATCGTCTCGGGGCCGCTTTGCGCCGACAGCGCCGACTGCCGGCTGCTGGGCTCCGTTCTCTTCGAGGAAGAGCTGGCGAGTGGCGACGTGGGCGGGCTGCGGATCGGCGTCGTCCGCGACCCGGTCTCCGAAGACGTCGCCCCCGAGGTCGGCGCCGCCTGCGAGGCGGCGATCGAGGCGCTGCGCGAGGAGACCGGCGGCGAGGTCCGCGATATCGACCTCGACGGCATCGAGGCGGCCGCCTTGGCGGCGGTCCTAGTCATCAACGCGGAGGGCCTCAGCGGGGTGAGCATCGAGCAGCTGAACCGGCTCCACCCCGAGCTGAGCCCGATCAACCGCAGCCTGATGAAGTACCGGACGCTGGTGCCGACGGCGGCCACCGTGCAGGCGATCCGCGTCCGGGCGATGATGCGCAGACGCCTCGCACAGGCCTTCGAGACGGTCGACGTGATCGTCTGGCCCACGGTGCCCGCGGTCGCGCCGCCGCTGGAGGCACCGCTCGTGGAGCTTCCCTCCGACACCCTGACCGCCGATCAGGCAAATGTGCGCGGCGCCGGCCTCGCCAACCTGACCGGCATTCCCTCGATCAGCGTGCCGGTGGGCCTGAGCGGCGACGAGATGCCGATCGGCCTCCAGTTGCAGGCGGCCTGGGGCCGCGACGGGCTCTTGCTGGATGCGGCCGAGGCGCTGGAGCGGGCAAGCGAGCGGCGCTGGGTCGAGTCGCTACCGCCCCTTGCGATGCGTCCCAGCGCCGCTTGATCGATGCGTCCCAGCGCCGCTTGAGCGCCGCCGAGATCGCCGAGCGCGTACTGCGGGAGAACTGGCTGCAGGGGAAGCGCGGCGAGACCCGCTTTGCCTACACCCGCCCCAGCCCCGGCCGCTACCCGTGGCAGTGGTACTGGGACTCCTGCTTTGCCGCGATCGCTTGGCGGCGGATCGAGCCCGACCGCGCGCGAATCGAGCTGGAAAGCCTGCTCGCCGCCCAGCGCTCCGACGGCTTCATCGGCCACACGATCTTCTGGGACCGGCCTGTCTCGCTGCGCCGGCTGCCCTTCTACAACGTCGCCTCCCGCCGCTCGCTGCAGACGGGGACGATCCAGCCGCCGCTGCTGGCCTGGGCCTGGCACATCGCCGTCGGCGAGCCGGCGGCCGAGCCGCGAATCGCCGCCCAGGCCGACTGGCTGGCAGGCAATCGAGACCTGGAGGGCGACGGCCTGCTCTGGATCGTGCAGCCGGACGAGTCCGGCCTCGATGCATCGCCCAAGTTCGACCCCGTCTGGGGCCGGAGAGCAACCGGACGCATCTGCTTTCCCTGGCTGGTCCGGCGCAATCGCCGTCTCGACTTCGACGCGCGCCGCATCCGCGCCAGCGGCGGCCCCGTCCTCTGCGAGGTGCTGGTCAACACGATGTGGTCCCTGTCGCTGCAGGCCCTCGGCCGTCCCTCCGCGACCCCCGCCCTCGTCGAGCGGCTTTGGGACGAGCCCTCGGGGCTGTTTCTGGACGAGGTCGCACCGGGCGGCGCGCGGCCGCGGGTGCTCACCTGGGCCGCGCTGGCCCCACTGGCCCTGCCAGACCTGCCGGAGCGGATCGGCCGGCGGCTGGTCGAGGAGCATTTGCTGAGCGCGGAGGAGTTCCTGACCCCGGTGGCGCCCCCTTCCGTGGCGGTCTCAGAGCCCAGCTATGAGCCCGGTGGCGGCCGCGGCCCGATCCGCCGCTACTGGCGCGGGCCAACCTGGGTCAATGCCGCCTGGATGGTCTGGCTCGGCCTGCGGCGGCTGGGCTACGAGCAGGAGGCGGAGCGAATGGCACGAGGCCTGATCGCCGCGGTGGAGCGGGAAGGGCTGCGCGAGTACTACGACCCCCGGGACGGCACCGGCCTCGGCGCCAAGAACTTTGCCTGGTCGGCGCTGATCGCCGAGTTCACCGACCCGATGCCGCACTAGCCGGCCTGGCAAGGACGCAGGGAGCGTGGCGTGCTCCGCACGCAAGCGACCGAGGACGCCGCCAGGCGGTTATTTGTAGCGGTAGGTGATGCGGCCGCGATCGAGGTCGTAGGGAGAGAGCTCGATCTTCACCCGGTCGCCGGGCAGGATGCGGATGTAGTGGCGGCGCATCTTGCCGGAGATGTGGCCGAGCACCTCGTGGTCGTTGTCGAGTTTGACCCGGAACATCGTGTTGGGGAGGGCCTCGGTGATCTCGCCCTCCATCTCGATCTTCTCCTCTTTGCCCATGCGGCCGGGAGGGTATAGGACTAACCACGCAGATTGCGGGCGCGGGCAAGCGCCTCCTCGCGGCTGCTCACCTCGCCGGCGTACTGGGCCGCCTCCAACTCGGCAAGCAGCTCCCCCACCTCCGGGCCCTCGGGGATGCCAAGCTCAGCGGCCAGCTCGTCGCCCCGCAGCAGCGGTCGAGGGGGGCCATTACGGCGCCACTCCAGCGCCGCGGCGAGCATCTCCCGCGCCAGGCGCAGGTGAGCCTCGACGGCCTCGGGGGTGGCGAAGGGGCCGCTGCCGCGGGCGGAGAGGCGGTCGGCGACGGTGAGCAGCGTCACGTCGGCGCTGACCGGTTCGGTGGCGCGTAGATACTCGTGGACGCGGCGGGCCGGCAGCGGTGCCTCGTGGACGAGGAACCCGAGTCGCAGGTGATGGAGCGTCAGCCCTTCGAGATGGCGAGTCAGGACGCGGCTGGCGCGGAGCCGCCGGCAGAGGTCGCCCACGATCGCCGCCCCGTCGCGGTCATGACCGATGAAGGTGACGTAGCCATCGCGCTCGCCCCGGGTCACCGGCTTGCCGATGTCGTGCAGGAGAGCGCCGAAGCGGAGCGCCGTGCCGCGGCTCATCTCGTCGGCGAGCGGCTCATCGAGCAGCTCCCTCGTCTCGGCGGCGGACTCACCGGCGAAGCGCTCGAGGTCGGCCTCGACCTCCAGCGTCCGTTCCAGGACGGCGATCGTGTGGCCGTGGACATCGAGGTGGTGGTTTGGGCCCTGCTCCACCCCACGCAGCGAGCTCAACTCTGGGAGCACGACCGGCGACAGGCCCAGCTCGTCGAGCAGCGCCAGGCCGCGCACGGGGTCGGGGCCGCCGACGAGCCGGCGAAGCTCGATCAGCTGCCGCTCCCCGGCGGGCTCGCCGCCCCGAGCCGCTTCGGCGCGGGCGAGGGCGAGGGTGCCGGGCTCCAGCTCCAGCTCCAGCTCGGCGGCGAGGCGCGCCGCTCGCAGCAGCCGCAGGGGGTCGGCGGCGAAGCTGCGCTCACCGACCGCGCGCAGCAGCCGGCGGTCGAGATCGGCGAGGCCGTTGCATGGATCGATTGGCTCACCTCCCGCAAGCGGCACCGCGACGGCGCCGATGGTGAAGTCGCGCTCCGCCAGGTCGGCCTCGATGCTCTCCCCGCGCAGCTCGACGACGTCGATCTGCCCACCGTCGTCGCCACCGGCCACGCGCCAGGTCGCGAACTCCGCCGAGAGCTCGAAGGCGTGGCCCCCACCCGCCCGGGCGATCGCCTTGGCCGCCGTCGCCGGATCGCCCGCGAGGGCCAGGTCGAGGTCCATCACCTCGCGGTCGAGAGCGGCGTCGCGGACCGCACCGCCGACGACCCAAGCATCCTCGCCCTCCAGCGCTCGCCGGGCGAGAACGACGGGGGCTGAGGCGGCGAGGCGATCGGCGAGGGTCACCCGTGCACCCTGGGCACTCGGGCGGAGATCCCGCAGGTGACCTCGTAGTTGATCGTGCCCAGGCGCCGGGCCACCTCCTCGGCGAGGATCGCCTCCTCCCCCTGGGCGCCGATCAGCACCGCGTCGTCCCCCGGCTCGACATCGCCGTCGGGCCCGAGGTCGATGGTCACGTTGTCCATCGAGACGGTGCCGACAAGCGGATATCGCCGACCGCGCACCAGCACCTCGGCGTTGTTGGAGAGGCCGCGCCGCACGCCGTCCCCGTAGCCGAGCGGCAGCACTCCGACCATCGTCTCGCGGGGAGCCCGCCAGGTCTGCCCATAGCCGGCGCTGGCCCCGGCGGCGAAGCGCTTGACGTCGGCGACGTATGAGCTGAGCGACATCGCCGGCGCGAGGCCGCGCTCGGCGGGGTCCTTCTGAAAGGGATCGAGGCCATAGACGGCGATACCGCAGCGGGCCATGTCGAAGTGCGAGGCCCGATCGCGAAACACCGCGGCGCTGTTGGCGGCATGGACGGTGACAGCGGGGAACTCCGCCTTCACCGCCTCGGCGACCTCTGTGAAGCGTGCGAGCTGCTCGTCGAAGAAGGAGGATTCCGGTTCGTCGGCGGTGGCGAAATGGGTCCAGACGCCGGCCAGCTCGAGGTCGGGGTCCGCCGCGCAGGCACGGGCGAGCGCAATCACCTCCTCAGGCTCGGGAGTCCCCAGGCGCCCCATGCCGCTGTCGTGCTTGACGTGGACCGCGGCCGGCCGGCCCAGCCCGCGGGCGCGAGCCGCGATCAGGCGCCGAAACTCCTCCCGCCAGACGGCGACATCGGAGCCGGCCGCGAGAGCCAAATCGAGGTCCTCGGGCGTCAGCGCGCCCATCGTCAGCAACGGCGTCCCCGGAAAGCGATCTCCGACGTGCGCCGCCTCGGCACCGGTGGCCACCGCAAGCCTCGTCGCACCGCCGGCGAGGGCGGCCTTGGCACAGGCATCGGCGCCATGCCCGTAGCCGTCGGCCTTGACGACGGCGCAGAGCTCGGCCCCCTCGCTAAGCGTCCTCTTCAGGTGGGCGCAGTTGCGCTGCACCGCAGCGAGGTCGATCCGGGCGATTGCCCGCATCATCGCTAGCCGTCGACGAGCGCGGCCAGCGCGTCCGCGCGCGTGACCAGCCCTGCCAGGCGACCGTCGGCGTCGACCACGGGGAGATGGTTGTGGTGCCTCTCGGCGATCGTCTTCGCCACCGCCTCGGCATCGTCATCGACGCTGACGACCACCGGATCGGCGCTCATCAATTCCGAGACGCTGGTCGCAAAGGCCTTGTTGAGCCGCTCCTCGAAGCCCTTCATCGAGCCGATGAAGACGATCCCCCCCATGATGTTCAGGTAGTGCGGCAGGTGCAGATCCGCCTCCTCGTCGCTGATGATCAGGTCCGACTCGGTGACGATGCCGACCACTCGGCGCTCGGCGTCGATGACCGGCACCGCGCCCTTCTCGCTCTTCGCCAGCAACTCGATCACGGTGCGGGCGTCCTCCTCGGGAGAAACGGTGGGTACGTTGGCATCCATGATCTCAGCGGCTGTCTTCATAGTCAGTGAGCGAGATTATTCGACCCGCGAGTCGGGACGCATTCCCATGGCGATCGAAGCGATCACGTCGGTGGCGATCACCGACTCCGCCGCACCGACCCGAGTGGCGGCATCGCGGCCGGCACGGGCATGGGCAAGGACCGCAGCGCAGGCGGCGGCAAAGGCATCGAGGCCGCGAGCGAGCAGGGCGGCGATCATTCCCGAGAGCACGTCGCCGCTGCCGGCGGTGGCCAGCGCAGGGGCCGAGAGAGCATTGACGGCGACCCGCTCGCCATCGGTGACGATCGTGTCGTCCCCCTTGAGGACGACGACGGCCGCCGCGAGCCGGGCGGCCTCGCGGGCGCACTCGAGGCGGCGGGCGGAGACCTCCTCGGAGGAGCGGCCGAGCAGGCGCCCCAGCTCACCGGCATGGGGAGTGAGGATCGTGGCGGCGTCCCGGGCGGCGATTGCCGCGGCCTCGCCGGCGAAGGCGTTGAGGCCGTCGGCATCGATCACCAGCGGCGCCTCGACAGCCCCGAGCACGCTCCGCGCCAGCTCGATCGAGCCGGGGTCGCGGCCCAGGCCGGGGCCGAAGACGCCCGCCGCGGCCGGCGCGAAAGCCTTCAGCAGCGCCTTCGCCGAGCCCATGTTCAGACAACCGTCGCCGCCGGGACAGCCAACCGACATCACCTCCGGCTGGCCCTGCTCGAAGATCGCCTCCAGATCGGCCGGGACGGCGACCGTGGCATAGCCGGCCCCGGCGCGGATCGCGGCGGCCGAGGACATGCGCACCGCCCCGGTGAGGCCGCGCGAGCCACCGGCGATCGTCACCTGCCCTGAGCTGAACTTGGTCGAGCGCGGGCCCCGGCCGGGCGCCAGGGACAGCACCGCAAGGTCGATCACTCCCGCCGCCGGCCGGCCGGGAGCCCCCTGCGGAATGCCGATCGGCGCCGTCCGCACCTCACCGGCATGCCACTTGCCGGGCGCGATCAACTGCCCCAGCTTCATGGCATGAAAGCTGACGGTGATCGCCGCTTCGACCGCGGCACCCTGCACCTCTCCGCTCGAGCCGTCGACCCCGGAAGCGACGTCGCAGGCCACCACCGGGGCCCCGCAGCGGTTGATCGCCTCGATCGCGACGGCCGCCGGCTCGTGTGCGGTGGCCGAGAAGCCGGTGCCGAAGATTGCGTCGATTACCGCGCCGGAGCCCTCCAACCGCCGGTCGAGGCCCTCGCCGATCTGCTCGGCGCCGAAGCGCTCCAGGTTTGCCGCGGCGTCCGGGCTCAATTCCTCCGCCGGCCACAGCAGCAGCGCCTCCACCTCATGCCCGCTCTCGGCCAGGTGCCTGGCGGCCACCAGCCCGTCGCCGGCGTTGTTTCCCTTGCCGCAGACGACCCGCACGGGCCCCTGCGGCGCGAGCTCTACGACGGCGCCCGCGACCGCGCGCCCGGCCGCCTCCATCAGCTCCAAGGAAGGGATCCCCTTCTCCTCGATCGCCCAGGTGTCGACGGCGCGCATGCCGTCAGCGTCGTAGACGGGTTGAAGCCAGGGCTCCATCCCGACGGAGCCTAACCCGGCTCGTTGGCGGCCATGGCAACCGCGGCGGCGAAGGAGCGGGAGTGAGTTAGGGAAATCTCGATGCTCCTGCCCGCCGCCGCCTGAGCCGCTCGACCGCTGAGGCGCACGCGGGGCGGCTTGCCGGCGAGCACCTCGATGTCGCGCAGGCCGAAGCCGTCGCTCAACCCGAGCGCCTTGACGACCGCCTCCTTGGCGGCGAAGCGGGCCGCGAGGTGGCGGGCCGGCCGCGCCCGTGCGGCGGCGTAGTCGCGCTCGGCCGCGGTGAATATCCGCTCGGCGAGGCGGGGATGGCGTGCCAAAGCGCGCTCCAGCCGCTCGATCTCCAGCAGGTCGATGCCGACCCCGGCAGCCACGAGCGGCTACTTCTCGAGGCCGACGATCAGCTTGGCTGTCGCCAGATCGCCGTCGCTACCCGAGCCGATGGCGACGAAGGCGATATGCCGCAGGTACTGCTTGGCTTCCTGGAAGCCGGTTTCCGAGTTGGGCACGAGGGCGTCGGCGAGCCGCAGCGCGCCGCGGCCGTCGGCAAAGCCGGTGATCGTCGTGCCGTCCAGGGCGGCAACCGCTTCCTCGTAGGCGGGGTTGTCGGCCAGCGTCTTGCCGGACGGGGCCGCGAGGCCCGCCAGGGTGGGCGGCGCGCCGTAGCCGATCGCGACGCGGCCATCCTTGGCCGCTACCACGAGCGGCTTGGAGCCGAGTTCGGGGCTGCGGATGGAAAAGCCGGTCGTCTTACCGCCCAGCACCGTGACGCCTTCGACCTGGAAGCTGCGCAGGAGGCTGACCGCCTGCTCCACGGCTTCGGTCGCCTTCGAGCCCTCGGCGGTCAGGACGAGGGCGCCGCCGAGGCTGCTCTCGCTGCTGCCAGTGGCGAAGACGCCGGCGTCCTGAAGCGAGTCGACAAGGCCTTCGAGGTCGATGCCGAGCTGCTTGACGCCTTTCTTCAGCTGGTTCGGTGGGATCGTGCCTGGAACACCCTCGGCATCGAGACTGTCGAGCGCTTCCTGAAGCTGCTCGCCGAAGCCGGAGACGGCAAAGGCCACGAATGAGCTCGCCGGCAGGGATTCGAGCAGCTCGGACGCATCGCCGCTCGGCGCTTCCTGATCGCCGAGGTCGCCGCTGACCTCGATCTCGATCTCGTCGCTGCCGGGAATGACGCTCGCAACCGCGGTCGCTTCGCGAGGGTCGATACCGGTGCTCCGCAGCGCCTGCAGGGCGCTCGGGTCGATCGCCTCGCCCGATTGCTCGATCAGCATGCCGACGTCCACGTAGATGTCGGCGAAGCTGCCCGCGGCAGCCGAATCGATCGCCTCGTTGAAGGCTGCTTCGTCGTCCAGCGAATCGCCGTTGGCGGCGTTGACCGCGTCTTTGAAGTCCTGCTCCCTCTCGGTGAAGACGAGCAAATCGCCGACGATGCCATAGACGGTTTCGTCGGCCCTGTCGATCTTGTATTCGACGTCTTCGTAGGAGGCGTCGTCGATCGGGTCCTTGTCGGCCGCAGCCTGCTTCTCGAGGAACGCTTGGGCGGCGTCGGCGTCGGTCGTCTGAACCGCGACGCCTAGGCCTTCGGCCTCCTCCCCCTCGAAGCCTTCGAGGAAGACGGCCGCCTTTTCACCCAGCCAGGGCTCGACTTCGGTCGTGTAGTCGAAGGGTTCGTCGTCCTCCCGCGCCGAGCTTTCGAGCTCACTGACGATCTTGCCGCCGAGGTCGTCGATTCCGGCGACCGTCTGGGCGAGTTCCTCGATGTTCGCCTGCAGCTCCCCCTGAGGGCGAACCGTCGCTTCGATGAAGATCGGCGATTCGGGGGGCGCTACCGCGGCCAGTCCCGAACTGCCGCTGCTCTCGCTGTCCTCGTCGCCGCAGCCGGAGAGGGCAAGCAGGGCCAAGCCCAGAAGAAGGATCGTGAAAGAGAGGCGCCTCACTTGCGCGGCATCCTAGCCAGCTCGCTACTCGACCGTGACGGTCTTGGCCAAATTTCGGGGCTGGTCGACATTGAGGCCCCGGGCGCGGGCAATGTCGTAGGCGAGCAGCTGCAGGGGGAGAATCGCGACGATGGGCTGCAGGATCCAGTCGGTGCGGGCAACCTCGATCGTCTGGTCGGCGACCTCGCTGACCCGTTCATCGCCCTCGGTCGCGATGCCGATCGTCCTCGCCCCGCGGGCGCGCACCTCTTCGACATTGGAGAGGACCTTGTCGAGGATCGGGCTCTCGGTGGCGACGGCGACCACAGGGGTCGACTCGTCCAAGAGGGCGATCGGGCCGTGCTTCATCTCCCCCGCGGCGTAGGCATCGGTGGGGACGTAGGAGATCTCCTTCAGCTTCAGCGCCCCCTCGAGGCAGACCGGCAAGCCGATGTGGCGGCCGAGATAGAGGAAGAACTGCTGGTCGGCGTATGCCGCCGAGACCTCCTTCACCCCCTCCTCGCAGGTGGCGAGCGTCGCCTCGATCTTTGAAGGCAGCGATTTCACCTCCGCCACCAGCTCGGTCAGCCGAGCGGTGGAAAGGGTGCCGCGCAGCTCCGAGAGGCGCAGGCCGAGCAGATACATGGTCGCCACCTGGGCGACGAAGGTCTTGGTCGCGGCGACGCTGACCTCCTGGCCGGCCCGGGTGTAGAGGACGCCGTCGGCATCCCGGGTCGCCTGGCTGCCCATGACGTTGGTTATCGCCAGCACCGTGGCGCCGTTTTCGCGCGCCAGCCGCATCGCGGCCAGGGTGTCCGCCGTCTCGCCGGACTGGGTCATCCCGATCACGAGGTCGCCGGGACCGATCACGGGGTTGCGATAGCGGTACTCGGATGCGATGTCCATCTCAACCGGGACGCGCGCCCACTCCTCGATCGCGTAGCGACCGACGAGGCCGGCGTGGTAGGAGGTGCCGCAGGCGACGATCACGATCCGGCTCAGGCTGCGCAGGAAGGAATCGTCGATCCCGGTCTCCGAGAGATCGATGCTCTCGCCGGGCAGGCGGCCGGCGATCGTCTCGGCGACCGCGTCGGCCTGTTCGTGGATCTCCTTCAACATGAAGGTCTCGTAGCCGCCCTTCTCCGCCGCCGCCTCGTCCCAGGAGATCTCCTCCGCTTGGCGCTCGACCGGATTGCCCTCGGCGTCGGTGATGCTGACCCCGGCGGCGTCGATCGTCACCACCTCGCCGTTTTCAATCGCCACGGCACAGCGGGTCTCGGCCAGGAAGGCGGGGATCGCGGAGGCGAGGAAGCTCTCGCCCTCCCCCACCCCGGCCACCAGCGGGCACTCCTTGCGGGCGCCGACCAGGAGCCCCGGCTGGTCGGCATGCATGGCGACGAAGGCGTAGTGGCCGCGCAGCTCGGCGAAGGAAGCGCGGACCGCGGCCGCGAGGTCGCCGTCGTAGTGGCTCGCGATCAGGTGGGCGACGGCCTCGGCATCGGTTTCGGAGCTGAACTCCTCGCCCTCCTTTTCGAGCCGGCGCCGCAGCTCGACGTGGTTCTCGACGATTCCGTTGAGGACGATGTGGACCCGGTCCGAGGTGTCGCTGTGGGGATGGGCGTTCTCCTCGGTGACGCGGCCGTGGGTGGCCCAGCGCGTGTGGGCGACCCCGGTGGTGGCCGGCGGCGCGGCGACGGCGACCCCGCCACCGCTCCCGTCCTGCTCCTCCATCGCGGCGCGCAGGTTGCCGAGGTTGCCGACCGCGCGCACGCTGTCGACCCGGCCGTCTTCGATCACCGAGACCCCGGCCGAGTCATAGCCGCGGTATTCGAGCTTCTCGAGACCCGCGACGAGGAGGTCGCGGCAGGGGCGGCCTCCTACATATCCGACGATTCCGCACATGGAGGCGCTTAAGGGTAGAGGGCCGCGGTCAGCTGAGCTCTTGCCGCACGATCCCGGCGAGGCGCTCGCAAACCGTTCGGGCCTCCTCCTCGGCCGGCGCCTCGACCATCACGCGCACGAGCGGCTCGGTGCCGGAGGGGCGCAGCAGCACGCGTCCACGGCCCTCCAGCGCCGCCTGCTCGCGCTCCACCGCCTCCCAGACGGCGGCGGCGCCGTCCAACGCGCCGCGCTCGCCAACCTCGACGTTGAGGAGGATCTGGGGCAGCTTCTCCATCGCCGAGGTGGAGGCGAGCTCCTTTCCGCCAAGCTCCCGCATCGTCGCCAGGGCGGCGGCGATCCCATCGCCGGTGCCGGCGAAACGGATGTCGATTATGTGGCCGGACTGCTCGCCGCCGAGCACCCACTCACGGGCCCGCAGCTCGTCGAGCACGTAGCGGTCCCCGACCTTGGTCACGGCGACCTCGATCCCTGCCTCCCGCATCGCCTGGTGAAAGCCGTAATTGCTCATCACGGTGACGGCGACGCCCCCGCTGAGCTCGCCGCGTGCCGCCATGCCGCGAGCGGCGAGGGCGATCAGTTCATCGCCGTCGTGGGGCCGCCCCGCTCCGTCGACCGCGAGCACACGGTCGCCGTCGCCGTCGAAGGCGAAGCCGATCGTCGCCTCCGAGGCCGCGATGTGCGTCGCCAGGTGATCGAGGTGCGTCGAGCCGCAGCCGGCGTTGATGTTGCGTCCATCCGGGCTGGCCGCGATCGTCTCGACCTTGGCGCCGAGGCGTTCGAAGATCGCCGGCGCGGCGCGGTGGGTCGCCCCGTTGGCGCAATCCAACATCACCCTGGTGCCGGAGAGGTCGAGGCGGAAGAAGGCCTCGAGGGCGCGCAGATAGTCCTCCAGCCCGCCGTTCAGCTCCCGCACCCGGCCGGGGGTGGCCTCGGTCTCCACCTCGAGCTGGGACTCGATCCTCGCCTCGGCCTCGTCGTCGAGCTTCGTCCCCGCGGTGGAGAGGAACTTGATCCCGTTATCGGAGTAGGGATTGTGGGACGCGGAGACGACGACGGCGAGATCGAGGCCCAACCGCTTGACGAGGATCGCGGCGGCCGGAGTCGGCAGCACCCCTCCCAGCAGAGCGTCGCCTCCGGCCGCGGCTATGCCGGCGGCGAGGGCCGACTCCAACATCGGCCCCGACTCGCGCGTGTCGCGGACGATCAAAACCTGCGGCCGCTCGACATCGAGCGAAGCCGCCGCAGCCCGGCCCAGGCCCATCGCAAGCTCGGCACTGAGGAACGTTCCAGCCTCCCCCCGGACCCCATCGGTTCCGAAGAGCTTGCGCCCTGACGTCATCGGGCGGCTCCTAGCGCTTGCTGAACTGTGGCCGCTTGCGGGCCTTCTTGAGGCCGGCCTTGCGGCGCTCCTTGACCCGCGCATCGCGAGTCAGGAAGCCGCGCCGCTTCAGGTCCCCGCGCAGCTGGGGGTCGATCTCGGTCAGCGCGCGGGCGATGCCGTGGCGAACCGCACCCGCCTGCCCGCTGACTCCGCCGCCGTGCACACGGACGCGGACGTCGACGCTGCCCTCGTAGCCCGTGGTCGCCAGCGGCTGGCGGGCGATCGTCTGGTGCAGCGGACGGGGGAAGAACTCGTCCAAGGCCCGCTGATTGATCTCGATCTTGCCGCTGCCGGGCGTGACGATGACGCGGGCGATCGAGCGCTTGCGTTTACCCGTCGCCAGGTAACGCGCGCCGCTCTCCATCTTCGCCGGGGCGCGAGTGGTGCCCGAGTCCTCCTCATCGCCGTCCAGAGCCGCCTCACGACTGGCGCGCTCCTCCTCCTCGGCCTCTCGCCGGGCTCGCTCCTCGGTGCTCAGCTCCGCCTCGGGCTCAACCGCGATCGGCTCCAGGTCGGCGCCGGGAATAACGTCCTTCTTGCGCTTTGAATTATCCGCCGGCTGCTCAGCTTCGCTTCCGCCGCCGTCGGCAGGGGCGCCGGCGCCCTGGGAACCTTGCTCCTCACCCTCCGCGACTTCGCCGCTAGCGCCATCGGCCTCCCCCTCGTCCTGCTGCTGCTCGGCAACGGGCGCGGCATCGGAATCCTCGGCAGGCGCCTCGTCCTGAGGCTGCTCCTCCTCGGGCGCCTCGTCCTGAGACTGCTCGGCCGACGGCTCCTCCGCGGGTGGCGTGGATGCGGGGTCCTCGCCCGCAGCCTGCGAGGACGAGGTCCCCTCATCCGCGACAGGACCCGCGGCCGAGGCGTCTGCACCCTCGTCGCCCGCGACCGCGTCCTCTGAAGTCTCTTCTGCCTGGGGCTGCTCGTCCTGCGGCTGCTCTGAAGTCTCGTCCTTGCGCTCGTCGTCTGTCATCAGCTGATCTCCATCGTTTTGGGCTGCTGCGCCGCGTGGGGATGATCCGGGCCCGCGTAGACCTTGAGCTTTGTCAGCTGCTGGCGGGCGAGGCGGTTGCGGGGAAGCATTCCCTTCACCGCCTTGCGGATCACCTCCTCCGGTCGGCGATCCAGCATCTCGGCCAGGGTGCGGGACTTGATCCCGCCCGGATAGCCACTGTGGCGCCAGTAGACCTTCTGCGCGAGCTTGTCGCCGGTCACTCGAATTTTCTCCGCGTTGACGACGATGACGAAATCGCCGGTGTCGACGTGCGGCGTGTACTGCGGCTTGCGCTTGCCGCGCAGCGCGTCGGCGATCCGGGTCGCCAAACGGCCCAGGGTTTGGCCCTCGGCATCAACGACGTACCAGTCACGCTGGCGGTCGGCGGCTGTCGCTACGTAGGTCTTCATCGCGTCAAAAACCGCGCGGGTTGCCCAGCGCGGCCGGTGGATCATAGCCGTCTCCCTGTCTATACTGCCGCGCCATAACGCCGAGTCCCGACCGGCATGTCCGGACGGGGGCGGAGGAACCGCAGAGACCAGTTGAAGGTCTCGGGGGCGAATCGGACGAACACGTTCCGTAGCGCATCTCTTTCAGCGCGAGCCCGACAGCTAACTCCGTAGGCGACCGAAAGAGAGGACACGTCGTGCTTTGCAAGCCGGAAGCCCGGCTGAGGTTGGTCGGAATGTTGTTCACAGTCGCGATGGCGGCCCTGCTGGCGACCTCTGCCGGCCTGGCGGCAGCGGCGACCGGCGGCGCGCCGACGCCCTCCGGAAGCCCCCCGGCCCCGCCGAGCCGCACGGGCGCCCCGCCCAGCGACGCGCCGAGCGCCGGCGCGCTGAGCCTGCTCTCCGCCACGACCACGCCCCGCAAGTCCTTCTATTACGGGGTGCGCTTCCCGAAGCTGCGCTTTGCGATCTCGAGCAGCCAGGCGCTGAACGACCTGCGCATAGACGTGGTCGACGCCGCCGGCCTGATCGTCCGCAGCTTCTACCGCAACGACGTGGCCCCCAATGTCGAAAGCCAGATCCGCTGGGACGGGACGAAGAGCGACGGGCGACCAGCCGCCAACGGCCGCTACAGCTTCCGCATCGGCGCCCAGGGCGTAGCTCAGGCAACGCGCAACGCGACTCCCTCCGCCGAACCGGTCAGCCTCAGCTTCCAAATGTTCGGCTATGCGTTTCCCATCCTCGGCAGTCACGACTTCGGCGATGCCGGCGCCCGTTTCGGCGCCGGGCGCTCCGGCCATACCCACCAGGGGCAGGACGTAATGGCCGACTGCGGCCTTCCCGTCGTCGCCGCTCGCGGCGGCCGCGTGCAGTACTCCGGCTACCAGGGCGCGGCGGGCAACTATGTCGTCATCGACGGCCAGGGCACCGGCTACGACACCGCCTACATGCACCTCCTGCAGCCTTCGCCGCTGCAAGCCGGCGACGAAGTCCGCACCGGCCAGCCGATCGGCCTCATCGGCAGCACCGGCTCCTCGACCGCCTGCCACCTGCATTTCGAGATGTGGGCGGCCCCCGGCTGGTATGAGGGAGGCAGCCCGATCGACCCGCTGCTCTACCTAAAGAAGTGGGACGCTTACAGCTGACGCGGTAATGAGACTCGTTCTCATTATCTGATATAGCTTCCCGCGTGAACTGGACCGAGCAGGCGACGAAGCAGCTTCGCCAAGCGGGATATCGCAGCGGCGGAGCACGGCAGCGAGTCCTCGAGCTGCTGGCCGCGGAGCACTGCGCTCTGACCGCCTTGGATATCGACCGGCGCCTCGGATCGGTCGGCAGGGCAAGCGTGTACCGGGCCCTCGAGCAGCTCGAGCAGCTCCACCTGATCCAGCGAGTCGAGATCGGCGGCGACGCGGCCGGCTACGAGCGCATCGACCCCGAGGAGCATCACCACCACCTGGTCTGCGAGGAGTGCGGCCAGCTCTCCCCCTTCGCCAGCGCGGCTTTGGAGGAGGCGATCGAAGCGATCGGCCGCAAGGCCAACTTCGAGGTCGCCGCCCACGATGTCGTACTGCGCGGGGCGTGCCCAGCCTGCGCCAGCCGCCATGCCTGAGGTCGCCATACCGCTCGCCGGCCTGGCGATGGCGGCAATCCTCGCCGGCGGCGCGGTCGCCCTGCGCCTCCACCACTCGATCCCCACGATCATCGCGCTCAGCGGCGGGATCGTCGTCGCCGTCGCACTGCTCGAGGTCCTGCCGGAGGCGATCGAGAGCATCGGCGACGCCCACGACGCGGTACCCCTGGTCGCCCTCGGCTTTCTCGGCTTCTTCCTCCTGGAGCGCGTGCTCGTCCTGCACCATCGCGACGATCCGGAGCAGGCAAAGGCCCATGGCCGCGTCGGGATCCTCGGCGCGATCGGCCTCTCGCTGCACACCTTCACCGACGGAGTGGGCATCGGCCTCGCCTTCAGTGTCAATACCGAGACCGGCCTGCTCGTCCTGCTGGCGGTGGTCAGCCACGGCTTCGCCGACGGCCTCAACACCGTCAGCTTCGTGCTCAGCCAGTCGGGCGACCGCTTGCGGGCCAAGCGCTGGCTGCGCATAGACGCCCTGGCCCCGGTCGCTGGCGCCGCCGTCGGCTCGATGATCGCGGTCGACGAGCAGACGCTGGGCTACTTCCTCGCCGTCTACGCCGGCTTCTTCCTCTATATGGGTGCCACCGACCTGCTGCCCGCCGCCCATGCCCACGAGCACGACGAGCAGGGCTCATGGCTGCGGGTCGCCCTCACCATCGCCGGCTTTGCCGGCATCTACGCGATCACCCTGATCGGCCACCCGGGATGAGGGCCTAGGGAGTCCCTCTCCAGCGCTTCTTGCGCCACCGGCCAGGGCCAGGGCGAGGGCCACGGGGACCGTGGCCGGCAAGGAGTCGGCGACGAAGAAGAGGAGGTCGAAGGAAAGGCCGAGAACCGCCGCCAGCGCCGCAACCCGAAGCTGGCGGGGGCGATCGGAGGCCAGCAGGCAGCCGGCGGTGGCGGCTACGAAGACGTCGCCGAAGCCCATCCGGGCGGCGCCGAATTCGATCACCTGCAGGCGCGGCAGGTCACCGGGAGCGGCGGCGCTGAGGACGCCGCTCGGGCCCTGCAGGACCTCCGCCGCGACCAGGACCGCATCGACCGCGGCCATCGCATAGATGCCCCAGCGCAGCCAGGCGCCCGGCACCGCGGAAACCAGCAGCCAGCCGATCGCGACACAGGCAAGAGCGGAGAGCGCGGCCGCCGCCGTCTCCCCCGCCAGCGACCCCTGCACAGCCCACGCGACCCCGAAGAGCGGCACCGCGAGCAGCGCCCAGGGAGGCGCCGTGCCGCGCACGAGCCAGCCGAGAGCGAAGGCCGCCAGCGGCGGCACGGCAAGCAGCGCCAGCCAGGTCAGTAGCTCGGCCGAGTTCGGCGCCGCCTCGATGCCGAAGACCACGACCACGATCGAGCCCGCCGGCGCCAGCGCCCACCACGGGCTGCGCGGCATCCAGCCAAACGGCGGTCTCACTCGGGGCAGCGCCACCAACCCCGCCTGCAGCAAGCTCAACGTCGCTATCGAGACAGCGAATGACGGCATCGAGCAACCCTAAGAGCCGATCCCGGTAGGGGTGAAGCGTCTTGTACTTTTTCCGCGCAACGGCACTCGGACGGCAGCAACGGAGCTTCGGAAAAAGTTAAGCGAAACCCCTACCGGGATCGGCTCTCAAGGACACCCGGGGTGGGGGGCTACTCCCACTCGATAGTCGCCGGCGGCTTGGAGGAGATATCCAAAGCCACCCGGTTGACTTCGCGGATCTCGTTGATGATCCGGTTGGAGACCTTCTCCAGCAGGTCGTAGGGGAGCCGCGCCCAATCGGCGGTCATCGCGTCGTCGGAGGTGACCGCGCGGATCACGATCGGGTAGGCGTAGGTCCGCCCGTCGCCCTGCACTCCGACCGAGCGCACGACCGGCAGCACGCAGAAGGACTGCCAGAGCTGGCGGTAGAGCTCGGCGGCGCGGATCTCTTCCTGCAGGATCGCGTCGGCGGCGCGCAGGATGTCGAGCCTTTCCCTGGTCACCTCGCCGCCGACGATGCGGATCGCCAGGCCCGGCCCCGGGAAGGGCTGGCGCCAGACCATCCGCTCCGGCATCCCGAGCTCGGCACCGACCGCGCGCACCTCGTCCTTGAAGAGCATCCGCAGCGGCTCGACCAGGTCGAGGCCCAGATCCTCAGGCAGGCCGCCGACGTTGTGGTGGGACTTGATCGTCGCGGCGGCGTCGCTGCCGCCCGACTCGATCACGTCCGAGTAAAGGGTGCCTTGGACCAGATAGGTGGCGTCCTCGATCTTCTCCGCCTCCTCCTCGAAGACGCGGATGAACTCCTCGCCGATGATCTTGCGCTTGGTCTCCGGCTCGTCGACCCCGGCCAGACGGGCGAGGAAGCGGTCCTCGGCGTCGACGTGGATGAGCGGGATGCCGAACTGCTCAAAGGCCTCGACCACCTGCTCGGCCTCGTTGAGCCGCATCAGGCCGTGGTCGACGAAGACGCAGGTCAGCCGCTCGCCGACCGCTTTGTGGACCAGCAGGGCCGCAACCGAGGAGTCGACGCCGCCGGAGAGGCCGCAGACCAGCCGCCCCTCCCCCACCTGGGTGCGGATCTTCTCGACCTGTTCGTCGATCACCGAGGCCGCCGACCACTCGTCCTCGCAGCCGGCGATGTCACGCAGGAAGCGGGTCAGGACCTCGGTCCCGTAGGGCGTGTGGACGACCTCGGGGTGAAACTGGATGCCGTAGAGGCCGCGGTCGGGGTTCTCACAGGCGGCCACCGGCGAGCCCGGCGTCGAGGCCAGTGCCGTGAAGCCCTCGGGAGGCTCGAAGACCGTGTCGCGATGGCTCATCCAGCAGCTCTGCTCCTCGGGCAGGCCTCCCAGCAGGCGTCCCCCCCCGTCGCGCAGGCTCAGCTCCGCCCGCCCGAACTCGCCCGCCTCGGCCCCCTCGACCCGGCCGCCGAGCGCCTGGACCATGGCCTGCATCCCGTAACAGATGCCCAGCATCGGAATGTCGAGATCGAGCAGCTGCGTGGGAAATGGCGGCGCGCCCGGCTCATAGACCGAGGCCGGCCCCCCCGAGAGCACCAGCGCCTTCGGCTTGCGCTCGCGGATCGAGTCGACCGAAGCGGTCGCCGGCAGCAGCTCGGAGAAGACGCCGCATTCGCGGATGCGGCGCGCGATGAGCTGCGAGTACTGGCCCCCGAAATCGAGGACCAGCACCTCCTCTGAGGCCTGGGCCGGCGCCTTGGGAGCGCCGGCCTCAGTCGTCGGCGACTCCAACACCGGCTGAGACCGCCGCGCGCCCATTGGAACCCATCCCCACCGCCTGCTCGGTCTGCAGCTTCTTGCCCTCGCTCATCAGCGCCGGGGCGACCATCACCTCGGCCCGCTGGAAGGAGCGGATGTCCTCATAGCCGGTGGTGGCCATCGAGGTTTTCAGCGCCCCCATCAGATTGAAGGTGCCGTCGTTCTCCTGTGCCGGCCCGAGCAGGATCTCCTCCATCGTGCCGTCCTGCTTGGTCGAGACGCGGGTGCCGCGGGGCAGCGACGGATGGAAAGTCGCCATCCCCCAATGAAAGCCCCGCCCGGGCGCCTCCTTGGCCCGCGCCAGAGGCGAGCCGACCATCACCGAGTCGGCGCCGACGGCGATCGCCTTCGAAACGTCGCCTCCGGTGCGCATACCGCCATCGGCGATCACGTTGACGTACTCACCGGTCTCCAGCATGTGCTGGGAGCGAGCGGCGGCGACATCGGCGATCGCGGTCGCCTGCGGGACGCCGATCCCCAGAACCCCCCGGGTCGTGCAGGCGGCGCCGGGGCCGACCCCGACCAGGACTCCGACGGCGCCGGTCCGCATCAGATGCAGGCCGGTCGAGTAGGAGGCGCAGCCGCCGACGACGGTGGGCACCGGGACTTCGGCGATGAACTCCTTCAGGTTGAGCGGCTCGACGGTGGTCGATACGTGTTCCGCCGAAATAACCGTGCCCTGGATGACGAGGATGTCGATGCCGGCCTCGACCGCGATCTCGTAGTGCTCGCGCACCTTCTGCGGCGTCAGCGAGCCGCAGGCAACGGCGCCGCGCTCCTTGATCTCAGCGATCCGGCGGCCGACCAGCTCCGGCTTGACCGGCTCGTTGTAGATCTTCTGCATGATCCGCGTCGCCTCGTGCTTGGGTGCGGCGGCGACCTTCTCCAGCTCTTCCTCCGCGTTCTCGAAGCGGGTCCAGATCCCCTCCAGGTTGAGCACGCCCAGCCCACCGAGCTCGTTGACCAGGACGGCCGTGTCGGGGCTGACCACACCGTCCATGGCCGAGGCGACCAGGGGCAGGTCGAAGCGATAGGGGCCGAGCGTCCAGCTGATGTCTATGTCGTCGGGATCGCGGGTCCGGCGCGACGGGACGATCGCGATGTCGTCAAATCCGTAAGCGCGCCTACCCTTCTTGCCGCGACCGATGTCAATTTCCAATTGGTCCTCCAGGGTGGCGTTGAGTAGCCAGCCTACACTTCCGCGGGGACCTCCAAGGCCTGCACTTCGACCTGATCCAGCAGCCGCTCGACCTCGGCTCGGTCGACCTTGCCGGCGCCGAAGTGCTGGGTCGACTCCGCCCCGCAGGCGACCCCGTAGGCGAGGCAATCGCCGGGTGGGCGGCCGTCGTAGCGGGCGGCCACGTAGCCGGCCAGGAAAGCGTCGCCGGAGCCAACCGTTGAGACGGGCTCCAGAGATTGCGTCCGGACCTCGAGGAAGCGCCGCTCAGAGCCCTCGCCGACCACCGCGACGCAGCCATCGGGCCGGGTGATCGCCGCCTCTCCGGCGCCCAGCCTGACCAGCTCGGCGAGGGCATGCACGAGGTCGCCGCGCTCGGTGAACTCCTGCCCGACGAGCTCCTCGGCCTCGCTCTCGTTGGGGGTCACGATCGAGGCTCCGGCACGCACCCCCGCCCTCATTGCCTCGCCTTCGGCGTCGAGGACGACGGTCACGTCCCGCTCGCGCAGTTCTTTGACCAGGCGGGCATAGAGATCGCCGTCCGTGCCCGGCGGCAGGGTGCCCGCCAGGACGCAGAGGCTCGCGCCGCCCGCCAGGTAGCCGAGCCGCTCGACGAAGCGCTCGATCTCCTCCGGGCTGACCGCCGGACCGCGCTCGTTGATCTCCGTCTGCTCGGCGGAGGTGGGGTCGATGACCGCCATGTTCGTGCGGGTCTCGGCGGCGATGCGGGTGAAGTCGGTCAGCACGGCCTCTTCCTGGAGCTGCTCGAGGACCCGGGTCCCCGTCGGGCCCCCGGCAAAACCGGTCGCGATCACGGGCCGGCCGAGCAGGCTGAGAGCCCGCGCGACGTTGATCCCCTTGCCCCCCGCCACGGTGCGGCTCTCAACCGCCCGGTGGCGGCGGCCGAGGCGGAAGTTCGGCACCGCCACGGTGCGGTCGATCGCGGCGTTGAGGGTGACGGTGAGAATCACTTCGGCACACCGCCGCCGCGGCGCTCGTGCCTCAGGTCGCTTCTCTGCTCGCGACTCAAGCGGACCACATCCTCTCCGTTGGTCCCGCGGCGCAGCCGGCGCCACAGAAGAGCTGTGCCAATCAGTATCACGAACGCCGCCAGCGCGATCAGCAGCAGATGATCGACGAGGAAGCTGCGGATGCGGTCAAACACTCCCGCCGCGGGAATCGCGCGACTGGCCCGCAGGTCGACGGAGGCGGCGCGCAGCCCATCGACCATCACGATCGCCGTCCCCAGCCTGGCGCCGCGGCGAATCGGGCCCTGCACCTGGTCTGGCGCCCGCACGCTCATCGTCAGCCGCTGGCCCCGCCGCAGGCCGACCTCGACGGTGCGTGCGGCTCGCAGGGGCAGCTTGCCGCCGGTGTATCGGATCGTGGGGGCGGCCAGCTCCTCCCCGGCGCGAACCGGCTGCCGCTGCCGGTAGAGCGAAAAGCCGTAGTCGAGCAGGCGAATGCTTTCCAGATCGCGGCCGGTCTCCGTCGACGTGCCGAGGACGACTGAGATCAGCTCCGCCCCCCGGCGCCGCCCCGACCCGACCAGGACATAGCCGGCGTCGAAGGTATGCCCGGTCTTGACGCCGGTGGCCCAGGGGGCGCGCAGCAGCAGGTCGTTGAGGGTGGAGATCCGGCGCGGCGGTCGCAGGCTGCGCAACTTGGCGCTGCGCGCGGCGGCGATCCTGGCGAAGGCCGGAATGCGAAGCAGGCGCTGGGCCAGGGTCGCCAGATCGTCGGCGCTCGAGTAGTTGCCTGCCTCGTCGAGCCCGATCGGGTTGGCGTAGTGGGTGTCCGCCAGCCCGAGCGCCGCCGCCCGCAGGTTCATCTGGCGCACGAAGCGCGTGTCCGACCCGGCGGCAGCGAGAGCGAGGTCGTAGGCGGCGTCGTTGCCGCTGCGCAGGATCAGGCCATAGAGCAGGTCGCGAACGCTGATCCGCTGCCCCGGTCGCAGTTCCAACAACGACTCCCCGTAGATGGCCGAATAGGGGGCGGCGCGGACGAGCTTGGCCAGCGGCAGCTCCTGCATCGCCACATAGGCCGTCATCAGCTTCGTCGTGCTCGCGATCGGCAGGCGCCGTGCGGCCGCGTGGGAGGCCAGCCGCTCACCGCTGCGGGCGTCAATCAGAGCCCAGGCGCGGGCGTCGAGCCGGGGTTGCTCGGCGGGCGCGGCCATGGCTGCGCCCGCCGGCGCCAGCGAGAGCAGCAGCGCGGTGAGCAGGGCGCGAAGGCCCCGGCTCACCGCAGCTTCAGCTTTTCGCCCGAGATCAGGATCTGCGGGTCGACGCCGGGGTTCAGCTCCTGCAGCCGGCTGACCGAGACGCCTGTCTTCTGGGCAATCGAAGTGAGGGTGTCGCCGTTCTGGACCACGTAGGCGGCGGCCTGTGTCTTGCCGTCTGCGTCCTGCCGGGTCACCTCCCCCGCCGGGGTCTTCTCTTGCGAGCTGTCCGAACCGCCGCCGCTGAGCGACGTTGCGATGACCACGACGAGCACGATGAAGCCAACCGCGAGGGCGATTACGGCGAGGGCTCGAGCTGAGGCTGGGGCGCGCTTGGTCATTGATCGAATTGGGAGTTCGGATGAGCGGCGGGATCGTATAGCCGCTCAGGGCTTTCTCAAGCGGTCGAGACGCTCCAGACCGCGTCGCGCAGGCGCCTGGCGGCCGCGGCTGGGTCGGCATCGGCGGCGATGCCGCGCGAGGCGGCGACCAACGCTGAGGCCGGGCCGGCGGTGAAAGCACCGCCCAGCAGCTCCGGCCGCCCACCCTGGGCGCCGACCCCCGGGACGAGGAAGATCGAGCGAGGCATCAGGGCGCGCAGGCGGGAGATGTGCTCAGGCTCGGTGGCGCCCACCACGGCCCCCAGGCCGCTGAGGGCGGTGGACCGCCCCGCCAGGCGATCGCCCAGCTCGTCGACCAGGGCCGCCAGCCGCTCGTGTAGGGGCTCGTGCGGGGCCGGCAGGTCCTGCAGGTCAGCGGCGCCGGGATTGCTGGTACGGACAAGGAGGAAGGCGCCCGCGCCGCAGGCCTCCGCCGCCGCCACCAGCGGCTCCAGCGCATCGCGGCCAAGCAGGGGGTTGGCGGTGAAGGCATCGGCGCCGAGGCCCGCCACGGGCCCCCACGGCGTTGGAGTCTCCCCGACCAACGCCTGCGCGTAGGCGGCCGCCGTGACCGGTACATCGCCGCGCTTACCGTCGGCGATCGTCAAAAGACCAGCCTCGCGAGCCGCCTCGCAAACCTCGGCCAGCGCCGCCCAGCCGGGGGCGCCGAGCCGCTCGAAGCAGGCGAGCTGCGGCTTGACGGCGACGCAGGCCGGCCCCGCCTGCTCAATCAGCCGGCGGCAATGCGCGGCAACCGCCGCGGCGGCCTGTTCGGCTGCAGCGGCTGCGGGCCCAGCCGCGGCGGGGCCTTCTCCGCTGTGCTGCGCCGGATCGGGATCGAAGCCCGCGGCGAGATGCGCCGGATCGGGATCGAGCCCAAGGCAGACTTGGCTGCGGCGCTCTTCAACGAGCGCCGCAAGCCGATCTGCAAACGGAACTTCGCTCAGCCTTTGACCTTGGCCTTCAGGGCCGAGCCGGCGGAGAAGCGAGGAACCTTGCCGCCCGGGATCGTGATCCGCTCGCCGGTACGGGGGTTGACGCCCTGGCGCGGTCCGCGCTCGGCGACATGAAATTTGCCGAAGCCGGTGAAGCTGACCTCACCGCCGCCACTCAGCGTGTTGACGATCGTGTCGAGAACAGCATCGACCGCATCGCCGGCAGCTTTCTTGCTGCCAATCCGGTCGTCCTCTGCAAGTTGGTCCAGAAACTCAGCCTTTGTCACGTCGCAGTTCCTCCTCGGGTTTGAAGACGGCCGCACCCTAACAGCGGGCACGGCGTCAGGTCACGAGCCGCCGATCGCCATCTCCCCGATCAGCAGCGGCGGAGCGTTGACGGAACCGCCAAACGGGACCCAGCGCCCGGCCGCGCCGGCGGCGCGCACGGCGCGCAGCATGGAGACCAAATCGCTGGCGATCGTGAACTCGCGCAGCGGCTCGGCGAGCTCGCCGCCGCGGATCGCCCGCCCCGAAGCGCCGACCGAGAAAACGCCTGAAACCGGGTTGACGCCCGAGTGCAGGCCGACGACGTCGGTGACGAAGACCCCCTCGCTGGCGTCCTGCAGCAGCTGCTCGAAGCTGCGCTCCCCCGGGGCGACGACCAGGTTGGAGGCGGAAACGCCAGGCAGGGCGCGATAGCTGGAGCGGCCGGCGTTGGCGGTCGAGGCCGCCCCGCCGCGACGGGCGGTGTAGGTGTCGTAGAGGTAGGCCTGCAGCCGCCCTCCCTCGATCAGCGCCGTGCGGCGCCTTGGCACCCCCTCGTCGTCAAAGGGCGAAGAGGCGGGGCCGCTGGGGTCGGTGCCGTCGTCGTGCAGGGCAAATGCCTCGCCGGCGACCTCGGCACCGAGCCGGTCGGCAAACGGGGAGCGACCGCGCTGCACGGAGTGGGCCCCCACCATCCCGCCGACCAAGCCGGCGAAGCTGGCGGCGACGATCGGGTCGAGGACGACGGGACACGAGCGGGAGGGGGGCTTGCCGGCGCCGATCATCGCCGTCGCGCGGGCGGCGCCCTCTTCGCCTATTGCGCGCGGATCGAGGCCGGCCGGCCCGCGCGCGAGGTCAAAGCCGAGGCCGGTCTCGATGCCACCCTCGCCCTGGGCCAGGACCTGCACGTAGGCGTAGCAGCTGGAGGCCTCGAACTCGCCGGCGATGCCGGTCGAAGAGGCGATAGCCACGCGCTCGGAGCTGCCGGCGTAGATGGCGGCCTCGACGCCGGCGACTCTCGAGTCGGCCTCCAGGGCGGCCCGCTCGACCTCGAGCGCCAGGTCGGCGATCTCGGCTGTCGACCAGGCGGCGATGGAAGGGTCCGTCAACTCCATGGACGTGAGCTGGCCGCCGCCGGGCGCCGGCGGCCCGGCGAACTCGTCCTCATCGCAGGCCCGGGCGGCCTCGGCGGCCCGAGAGGCGAGCGCCTCGATCCCCGCCTGTTCCAGATCGGTGCCAAACGAGTAGCCGACCCGATTGCCGGTCCATGCCCGCAACCCGATTCCCCGTTGCGTGGCGGCGGTCAGGCTCTCAACCTCCCGGCCATGCGCGCGGACCTCGCGCTCGACGGCCTCGGAGAGATAGGCCTCGGCGTCGGAGGCGCCGGCGGCAAGCGCGGCCTGCACCGCCTTCGCCGCCAGGCCCGCGTCAACGACGGGCTGCGCTTTGCTCATCAGAGCTGCGTCCCTCCGACAGTCATCGCCGCGACTCGGACGTGGCCCTGGCCGGTCCCGACCGGCACGCGCTGGCCCCCCTTGCCGCAGAATCCCGTCTTCATCTCGAAGTCGTCGCCGACCGCGTCGATCGCCGCCAGAACCTCGAGGCAGTTGCCGACCAGCGTCGCCCCGCGGCAGGGCTTTGTCACCTTGCCGGCCTCGATCAGGTAGCCCTCGGAGACGCCGAAGACGAAGTCCCCGGTCGCCGGGTCGACCTGACCGCCGGCAAAGGAAACGGCGTAGAAGCCCTTCTTCACCTCCGCGATCAACTCCTCGGGGGTGGCATCTCCGGGAGCGATGTAGGTGTTGGTCATACGGGGAATAGGCAGGTGGCGAAAGCTCTCGCGGCGCCCGTTGCCGGTCGAGGCGACGCCGTCGCGGCCGGCCCGCACCCGGTCGTAGAGGAAGGCCGAGAGCCGCCCCTCCTCGACCACGAGGGTCTTTTGCGTCGCGGTCCCCTCGTCATCGATCGCGTCGGTCCCCCACTCGCCCGGCAGGCGGCCGTCGTCGTAGGCGCTGAGCAGCGGCTTGGCAACCGGCTCGCCGAGCTTGCCGGCGTAGACGCTGGCGCCCTTCTGCACGTGGTCGGCCTCCAGCCCATGGCCGGTCATCTCGTGGAAGAGCACGCCGCCGAAGCCGCCGCCCACGACCACCGGCATCGAGCCGGCGGGGGCGGGATCGGCATCGAGCAGGACCAGCGCCTTGCGTGCGGCGCTCTCGGCCACCGAGCCCGGGTCGTCCTCGAGCAGCTCGAAGCCGCGGTGCGCACCCAGGGTCTCCATCCCCGTCTCCACCGACTCGCCCCGCCGGGCAACCGCCTGGGCGGCAAGGCGAACGCGGGTGCGGTCATCGCCGCTGAGGAGGCCCTCGGAGTTGGCGACGGTGACCTGGCGGCGAACCTCCGAGTAGGAAGCCGCGAGCTGGCTCACCTCCTCCCCCTGCGAGCGACCCCGCTGATCGAGGTCGCGCAGCAGCGCCGCCTTGCGCTCGGAGGCCACGTCCTCCGGGCGCTGTGCGATCGGCTGCGGGCTCGTTGCCACCGCCCGCAGGGGCCGGGGCTCGGCTCGCTCCCCTCGCAGCGCCGCGGCCGCCTCGGTGGCGGCCCTCTCCAGATCGGCGGGATCGAGGCCGTCGACATGGGCGAAGTAGGTGGTGCCGCCGCTTAGGACCCGGACGCCGGCGCCCTCCTCGGCCCCCGATTGGACCGACTCGATACGAGACTCGTCAATCGACATCGTCAGGCCGCCGCGACGTTCGGCGAAGACCTCGGCGAACTCGCCGCCGGCGGCGAGCGCCTTGGCGAGGACGCGCTCGGCGACAGCGGCGTCGATCAGGTCGGGTCCCGCCGGGCCGCTCATCCCCCTCCTCGCTCGCGGCCGGCGACCTCGATCAGCCGGCCCGCCGCAACGAAGAGCTCGCCGCCGGCGACGGAATCCGCGGCGTGGTCGCTGGCCCGGCCGCCGCCGTAATAGAGGCGCGCAAAGGGCCGCCGGGAAACCCGGCGGCGGCGCATGTAGGCGGCGGCCTCGTCGGCATAGGCCGAAACGCGATCGAGCAGCACGCGATGGGGCTTCACCGGCATCAGCTCGCTCCTCCCGCCGTCCCGCTCACCAGTTCGCGCAGGACCGAGCGCAGGTCGAAGAACATCAGCGAGGCGAGGGCGAAGCGCTCGGTCACCGCGACCGCGGTCAGACCGGCATGGCGCAGGGCGAAGACCTCACCCTGCTCGGTTGCGATGTGGACCTGCTCGACCGGCTCGCCGCCGGCGCGGTCGGAGACATCGAGGAGCGCGGCTGTGTCCTCGCGCCAGCGGCTTGGCTCGGAGGTGGCGGCCAGGACGGCGCCCTCAGAACCGAGGATCGCGGCCCCCCGCAGGTCGGGCGACATCTCGGTCAGGTAGGCCAGCGCACCCTCGGCCGCCTGGCCTGAAATCGCCTCGTTCGTCTCACCGTCGGCCATCTGCGTGAAAATACCTTTCTATGTCCCTCGCCCGAGCCTCATGGATCACAGTCGTCGTCATCTGCGCGATCGCCGCGGTTCTCTTCGCCATCAGCGGCTACACCGGCTACACCGTCACCGTAAGCGCCGTCGGCCTCGCCGCCGCCGTCAACTTACTTCCCTCGCCGTAGGCCGCCATCTCCTCCGCTTCGCGTCCGGGGATGGCGGCAGTCGCCATATCGGCGCCGCTCGCGAGGAATCAGATCGTGACGCTCTTTATGTTCCGCCATCTCCTCCGCTTCGCGTCCGGGGATGGCGGCAGTCGCCATATCGGCGCCGCTCGCGAGGAATCAGATCGTGACGCTCGCTGATTGGTTCTTCAGGCGGAGCCCTTGAGGCGGCTGGCCGCGGTGCCTTCGCTCCTTCCGGGGTGCGAAATGCTCGCTATGCGGATATAAGGAACCGCGGAAGGATCAATCCGCAATCCTCCACTTCGAATAAGCCCGTGGCTGCTTTGCTACGAGGTGGCGGCCTAACCGGCGCGGAAGGGGCCGGAGCGGGCTCGGGTTGGGTCGCGCAGGGAAGTCTCGGGCTCGACGTGGATCAGGACCTCGGCGCCGGGAATCGCGGCCTCGATCGAGGCGCGCATCGCGTGGGCCAGCTCGTGAGCGCGCTCGAGGCTGGTGCCGGAGCGGTACTGAACATGGAGGTCTATATAGCGGCGATTTCCCGCCCGGCGGGCGCGCAGCTTGTGATAGCCGGCGACCTCCGTCGTGCGAGCCGAGGCGATGGCCGCCTCGATGCGGTCCATCTCGGCGCCGGGCAGCGCTTCGTCGACGAGGACGCCGGAGGAGCGCCTGAGGATGCGCAGGCCGGCAACGACGATCACCGCCGCGACGAGCAGGGCTGTGATCGAGTCGAATGCCACCACACCGGTGAGCTCCACAGCCAGGAGGCCGGCAAACACTCCCGCCGAGGTCAGCGCGTCGGTCCGCAGGTGGGCGGCATCCCCTTCGAGCGCCGCCGATTCGTGCTCCTTCGCCTGGCGCGACAGGATCGTCGACACAACAAGATTGGCGACGACCGAAAAGGCCATCACGGCCAGGCCAACGCTGAGCGTCTCAACCTCGGCGCCGACCACCAGCCGGTGCGTCGCCTCGTAGATGATGATCCCGGCGCCGACCAGGATCAGCATCCCCTCGATCGCCGCCGCCAGGCTTTCCACCTTCTGGTGGCCGTAGGGGTGCTCGGCGTCAGCCGGCTCGTCGGCCTTGCGGACGGAGACGAAAGCGATGACGGAGGCGACCAGATCGATGAACGAATGGACGGCCTCGGTGATGATCGCGATCGAGCCTGTGATCGCGCCGGCGGCGAGCTTGATCGCGATCAGGATCGCGTTGGACGCAATCGAGAGAGCCGCCGCGCCGCTTTTCGTCCGGATCATCGCTGCGCCGGGGCCTCGGCGATTCCCAGATGCCTGGCCAGCAATCTCGCCGCCTGGCCCCGGTGGCTGATCTCATTCTTCTCTGCCTGGCTCAGCTCCGACATCGTGCGATTGTCCTCCGTCCCGGTGGCCTCGGGAACGAACGCCGGGTCATAGCCAAAGCCTCCCTCGCCGCGCGGCTCTTCGGCCAGGCGGCCCTCGCAACGAGCTTCGAAGACATGCTCGGCGCCATCCTCTTCGACCAGGGCGAGGGCGCATACGTAGGCCGCTCCCCGCTCATCGCCGGCGGCCGCCACGTCACGCAGGAGCTTGTCCAGGTTCTCCTCGTCGCTCGCGCCCTCGCCGCCGAAGCGAGCCGAATAGATACCCGGCCGGCCGCCGAGGCCGGCCGCCTCGATGCCGGAGTCGTCGGCGACCGCCGCCTCCCCGGTTGCGGAATGCGCCACCCGCGCCTTGATCAGGGCGATCTCGGCAAACGAGTCGCCGTCCTCAGGGGGCAGCTCGACCCCCTCCGGCAGCGCTGCCAGCTCGACGCCGGGCAGCAGCTCGCGGAGCTCGCGGAGCTTGTGCCTGTTGCCGGTGGCGAAGATCAAGCTCCGGTGACTCGCTCCTGTACCTGCCGCAGGCGCTCGATGCCCATCTCGGCCAGGCCGAGCAGCTCGTCGAGCGAGGCCCGTGAGAGCGGCGTGCGCTCGGCTGTCGCCTGCACCTCGACCAGGCCGCCCTCGCCCGTCATGACGACGTTCGCGTCGACCTCGGCGGCCGAGTCCTCGGAGTAGTCGAGGTCGCATAGCGCCCGTCCATCGACCATGCCGGCGCTTACCGCGGCCACCGATCCGTTGAGCGGCATCTCCTTGATGACGCCGGCATCGACCAGCTTTTGCAGCGCCAACCACAGGGCCACGTAGCCGCCGGTGATCGCGGCGCAGCGGGTACCCCCATCGGCCTGCAGCACGTCGCAATCGACATAGACGCTGCGCTCGCCAAGGGCCTGGAAATCGACGACGACGCGCAGCGAGCGGCCGATCAGGCGCTGGATCTCCACCCCGCGGCCGTCCTGGCGGCCCTTCGAGACGTCGCGCGCCTTGCGGTCGCCGGTGGAGGCCGGCAGCATCGCGTACTCGGCGGTCACCCAGCCGCTGCCCCGGCCCTCCATCCAGCGAGGAACCTTCTCGTTCACAGACGCCGTGCAGATGACCTTCGTCTTGCCGAGGGTGATCAGTGCCGAGCCGTCCGCGGTGGCGACGAAGTCGGGCTCGATCGTCACCGGCCGGATGTCTGCCGGGGCGCGGTCGTAGCTGCGCGAGGCGGGCATGGCCGCGAGTCTGTCACGACGCGTCGAAGAGTGGCGGGGTGGCGCCGTCACCACCCCCGCCTCTCCCACCTTTATTTGAACGTGACTTTCTCGACCGCCTCCTTGATCTTGTCGACGATCACGCCCGCCAGCTCCTGCCCCTGTTTGCCGTTAAACCCTTTCATCGCCGCCACCATCCCCACCATCAGCAGCGAGACGAGCAGGATCAGGCCGACGTACTCGACCGTCCCCTGCCCCCGCTCGCCGGCCAGCGACTGGATCGCCTGGACCCTCCGGGCGATCGCGACATGCAGGTAGCCCATCAACGCATAGATCATCGAAACCTCCTCTTCCGCGGTTTCGATGGATGCTCGGCTGGAGCCAATCGCCGATCAACACGCCGCTGTGCCGGTTTCGAGCCCTTACTGCAACGAAAGTTCGCGGGCCATGGAAGTACACCCAACGTAAATTGGATTACCCGATAATAAGTATGATAGAACCCCAGTCATGGGTAAGATCAAAAATCTTGATGGCTTTCGACGGGAGGCCAAAGCCCTGGGGTGGGCGGCACTCGGCTGCGCCTTGCTCATCTGGCTGGTGGCCGCCGCGGACGCCGGCGCCGCCGAAGAGCCCGAGCCGTCTTTCGAGGCACACGGCAGCGTCGAACAGGTCTATGCGACGGGACTGAGCCCGGGCGCCGCGGTGTCCCTATTCGGCAGCTCGGGTCAGGAGGTCGAGACGAGGAGCGCCAACGAGCTCGGCGGGGTCCTCTTTCGGAAGGTGACGCCGGGCGGCGGCTACCGCGTCGGTGCCGAGGGCGCGATGTCCGAACCGCTTCAGGTCCTCACGAGCGCGTCCGAGCCGCCCAGCACCGACTTCTACGGGCAGTCGATTCCGGAAAGCGGCTACGGCTACCTGACCACACGCGACGGAACCGAGCTGGCGATCTACGTCCATCCGCCGCAGGACGTGACCAAGGTGCTGCCGGGAGTCGAGCTACCGACGCTGCCGGCCGGCCCGACCCCGACCCTGATCGAGTACTCCGGCTACGGGTACGCCGACCCGGCCGGGCCCCAGAGCGGGATATCGATCATCGCCAACCTGATGGGCTTCACGGTCGTCGACGTCAACATGCGCGGCACCGGCTGCTCGGGTGGCGCGTTCGACTTCTTCGAGCCGCTGCAGAGCCTCGACGGCTACGACGTCGTCGAGACGATCGCCAACCAACCATGGGTACTGCACAACGAAGTGGGGATGATGGGGATCTCCTACGGCGGGATCAGCCAGCTCTTCACCGCCGCGACGCAGCCGCCGAACCTGGCCGCGATCTCGCCGCTCTCGGTGATCGACAGCACCCAGACGACGCTCTACCCGGGCGGCATCCTCAACACCGGGTTCGCGGTCGAGTGGGCCAAAGAGCGGGTGCACGACGCCGAACCCGCATCCGAGGGCCACGGCCAGGCCTGGGCCTACAAACGCATCCAGGAGGGCGACCAGACCTGCGCGGCAAACCAGGCGCTGCACCCGGAGGCGGCTGACCTGATCAAAAAGATCGACGAAAACGACCACTACGTCCCCGAGGTCGCCGACCCGCTCGCCCCGGTGACCTTCGTCGACCAGATCGAGGTACCCACCTTCATGGCCTGCCAGTGGACCGACGAGCAGACCGGCGGCCACTGCCCGACCCTCGCGAAGCGCTTCACCGGAACGGACCGCAAGTGGTTCACCTTCACCAACGGAACCCACGTGGACTCGCTGGCCCCGGTCACGTTCAACCGCTGGTACGACTTCCTCCAGCTCTACGTCGCGAAACGGCCGCCGATCCTTGCCTCGGCGGCGATCCGAGCCGCCGCGCCCGTGATCTACGAAGAAGCGATGGGGATACAAGGCGTCTTCCTTCCCCCGGATCCGATCCAGCTGCAGCCGACCTACGAGGGGGCGCTGGCGGCCTTCGAAGAGATGAAGCCGATCACGGTCCTGTTCGACAACGGCGCCGGCGGTCTCCTGCCCGGGCTGCCCGGCCTCTCGCCCGGCCAGCCCTATCCCGGCTTCGAAGCGTCCTTCGACCAGCTTCCGATCCCGGGGACCGAGGCAAGGGCCTGGTACCTGTCGCCGGGCGGCGGCCTGAGCGAAGAGCCGCCGGCCGATCTAGGCGCCGACGGGTTCACCTGGGACGCCGATGCGCTGCCGCCGACGGACTTCACCGGCAACACCGCCGCCGGCGATGGGGGGCTCTGGACCGCGACTCCCGCGTACGAATGGGAACAGAGCCCGCCGGGCAGCGCCGTCTCCTATCTCAGCGATCCGCTGGAGGGCGACACGGCGGTGATCGGCGCGGGCGCCGTCAACGTGTGGATCCGCTCCTCGGCGCCCAACGCCGACCTGCAGGCGACGATCAGCGAGGTCAGGCCCGACGGCAAGGAGACCTTCGTGCAGAACGGCTGGGTAAGAGGCCTGGCGCGCAAGCTCGACCCGGCGAAGAGCACCCCGCTCGAGCCGGTGCTGAGCCTGCGGGAATCCGACTTCGCGCCGCTCCCTGCGGACGGCTTCACCGAGGTGACCATCCCGCTCTACTACGAGGGCCACGCCTACCGCGCCGGCTCGCGCATCCGGGTGACGATCGCCGCCCCCGGCGGCACCCAGCCGATCTGGGCTTTCGCGGAGGCGGAGCCGGAGGGCACGGCGGAGGTCGCGATCGCCCATGGCGACGACATGCCGTCGCACCTCCTGCTTCCGGTCGTGCCGGGAGTGGAAGCACCGACTGACCTGCCGCCCTGCCCGGGGCTGCGGGGGCAGCCCTGCCGCGACTATCAGCCTTTTGCGAACCGTTCGGCCAACCCTGAACCGCCGGCTCCTGATAGCGGACCCCCGGCGCAAGGCGGCGGACCGCCGGCGCAAGGCGTCGCCTTGCCGAGCCTTGCAGCCGCCGAAGCCCCCGTACGACTCGATAGGCGCACGGCGAATTGCCGCAAGCGCCGCGGCCAGCGCTCGCAGATCAAGCGGCGCCAGGGCCAGCACCGCCACAAGCGCGGCAGGGGCGGCTGCCATCGGAATCGCGCCGTGCGGCGGTAGGCGGCCGACGGGCTCACAGCGCCTCGGAGCCAAAACGCCAAGGCCGGATACGCTCAGCCGCAATGCGGGTGCTGGTGGTCACCAACTTCGAGCCCGACGCCTCGGCTCCCCAGCGCGGGCGCTGGGTGCGCGACCAGGTCGAGGAGGTTCGCCGCCTCGGCTTCGAGGTCGAGGTCTTCAGCTTCCCGCCCGGCTCGCGCCAGTACCTCCCGGTTACCCGCCGGCTCCGCCGCCTGCTGCGGAGCGAGCGCTTCGACCTCGTCCACGCCCACTACGGCCTGCCCGGCTGGTGTGCCCGGCTGGCCGGCGCTCGCCCGCTTCTCGTCAGCTACCACGGCACCGATGTGCGCCATTGGCTCGTCGGCCCCCTCTCCCACCGGCTGGCATGGCGCGCCGATCTGGTCGCCGCCGTCTCACGGGCGCTCTTCGCCCGAGAGGATGGCCGTCCGGGCCTGCCCTCGGTGCCGGGCTCCGCGGTCCTGCCCTGCGGGCCCGACCTGAAGCGCTTCGAACGGTTGGAGCGCGACGAGGCGCGGCGGCAGCTCGGCCTCGACCCCGACGGCCGCTACCTGCTCTTCCCCGCCAATCCAGGGCGTCCGGAGAAGCGAGCCGACCGCGCCAACGAGCTCGCCGCGGCCTGCGGCGCGGAGCTGCTCAGCGGCGGCGCGATCGAGCCTGACGACATGCCCCGCTGGATCAACGCCGCCAACGCCGTCCTCGTCACCTCCGATTACGAGGGCTTCGGCCTTGTCTGCGTCGAGGCCCTGGCCTGCGACGTTCCCGTTCTCTCGACACCGGTGGGGATAGCTCCCTACGCCCTCAGCGGCATCGCCGGCACCCTCTGCGCCCCCTACGACATCCAGTCCTGGAGCGCCGCCACCCGCCCCCACCTGGAGGCGGAGGACCCTCGCATCGAGGGCGCCGCCCGGGCCGCAACCCTGTCCGCGGCCCGCATGGCGGAGCGGACCGCGGTGGCCTACCGCGACGTCGTCGATGCCTGCGGTAATAGATTGCGTCAATGAGCGAGCAGGGCAGCACACCGGCCAGCCAGGACCTCAGCGCCCAGGTGGAGGAAGCGGCGCGGCGGCTGCGCGAGGCGGCGGACTCTTCGGCGGCGGCCGAGAAGCGGGCAACGGCTGAGATCAGAGCGCTGGAAGCGGACCTCGAGAAGGAGCGCCTGCGCGCCGCCGAAGCTGCCGAGGAGCTGAAAGAGAGCTACGAGCAGAAAATTCGCCAGGCGCGCGAGGAGAAGGAGAGGGCGATCTCCGGCGCGGAGAGCCGCCTAGGGGAAATCGAGGCCCAGGTCGAGGCGGCGGAGGAGCGAGTGAGGCTGGCGGAGCAGCGCGCCGCCGAAGCGGAGAAACAGGTCGGCGACGAGCAGGCTCGCGTAAAAGGAGCGGCGGCGGAGTGGCTGCGGCACCAGGTAGAGGCGATCCACCGAGAGGCGCGGCAATAGGCCCCAACGGCCAGTTCGACGTCGCCGTGGTCGGCGGCGGCGCGGCCGGCCTCTGGACCGCCCTGCGCACCGCCGAGCGTGGCGGCTCCGTCTGCCTGATCTCCCGCACGCCGCTCTCGCAGAGCGCCAGCTTTTGGGCCCAGGGGGGGCTGGCGGCAGCACTGGAGCCGGGCGACTCGCCGGCGCGGCACGCGACCGACACCACCGCCGCCGGACGGGGCCTCTGCCGTCCCTCGGCCGTACAGACCCTGGTCGAGGAGGCGCCACGGGCGGTGCACGAGCTCCGCGCGCGGGGCATCGTCTTCGACATCGACTCCGATGGCGAGCTGGCACTGGGCTTGGAGGGCGGCCATACGCGGCGGCGCATCGTCCACTCGGGTGGCAGTCAGACGGGTCACGAGATCACCTCGAAGCTGGCGGCGCTGGTCGCTTCGGAGACGCGGATCGAGGTACGCGAGCGAACCTCGGCGCTGGCGCTTTGGAGCGATGGGGATCGCTGCCACGGCCTGCTGACCGAGGATGGCCCGATCGCCGCGACGACGACGGTGATGGCGACCGGCGGAGCGGCGGCGCTGTGGCAGCGCACCACCAATCCCAAAGGGGCGATCGGCGCCGGCCTCGTGATGGCGGCGGCGGCCGGAGCGGACCTCGCCGACCTCGAGTTCTGCCAGTTCCACCCCACGGCGCTGAGGCTGCCGGGGTCGCCCTTCGACGGCCTGCTCATAACCGAGGCCGTGCGCGGCGAGGGAGCCACGCTCCTCGATTCCTCCGGGCGGCGATTCACCGATGAGCTGGCGGCCCGCGACGCGGTGACCGCGGCGATCCTGGCGCGGCTCGAGGCCGACGGCACGGATGCCGTCGAGCTCGACCTGCGCAGCCTCGACCCAGCCCGCTTCCCGAACATCTTCGAGACCCTCGCCGAGGCGGGCCTGGCGCCCGGCACCGAACCGGTCCCGGTCTCCCCCGCCGCCCACTACGTGATGGGAGGGATCGCCGTCGACCTCGAGGGCCGCTCCTCGCTGCCAGGGCTCTACGCCGTGGGCGAGTGCGCCTGCACCGGCCTGCACGGGGCCAACCGGCTCGCCTCCAACTCGCTCAGCGAGTGCTTCGTCTTCGGCGAGCGCGCCGCGGCGGCGGCGCTGCAGGAGAGCGGCGGCGCGACGCCGCCGGCGCTGCCGGGGTGGCGCTTCGAGCCGCCCACGGCTGCCACGCGGGACGCGGTCTGGCGCCTGGCCGGGCCGCTGCGCAGCGCCGAGCAGCTGGGAAAGCTGCTCGGTGATCCCTATCCGCTTGCCGCCGCGATCGCGGCCACCGCACTGGAGCGGCGCGAGTCCCGCGGCGGCCACCTGCGAACCGACTTCCCGGGGCTCGACCCAGAGCTGGACGGCGTCCACCTCGTCCTCGGCCCCGACGGCAAGACGCGCCGCGAAGAATGGCCATGACCGCCGCCGAGCACTCCGGGTAGCTTGCCTCTGTGCTGCTCGGAGTCGACGTAGGCGGGACCTTCACCGACGCCGTCCTCTTCGACGGCACCGACCTCTACACGGCGAAGCTGCCGACGACTCCAGACGACCAGTCGGTGGCGGTGATCGGGACGGTCGAAGAGGTGCTGCGAAGAGCCGGCGCGAGCGGCGGGGACGTCGAGGCCTTCGCGCATGGGATGACCGTCGGCACGAATGCGCTGCTCGAGGAGCGCGGCGCCCGCACCGCCCTCATCGCGACCCGCGGCTTCTCCGACCTGCTCGAGATCGGGCGCCAGGACCGCCCCGACCTCTATCGCCTCTGCACTCCGAAGCCGGCGCCGTTGGTCGAGCCGAGGCTGCGCTTCGAGGCGCAGGAGCGCGTTGGGGCGGAGGGAGTCCTCGAGCCACTCGCCAGCGGGGAGGAGCAACGGCTGGCGGCGGCCCTGCGAGAGGCCGGAGCGGAGTCGGTCGCGATCTGCCTCCTCTTCTCCTATCTCGACCCCGCCCACGAGCGGCGCATCGCCGAGCACCTGCGTCGGGAGCTGCCGGAGGTACACGTCTCGGCCTCGCATGAGGTCCTGCCGCGCTTTCGCGAGTACGAGCGCTGCTCGACGACGACGATCGACGCCTACCTCTCTCCTTTACTGGGCCGCTACCTCGGCCGCCTCGGCGAAGCCGCGGTGGCGGCGGGGCTGCCGCAACCCGTGGTCATGCAGTCCTCCGGCGGGGTCGCCAGCGCCGAGGACGCGGCGCGAGCCGGGGCCTGGAGCGTGCTCTCGGGCCCGGCCGGCGGGGCGGTGGGCGCCGGGGCCCTCGCCGCCGTCTCCGGCGACGGCAATGCGCTCGGCTTCGACATGGGCGGCACCTCGTGCGATGTCTGCGTGATCGAGGACGGCGAGGTGAGGCGGACCGACTCGCGCCAGATCGGCGGCAGGGTGATCCAGCTGCCGATGGTCGACGTCCATACCGTCGGCGCCGGCGGCGGCTCGATTGGCTGGCGCGACCCGGGCGGCGCGCTGCGAGTCGGCCCCCGCTCGGCCGGCGCCGACCCCGGGCCGGCCTGTTACGGGCGCGGAGGCAGCGAGCCAACGGTCACCGACGCCAACCTCCTGCTCGGCAACCTCGCCCCGGACTCGAAGCTCGCCGGCGGCGTCGCCCTCGACCCCGAGGCGGCGCGCCTGACCATCGCCGCCCTGGCGCGCTCGCTGGGCCTCGAGGAGCTGGAGACCGCGGAGGGGATCGTCCGCGTCGCCAACCAGGAGATGAGCCGCGCGCTGCGGGTGGTCACTGTGGAGCGGGGCATCGACCCGCGCCGCTTCGCCCTGCTTCCCTTCGGTGGCGCCGGGCCGATGCACGCCGCCGCCATTGCCGCCGAGCTTGGCATCGCCCGCCTGCTCTGCCCGCGTGCCAGCGGCGTTCTTTCGGCGCTTGGCCTCTGCGCATCGAGCCGCCGCCGCGACACCGCGCGCACCGTGATGCTGAGCGGCGGCGACCTCAGCGCCGCGAGGATCGCCGCCGAGGCCGACGCACTGGTTGCCGCACTCGGCGAGATACCCAGCGCCGAGGCCGAGGTGGTCTACGAGCTGCGCTACGCGGGCCAGGCCTTCGAGCTTCCGGTGTCGGGCAGCCTGCGGCCCGACCCGGCCGACCTCGTCGAGCGCTTCGAGCAGGCCCACGAGGAGCGCTACGGCCATCGCGACCCCGAAGGCGAGGTCGTCCTCGTCCACATCCACCTGGCGATGGTCGTGCCGGGGCCCAAGCTCAGGCCCGCGGCCGGCGGCGGCAGCCACCTTCGCGAAAGCACCCGCCGGGTGCGCTTCGACGGTGAATGGGTCGAGACAGCGGTGCTGCGGGGCGAGCCCGCGCCCGGGACGAGCGCCCGCGGGCCCGCAGTCTTCGAGCTGCCGGAGACGACTCTGGTCGTGCCGCCCGGATGGTCGGCTCGTGTCGATGACGCCGGCACCGTGATCGCCGAACGCCCGAGCCCGGCAGGCGAAGCGGCGAGCGAGGGGGTCGGTGCCGATGGCCCTTGACCCGATCACGCTCCAGGTCCTCATCGGCGGCCTGCGAGCCGCCTGCGAAGAGATGGGCGCGGCGCTGATTCGCTCGGCCTACTCCGCCAACATCAAGGAGCGCCACGACTGCTCGACCGCGCTCTTCGATTCTGAGGGCGAGCTGGTCATGCAGGCCGAGCACATTCCGGTCCACCTCGGCTCGATGCCGGACGCGGTGGCCGCCGTCCTCGACCTCGACCAGCGACCGGGAGAGTCATGGATCCTCAATGACCCCTACCGCGGCGGCACCCACCTGCCGGACATAACGCTGATCTCCCCCGTCTTCGTCGGCGGCACCCTGACCGGCTTCGCTGCCTCCCGCGCTCATCACGCCGACGTCGGCGGCCCGACCCCGGGAGGCATGCCGGCCAACTCGACGACCCTCCCCGAGGAGGGTGTCGTGATCCCTCCGACCCCCGCCGGGATGCGTGAGCTCAGGGAACTCGCGGCACAGATGCGCTCTCCCGAGCAGCGCCTCGCCGACCTGCGCGCCCAGGGTGCCGCCAACCGGATTGGCGCCGCCCGCCTAACCGAGCTGGCCGAGCGCCACGGCCGCGAGAAGCTGCGGGCCGGGATGGCGGAGATCCTCGCCTACGCCGAGCGCCGCACCCGCGCCGCCCTCGCCGAGCTGCCTGACGGCAGCTACGCGGCAACCGACGTGCTCGAGGACGATCGAGGCGAGGGAGGCCGTGACGTCAACCTGCGGGTTGAGGCGACGATCTGCGGCGAGAGCCTGAGGCTCGATTTCAGCGGCAGCGCGGAGCAGATCGAGGGCAACCTCAACTGCCCGATCTCGGTGACGAAATCGGCCGCCTTCTTCGCCGTCCGAGCCCTCACCGATCCCGACGCGCCGCCCTCGGCGGGGGCCTACCGGCCAATCGAGGTGATCGCCCCGCCGGGCTGCCTGCTGAACGCCCGGCCTCCGGCCGCCGTCGCCGCCGGCAACGTCGAGACCTCGAGCCGAGTCGCCGATCTGGTGATCGCCGCGATGGGGGGAGCCCGCCCGATCCCAGCCCAGGGACAGGGAACGATGAACAACCTCACCCTCGCCAACCGCGGCTTCACCTACTACGAGACGCTCGGCGGCGGCCAGGGCGCCTGCCCCGATGCCGATGGCCCAAGCGCGATCCACGTCGCGATGTCGAATACCCTCAACACGCCGGTCGAGGCGCTGGAGACGGAGTTCCCACTCCGCGTGCGGGAGCTCTCGCTTCGCCGCGGCAGCGGCGGCCGGGGGCGGCGCGCCGGCGGCGAGGGCTTGGTGCGGGAGATCGAAGCCCTGGCTCCAATGCAATACACGCTGATCAGCGAGCGTCGCCGCCACCCTCCTCGCGGCCGCGAGGGAGGACAGGACGGCGCGGCGGGCCGGAACTCACTCAACGGCAAGCCGCTTGCCGGCAAGGCGGAGGGAAGCCTGGCGAGCGGCGACGTCCTGCGCATCGAAACACCTGGCGGCGGCGGCCTCGGCGCTCGGACCGATCCCGAGCAATGACCGCTCCTGGGCGTGGGGCGTCCGAACAGAGGTCGCTCCTGGTGTGAGCCGAGGGGCGCGCTGAAGCGCCCAAAATGGCCGCTTTCCCTTAAGTGACAGTGTTCACATAGTTGGCTATTCCGCTGCGCTCGTCTAGAATGCCGAATTCGGGCGGCTTCCCCGCCCAGACAGGGTGCGAGGCGCTTCCCTGTCTATAGGCAGCACTCAACCTTCCCCGTTTCATCAACCTCATTTAGGTACAACTTCCGATGCCAATCGCTTTCAAGGAATGGGCCGTAACGGTCCGCGCGCTCGCCGAGGGCGAGCAGTTGCTCACCCTGCGTAAGGGGGGCATTCGCGAGGAGAACAAGCATTTCGAGCTCGAGCACGAGCGCTTCTTCCTCTACCCCACCTTCGACCACCAGCAGAACAACCTGGTGCGCGAGTCCCACCACCCCGAGCTGCGCCGCGCCCTCGAGGAGGGTGTCTGGCCGGACGAGGAGCCGCCCCCGCGGGCCTTGATCCAGGACGGCGGCATCGCGCAGCCGGACCGGGTACGCCTGCGCGCCTGGGCCGAGGTCACGGACCACCTGACGATCACGGACCCGCGCATCGTCGACAGCCTCTCCCCCTTCTACGTCTGGACTCCCGACTACGCCGAGAAGCGGCTCAACTGGAAGCGGCGCCATCCGCTGCACATCCTGCTGCTGAGAGTCCACCGGATCCCTCGCCCCGTCACCGTTCGGGTGCGCGACGAGTACCACGGCTGCCGCTCCTGGGTCGAAATCGACCGCGAACTTCCCTTCGAGGGAACTCCGGTGATGGCAGACGACGAGTTTGACCGCGCCCGGCAGGAGATCCAGTCGGTCTGCTCGGCCAGTGAGCCTGTACTGGTCTAGGCCGCCCGGCCAAGCAGGACGGCCCTAGATGCCGTGGGTGGAGACGCATTCGCTCAGCTTCACCGCACGCCACGACAGCGGCGACACCGCCTTCGCCGAGCGCACGCTCGATCGTATGGAGGAGCTGCGGCTGCGGCTCGAGGATCGCTTCGAGCTGGTGCCGGGCGAAATCACCGTCGTCGTCCACACCAATCCCGCCTGGCTGGCGATGGCGCACCCCTTCCTGCCCGCCGCCCGCTGGTCGGCGGCCCCCGCCGGGCGCCGTTACCTGGCCGGATGGCCGATGGCGACCGAGCTCCACGTCCTCAACGACCCCCACATGGAGCGCCGCGCCGGCGGCGAGGACTCCCGCGAGGCGCTGCGCGGCACGGCGGAGCGCCTCTATGCCCAGCTCGTGATCGGCGCCAACAATCCCGCCCTGCCCCCGTCCTGGACGCCGCGCCGGTTTGTCCGCTACCTGGGCTGGGCCTGGCTGGCCGAGGGCGGCGCCCAGTACTTCGCCCGCCAGGTCGGCCTCTACCGCCCCGCCGTGATCCGGCGCCTGCGGGAGAGCTCCCGGCCCTCCTTCCCGCCCTCTCGCCGCGACGCGGTGATCCTCGGCGGGACGATCTTCGACCTGCTGGAGACCGAACGCGGAGCCGACGCCTGCGAGCGGCTGGCGCTGCGGCTGCTGCCGGGCGGTCCGGCGCCGACGATCGAAGCCGCCTTCGAAGCCCGCATGAGCGAGGTCGAGTCGGCCTGGCGCGACTACCTGCGCGAGATCGTCCGACCCAGTCCGGTCTAGGGCACTCAAAGCTGGAAAGGCGAAGTCGTCGGTCGAACGGATGGTGCCTAAAAGCAGGGGGTCTCAGTGCGTCTCGAAGCTGTTGAAGGCGACTGTATTCAGGGCCAGGGCCGCGTAGATCTCGAACAGGGTGCGCTCGATCGGGTCATTGAGCTCGATCCAGCGAACGTCCATTTTGGCCACGCGGGTTTTGGCTTCGGCGAAGTGTTCGGCAAAGTCAGGGTCAGCCTCGAGGACCTTGCGCGTTTGCTCGAGGTCCAGTCCTGCCTGCTCGGCCGACTCCTTGCCAATAAGGAAAGCAAAGGAGGCTTGGTTCTCAGTCGCTTTGGCCGAAGTGTGGTTCCGCAGTCGGGTTTGCAGGTTGCGTGTCTGTCCTACGTAGATCGGCTGCTTCTCCGAAAACAGGTAAATCCCGGGAACTTTCGGGATCTTCTTGTGCTCGTTCCTCGGAGCGGCAGGCGCCGCTAGAAGCCTTCCCAGCAATTCAGGCATTAGCACGGTGGCTGATTCGAATTGAGCAACACCAGCACGATGCACTTCCAGCTCCGCCACGTTTCGATCCTAGCCAGCTAGCGGTCGGGTCGGCCAGTTCTCACTCGAAAGGCACGAGGTGAGTGTTCATCAGTTCGAGCTCAGCCAGGCGGATCTGCCAAGGCGCTCCCTTGAACTCCAGCTTCGCAGCGTGCTTTAACTCGAGGTGCCAGCGCCGGGGAACCAGCAGAGGGTGGTTCTTGACATCGCGTTTCCAATAGTCGAACTCCCGGGCGTAGCGGACGCGTAGGTCGACTGGATCAAACTCAGCCGTCTCAAGGAGCTCATTGCCCTGAAAGCCACCCGAGACCGGAGACCCAGCAATCAGGAAGGCGTGCTGGGCCTCGCCAGCCTGCAGTGCGGCAGCGAGCTTCACTGCGTCCCAGGCACAGGCCGCGAGCGTCGCGGAGTCCCACTTCAGCTCAATTAGAGCGGGCCCGGCTTCGAGATCAATCGCAAGATCTACTCCGCCGACACGGCCATTCCAAGTCTCTGTGAGACGAACTCGAAGCTGGCGGCGGGGCTCGTACCCTTGAGCCCAGAGCGTGGCCTCAAGGGCCATCTCAAGCTCCCGCTCTTTGATCTCTGAACCACGCCCGTTAAAAGCTGCCGCAGCGGAGTCGATGGCCTTCGCGAGATCACCAACGAGCTGATCGCTCACGGGCGCAGAGGCTCCTGGGTTCGACGCCGAGCACGGTTCTTGGCCTCGATAAGCGCATCACGAATTTCGTCGCGCACCCACGGGCGGCTGTTCATGTTTCGTGGCGACGGATGGGGCGCTTTTACCGCGTCAAGCGGAGCACCAATTCGCTCCCAAGCACGTGCCGCCGCCTTGCCGCAGAGGACCGCTACTCGCACCTCCGGGAGCAACCCGAGCAGTTCTTCGGTTGCCAGCTTCGCATCCGCTAGGTCAGCCCCGCGAACGGCTCTTATGCGCCCGCTGTCTCCGACATACCAGGGAACGACATTCCAAGCGACATATTCCGAAGCTCGGTCAATCTCGGCCTCTTGTAAAAGCAGCCACATGTTCTGCGCCGTCTGATCATTGTTATCCGCCGAAACAAAGCCAGAGCCGGCTGGTGGTGCTGCTTTCGGCCCCGGAGCCTCGAAAAGACAGAGCATCGTCGCGTTCACCCCAGCCTCAGTGGGATCGAAATACGGAATTGCCGCCCCCGGGTGCGACATACACAAGCGCTTGACGAAAGTAGTCAATGGAGCAATGTGTGGCTCTTGTAGGAACGCCAGCTTGCGCTCGATCTCAGCCGGATCGCGATTTGCCCGGGGCTCGTCACTGCGAGGCATGCCACGAACGCTACGGCTTTGGATGCATTGGAGCCAGCGCGGCTATTTCATCGAGCTAATCGGTGCCGGGAGTCCCGGCGAGTACCTCTCGGGCGGTTTCGGCAACCGATTCCTGAACGAAGATCTGCCGTGGGCCGGCAGCGAGGAAGTCCGGCACATCGAAGCCGGGCGCTCGTTTCAACATGCTGGGGATTCCGTGCTCGGAGAGCAGGCCTTGGATCATTTCCGCCTCCGCCTGGTTGGAGGCGTAGGCAACTTTGACCAGCTTGCCGCCGCCCCCTCCTCCGCCTCCGCCTCCCTCATCGCCGCCCAAGCCCCGACCGCCGCCGTGGGCGGTCGTGTCGGAGCCATGAGGCTGCGGCTAGGAGATCGAGAGCTTCGCATCGGCGATCTTCAGATCCTTCAGCCAATAGCCCTTGACGTCGGGCGACTCAGGGTCGGCTAGAGAAACGATGACATACACCAACTGCGGCCAGGCTTGCCCTCGTTCAGATCTGTCTGCGAGGGATATGCGGGGGTTTTGGTATGGGAGTGATAGACCCCAACTGTCTCCTCGTCCGGCCTTACGCATCTCTTCACTGACCCGAGATTGTCGCTAGCTGTGAAGTCTGTACCGCAGAGGACTTTCGAACTCGGTTTCTCATCGGATAAATGGTGTCGCTACCCCGTCCGCGACCGGCAATCAGACCACAGCACTCGTTGGGCAGGTCCTCCCGCGCGTGGGCGACCATCTCGTCGATCAGGCTCTGGGCGATGCGCATCGCCGGCGAGGCTAGCGGACGGCACTTGCCGCCGGCCGGTCCTACTCGCGCCTGAGCCGGGCGACCACGTCGAGGAGTTCGAGGTGGCTCTCGAGGACGAAGTCGGCCTCGACTTCGGCGGTGGGGTCGGCGTCGTCCTGCATGCCGGTGTAGCGAGCCGTCTTCATGCCGAGCGCCGCGGCGCCGGCGACGTCGGTGCGGCGCAGGTCGCCGACGTGGAGGGTTTGCTCCGGCCGCGCGCCCAGCGCGCTCAGCGCCGCTTCGAAGATCTGGGGAGCAGGCTTGTAATGGCCGACCTCGTCGGAGAAGCCCCAGCCCTGGAAATGTCGAAGGAGGCCTTCGCGATCGAGCAGGCCCCGCAGCACCTCGCCGCCGCTGAAGCCGGCGTCGCAGACGATGCCCAGGGCGAGATTGCGCTCTTGCAGCGCTTCCAGGCAGGCGTGGATATCTGGCGGGAGTTCAAGCGGTGCCTGGTCCAGGGCGCCCAGAAAAGCCGCGGCAACGGCCTCGCGGCCCTCCTCCTGGATGCCGAGGCTGCGTGTGAGCATCTCGGCGCCCTCTCCGGGGTGCAGATGCCGCCCCGCCGCCCACGACTCCTCCCAATGGAGCCGGACTTCTTCGAGGGCTTTGCCGAGCGCGGCGGGCTCGACCTCCGCTCCGCAGGCGTCACACGCCGCGGCCACCGCGCGCCGGCGGGCCTCGACCATCGCGCCGGCGGGCACCTGCGCGATCGTGTTCCAGAAGTCGAAGGTGACAGCCGAGATCACGGCGAGCAACAAATCCCAGCGACGAGGCGCCCTACCACCAGACGGTGGAGTCCAGGTTCTCGATCTCCTCGATCGGCTTTGTGTAGACGCCGGAGGAGAGGTACTTCCAGCCGTCGTCGGGGATCAGGAAGACGACGTTGCCGCCCGTCCAGCTCACCGGCGATGCGGGCGGCGATCGCGGCGATCGCGCCGGATGAGACTCCGGCGAAGACGCCCTCCTCGTCGAGCAGGCGCTTCGTCCAGACGATCGCGTCGCGGTTGGAGACCATGATCTTGCGGTCCAGAAGGGAGAGGTCGATGATCGGCGGGATGAAGCCGTCGTCGAGGGAGCGCAGGCCCTGCACCAGCTCGCCCTGCATCGGCTCGGCGGCGACGACGAGCGTCTCGGGATTGGCCTCCTTCAGCCGCCGCCCGTTGCCCATCAGCGTGCCGCCGGTGCCGAGGCCGCCGACGAAGGCCGCCACGTCGTCCAGCTCTTCGAGGATCTCGGCCGCGGTTCCCTCGTAGTGAGCCCGCGGGTTGGCCTCGTTGCCGTACTGGTAGGGCATGTAGTAGCGGGAGTCCTCGGCCATCTCCAGCGCCACCTCCACCGCCCCGTTGGAGCCCTTGGGCCCCTCCGAGTAGACGATGTCCGCCCCATACATGCGCAGTAGCTGGGTGCGCTCCTCGGTGACGTTGTCGGGCATCACGACCTTCAGCGGATAGCCCTTGCGGCGGCAGATCATCGCCAGTGAGATGCCGGTGTTGCCCGAGGTCGGCTCGAGGATCGTCTGCCCCGGCGCGATCAGGCCCTCGGCCTCGGCGGCCTCGATCATCGCTTTCGCCACCCGGTCCTTCACCGAGCCGGTCGGGTTGTGCCCCTCGAGCTTCGCGTAGATCCGCACCTCCGGCTTTGGAGAGAGGCGGGGAAGCTCGACCAGGGGCGTATTGCCGATCGACTCGACGATGTCGCCAAAGCGCCCTCCGCAGGGCCGGTTCTCAACACCCTTCAGCATTACTTCAAAAAGTATAGGGCGGTATCTGCGCGGGGTGGTGGCGCTCGGCCTGCGCGGGGATGGTGGCGTTCAGCCGCCGGCCATCGCCGGCAGGATGACGACCGTGTCCCCATCCGAGACCCCGGTCTGCAGGCCATCGAGCACCCGCACGTCCTCATCGTTGAGGTAGACGTTGACGTACCGGTTCAGGTCGCCCTCGGCGCCGAAGAGCTGCGCCTCGGTGGCGGGGTGAGCCTCGGCAAGGGCCCGCAGCACCTCGCCGACCGTGTCGCCGCCGGCCTCGACCTCCGGCTGGCCGCCAGTCTGCGGGCGCAGCACCGGTGGGATGCGAACAGTCGCCATTAGGCCGCGATCCTATTCAAGGCGCAACGGCCTCGCTCAACCGGCGCAGAAAAGCTCGTAGTCGGGGAACTTGCCGAGCTCGGAGTCCGGAATCTCCGCCGCGTTCTCGCCGCAAATCGGGCACTCGGGGTCGCGGCGCACCTTGAGCTCGGTGAAGCGGGTGCCGAGCGCCTCGAAAAGGAGCAGGCGGCCGATCAACGGCTCGCCGATCCCCAGCACCAGCTTCAGCACCTCGTTGGCCTGCAGCAGGCCCATCGTGCCCGCCATTGCGCCCAGCACTCCGTTGGCCGAGCAGCTCGGCGCCAGCTCGGGCGGCGGCGGCGTCGGGTAGAGGCAGCGGTAGCAGGGGCCCTCGAAGGGGACAAAGGTCGAGATCTGCCCGTCGAAGCTGAGGATCGAAGCCGAGACGACCGGCTTGCGCAGCCGCACCGAGGCGTCGTTGAGCAGGTAGCGGGTGGGGAAGTTGTCGGCGCCGTCGACGATCACGTCGTAGTCGCCGATGATCTCGACGATGTTGGAGGCGTCGAGACGGCCCTGGTGCTCGACCACGTTGACATCCGGGTTGAGCGCCTCGATCGTGCGCCGCGCCGACTCGGTCTTCGGCATCCCGATCCGCTCGGTGTTGTGGATCACCTGGCGCTGCAGGTTGGAGGCGTCGACGACATCGTCGTCGACGAGGCCCATCGTGCCGATGCCGGCCGCCGCGAGGTAGAGGGCGGTCGGGGCGCCGAGGCCGCCGGCACCGACCAGCAGCACCTTCGCGTTCAGCATCTTCAGCTGCCCCTCGACACCGACCTCGGGCAGCAGCGTGTGGCGGGAGTAGCGGTCGCGCTGCTCGGCGCTCATGCCCTCCGCGGCGACTACGGGCAGCCCCTGCTCCTGCCAGGCCAGGATGCCGCCGGCCATCGAGGCGACGTTCTCGTATCCGAGCGCCTGCATCTGCTCGGCGGCCTTGTAGGAGCGGTTGCCGCTGCGGCAGTAGAGGATCGTGCGGGCGGACTTGTCGGGGGCCGCCGACTCGATTTCGTCGGCGAGCAGCCCCGGGGGCACCAGCTTGCCGCCCTCGAGGCGGGCCTCCTGGTACTCGTGGGGCTCGCGGGTGTCGATCAGGACGACGTCGCCGTCCTTGAGCTCCTCCGCGGCCTCGAAGGCCTCAATCTCCTCGACCTGCTGCGTCGTCTGTGCGCCAGTAGCCATGCTTCTCCTAAATACCTGAATTCCGATCCGGCTTTACTTCAAAAAGTATAGCGACAGAAGGAAGGCGGCCCGGAGAACCGGACCGCCTTCCGGGGGCGGGGATTGCGCCGCCTCAGACGAGGCTGGGGCGCATTTGGCGCAGGCGCTTGACGCGCTCCTCGATCGGCGGGTGGGTCGAGAAGAGCCCAGCGATGCCGCCGCCCTTGAAGGGCTTGACGATGTAGAGCGGCTCGGCGGCCTGGTTGACTTGCATCGGGATCGCCGCCGCGCCCTGCTCGAGGCGCAGGAGCGCGCTCGCCAGGGACTCCGGGTTGCCGCAGATCGCGGCGCCGCCGGCGTCGGCCGCGTACTCGCGCTGGCGCGAGATCGAGAGCTGGATGATCGCCGCCGCGATCGGCGCCAGCAGGACCATCGCCAGGACTCCGATCAGGCCGAGCGGCGAGTCGTTGTCGTCGCCGCCGCCGAACCACATCAGCATGTAGCCGAGGTAGGTGATCGCGGCGCCGATCGTTGCTGCGACCGACTGGATCAGGATGTCGCGGTGTTTGACGTGCGCGAGCTCGTGCGCGAGCACGCCCCGCAGCTCGTCCTCGGAGAGGAGTTTGGTGATCCCCTGGGTGACGGCAACCGCCGAGTGCTTGGGGTCGCGGCCCGTGGCGAAGGCATTGGGCTGCTCCTGGGGGATCATGTAGAGGCGCGGCATCGGCAGGCCGGCGCGAGTCGTCAGTTCCCGCATGATCTGGTAGAGCCGGGGGGCCTCGGACTCCTCGATCGGCTTGGCGCGGCTCATTTTCAGCGCGATCTTGTCGCTGAAGAAGTAGGAGCCCATGTTCATCAGCGCGGCCATCCCGAGAAAGACCAGCGCCATGCTGGATCCGCCGATGGCAAAGCCGATGACTACGAAAAGGCCGGAAAGCGTGGCCAGCAGGATCGTCGTGCGCAGGGTGGCGCCGAAAGTGGACTGTCGCGTGGTCGTCATGCCTCTCGCTCCTCAGGGTTGGTTTGCCTGGCGGAAGTATCACGGCCGGCCGCGGCCTTGGCCATAGGGGAAAACCCCTGTATCCGAGTCACGGGCCACCCAAGAAACTAGGCTTGGCGGGTGCGACGCCGTGGCCTATTCGCGCAGGTGCTGACGCTCAACGCGGTGCTCGTCTGCCTTGCCGTCGGGTTGGCGATCGCGCTTGCCGGGCCGGGCAACCTGAGCACGCCGAGCGTCGTCGCCGTCGCGATTGCCGCCGGCACGGTCAGCCTGCTCGCCAATCTGATCGTGCTGCGACGCAGGTTCACTCCCCTGGAGCGCCTGATCGAGGAGATGGAGAAGGTGGACCTCAGCCGGCCGGGGCCGGTCCTGCCGCGCTCGATCGACGGCGTCGGCGAGATCGAGGAGGTGGAGCGCATCGAGCTCGCCTTCCTGCGCATGATGAGCCGGCTGGAAGCCGAACGGCGGCGGGCGGGCAGCGCCGCCCTGCGAGCCCAGGAGGAGGAGAGAGCCCGCGTGGCGCGCGACCTCCACGACGAGGTCAACCAGTCGCTGACCGGCGTCCTGCTGCGGCTGGAGGCCGCACGCGAGGCCGCGCCGCCTGAGCTCGAGGCCGAGCTGGCGGCGACCAAGGCGCTGGCCAACCAGGCGATGCGCGAGCTCCTTTCCCTAGCCCGCCAGCTGCGGCCGACCGCCCTCGACGACCTCGGCCTTGCCGCGGCGATCGCGGGACAGGTCGAGCAGATCTCCCAATCGGAGATCGAGGCCGAGCTGATCGAGCAGGGAAGCTTCGCGGGCCTCGACAGCGACGTGCAACTGGTCGTCTACCGGGTCGCCCAGGAGGCTCTCTCCAATGCCGCCCGGCATAGCGGCGCCAAACGGATCGGCGTCACCCTGCGCCGCTCGCAGGACGAGGTCGAGCTCGAGGTCGCCGACGACGGCCGCGGCTTCGCCTTCGAGGAATCCGAGCGCGGCCTCGGCATCGCCGGAATGAGGGAGCGAGCGCTGCTGATCGGCGCCGTGCTGACAATCGAGTCGCGGCCGGAGCGGGGCACGACCGTGCGCTTGCGGATCCCCGAGGGGGATCGCGCCGACTTGGCAGACTGAGCCGATGCGCGCCTCGATCCCGACACTCGACGGCTGAGCCGATGCGGGTTCTGATCGCCGACGACCATGGGATCGTCCGCTCGGGAATTCGCCTGCTGCTCGAGCGCCAGGCCGACATCGAGGTGATCGGAGAGGCCGCCGACGGGGCCGAGGCGAGTGAGCTGGCGATTCGCGAGCGGCCGGACCTCGCGATCCTCGACGTCAAGATGCCAAAGCTGACCGGCCTGCAGGCAACGAGGGAGATCAAGCGGCAGGTCCCCGAGGTCTCTGTGCTGATCCTCTCCATGCACGACGACGAGCGCTACCTCTTCGAGGCGCTCAAGGCGGGTGCTTCGGGATATGTGCTCAAGGCGCAGGCCGATACCGACCTGCTGGCGGCGATCCGAGCGGTCGAGCGCGGCGAGCCGTTCCTGACCCCCGAGGCGCAGCGAACTCTGATCAGGGACGTGCTGGAGCGGGGCTCGCCCGGCGAGGAGGAGCTGACCCCGCGCGAGGAGGAGATCGTCAAGCTGGTGGCCGAGGCTCATACGACCAAGCAGATCGCCGCGATCCTGCACCTCTCTGAGAAGACGGTCGAGAACCACCGCGCCAACGCGATGCGCAAGCTGGGAATGAGAGACCGGGTCGAGCTCGTCCGCTATGCGATCCGCCGCGGCTTGATCGAGCCCTGAAGCCGGCGGGCGCCGTTTGATTGACTGCGCGGATGCCTGTCGAAGCAGAGTTCCGCGAGAAGCGCTGGCAGGCGCTGATCCTGCTCTGCTCGGCCCAGTTCGTCGTCGTCCTCGACGCCTCGATCGTCAACGTGGCGCTGCCCTCGATCGGCGAGGCGCTCGACTTCTCGCAGGCGAACCTGCCGTGGGTGGTCAACGCCTACGTGCTCACCTTCGGCGGCTTCCTCCTGCTCGGCGGCCGCACCGCCGACCTGCTCGGCCGCCGCCGCGTCTTCATGGCCGGCCTGCTGCTGGTCGCGGTCGCCTCGCTGCTGGCCGGCTTCGCCGCGACCGAAGGTCAGCTGATCGCGGCGCGGGCGGCACAGGGCCTCGGCGCCGCGATCATCTCCCCGGCGGCGCTCTCGATCGTCACGACCACCTTCAGCGACGGGGCTGAGCGAAACCGGGCGCTGGGCGTCTGGGGCGCGGTCGCCGGCTCCGGCGGCGCCGCCGGAGTGCTGCTCGGCGGCATCCTCACCGACGGTCTCGGCTGGGAGTGGGTGCTCTGGGTCAACGTGCCGGTCAGCCTGATCGCCCTCTTCCTCTCCCCTAGGCTGATCGCCGAAAGCCGCGCCGAGGCGGAGACCCGCGCCTTCGACGTCGCCGGCGCGGTCACCGTCACGGCGGCCCTCTCGATCCTCGTCTACGCGCTGGTCGACGCGACCGAGGCCGGCTGGGGCTCGAATCAGACGCTCGGCCTGGTCGGGCTCTCCCTCGTCCTGCTCGGCACCTTCGTCGCGATCGAGCTGCGTGCCGCCAAGCCGCTGGTGCCGTTCTCGATCTTTCGCATCCGCACCCTGACCGGCGCCAACATCGTCGGCCTGCTGGTCGGCGCCTCTCTCTTCTCGATGTTCTTCTTCATCTCGCTCTACATGCAGCAGGTGCTTGGCTACAGCGCGATCCACGCCGGCCTCTCCTACCTGCCGCTGGCGCTGGTGATCATGGCCTCGGCCGGCGTCGCCTCCCAGCTGGTCACCAAGCTCGGCTACAAGCCGGTGCTCGCGGCCGGGCTGCTCTTCATCTTCGTGGGCTTGGTCTGGTTCAGCCGCGTCTCGGTCGGCGGCGCCTTCACTACTGACATCCTCGGTCCCTCGCTGTTCGCCGCCGCCGGGCTCGGCTTCGCCTTCGTGACGACGACGATCGCCGCCGTCTCCGGGGTCGATGAGCGCGAGGCCGGCCTGGCCAGCGGCCTGATCAACACCTCGCAGCAGATCGGCGGCGCGCTCGGGCTCGCCGTCCTCTCCACCATCGCCACCTCGCGTACCGACGATCTTCTCGCCGGCGGCACGGGCCTCTCGGAGAGCCTCAACGAGGGCTTCCAGGTGGCCTTTCTCGGCGGCGCCGGGATCGCGCTGCTCGGCTTCGTGCTGACCCTGGTCCTGATCCGCGGCAGCGACAGCCGGGCCCACATGGAGCTGGGCAAGGAGCCAACCGCCGAGGGGGCCTCGCCGTGACCGCCGCGGCCCCATAACCGACCCTTTCAGTAGGATTTAGTCGAGATGCTGTTCTCGACCAAAGCCGAGTACGGGGTGCGCCTGATGATCGAGCTGGGCCGCCAGCCCGGCTCGGCGCCGATCTCGCTGAGCGCCGTTGCCGAGGCGGAGCGGCTGCCGCTCTCCTATCTGGAGCATCTGGTGGCGAAACTGCGCAAGGCGGGCCTGGTGACCTCGACCCGCGGAGCCCACGGCGGCTACCGCTTGGCGAAGCCGGCCGAGGAGATCACCATGGATGCGGTGGTCGAGGCCCTGGAAGGGCAGATCGCGCCGATGGAGTGCTTCCACGAGGTGCCCGAGGGCAAAGTCCTCTGCTCGCACGAAAGCGACGGCGATCACGCCTGCGCGACGAAGCTGCTCTGGACCAGGGTGCAGGGCGGCGTCAGCAAGGCGCTCGCCGGGACGACGCTGGCGGAGCTGATCGAGTTCTCCAGCCCGGGCGGCTCCCGCGGTGAGCCGGTGGCATCGGTCGGCACCGCGGCCTGATTCGTACTCAAACCGAAACGGAGTGAAATTGGCTGAGCTGGAAATTCGCAACCTGCACGTGAGCGCCGAGGACAAGGAGATCCTGTGCGGCCTCGACCTCACCGTGGAGAAGGGCAAGATCCACGCCCTGATGGGCCCCAACGGGTCGGGCAAGTCGACGCTTGCCAACGCGATCATGGGCCACCCCTCGCTCGAGGTGACCGAGGGGACGATCACCTTCAAGGGCGAGGACGTGACGGAGGCCGACCCCGACGAGCGCTCTCGCGCCGGCCTTTTCATGGCCTTCCAGTACCCGGTCGCGATCCCAGGTGTCTCGGTCAGCAAGTACCTGCGGATGATCATCAACGCCCGCCGCGAGGCGCGGGGAGAAGAGCAGATCAAGATCAAAGACTTCGCCCGCATCGCCCAGGAGGCGATGGAGCTGGCGAACATCCCCAAAGACTTTTCCAGCCGCTACCTCAACGACGGTTTCTCAGGCGGAGAGAAGAAGCGGATGGAGCTGCTGCAGCTGGCCCTGCTGCAGCCGGAGATCGCGGTCCTCGACGAGACCGATTCCGGCCTCGACATCGACGCCCTGCGCACCGTCGCCGAGGGTGTGAACAAGTTCGCCGGCCCTGACATGGGGGTGCTGATCATCACCCACTACCAGCGCATCCTGCACATGGTGAAGCCCGACTTCGTACACGTGATGTTCGAGGGCCGGATCGTCAAGGAAGGCGGCCCGGAGCTGGTCGGCGTGCTCGAGGAGAAGGGCTACGGCTGGATTCGCGAGGAGGTCGAGGCAGGCGCGTCCGCCTAGCCTCGGGACAATGGAGCCGCTGAGCACCACAGGCCAGGCCCCGCTCGCGGCGTTCCCGATCGAGAAGGTTCGCGCCTCCTTCCCCGCACTCGAGCGCGAGGTGAACGGGCGCCCGGTCGCCTACCTGGACAGCGGCGCCAGCTCGCAGCGGGTCTTGGCCTCGATCCAATCGGTCGACCGCTACGAGCGCTCCCACCACTCCAACGTCCATCGCGGCTCCCACACTCTCTCGGCCGAGGCGACCGCCGCCTACGAGGGGGCGCGCGCCACCGTCGCCGACCACCTGGGCGCCGGCGACCGGCGCGAGGTCGTCTTTGTCCGCAACGCGACCGAGGCGATCAACCTGGTGGCGCGCGCCTGGGGCAGCGCCAACATCGGCGAGGGCGACCGGATCGTCCTCACCGAGATGGAGCACCACTCAAACATCGTCCCCTGGCAGCAGCTGGCGGAGAGGGTGGGGGCGCAGATCGACTGGGTCGGGGTGAGCGAGGAGGGGCTACTCGACATGGACTCGCTGGCGGCGCTGCTGGAGCGGCGGCCGAAGCTGGTCGCCGTCAGCCACGTCTCCAACGTGCTCGGCACCGAGAACCCGGTCGCCGAAGTCGCTCGCCTGGCGCACGACGCGGGTGCTTTGGTACTCGCCGACGGCGCCCAGGCGGCACCAAAGCTTCCTCTCGACATGGCCGAGCTCGGGGTCGACTTCTATGTCCTGACCGGGCACAAGCTCTACGCCCCAACCGGGATCGGGGCGCTTTGGGCAAAGCTCGACCTGCTGCGTGAGATGCCGCCGTTCCTCGGCGGCGGCTCGATGATCCGCAAGGTCACGCGTGAGGGGACCACCTACGCCGACCCGCCGGCCCGCTTCGAGGCCGGCACGCCGGCGATCGCGCAGGCGATCGGCATGGCATCGGCGCTGCGCTGGCTGGACGGGCTGGGAATGGAGCGGGTCCGCGAGCACGAGCAGCAGATCACCGACTACGCCCTCGAGCGGGTGGCGGAGGTTCCGGGGCTGCGGGTCTTCGGGCCGCCGCGCGGGCCACAGCGCATCGGCCCGGTCTCCTTCGAGCTCGAGGGAGTGCATGCACACGACGTCTCGGAGATCCTCGACCGCCATGGGGTCGCGGTTCGCGCCGGCCACCATTGCGCCCAGCCGCTGATGGACCGGCTCGGCATCGCCGCCACGGCCCGCGCCAGCTTCGGCGTCTACACCACCCGCGAGGAGATCGACCGTCTGGTCGAGGGCCTCCACGACGCCCGCCACGTATTCGGCCTCTAACCCGCGAGACATGCGCCACTCCGCCCGGCGCCACCGGGTGAGAGCTGCTGGAATGACGTCGCCGGCCGGGGGATCCCTGGTCTCGCGGCCGGCGCATCGCCTCTAGGGGTCCTCGGCTACGGACCCCGCCGAAGGGCCGCTTAGGGGTCGATCACCCCATTAAGCGCCCATTGCTGGTTGCTCGCCCAGACGCAATCCCATTGGATGACGCGCGAGCCAGCCGCGGTACTCCAGTGGAAGTTGCTCGCACAGCGGTTCGAGTGCCTGGCTATCAACGCGTACCAGGGCGGCTGGCCGGCGATCGGCTCGCGGTCCCAGTGCTGGTTGTACTGGCCCCCACCGAGGCAGTCCCAAAGCTGTATGTGCGCGTCGTTGTTGGGGTTGACCCCGGCCACGTCCATACACCTATTGGTCCCGTTGACTCTGACCTCGTACCAGCCGTTGCCCTGGGGCCAGAAGCTGAACACCTGACCGTTGCCGTTGACCGCCCCGGCACACGGCCATTGGATGAAAGCCGCTCCGTTCTGATTTCTGTTTTCGGACAGGCTCAGGCACTGGTTTGAATAGCGGTTTACGAAGTGGTAGCCGCGCTTGACGGTGCGGTTGTGGACCCCCGGGGAGAAGGACTCTTTGAACTCGCCGTTGCCGACGAAGTGGGCGCGGATGTTGTAATAGCCCGGCGAGACGCCGTAGTCGCGGTACTCGTAGTAGCCGCCGCTGTTGACGCCGACGCCGACGGAGAACATCGTCGACCAGCCGCCCACGGCGGCGTTGTCGAATTCCACCTGCACGACCCGGTTCGCCATCGAGTAGGGGCCCGCCTTGAGGTTGCCGTGGAAGCTGATCATTCCCGGCGACCCGTGCAGGACCTGATCGATTTCCACAGAGGTGTCGGTCGGGATCGGGCCCGATTCGACCGGCGCGAGGCTGAAGCGCTGCTGCTGGACGCCGTTGCAGGCCCACTGCTGGATCGGAGCCCAGCCCAGGCTGCCGCCGGTGACGTCCAGGCACTTGCCGGAATGCTGCGCCACGTAGGAGGTGTATGGGGTGTCGGCCCACCACGCCTCGCGGAAGGCCTGGTTGGCACCGCCATGGCAGTCGTGCTGGACGATCTGCTGGCCGTCGTTTGCGGTCGCCCCGCTGACATCGAGGCACTTACCCGAATGGCGGGCGATGATTTCGACGTATTCGCCGTTGCCCTTCGGCCTCAGCGTGAAGACCTGATTGGCCTCGCCGTGGCAGCCGCCGTGCATCAGCCGCACGCCGTTGGCGAACCAGGCGCCCTCGATATCCATGCAGTTGCCCGAATGCTTGGCCTTGATCAGGACGCCGTCGCGGACGGTGAAATTCTTTTCGCTCGACGAGGAGGCGTTCCATTCGCCGCCGCCGGGGAAGTCGGTCCGGGTTTCCCAGTCTCCCTTGCCGACCGGGATGTAGCCACTCTCGTAGTGACCGTGGACGTCGGTGGTGACGTCGGCCATGTGCTGGAACTGCTTGTTGCGGAAAAACTTGATGTGCACATGGACGTTTGAGAGGCCGGGGCCGGGGCCATCGATATGGCCCTCCTTTACCCACCCTTCGACCCATACATATCCAGGCTGTCCGTGCAGGACGCGCTCGATGTTGTTGGAGGTCGAGCTGGAGGGGGGCGTTTCGAACTCCATGTCGGCCGTTTCGGTCTTCTGCCCGGCGTCGTTTTCGGAGACGACGGCGTAGTGGTACTTGGTGCTCGGCTGGAGGCCGTTCACCACGCTTTCTTTTTGGGAGTCCATTTCTGCAACCCCATCGCCGAAGCTCTGGGCGGTCGTGAAGTTTCCATAGGTGCTGGAGTTCCAGCCGGGGCCCCACTTGATCCAGTACGCAGTCGGCGAGCCGAAGGGGTTCATAGTCGTGAACTCGACCAACCTCTTCGGCTTCTCGAACCGCAGTAGATGGTTGTTTTTGGAGGGCTTGGGGAACGTCCCCGTGAAGCCGGCCTGCGCCTGGAACGCGTACCACGATTTGCGGTAGCGGCCGTTCTCGTACGGCTTCAACTCTTCGCGCAGGCCGGAGCGGTAGTCCCAGGTGTTGTGATCGATGTTGGGATCGCTCTCTTCGTAGTCCTGGACGTTGTAATAGAAGACGTTCTCGATGTTGAACCGATCGGCGCCGTGATTGGCCTTGATCATGTTGAAGGTGGCGTTGAGCAGATCCCTCTGGATCTCTTCGCTGACCGGGACGTGTGAGCCGTCGTTCGGCGTGATCGGGCCTTTCACCGGCCAGCCGATCTCGTTGACCCAGATCTTCTTTCCCTGGCCGCCTTTGTCGTTGAGGGCGGCCCTGGCCTCCTGGATGTTGCGCCGCACCGCTTCCTTGACCTCGTTCACGTCTCCCTCGTCGGTCGGCGCGTTCCCCTCGTCGTCCTTGAAGACGTATGGGTGCAGGCCAAGTGCGTCATAGGAACCGTGGTGGCCCATCTTGCGGATGAACTCGCCGACTCCCATCTTCGGCACCTCACCTTTTTTGCCGACCGTCAGCAGGCCGCCGACCAGGATCTTGGCCTGGGGATCGATTGAGTGGATGACGTTGGCGGCTTCTTCGAGCAGATCGCCGTACGCGGCTGGATTCGGATGGCCGGTGGCATCGCCGTTGTTGCCGTAGTTCTCCTCGTTCCAGATCTCCCAGTACTGGGGCGGGCGGCGCAGCCCGGGGTCGACCGTTTGCCAGAATTCCCCACCCGATCCGTAGGCTTTGAAGACAGCGCGGACGTGGTCGCGCCATCCCGGCCGGATTCCTTCGGAGTTCTCGTTTTCCATCTTGCCACCGCCCAGTCCCGGCAGGATGGTGATGCCCTTCTGAGCCGCCCGGCGGAATATCCAGTCGAGTGTGGTGTCGCGCCTGCCGACGCCGATGCGCAGCATCTTCGCGCCGGAGCCGCGGACCATTTCCATTCCCGCTTCGGTCGCGAAGCGCGGCGTGTCTCCGCTCCAATGGATGTTGACGAAGTCATCCGGCACCGGGACGCCGGTGGCTTCCGCCTGTGCCTGCTGCGCTTCCTGCGTCGGGGTTGCGGTCCTCGCGGCGGTGGTCAGAGTCTGATCTGGACCGGCCACCACCCCCGCAGCGCTGGTTGCGACGACTCGGTAGTGGTAGGTGGTTTCAGGCTGCAGGAACGCGATCCCCTTTTCCGCTTCGACGGGCTGGTCCCCGGTTTCCGTCTCTTCGGCGACGGCGGGCACCGCGTTGCCGTAGGCGGTCGTCGTTCCATACTGGAACTTGTAAGAGGTCGGCTCGCCGTTCGGGTCCACCGTCCCCATCAGGATCGCTTCGTTTGCCGTTACTTCATTCGCCTCTTCGGTGTCTGCATCCGGCAGATACGGCGTCGTGAACCTTTCTTCGGCACCGTAGGTGGTTCCGATCTCATTGCTGGCGACAACGCGGAAGTGGTATTCGGCTCCTTCGGCAAGCCCTCCGATGGCCTCCCCGACGTTGACTTCGGCGCGACCGGAGCCGACGTCCTTGGGCGTCGCCGGCACTTTGCTTCCGTAGGCGTTTGTCGGCCCGTATTCGAAGTAGTAGGTCGTGGCGGAACCGTGGGGGTTGATGATCGCGCCGAGCGTCGCCCCATTGGCGCTGACGCCGGTCGCGACATCGGTGGTCGCCTGGGGCACATTCGCGGTGATGAACTTCCCGTCTGCGCCTTTGCTCGTCCCGTTGCCGTTCGTCGCCGAAATTCGGAAGTGGTATTCGGTGTCAGGAGTGAGACCGACGATCGGCTCGCTGACTCCGACGACAGCGGAGCCCGAGCCCGCCGACTTGGCGCTGGCCGGCACGACGTTGCCGTAGGAGGTGCCGGTGCCCCATTCGAACTGGTAGGTGGTTGCCGAACTGTTGGGGTTGACCTCTGCGTTAAGCGTCGCCTGGGTGGCTTTGACCGCGGTGGCCGCTTTGGTGGTCGCCGCCGGCGGCGTCACGACGGTGAAGCTGCGTTCGGCGGGGGTCGCGTCGGTGTTGCCGGCGCTGTCGGTGGCACGGACAGCGAAGGTGTGAGGCCCCTGGCCGATCGTGGGATAGGCCTTGGGCGAGGTGCAGGCCGCGTAGGCGGCGGCGTCGAGCGAGCACATGAAGGTTGAGCCGTTCTCCGATGAGGAGAATGCGAAGGAGGCGTTCTGCGGCAGGACCGAGCCGCTCGGGCCGCTGAGGATCGTCGTGTCGGGGGGAGTGGTGTCGAGGGCGGCGGGAGCGCCGCCACCGGCACGGAAGTTGTAGACGGTGCCGGCGCCGCCATTGACCTCGAGGCCGGCATAGCCGCTGGTGTAGGTGGCGTCGGTGGCCGAAAGCAGAGGCATCAGGGCGCCGGCTCCCGTCCAGAGCACAACGCTGCCACCGGACTCGGTGAGCGCCATCGTGGTCCCGACCGGCAGCGAGAAACCGTCCCTTACGGCAAGCACGGTGCGAGTGCCGGCCACCCATTTGGAGAGCTCGACTTTGTAGGCGATGGCGGTGCCGTTGGTGCCGGTGAAGCGCGCTTCGTAGCCCGAGCGGGCGCTCCCGGGGCTGGGCATGTTCAGCCAGAGGCCGAGGTACTGCCCGGCGGGTGCGGCGCCGGTGCCCACCGTCGCGGCGGCCAGCACGCCGCCTTTTGCATCGCTGGCCGGGGCCTGGTTCCAGTAGGCGCCGGCGAGGCCGCCGCTCGAGCCGTAGCCGCGGTAGCTGCCCATCCAGGCGCCGCCGATCTGTCCCGCCCAGGCGGTCTTCGTCCATTTGCCTGTCGCCAGCGGCACTTCGGAGCGTTCGAGGCTGTCGAGCACCGGCGAGCCCGAGGCGGCGGCGCCGAGCAACTGGCCGGCTTTGAAGTTGACCGAGCGGCTGATGTTGCCCGAGCCCTCGAGGCCCGCATAGCCGCCGGCGTAGGTCGTGTCGTTGGTCGACAGCAGTGAGGTGAGGATGCCGTTCAGGCTCCGCCAGACGGTCACTGTGCTGCCGGTATCGGAGAGCGCCAGCGTCGAGCCGGCCGGGATCGAAACCGAGGCGTTCGAGGAGAGCACGGTCTCGGTCCCCGAGACCCACCTGGAGAGTTTCACCGTGTAGGTGGTGGCGTCGGGGTTGACGGTCCAGCGCAGCTGGTAGCCGCTCTTGGCGGCGCCGGGGTTGGGCATGTTCAGCCAGATCGAGACGTAGCGTTCTGAGATCCCCGGCCCGGTCTGCATGGTCAGCGCCGCGGCGTCGCCGAAGCGGCCGTCGACGTTGGCGGGGTTCCAGTAGGCGCCGTTGGCGGTCGGGAACGCGTTGGAGGGGCCCCACCCGCTGGTGGTGCCTTGGCCGGCGCCGGCGGCCCAGTTGAGGGTCGTCCATTTACCGCCGCCGGAGAGCGGGCTCTCGCTGCGTTTGAGCGAGTCGAGAGTCGGCAGCACGCCGATTTCCTCGCTGGTGCCGGCTAGTGCGGGGGTGGCGGTCACTCCCAAAAACAGGACGATCGAGCAAGCGGCGAGCGCAAGACGATTCAGTGCTCTCATGCGTTCCTTCTCCTCGGTTGGCGCAGGGTGGATCACTCGCCGCGACGCCATTCCCGATTGACCAATCTCTAGCAGCGGCCGACTATTGAAAACAAGCCCGAGCCGCCAAAGGCCAACGATCGTTGGCCTAGGACTGGGTAAGTGCCAAGCCCTTCATCGCCGTCCGGTTCGCGAGGGCCGGGCGATCGCTGCGCTAGCCTCGAAGCCATGGACGAGCTCTATCGAGATCAGATCCTCGAGCACTACAAGCGGCCGCATAACTTCGGCCGCCTGCAGGACCCCGATCTCGAGTTCGAGGACACCAACCCCTTCTGCGGCGACGAGCAGCGCGTGACGATCCAGCTCGACGAGGAGGATCGGGTCAGCGAGGTCGCCTTCGAGGGAAAGGGCTGCGCGATCTCCACCGCCGCCACCTCTCTGCTCACCGACGAGCTAGTCGGCAAGAGCCGTGAGGAACTGCTGCGATTGCCGAAGGAGGCCGTCCTCGAGCTACTGGGAATCGAGATCTCCGCGACGCGGATGAAGTGCGCGATGCTGGGGTTGAAGGTGGTCAAGAGCGCCAGCCTCGGCAGCGCCGCCGACTGGGAGGACGAGGGTGAGGCCGGCAACCCTTCCGAAGCGGTCACCGACCTCGGCTCGCTCTAGCTACCCGCCTGCATCTGCGGGTCGGGCTTGATCACGGCGAAGACTCCCCCGAAGGGGTCTTTGAGGACCGCGATGCGGCCCACTTCCGCGATGTCGATCGGCCCGAAGGGAACCTCTCCCCCGCGCTCGTTCGCCCGCGCGATCGTGGCGTCGGTGTCCTCGACGGCGAAGTAGACCAGCCAGTGCGCCGGAACCTCCGCGGGCACCCGGTCGGTGATGTCGATCATGCCGCCGACGGTCTGCTCTCCGAGGCTGATCGAGGTGTAGGCCCCGCCGCCCTCGAACTCTCGCTCCTCGAAGCTCCAGCCGAAGACGTCGCCGTAGAACGACTTCGTCGCCTCCGGATCGCGGGTGTTGAGCTCATTCCATGCCATCGCGTTGGGCTCGCCGACGACATCGGTGCCGATATGGATCCCGGGCTGCCAGATCCCAAAAGCGGCGCCGGTGGGATCGGCGATGACCGCCATGCGGCCATAGTCGAGGACGCTCATCGGCTCGGCATGGATGACGGCGCCGGCCTCGCGCGCCTTGGCCGCGGTGGCGTCGGCATCCTCGACGCAGATGTAGTTCAGCCAGGCGGGGGGCTGGCCCTCCTGCATCAGCTTCATCACGCCGCCGATCGCCTTGCCGTCAAGCTGGGCCGTGCGGTAGCCGCCCGTCTGCTCGGAGTTCTCGTCCTCTTTCAGCTCCCAGCCGAAGAGGGCGCCGTAGAACTCGCCGGCGGCGTCCTGATCGGGAGTGCCGAGGTCGATCCAACAGAAGGTTCCGGGTGCGTGGCTCGTCTTCTCGCTCATCGCTGCTCTCCAATCTCCAGGGTTCGCCCGATCCTCCCACTTCCGGCATGCTGGCAGTCAAGCGCTAGTTAGGCCGTCGGTGGTCAAGCAGTTGTTACAACTTCAGCCGTCGCTCCGAGGCGCACGCAGGCCGACGGCGGCGAACGCGTCGGCCGCCACCCCCGCGTCGAGGTGCCGGATCCTCGCGGTGGTCGACTTGCCGAAGTCGACTTCGAGGTCGGCGAGGTTGCCGCGGCGCTGGAGCACTGTCTGCGCGATCGCATGCGACTCGCGATTGATGGCCAGCGCGAGCACGGTCGTACGGGCGAGCCGCAGGGACCGGACTGCGAACCGGCCGCCGGCGAACCGCCAGCCAGCGGCCTGGTAGCGGGCGGCACCGTAGCCGACGGCCGGGGGGACGACGAGCAGCGACCACACACCGATGCCGGTCAGAGTCCAGCCGACGATGCCGGCGGCGAAGCCGGCCAGCGCCGGCAGCAGCACGTAGTGCCGCAACGCACGCCGGGGCGGCGGGTCGAGGCCGCCTAGGTCATCTGCCAGCTCGGGTAGCAGCGCGTCGAGGAACGACTGCACCTCGACCCAGCGGAGCAGCGGAAACAGCGTCTGCGCCGCAGCCGGCTCAGCGGCGTGGCCAATGACCTCAAGCCGCAGCGATGCGAGCCGGAACGGCCGTCGCAGCACGCCCTCGACGACCTCGACAGCGCGGACGCGCTCGATCGGAACGGTCGCTTCGCGGTGCACAAGGAGCCCGCGACGGATCTGCAGCCGATCGCCGTCCCGGCTGACCGTGAAGCCCGCAAAGGCGACAATCGTCCCGGCGATCGACAGCAGCCACCCCGCAAGTACGAGCACTACAACGATGGCGACCCATCCGGCCACGCTGTCGGGCAACAGCCCCCCGGCCGCCGCCAAGCCACTTTCAAAACCGAACAGGTTCTCGCCGAGCTGGGCGAGCACCGCAAGTACGGGCAGCAGGACACCGAATTGGCCTGCTGTGAGCGCGGCGAAGAGCAGATCGGAACCGAGCATCCGCCGTTGGGCCGACGGCGCCGACGGCGATTTGGACGCGACGCCCGGCGGCTGCGCAACCGCCCCTGCCCCGCCATCCGATCTGGCCGACGGCGCCGATCCGGCCTCGGTATCGCCCAGTCGTCCTGTCACGGTCGCCTGCCGTGGCCCACGCTCGGCGAGCAGTGCTCGTAGTGCCTCGACCACGTCGGGGCCGACCGCATCGAGCACGACCTCGCCGCGCTTGCCGCCGCCGCCAGTCTGCACGTGCAGCGCCTGAATGCCGAACAGACGCTGCACCGGCCCCCGCTCGATGTCGAGCGATTGGACACGGTTCAACGGCACACCGGTCGCCTTGGTCGAGATGAGACCACTGCGACGGTGGATACTGCCATCGTCGGAGACCCACCACCTCGTCGTCATCCAGCGCGTGTAGCCAAGAACCGCAGCAAACGCCACACCGGCGACCGCGTACGCGAGAGTGCGCCACAGGGCACGCTCGTCGAAGCCACCGCCGAACGCGGTAAGGACCATGATGGTCAACAGGGGGATCGCAGCCTCGCGCAGCGTCGACAGCGCAAAAACCGCAATCCCAGCAGGATGGAGCCTCTTGTCAGGGCGCATCGGCGGTGCGGGCAAGTTCGGCGATCCGGTCCCGCAAGAGATCCGCATCGCCACGCGGGAGCAATGGGATCTTGTGGCGGCCTGCTGCCGTGTGCACGCGCACGGTGGCGACATTCAGCAGGCGCTCGAGGGCGTCCTGCGTCGTTTCGACGTGCTGGACTCTCAGCATCGGGATCAGGGTCCGCCGGACCGTCACCGTCCCGTGGCGGATGTCGATCGCCTCGGGATGCACGTCCCAACGCCAATTTCGCCAGCGCAGCTCGGGGACGACAATGACCCAAGGGACGAATCCCACCGCGATCAGGATCCACGCCAGCGTCGCGAGCGCGCTGTCGACCTGCGAGCCGACCACGAATGCGGCGATCAGCGCGGCGCCCCAAGTGAGTGCCTGCTCGGCGCGCCAGATCCAGCGGGCCTCCGGCGACAGTTGCCGGCTTGGGCCAGCGGTTTCCGACATGGCCGACAATCCTTTCATTGCCGGCGTGGCGGCGGTCAAGTGCCGAGCCCTCCGTGGATGGGTCAAGCAGCTGTTTACTCCGTCTCGATGGCTGGCGGCGCGGCCAGTCTCCCGCGACCGCTAAAATCCGACCGTAGAAGTAGGATTAAGTCTCAACTCGCACGAGCCACCGCGAGGGAGCCTCGAACCAATGCCTGACTCCACCGGAACAAAGATCCCCGTCTGCCCCCTGTCCGAGCTTCCGCCCGGGACTATGCGGCTGGTCGAGCACGAGCGCGCCAAGATCGGCGTCTTCAACTGCGACGGCACGCTGTATGCGATCGAGGACCGCTGCTCCCACGACGACGGGCCGCTCGCCGAGGGCGAGTTCGATGCCTCCACCTGCACGGTCGAGTGCCCCCGCCACGGCTCACTCTTCGACCTGACCACCGGCAGGCCGAAGACGCTTCCCGCCTATGCTCCGGTGCAGACGTTCCCGATAGCCATCGAGGACGACACCATCACCCTGGAGGTCGACTGACCATGGCAACGCCTGAGGTAGTCGCGGAGAAAAGAGAGCTTGCTGGGATCAACGCCGATTACAAGGAGAAGTTCGGCTTCCACGATCCCGAGGGCGACTACGCCTATAAAGCGCCGAAGGGGCTCAGCCGTGAGGTCGTCGAATCGATCTCCGACTACAAGGACGAGCCGCAGTGGATGCGGGACTTCCGGCTCAAGGCGCTCGAGCACTTCTACTCGCGACCGACTCCGGCCTGGGGCGGCAACCTCGCCCAGATCGACTTCGACGACATCCACTACTTCGTCCGCGCCTCGGAAAAGAACAGCCGCGACTGGAGCGAGGTCCCCGAGGACATCAAAAACACCTTCGACCGCCTCGGCATCCCCGAGGCGGAGCGCAAATTCCTCTCCGGGGTCGGCGCCCAGTACGAGTCCGAGGTCGTCTACCACCAGGTCAACGAGAAGCTCGAGGCCCAGGGCGTGATCTTCACCGACATGGACACGGCGCTGCGCGAGCACGAGGACCTCGTGCGCGAGTACTGGGCGACGATCATCCCCGCCAACGACAACAAACTGGCGGCGCTCAACTCGGCCGTCTGGTCGGGCGGGTCCTTCGTCTACGTGCCGGCCGGGGTCAAGGTCGAGATGCCGCTGCAGGCCTACTTCCGGATCAACACCGAGAACATGGGCCAGTTCGAGCGCACGCTGATCATCTGCGAGGAGGGCGCCGACGTCCACTACATCGAGGGCTGCACGGCGCCGGTCTACTCGACCGACTCGCTGCACTCGGCGGTGGTCGAGATCATGGCCAAGCCGAGCTCCCGCGTCCGCTACACCACTGTCCAGAACTGGTCCCAGAACGTCTACAACCTGGTCACCAAGCGCGCTGTCGCGCAGGAGAAGGCGACGATGGAGTGGGTCGACTGCAACCTGGGCTCGAAACTGACGATGAAGTACCCGTCCATCTACCTACTCGGGCCCGAAGCCCACGGCGAGATCCTCTCGATCGCCTTCGCCGGCGAGGGCCAGCACCAGGACGCCGGCGGCAAGATCATCCACGCCGCACCGAAGACCTCGTCCTCGATCTTCTCCAAGTCGATCTCCAAGGACGGCGGCCGCAGCACCTACCGCGGCTTGCTGGAGATCGCCGACGGCGCCTCCGAGTCGCGCTCCAAGGTCGTCTGCGACGCGCTGCTGCTCGACGAGGACTCCCGCTCCGATACCTACCCGACGATCCGCATCGACGAGAACGACGCCGACGTCGGCCACGAGGCCACGGTCTCCAAAATCGGCGACGAGCAGCTCTTCTACCTGCAGAGCCGCGGCCTCGACGAGGAGGAGGCCTCGAAGATGATCGTCAACGGCTTCATCGAGCCGGTCACCAAAGAGCTGCCGATGGAGTACGCGGTCGAGCTCAACCGGCTGATCGAGCTGCAGATGGAGGGCTCGATTGGCTGAGCTCGCGACTGAGCCGGCGTGGTTGGACGAGAGGCGCCGGCGAGGCGCCTCTCTCGCGCAGGAGCTTCCCCTTCCGGATCAGAAAGCGAAGGGGTGGGAATTCACCGACCTTGCCGGGCTCGAGATCGACTCCTTCGCCGCCGCCGCGCCGCGGGCCTCCATAGAGGGAGGCGCAGGCGCGACGGTGCTGCCGCTGGCCGAGGCATTGGAGACCCATGGCGAGCTGCTGCGCGAGCGGCTCGGATCGCTGGTTCCGGCCGAGGACCCGTTCGTCGCCCGCAATGAGACGGGCTGGCGCGACGGCGTCCTCGTCCATGTCCCCGCTAACACCAGAGTCAGCGAGCCGATCCGGGTCGAGCTGCCTCTCGATCAGGACGGGGCCGCGATCTCCTGGCGCACCCTCGTCGTGCTCGAGGAGGGCGCCGAGGCTGAGGTCTGGGAGCACTGCTCCTCGCCGGACGATGAGACGGAGGGGATGCTCAACTCGGTGGTCGAGCTGCAGGTCGGCGCGGCGGCGACGCTGCGCTACGTCAGCACGCAGGACATCTCCGAGCGAGCCTGGATCTTCTCCACCCAGCGCGCCGAGGTGGGCCGTGACGGGCGCCTCGACTGGACGGCGCTTGGCTTTGGCTCCGGCCGCGGCAAGGTGAGGATGGAGACCAATCTCGCCGGCCCGGGCTCCGAGGGCCGTGTGACCGGAGGCTATGCCGGTGGCCCCGGCCAGCATCTCGATTACGACACGACCCAGGAGCACGCGGCCCCCAACACCTTCTCCGACCTCGCCTTTCGCGGCGTCCTCGCGGCCGGTGCGACGGCGGTCTGGCGCGGCATGATCCGCGTCGACCCCGGCGCCCAGGGAACCGACGCTTTCCAAGAGTGCCGCAATCTGCTGCTCTCTCCCGACGCCCACGCCGACGCGATCCCGGGCCTGGAGATCGAAGCCGACGACGTTCGCTGCACCCACGCGGCCGCGGTCGCACAGGTCGATCGCGACCAGCTCTTCTACCTCACCTCACGCGGCCTCGACGCCGCCGAGGCCAAGGGCCTGATCATCGAAGGCTTCCTCGAGTCGCTGGTCGAGCGGCTGGCCGAGGGGCCCGTGCGCGATGAGATCTCGGCGGCACTCGAACGCCGCCTTGCCGAGATCCTCTAGCCGCCTAGGCCGGCTACGCGCCTGACTTGTGTGCGCTCTAGCTGAGTTCGATCACGCCAAAGAGCAGCAGCAGGATCAGCGTCGCGATCGCCGATACGAGCAGCGACCCGCCGCAACCGAGGCTGTTTGAGAAGAAGACGAACAAGGCGGTGACATCTACCCGCCTTTGCCGCGCCCAGACAGGATGCTCCAGACGATCGAGGCGAGCACGATCAGCACCGGCGGCACGTAGAGGACCCAGAGCCAGTGGCTTACGTGAGCGACAACGAGCATCGTCTCCAGCGTAGCCGCCTAGGTGTTCGCGGCCGCCAGCAGGTAGAGGCCGAAGCAGGTGAAGGCGACCATGACCGCGAGCATCCAGTACTGGGAGCGGGCGGCGTCGCGGTAGTTGCCCCACAGGGCAGTAGCGCGATCGTGGGCGAGGACGAGGCCGGCGACGTGGCCGGCGACGAGGGCGCCGACCTGCACGTACCAGATCGCGTTGGCGCTCAGTACACGGAAGTCAATCCCGCCGGAGGCGGTGCCGAAGAGATCGGTGGTCGCGGTCCCCAGCGGGTCGGAGAGCAGATAGGTGAACTGCGCCTGCTCCTGAAAGACGAAGAGGCTGAAGTAGTGGGCGACCAAATAGGCGAAAGCGATCGGGATCAGGGTGTGGGCGAAGCCGGCGCGAAGCTTCGACAGGGACGGCGCGCCGCGCACGGTCGCCATCCCCCGCACCCCGGCCAGGTAGACGAGGGCGATCGCGGCGATGCAGAGAACGATGAAGAGGGTGTCGGTGAGGCGCAGAGCGGCCGTGAGGCCGATGCCGCGCTCGACCAGCCAGTCGGAGCTGCTCTGGATCGCGTCCTTGAGCACACCCTCTTGGGCGCCGTCGAAGCTCGTGGTCGCGATCGAGGCGATCACCACCGCGGTCGAGCCGGGCACCGTCGCCCAGTGCGCCGCCGCCGAGAAGGGCCTCCTCACTCCCAGCCTTCCCTCCCTGGCTCCGAAGAGCCCGAGCTGGGAGAACATGCCGAAATAGACCGAGAAGACCTCGCCTGTCTGGCACCACTTCTCGGTGCCGAAGAGCGCCATCATCGCCAGCGTGTAGGCGCTGTAGACGAGGATGGCGACGGCGGTGGTCTCAGGCGAGAGGCCGACGCCGACGCCGCCGCTCGGCCCGTAGACGATCTCCAGCCAGACAAAAGCCACCAGGCCGACCGCCGCCGGCCAGCGCCCCAGGACGCGGGGATAGGCAAGATGGGAAGGCGGCTGCCTGGCGAGGGCTGAGAACGCCCCTCCCACCGCGCGCCCGATCGCCCGCCACGGGTTGAAGGGGCGGAAGACGTCGCCGAGGAGAACGCTGAGGAGCGGGAAGCCGAGCCAGACGGTGACGAAGATGAAGGTGACGGCGAGGTTGCGATCCGGGGCGTCGGTGCCGCGCAGCCCGGCGTAGACGGCCACCGCCAAGAGGAAGATGCCGAGCAGGCCGCAGACGATCTGGAAGACCCTGCTCTGCAGCGCTCGCCATGGCGCCGCTTCGAGCGGGCGCCAGTGTTCCTCCTCGAAGCGGGGCACGCGCCAGGACGCCGAGAGCGCAAAGAAGGAAACGATCAGGACGATCGACGCTCCCCAGGCGAACAGCCAGGCGGGGATCGGCAGATCCTCGCGAGCGACCAGTGCGTGAGCAAAGGGGACGAAGCTCATCCGGGGCGCTCAGGGATTGACGCGCAGCTCTGCGATCGGCTCGTGGAGAGCCTCGAGCTCGACCTCGAAGATTCCTTCGATGTCGGCGGGAAAGGAAAACGAGACCGTGCCGCCGGCCTTGACGTCCTTCATCAGGTCGTAGCCATGGACGTGAACCTCGTCGGCGACGTCGGAGAGGACCGCGAACTCGATTTGGTCCCCGGCGCTGTATTCGAGCTCCCGCACCCCGTCCACCGGCTCGCCGTTGCGGATCACGATCGTCGGCACGGAGGCTTCCTCCGCCCCTGCTGCACCCGGCGGGCGCTCGCCCTGCTCGCCCGCCTGCGTCTCAGCCTGTTCGCCTGCCTGTGTCTCGGCCGGCGTGGTCGCGCTGCTGCCGCCGTACCCAGCTCCGTCGCCGTCATCGCCGCAGGCCGCCAGGCCGCCAAGGGCGGCCAGCACGAGCAGCAACGAGAGAGCGGCTTTCACTAAGCGGTCTGGACGCCGTCCAGCAGCCGCCAGTTCGCTTTGAAGGCGGTCTCGGCGGCCTCGACCAGCTGATCGGCGTCGGTGTCGGCGAGGTGGGACTCGATCAGCGAGCGGCCCTCCGCGGCGTGGTCGACATCGGCGGTCTCGTGGACGCGGAAGTACTCGTTGCCGGGCCCGTCGTCGACGCCGTAGTGCGCGGCAAGGCCCTCACGCTTGGTCTGGGAGATCGCCGGCTGGCCGCTCTCGATCGCATAGAGGCGCACGAGCTGGACGACCCGCCCGTCGGCCGCCGTCCACGCGTCCACGCACTCCTTCGTCTCAGCGGTGGGAACCGCGGCGACCTTGCCACCGACGGCCTCGACGAAGCCATCCCAAAGAGCAATGTGGGCCTCCTCCTCGGCGGCGTGGCGAAGCAGGTCCGCACGCTCGGCCGCGGGAGCCGACTCGGCCACCGAGGCGCTGAGGCGGGCGATCGCCGCGGTCGCGTGGCGGTACTGGCCGGAGTAATCCGCCAGCTCCTCGCGACTCAGCTCGCCGGCCGACCAGCGCTGGTAGAAGGGATGCTCGAGCACGTTCCAGCGGGCGCGGGCCTGCTCGATCCTCTGCCAGACGTCGTTGCTCACGTGAATCCCTCCTTGGTTCGCCGGTGCGGGTGGCTCAGGATAACGTCCGCGCGTGCGTCCCGACCGAGACAACATCGCGGCACCCGACCTGCCGAAGGAAATTGCCTGGATCGGCGAGGCGCCCACGTCGATGCCGGCCCTGACCGCCGGGGGACCGGTGCTGGCCCACTTCTTCGACTTCGCCCAGCTCAACAGCGTGCGCACCCTCCCCTATCTGGCGGAGTGGGCGTGGCGATACCGCGACACGGGCCTGAGCGTGATCGGCATACAGGCGCCTCGCTTCCCCTTCGGCGCCGACCCCGAGCCGGTAGCGACGGGCTTGCGAGAGCTGGGGGTCGACTTCCCGGTCGCCATCGACGCCGAGCGCAAGCTCTGGCACGCCTACGGTTGCGAGGGCTGGCCCAGCCTTTTTCTTTGGGCCACTGGCGGGGCCCTCGCCTGGTTTCACTTCGGTGAGGGCGAGTACCTGGGAACCGAGCTGGCGATCCAGGAGGAGCTGCGCGAGCTCGACGCCCTGCGCGAGCTGCCGGCACCGATGGAGGCGCTGCGGCCCACCGACACCCCGACGGCCCGGGTGATGCCCCCGAGCGAGGAGGTCTTTCCCTCGGACTCCTGGGAGCAGCCGTGGATCGCGGGGCAGGACGGCGATGAGCTGGTCCTCACCTACGCGGGCGGCGGCGCCTACGCCACAGTGGAGGGCGAGGGCGAGATCGCGGTCACCATCGATGGCGCCGCCGCCGCGGTCGAGGTGAGCGGCCCTGCTCTCTACGCCCTTGCGGAGCATTCCCATCACGAGAGCCACGACTTGGTGCTTCGCCCCTCCCCTGGGCTTCGGCTCTGGTCGCTCAGCTTCGCCGCCGGCCTGCCCTAGGAATCTGTCCTGTGGCGCCATGGCGCCGGTATCCTCAACTCAGTGCGGGGGAGGGGAAATCTGCTGCTGGGCTGCGTCGCCGGGGCGCTCTGCCTTGCTGCCCTGCTGTCCTCAGCGGCGCTCGCCGACGACGCGAACAGCGTTCCACCCCACCTCGAGCTCTCGGCATCCGGCACTCCGGAGAACCCGGTCGGGCGCCTCAGCGGGTCCTTGGCCTACTACAAGACCGACGAACCCGACTCCAGCTGGGGCTACTCGGAGGGCAGCCGCGTCACCTTCACCTGCCTTATCGACGGCCTGGTCGCCCCCTGCTCGCAGACCTACCACCGCCCCTGCTGCCCAACCCTGGTGCCGAAGCGGTGGATATGCCGCCGCCCAGTCAGGCGCACGGCTTCCGCCCCTCAACGCAAAAGGCGCTGCAGGCCGCCGCGCCCCAACCCGATCGCCATGCCCGTGCCGGATGGAAAAGTCCTCGGCTACGGCCCCTACAGCGGCTGGGTCCCGATTCCACCCAACCTGCCCAGCGGTGAGCACAAAGTGACCGTCATCGCGGCCGACGAGGACGGAGTCGACCCCAATCCCCCCACCGTCACCGCCGTCTTCGACATCGTGCCTCCCTCCGCACCGGTGCTGTTGAGCGCGCCCGCCCGGGTGAGTCGCGACTCGACCCCGATCTTCCGCTTCACGGCGACCGACGATCGCAGGCTGTACCTCTACAACGATCCCTTCTCGGCCACGCTGCAGCGAATCAAGCCCCGCGGGAGGGCGATCGGCAACGGCACCCCCATTGGTGACTACCTCGAAAGACGAGGGCCGTTCTGCTCCGACCTCCTCACCTGCACGGAGACTGTCTGGTCCGTCTACTCCGGCAACGGCGAGGGCGGCACCACGTTCGGCATCCGCGAGCGCCTCAGGCCGGCCCTCTACGAGTTACGGGTCACGGCAAGCGATGCCGTGGACAACGAGTCGCCGGTGACGAAGTACCGCTTCCGCGTCCTGGCATCGAACTCCCGCTAGTCGTCGGCGGCGACCACCTCGAACGGCGCCGTGATGGTGCGCCGTTTGTAGGTGCCGTACACCAAAGCCGAAGCGGTGAACCGATAGCTGCCGAGCTGGTTGGGGACCGCAAACGCCACGCAGGGCGAGGCCTCGCCGCCGGCAAGGGTCCAGCGGAATCGCTCCTCGTTGCTGAGAGCGGCAGCCGGCGCGGCGACGCTGACCCAGGCGCCCCCTTCTTCCCGTTCAACACCCAGCCCGGGTTGAAAGGCGACCGGAACCGTGCCTGTGTCGATCGCTCGTGCATAGGCCACCTCACCCGGACGCAGAGTTTCGGCGGCAAGGGCCAGCCGCATTCCCACCCGGCGCGGCACGACCCGGAAGTGCTCTCGATAGGAGGCGAGCCGCTTGCCTTTCAGATTGGCGAATGAGATGTCGATCCTGTAGAGGCCGCTGCTGGCGGGGAAAGAGAACTGGAGCGAATCGAGGCCTTCGACCTCGCCCAGGCGCCTCGCCGTCGTGCCCGCTGTGCCCAGCACCCGGCCCTTGCGATCGACCCTGAGCAGCACCGCCCTGACGATCCAGCCCAACCGCAGGATGCGGCCCTCGCCGCCTTTGGCGGCGAAGCGGTAGCCGAGATGGCTTCCCTCGAGCACCACCTTGCTGCCGAAGTTGAGCCGGTACATGCTCAGGTTGCGCGGCCCGAAGGGAAGTTCCCCTTCCGGCGGCGGCCTCTCGGCCGGCATGCGCCGCAGCGGCCGCTCGTCATCGCGGACGACCTCGCCGGCGCAGAACTCCGGCTCCGACGCCGCCGACGCCACGCCCGGGGCCGCCGCCAGGCAACCGGCCGCCAGGCCCGTGGCCAGCGCCAGCAGGGCCCACCGCCCCGTCCCCCCTTGTCTAAGCGCGGGCCGCAAGCTCCTCGCGGATCTCCTTCGGAAGCATGAAGCGCACGTCCTCGTGAACCGTGCGCAGCTCGGAGACCTCGCTTGCGCCGCGCTCGCTGAACAGCTCGACGAGCCGCTCGACCAGCTCCTCGGGGGCGCTGGCGCCAGATGTGATGCCGACCGTCTCGATCCCCGCCAGCCACTCCTCCTGGACCTGGGTGTGGTTGTCGATCAGGTGGGACGCCGCGCCGTGTTCGCGCGCCACCTCCACCAGGCGGTTTGAGTTGGAGGAGTTGGTCGAGCCGATGACGAGAACCAGCTCGCACTCGCGGGCCAGCTGCTTGACGGCGATCTGACGGTTGGTGGTCGCGTAACAGATGTCGTCTGACTTGGAGCTGACGATGGCGGGGAACTTGGCCCGCAGAGCGGCGATGATTTCGGCCGTCTCGTCGACGGAGAGCGTGGTCTGGGTGATGAAGGCGACGCGCTCGGGGTCGGCGACGCTGAGCGAGGCCACTTCGTCGACGGTCTGCACGAGAACGATGTTCGCGGGCGCCTCGCCCGTCGTGCCTTCGACCTCCTCGTGGCCCTCGTGGCCGATCAGGACGATCGTGTAGCCGTCGGCGGCGAAGCGCCGGGCCTCGACGTGGACCTTGGTCACCAGCGGGCAGGTGGCATCGATGGTGCGCAGGCCGCGCTGGGCCGCGTTGTCGTGCACCGCGGGGGCAACACCGTGGGCGGAGAAGACGACCATCTCCCCCTCCGGCACCTCGGTCTCCTCCTCGACGAAGATCGCTCCCCGCTTCGACAGTTCCTCCACGACGTGCTTGTTGTGGACGATCTCCTTGCGGACGTAGACAGGCGCGCCGTACAGCTCGAGCGCCTGCTCGACCGTCTGCACGGCGCGGTCGACACCCGCGCAATAGCCGCGGGGGGCGGCAAGCAAGACCCGCTTCGGTGAGCCAATCGCGGTGGAGGACATGACTGCAGGGTACCGGTGGCGGCGTTGCGAGCGGCGTTGCGAGGCAGCCGTCGCGGCCCGGCAAAGCTAGCCTTGCAGGATGAGCACGACAGGACACCACCTCGACCGGCTGACGGCGGTCGATGCCTCGTTCCTCACCAACGAGACCTCGGCCAGCCACATGCACGTCGGCGCGATCCTGATCTTCGAGGGCCCACCCCCGCTCTACAACGATCTGCTCGAACACATACGGGGGCGTTTGAGCCTGGTTCCCCGCTTCCGCCAGCGCCTCGTCGTGCCGCCGCTGGAGGCCGGCCGCCCGCTCTGGGCCGACGACGTCAATTTCAACCTCAGGTACCACATCCGCCATACGGCGCTGCCCGATCCGGGTGGCGAACCGGAGCTGAGGCGCCTCGCGGGACGGGTCTTCTCCCAGCAGCTCGACCGCTCAAAGCCGCTCTGGGAGATGTGGCTGGTGCAGGGGCTGGAGCGGGATCGCTTCGCGATCCTGACCAAGACCCACCACGCGATGGTCGACGGCATCTCAGGCGTCGACATCGGCACGGTCCTCTTCGACCTCGAGCCGGTGCCCAAGCCGGCGCCGGCGGAGGACGACTGGGTTCCCAGCCCGGCCCCGACGACGACCGACCTCGTAACCCGGGCGGCCGGCGACGTGATGAACGCACCGCTCAAGCTGGCGGCGCGAGCGGTGCAGGCCGCGCGCAGCCCGGAGTCGACCGCCCGCAAGCTCGCCGACGCGCTGGAGGGTGTCGGCGAGATCGCTGGGGCGTTCGCCGACCCGGCTCCGGACGTGCCGCTGAACCAGCCGATCAGCCCGCACCGCCGCTTCGTCTGGGCCCGTTCGGAGCTGGAGACCTTCAAGCGGATCAAGAACAACCTCGGCGGGACGGTCAACGACGTCGTCCTCGCCGTCGTCACCGGAGCGTTGCGGCAATGGCTGCACGGGCGGGGCATTCGCACCGAGGGGCTGGAGCTGCGCGCCCTGGTGCCGGTCTCGATCCGCAGCGAGGACGAGCGGGGCAACCTCGGTAACAGGATCGCCGCTATGCGCGGGCCATTGCCCGTCTACGTCGAGGACCCGGTGCGCAGGCTGCGCGTGGTCAGCGAGCAGATGGAGGGGCTGAAGCGATCCAAGCAGGCGCTGGGTGCGGAAGTGATCTCGCGCTTCAACGACTTCGCGCCGCCGACCCTGCTCGCCCAGGCGTCGCGGATCAACTTCTCGACCCGGCTCTTCAACATGATCGTGACCAACGTCCCGGGTCCGCAGATCCCCTCTACGTGCTCGGCCGGGAGCTGGAAGAGGTCTTCCCGGTCGCCTTCCTGCCTCAGAACCATGCCCTCGCGGTGGCGATCATGAGCTACAACGGCCGCATCTGCTTCGGCCTGCTCGCCGATTACGACTCGATGGACGACGTCAGCGTGATCGCCAGCGGAATCAGCGAGTCGCTGGCCGAGCTGGAGGAGGCCGCCACCGCGGCGGCCACCGCCTGAGCAGGATCCGAAGCCGGCCGACGCGACGATTTAGGCTGTCTGCGTGCCCCTGCTGATCATCCTCTTCATCGTCGTCCCGATCATCGAGCTCTACGTGATCATCCAGATCGGCTCGCTGATCGGCGTCGTCCCGACTCTGCTGCTGCTGCTCGCCGACGCGCTGCTCGGCTCCCTGCTGCTGCGCCAGCAGGGCCGCGGCGCCTGGCAGCGCTTCAACGCGGCGCTTGCGGGGCGGCGCTTCCCCGGCCGCGAGGTCGCCGACGGATTGCTGATCGCCATCGGCGGCACGCTGCTGCTCACCCCCGGCTTCATCACCGACATCTTCGGCCTCCTGCTGCTGATCCCGCCGTCCCGGGCGATGATCAGGCGCCTCCTGCGCGGCTTCGTCTCCCGCCGCTTCGTCATCGTCGGCGCCGCCACCGGGGGCGGCTTCCGTACCGGTGCCGAAGCGACGGGGACCGATTCCGGCAACGGCACCCGCCGCGACTACGACTTAGACAGCACCGCCGAGGAGAGCGACCGCGACGATCGCCAGCTGGACCCCTAGGCCTTCGCTGGGCTTACTCGAGAACCGTTTAGGCTTTCCAGATCAAACGTCTCGTCCTTTTCCTCAGCCTCGGCGTCGCTGCGATCGCGCTCCTGCCTTCCCCACCAGATGCGAAGGCGCTGGACTACGACTGCGCCGACTTCTCAAATCAGGTCGAAGCGCAGAGCTACCTGCTCCCAGGCGATCCATATGGCCTGGATGGCGATAACGACGGTGATGCCTGCGAGCTCCTGCCGTGCCCCTGCGCCAGCAGCGCTCCATCGCCTTCGTTACCACCACCTTCGCCGGCGCCTCCGGTTCCCGCACCGGTGCCCCAGCCTCGCTTTCGCTACTTCGTCGCCTGTGGACTGAGCCAGAACGCGCGGCCGGCAAATGAATGCCCGCATCGCAGCAAGGTCGGGGCCTTCTTCGAAAGCTCCCAGCCCGTCAACTACACGGTCTGCGTCAACTTCCCGAATCGAAAACGACTCTGCGCCCGAAACCAGAGAGCCGAAGCCGAAACGCTTTACGTCAACACAGTCACGACGTCCAAGGTTGGCTGGCACAAGGTTGTCTGGTTCGTTGAAGGCCACCGCCTCATCAGAACGTTCTGGCGACGCTAGCTTGCCCTCGCGCGGGTCGGCAGTGGCGACACTAGCCGCTCTCCCGCGAGCCGGCCGTGGGGCGGGCGGTCGCGATATGGGCTTGACTGTGCCGACAGTCAATCTGGCCGAGGAGAGACCATGAGCGAGCCGCACGAGCAAATTCCCATCGCCCCCCAAGGTGAGTGGCTCACCAAGGCAGCGCCGGAGAGCGCGATCCCGGAGCAGGCGATGGATTCGGTTGCGGCCATGCGGCTGGTCGAAGAGGAGCTCGCGATCGAGGGGATCCCGGAGCGCAACCTGGCGACGTTCGTGACCACCTGGATGGAGCCCGAGGCAAGGCGCGTGATCGATGGGAACCTGCATCGCAACTTCATCGACCACGCGGAGTACCCGCAGACCTTCGCCATTCAGCAGCGCTGCGTCCGCATGCTGGCCGAGCTCTTCAACGCGCCCGGCGAGACGACCGGAACGAGCACCCAGGGCTCCTCCGAGGCGATCATGCTGGGGGCGCTCTCCCTGAAGTGGAAGTGGAAGAAGCGCCGGGAAGCGGCGAACAAGCCCACTGACAGCCCGAACCTCGTCTTCGGCGGCGACGTCCACGTCGTCTGGGAGAAGTTCTGCCGCTACTTCGATGTCGAGCCCAGGATCGTGCCGCTGCAGCCGGGCCGCTACACAATCGGGCCGGAAGACGTTGAGCCGCACATCGACGAGAACACGATCGGCGTCGCCGCCGTGGTCGGCACGACTTTCACGGGCCACGCCGACGATGTCGTCGGCATCAACGACCTGCTCCTCACGCTGAAGGAGAAGGGCCTCGACGTGCCGCTTCACATCGACGGCGCCAGCGGCGGCTTCGTCTGGCCGTTCCTCTACCCGGACTCCAAGTGGGACTTCCGCCTCGAGCAGGTGCGCTCGATCAACGTCTCCGGGCACAAGTTCGGGCTCGTCTACCCGGGGATCGGCTGGCTGATCTTCCGCGAGCCGGAGGACCTGGCCGAGGACCTCGTCTTCTATGAGAACTACCTCGGCAAGACGGACGCCACCTTCACCCTCAACTTCTCTACCGGCTCCTCGATGGTGCTGGCGCAGTACTACAACTTCGTCCGCTTCGGCAAGGCCGGCTACCGGCGAATCATGGAGATCATGCAGGGGAACGCCGAAGGCCTCGCCGACGACATCAAGGCGATCGGAAAGTTCCAGATCGTCGGCGAAGGAGAGGAGACGCTGCCGCTCGTCGCCTTCAACCTGGCCGATGAGCAACCGTACGACGAGTTCGACATCGCCTTCCAGCTCGCCGCCGAGCGGGGCTGGATGCTTCCCGCCTACACGATGCCGCCTGAAGCAGAAGACGTGAAAATGATGCGCGCCCTCGTCAAGCTCAACCTCAGTCGCTCACTCGCGGACTCCCTCGGTGACGACATCGCCGCGGCGATCTCGACCCTGGAGAAGAAGGGGCCGGTCTCCGACGCCGAGCGCCGGCTCGTGAAGACGAGCGTCACGCACTAAAGCGACACGACTGCCGATCCCACCCCTGCTCCTCGGAGGAAACAAGATGGCAAAGGACACCCCCGCCGCCTGCTCGCTGGAGGCGAACGACCTCGAGCAGCGCTTGGCGGAGATCACCGCGGTTGGGGCCGCCGGCCTGATCTCCCACGACCGTGTCGGCCCACGCCACCTGTTGCGATTTCGCGCCGACGCCGGCACACGACAGCGGCTGGAAGAGATCGTCGCCGCCGAGGGCAAGTGCTGTGCCTTCCTCGACCTCGGGCTGAGCGAAAAAGATGGCGAGCTGGCCCTCACGGTGGCCGCGCCCCAAGACGCGCAGGGGCTCGCCGATGGGCTTGCCGCTGCATTTGGAAGCGGGCGGCGCAAGTGACATTGGTGACATTTAAATGTGCACACTGATACGTTGAGCAGCTCAGCGAGGAGGGGCGGTTCGCTGTAAGAGGTTTTGGGAGCCCCGTAGGCGCGCTTAGCGCGTTTGAGGAGGTGCCCATGCGTAAAAAGATGCTGGCCCTAGCACTCACCGTAGGCGCTCTGGCCATTCCAGTGTCACCGGCCCTTGGCGACCCGGACTTCGGTCCCGGCAACAGCAGCAAGGGACCGCACGACGGCGGTGCCAAGTGTCATGCCCCGGGTCACGGCACTGGCCCTGGCGCCAACGAACCAGTTCCCGGCTGCAAGGGTAAGTAGAGGAACAGCCTCACCCTTGCGTTGAACACAAGAAGCTGTGGGGGCTGAGGAGCACAGCGACACCCCTCGTGCCCCCATTCTTCTTGCACTGACGGCCTAAACGCAGGCTCGGGAGTGCTTAGAAGCCGAGGGCGAACTTGGCGTCGTCGGTCATCATCTCCGGGGACCAGGGCGGGTCGAAAATCATCTTCGGGTGGACGGCGCTGACTCCGGGCAGGTCGCCGACGAACTCCTTCATCTGCTCGGAGACCTGGGGGCCGATCGGGCAGGCCGGGGTCGTCAGGGTGAAGGTGACGTATACGTCTGATTTCTCGATGTCGACGTCGTAAACCAGACCCAGGGAGACGAAGTCGAGCCCCAGCTCGGGGTCGATCACCTCTTCCAGTGCCTCTAGAACATCGTCGTCGGTGACCACCGCTGTTTCGTTCTCGGACATGGGGCAATGGTAACCGGGGCGCCGGCTCGGCCGATCGATCGACTCAATAGGCTGCCCGCCAGCAAGCATGAGCAACTCTGACCCAGCCCTCCGCCGTTCGATCGGAATCGTCTTTTCCGACGGCGGCCTGCTGGCGCTGACCGCGATGCGGCCGAGCGGCTCCAGCGCCCACGGCGACGAGCAGACCGTCGCCGTCCTCTGCGACCCCGACAGCGCCCCGGTGGAGATTTCCGAGGCCTTGCTTTCAACCGAGTACGGAGCCGATGGCATGCAGCGGCGAGCGACGCTGGAGCTGTGGGTCGATGGCGAGGGCATGCCGATGCGGGGAGCCGGCACCCTGATCAGCGCCAGCTCGGTGCGGCGCCCGGGACTGACCGCGGAGATCGCCTTCTTCCGCTGGTCGGTCGAGGGCCGCGAGGGCCTCGGCCAATACGAGATCGTCCGCGCGGATGGCTGAGCCCGACGCGCCGGCCAAAGTGCACACGGTTGGGGGAACAAGGTGACGGAGGCAAGCCCTCGCATCGAGGCCATCGTCTCGGACTTCGGCGGCGTCCTGACGACGCCGCTGGTGCAGTCCTTCATGGCCTTTCAGGACCAGACCGGGATCTCAACCGAGAACCTCGGCAAGGCGATGCAGGCCATTACCGAGGCGGAAGGGGAAAACCCGCTCTTCAGCCTCGAGCGCGGGGAAATCACCGAGGAGGAATTCCTCGAACGCCTGGCCGGCGGCCTCGAGCCGCTGATCGGGCATCACCCGCAGCTGTATCTCTTCAAAGAGATCTACTTCGAGGCGCTGAACGCCAACCCGCCGATGATCGATCTGATGCGCGACCTGAAGTCAGAGGGCTACCGGATGGCGATGCTGACCAACAACGTGCGCGAGTGGGAGCCGCTGTGGCGCTCGATGCTGCCGGTCGACGAGATCTTCGAGACCGTCGTCGACTCGGGGTTCGTCGGCTGCCGCAAGCCGGAATCGAAGATCTACCGGCTGACGCTCGAACGGCTCGACCTGCCGGCCGAGGCGTGCCTGTTCGTCGACGACGTCGAGGTCAATTGCGAAGGCGCTCGCAAAGCCGGGATGAGCGCGGTCCATTTCCGCGACAACGCGCAGGCGATCGCCGAGATCCGCGCCGCGCTGGACGCATAAGCCGGCCCCTTGAGGCCCGGCTCAGTTGTCGGAGCCGGCGCGGTCCCAGATATAGAGCTCGACGGCTTCGACCGCGAGCTCCATCAGGCGCGGCGACGAAAGCAGCCCGAGGACGAGCTCCAACGCGTTCTCCTCGGTGACACCGGCATCGACGGCCTCCTCGCCCCGGAACCCGGCTGCCAGCTTCAGCGCCTCACGCCGGTTCTCGCCGAGCGAGCCGAAGGCGCCCATGAGGAAGTCGCGGTTGGGAAGCGGATGGCCGACCTCCAGCGAGCCGTGCCAGGCGGCAAGCATCGAGAGGTCGTGCTCGTCGAGCTCGGAGAGAGCCTTGGCGTAGTGAAGCTCCAGCTCCTGGTCCGGGATCTCGTCGACCCATGCACGCACCGCCTCGCCAAGCAACTGGCGACGGGCCTCGCGGCCGATCGAGTCGGAGATTGCGCGGATCGCGTCGGCTGGGTCTACAAAGCAAAGTGCCATGCGGATCAATTTAGAGCCACTGACAGACGGCAAAATTGGGCCCGGAAGTCGCAGTTTGCGGCGCCACGACGCCTGATCCCCTCTTACATCTCGCTGCGCCGGAGCCCTACCTAAGCTGGGGAGGTGCCGCTCAATCTGATTCATGGACCGCCAAACTCCGGACGCCGGGGGCTGATCCGGCGCCGCTTCGTCGAGGCGCTCGACCGCGAGCCCGTTCTCGTCGTGCCCAACATGGACGACGTCTTCGCCTTCGAGGAGGAGCTGTGCCGCGACGAGGTCCTCCTCGGTGGCTCGGTGATGACCTTCGGCGCCCTGTTCCGGACGATCGCGACCGCGGGCGGCTCCCCCCCGGGCCCCGAGCTCACCCCTGCCCAGCGCCTGCAGGCGATCTCGATCGCAATCGCCGAGCGGCGCAGAGACCTCGGGCCGCTGCAGCGCTCAGCGACTCACCCCGGCTTCGCGACCGCCTTCGAGCGCCTACTCGACGAGCTGCAGGTGGCGGGGCTCGACCCGGAGACGGTAGGGCCGGAAGCGGCAACCCTGGAGACGTCGGCATACCTCAACGACCTGGCGACCCTCTGCCAGGGCTACGTCGCGGTCCGCGGGCGCCTCGGGCGCACCGATTCCCACCTCGTTGCGAGGGAGGCGATCGCCCTCCTTCGCACCTCGCCGGAGCTCTGGCAGGAGCGGCCGCTCTTCGTCTACGGCATCGACGACCTGACCGGCAATCAGCTGGCCCTTCTCGAGGCCCTCTCGGCGATCGCCGAGGTGACGATGTCGGTCCCCTTCGAGGAGGGGCGTGCGGCGCTGGCCGCTCGGGCTGAGCTCCTCCAGCGGCTGCGATCCCAGATCGGCGTCGCCGGTGAGACCCTCACCGAGCCCCGGCCCGAGAACACTCCCAACCCACTCCTCTTTCACGTCGAGCGCCACTTCGCCGTCCTCGGCGCCCCGGCCCGGGACCCCGAGGAGGGATTGACGCTGCTGCGCTCCGCCGGCGAACGCGGCGAAGCGGAGGCGATCGCGACCGAGGTGGCGAAGCTGATCACGAGCGGCGCCGACCCGGCGCAGATCGCGATCGTCGTCCGCGACCCGGCCCGTCGCGGCCCGACGCTGGCCTCGGTACTGGAGTCATATGGCATCGCGACCGCCCTCGAGGCGGAGCTGCCGATCTCCGGCACGGCCGTCGGCGGCGGCCTGATCGCCCTGCTGGAAGCGCAGTTCGGCGCCGGCAGAGCGAGCGACCTGCTGCGCTATCTGCGCGGGCCATCGGGGGTGGCGCCGGGACGCGTCGACTGGCTCGAGCGAGCGATACGCCGCGGCCGGGTGCGCAGCGCCGCCGATGCGCTCGAGCTGTGGCAGGGCGAGGATGGCGCCGAGCTGCCCTACGACCTCGCCCGGCTCAGAGCGGCGGCGGGCTCGCCGGCCAAGCTGGCGGAGGAGGTCGGCAAGTGCGCCGCGACGATGGCCTCGCGGTCCCTCTACGGACGCGGCGACGGCCCCGCCCCGGGTCCCGGCGAGGGCGTCGAGCTGCGCGCCGCGGCGGTTATCTCCAATGCCCTCGCCGAGCTGGCCGAGCTGGACCAGATCGCCCCACCGCCCGAGCGGCTGGCCGATGTCCTGAGGGGGCTGCAATTCTGGGTCTGGAGCGGCCCGGTCGAGGGCCGGGTGCGGATCGCCAGCCCCTACCGCCTGCGCGCCGGCCGCTTCGACCACGTCTTCGTCGCCTCGCTGCAGGACGGCGAGTTCCCGCGCCGCGACCGCGGCGGCGACCCCTTCCTCTCCGACGCCCAGCGGGAATCGCTGCGGCTGCCGCCTCGCCGCGACACCGAGGCCGAGGAGCGCTACCTCTTCTACGTCTGCCTCTCGCTTCCCCGCCAGAGCCTCTTTCTCTCCTACCGCGACAGCGACGACGACGGTGCCGCCGAGGCGCGCTCTCCCCTCCTCGACGACGTCCGTCTCCTGCTCACCCCCGGCAGCGGCGGCGTCGACGAAGTGGAGGAGGCGATCACGCGGGGGCGCGACCTGGCGCAGATCGCCCACCCTGTCGGCGAAGCCCCCTCCGAGAACGAGTTGGCGCGCGCCGTCGCGGCGCACAGCACGAACGGAGACGCGGCGGCCCTGCTTGCCGTCGCGGCGGCGAGGGAGGAGGTCAGCGAGCGCGTGGCGGCCCGGATTGCCGCGGCGCGTACTACAGATATGGCGACCCGCGCGCCGGGGCCGCTCACCAATCCGGCGGTGATCGAGTCGCTGGCGGCAACCCCCGCCTTTGGCGGCACGACGCTGGAGCAGTTCGACCTTTGCTCCTACCTCTGGTTCACCGCTCATGAGCTCGACCCCCAACCGCTCGATCCGCTGCCGGAATCCCTGCTCCAAGGCGGTCTCATACACGAGGCTCTCTACCGTCTTTATAAGGAGCGGCCAGAAGGCGATCCCCTCCCCCGCCCGGCCTCTCTCGACGCCTGGGCCTCACGGGGACGGCAACTGGTCGCCGAGATCGCGGCCGAACGAGAGCTCGGAGAGCATCCCGCCGAGCGCGCGATCGCGCGCCGGGTCGAGCAGTTGCTGGTCCGCTTCCTCGCCGAGGAGGCGGCGCGGGGCGCGGGCGGCTTCGAGCCCTGGCTGCTGGAGGCGGGCTTTGGCGAGGACGAGGAGAGCGAGCGGCCGCCGCTGGAGATCGACGGCTGGCGGTTGCATGGGGCGATCGACCGGGTCGACCGCGACAGCCAAGGCCGCGCGATCGTGATCGACTACAAGTTCTCAGGCGGCGTCACGCCGCGCGAGAAGTTCGAGCAGAAGGCAAAGCTGCAGCTGCAGCTCTACCTGCTCGCCGTCGCCGAGCACTGGGGAGCGCTCCCGGTTGCCGGCCTCTACCACCCCCTGCGGGGGACCTCGTCGCGGCGGCCGCGCGGGACGGCGCTCGAGGAGGTGGCGCCGGCGCTCGCCTCCTACGGCCTCTACCCCAACGACCTGGTCGACGGCGAGGGCATGCGGGAGCTGCTGGACGAAGCCCGCAGCCGCGCCGGCCGGATCGTGACCCGGATCCGGGGGGGCGACATTCGCCGCGACCCCGGCCCGCGGCCGGGGCTCCGCGGCCATGACGTCTGCCCCACCTTCTGCCAGTTCGCTCCGATCTGCCGTCGCGACCGGGCGCCGATAGGCGACGAGGACGGCAACGGCGAGGACCTGGAGCAATGAGCGTCGAGGCGGGAACGATGGGAGAGCGAACGCCCACCCCGGAGCAGGCATCCGCAATCGAGGTCGCCGGCCGCGACGTCCTGCTGGAGGCCGGCGCGGGAGCCGGCAAGACCGGCGTGATGGTGGACCGCTACTGCCGTCTCGTCTGCGAGGAGGGCGTGCCCGCGGATGCAATCCTCGCCATCACCTTCACCGACAAAGCGGCAGCCGAGCTGCGGCATCGGATCCGTACCGAGCTCACCCAGCGCGCCGAGCGCGGAGACGAGAAGGCCCGCGAGCTGCTGGGAGATATCGGGGCGGCATGGGTGACGACGATCCACGGCTTCTGCAATCGCCTGCTCGCTCGCCATCCAATCGCCGTGGGCATCGACCCGCGCTTTCGCGTCCTCGATGCGCCGGAGACCGGACGCGCGGCCCGTGAGGCATTCGATGAGGCACTGGAGGAGTTTCTTACCGGCGGCGGCGGCGAGGCGCGAGAGGAAATGGCCGCCTCCTATGGCATCGACGGCCTGCAGGCCATGGTGATCGACGCCTATGCGGAGCTGCGCAGCCGGGGGTTTGCCGAGCCCCGCCTGCCGGAGCCGCCGGCAGCCGACGTGGCGGCGGCGATCCAAAGCGCCGCCGCGGCGGTGGATGAGGCCCTGGCGGAGGCGAAACCCGACAGCGCCAAACAGCGGTTCCTGCAGCAGGCGACGGAGGTCTTGGGCGTTGCCGGGCCGGGCGAACCGAGCCTCGATCGGCTGGCCGCCCTGCGAACCAAGAGCAAGGCCAAGGACATGACTGCCTGTAGAGAGGCAATCGAGGCGGCGGTCTCGCGCAGCGCCGAGGCCGACGGCGGCGGGCAGGCCTATCGGGAGCTGGGCACCCTGCTGCGGCTCTTCTCGGCCCGTTTCGAGGCGGCCAAGCAGCGCCGCGCGGGGGTCGATTTCGAGGATCTGCAGATCCTCGCCGTCGGCCTGCTGGAACGAGCCGAGATAGGCGACGCCTACCGGGCTCAGTTCAGGCACCTGATGGTCGATGAGTTCCAGGACACCAACCTGCTCCAGCTGCGGCTGATCGAATCGCTGCGCGGGCCCCAGTCTGAGCTGATGGTCGTCGGCGACGAATTCCAGTCCATATACGGCTTCCGTCATGCCGACCTCGACGTCTTCCGAGCGCAGCGACAGGCGATGGAAGAGCGCTCCGGCGCCGGGGTGATGAAGCTGAGCGGCAATTTCCGCTCCCGCCCCGAGGTGATCGGCGCCGTCAACGCGCTGGCCGCCTCGATGCTCGGTGACTCCTTCCGGCCGCTGCGAGTCGGCGCGGCGCCGGAGAAGACGCGCGAGGAGCCCGCGGTCGAGCTGCTGCTCACCGCGCGTGACGGCTGGGACGAGGAGGGAATCAACCTCGAGCCGGCCGTCGACAGCGGCACCCCGCTCAATTGCCTGGCCGAGGCGCGCTTCGTCGCCGAGCGGTTGCGCGCCCTGGCCGACAGCGGCTTCGAGCGCGGTGAAATGGTCGTGCTGCTGCGCGCCTTCTCCCACCTCGACGCCTATGAGGACTCACTCGAGCGCGCCGGCCTGCGGCCCTATGTCGTCGGCGGCCGCGGCTACTGGTCCCAGCAACAGGTCGCCGACGTCTGCGCGCTGCTGGCGACGATCGCCAATCCGCTCGACGACGAGGCGCTGTTCGGCGCCCTCGCCTCGCCCGCCTGCGGGGTCAGCCCGGACACGCTCTGGTTGCTGCGTGCGGCGGCCGGCAAGCGGCGCCACGTATGGCCGGCGGTGGAGCGAGCGGCCGGGCGGGGCGAGGCCGACCTCGACGAGCCGGAGCGCTTGGAACAGATCACCGAGCCCGACCTTGCTCTGATCAATCGCTTCGTTACGACGATCGAGGGGCTGCGGAGGCGCGGTACCCGTATCTCCCTCGCGGGGCTGATTGAAGCCGCGGTCAGCGAAACCGGCTACGACCTCGCCGTGCTGATGCGGCCGGCCGGGGAGGCCCGCTTCGCCAACGTCCGCAAGCTGATGCGGCTCGCGGCGGAGTTCGAGTCGCGGGAGGGTCGCGACCTGCGCGGGCTGCTCGACTTCATCGCCGCGCGGGTCGACGCCAGCGCCGCGGAGGCCGAAGCGGCGACCGCCGTCGAGGGACATGACGGCGTTCGGATCATGACCGTCCACAACGCCAAGGGGCTGGAGTTCGGCGTCGTCGCCGTGCCCGACCTCGCGCGCAGCCTGCTGGCCGGCTCGCGCCCGCCGCTGCTGGCGCTGGGTCGCGGTGAGGAGCCGAAGGCGGGAATGCAGCTTCGCCGCCTCGGCGCGCCGGCGATCAACCTCTACTCCTACGCCGCCCTCTGCGAGGAGGCCAAGCAGCGCGACTCCGAAGAGGGGCTGCGGCTCTTCTACGTCGCCGCCACCCGCGCTCGCGAGCACCTGATCCTCAGCGGCGTGGTCAAGCCAAAGCCGGGTGGCGACTCGACGGCGATGCCGGTGATCGAGCGGATCGTCGACGGCTTCGAGATCGAGCGCGCAAAGGAATCCTCGATCACCGTGCCGCCGCCCCTGCCCCGCGAAGGGCTGGAGACAATCTTCGAGCCGCCCGAGATCGCGGTCCGCGCCAGCCTTCCCTCTCCTGAGCGGGCGGCGGAGCTGACCGCCAGGCGGCCGGACCCCGACACCTCCCGCTCGCTTGGCGAGGGGCCCGCGCCGCTGGTCGAGCGCCGGCCTCCGGCGGTGCCGCGGCGGCCGCTCTCCTACTCGGCGATCGCCGCCTACGACGAATGCGCCTACCGCTTCTACATGGAGCGCGTGCTCGGCCTTGGCGGCGGCCGGCGCGACGGAGGCGAAGACGACCTCGCCACCCCTTCGGCGCGGGAGGAGCGAGCCGCGCACGGCACCGCGGTGCACGCGCTGCTGGAGTGGAGCCAGGCCAACGAATGGCGGCTGCCGGATCGGGAGCTCGCCCGCCGGCATGCTCTGGCGGCCGGCCTCGACGGCGAGGGAGCGCTGGAGGAGCTGATCGAGCCGGTGCGGGGCTGGCTTGGCTCTGCGCTCTGCCGGCAGCGCGTCGCCGTCCCAGACGCCTCCGTTCGCGCCGAGGCGCCGTTGCTGCTCGGCATCGGCGGCACAGTCCTACGCGGCTCGATCGATCTGCTGGTCGGCCGCCCCGGGCAGCCGCCGCTGGTGATCGACTACAAGACCGACCGCCTCGATGGCTCCGACCCGGCCTCACACGCCGCTCACTATGAGATCCAGCGCACCATCTACGCCCTGGCGGTGGGAGAATCCCAACGGGCGGCCGAGGTCGAGGTTGCCTACGTGTTCCTCGAGCGCCCGGAGGAGCCCGTGCTGTCGACCTTTGGGCCGGCCGAGATGAAGGCTGCCCGCGCCCGCCTCGGCGGCGCCATCGAGCGGATCGGGAATGGAGACTTCGCCCCCGCCGTGCCAGAGGAGCGCAGCTGGGCGCTGTGCCGCGGCTGCCCGGCCCTGGGTCGGATGTGCTCGGGCCCGACCGGCGCTGAGGAAGAGCCGTCTCCCTGAGGGTCGCGGATTGCCGGCGCTACTCGGCGCGCCAGCGCCGGGCCCAGGCCTGCAGCTCGGCGATCGCGGGGCGCAGGTCAGCGCCCTTTTCGGTCAGCGCGTAGGTGACGCGCACAGGGGTGCCGGGCTCGACGACCCGTTCGACGAGGCCCTCGTCCTCGAGCTCACGCAACCTGCGGGAGAGAAGCCGGTCGGAGAGGCCCGGCACAGCCTTGGCCAGCTCGCCAAATCGCAGTGGGCGCTCGGTGAGCGTGCTTACGATGGCGCCGGCCCAGCGCCTGCCGATCAGCTCGATGGCTTTGTGGAAGTCGGGGCAGACGCCCCCCTTCTGGGAAGTCGCAGACGTCGTGTGCACTTCGACGCAGCTTACTGACCGTAAGTAACGGGGGCTGGTTTTATGTGCTCTATGACCGTCCTGGACTGGGGCATCGTCGCCTTTACGCTGGTGCTCGCGATCTGGGGCTACCGGCAAGGATTGATCGTCGGGGCACTGACCCTGGTCGGGTTCGGCGCCGGCGCGCTGGTGGGCAGCCGCCTGGGCCCGCTGGTGCTGACCGGGGGGGCCGAGTCCCCCTATGCACCGCTGGTCGCCGCGCTTGCCGCGCTGCTGGCGGGCGCCACCGCCGCGGTCACGCTGGAGGGGATGGCCCTCGGCCTCAGAGCGCGGCTGATCCGAGGCAGGGGCGGGCTGCACCTGGCCGATGGCGCCTGCGGCGCCGCTCTCGTTGCCGCCGTCGCCCTCGGGCTCGCCTGGGTCTTCGGCGCCGTCGCCCTGCACGCCCCCGGCGCCGGCCAGTTGCGCATCGACGTGCAGCGCTCGCTGATCCTGCGCAGCCTCAACGAAATGCTCCCCCCGTCGGGGCCGATCCTCAACGCGCTCAACAGGGTCGACCCGGCTCCCTCCATCCTCGGCCCCGCCGCCCCCCTCGCCCGTCCCGACGCCGCCATCGCCCGCGACCCGGACGTGGCCAGGGCCGGGCGCTCGGTCGTTCGGGTCCTCGGCACGGCCTGCGGGCTCGGGGTCGAGGGGTCCGGCTGGGTTGCCGGACCGGGGCTGGTGGTCACCAACGCCCACGTCGTCGCCGGCGAGGACGACACAACGGTCACGACTCAGGACGGCGCCTCCTTCGACGCCGTTGCGGTGCGCTACGACCCCCGCAACGACCTGGCGCTGTTGCGGTTCAGCGCCGGCATCGATGCCCTTGCCCTGGCGCCGAGCCCCCGCCACGGCCAGGGCGGGGCGGTCCTCGGCTATCCGGAAAACGGGCCTTATACGGCGGTGCCGGCCCGCCTCGGCGAGACTCGCGAAGTCATCAGCGCCGACGCCTACGGGCGGGACCCGATCCGGCGCACGATCACCTCGCTGCGAGGCTCAGTCCGCAGCGGCAACTCCGGCGGGCCGCTCGTCGACTCGCGCGGCCGCGTATTGGGGACCGTTTTTGCCGCCACCACCACCGGCCCGGCCGGTGGCTTCGCGGTCCCCAACGCGATCGTCGAAAGCGCGCTGCAGAACGTCGGGGGCCCGGTCGACACGGGTCCCTGTACCGGCTGACGGCACCACTACATTCCTCTTGGTGAAAAAAGATCTTCCGCCTGAGGTGGAGCGGCGTCGTCGTCTCGCCACCCGCATGCTTCCCCTTGCGCTCATCGCCGCGATTGCCTTCGCTCTCGGTGCGGCGGCGGGCAGCTCGGAGCCGCCCGAGAAGGAAGCCGCCGCCCGCTTCACCGAGGCCTGGGCCGGCAAGGACTTCGGAGCGATGTACGAGGAGCTGAACCCGGCATCGCGCCGGGCGGTGGGCAAGGCCGAGTTCGCTGCCGCCTATCGGGACGCCGCGACGGTGGCGACGCTGCGGACGCTCGCCTTCGACTCTCCGCGCGACCCCTCCGGCGCCGAGCCGGCGACGGTCACGGTGCCGGCCGTGGCGGGGACCGTCGCTTTTGGCGAAGTCGAAGCAGGCCTCGAGCTTCCCTTCGCCGACGGGGGCATCGCCTGGGACCCGAGTCTCGTCTTCCCCGGCCTCGAGCAGGACGAGCACCTGGAACCTCAGGTCGAGCTGGCGCCCAGGGCGCCGATCCTCGCCGCCGACGGCTCGGTTCTGGCCGAAGGGGATGCCGATTCGCGCACCCATCCGCTGGGCAGTGCGGCGATCGATATCACCGGGGAAGTGGGAACGCCCGACGAAGAGGACCTCCCGGCACTGGCCCGCCAGGGCTTCCCCGCCGGAACGCCGGTGGGCATAAGCGGAGTGGAGCAGGCCCTCAACGCCCGCCTCGCCGGCAGGCCCGGCGGCTCGCTGCTCGCCGTCTCCGATACGACCAACTCGGCGCGGATTCTCGGCGAAGCCGAGCCACGCCCGGGCGTCGCCGTGAAGACGACGGTCGACCCCGACCTGCAACTGGCGGCGGTCGCGGTGCTGGCGGGCCGCTCGGGAGGGGTCGCCGCCCTGGATTCGCGCACCGGCGACGTCCGCGCGCTTGCCGGCCAGGCCTTCTCCGCCCCTCAGCCTCCGGGCTCCACCTTCAAGATGATCACCACCGTGGCCGCGCTGCAGCTGGGCGTGGTCTCCCTCGACGACTACTTCCCGATCACCAACGGGGTCAACGTCGGCGGCCGCTTCATCCACAACGCCAACGGCGAGTACTGCGGGGGCACCTTCCCGGAAGCCTTCGCGGAGTCCTGCAACGCCGACTTCGCTCCCCTGGGCCCTGAGATCGGCAACGACGCGATGGTGCAGACCGCGGAGCGATTTGGCTTCAACTCCCCGCCGACCCTTTATGCGCCCCAGATCCTGCGCCAGATTGAACCCGCCGAATCCAGCATCCCAGCCGAAATCGGCGACGAACTGGACCTCGGGGTGAGCGCGATCGGCCAGGGCGAAGTGCTGGCGACGCCGCTGCAGATGGCAAGTGTGGCGCAGACGATCGCCAATGACGGCGTGCGAGAGCCGACGTCCCTGGTCGCCAACCGCAAGCTGAGACCGGAGGGCCAGCCGGTGCGGGTGATGTCCAAGAAGGTCGCCGGGCAGCTGACTGAGTTGATGATCGGGGTCGTTACCGGCGGCACCGGCACCGCCGGAGCGATCGCCGAGGCCCAGGTCGCGGGCAAGACCGGCACCGCGGAGCTTGGCCCAGAGCCGGGCCAGGAGGACCTGCCCAATCCGATTCAGATCAAGGATGCCTGGTTCGCCGCCTTCGCCCCGGCTGAGAAGCCGCGGCTGACGGTGGCGGTCCTGCTGATCGACGCCGGAGCGTCGGGGGGCGAAGTCGCCGCACCGGCGGCGGCTCAGGTGCTTTCAGCCGGCCTCTGAGGCCGCTGTACGGGGGTCAATCGAGGGGTCCCGGCCAGCTCAGGCCGAGGTCCCGCGGCTAGAGGTCGAGGGTGACCTCGGCGGGCCCGTCGGGCCCCGGGATCTCGAGGACCAGCGGTCGGTTCTGGGAAGCGGAGTCGGGAAGCTCGAAGAGCACGAGGGAGCCCTCGATCGGCCCCTGCTGCGGGGTCGAGTCGAGCACCGGGATCTGTTCTTCGGCTTCGACCATGCCGCCGAACGGCAGCGCGTAGAGGCTCTCGCTGGCGACCGCCTCATAGGTCTGGTGATCGGCGTCGGTGATCGTCAGCGAGTCGGGCAGGACCTGCGCCTCATCGGACTCGTTTTGGATCTCGAAGAAGACGCCGAAATAAACGCCTTCGCGCCCCGGCGGCGGCTGGCCGACCAGATAGGCCGAGTCCTCGGTGTCATCGGGGTTGAGGTAGCGGGAGAAGATGACGTTGTACTTCAGCTCGCCGAGCTCGACGGGCTCTCCCTCGACGACCTCCTTGGAGTCGCTCGAATAGCCGCAGCCGGCAACACCCAGTACGGCCGCGGCCAGCGCGAGCGCGGCGACGATCGTGATCAGCTTGCGGGCGGGGACGGGCATCGGCGGCGAGAGTCTATAAAGGCGCCCGGGCGCCTGCCTCAGAGCCCTCCCTGCCGGCAGAGCGCGGAGAGGGCCTAAGGAATGCCGGTCGGGTGAGGGTTGCCCCCGGCGAGGCCGATCCGCGGCGGCACGGAGGGCTCGGACTCGAGCTGCTCGCGAAGCCTCCGCAATGCCTCGCGCCAGGCGCGCTCGTAGCGCACCGAGGCCCCGGAGAGGCGCTCGGAGAGCTTGTCGGCTGGATGCGTGGGCTCCGTCCAATAGGAGACGCGCACCGTGGTCAGTGCGCCGGGGCCCTCGCGCAGCTCCCAAAGCGTGGTTGTGGGGACGCGGTTCGATCGGCCCCCGCGCCCGTGCTCGAGCACCCGGTGCGGCTCCTCCAGCTCGACGATCGCCGTGTCCACCCAGACCGAGTGAGGCGGCAGCCGAAAGCGAAAGCGCGCCCCGGCGCCGATCCCCGAGGACTCGATCCGGGTGAGGTGAAAGCCGCTGACGAAATGATCGGTAAAGGAGGGGCGGCGAGCGAGGTCGGCGATGGCCTCAAAGGCCCGCAAACGAGGAACGTCGATGTCGATCTCAGCGCTGGCCGGGCCCATGGCCGACGCGATTCTAGGCGTTTGGCCGGAAGGCCACCGGGTAACAAAATTCACGCAATGGCGCTACGATCAACGGGAGGCGCCGATAAGGAGGAGGTCATTTGACTACTGTCAGCCCCAGCACGATCGGCGATAGCTTCACCACCGGAAGAGCACCTGGCCCAGGCACGTTCTTCTGCCTGCATTGCGGTTCGCAGCTCTCGCTGCGCCAGCGCGACCGCCTGCCGGAGTGCCCGCGCTGCAACGGCTCCTCCTTCCGTCGCGACTCGATGTTCGAGCCCATGCAGGAGCACAGCGCGACGACGGCCGAGTTCTCGATGGCTTCCACCACCGAGACCCTGGACTGGCTGCGTGAGGCACGAGAGCTACTGCCGGGGCAGGGCACGTTCCTCGTCTGCCAGGACGGCGACGAGGAGATCAAGGTCTTTCCGATCGAGCAGGGATGGACGCGGGTTGGCCGCAGCGCCAACGCCGACGTCCGCCTCGACGACCCCAGCGTTTCCCGCCGGCATGCTCTGATCGTCCTCGAAGGAGACTCTCTTCGGGTGCTCGACGATCGCAGTCTCAATGGCGTCTTCCTCAACGGCGAGGTCGTCGAGTGGGGCAGGCTCAAGGACGGCGACGAGCTGACGATCGGCCGCTACCGGCTTTACACACTGGTGGCTTGAACAGCCGCCTCACTCGGTCGAGATGCTGGGGTCCGCCTGCACCTTGTGCGGAACCACCATCAGGAAGTTGGACGCCGCCTCCCCAGCCAGGCCCAGCATCCGCTCCGCCTCCTCGTCCTGGCCGGTGGCGCGCAGTTCGTCGGCGTAGTGGCTGAGCAGGTCGTCGACGTCGAGCAGGCCCTCGGCGTCGAGCTCCCTGAGCTCGACTTTGGCGCCCTCCCCGAGCCTCCGCTCTATCGCCTCGCGGTCGATCCCGAAGGCGCCGTGGCGCACGTAGACGCGACCGCCGGTCATCCCGGCGCAGGCCCAAGGCCCGAGGTCGCCGAGCACGACGGCGCGGCCGGAGGTCATGTACTCGAAGGCGAAGCCCTTGGCATTGGCTCGGTCGACGACGCAGCCGCGGGCGTCGTCGATATCCCCTTCCGGCTCGCCTCCCAGCACCACGTCGGCGCCGGAGAGCCGGATGCAAAAGCGCGAGTCGGCCGAGCCCTGAACGAAGAGGCGGCCGCGCTGAGCGCCGTAGGCAAACGACTTGCCGACCGAGCCGTTGAGGCGCTGCCCCTTGACGCCCTTGCCCTTCAATATCGCGACGCTGCCGCCGAGCATCGCCTTGCCGACGCCGTCCTGAGCGCCGCCCTCGACGCGGATCGAGACCCCGTAGGCGTTGAAGGCTCCCAGCCCCTGGCCGGCAACGGAGCCACCGTTGAACTCGAGGCTGGCAAGGACATCGTCGCTCGACTCGGGCCCGTCTTCGAAGATCCGTGAGCGAGCGAGCGCCCCCGCCAGCTCGGTGCCGAGGACGCGATCGTTGGCGTCGGTGGGGCGCGGGAACTCGTTGCGCACCACGCTGCCGGAGCAGATTTCGCCGGCCAGGGCGCCGATCTGAGCCGAGGCCTGCTTGGCCTCCATCCGAATCGGGCGGGCGACGACGAGGCCGGCCTCGGCGCGCGACTCCACCATCTCCTCGGCGACGGGCATGTCGAGGGGCTCGAGGTCGAGGAACTCCTCCAGCGGCGTGATCAGCGGCGCCAGGTCGATCTTCTCGTGGTGGGAGACCTGCTCGATCAGGTCGTAGCGGCCAACCAGGTCCTGGGCGCGCTCGTAGCCCAGCGAGGCGACCACCTCCTTGACCTCCTCTCCCATCGCCTGGAAGAAGCGGGCGGAGCTTTCGGCGGCGAGGTCGACCTCCTGCGGGGTGAACTTCTTCAGGCCGTGCTCCTGCGCCTGCTCGACGGTCTCGATCTGCGTGGCGATGCCGACGTGGCAGGTGTCGAGCTGGCAGCCGCGGCAGATCGTGCAGCCGAGGCTGACCATCGCCAGCGTGCCGAAGCCGATCCGGTTGGCGCCCAGGCAGTGCAGCTTGACGATGTCGTGCCCGGTCCGGTAGCCGCCGTCGGCCCAGATCTCAACCCGGTTGCGGATCCCCGCCTCCATCAGCGCCCGGTGCACGGCGCGGGTGCCGATATCGGAGGGCAGGCCGACATGGCGCAGGGCGTGCTGGCGGGCCGCGCCGGTGCCACCCTCGAAGCCGGAGAGGGTGATGATGTCGGCGCCCGCCTTGGCGATCCCGAGCCCGATCGTGCCGATGTTCGGCACCACCGGCACCTTGACCGAGACGCGCACGTCGGGGTTGACCGTCTTCAGCTCGTCGATCAGCTCGGCGAGGTCCTCGATCGAGTAGAGGTCATGGTTGTTGGAGGGTGAGATCAGGTCGGTGCCGGGAGCCGCGTTACGGGCGGCGGCGACCTTCTCGGATACCTTCTTGCCGGGCAGGTGGCCGCCCTCGCCGGGCTTGGCGCCCTGGCCGATCTTGATCTCGGCGACGTAGGAAGAGTTGATCATCTCCGCCGAGACGCCGAAGCGGCCCGAGGCGACCTGCTGGCCGCGCCATTTGCGGTATTTGCCATACATGTCGCGAATCTCGCCACCCTCGCCGTTGATGCAGAGGATGTTGATTGCCTTGGCCGCCTCGGCATAGGCCCGGAAGGCGGGCTCGGACTGCGAGCCGAAGCTCATCGAGGAGATCACTACGGGATAGTCGTGATGGCCGACCCCCGCATCCACCAGGGAGGGATCGACCGGCTCCCGGTCCCCCTTCAGCCCCATGATGTGGCGCATCGAGATCGGGTTCTTGCGCTCCAGATCGCGCACTTTCTCGGAGTACTCGGCGTAGGATCCCGAGCCGTTGGCGGTCGCGATCGCCGCCTTGTAGACCTTGGGATAGAAGCGGAAGGTCTTCGCCGGTTTCGCCTCCTCGTCACCGGTCAGGATCCGGGCTCGCTCGTTGCTGTCCTCATCGAGGACGGCGAAGCCGACGCCGCCCGATCGCGAGGCCGCGAAGGCCTCGGTCTGGAAGATCTCCGCCAGCTCCGGCTTGACCCCGATCGAGGAGAACTGCCGCGCGTAGCCGCGCACCTCGTGGATCCCGATCGTCGAGATCACTTTCTCGATCCCCTTCTTCAGCGCCGCGCAGAGGTTGGAGACGTCGGCCTCGTAGTCCTCGACGCAGATCACTTCGACCATCGTGTAGGGGCAGACGCCGTTGGCGCCCAGGCCCAGCGCCAGCATCACGTCGTGGACGTTGCGGATCGCCGCCGAGCGCAGGACCAGCCCGCAGCGGCGGCGCAGGTTCGTTTCGCCGCTGCCGACGCGGAATTGCTTCAGCGCCTGGTCGACTGCCGACGTCGCCAGATGCGGGTCGAGGTAGCGGCGGTCGGCCTCGTAGACGGTGCGGTCGGTGAGGACCAGCAGCTCGGCGCCGTCACGGACCTTCTTCACCGCCTCCTGCTTGATTCGCTCGATCGCCCCGGCTGTCGTCTCCGTCTCCAGCAGCGAGATGTCGACGGCGCCGGCGCGCCCCCGGAACTGCTCCCAAAGGTCCTCGAGCAGGTAGGTGCGATGCTCACGGGCGATGCGCCGGTAGGTCTTGTCAGAGAGCGGCGCCAAACCGTGATGACCGCCGAGGAGGACGGGGAAAGACGTCTCCACGGTGCCGGAATCCTCGCCCGCGGCGCCGGGCGAGGGTCGTTGCCCGAACACGGTCCGGGTCGAGAAGTGCTCGACCTCTCGCTCGCGGTCGATCGCCGGGTTGGTGACGACCGCCACCGTCTCCTTGAAGTAATCGGCGAGGTTCTGCCGCTCCGGGGATAGCGCGGCAAGCGGTCCGTCGTAGCCGAGGGAGCCGATTGGCTCAGCCCCGTTGGAGGCCATCTGCTGGACGAGTTTGACGTCGTCGCGCTGCCAGCCGAAGCCGGCGAGCACGCGGTCGGAGACCTTGACCGGCTCGGCCGGGCCGGCGTCCGAATAGCCGGGGACCTCCTCCCCTTCCAGCGGGCCGCCGGTGCTGAGGGCGCGATCGTAGGAGGCGGCGTCCTCGGCGCCGTTGCGCTGCAGCCAGCGGTCGCGCACGATGCGCAGCATCTCGTCGTGGGGACGCAGAGTGGAGCGCTTGCGAGCCCGGTCTATGCCCACCAGCGCCTTCTCGCCCGGGGCAAGCGGCTTCGGCTCGCTGACCATCGATGCAACCGAGACGACGCCCGGCTCGGAGCTGAAGACGAAGTCCTCCTCGGTCTCGACCTGCCAGAGCGGCCGCAGGCCGAGCGCGTCGGCGGAGAACACGCACTCGTCGGCATGGCGGGCGATCAGCGCCACCGGGCCCTGCGCGAACGGCCCCATCGTCTGGCGCAGATACATATAGAAGGGGTGCAGATCCTCGGGCAGGCCCCGGATCTCGTTCACGATCGGCGGCACCACCATCTCCATCGCCTCGGCCAGGCTGAGGCCATCGCGGGCGACCAGGGTCTCGATCGTGCGGTTGAGGTCCTGGGAGTCCGAGGAGCCGGGCTGGATCGGCACCCCCAGCATGCGCGCCTCCTGGCGCAGCTGCTCGATCGTGTTGATCTCGCCGTTGTGGCCGAGGACGGAGAAGGGCTGGACCCGCTTGAAGGAGGGCCAGGTGTTGGTCGAGTAGCGGTTATGGCCGAAGCAGCCGATCGCCTCGAAGCGCGGGTCGCGCAGGTCCGGGTAGTACTCACCCAGCACCTTCGGGGCGCCCATCACCTTGTAGACGCAGGTCGTTGCCGAGAAGGACGGCACGTGGACATCGAGCCGCTGCTCCAATTCGATCAGCAGGTCGAAGAGGACGTGATCGCGCCGGCCGGCGTCGGGCAGCAGGCCCGCCAGCTGCCAGAAGTGAGGCTCCTCCTCGCGCGCCGTGGGACCCAGTGCGGGCGAATCGACGACCCCGACCCGCTCGGCGAGGATGCGGAAGCCCCCCTGGCCGAGCAGCTCGCGCGCGTCGTGCTGAACCCGCTCGCGATCCTGGGAGCGCTCGATGAAGATATGGGCGACGGCAAAGGCGTCGTTGAGCGTCAGCGAGGGGTCGTGCCCGCCGGCACGGACCTCCTCGGCCCAGATCTTTCGCGGGATGTCGAGCAGCAGGCCGCAGCCATCGCCCTCGCCGTCGACGTTGCCCGCCCGGTGGAGCATCTTCTGCAGCGCCGGTATCGCCAGTTCGATCGGCGCATGGCTCGGCGTCGCGTCCTTGCGGACAGAGGCATAGATCGCACAGGCGTCCTTGTCCTCGACGCTGGGCGGCGAGACGAGCGGCCGGTAGGGGCGCTCCGGCGAGTAGCGGACGGGGCCGCGCTCACCGTGAAGCTCACGGGACTGGGGTGAAGACAAGTTGTACCTCCCGGGATCCACGCCTTCTTCGAGCGGGCGCGCGACGGGTTGAAGACTCGGCGGGAGTATAGGCGCAGGCGGCGGTGACCGCTAGGGGGCAACCTCGGGACCGTGCCCTCCGCGAATTACCGGCGGAGTGGGCCTACGCCCAGCCCGGCGGCTCGTAGCCGCCGTCCGGCTTGACGCCGATCAGCAGCGCCGTAACCGGCGCCTCGGAGCTGTTGAGGATCGTGCGGCTCACGGATGCCTCGATCGAGGCGAAGGTCCCCGCCGGAGCCGGGTGATCCTCGCCGCCGAGCCGCATCGTCGCCTCGCCCTCGAGGATGATGAAGACCTCATCCTGGCCGCTGCCGCTCTCGTCGTGCTCGGGGATCTGACCCCCGGGAGCGATCTCGACCAGATTGAAGCCGAACGAGGGAGTGCCGAGCGCTTTCCGCGCCAGCCGCCAGGTCGCATCCCCGGACCCCTCCATGACCTCAAACTCGTCGCGGTGCTTGATCGTGTACCCGTCAGCCATCTAACGCCTCCCGGTTTGTGTTGCCATGGCGATTGCCGTCCCACCCGCCGCCGTCAGCGGCTCCAGCTCGGTTCGAATGCGTTGCGGGCGAGGATCATTGCCCGGCCGCCCCCATAGGGGACGCTCACCACGTCGTGGTCGGGGCCCGGTTCGAAGCCCCCGGTGAAGCCGAGCACGAGCTTGCCGTCAGCCGAGAGGGCGGTCCCGACGAGCCCGCGCTCGCCCGCCTCCCCGATCGGCCGCTGAGCTCCGGTCCGCGTGTTGACGGCGACGGCATAGCTGGTGTCCTGGCCGCCGAACTCGGCCAGCAGGCGGTTTCCTCCGGCAGGCCAGTCGGTGGGGCTCAAGCCGATGAGAAGCGGGCCGACGTGGGTATGCGTCAGCCGTCTTACTCCCTCTCCTCCCGGCGTCATCAAAAAGAGCTCGTTCTTCGGCCCGTAGCGGCGGTGCTGAGCGCCAAGCTGCTTGACGAAGACGATCTTCCGCGGCCCCCAAAGCGGGCTTAGCGAGCGATGGTCGCTGGTAAGCCGCTGCGGAAGTTCCGCTTTGACGCTCTGCGCGTCCGGGGGCAGGATGTCGAGTCGAAAGATGTCGCTGCTGGGTGGATACCGTTCGCTGGTGCTGCGGCCGTAGACGAGCTGGCCGCCGCCCGGCGCGAAGCTGACGCCGTTGAAGAAGCCCCGCGCCACCGGTCGTTGCGCTCCGCTTGCGACGTCGATCAGCACCAGGCGCTTGGGGCCCAGTTCGGGCCCGCGCACAGCGGCGATCGTGGTCGAATCGGACGACCAGTCGAAGACGTCGGTTTGGCTCCAGTTGGCGAGCAGCATGCGCGGGGGGCCGCTCCCGTCCGCGGGCTCCACGATCAGTTCCGGCTGGTAGGGGCCTTCCGCCGGGGTGCGGAGATAGGCGATCGTCTGCCCGTCGGGCGAGACCCGCGGATTGGCGCCCTCCGCTACCGGATGCGCACCAGAGCCATCGTCGCGCGCAACCCAAACAATCTGCTTGAGGGGCTGGCGGACGAAAACGAGCGTCGCCTGCGCCACCGCGGGCACGGCGGCCAGAGCCGCGACGGCAATTACGACGGCCCATCTCAGCCTCATCGCCACAGCAGTGATCGTAGACCCGGCGACGAAGATCTGCGTCGGCCGCGCTCAGAGCTCGGGTACGTCGGCGCCCTCGGGGGCGAAGGGCAGCCGCCGGACCTCTGCCCAGCCCTCGCAGCGACTCTCCAGCGCCTCGGCGACCTTGCCCGCGTCCTGCCAGGTGGTCCAGACGAGGACTGTGGGGCCGGCGCCGGAGATCGTCGCGCCGAGAGCGCCCAGATCGGAGGCGGCATCGACGAGCTCCATCGAGCGCGGGTACAGCTCACGGCGGCGAGGCTGGTGAATGCGGTCGGCGAGGCCGCGGGAGACAAGATCGAGGTCGCCGACCCGCAGGCCGAGGACCAGCTGAGAGGCGGCCGAGACGTTTGCGACCGCGTCGGCCAGCGGTACCTGGCTGGGGATAGCCGCCCGGGCGCGCTCGGTCGAGACCTCCTCGGCGGGGATCACCGCGATTCCCTCGAGGCCGCCGGGGGGATCGAACCGGGTGGCGCGCGGGTCGCCATCCTCTCCCCTGCCGCAGACCACGAAGCCGCCGTAGATCGCCGCCGCGACGTTGTCCGGGTGCCCCTCCAACACGGCTGCCCGCGCCAGCATCTCCTCTTTGGAGAGCGCCAGCTCAAAGAGGTGGTCGGCGGCAAAGAGGCCGGCGACGATCGCGGCGGCGCTGGAGCCGAGGCCGCGGGCGAGGGGTATCTCACTGCGCAGGCGAAAGGCGATCCCGTCGGCGGGGCGAAGGCTTTCGAAGGCCCGCACCACCAGGTTGTCGTGGTCGGTGGCCACATCCAGCCCACCGGGGTCGAGGGAGAACTTCCCGGTCTCCTCCACCTCCAGCTCGAGGTGCATGGCGACGGCCGCCGCCATCACGTCGTATCCGGGCCCGAGGTTGGCCGAGGAAGCGGGAACGCGAACGAGCCGCCGCCGGGTCGTCACGCGAAGACCGCCCGCTCGACGGCGCTGAGCTCGTTCTCGCAGTTGATCACCGCGGGAGCTTTAGAGAGAGCCGTGTCGGGATCCTTGAGGCCGTGGCCGGTGAGCACGCAGACGACCGACTCAGGCGGCGCCGAATCCTCGGCGACGGGCAACCCGTGCGCCAGCAGGCCGGCGACGCAGGCAGCTGAGGCGGGCTCGCAGAAGACGCCCTCCGTGGCCGCCAGCCAGCGATAGGCGTCGAGGATCTGCTCGTCGGAGACCGCCGCGACCCTGCCCCGTGAGCCGGTGAAGGCCGCCATCGCCTCCTCCCAGCGGGCGGGGTTGCCGATCCGGATCGCCGAGGCCACCGTCTCGGGCTGGGCGACGGGGGCGCCGCCGACGAGCGGCGCGGCACCCTCGGCCTGGAACCCGTAGAGCACCGGCGAGGCTCCGGCCTCCTGGAAGCCCTGCCAGTAAGCGGTCACGTTGCCGGCGTTGCCGACCGGGATCGCCAGCGCCCCCGGCGCTTCGCCCAGCTCCTCGATCACCTCGAAAGCGGCCGTCTTCTGGCCCTCGATGCGGAACGGGTTGACCGAGTTGACCAGCTCGATCGGATGCCTGTCGGCGAGGTCGCGCACGATCCGCAGCGCGTCGTCGAAGTTGCCCTGCAGAGCAACGACCCGGGCGCCGTGCATCAGCGCCTGGGCGAGCTTGCCGATCGCGATCTTTCCCTCGGGGACGATCACCGCTCCCCGCAGGCCGGCGCGGGCCGCGTAGGCCGCGGCGCTGGCGGCGGTGTTGCCGGTCGAGGCGCAGATGACCGCCTCCGCCCCCCTCCCCTTCGCCCGCGACACGGCGACCGTCATCCCCCGGTCCTTGAAGCTGCCGGTTGGGTTGGCGCCCTCGAACTTGAGATAGGCGCGGGCGCCGATCCGCTCCGAGAGGCGGGGCGCCTCGATCAGCGGCGTCGACCCCTCGTTCAGGCTCACCACGGGATCGCCCGCCTCCAGCGGCAAGCGGTCCCGGTAGCGCTCTATCAGCGGCCCGGCCATCAGCCCGGCGCGGAGAATGTCGGCCGGCGAACCGGGCGCTCGGCGGCGCTCATACGAACTCCTCCTCGATTACGCGAATGGAGCGCGGCGCCGAGCGCACGTCCTGCAGCTCGCCGATCTCCTCGATCGCTGCCGCGAACCGCGACTCCAGGCACTCGTGGACGACCATCACCAGGCGCGCATCGTCGCCGATGCCGCGCTGCACGACACTCCTCACCGAGATCTCGTTGTCGCCGAGGACCTGGGCGATCTGCGCAAGCACACCCGGCCTGTCGGCCACCTCCAGGTGCAGGTAGAAGGACGAGCTGACGTCGGTGACGACCGGCAGCCGCTCCCGCGTCTCGTGGACCGGCGCCTCGCCGGCGAGGATCGAGACGACGTCGCCCAGTACCGCCGATGCGGTCTGCAGCCCGCCCGCCCCGGGGCCCGACATCGTCACCTCGGTGATCGCCGGCGCCTCGACCATGACGGCGTTGAAGGGGCCGCCGATCGGCGCCAGTGGATGACCGCCGTAGAGGAAGCAGGGGAAGACGCGGATGCTGATCCCCACATCGCGGCGTTCGGCGACGCCGAGCAGCTTCAACGAGAGGCCCAGCTCCTTGGCGTAGGCGAGGTCGTCGGGCTTTACCTGCTCGATGCCCTCGTAGGCGACCTCGCCGAGGGTGACCGGGGTGTGGAAGGCGAGACGAGCGAGGATCGCCATCTTGGCCGCCGCGTCGGCGCCGTTGACATCCTCGGTCGGGTCGGCCTCGGCGTAGCCGAGTTGCTGAGCGCGCGCCAAGACGTCCTCGTAGGCGGCGCCGGTCGCCGCCATCTCGCTGAGGATGAAGTTGGTGGTGCCGTTGACGATGCCGAAGACCTTTGCGATCTCCGTCGCGCCGAAGCTCTCCTGGATCGCCCGCACGATCGGAATCACCCCGGCCACCGCCGCCTCGAAGCGCAGCTGCACGCCCGCCTCGCGAGCGGCATCGAAGAGCTCCTCCCCATGCTGGGCGAGCAGCTGCTTGTTGGCCGTAACCACGGGGCGGCCGGCTCGCAGCGCCCGCAGCACGTAGTCGCGCGCCGGCTCGGTGCCGCCGATCAGCTCCACGATCAGCTCCGAGCGCTCGAGGATCGCATCGAAGTCGCCCTCGCCGCGGGTCAGCACTCCGGCCAGCTCGGGCCGCCGGCCGCTGGCGGCCGCGATCGCATCGGCGCGCTCGCCGAGCAGCCCGGCAAAGGCATCGCCGACCGTGCCGCGTCCCAGCAGCCCGATGCTGACCGGCTCAGACATCGCGGGAGATCAGGTCCTCATAGGTCTCGCGGCGAACAACCTCGCGGGCGTCGCCGTCGCGGCAGAAGATGACCGGAGCGCGGGGGACGCCGTTGTAATTGCTCGCCATCGCGTAGCCGTAGGCGCCGGTGGCGGGCACGACGACAACGTCGCCGACGCGCGGGTCCTCCAGCTTTGCCTCCTCGATCAGGATGTCGCCGGACTCGCAGTGCATCCCGACCAGCCTGCAGGGAGTGGAATCGCCGACTCGATTTGCAACCTCGGCTTCGTACACCGCGTCGTAGAGCATCGGGCGAATGTTGTCTCCCATGCCGCCGTCGACGGCGACGTAGGTGCGGACGCCCGGCACCTCCTTGACCGTGCCCGCTGTATAGAGGGAGACGCCCGCGTTGGCGACCAGCGAGCGCCCCGGCTCACAGAGGACCCGTACGCCGCTGGGCAGCCGCTCGAGCATCGCCTCGGCGTAGGCGGCCGCGGGCGGCGGGCGCTGGTCGCGCGTGTAGGCGACGGCAAAGCCCCCGCCCATGTTGACGATCGGGTACTCGCCGGCGGCCGTCATCACCTCGGCGAGCATGCCGTAGACATCGAGGTCGAACACCTGCGAGCCGAGGTGGGCATGGAGCCCCCGCACCTCCAGCCCGGCCGCCGCACAGCGCTCGACCGCCTGCGGCAGCGCGGCCAGCGGGATGCCGAACTTCGAGTCCTCCTGACCGGTGGCGATCTTGTGATGCGTGTCGGGCCGGATGCCGGGAGTGACGCGCACCAGGACGCGCTGCGGGCGCCCGGCTGCAACCCGCCCCAGCCGGTCGATCTCATCCAGGGAATCGACGACCAAGTGTCCGACCCCGCTCTGCAAAGCCTGTTCCAACTCGGCCTCGGTCTTGTTGTTGCCGTGCATGTAGATCCGCTCGGGGTCGAAGCCGGCGCGAAGCGCCAAGAACAGCTCCCCGCCTGAGGCGACGTCGCAGGAGAGGCCCTCCTCGGCAAAGAGGCGCAGAGCCGCCGTGCAGGGAAAGGCCTTGCTCGCGTAGATGACCTCGAAGCTGTCGGTTCGCTCGGCGAAGGCGGCGACCGTCGCCCTGGCCCGAGCCCGCATGTCCTCTTCCGCATAGACATAGGCGGGAGTGCCGAACTCGGCGGCGACCTCGAGGACGTCGCAGCCTCCGATCTCCAGCCGGCCGCGCTCATTGAGGCGGCTACCCAACGGGTAGGCCGCAGAGCCCGCAATCGGGTCAGCCACCGCCGCTACATGTTGCTGCTCCGCCATGAGACGGGCATTGTGACGGGTGCGGCGGAATCTCCGGCTAGCGGCCTTCGCCCAGCAAGCCGCCAGCCACGTCGCTGACCCGGCCGGCCACCTGCCCCACCGTTGACGTCGGGCCAGTGGTCTGGGTGACGACGTCTTCAACCGCCTTTGTCGCCCCCGCTGTCGTTTCCTCGAGGGAGCCATCCACCTCGGAAACCGTGTCCGTGACCACCTGTTCGATGCTCGGCGAGGAGTTGGTGCGGGGATTGCCGGCAGGGGCCGCCGCGGAGCCGCTTCCCGAAGCAGAGGACGCAGAGGGCGCGGAAGCATCGCCTTGGGCCGCTCCCGTGCTGGGGGCTTCGGTACCGGTGTTGGGAGATTCAGAAGCGGTCGGAACGGTCGCCACAGGGTTCGGTGTAGCGCCGGATCCGGTGCGCTCCGCCGCGCCGTCGGTGGACGTCGCGGTGCTCGCGGCCCCCGGCAAGGCGGCGCTCGCCGCCGGCGCCTTGCCATCGGCGGGCTGGCGGGCATCCGTGCTGGAGGCGCTCTCCTCGGCGATGCCAAGCCCGACCAACGGCCAATCCCGCACCGCCTGTAGAGAAACGAGCACGACAAAGACCACCACGGCAACCGCAATCAAGGCGGTGGCGGACATGGCGCCAGCAAGATAGGCACGGGCCTGACGAATCATTCCTCCACTGTGCGGATACCCGCTGCGCCGCAACGCACTCCCCCTCCGTCTACCCACTAATAGGGCTTGCAGCCTCCCCTGAAGGCTCTCAGCCCCCTGAAGGCCTCTTCAGCCCGCTAAAGGTAGCCGAGAGGATCGGTCGGTGCGCCGTTTACACGCACCTCGAAGTGAAGATGGTCGCCGTAGCAGTGGCCCGTGCAGCCGACGTAGCCGACGATGTCTCCCTGCGAGACGCTCTGGCCGGAGCCGACGGCAAACGAAGACTGGTGCGCGTAACAGGTTTGAAGGCCGCCGCCGTGGTCGAGACAGGTGAAGTTGCCGTAACCGCCGCTGCTCGCTTCGGACTCCAGCAGGACCACCGTTCCGGAGGCGGCGGCGCGGATTGGCGTGCCGGCGGGCACCGCGATGTCAATGCCCTCGTGCATGCTCCCCCAGCGCGGCCCGAAGCCCGAGACGACCGGCCCGTCCACCGGCCAGATCAGCTGCCCGGAGCCGTAGCGGATCGGCCCGGCCGGCAAAGGCGCTGAGGAGGTCGACTGCAGCTGCGCCGCGATTTCGGCCTGGATCTCGGCCACCGCGCCCTCGACGTGGTCCTCGTGGTCGCTGATCTGAGCCAGCGCCTGCTCTCGTTGCTGCCGCGCCGATACGAGCTCGGCCTGACGCCCCTCGACGGCCGCACGGGCACTGGCAAGCGCCTGCTCTTCGGCGGCAATCGCATCGCGGGCCGCCTCGATCCGCTCTTTCACCGTCCGTAGGCGCATCACTGTCCGCTTGACCCGGTCGCGCAGGTCCCTGACGCGGGTGACGATCGCTTCGTCCATGCCGTTGATCCGGTTCAGGTACTCCGTACGGTTGACCAGGTCGTCGAAGCCGCCGGCCTCCACGATCACGCTGAGGACGTCGGGGGTGCCGGTCTCATAGATCGCCACCAGGCGCTCGCGAAGAGTGACCAGCGCCCGCTTCAGCCGAGCGCGCATCGCGACCAGGCGCTTCTTGGCCAGGTCGAGCTCGGCGACCGCATGGTCGAGTTCGGCCTGTTTCTCGTTGAGCCGCGCCCGCACCGCCGCCTCCTGGGTGCGCAGAGCGGCGACCTCGGCGGTGAGGCGCTCGATCCGCTCCCGGTAGCGGCTGATCGTCGTCGTCAGGACCCCCTGGCGAGCATGGATCTTCTCCAATTTCGCCTCCTTGGCGTCGAGCTCGGACTGCAGGTCCGCGGCCGAAGCAGGGGTGCTGATGGCGAGCAGCGCGACGAGCGCCGCCACGGCGGCGAGCAGAGCCGCCGGGGCCAGGCGAGTCTTGAGCATGAGCCGAGGCTAGCTGAGGCAAGATGTCGTCATAGGTAATGGAGAACTACCTGCAATCGGGCTTGCGATTAGCGACCGTCCTCCAACGGCTCGACCTCGAGCAGCCCCTCAGCCACCTCCTCCTCCATCTGCAGGGTGGTGTGATCGATGCCAAAGCGCTCATGCAGAAGGACCTCGAGCCGGCGCCGGGTCAGATCGCGGTCGCAAGCCGAAGCAACGACCACATGGGCGGCAAGAGCGGCAAAGCCGGGCGTCACCGTCCAGACGTGCAGGTCATGCACGGAACGAACCTCCTCCTCTGCGCAGATCGCTGTGCCCACCGCTTCGACATCGAGGCCCGCGGGCGCCGCCTCCATCAGGACCTCGAAGGGCTCTTTGATCAGCCGCCAGCAGGAGGCGAGGATGAGCCCCGCGATGAGCAGGCCGACCAGCGGGTCGACGATCGGCGATCCGCCCAGCAGCACGACGAGCCCGGCCGCAACGACGCCGAGCGAACCGAGGGCGTCCGCCAGGCTGTGGCGCAGGACGCCCTCCAGGTTGATGTCGGCGCGCTCCCCGCGTGCCAAGACGACGGTTGCGGCGATATTGCCTGCGAGGCCGAAGATGCCGAGGGCCAGCACCCCGGCGCCGTCGATCTCGGGCGGATTGTCGAGCCGCCCGATTGCCGCGATCGCCACTCCCACCCCAACGGCGACGAGCAGAAGGCCGTTGGCCAGAGCCGCCAGCACCTCGGAGCGCTGCAAGCCGAAGGTGCGGCGAGCGCTGCCTGGACGCGCGGCGAGGCCGGCGGCAAGCAGGGCAAGGGCGATCGCACCGGCGTCGGAGAGGAGATGACCGGCGTCGGCGAGCACCGCCAGGGAGCCGGTGAGCAGGCCGCCCACGAGCTCGATCGCGAGCAGAGCGAGGTTGATCGCCAGGGCGATCCACATCCGGCGGCGGTTGTCGCTGCGCCTCGCCTCGAGGCCGCGGGGATGGGCATGCGAATGCACGTCCCGAGCTTAGAAGGACCCCTGGTCTGAAGAGCCGCCGCGAGGCAGCGGCTCCGCCAGGCCTCCTACGCGGCGACCGGCTCTTTGCCGGCGTCCCCAGCTTGCTGCGGCGCGCTATCGACGGCCTTCGCCGCCACTTCGGCGCCGTAGGCCAGACGCTCGGCGTATTCGCTTGCCTGCATGCGGGAGATGACCATCCGCTGGATCTCGGCCGTGCCCTCGAACAGCTGGTAGATCTTGGCGTCGCGGAACCACTTCTCCAGCGGGCACTCCGTGCTCCAGGCGTAGGGGCCGACGAGGTCCATCAGCGTCGTTGTCGCCCACATCGTCACGTCGCCGGCCTTCAGCTTTGACATCGAGCCCTGGCCGCCGCGCATCGGGATCCCGTTGCGGCCCATCCAGGCGGCGCGCTGCACCAGCAGCCGGGCAGCTTCGATCTCGGTGGCGACGTCGGCCAGGGTCTGCTGGATGCGCTGTTCCTTCAGCAGGGGCTTGCCGCCCTCGCTGCGCCCGTCGAGGTACTCCAAGGTCCACTCGTAGGATGCCTGGGCGATGCCGAGGGCGGAGGCGCCGACCAACGGCCGGGTCATCTCGAAGGTCGCCAAGGCATCCGCCCCGCGGGACTTCTTCCCTTCCCGGCCGCGCTGCAGCTTGCGCTCCAGCTTCTCCTCGCCGCCGAGCAGATTCTCCACCGGGATGCGGCAGTCCTCGAGCACGATCTCAGCAGTGTGCGATGCGCGGATACCGAGCTTGGACTCCTTTTTGCCCTGGCTCAGGCCCGGGGTGTCCTTGCCGACTACGAAAGAGGCCTGGCCGCGGGTGCCGAGCGCCGGGTCGACGGTGGCTACGACGACGTGGACGTCGGCGATGCCGCCGTTGGTGATGAAGACCTTGGTGCCGTTGAGGACCCACTCGTCGCCGTCGCGCTTGGCGGTCGTCTTGAGGCTCTTCACGTCCGATCCGGCCTGGGGCTCGGTGACGGCGTAGGCGCCGAGCTTGATCTCCTCGCCGCTGCCGAAGCACTCAGGGACCCACTGGGCGATCTGCTCGGGAGTGCCCGAGGAGGCGATGCCCGCGGCGGCGAGACCGGAGCCCGAGATCGCCAGGGCGGTGCCGGCGCAGCCCCAATGGAACTCCTCGGCCGAGATCACCTGCATCTGGCCCTGCTCGTCGCTGGCTGAACGCTGGATGCTCTCGAGGCCGCCGAAGCCCTGCTTACGCGCCTCTTTGATCACCTCCCAGGGGGTGCTCTCCTCTTCGTCGTGCTTGCGCGCGGCGGGACGGATCACCTCGCGGGCGAAGGTCCGGCATCGATCTTTGTACTCCTGCTGCTCCTCGTTCAGCGCAAAGTCCATTCCGCTCCTTTCCACGACGACGGCTGATTGACTGGTCAGTCAACCAGTCCTCACGAAGATTATCTGACCAGCCAGCCAGTTAGACGGTCGATTCCCGGCAGCCGGGGCATCCCACGCGTCGGCCGGCGCCGAATCCACCCGCGCGACGCCTGTAGCGTTCCCGCGATGGCAAAGAAGCAGCCGATCAACGCCGAGGTGCCGGCGGCAGAGCCAGCTGAGCAGAAGGCGGCAGCCAAGCCAGTAGAGAAGAAGGCGACGCAGGCGCCTGAGACGAAGGCGAAGCCGCGGCCCCCTCGGCCCGATAGGTCGCGCACCCAACCAATCCCGCTGGCGCTGAAGCTGATCGGCGCCGCGGTCCTCGTCGCCGTTGCCTTCATCGTTGTCGCGATTCTCGGCGGCACGAGGGATGAGGAGGCCGCCCCGGGGCCGGCCCCGGGCGGCGGCGTCGCCGGCAATGAGACGGCTGCCACGCAGGCATCCGAAGACCTCGGCTTTCCGGCTTTCGCGACCAAGAACACGACCCGCGTCGGCGGCGGCGACCCGGCCTCCAACGCGGCCGCGGTCGCCCTGGCGACCTTCCCATCGACGGACGAGAAGCAGCGGCCGGAGGCGGTCACCCTTGTCGATGAGGACGACTGGCGCACGGCGATCGCCGCCTCGGTCCTGGTGGCGGCGCCGGTCAGCGCGCCGGTGCTGATCTCGAGCGGCGAGGAGGTCCCCGAGCCGACCCTGCAGGCGCTCGATGCGCTCGATCCGCAGGGAAGCGCGGGCGGCGATGGCGCCCAGGCCTTTGCGATCGGGGACGCATCGGCCCCCGGCGACCTCGAGGTGACGCGGGCCCGGGGAGGCGGCGCGGCGGCCCTGGCCGCCGCAATCGCGAGATTGCGAGACCGGATCGTCGGCGAGCCGGCCGAGCACATCGTGATCGCTTCGGCAGGGCAGGCGGCCTTCGCGATGCCGGCGGCGGCATGGGCGGCGCGATCGGGCGACCCGGTCCTCTTCGCCGGCCGCGACAAGCTGCCGCCCGCGACGGCCGCGGCGCTGAAACGAAGTCCCGATGTGCCGGTCTACGTGCTCGGTCCCAACGCCGCGATCTCGGCCGGGGTGGTGGGAGAAATCGCCGCGATCAGCAAACGGGTGCGCCGCGTCGGCGGCAAGGATCCCGTTGCGAACTCGGTTGCGTTCGCCCGCTACGGCGACCGTGGGTTCGGCTGGAACATCATCGATCCCGGTCACGGCTTCGTCATCGCCCGCGAGGACTCGCCGCTCGATGCGGCCGCGGCGGCGCCGCTCTCAGCCGCGGGCACCTGGGGGCCGCTGCTGCTCAGCGACAACGCCGCTACGCTTCCGGCGGTGCTGCGGGACTACCTGTTGGACGTCAAGCCCGGTTATACGGACGACCCCACCCGAGCCTTCTACAACCACGTCTGGGTGATCGGGGACCAGGAGGCGATCGAGGTGGGCCAGCAGGGCGAAATCGACGAGCTGGCGGAGCTGGCCAAAATCGGAGGAGGATCGTGAGCGAGGCCGAGAACCCCAACCTTCTCACCCCCGCGCATGCGGTCACGGTGGAGGACATTCGTGCCCTCGCGGGTGCCGCGACGCCCCATTTCGCGCTCCAGGTGCGCAACCGCATCCGCCGCCTGATCGACCCCCTGCCGGCCGATGACCCGGCCCGCCGGGAAGGCGAGCGCAAGATTGCCGAGCTGGAGGGCCTCGCCGAGCACAGCGGCGAGCCGCGCGACGGCATGGGCATCGGTCATCGATGAAGCAGGTTGCCCCGGGTGTCTTCCGCCTGGCCGAGTTCCCCCGGCCGCTGATCAACGTCTATCTGGTCGAGGACGTCTTGATCGACGCCGGCCGCCGCTGGGACCGCCGGCGCATCCTCAAGCAGGTGGCCGGGCGCGATCTGTCCCAGCTGGTGCTGACCCACGTCCATCCCGATCACCAGGGCGCCGCGAAGGCGGTCTGCGAAGAGCGCGGCATTCCTCTCGCCTGTCACGAGGCAGATGTGGACGCGATGGAGGGCCGCCGCTCGGTAGCCGCATCGCAGAGCGCCATCGCCAGGACCTTCGCCCGGCTCTGGGAAGGGCCCCCGCACGAGGTCGGCAGAGTCCTCCATGAGGGCGACGAGGTGGCGGGCTTTCGGGTCGTCCACGCTCCCGGACATGCGCCTGGAGAGGTCATTTTCTTCCGCGATTCGGATCGCGTCGCACTCTGCGGCGACGTGATCAGGAACATCACCTTCGTCGCCCTTCGGACCAGGCTCGCCGAGCCGCCCGACGACCTGACGCCGGACCCGGCGGAGAACCGCCGCTCAATCGGCAAGCTGGCTCAGCTGGACCCTTCGCTGATCCTGCCCGGCCACGGCCCGCCCGTGACCGACATGGCCGAGTTCCATCGCTTCGCGGCCCAGTTCAGCTAGGCGAACCGGGAAGGGGGATTTTCCCCAGGGCTATTTACCGTCGATGGTGACGCCGAGCTGCGTCAGAACGGCGCCGATCGGGTTCGCGAAGGCGTACTTGCCGCTCCCACCAGAGGCGAAGAGCAAACCGATTGGATTGGCGCCCGTCTGGGTCACCAGCAGCGATCCCGAATCGCCGGATTTGAGGAACGGCTTTTTGCCTTCGACGACGACCTGGTCGACGAAGTGGGCGGTGCCTGTCGTGTAGGCGACGTCGACCTCGGCGTTGATCGCGACGACGGCGCCCGTGGTGAGCGAGGTCGTGCGTCCGTACTTCTGCACCGGCTGGCCTAGGCTCGCGGCCTGAGCGGTCGCCGAGGGGGTGCCGTAGCCGTTCGCCGGCGTCGAGTTGCCGAGTGCGCCTGCTTTCACCGAGGCAATCGCGGCGTCGACGACGTTGCTTGCCGCTTTCGAGAAGACGATCGGCACGAATTTGCTCAGCTGGCCGATCGCGTTCGCCGGGCTGTAGGAGCAGCCGGTGTCGTAGCGGCCGGGCTGCAGCACCTCGCTGCCCGCTTTGGCGTTGTTTTCAAGCGCGTAGACGTGGTTGTTGCTGAGCGCGTAGACGCCGGCGCCGTCTTTGACGCGGGCGCCGATCGTTCCCGCCGAGCACTCGCCCGCGTTGCCGGTCGAGACACCGATCGGCACCGGTCGGGTGAAAAAACCGGTCGGGGCCGGTTCTGGGGTCGTTCCGCCTCCGGGCCGTTTGCGCGGCGCCGCGAGGCCTGCGGCGCTGATCGGTCCGGTTACCTCGACGTCAACGGGAAAGCCTCCTATCGTGCTCGCGACCTGGACCGGCTGGGTGGCGAAGATGACGATCTCCGGCGCGCCGGAAGCGTCCTCGCCGACACCGGTGCCAACCACGTCGCCACGGGCGAGAAGTGCGTCGGAGCGCTGCTCCTGGACGAGGATCGCCTGCTGGAGCGCCGACGGAGAGGCAGCCGAGCTGCCGGCCGCGAGCACCGCGGCGATCAGAGCCACCAGCAACAAAAAGGCAGTGCTCAGCCGCGCTTTGGCGGAAACAGCCTCCATCTTCAATTCCTCCCCCGTCGGATGACGGGCGGCATCGTAGACGACGGCGAGCACCGCAGCTTCCCACCTTGCACAGGGTTACCTACTATCAACGAGTTGGACTAGGGCTCCCGGGGCCATGCGATCGGGCGCCCTCACCAAGCCCAGGCAGCGCCGAAAGGAGCCTCCGATGAGAAGCCTGAAGGATCGACACCCATCCCCCGCAACGGTGATCTCGACCATTGCCCTGGTCGTTGCCCTTGCCGGAACCGCCTACGCGGCGCAGACGATCAACGGCGGGGCGATCAAAAAGCAGACGATCGGCGGCGGCAAGCTGAAGAAGGACACCCTGACCGGCTTCCAGATCAACAACAACAAGCTCGGCCCGGTACCGGCGGCGCAGCGCGCCCTCCATACCTATTGGGCCGTGGTCAACAACCCGGCTGGGGCGGGCAACGCCACCCTCGCCCGAGCCAGCGATGCCGGCATCACAGCCGCCGAGGGCGGCGGCGCCGTCGCGGTGGCGTTCCCGCAGAACGTCTCCGGCTGCGCCAACGTGTCCTCTCGCAACAACGCCGGCACGACGCCCCCCGGGGCCGGCTTCGCGCAGACCAACACGGCGGCCGCCAACCCCAACGCGATCGAAGTGCGCACCCGGGAAGAGAAAGGCGCCCCGGAGGACGCCGACTTCCACCTGATCGTCATCTGTCCCTAGACAGGCGCGCGCCCTCCCTCCTTGGGAACGGGCTGGCCGGCCATTAGTCTTGCCCGATGGCTGAGATCGAGCACGGATTCAAGGAGGGGGACAAAGTCTGGGTGGAGGACGGCGACGGTAAGCACCACCCCGGGGTCTTTGTCGGCGAGAACGAGAACGCCGCCTGGTTTGGCGGCGGCCCCAGCGCCTATGTCGTCCATCCCGAGGCCCACCAGGCGGAGGTCGTCTCGATCTTTCGCATCACCCCCCGCGACGAGTAGCGGCGCGCAGGGGCGCGATCGGAAAGCGTCGTAGCCGGATAGCAGTCCGACAGGTAAGGCCGCCGGTCAGGCGGCGGGGCCGAAGGCGTCGATGAGACGGTTCTGGAACTCGCTCAGCTCCTCGGCGGAGATGAAGTACGTGGGAGGAGTGAGGAAGAGGCCGTCGGCGCGCTTGGCGGTCTCCTCGACGCGGGCTCGGACCTTGTCGAGGGGGCCCGCGGCACAGTAGGTGTCCACCATCTCGTCGCTGATCGCGGCCGGCACCGCGGCGAGGTCGCCGCGCCGGAATGCCTCACCGGCGGCGATCGCGTTATCGGCGAAACCATGCAGCTCCCAGAGCGGCATGTAGGTCTTGACGGTCGCGTAGAAGGAGATCGTGCGGCGGGCCATCTCGATCGCCCGTGCTTCGTCCTCGTCGATCGCACAGCAGACGGTCGGCAGGTAGTCGAAGGCCTTGCGCTCGCGGTCGGAGCGGCGCAATCCCTCTTCGAAGGAGTCGACGACGACCTCGTCGATCCAGCGCAGGCTCTGGATCGGATGGCCGATCAGGCCGTCGGCGACATCGCCGGCCATCCGGCACATGCCGGCCTGGATCCCCGCCGTGTAGATCGGCACCGACTCCCGGGCAGCGGGATGGGGCCTCACCCAGCCCTTGATGTCGATGTCGTAGTACTCGCCCTGGTAGCGGATCGGCTCCCCCGCGCCCGCCTGCTGCATGATCAGCCGGGTGGCCTCGATCGCCTCGCGCAGATGCGGCGCCGGGCGGCCGTAGTCGGCGTTGTGCCAGGTCTCGTTGAGGCGCTTCACACCCGAGCCGAGGCCGAGGCGAAAGCGCCCGCCCGACATCTCGTCGATGTCCAATGCCGAGACGGCGTGGATGAAGGGGCTGCGGGTGAACGCCCAGGAAATCCCGGTTGCGATCCCGATCCTCTCGGTCCGCGCAGCCAGGTAGGCGGCCTGGGTGACCGAGGAGCGAAAGAGCTCGGGGGCCCAGACGCACTCGACCCCGGCTGCTTCGGCGCGCTTCGCCTCCGCCTCGAGGTCGGCGACCGAGGTGCCGATCGCGGCTACGGATATGCGGTCCAGCGCCGCCATCAGCCCATCTCTCCGCTCGCGGCCGGGCGCGGCTCAGACGGCAATGGGGGCGGCGGATCCGGTCAGGACGGCGTCGGCGACCCGTTCGCGGTGCCACCTTGCGTCGCCGAACGTCGCCGCGTTGGCCTTGCCGCGCTTGAGGAAGAAGTGCAGGTCGTGCTCCCAGGTGAAGCCGATCCCGCCGTGCACCTGCAGCGAGGCGTGCGGCACGCGCCAACCGGCGTCAGAGGCGTAGGCCTTCGCCATCGAGGCGGCGAGCGGCAGCGACTCGGGCTCGGCATCCGCCGCCCAGGCGGCTCCGTAGACGGCGGAGCGGGAGTTCTCGGTCTCCAGCAGCATCTGAGCGCAGCGGTGAGAGACCGCCTGGTAGGCGCCGATCGGCCGGTCGAACTGCTTGCGGTCTTTGGCGTACTCGACGGCCATCTCCAGCGTCCGCTGGGCAACCCCCGTTGACTCGGCGGCAAGCGCGACGCAGACCCGCCAGAGCACCGGCAGGTACTCCGCCTGAGCGCCCCCAAGGGTCGCGTCAGCATTCACGCGGACGCCGTCGAAGCGGACCGAGTAGAGCCGCCGGGTGAGGTCGATCGACTGCTCTGGGATGACCTCGACCCCCTCGGCGTTCCCCTCGACCAGGTGGCGGCGCCCGTCGGAGGTGGCGACAAGGAGGAAGTCGGCGTTCGCCGCATCCATCACCAGCACCTTCTCGCCGTCGAGGACGACGCCGTCGCCATCGGCGGTTGCCTCCATCTCAAAGCCGCCGATCGTCGCCGGGCTGCCGGCGTCGAAGAGGGCGACCGTGCCGCGCACCTCGCCGGCTGCCAGCGGGCGCAGCCAGCGCTCCTTCTGCTCCTCGCTGCCGTTCGCCGCCAGCGAGAGGCCGGCGACCGTGCTGGAGAGCAACGGCGACGGGGCCAAGGCGTAGCCCATCTCCTCGAAGAGGACAGCGAGCTCGACGATTCCCAGTCCCTGTCCGCCCCACTCCTCGGGCAGCGCCAACCCGGGCCAGCCGAGCTCCGCCATCTCCTCCCAGTCGCCCTGCTCGAAGCCGTGCTCGCTCTTGGCCAGCTCCCGAATGCGCTCCGACTTGTAGCGGGCGGCGAGAAACTCGCGGGCGGTCGAGCGGATTGCCTGCTGCTCGTCGGTGAGGTCGAAGTACATGGGCTATCTGAGCCTGGGCAGGCCGAGCACCCGCTCGGCGATGATGTTTTTGAGGATGTCCGTGGTGCCGCCCTCGATCGAGTTGGCGCGCGAGCGGAGGAACCCGTACTGCCAGGCGCCGTTTGCAAGCGCATGCTCGGCGCCGCGGTCGAGCGGCGCGTAGGCACCCTCGATATCGAGAGCCAGCTCGGCGATGCCCTGGTTGATGTCGGCCCACTGCCACTTTCCCAGCGAGCCCTCGGGGCCGGGAATCCCAGACTGCATCGTCTTGGTCAGGCCGCGATAGGCGTTGAGCCGCATCGTCTCGGCCTCGATATGCAGTTGGGCGATGCGCTGGCGGTAGACCGCATCGTCGGCGGCCGTGCCGCCGTTCACGCGGACCTCGGCGGCCAGCTCGCGCAGTCGTTTGAGGCTGTTGGAGATTTGGGCGATCGCCCCGAAGGCGAGCCCGGCGCGCTCGTTCATCAGCGTCGTGATCGCGACCGTCCAGCCGTTGCCGACGCCGCCGACCACGTTGGCGTCGGGGATCCGCGCCTCCTCGAGGAAGATCTCGTTGAACTCGCCCTCGCCGGTGATCTGCACCAGCGGCCGCACCTGCACGCCGGGCTGCTCCATGTCCAGCAGGAAGTAGGTGAGACCCTTGTGCTTGGGGGCATCGGGGTCGGTGCGGGCGACGAGCATGCACCACTTGGCGTACTGGGCGAATGTGGTCCAGACCTTCTGCCCCGTGACAACCCACTCGTCACCGTCCTTCACCGCCCGTGTCTTCAGCGAAGCGAGGTCAGAGCCCGACTCCGGCTCCGAGAAGCCCTGGCACCAGATCTCCTCCGAGGAGAGGATCGGCTCCAGGTAGCGCTGCTTCTGCTCCTCGGTCCCATGCGCGATCACGACCGGGCCGCCCATCGCCAGGCCGAGCACGTTGGCCGGGCTCGGCGCCTCCGAGCGCGCCATCTCAGCGGCGAAGATCGCCTGCTCGATCTGGGTCGCGCCACGGCCGCCGTACTCCTTCGGCCACGAGATCCCAGCCCAGCCGGCCTCGTGCATCTGGCGCTGCCACTTGCCGCGGAAGGCCATTACCTCCTCGAGGCCGCTCTCGGGCTCCGGCCCAGGGTGGTTCTCCTCGAGCCAGGCGCGAACCTCGTCGCGGAACTCCTGCTCAGAAGGAGAGAGGGTGAGGTCCATCAGCTCAGGAGCCTAGCGGCCCCGGGAAGGCGCGGATTCAATTGCCTAGACCCTCTGGATCAGCGTGCCAGTGCCGAGCCCGCCGCCGCAGCACATCGTCACCAGGCCCATCTCCTTGTCGGAGCGCTCCATCTCGTGCAGCAGGGTGGTGATCAGGCGGGCGCCGCTGGAGCCGAGTGGGTGGCCGAGGGCGATCGCGCCGCCGTTAACGTTGACCCGGTCCATGTCGGGTTCCAGCTCGCGCCGCCAGGCGGCGACGACGGAGGCGAAGGCCTCGTTGACCTCGACGAGGTCGATGTCGTCCATCGCCATCCCGTTGCGCTCGAGCAGCTTCCTCGTCGCCGGGATCGGGCCGGTCAGCATGATCACCGGGTCGACGCCGACCGTGGTCTGGTCGTAGATGCGCGCCCGCGGCGTGAGACCCAGGGCGTCCGCCTTCGCGCGCGTCATCAGCAGCACCGCGGCAGCGCCGTCGGAGACCTGGGAGGAGTTGCCGGCAGTGATCTTGCCGTCCTCCTTGAAAGCCGGCTTCAGCTGCGAAAGCTTCTCCAGCGAGGTGTCGGGACGAATCCCCTGGTCGGTGACGTAGGTGTCGCCGTTGACGCTGAAGGGGATGATCTCGCGCTCGAAGCGGCCCTCCTCGGTGGCCTTCGCGGCGCGTTGATGAGAACGCAGCCCGAGCTCGTCGAGCTCGGCTCGGGGGATCTCCCACTGGTCGGCGATCATCTCCGCCGAGATGCCCTGGGGAACGAGGTTGTAGCGCTCCATCAGCTGCGGCGAGAAGGCGAAGCCGTGCTCCTGCATCACCGATGCGCTGTCGGCGAAGGAGATGTGGCCCATGTGCTCGACGCCACCGGCGACCATCACGTCGTGGACGCCGGAGGCGACCATCGCGGCGGCGTAGTTGACCGCTTGCTGGCCGGAGCCGCATTGGCGGTCAACCGTGGCGGCCGGGGTCTCCATCGGCAGACCCGCCTCGAGCCAGGCGTTGCGGGCGATGTTGATGCCCTGCTCGCCGAACTGCTGCACGCAGCCGGAGACGACATCCTCGACCTCGACGGGGTCGACGCCGGCGCGCTCGATCACCTCTGAATAGGCCTTGGCGAGAAGGTTGGAAGCGTGGACGTCCTTGTAGTAGCCCTTCTCCTCGTGGCCACGGCCGATCGGGGTGCGAGCCGCCTCGACGATTACGACCTCGCGGCCGCCAAAGCTGCCCTTTCCGTTCTCTGCCATGGAAGCCTCCGTTCGTCGTCGGTGCTGGGTGCCGTAGCTCCAAGATAGCCGATTGACTGGCCAGTCAACCAGGTGTGGTGGGAGGTGTCGCGCGTCCCATCCGGAACGCGCCGACGAAAGCCTGGCGAAGGGTTCCAATGGTTGTGGGGCTCACAAGTTCCGGATGGGACGCGCGACACCTCGTCCCAGAGCTTGACGCGACACCCTGCTCGTCAGCTTGATAGGAAACGGTGTGATGAACGCGGGCAAAGGCTACGAAGCGCCGGGGATCGCCGGCAGCGGTGCGATCGCCACGGGGCTGGCCGCGGTCGCCACGACGACCGCCGACACCATTCTGCTCGCCCGCAGCGAGGCCTCGGCCTGGCGCGCGGAGGAGAAAGTGGTCGCCGCCTGCGCCAAGATCGAGGGCGCCGAGCCCTCGCGGCTGCGGGTCACGACCGACCCGGCGGACCTGGCCGACTGCGACGTCATCGTCGAGGCGATCGTCGAGGAGGTCGGGCCAAAGGGAGAGCTGCTCTCGAAGGTCGCGGAGGCTTGCCCGAACGCCGACCTGGCAACCACCACCTCGTCGCTGGGGATCGGTGAGATCGCGTCGGCGGGAGGCATTTCGGGGCGCCTCTTCGGCCTCCACGTCTTCAATCCCGTGCCGCGGATGAAGCTGGTCGAGGTCTGCTTCCCCGATGGCATCGCCGATGAGACCCGCCAGCAGGCGCTGGCATGGTGTGCGGCGCTCGGCAAGACTGCCGTCGAGGTCCCCGACCTGGCGGGGTTCGTCGTCAATCGGCTGCTCTTCCCCTACCTCTTCGACGCCGTCCGCTTCATGGAACAGACCGGCATGGAGGCGGGAGAGATCGACACCTGCATGAAGCTCGGCGCCGGCCACCCGATGGGACCGCTGGCGCTGCTCGACTTCGTCGGCCTCGACGTCTCCCAGGCGATCGGCGACGCCCTCTACGCGGCCTCCTCAGAGCCCGCCCAAAAGCCCCCGGACCTGATGGTCAAGATGGTCGGCGAGGGCAAGTTGGGCCGCAAGAGCGGCCAAGGCTTCTACCCCTACGACTAAGCCGCTGCCAGAGCGAGCAGCTCAAGGACGCAGGGAGCGTGGCGTGCTCTGCACGCGAGCGACCGAGGACGCAGAGATGTGATGTTCTGGCAGCGGCTTAGCGGCGGCCGGCGATGTCCCAGATGACGTCCGCCTCTGAGATTCCCTGACGGCGCGCCACCGTCTCGATTTCGTCCCAGGGCAGCTCGGCTTCGGGCAGCTCGTCCCAGCGAGCAAGGTCAAGCGCCTCGACAGCCCCTTTGAGCGCAGGGCCAAGATGCTCCTCCGAGCGAAGCAGGGCTCTCAAGATCTCCAGCTGCTTATCGCTCAATCGCACAACCCACATGCGGCACCTCCAGAATTCAACGGAACGCAGGTTGCCCGAAGAAGCTAGGCCGCGGGGCGGACGGAACCACTGATGCGCACTGCCTCGATCCGGTTCTCCCGCACCGACTCGACCCGGATCGTGTAGCCGTTGGCGACGATCGTGTCGCCGCGCTTGGGCAGCCTGCCGAGCTCACCGAAGACGTAGCCGCCAACCGAGTTGTAGGCGTCGGTGTCGACCGGCAGCTCGATCCCCGCATCGGAGAGGTCGCCGAGCGAGACGTGGCCGCGGACGAACCATTCGCCGCTGGTCAGCTGGCGCAGCGCCGCCGCGCGAGGGTCGGTCTCGTCCTCGATCTCCCCCACCACCTCCTCGAGGATGTCCTCGACGGTGACGATGCCGACCGTGCGCCCGTACTCGTCGACGACCACCGAGAGCGACGTGCGGCGGCCCTGTAGGTCGTGCAGCAGGTCGTCGAGCGGGCGTGTCTCGGGCACGATCAGGGCGTCGCGGATGACCGACTCGATCGATGCCTCCGCGCCCTCGCTCATAAAGAGCCGGGCGAGACTGTTGTTGTGGACGATCCCCTTCACGCGATCGGGGTTTTCGTCTTCGACCACGACCAGCCGCGTATGCCCGGAGCTGACGCAGCGCCGCAGCGCCGTCTCGACCGTCTCCGAGGCATCGACGGTGACCACCGCCGGGATCGGCGTCATCACCTCCCGCGCCTCCTGCTCATGGAGATGAAAGACGCCTCCCAGCATCCCCGCCTCACCGGGGTCGAGGGTGCCTCCCAGCGTCGAGCGATCGATGATCTGTTTCAAATCCTCCGACGTATGCCTCTCCTCGAGGTCGCTCGGGTTGACGCCGAAGAGCCGCACGATCGCGTTGGAGATCGCGCTGAGCGCCATCGTCACCGGCGCTGTGCCAATCCGAAACCAGTTCAACGGCCGCGCGACGCGGCGGGCGGTGCGCTCGGCGCGGCTGATCGCCAGCATCTTCGGCACCTGCTCGCCAACGCTGATGTGCAGGCCGGTGACGATGACGAAGGCGATCGCGAGCGAGATGCCGGCGGCCGCGCCGTGGGATAGGCCGCCGAAGGCGGGCTCGAGCAGCTTCGCCAGCGCCGGCTCGCCGAGAAAGCCGATCCCGATCGAGGCCATTGTGATCCCGACCTGGCAGGCGGAGAGGGACTCGTCGATCTTGTCGAGCTGCTCGACGACCTCCTCGGCGCCGCTCTCCCCTTCCTTGGCCAGCTGTTCGATCTTTCCGCGCCTGCTTCGCACGAGGGCGAACTCGGCCGCGACGAAGAACCCATTGATGGCAACCAACAGGAGGAGGAGGGCGAGCAGCAGGGCGCTCATCGGCTATGTGACCCGATACTTCGGGGGAGGTCGTCGTCGGCCATTCGGCGTAAGGAATATAGCTCGGCCTGCACGCTGATACTGCTCAAGAAGTGTCATATTGCCTCTAAATGCGCATAGCAAGTCTCGTACCCTCCGCTACCGAGATGCTGTTCGCCCTCGGCCTGGGGGACAGCGTCGTCGCGGTCACCCACGAGTGCGACTACCCCCGACAGGCCCAATCGCTGCCCCAGATCACCCGCACGATGCTGCCGGCCGACCTCGAGGCGGCGGAGATCGACGCGCAGGTGAAGGAGATGGTCGGCTCCGGCCGGGCGCTGTATTCGCTCGACGAGGAGCGCCTTGCCGAGCTCGCCCCTGACCTGATCGTCACCCAGGCCGTGTGCGCGGTATGTGCGGTCTCCTATGAGGATGTGCTCGAGGTGGCGGCGAGGCTGCCGAGCCGGCCCCGCGTCGTCCAACAGGACCCGAGCACCCTGGGCGAGATGCTGGAGGATGTCATCCGCCTCGGCGAGGCGGCCGGCGTCACGGCGGCGGCCCATGAGCTGCGCGGAGATCTGGAGGGCCGCCTGGCGACCGTCCGCGGCGCCATCGCGGGCGCCAGCCGTCCCCGCGTCATCACCCTGGAGTGGCTCGACCCTCCTTATGTGGGAGGCCACTGGGTCCCGGAGATGGTCTCGATCGCCGGTGGCGACGACGTTGCCGGCCCGCCGGGCCTGAAGTCGCCGGAAGTCTGGTGGGCGGCGCTCTCCGGCCTCAATCCCGATGTAGTGGTCGTGATGCCATGCGGTTGGTATGCGGAGCAGGCACAGGCGCAGGCGATGGCCCACTGGCGCCAGATCCAGACGCTGGGCGCGGGCAGGGTGTTCGCGGTCGACGCCGCCTCGACCTTCTCGCGGCCAGGGCCGCGACTCGTGGACGGGGTCGAGCTGCTCGGCCACATCCTCCACCCCGATCTGATCGACCCGCCCGGCAACATCGGCTTCGCCGAGCTGCCGGCTGGTTCTGTGGCCGGGCTAGACGGAGGCAATCCCGGCGACGATCGAGAACACCGCCAGCGCAGCCATCGCGCATAGTTCGATCGGCAGGCGCCGCGGGCCCAGCATTCCGCGTTCTCCGGCGACGATCACCAAGGCGCACAGCAGGCCGCCGGCAAGCCCGCCCAGATGGCCGCCGACGCTGATGTTGCGAATGCCGAAGGTGAGAGCAAGGTTGATCAGCAAGAGGAAGCCGAGCTGAGAAGCGATCGCGTCGAGGCCGCGGCCGCGGGCGATCACAAAGGCGGCGCCGAAGAGACCGAAGACCGCACCCGAGGCGCCGACGGTGACCTGGAGCGCGTCGCTCAAGGCGAGCGCTCCGAACGCGCCCGCGAAGAGGGACGCGAAGTAGAGGGCGACGAAGCGCGGCGTCCCGATCGCCGGCTCCAGGATGCGGCCGAGGACGAAGAGGGCGAACATGTTGAACGCGATGTGGAACAGGTTGGCGTGCAGGAAACCGCCGCTGAGCATCCGGTACCACTCGCCTTCGGCAACCGATATTCCGCGCAGTCCGAAGTCGCTGACGATCGCGTTGCCGCTGCTGCTGAAGCCGCCGCCCCCGCCGGCGATCTCGACCAGGAAAGCGGCCACGTTGAGGGCGATCAAAACGTAGGTCGCGGGGGTGCCGCCGCCGCTGAACGCGCCCGCGCCGGTGGTTACCCGGGTGCGCTGCCGGGAGCACTCCGGGCAGCGCATGCCGACCGGCGTGGGCGTCATGCAGTCCGGGCAGATCGGCCGGCCGCAGGATGAGCAGGAGACAGCCGTCTCGCGTCCCGGGTGCCGGTAACAGGTTTGCGCCGTCAAAGTCCGGGCAGCCTACAATCGAGACGCCTGACGCGACGGAGGGAGAGACATGGAAGGTGCAAGCCCCGCACGGCTCTACGCAACCCTGGTCGGGGGCGTGTTGGTAATTGCCGGCATCATCGGCTTCTTCTACAGCGCCTCTTTCGGCAGCCCCGGCAGCGTCGATGACGTCTTCGGACTCCTCGCTGTCAATGCGTGGCACAACATCGTCCACATCCTCACCGGCGCGATCGGCCTGCTGGTGGCCGGCTACGCGGCGCGCCAGTACGCCCTTGGGCTCGGCATCGTCTATCTCGTCGTTGCCGCTTGGGGATTCATCATCGGCAGCGGCGAGTCGATCCTCGGCTTCATCCCCGTCAATACCGAGGACAACTTCCTTCACCTGATCCTCGGGCTGCTCGGCGTCGGCGCCGCGATGGCGACGCCGGTGGACGAGAGAAGGCCCGCCGGTGAGAGAGGGTCCGCGCCCGCTACTTAAGGCCCGCCGGTAAGAGGCGTTCGCCTCCGCTACTTGAAGCGGTCGCCGATAGTGCGGAGGCGGCCGCCGGCCTGCTGGCGGCCGCGCCGCCTCATCTCCAGGAGGACAAGAGCGCCGGTGGCGACGCCGCCGGCCCCCACCGCGACCACGGGGCGAACCCAGTTGCGCGGGTCGCGGAGGGCGCGCAACTCGCTCTCCGACAGTTCCTCCGCCCAATCGGAGAGCTCCTCCGCGGCGGCCTGAGTAATTGCCGAAAGGGTGTCCTCAAACCGTCCCGATAGCCGCTCCGGGGGCTCGATCGGACGCAATGCATCGGCAAGCATCCGCTCGACGTCCCAACTGCCGCCCAGGCCCTTACCCGTCTCAGTCATCGCTCATCTCCTCTTGAAGCTGCTTGATCGCGCGGTGAATCAACACCTTGGTGGCCCCATCGGTACGTCCCAGGGCGCGGGCGATCTCCCGATTGTCCATCCCCAGGGCAAAGCGCATGATCAGTGCCTCGCGCCGGTCGTCTGGCAGGTGGTCGAGGTTTGCGATCACCGCCCGCAACTCCTCGCGGCCCTCCGCGATCGCCTCCGTGCCGTGACGCGCGGGGATCGGATCGGCGGTCTCCAACGAGGTTTGCGGCCGGCGGGAGCGGTCTCGGTAGTAATTGGCGGCGAGGTTGTGAGCAATCCTGATCAGCCAGGGACGCAAAGGGCGCCCGTCCGACTCCCGCCGCGCCCGGTCGAAGTGACGATAGGCCTGAAGGAAGGCCTGCTCGGTCAGGTCTTCGGCATCGTGGGGATTGCCGATCCGGTAGTAGGCATATGAGTAGACGTCCCGCAGGTGGGCTCGGTAAAGCTCCTCGAACGCCTTGTCCAGCTCCGCCTTGGCGGCGGGGTCGAGACTGGCCGGCTCGAAGCTCTCCCTCTCTGCGCTCACCAGTCAAGCCTAGTCACCGCCCTCCGTCTTCACGCCGCCGCCCGCCTTGCCTGCTCGGCCCGCCTCAGGCCCGCGATCCAGGCCTCTGGGTCGATCTCGCCTCGAATTAGAGCGGTCAGCCCGCCAAGCGCCTCGGCGGGGCTTCCTGCCGCTGAGATCGCCGCCGCCAGCAGCGGCACGGCGTCGAGGCCCTCGGAGGCCTGGCCGATCAGCTGGGGGATCTTCTCCGCCGGGGTGCCCTCGCCGAGCAATTCGCCGGCGCGGCGGTTGCGGCCGGTCGGCGCCATGATCGTTGCCGTCAGGTCACCGACTCCGGCCAGGCCGGCAAAGGTCTCCAGCTCCGCCCCGCGGCCGATCGCGTACTCGGTGCACTCGCGCCAGACCTCGGCGGCGGCGATCCCGGCCGCGTTCAAGCCGTGCGGCTGAGCCGCGGCGGCGGCCAGCGCCGCCGCGTTCTTCGCCGCCCCCGCCATCTCGACGCCGATCACATCGCGGGAGCGCTCGCAGACGAGGCCGGCGCGATCGAAGACCTCTCCCAGCTGGCTCCTCAAATCGGCATCGGCGGAGCCCAGGACGAGGGCCGCTGAGCCGGACACCGCCTCGCGGGCGTGGGCCGGGCCGCCGAGGCAGGCGATCGCCCGGGCGCGGATCCTCTCGCCGACATACTCGGCGGGGAGCTGACCGAGCGGCGCGATCAGTCCCTTGCTAAGCAGGAGCACGGCGCAACGGCTGCCAACCTGGTCGGCGATAGAGCCGACCGCCTGGGGCAGGGAGCTGGAGGGAATGGCGAGGCAGACGAGGTCGAGCCCGGCCAGCTCGATCTCATTCGCCTGTTTGACCTGCAGCGAGTCGGGGAGGTCGACGTCGGCGAGGTAGCGCTGGTTTTCCCGCGCCTCGGCCAGCGCGGCCGCCTGCTCGGCGGTGCGGGTGCCGAGCTGCACCTCCAGCCCACCGCGGGCGAGCAGGACGGCAACCGCTGTGCCCCAGCTGCCGGCGCCGATCACAGCGGCGCGGCGCATCGGCGGCAGCCCGCCCAGCTCCTCCCACTGAAGCTCGACGTTGGGCCAGATCCGCGTGGTGAGGGTTTCGGCCAGCGGCGGCGAGGGATGCTCGGCGCGGGGAAAGGTCATCGCCCGGCCAAGGCGGACTTTCACCTTGCGCGGGCGAATCCGCCAGCCCCGTCGCACGTGCTCGGTGCCGAGGACAGCGGTGGGGACCACCGGCGCGCCGGTTTGCAGCGCGAGGTGCCCGAGCCCCCGTTTGGGAGCGGCAAGCGAGCCGCTGCGAATCCGCGTCCCCTCCGGAAAGATGCAGACCACGCCGCCCCGTTCGACCACCAGGCGAGCCGTCTCCATCGCCATCTCGTCTGACTCTCCCCGGCGGATCGGAAAGGCGCCGAGTCGCGAGAGCAGCCAGCCCTGCCAGCGGCGCTCGAACAGCTCGACCTTGGCGACGTAGTTCATCGGCCGCCGCCAGGGAAGGGCGCCGCCGATCGCAAACGGGTCGAGAAAGCTGCGGTGGTTGGAGGCGACGATCAGGCCGCCCTTCACTCGAGCGTGCTCGCGCCCATAGCGGGCGTAGCGAAAGTAGACGAGGAAAGCGGGGGTGAGGAAGATCCGCGCGAGGAGATACAGCGGCCAGTTGATGCCGCGGCGACGGGTGTAATCGTGGTAGCGGCTCAGTCGCTCCGCAGTCATGCGATCGCCTCGTGCTCGGTCCCCGGGCAGGGAATCAGATCCAGCCATCCGGCTGCCGCCGCGCTCACAACAGAGCGCTACACGGTTTCGACGGGTGTGGTTACCAGGAAGCCTCGATCAGCCGGCTGAGCTCATCGCGCGTCGGCGGCTCGGGGGTGAATGCCAGCTCGGGTCGCAGCAGCATCGCGTCAAGCGCCTGGTCGAGCTTTGAGCGATCTGCGCCGGCCGCGCCGAGGCCGGCTGGATGGCCCCCGAGCTCGAGGATCCGCGTCTCGATTCCGGCAGGATCGCAGCCGATTGCCGCCGCCAGGGAGGCGAGCACAGTGGGCGCGCGCGGGACCATCAAGGCCATTGCCCGCGGCAGGATCGCGGCGTTGGTATCGGCGTGCGAGCCGCCGCAGATGCGGACGAGGGTCTGGCAGACGACGTGATGCAGGGCGAACAGGCCGGAGTCGATCGCGTAGCCGCAGAGGATGGAGCCGAGGGCGAGGCAGCTGCGATCGCGCTGCGCGGGCGGTTGATCGAGCGCGGCGGCGATCAGCTCCGCGCCCCGCAGGGCCGCCATCCGGGAGACCGGGTTGGCGAAGGGGGTGTAGAGCGAATCGGCGCCGTGGGCTAGGGCGTTCATCGAGCTGGCGCGGAGCTGCGGCTCCGGCTGGCTCGTGATCAGATCGGGGTCGGCGATCACGATCGCCGGCCGGGCCATCTCGCCGACGCGATCCTCGGCGCCCGCCGGCAGGCGATGGATGCCGGTCATCTCCGCCCCCGACATCGTGGTCGGGATCGCAGCCACCCGAGCGCCCGTCACCGACGCGATCGCCTTCGCGGTATCGATTACCCGGCCGCCGCCGAGCGCGACCAGGCAATTTGAGCGCGTGCGATCGAGCAGCGCCATCGCGACGTCGGGCACCTGGCCGGGCGGCACCTCGTGCACGGCGGTTGCGGCTTCCGGCAAGCTCGCCGCTGGCTCCCGCGGGCTCGCGGCCACAGCGATTGCCCGTGGCGTCGAGAGCAGTTCGAATGACTCGACACCATGCTCGGCCAGCAGTTGCGAGGCATCTCGCAGGGCACCGTCGCGGAAGGCGACGAGACGGCCGGCATCGCGCCAGACGAAAGGCCCGCAGGCCGGCCCCGCGGACCCGCTGTTCACGAACGGGGATTTACAACCGGCCGCAGCGCCGGCTCGACCTCGGCACGCAGGTGCTCGAAGTCGGGCGGCAGCGAGAGCTTCTCGCCCAGCTGCTCGAGTGGCTCGTCGACCGTAAAGCCGGGCCCCAGGGTGGCGATCTCAAAGAGGACGCCGCTGGGCTCGCGGAAATAGATCGAGCGGAAGTAGAAGCGATCGATGACCGGCGTCGGCTCCGCTCCGGCTGAGGCCGCCCGCTCCCTCCAGGCCTCGTGCTCATCCATAGTCGAGGCCCAGGCGACGTGGTGGACGCTGCCCGCGCCCTGCAGCGAGGGCTCGCTTGGCGGGGGGTCATAGACGTAGAGGCCGCCGCGCTTCTCTCCTCGCGCCTCCCAGCCCTCCTGGGCGGGGTCGAACTCGAGCGCCTCCAGCAGTTGGCGGCTCGCCTCGGGTGCGGCGCTGTAGGCGCGCACGGCATGGAATCCCTGCAAAGCCAGCTCGGCTGGGACCTCCGGGTGCTCCGCGATCAAAGGCGGGTCGGGGACGGTGGCCACGAGGAGCTCGTGCTCGAGGCCCTCGGGATCGGAGAAGACAAGGCTCTCCCCCGCCCGCTCGGAATCGACTCCGCCGGCGCCGAGCCGCTCGGCCCAGAAGTCGAGCGAGTCGGTGGAGCCGACCCGCCAAACGACCCGGTGCACGTCCCCCGCGCCCGCCCGACCGACACCCACGCCGGGGAACTCGAAGAAGGTCAGGTCGGAGCCGGGGTCTCCGTTCTCGTCGGCGAAGAAGAGGTGATAGACGGAGGGGTTGTCCTGGTTGACCGTTTTCTTGACCAGGCGAAGGCCCAGGACCCCGGCGTAGAAATCGACATTGCGCTGGGCGTCGGCCGTGATCGCGGTGATGTGGTGAATTCCCTCGAGCCTCACCCGCACACGTATAGCATCCTCCTCATGAGCCGCGGACGACGACGCACGATCAAGGGTTTGGTCGTGCTCGGCTCGGTCCTCGCCTTCCTCAGCGTCTTTGCGATCTGGGTCGAGCGACAGGCGCTGAACACCGACGACTGGGTCGATACCAGCGACCGCCTGATCCAGAACTCGACCATCCGCGCGGCGGTCGGCGACTACCTCGTCGACCAGCTCTACGCCAACGTGGACGTGAAGCAGGAACTGAGCGAGATCCTGCCCGGGGACACGAAAGAGCTCGCGGGCCCCGTCTCGGGCGGGCTGCGCCAGGTCGCCGGCGATGGGACCGACGAGCTGTTGAAGAGCTCGACCGCGCAGGGGCTCTGGCAGGACGCCAACCGAGCCGCCCATGAACAGCTGGTCGCCGTGCTCGAAGACAAAAAGGAAGCGGTCTCGACCGAAGACGGCGAGGTCAGCCTCAACCTGGGGAGCCTGGTGACGAACCTCGCCGACCAGGTGGGAATCGGCGCCGACCTGGCCGAGAAATTGCCGCCCGATGCGGGGCAGATAACGATCCTGCGCTCCGATCAGCTGAAGACCGCTCAGAACATCGCCGCCGCGGTCAAGGGGTTGGCGCTGGTCCTCTCCCTGCTCACCTTTCTCGCCTTCGGCGTCGCCATATACCTCTCCCGCGAGGGTCGCTGGGTGACGGTGCTGTCTTGCGGCATTGGACTAATCGCGGCCGCCTTCGCCGTGATCGTCGCCCGCCAGGTAGCCGGCGGCATCGTCGTCGGCCAGCTGGTCGTCGACGAGAGCGTGCGGCCTGCCGCGGAGGAGGCGTGGGCGATCTCCACCTCGTTGATGATCAGCATCGCGACGACGGTGATCGTGATCGGCGTCCTGTTCGGGATCGCCGGCTGGCTCGCCTCGCCCAACGACTCAGCTCGTGCGAGTCGAAGGACGTTCGCACCGGCGCTGCGAGACCACGCCGCCTACGTCTACGCCGGGCTGGCAATCGTCGTCGGCATCTACTTCCTCTCCGCCCCAACGCAGAACCTGCGCTCCTTCCTGACCACGCTTGTGATCGCCGGGCTCGCGGCCTTCGGTATCCAGGCGCTGCGCAAACAGACCGCCGAGGAGTTCCCCGACGCCGAGTTCGGCGATGCCCTCGGTCGCACGAAGGAGCGCGTGGTGGGAGCCGTGAAAGGCGCCAATCTCGGCGAGCGGGCCTCGAAACTGCGCCTGCCGGAGCTGGGCAAGCCCGGCGGTGGGCCACCGCCGCCCGACGAGCACGACGCCCGCCTCGAGCGCCTCGAGCGCCTGGCGGCGCTGCACGAGAAAGGCATCCTCAGCGATGAGGAGCTGGCGGCTGAGAAGGCACGAATCCTCGCGAGCAAAGAGAGCGACTAGCGCCGAGCCCGGGCCTGGCCAAAAGAAGGCTCAGCGAGCGTTTCGCCCCTCCTACGAAGAAGAAGAGCCCGCCCTCGGACTCGAACCGAGACGCTCTTCCTTACAAGGGAAGTGCTCTACCAATTGAGCTAGGCGGGCGCTGCACCGAATATAGAGAGATGGACGTGAACTTCAGATTTCTGCGGCCCGATGAGGGGCGGGTGCTGGGCGAAGCGATCCGGACTGCCTACGGCGAGAGCTACGACGTGCGCTGGGTCTACGACGAGGCTGAGGTGTCGGCGCGACTGGCTGCCGGGACCTACGTCTCCTGCGTAGCGGAGTCGCCCTCCGGCGAGCTGCTCTGCCACGAGGGGCTCAGCCTGGGCGCGGCCGACGACGCGGTGGGGCACTCCGGGCAGGCGGTGACGATGCCGGCGGCGCGCGGGCAGCACATCTTCACCAGGACCAAGCGCTTCCTGATGGACTGGGCACGCGACAGAGGAATGGCGGGCATGTTCAGCGAGGCGACAGCCGCCCACCCCTACAGCCAGCGCGCGAATGTCGAGCTGGGCGCCCACGAGACAGGCTTCCTACTCGGCTGGATCCCGGCCTCGGTCTCAAACGACGCCGCGGGAGAGGGGCCGCGCGGGCGTCAGTCGGCGGTGCTCTTCTACACCAAGCTGAACGACGGCCACGAGCGCCGCATCTACGCTCCCCAGCGTCATCGCGAGGTCGTCAAGCGCACGGTCGAGCTTTGCCGGCTGCGGGGAGCTCTCGCCGATCCACCGCCTGACGCCGAGCTGGCGCGGCGCACCGACCTGCACGTCGCGCTCGACACGGACCACAACCTGGCCTTGATCACCGTCGCCACCCCCGGCGAGGACCTGGAGGCCGCGGTGGCGGCCGAGCGCCATCACCTCTTCCATCGCGCCGGCGTCGATGCCATCTACCTCGACCTGCCGCTGCAGACGCCCGCGACCGCGCTCGTCGCGGAGGACCTCGAGCGCTTGGGCGTCTCCTACGCCGGCGTCTTTCCCAACCGGCGCACCGATGGCGACGTGCTGCGAATGCAGTCGCTGCACCGGGTCAAGGTCGCTGCCGGCGACATCGCCGTCGCCTCCGACCATGGGCGCGAGCTGCTCGATTACGTCCTCGCCGACCTCCGTTGAGCCGGCGGGACGCCTAAAGCCCTACCTGGGAGCTTTGAGGCGCTTAAAGCGGCGCCTCCCGGGAAGCGAGGTGCAGGCCGACCTTGCGCTTCACCCGCTGCAGGGCGTTGTCAACCGTCTTGGTATCGCACTCGAGACGCTCGGCGGTCGCCTCGTAGGAGTGGCCGTCGAGGTAGAGAGAGAGGACGCGGCTCTCGAGGTCCGAAAGCACGCCTGAGACCCCGGAGAGGCAGGCAACGAGGCTCTCCAGCTCTTCGGATGCGATCACCTGGTTGACCGGGTCGAAGACCTCCGGGCCGGGCAGGACCTCGTCGAGCGTCGTTTCGGAGTCGCCCGCGGCGGCCGGCGTCTGACTGAAGGAGACGTACTGGTTGAGGGGCGTGTGCTTGTTGCGGGTCGCGGTCTTCACCGCGGTGATGATCTGCCGGGTGATGCAGAGCTCCGCGAAGTTGCGGAAGCTCGACTCGCGGTCGGTGCGGTAGTCGCGCACCGCCTTATAGAGGCCGAGCAGGCCTTCCTGGATCAGGTCATCGGACTCGCCGCCGAGCAGAAAGTACGACGAGGCCTTGAGGCGAACGAAACCGCGGTAGCGGCGAACGATCGCGTCGTAGGCATCGCCCCTGCCGTCCTTGGCGAGGGCGACCAGGTAATGGTCATCAAGCTCAGGTTGAGCGTTAGCGTCGAGAGGCCGCGTTGAGCCGCTGAGGCGACCGGTGGGGAGCTGCATTTCCTGCGTAGGGGTTGAGAGAGCCACAGATCCTTCTCCTTAGCGAGAGGGTCGTGGCGCCGTTTACCTCCCCTCGAGGCGCCCTATTTGACTGGGTCCACCTCAGACTCAAGCTGAGGTTCACCCTTGTTGGCGCGGTAGTCTTACCACCCTGAAGAGTTCTGTCAACCCCGAACTGACGTTCGTACCGCTGCAGACGACGTCTAGCCGCGTTGGCGAATGGCCTCGAAAAGCAGCGCGGTCGCGGCGGCCGAGACGTTGAGCGAGTCGACCTGGCCGCGCGCCGGCAGCGCAACGAGGCCGTCGCAGGCGGATGCCACCCGTGGCCGTATGCCTTTCCCCTCCCCGCCGAGGACAAGGACCGTCGGGCCGCAGAGATCGACGTCCCAGGGAGCCGACTGCGCGTCGGCGTCGGCGCCCCAAACCCAGAAGCCCGCCTCTTTTGCCTGCGCCAGCCAGTCGGCGAGGTTGCGCACGCGAGCCACGCCGATGTGCTCGACCGCTCCGGCCGCCGCCTTGCAGACCGTTGCGGTGACCTCGGCGGAGCGGCGTTCGGGAATCACCACCCCCGCGGCGCCGGCAAACTCCGCCGAGCGGCAGATCGCCCCCAGGTTGCGGGGGTCCTGGACCTGGTCGAGGGCGACGATCAGGCCGTCCTTGCGCTCGAGCAGCTTGGCCGCCCCGACATACCGGTAGGGATCGACTTCGGCCACGACCCCCTGGTGGTCGGGAGAGCCGCAGAGACGCTCCAGCTCCTCGCCCGCCACATCGGGTGCGCGCCAGACCCGCCGCACAGGGCGCGGGCCGCGCTCCGCCTCCGCCACCGGCCGGCGGCCATAGATCAGCTGCCCACGCTCGGCCTCTGCGGCGGCGTCGCTCACGATCGCGGCTCAGCCATCCGACCCGGAGGCCCTGCGGACGAGCTTTGCGCCCGCCGCTGAATCGCGGACCTCCCAGCCCATCTCGGCGAGCCTGTCCCTGATCTCATCGGCCCGCTCGAATTCACGCCCCGCCCGAGCCTGCTCCCGTTCAGCAAGCAGGTCCTCCGCGCCGACGTCGGCGCCTTCCTCTGGTTCGGCCAGCGAATCGAGCCCGACCAGCGCCAGCATCCCCCGCACCGCCTCCGCGGCTCCAGGCAAATCCCCACGGTTCGCCTCCCCCACCAGCTCAAAGACCTCGGCCATCGCCCGCGGCGTATTGAAGTCATCCGCCAGCGCCTCCCGAAACGCCTCCGAGCGCTTCCTGGCCAGGGAGTCCGGGGGGCCCCCTGCGGAGCCTCCAAGCTGTTGCTCCGCAGGGAGCCCCCCGGACTCCCCCTCGACGGGATGCGCCCGAAAGAAATTCCTGAGCCGCTCGACGCGCGCCTTCGCCTGCTCCATCTGCGACGGCCCAAAAGCGAGCGGCTGGCGATAGTGGCCGGAGATCAAATAGTCGACAACCGCCTCGCGGCCATAGCGGTCCAAGGCCTGCGAGAGCTGGAAGATGTTTCCCTCGGACTTCGACATCTTGGCGGCGTCGGTCTCGATCATCCCGTTGTGCATCCAGGCCCGGGCGAAGGGGCGCCCGGCAGCCTCCGACTGGGCGATCTCGTTCTCGTGATGGGGAAAGACGAGGTCGGAGCCCCCGCCATGGATCGCGAAGGCGGGGCCCAGCGAAGCCTCCGCCATCGCCGAGCACTCGATATGCCAGCCCGGCCGGCCGGCGCCCCAGGGCGATTCCCAAGCGGTGTCCTCGTCCTCCTTTTGGGCCTTCCAGAGCGCGAAGTCGAGCGGGCTCTCCTTGAGCGTGGCCGAACCGGCCTCTTCGCCCTGGTCCATGTCCTCCGTGCTTCGATTGGAGAGCTTCCCGTACTCATCGAAGCTGCGCACCCGAAAGTAGACGTCGCCTCCGGACTCGTAGGCGTGCCCTGCCTCGATCAGGTCCGAGATCAGGGCGACGATGCCGTCGAGGCTCTGCGTGGCCAGCGGCTCCTCATCCGGCCGCCCCAGTCCCAGCCGATCGGTGTCCTCGAAGTAGGCGCTGGTCATTCGCGCCGCGAACTGCGCCGAGGGCTCTTCGGCTTCTCGTGCCGCTGTATAGATCTTGTCGTTGATGTCGGTGACGTTGACGACCAGCCTCGCTCCGAATCCCTCTGAGCGCAGAAAGCGGGCGAAGAGCGAGAAGACGACGAACGGCCGCGCGTTGCCGATGTGGATGCGGCTGTAGACGGTCGGGCCGCAGGCATAGATGCCGACCTCCTCACTGGGGTCGAGCACTCGCAGCTCACCGCTGAGCGTGTCTCTTATCCGCACCTCGCGCATCGCGAGGCGCAGCCTAGAAGGTTCTGTAACCGGCGACCGAGGCGGAGGCCTCGTCGCGCGACCACTCCGGGGCGGTCTCCTCGACCGCTGCGAGGACCTCGCGCCTCGCCCGCCCGGTGCTCACCTGGATTTCCTCCTCGGCGACCCTCCGCACACGCTCCTCGCGCTGCTCGGCCTGCTGGCGAATCCGCTCCGACTCGACGCGCATCTGCTCCTCGGCGCGCGCCCGGGCCATGTCCTCGGCCTCTCCTTCGACCTTTGAGACCAGCTTCTGGACCCGCTCCTTGGCCTCGCGGCGCACGTCCTCGGTGCCCTGCATCACCCGTTCCTCGATCTCAGCCTCGATCCGCGTGGCGAGCTGGCGCGCCTCCTCCGCGGCGGCTTCCGCGTCCGCCGCCCGCTGCTCGGCCGCGGCAACGCGGCGATCGGCGTCCTGCTGCGCCTTCTCGACCGCCTGGCGCACCTTTTCGCCCGCCTCTTTCTCGAGGCGCTCGGCTGCCGCGGCAAGCTCCTTCTCGGACTCCGCCCTGGCTTTCGCCCTCTCCACCGCCAGCGCTTCCCGGTCAGCCTCAGCGCGCCTCTGCAACTGCTCGAAAGCCTCCTCGGCCCGATCCCTGGCCTCCTCGGCCTGGCTCGCTCGAGCCTCCGCCTGATGCCGGCGCTCGCGCTCGCCGGCCATCCGCCGGCGGCCTTCGTCGGCGAGCTTGCGAAGGGTCGCCATCGCCCGCTCCTTCAGCTCCGCCTCGAGACCGTCGGCCCGAGCCTCAGCGGCGGCGACGCGCTCCTCGCTGACCCGCACCCACTCGAGCGCCTGGCTGGCGATGCCGTGCATCTCCTCGGATGCCTCGCCTACCTCTCTCAGCTGCGCCGCAGGCTCGCTCATTCGCACGGAACCTACTACGGGCGTCGGAAGGCTCGCCACCCCGTCCGGCGCCGAAAACTCGCAATTAGCGGCTTCAGGATCGAGCCGGCTTTTGGCCCTCGCGCTCGCGCAGCTCGCGCTTGAGGACCTTGCCGGTCGCGTTGCGCGGCAGCTCGTCGAGGAACTCCACCTGGCGCGGCGTCTTATAGGAGGCGAGATTGGCCTTCACGTGGGCCTTCAGGTCGTCCTCGGAGATCTCCACCTCGGCGACCGTCACCACGAATGCCTTCAGCCGCTGGCCGAACTCCTCGTCCTCGACGCCGATCACCGCCGCCTCCACCACGGCCTCGTGGTCGGCGAGCAGGTCCTCGACCTCGCGGGGGAACACGTTCTCCCCGCCGGAGACGATCATCTCGTCGTCGCGGCCGTCGATGAACAGCCGCCCGGCGGAGTCGACATGCCCGACGTCACCGCTGCAAAGCAGGCCGTCGATCGTCTCTTTGCCGCCACCGCCGGTGTAGCCCTCGAAGGACATCTCGTTGCCGACGAAGATGCGGCCGACCTCACCGGCCGGCACCTCGCTGCCGCTCTCGTCATAGAGGCGGACGGCGGTGCCCCGCGGAGGCTTGCCCGCGGTCCCCGGCGCGGCGCGCAGGTCCTCGGGGGTGGCGACGGTGGCATAGGCGACCTCGGTCGAGCCGTAGAGGTTGTAGACGCTGTCGCCGAAGCGGTCCATCCACTCGATCGCCAGCTCCCCCGGCAGCGCCGAGCCGGAGAGGGAGGTGATGCGCAGGGATGAGAGGTCATAGGAGGCAAGCGTCTCCTCCGGCAGCTGCAGGATGCGCTGCACCATCACCGGCACCGCCCCCAGCACCTGCGCCCGGTGCTCCTGCACGGCGCGCAGCGTCTCCTCGGGATCGAAGCGGCGGCGCAGCACGAGAGTCGAGGCGGTGGGCAGGCTGATCACGAAGTGAAAGAAGCCCCAGGAGTGAAAGAGCGGTGCGGCGACGACCATCGTCTCGCGGCTGCGGAAGGGGATCTTGTCGATCAGAGCCGCCATCGCCAGCAGGCCGTCGGGGCTCGAGCGCTGGGCGCCCTTTGGGGTGCCGGTCGTTCCCGAGGTGAGGATCACGAAGCGCGGTTTGTCGGGCGGCGGCTTCAGGTTGGAGTCATCGTTGGCGGCGACCAGGCTGTCGATCGTCGGCACCTCGGGGGTGCCGTCGGTCCAGCCGACCACGCGCTCCACAGCGGCCGTCGACGCCGTCGAGCAGGCCGGTGAACTCTTCGTCGTAGACGAGCGCCTTCGGCCCCTCGCGCCGCATCACCTCGACCAGTTGCGGACCGGCGAACATCGTGTTGAGGTAGAGCGCGCTGGCGCCGAGCTTGGCCGTGGCCAGCGTCGCTTCGATGAAGCCGCGGTGGTTGCGGCACATGATGCCGACGCCGTCCCCGTAGCCGATCCCCATCTTCTCGAAGGCATGGGCGAGGGCGTTGGAGCGGCGATGGACCTGCTCGAAGGTGAGCGAGCCGCGTTCGTCGATCAGGGCGGGCTCGTCCGGGTAGTGGATCGCCGTGACCGCCGCGCCGGTCGCCGGCGAAGCCCCCCAGCGCAGGAAGGTGCCGGCGATGCGCAGGCCTTTGTCAGGCCGCACGGGTCCGATCACCCCGGCTTCCCGGAGGACCTTGCCCTCGAAGAGCAGGTCGGAGGCCTTTCCCTTCACATTTGCCATGCGCGAGCTCGCCATCAGGTCGGAAAGCCTAGTCGCTACTCCACCGAAGCGACCGCTATGCAGGCGATTCCCTCGCCGCGGCCGATCCAGCCCATGCCCTCGTTGGTCGTCGCCTTGACGCTCACCCGGGCCGAGGTGGCCTCGGCGAGGACGCGCTCCATCTCCGCCCGGTGGCGGCCGAGGCGAGGCTCCTCGCAGATCACGGTGGCGTCGACGTTGACGATTCGCCCGCCAACCGTCCCCACGACGGTGCGCAGCAGGTCAATCGAATCGGCATCGCGCCAGCGCTCCTCGTCGTCGGGAAAGAGCGTGCCGATGTCGCCCTTGCCGGCGGCGCCGAGCAGGGCGTCGATCACCGCGTGGGTGAGGACGTCGGCATCGGAGTGGCCGCTGAGGCCGCGCTCGTAGTCCAGCTCGACCCCGCCGAGGACGAGGGGGCGGTCCGCGGCGAAGCGGTGGCTGTCGTATCCGATCCCGACCGGGCTCATCGATCACCGATTCTCGCTGACGGCGGCCCCGAGCGGCTCGAGGCGGCGCTCGCGGTGCTCGAAGACGCAGATCTCCCCCACCCCCAACTCGGCAAGGAAGCCGATCGCCTGCTCGTAGGCAAAGCCCACCTGGTCGGGCATGTGAGCGTCGGAGGAAAGGGCGAAGACGGCGCCGGCCTCGACGCACATCTCGGCAAAAGCGGGCGCCGGATAGATCTCCCCGGCCGGCTTGCGCAGCCCGGCCGTGGAGACCTCGACGGCTATCCCGCTCTCCGCGATCGCCTCGATCGCCGGCTCGTAGAAGAAGCGCGGGTCGCGTGACGGCCCCGGCCGGCCGCTGCCCCAGACCTTGACCAGGTCGGGGTGGGCGAGCACGTCGAAGAGCCCGCAGCGCGCGCACTCGGCGAGGAGCTCGAAATAGCGCCGCCAGACCTCGTCCGGGTCGCCCCTGCCCCTTCCATACGTCCCAACCCTCGTGGTCGACCGCCCGGTCGCCGATGAAGTGGACCGAGCCGACGACGTAGTCGAAGTCGTTTGCCTCGAGCAATGCCGCCGTACGGTCCTCCGCACCGGGGATGAAGTCGCACTCGATCCCGAGCTTCAACCCGGCGCCGCGCGCGAACTCGCAATAGGCCTCGAGGTCGTCCTCTGCCTGCTCGACCCAGAAGGGGTGCCGCCACAGAGCGAGTGCCTGCTTGAAGCGGTAGACGTGCTCGGACACGCCGAGCTCGGCGATCCCGGCCGCCGCTGCGGCCTCGCGGTAACGCTCCACATTCTCAGCTGTGAAGTACCGCTGCGGGGGAGTGTCCGCCTCGTCGGGGCGAAGGTGAAGGTGGTAGTCGGTGAGCACGAGCGGGCCTAGATTACGCTTGCCGGCATGGTCCACCTGCGGATCGTCGCCCCCGCCTCCAAGTCCGACCGCGTGATGACGCTGCTGGAAGGGACTCCCTCGGTCTGCAGCCTGGCGCGCATCCCCGGAGCCGCCAGCAAGCCGGCGGGCGACCTGATCTTCTGCGACGTCGCTCGCGAGGACGCCAGCGTCGTCATCGACGACCTCAAAGAGATGGAGATCCCGCGGGATGGCTCGATCACGCTCGAGCAGATCGATTCCCAGCTCTCGGCCGCCGCCGAGAGGGCCGAGAAGGCGGCGCCCGGGTCGCCATCGGACGCCGTATTTGGGAGGAGGTCGAGGCGCGCACCTCCGAGAGCATCGAGATGGGCGGAAATTTCCTCCTCTTCATCGTCCTCGCCTGCCTGATCGCCTCGGTCGGGATCTTTCTCGGCTCGCCGATCCTGATCGTCGGCGCGATGGTCGTCGGCCCGGAGTTCGGCCCGATCGCGGGCCTCTGCGTGGCCGTCGTCGAGCGCCGGATGGGGGTCGCCCTACGCTCCCTGACGGCGCTCGCGATCGGCTTTCCGCTCGCAATTACGGCGGCATTTCTATTTACGCTCATCTGTAGGGCCACCGGCCTGGTCGACGCCGATTTCAGCGGCTCCGATCATCCGCTGACCCAGTTCATCTCACATCCCGACGAGTTCTCCTTCATCGTCGCCGCCTTCGCCGGCATGGCCGGAATGCTCTCGCTGACCTCCGCCAAGTCGGGGGCCCTGATCGGCGTGCTGATCTCGGTGACGACGATTCCGGCCGCCGCCAACATCGGAATCGCCGCCGCTCTTGCCGACTGGTCCGAATGGCGTGGTGCGATGGCGCAGCTGGCCGTGAACCTGGCTGCGATCATGCTCGCCGGCATCGCAACCCTCTTCGTGCAGCGAAAGCTCTTCGAGCGGCGGCGGGCACGCCACCTCAGCGATGGCGCCAGGGCCGCCGCCGGCCTACCGGCCGAGCACCGTCCGGGGTCGAGAAGATAAGCCGCCTGGCGAGCTTCGCTAACCGCCTCCACCGGCAAGCGCGAGTTCGGCGAGACGGAGGTCGAACGGCGTTGTCACCTTGAGGTTCTGAGCCGGGGAAGGATGGATCAGGACCAGACCGCCGGCCACCTCGACCACCATCGCCTCATCGGTGGCAGCGGCGGCCCTTTCCGGATCGGCGAGCAACGCCCTGCGCAGCGCCTCGGTGCGAAAGACCTGGGGAGTCTGCGCCGCCCAGAGCCGGCGGCGATCGACTGTCTTCTGTATCGCGAGAGCTTCGCCGTCGGATGGGGGAGGCAAAGGGCCGCCGGCTGACACCTGCTTGATCGTGTCGGCGACGGGGGCAGCTGCGATCGCGCCGTCCGCCGCCGGCTCGGCGAGCAGGGTCGCGACCACCGCTTCGACCAGCTCCGTGCTCAGCAGCGGCCGGGCCGCGTCGTGGATGGCGACGAGCTCGGTATCCACCGTCTGCAGGGCATTGGCGACAGAGGCCGAGCGAGTATCCCCGCCGTCGACGAGTTCGATGTCGGAGCCCTCGAGCTGCGCTGCGTGGCCCGGCGGGCAGGCGACAACGATCGAGCGGACCGGCCCTGCCGCCCGCAGGGCCTCGATCGACCACTCGATCATCGGCCTGCCGGCCAAGGGCACGAAGGCCTTCGGGCCGCCGGCTCCGAGTCGCTCCCCAGAGCCGGCGGCGGCGATGACCGCGGTAACCAACGCGCTGGGACCGCTAGGCGGTGGCGGCGAAGCGCTCCTCCAGCAGGCCGTCGAGGTATTCCTCGGCGCCTTCCTCGTCCTTGTCGAGCGCGTACATGAACTCGGAAGCGAGGATCTTCTTGGCTCGCGTGTACATCTGCTTCTCGCCGGTGGAGAGACCCTTTTCCATCTCGCGAATCGCGAGGTTGCGGACCACCTCGGCGAGCTCGAACACGTCGCCGGTCTTGATCTTCTCGCGGTTGTACTTGAAGCGCCGGTTCCAGTTTTTCGGCATCTCCGAGACGTCATCGGTAAGAACGTCGGTGACCTTTTTGATTTCGACCTCGTCGATGACCCTGCGCAGCCCCGCTATGCCTGCGTTCTCACAGGGAACCATCACGGTGAGTTCGTTGTGGAGGATTTTGATCGTGAGGTATTCACGCTTCTCCCCCATCAGCTCCCGTGTCTCTTTCTTCAGCACCAGACCAGCTCCGTGGTGGGGGTAGACAACCTTGTCCCCCTCCTCGAAGTCACAGACGTACTCGACGTCCGCCTCCAGGCCTGCCTCCATTGCCTCCTCTAGCTCGGGAATCGGTTACTCCTTTCCGTTTGCGACGGCACCATCGCCGTCAACTCTGTAAATACCGGTCGACCAAATCAACCTCTTGGAGCCTCCTCAGGCCCTCGCGAATGTCCTTGGCCCGCGTTGAGCCAACTCCATCGACGGCCTCCAGTTCGGCGTCAGAGGCCGCGATGACCTCCTCCAGCCCACCGAGCTCGTGGATGATTTTCTGGACGACAAGCTTGGGGATGCGGGGGATGCGGCCGAGGACGCGGTAGCCGCGCGGCGCAACCGGGAAGTCGAGGGTGTTGAGCTTGCGGTCGTAGCCGAGCAGCTCGGCCAGGCGGCCGAAGTCGAGCACGTCCTGGTGGGGCATCCGCGCCAGGGACTGCAGCACCGTTGCCAGGTTCTGCTCGGAGTCGGTGACCGAGTAGTCGCGCACCAGGGCCGTCCGGTCGGCGGCGACCCCGACCATCGTCTCCTCGAGCTGCATCTCGATCAGCCGTCCCTCGGTGCCGAGCTCGACGATGTAGCGCTCCACCTCGACCGCCATGCGCGTCACGAGCTCCGCCCGCTGCAGCACGGCAAGCGCGTCGTAGAGGACCCCGCCGCCCTCGAACTCGAGCACGGTGAGGCGGGTCGAAATCTGGTCGAGGCGCTCGCGGTACTTCTCCAGCGTCGCCAGTCCCTGGTTGGCCTTGGCGAGCACAGCGGGGATGTCCTGCAGGATGTACTTCGTGCCCTCGACGTAGAGCGAGACGACGTCGCGCCGCTGCGAGATCGCGATCACCAGCGCCTCGGTCTGTTTGGAGACGCGCTCGGCGGTGCGGTGGCGCGTACCCGTCTCGGACGAGAGGATCGTCGGATCCGGCATCAGCTGCACGTTGGCCCAGATTATTTTCGTCGCTTCGGCGTTGAGGACGATGGCGCCGTCCATCTTTGCCACCTGGTAGAGCATCGCCGGCGTGTAGTCGATATCGAGCTGGATCCCGCCGGAAAGGAGGTGGGAGATATCGCCGGGATCGCCGACCACGATCAGGCCGCCGGTGCGCGAGTGGACGATGTTGTCGATGCCCTCACGCAGTGCGCCGCCGGGCGCAACGACGTCCAGAGCCCTCAGCAGACGCGGATCCTGACGTTCGGAAAGCTCGTGTAGCTCATCGCCAGGCATTGCGGACATGGTCTTTTAGGATGCCAAATCCCGCTTGTTCATGCGGTCTGGGCATATCCGAGTGGAGAGATCGGGATCCTGCTTGTCAAGGACGTTGGCCACCTAGCCCCCGATCGGCCTCCCAGATACCGCCGAAACGCCTCAAACCGACAGGAGGTCGCGGGAGGGGTCGATCCCCCATCGCCCGCCGACTGCGACCAGCTCGGCGTCGAGGGCCCAGCGGTCAGGGCGTTCCTCGCCCTCGTGGGCGGGGCTGGCGCCCTTCAGCGCCATGGAGCCGGTGTTGTCGCCGAGGACGCGGATCGCATCGACCTCCTCCTCACTGAGCCGCTGCTCTGCCGGCAGGGCGCCCAGTTCCACCCTCTTGGCCTCGATCGGGCAAGCCTCCTCTCCCGTCTCCTGGATCAGAGTGGGAACGACGCACTCGACCGCCGGGTGGGCGAGGTTCCACTGGCAGGCGAGCTGGATCGGCGTCAGCCTGGCTCGTTCGGCAATCGGCAGCACCTGCTCGAGCTTTTGCAGCCCCGCCTCGATCCAGCCGTCGGGGCGGAAGGAGCGGTGATCGCCCTTGGCCAGCACTGTGCCCGGCCGCAGGTCGCCCCAGAAGAGGCCGCCGTAGTCGACGACGCGGGTGATCACCTTGACTCCCTGCTGCGCCGCCGCCTCGAGGCAGAGCTCGCCCGGCCAGGGCTCGAACGGGTTGAGAATGATCATCGCCCAGTCGATTCGCTCGCCGAAGCGCTCCAGACAGGCAATCAGGTCGAGGGTGAAGCCGTTTGCAGGGCCGGGAGCAATGCCGATTTTGGCCGTCAGGCCCGCCTCGCGCAGCGCCTCCATCCCGTCCCAGACGGCCTCACTCGAATAGCCGACCCGGTCGGGGTTGTGGAGGAGGAGTAGATCGAAAGCATCGACGCCGATCCGCTCGAGGCTGCGCTCGGCCGCCATCCGCAGGTAGCCCGCGTAATCCTCAGCGGGCCGCAGCCGCGGGTCGGTGAAGCGGGGAAAGCCGCGCGGGCCGTCGCGCTCGCCCTCGTAGAAGTCGTGCCCGACGGCGCCGACCAGGCAGTAATCGCCTCGGGGCACGCCGGCCAGAGCGCCGCCCAGCACCTGGTCGGCCTCGCCCTGCCCATAGGCATCGGCGGAGAGAACGGTGTCGATACCGTCGCCGGGCCGCAGCAGCGCCGCCAGCCGCTCCTCCTCGATCGTTTCACCGAAGCGCAGGAACCTGCCTCCGCTCCACGTTCCGATCGCAGTGCGCCCGGGCTCACGCATCCTGTACCCGAGACTACTTAGGAGCCGTCGGAGTCGCCGACGTCCTCGCCGGCGGGCTGCTCGTCCTCACCGGGCTCGCCGTCATCGCCGCTCTTCTTCGCGCCGACGCCGACCTTCTCCGGCTCGGGCTTCTTCAGCGGCTTCTTCGGCGCGATGATGCTCAGCTTCAACGGTCGGTCTTCCTCGTCGCCGGCGGCGTCGCGTTCGACCATCACGGTCGAGCCTGGCGTCATTTCGCCCTGCCTCAGCACTTCGTCGGCGAGCGGGTCCTCGATGTAGCGCTGGATCGCGCGCCGCAGCGGGCGGGCCCCCATCGAGGGATCCCAGCCTTTCTCCACCAGGATGTCCTTGGCCTCGTCGGTCAGCTCCAGCTGCAGCTCATGCTCGGCGACCTGGACACGGACCCGGTTGATCATCAGGTCGATGATCTCCTTGACCTCTTCCTTGGCCAGCTTGTGGAAGACAATCACCTCGTCGATCCGGTTGAGGAACTCGGGCCGGAAGACTTTTTTCAAGTCGCTCATGATCCGGTTCTTCATGTCGTCGTAGGACATTCCGGTCTCGTCGGCGACGGTGAATCCGATCGAAGTGTTCTTGGCGATCTCAGAAGCGCCGATGTTGGAGGTCATGATCACGATCGCGTTGCGGAAGTCGACCGTGCGGCCCTGTGCATCGGTCAGCCGCCCGTCCTCGAGGATCTGCAGCAGGATGTTGAAGACGTCAGGGTGCGCCTTCTCGATCTCGTCGAGCAGCAGCACGCTGTATGGCTTGCGGCGCACGGCCTCCGTCAGCTGGCCCCCCTCGTCGTAGCCGATGTAGCCGGGAGGCGAGCCGACCAGGCGACTGATCGCGTGCTTCTCCATGTACTCGGACATGTCGATCCGCACCATCGAGTCCTCGTCGCCGAAGAGGAACTCGGCCAGGGTCCGCGCCAGCTCCGTCTTGCCGACCCCGGACGGGCCGAGGAAGATGAACGAGCCCGCCGGGCGCTTGGGGTCCTTGATCCCGGCCCGTGAGCGGCGGATCGCCTTGGAGACGGCGGTGATCGCCACCTCCTGGCCGATCACCCGCTTGTGCAGCTCCTCCTCCATCCGAATCAGTTTCTTGGTCTCGGCCTCGGTCAGCTTGAAGACCGGGATCCCAGTCCACATCGAGACGATGTCGGCGATCTCTTCTTCGCCGACTTCCGGGCGCTCGCCGTTCTCACCCTCCGCCCACTCGTCTTCGAGCTGGCGCTTTTTGGTCGTCAGCTGGCGCTCGCTATCGCGCAGGTTGGCTGCTTTCTCGAACTCCTGCGCTTCGATCGCGCCCTCCTTGGCACGCCGCGTGGTCTCGATTTCCTCCTCGAGGTCGCGGTACACCGGCGGCGCGCTCATCGACTTGATCCGCATCCGCGACGCCGCCTCGTCGATCAGATCGATCGCCTTGTCGGGCAGGAAGCGGTCGGAGATGTAGCGGTCGGCGAGCTCGGCGGCGGCGCCGAGGGCGGTGTCGGTGATCGTCACCCGATGGTGCTGCTCGTAGCGCTCGCGCAGTCCTTCGAGGATCTTCACCGTGTCCTCGACCGACGGCTGGTCGACCTTGATCTGGGCGAAGCGGCGCTCGAGCGCCGAGTCGCGCTCCAGATATTTGCGGTACTCGTCCAGGGTGGTGGCGCCGATCGTCTGCAGCTCACCTCGCGCCAGCGCCGGCTTGAGGATCGAGGCGGCGTCGATCGCGCCCTCCGCGGCACCGGCGCCAACCAGGTTGTGAAGCTCGTCGATGAAGAGAATGATGTCGCCGCGCTGGGTGATCTCTTTCATCACCTTCTTCAGCCTCTCCTCGAACTCGCCCCGGTACTTGGAGCCGGCGACCAGCGCCGCCAGGTCAAGCGTGTAGATCTGCTTGTTCTTCAGCAGCTCGGGGACTTCGCCCTTGTTGATGCGAGCGGCGAGGCCCTCGACGACGGCCGTCTTGCCGACGCCGGGCTCGCCCAGCAGCACCGGGTTGTTCTTGGTGCGGCGGGAGAGGATCTGCATGATCCGCTCGATCTCGGTTTCGCGGCCGATCACCGGGTCGAGCTTGCCCTCCTCGGCGAGTTTGGTCAGGTTGCGGCCGAACTGGTCGAGCAGTTTCGAAGATTTTTTGCCCTCGCCGCCACCGCCACCCGCAGCGGCGCCCTGCCGCCGGCCGCCGGGGCCGGACAGCATCCGGATCACCTCGTTGCGGATCTTGTCGGAGTCGGCGTCGAAGTCGAGCAGGATGCGCGCCGCAACCCCCTCGTTCTCACGCACCAGGCCGAGCAGGATGTGCTCGGTGCCAATGTAGTTGTGCCCCAGCGACAGTGCCTCGCGCAGCGCCAGCTCGAGCACCTTCTTGGCCCGCGGGGTGAATGGGATCTGGCCCGAGGTGACCTCCTCGCCGGAGCCGACGATTCGCACCACCTGCGAGCGCACGCGCTCGGTGGTGATATCGAGCGACTCGAGGACACGGGCGGCGAGCCCCTCCTCCTCGCGCAGCAGGCCGAGCAGGATGTGCTCGGTGCCGATGTAGTTGTGCTTGAGCGTGCGCGCCTCTTCCTGGGCTAGGACGACAACCTGTCGGGCTCGCTCTGTGAATCTCTCGAACAAAAGGCTTCCTTACATAGTCAAACGCGGCTCAGCCGGCTAAGTACCGCAGACGCCCTTCGAATCTCGGCAGGCGTCCAATGTGCTCCTCTAACGATACCGAGGCCGTCCACCCAGCCGACGCGGGGCAAATCTCGCTCCTAGCGGCCTTTTCGCCGCTTTCAGGGGCCGTTATCGCCGCGGTTGACCCAAATTCGATGCAGCTGGGCCTCGCTGTAGACGGCCCTGCCATAGGAGGAGAACGGGGAATAGGAGGGCGACAGCGGACGCAGGCGGCGGCCGCTGCGAAACGTTCGCCGCGCCTTCGCCATCTCGCCCCGCGCGGCTTGGATGCGGGCGAGGGCAAGCGGATAGCGCCAGTTGGTGGGCTCATTTTCGATCGCCTCGTGCATATCCCGCTCCGCGGCCCCAAGCTCCCCCTGCTCCTCCTCTGTCAGCGCCAGCTGTTCGTAAGGGGTCGCCCCCCATGGCATCGCCTCGACCGCCTGTTCGGCGAGCTGCTGGGAACGCGGCAGGTCGCCCGCCCGGGCCGCCTCCTGACTCTCCCGAATCCGCTCGGTGGCGAGCAGGCCCGGCACCTGCGCGATCGCAGCGCCAACCGCAAGACAGATGAGGACGATCCTGACGCCCGGCCGGCCGATGGCCCCCCCGCGCTCGGTTGGGCGGAGGACCCGCGCGCCCGCGGCGGTAGCGACGATGAGCCCGCCGAGGGCAACGCCGGAGAGGGCGGCGAACTGCCACATCCAGTCGACGCCGGCGGTAACCAGAAAGACGCAGAATGCGGCGCACATCGCGACGCTCGCCCCGATATCGTCGGGCTCCTCAATTCGCCGGCGCACATAGAGCGCCGTCCCGAAGCTACCGCCGAGCATCACCATGAGCAGGAGAAAGCCCACTGCGCCCGTCTCGGCCAGGCTCTCCAGGTAGAGCGAGTGGGCATTGCGGACGTACTCGGGATCCCGCGCATCGCGACTCCACCAGAACTCATAGGTCCCCGGCCCGGTCCCATCGAGCGGATGCTCCTCAAACGAGGCCCACGCGGATGCCCACAGGTTGTGGCGGTTGCCGCCCACACTCGTGAGCCGCGCCTCCCCGGTCGTGACCGTCTCTTCCGTATTGAACTCATGCCATGCGTCTGAGAGCCGGTCGCCGGCGAAGACCGCGGTTCCGCCGATCGCGACGACGGCCGCCACCGCTGTTGCGTAGAGGGCTACGCGCCGCGGTAGTCGAACTCGATCGAGGCCCAGCAGGCCGCTCGCGATGGCAGTTGCGGCGCAGAGCACCGCACCAAGGACGATCACGGCCGCTACGACACCTCCCCCCGCTCCACCGGTCGCATCCGCGATCTGCTCATGAGAGCGAATGACGAGAACGGCCAGGCCAACGCCGCCGGCTGCGACAAGCGAGTGGACGAGAGCGGTCCAGCGATTGCGGCTCAGCGCGATCACGGCGATCACGGCAATGGCGGTGCCGACGACCGCCCCCCGCGAGTAGGTCAGGTAGGCGCAGGCGCCCGCCAACGGGACAACGGCCAGCGCCGCGGCTCGGAACGGCAGGTGAGGCGCATGTGCGCTCCAGGCAAGGCCGATCGCGGCGGCCATCGCCGCCCAGGCGCCGACGGCATTCCAGTAGTCGAGTGGATAGTCGAGGCGGTCGGGCGAGAAGAGCAGGGCCACGTTGCCGGCATCCGGAAAGAGGTCAGGAAAGAGGCGGCTCGCGACCGCGATGGCGGTGATCGCGAACACGCCGGTGGAGATCCCGGCGGCGGCGGTCCGAAAGGTGCGTCTCTCGATCGTGCAGACGACGAGGGCCGCCAAGCCGAGATAGTCGAGCAGCCGCGCGAGCTCCGCCAGGGTGCGCTCGTCGCTCTCGGTCCAGGTGAAGGCAAACAGCATCCAGGCGACGAGCCCGGCTGCGGCAAGCGCGGGAATCAGCAGCGCCCTGCTTGGCCGGGTGCGCGGCAGCCAGCCGACAATCAGACCGATGGCAAGCAGCGTCCAGGCGACGAAGCCCACGCTCTGGTGGACGACGAGGTCATAGCCGCCGCCGTCGAAGGCTAGATAGAACGCCGCCGCCGCGCTGAGAAAAAAGACCAGCGCCTGCTCAGCAGTCGCTACTCTTCCTTTGGTGAATGAATCGAAGAAAGGCGCCAATTTCCGGGCCCACTCTAGACGCTGCGCCGTACTGGTTACCGCGCTGGGCGTGCTGAGCCTCTGGGCCGCCCCGACTGCCGGCGCCTACGTTCCCTCCGCCGTCGATCAATACACGGAGCAGCCTCCACGCGGCGCCGGCGGGCCTGGCGCCTCAAACGACAAGAACCGCAGCCAGAACGGCGGCGGCCAGTCCGACGGTGACACTGGAGCAGTGTCCATCGTCGCTGGAGGTGGTGGAGAGGGCGCGCCGCCGGCAGCGGGCGAAGGGAGAGCGGCACCGTACCCCCAGGGCGGCGCCCGCAGCGAAGACCCGAAGCCGCAAGCCGACAGCACACCAGCTTCAAAGACGCTCCCCGCGGGTGGCTACCCCACAAACACCCTGTTGTGGCTGGCACTCCTCGCGGTCCTGGCCGCGATCGCGCTGCGGCTGGGAATTGCGGCAAGAGAACGCTTCTCCGACACCTCCGCCGGCTGAGCGGAGACAACACCTGTCCCCACCCGCTCTTAAGGCTGGGTTCGGGGTTTTGAGTGATGCCATGACAACCCCCCATCCCGGACACCAGATCCCCACCCGCCGACCGCTGCCCCGCCTTGGCGCCGTTTTGACCCACAGGCGGGTGCCCCTCCGTCCGTCAGCGGCGTCCCTTCGCCGCTGGCTTCGCTACCTCGCGATCGCGCTGATGGCAGCGGTCCTTCCCCTGGCCGCGACGGGCACCCGCAATGCGGATGCAGGCCCTCTGATCACGGGCGTCACCGACCCTCTCACCACCTATGACGCCCCATTTCTCGCCTATCAGCGAATGCACGCTGCAGGGGCCAGCTATGTACGGCTGACTATCGGTTGGGAGGGGGTTGCCCCGCGCAAGAAGCCGAGGGACTGGGACCCGACGAACCCAGCAGATTCCCACTACTGGTGGCCGAATACGGACCACCAGGTGACCAGCGCCGTGGCCGCCGGGCTGACTCCGGTCGTCGCCGTGACAGGCGCCCCCCGTTGGGCCCAGACCTGCGATGCCCCGGGTAACGCCGGCTCGGTGTGCGGGCTCGACACCGACGCCTTCGCCAGCTTCGCGACAGCGATCGCCAGGCGCTACAGCGGTGCCGTTCCGGGCTTGCCGCGGGTTCGCTACTGGCAGCCCCAGAACGAGCCCAACTCGTTCCTCTTCTTCAACCCCCAGTTCGGCGCCGACGGCCAAGCTATATCGCCCGATCTCTACAGAAACCTTCTGCGGGCGTTTTCGGCCGCGGTCAAAGGGGTGGATGCCTCAAACTTGGTCGTCACCGCCGGGCTGGCGCCCCTGCGGCGCCCGGGCACAGTCGCCCCGATGACCTTCGCACGCCGCCTGCTCTGCATGACCGGACGGCGTCGCCCAAAACCGATGGCAACCGGCTGCGAGGAGGGCGTCCCCTTCGACATCTTTGCGATCAACCCGTATACGACCGGTGGGCCGACGCACAGCGCGGTGGGCGCCAACGATGTCTCGCTGGGCGACCTGGCTGCGCTGCAGCAGCTCCTCCACGCCGCCAACCGCGCCAACCGCATCCGGGGCTCTTTTCAGGAAACCCCGCTGTGGATCACCGAGTTCAGCTGGGACTCTGACCTGCCCGACCCGGGCGGGCTGCCGTCCAGGCTCCATGCGCGCTGGATCTCCGAGGCCTTGTTCCGGGCCTGGCAGGCGGGCATCGGGGCCTTCTTCTGGTACGGGCTCAGGGACGAAGAGCGCCAGGGCCGTTCCCCCAAACAGACCGTCGAATCGGGGCTCTACCTGCGCGGCCCCACACTGGAGGCCGACCAACCGAAGCGCGCCCTGGAGGCGTTTCGCTTCCCGTTCGTGGCTCTGAAGCGCAAGGGGGGCTTCTTCTTCTGGGGGAGGACGCCAACGAGCCGCAACGGCCGGGTTGAAGTCCAGGTTCTGCGAGGCAAGCGCTGGCGACGGCGGGCCGAGCTGCGCGCCGGCGGCGACGGGATCTTCAAAGGCAGGATCCGCGGCCGCTTCAGCCGCCGCGGCTCGGTTAGAGCCGTCTACCGGAAGCAGCCTTCGGTGCCGTTCTCCCTTCGCTACGTCGAAGACTTCTACCAGCCTCCTTTTGGCTAGCTTTGCTGCGGAGGGCGCCGCGCCGCCCGGTACACTTGCCCGCGGCGACGCCTTCGCGATTCGACCGGCGCAGGAATCCTTTTGGGCATAGACGAGCTGATATCGATCCTTTGGCGGCGCAGAGTCATTTTCGGGCTCGCCGCCGCGATATCGATCCTTGGCGTGATCGCCGTCACGCTGGCGGTGCCGAAGACCTACCAGGCGACAGCGACCATCTTCGTCGGCCAGTCGATCGAGGGCGACCTGGCCTCCCAGACCCTCGACAGCACCCAGGGCGAGCAGCTGGCGCGCACGTTCACAACCCTCGCCTCGAGCCCGAGCATCGCCGAAGTCGCGGGTGCCCAGCTCGACGAGCCGCTTTCCCGAACCGAACTCCTCGACCGGATGTCGATCAGTCCTGTGGAGAGAACCCAGTTGCTCGAGATCAACGCCGAGGGGCCCTCACCGGAGGAGGCAGCCGAGATCGCCAACACCTATGCCTCGGTCTTCGTGGAAGAGATGGTAAAGCTCCACAACCAGGGGCGGGTGCCGACAACCGTCGCGCTCAGCGCGGAGGCCGTGCCTCCCACCGATCCGGCGCGGCCGAACGTGCCGCTCTACATCGGTTTCGGCACTCTCCTGAGCCTCCTGCTCGCCGCCGGGGTCGCTCTGGCCCGCGATCGGCTCGACCGCAGCATCCGCCTCGGCGAGGACGAGGAGTCTCTGCTCGGCCAGCCGATTCTGGCGCGAATTCCAGATGCCGCCGCCACCCTCAGCCTGCCGATCCACAGGCGGGTGTCTCGCGAGCAGCTCGCCGATTCGCTGCGCGTTCTGCGAACGAACATCGAGCTGGCCCCGGGCGACAAAGCAAGGTCGATCCTGTTGACCAGCCCACGTACCGGCGAGGGCAAGACCACCGTCGCACGAGAGCTGGCGTTGACGATCGCCAGCGACGGCGACAGCGTCGTCCTGGTCGAGCTGGATTTGCGCCAGCCCACCCTCGACCTGGGCACGACGGGGGCCGGCATTCGCCGCGACGAGACCGGCATCGCGGAGGTCCTGGCGAGCCGCCGTCCACTCGACGAGGCGATCCAAGAGAGTCCCGAACTGCCCGGGTTGGCGGTGATCCATTCCGGAACGCTGGGGGCGAACCCCGCACGTCTGCTGCGTTCGCCGCAGACCGGCACCGTGCTCGGCGAACTGCATGCCCGCTACGACTGGGTGATCGTGGACTCCCCACCGCTCCTCGTCGCCGACGACGTCCTCCTGCTCACACCCCACCTCGACGCGAGCGTGTTGGTGGTCGATGCGACGAGCACCTCCCTCGCCGCCGTGCGCTCGGCGATCAACCGTCTGCAAAAGGTCGACGTCCGCCTGCTCGGCCTGGTCCTCAACAAGACAGCATCCGAATCCAACCCGTACTACCAACCGCAGGGACACAGGCAGAGCAGGAGCGGCAACGGGGGCAATCGGGGGACCGGCGAGCGGCCGCGGGAGCGAGCACGTTCCTAGGTGCTCGCTCGCGAGCGCATCGCCACCGCTGGACTGGTTCTCGGCGCCGTCTGCATCGCGGTGCTCTGGCCGCTGAGCGCCTATGCCGTCAACCCCCTGGCCTTGCCGTCCCTATTGGCCCTGGCGCTCGCCGCCGGGCTTGTTTTACAGCGACCGGAGTACGGGGTGGCTCTGGTCCTCGCCCTCTCGCCCCTGATCAACGCCGCACTTCCCGTCGGCGGCGGGGGCCAGGTAGCGCTGCCCTCAGAACCGTTTCAGATGCTGGTCCCGGTGCTGGCTGGCGGTGTTCTGCTCTACAGCCTGCTCGTAGTCCGCATCAGCACACCGTCCGGTCCTCACCTACGGATCCTCAGCGTAGCCGTGGCGACCTTTGCCGCCAGCGCCCTGATCTCAAGCGCCCAGGCACTGGAACCCTCGGCCTCGCTGGCCAAGGTGCTGCTCATCTTCACGGCGACGATCCTCTTCTTCTCCGTTCGCCAAGCGTGCGATAAGCCGAGCCAACTCCTAGTCGTGGTGGGAGGCGCGCTGGCGGCGCTGCTGGTTGCATCGACGCAGGGCATTGCCGATCAGTTCCTGGGCGTCTTCAGCACCCAGGGCTTCGTTGCGGGGACCGACGTCGTCGGACGGGTGGAGGCATCGTTTGGGCATCCCAACATGTTCGGCGGCTTCCTCGCCCTCCTGATGCCGGTCGGCATCGCGATCGCATTCAGCTCCCACTTCTCTTCCGCGATGCGTTGGCTGGCATCGCTTGCCGTCGCGCTGGCGATTCCAGCGCTGGTGTTCTCCTATGCCCGCGGCGCAATGGTGGGGCTCTTCCTGGGCGCGATCATTTGGTTGGCCCTGCTGCGCCCCCGCGTAGCCCTGGCCATCGGCCTCACCATGGTGGTCGCCGTGGTCGCCTTCGCACCGAGCTCGCTGAAGAGCCGCTTCCAGAACGACAGCAGCAGTGACGTGACACTGCGCAGCGACATCTGGAATAGCGCCATCGAGATCTATTCCAACCAGCCTGTCCTCGGGGTCGGCCTCAATAACTTCCAGACCGCCTACGAGAGGCTTCCCTCCACCAGCGCCACCTCCTCGCAGCGACGGCTACTGCACAACGAGCAGTTGTTGGTCCCCCCTCATGCCCAGAACATCTACCTGCAGGCGCTTGCCGAGCAGGGGATCCTGGGGCTGTTGGCGATGCTGGGGGTCCTGATCGGAGGGTTGGTCACGGCCTTCCGCGCATCCCGTGCTCTGGACCCGAAAACCAAAGCGCTTGGATTTGGAATTGGGATCGGCCTCCTGGGATTGGCCATCCACGGCATGCTCGAGGTCGTCTTCTACAGCGAGGCGATCCTGCCGCTGCTCGGGCTACTCGCCGTACTGGCGGCGCTCGTGGACATCGACCGGGTGTCCCGTTTCCGCGAGGAGTTGGGGGAAGCGCCGGTCAGCGCTGCCGGCGCTTGACCTTGCGCGAGGAGGCCGTGACGCGCACGTAGCGCGAATGGGAGGGCCGGCTCTCGGCACTGCCGTGGAACACGGCCCTGACCCTGATCCGGTTGCGGGGCAGCTTTCGCAGGCGGGTGTGGTACCGGCCGCGCTTACTGACCTTGACCTTGCTGCGGCGAATCGTGCGCCACGTCTTGCCGGTGGAGACCTGGACGATCACGGCGACCGTGCCCTGCTGGGCGCGGGCCACCCGGCCGACGGCGGTCGTGGAGACGTCCTGGGCCGCGAGGCCGCTGACCTGAAGGGTCGTACGGGTCTTCTTTTTTTTCTTCGGCGGCGCTGGGGCGGGAGCCGGCTGGCTGACCGTGTAGGGGAGGCCGAAGGCGTAGGCCTTGAAGGCGCCATAGGCGGGCTTTGGAGTGAAGTCGGTCCGCATCAGGCCGTACCGTGCCTCCGCGGAGTCCTCGTCCTTCATCCAGTAGTTATTGCGGACGTTGTACCAGAGGGCAACCTCGACGTAGGGATCGGCCTCGAGCAGTTTGTAGGCCTGGTAGAGGTTGTCGGCCTGTGCGGTCTCGGACACGCCTCCCTGCCACATGCCCGCGCCGGGGCTGCAGGCGGCGGTGGAGGTGGTCCAGCCCATCTCCGTGATCCAGATCGGCTTGTCCTCCCCATTGGCGAGCATTGTGTTGCGCATCTCCCGGTAACCCAGGAAGGAGTCTTTGCTGATCCGGTCGCCGCTCATGCGCACGTCCGCCGGGCTCGAGGAGCCGCAGTAGGGATAAGGGTGGGTCCCCAGGACGTCGAAGTAGCCCTTCGCGCCAGCCGCGTAGGCGCCGGCGAGGAATTCGTAGTCGTTTCCTGAGGTGCCGCCGAACACGACCTTGGCGTTCGGGTCGGCGGCCTTAACGGCGGGGTATGCCGCGCGGAGAAGAGCGGCGTACGCGGCCGGGTTAGGACCGGAGCTCCAGAAACGCGACAGGTTCTGCTCGTTCCAAACCTCCCAAGCGTCAACTTTGCCGGCGTAGCGCGCGGCGACTGTGGAGATGAAGCGAGCGAAGTCCTGCGGGTCACGGGGAGCGTTGCTGGAGGTCGAGCCGGAGGCCCAGGCGGGAGCCGAGTCGATCATCACGATCACGTGCTGGCCGGCGGCGCGCGCCATGTCGATGGCCTTGCCGTACTCGTTCAGCCACCACTCGTTGTACTTGCCTTTTTCCGGCTCCGCCTCACGCCACTGGATCGCGAGCCGCGTCCAGCGGACGCCGAGATCCTGCATCGCCGAGACGGTGCGCTGTTTGTCGCTGTCGGAGATGTACCAGGTGAGGTCGGTGACGACGCCGGGTTGGGCAGCCTGTGCGTTGCCGCTGAAGGCGCTGCCGCCGAGGACGCTCGCCGCCAAGACGGCGAGGAGGGCCACGAAAACGGCACGGGGTTTGTGAGCAAGGCGAAGTTTCATTTAACCGGGGGGTCTGGTCGCCTGCGATCCGTGGGGGTCGGCGACGGCTTGTTCCTGCCCCCGTTATCGGGAGGGCCCCGGCGGTGGGAAAACCGATTGCGTTCATCTGGACGTATGTCCTAAGAGACCGCAAGCAAGCCTGCATTTCAGGCACGACACGGGGGGTCTGAGAAGAGATTCGGTCGACCGCTCAGAACTCGACCACGTCGGCCTCGGCGGCCTGCAAGCTGGGCGTGGCGTCGCCGCGACCGGCGAGGATGGTGCGCAGCCGGCCGACGCCGACCTGCCGAATCCCAAGCGCCAGGCAGATCGCGAGCCCACCCGTGAACCCGACCAAGAGGCGCATGCCTTGATCGGGCAGAAACGCCCAGGCGACCAGCATCCAAACGGCCCCGGGCAGGGTGCTGAGCACGGCGGGAGCAAGCCCGGTTCGCAATAGATGCCCAAATCCGCAGCCGGTGGCCCGGGCGGCAATGGGCAGCTTTACGGGTGCGACAAGCCCATAGGTGAGGAGCGTCCCGAAGGCCGCGCCGATCGCACCGTACTCGGAGACCAGAACGATCGAGAGGGCGAGATTGGAGATTCCCTCCACCACCGCGATGGCGGCGATGACGCGCACCCGGCCGATGCCGATCAGGGTCCGCTCCGCCGGTGAGACCGAAAGCGTTAGCGCCTGGCTGGCGACGAGGACGGCGATGATCTCGGCCGTCACTCCGGGAGCGTCCGCTCCCAGCCAGAAGTGCGTGATGTCCTCCGCGAAGAGGGCGAGGGCGAAGGCGGCCGGGAGCGTGACCTGGGCCGCGATCCGCGTCGCGAGGACGAAGCGGCGCCCCACCTCTGCCCGCTGACCGGCTCCCCAGAGCTCCGAGACCATCGGCATGAAGAGGAGGTAGATCGGAAAGGTGAGGCTCTGCAGGGCACTCTGCAATTTCAACGCCGCGGCGAAGGGAGCGGCGGCGGCGGCACTGCGAATCGCCGCGATGACCACCGTGTCCATGCGGGTGCCGACGAACAGCATCGAGTCGGCGAGCAGCGTCAGCGAGGCGAAGCCGGCAATGCGGTGGCGGGTGGCGCTGGACCCGAGGCGGGGCCGCAGAGAGAGCCCGGCATCGGTCCTCTTGAGCAGGACCGTGAAGGTCAGCGAGCCGGCGAGGAGGGCGGCCGCGTAGGCAGCGGTCAGCGCGAAGATACCGCCGCCGCTCTCGAGCGCCACCACGGCGCCGAGTGGGAAGACCATTGCCGTCACGCCCTCTCCGGCGTTGAAGAGGTTTGCGCGCTGGTAGCCGAGCAGGGTGGCGCCGTACGTCGCGGTCGGCAGGCGGACGAGCATCGTCGCGCCCAGCAGCAGCATCCCCTGCCGGAACGCCTCCTCTTCGCCATGGGCGGCGAGACCGTCGAAGAGCAGGCCTACGGCGACAAAGATGCCGGCGGCAAGAAGCCCCATCAGGCCCATCAGCGAGACCGAGGCGCCAATGGTGTCCTCGAGCTCGACCCGCCTTCCCGCCCCGCGAAGCTCCGCGATCAGTTTCGTGGCGCCGGTCGAGAATCCGAACTCGATGAGCGAGAAGATCGTCGCGATCGTGTAAAGGACGCTCCAGGTACCGAAGGCCGGTGGGCCGAGAGTGCGGAACAGGTACGGCGTGAGGACCAGAACGCTGAGCGCAAGCAGAGCGCGGACTCCGTAGGTGCTGAGGGTGCTGCGAACAATGCCGCGAGCCTCACTCATCGACGGGCCGGCTATCCGCGCGGCGGGCGCTTCACGACTTGGCCGCCGCTATTCGGGGATCCGAGCGAAGGCCGTCGGTGCTTCCACTGGACGTAGTAGAAGTCGGAGAGGGCGCGCAGGCTGTGGCGGCTCCACGGGGTGCGTCGGACCACGTGCTGCCACTCGTGGACGATCTCGGCATCGGGCACGTAGCGGACCTCCAGGCCCGCCTCCCAGACCCGCAGGCACCAGTCGATGTCCTCGCCTCCATAGGAGGAGATCCGCTCGTCGAAACTGCCGATCCGCTGCGGCAGGTCGGCGCGCCACATCTGCGCCGCCCCCATCGCCGCTACCACCGGCCGTTCGCTGGCGAAGTCGAAGTCCATCATCATGTGGCGTCGGTGCATCTCGGGCTCCGGCATGAGCTTGGCCACCGGGCCGCGGCGCACGAAGGGGATCAGCAACGACGGCCAGCGGCGGCAGGAAAGCTGCACACTGCCATCGGGGTTGAGTAGGCGAGGCGCGACGATCCCCGCCCCTGGATCGGAGTCGAGAACCTCCGCCAGCCTCTCGACGGCACCCGCTTTCACCTGGGTGTCGGAGTCGAGCATCAGGACCTTGGCCCCCTCCAGCAGCTTGATCGCCGTGTTCCTCCCTGCCGCCAACCCCATGTTCTGCGGCTGCTCGACCATCCGCACCGCTGGGAACTCGCTGCGCACGGCCTCGGGGGTGCCGTCGCCAGAGCCATCGTCTATGACGATCACCTCGGCCGAGATCGAGACATTGGCCTCGATTGACGCCAGACAGCGCAGGACGAAGTCCCGCGCGCGGTAGGCGACGACGACGATCGAGACCTCGGGGCCCTCGCTCACTGCAGGGCCCCCTCGCGGTCGAGCTGCTCGGCCAAGCGCTTGAGCCGGCGCCGTTCATTCCGGTAAGCCCACTGCAGCAGCATGAAGGACCGTAGGTGACGCCATGCGTGCCTCGAGAAGGGCGAGCTGGCGGAGGTGCGGCGATAGCGATGCACCACGGTCGCGTCCGGGTAATAGACGACCGGCATCTCGATTTTCCAGAAGCGCAGGCACCAGTCGACATCCGCGGCGCCGCCCTTCCCCATCTCCACATCCATACCCCCGAACCGCTGGCCGACATCGGTGCGAAACAGCTGGCAGGCGCCGATTACATAGACGACCCCGCGCACCAGACTGTGATCCGCGTCTTCCATCAGGTGCCTCCTGACCGCATCGGAGTCCTCCATGAACCGATTCATGGGCGGCCTGCGCCATAGCGGCAACCAGGGAGACGGAAAGCGCCGGGAGGAGAGCTGCAGGCTGCCGTCGTCGTGCACGAGCCGCGGGCCCAGCAGGCCCCACTCGGGGTGCTGGTCCATCGCTGTCACCATCGCCGGTAGAGCGCCGGCGGTCAGCAGGGCATCGCTGTCGAGGAACATCGTGTAGCGGCCCCTCGCGCGCTCCAGGCCGGGATTGCGGGCGGAGTCCCAAACGTTCTCCTCCAGTGCGACCACCTGCACGTCCGGGCGCTCAGCGCGCAGCCACTCGCAGGTTCCGTCGTCGGAGGCGTTGTCGATGTAGATCGTCTCCACCGGCAGGCCGGCGTGCTCGTCGATCGACCGCAGGCAGTCCCCCAGCTCACCCTTGACCGAGTGGCCAATGATGACGATCGTCACATCTGGCTGGCCGGCGTCTTGGGGAACGGATCCGGCGCTACTCGGAGGGGTCACGGATGATCGTCACGAAGGTCATCAGGACGATCTTCAGATCGAGCCAGGGTGACCAATTCTCGATGTAGTAGTTGTCCCATTCGACGCGGTCACTGAGAGAGGTTCGCCCTCGTAGCCCGTGTACCTGCGCCCATCCCGTTATGCCGGACTTGACGCGGTGGCGGTCACCGTAGCGGTGGACGATCTGCTCGAACTGGTTCGCGTACTGGGGCATCTCGGGCCGCGGCCCGATCAGCGACATCTCGCCGCGCGCGACGTTGAGCAGCTGCGGAAGCTCGTCGATGGCCGTCTTGCGAAGGATCCTGCCCACTTTGGTGGCCCGGCTATTGGGTGTGGGCTCCTCGGACGGACGGGCGCGGAGGCCCTTCTCACCCGCGAGCACGGCGTCGGCCCAATCGGAGTTCGCCTGGCCTTTGCTTTCCGGACTGCCGCGCATGGTGCGGAACTTGAGCATCTCGAACTCCTGGCCGTCGATCCCGATGCGGCGCTGACGGAACAGGATCGGCTTGCCGAGGTCGAGCCGCACCATGATCGCCCCAGCCAGAAGGATCGGCGATAGCAGCACCAGCGCCAGGGAGGCGAAGATTCGGTCGAACACGTACTTCACGGAGAGCTGCCAGCCCCGTGGATCGGTGGGGAAGACGCTGATCACCGGCACGCCGGCGACCCGGTCCAGGATGGTGCGATCGGGAATGCCCTCAAACAGGCGCGGCACCAGCGAGACCGTCACACCGAGTTCATCGAGGCGGCGGGCTGCCGCGAGGGTGCGTTCGTGAGGCGCGGCGGAGAAGCTGAGAATCGCGTGCTCGATTCCGTTTGCGATGACCACAGCCTCAAGCTCGGACTCCGGGCCGAGGATCGGGACGTGAGTGTCATAGGACGCTTCCATCGGCATGTCGTCCACGAACCCGACAGGCCGCAGGCCGATCTCAGGCTTATCGAGCAGGCGGCGGGCGATCAGGTGCCCCACCTTGCCGGCGCCGAGGATCAGGGTCGGATGTCCTCCCTTGCCCTGCCGCCAGCGCGAGATCTCGAGCACGCGCAGGCTGCCCCGGCCCAGCGCCAGGCAGGCGGCGGAAAGAAGCCAAAAGAGCGCCGCCTGATCAGCGATATTGGTTTCGTTGCCGATCAGGAGAGCGCCGAAGGTGAGGACCGCGGCGGCCAAGCCGCTCGCGAATGCGACGGTGGGCAGCTCGTTTAGGTAGCTGGGGGCCATGCGCTTGCGGTAGATGCCGAGCACGGCAAGAAGAATGAAGGCCAGCCCCACGAAGGCGCCGATGCCGGCGGGGCTGAGCTTCGAGCTGCCCGCCACGACGACATAGGCCAGGCTCGCGACAGCGAGCGCAACGAGGTCGATCGAGGCCGCCAGCTTGGCCCGGCCGATGCGCTCCCAGGCAAAGCTGCTTCCAGCGCGCCGCCGCATCGCCCGCTGATGAGCACGGCTATGGGAGCCGGCGGTCGTCGTCGATCCGGAGCCTTCGATCATCGTCTGGGGATTATTGCCTGCCAAAGTGGTTCCTAATCGTCTATATCCGCGTCGTGCAAGAGACCGTCCGCGGGGGCGGCGGCGTGTATCTATCGGCAAGGGGAAGCCTTTGCGTTAGAGGTGGGCTATTCGAAACTGAAGGGGGCCATCAAGGATAGAACGCCCCCGTTGCCGGATAGGCTCGGTTCGCCTAATTCCGAGTACCCCTCATGGCGGGAAACAGAACAACCTCCCGCAGGCTCTGTGCCCCGCTGAGGATCATCACCAGCCGGTCGATCCCCACGCCGACGCCGCCGGTAGGAGGCATTCCCTGTTCCAGCGACTCGACGAAGGCCTCGTCGTAGGGCTGTGCCTCCTCGTCACCGCGCTGCAGCTCCGCCGCCTGCTGCTCGAAGCGGCGCCGCTGCTCGTCGGGGTCGTTCAGCTCGCTGAAGGAGTTGGCAATCTCGATCCCGCCGATGAAGGCCTCCCAGCGCTCGACGAACCCCTCCTCGGAGCGATGGGCCTTGGCGAACGGCGACAGCTCGGTCGGATAGTCGAGGACGAGGGTCGGCTGGATCAGCTCCGGCTCGACCGCCTTGGCGAGTAGGCCGTCGACCAGCTTGCCCCAGCCCTCAGCCGGGTCCGGCTCGGCTCCCATCGCCGCCGCCAGGGCCTCCCGGGTGGGGTGCTCGACGATGTCGATCCCGGCGCGCTCGAGGATCGCCTCGCGCAGGGTCACCCGCCGCCAGGGCGGCGCGAGGTCGATCGTGACCTCTCCCCTCTGCACCTTCGTCGTCCCCAGGACCCGCTCGGCCACCTCGGCGACAAGGCGTTCCATGTCATGTGCGGTCTTTTGGTAGTCGGCGTAGGCCTCGTACCACTCGAGCATCGTGAACTCGGGATTGTGCTTGTGGGAGATCCCCTCGTTGCGGAAGTCCTTGCCCAGCTCGTAGACGCGGTCGATGCCGCCAACCACGAGCCGCTTCAAATAGAGCTCGGTCGCGATCCGCAGATAAAAATCGCGGTCGAGGGCGTTGTGGTGGGTTACGAACGGACGGGCCAGGGCGCCGCCGTAGAGCGGTTGCAGGACCGGCGTCTCGACCTCGGCGAAGCCGTGCTCGTCGAGCCAGCGGCGCACCTCGCTGATCGCGCGAGCCCTGAGGGCGAAGATTTGGCGGCTCTCCTGGTTGGCGATCAGGTCCAGCTCGCGGCGGCGGTATCGCGTCTCGACGTCCTCGAGGCCGTGGAACTTGTCCGGCGGCGGCCGCAGGCTCTTGGCGAGCAGCCGCCACCGATCCAGCGCCAGGGAGAGTTCGCCGCTGCTTTCGGTGGCCAGCGCCGTCCCCGCGACGCCGATGATGTCGCCGAGGTCGAGATGGACGAGCAGCTCGTAGGCCTCGGCGCCGAGCAGGTCCTCGCGGGCGTGCAGCTGGATCTGGCCGCTGCCGTCGCGAAGATCGAGGAAGCAGGCCTTACCGTGCCCGCGCCGCGCGACGATCCGCCCAGCCACCCGGTGGCGGGAGGAGGTCTCGATACCGGGCGCCAGGCCCTCGTGCGCGGCGCGAACCTCGGCAATGTCCTCACGCTCGGCAAACTCGTGGGGGAAGGGGTCGATCCCCGTCCCCCTGATGCGGTCCAGCTTCTCGCGGCGGTCGCGCAGGACGTCTGAGAGTTCTGGCTCCGGCCCGCTCATCGCTCAGCCGAGCCTATTGAACGTCAAGCCGTCTCGATCTTGGTGATTTTGAGTTTCTTCTTCGGGCCCCTCGGGACCTCGACCGTGACGATGTCGTTGCGCTTGTGGCCGAGCAGGGCCTTGCCGATCGGCGACTCGTTGGAGAGTTTGTGCTCGAGCGGGTTGGCCTCGGTCGAGCCGACGATCTGAAATTTCTGCGAATCGCCGCTTTTCTGGTCTTTGACGTGGACGATCGAGCCGAAGGTGACCTCCTCCGTGCTGACTTCCTTCTCGTCGATCACGGTGGCGCGGCGCAGCCTCTCTTCCAGCTGGGCGATGCGCGACTCCAGCAGAGCCTGCTCGTTCTTGGCGTCGTCGTACTCGGCGTTCTCGGAGATGTCGCCGAACTCGCGCGCCTCCTTGATCCGTGCCGCGACCTCACGCCGTTTCTCGGTCGAGAGAAACTCGATTTCCTCTTTGAGCTTTTCGAGTCCTTCCGGGGTGATTACGGCCTGGCGGCTCACTTGCTGACCTCGCTTTTGCTTGTTGGAGGGAGGGGGAATTGGGTCCCGAACCCAAAAACGCCCCGGTGCGAGGGCATTCGCCTCGCCGCACCTGGGCCGGAAGCCGCGGGATTATAGCGATGAGGCGGACTGGGCAATCAGGCTTTTCCACGCATGGCGCGCCCGGCCCATCAGGAAACCCCGAGCGGCTCCCCCAGCGCTGCTATCAGCTCCCTTGCCCTGGGCAGGCTGGCGCTGCGCTGCAGCTCCTCGGCGACGGAGGCCGGCGCCGCGAGCGGCTCCATGTACCAGGGGTAGAACTTGCGCAGATATCGCGTCGCCCGCTCGGCCCCAAGATGCTCCTCGGCGCGGTCGATGACCCAGAGCAACTCGCCCGCCACCTCGTCGCGGCGAGGCGGCGCCGTTCGCCGGCCGGTCAGTTCTTCGAATACCCATGGGTTGCCCAGCGCGCCTCTGGCGATCATTACCGCGTCGGCCCCCGACTCCCGATAGGCAAGCCGCGCCGCCTCGGCGCTCTTCAAACCTCCCGAGACGATCACCGGCACGTCCACCCGCTCGGTGAGCTCACGCGTCAGCCCATAGTCCGGGCTGCCCTTGTGCCCCACGGTGGCGGCGCGAGGATGGAAGGCGATGGCCGCCACGCTCCCCTCGGCGGCGAGGCGCAGCGCCAGCTCGAAGCCGGAACGGTCGCCGGGGCGCAGCCCCGAACGCAGCTTGACGGTGACCGGCAGGCCGCTGCCCTCGGCGGCCCCCCGGACCAGAGCCAGCGCCAGGTCCGGGTCGCTGAGCAACTGCGCGCCGGCCCCCGTCCTGCGGACCTTTCGCACCGGGCAGCCCATGTTGATGTCGATCAAATCGGCACCCGCCTCAGCGGCGATCGCCGCCCCCGAGCGCATCACCTCGGCGTCGTGGCCGAAGAGCTGCACCGAGACCGGGTGCTCATCGGGATGGATCCGCATCAGCTCGCGCAGGGTGCGCTCGTTGCGATGGTGGAGGCCGAAGCTGGAGACCATCTCCGAGACCGCAAGGCCGGCGCCGTGGCGTTTTGCCTGCAGGCGCACGAACCAGTTGCCGATTCCCGCCAGCGGCGCGAGCAGCACTCGATTGGCGATTTCGACGTCGCCGATCCGAAATGGATCAGTCAGCTGTGGGGGTGTTTCGGGCATGGATCAACCTCAGGCCCTTAAGTGTGAGCAGGTCGTCAACCTCGTCGATCGTCTCGGTGAACGGCACGATCGCCTCGGCCAGGCCGCCGGTGGCGAGAAAGCGGGCCTCTCCCAGCTCTTCCTCGATCCGCCGCGCCACACCGTCGATCAGACCGGCAAAGCCGAAGACGAATCCCGACTGGATCGCCGCCCGGCTGGAGCGGCCGATCGCCGACTCGGGCTCGGCGAGATCGATGCGGGGGATGCGAGCTGCCCGCTCCACAAGCGCGGTGAGCGAGACCTCGAGCCCGGGAGCAATCGCGCCGCCCAGGTACTCGCCCGCCGCCGAAACCGCGTCGAAGTTGATCCCGGTGCCGAAATCGACGACCACGCAGGCGGCGCCGAAGCGGTCGTAGGCGGCGACGGCGTTGACGAGCCGGTCGGCGCCGACCTCGAGCGGGTTGTCGATCCGGATCGGCATGCCGGTCTTGATTCCCGGGCCGACCGTCAAGCACTGCGCGCTCAGGTAGCGCTCGGTGAGCTGTTCGTATTGGGCGCCGAGCGGCGGCACGACGGAGGAGACGCAGACCGCATCGAGATCGCCAAAGCCGATCCCTTTCAGCCCCAACAGACCGCCGAGCCTCTCCGCCAGCTCGTCTCCGGTGGCCCCCGCGCGCGTCTGAAAGCGCCAGTGCTCGGCGAGGCGCTCGCCATCGAAGGCGCCAAGGTGGGTCTGCGTGTTGCCGACATCTACCGCTAGAAGCACGGTGGCGATTATCGCCTGATCGAGGCCATCGCCACGCCGCGATGTGCGCAGCGCATAGGATCTGGCGCAGTGGACGCGCGCCTCTACACGATCCCAGGCTCGCATCCGTGCGTCGCCGTGCAGTTGATGCTCAAGCAGAAGGGCATCCCCTTCAAGCGCACCGACCTCTTCCCGGTGGTCCACAGGGCCGTCGTGCGCGGCCTCGGCTTTCCCGGCCCAAACGTGCCGGCGCTCAAGCTCGACGGGCATCGCCTGCAGGGCTCGCGTGAGATCGCCCGCGAGCTGGAGCGGCTGCGTCCCGAGCCCGCCCTCTTTCCCGCCGACCCGCAGAAGCGGGCCGCCGTGGAGGAGGCCGAGCGCTTCGGAGACGAGGAGCTTCAGCACCCGGTCCGGCAGATCATCTGGTGGGCCTTCCGGCAGAACAAGGCGCCGTTGCGCAGCTACTCCGAGGGTGCCCGGCTCGGGATACCCATCGGGCTCGCCGTCAGCATGGCGGCGCCGATCATCTTCCTCGAGACCCGTATCCATAAGGCGGACGATGAGAACGTTCGCGCCGACGTCGCAGCATTCGGCGGCCTGCTGCAGCGGGTTGACGAGATGATCGAGGCGGGCACCCTGGACGGTGAGGAGCTCAACGCCGGCGATTTCCAGATCGCGCCCAGCCTCCGCCTCGCGATGACGATGCAGGATCTGCGCCCGATGATCGAATCGCGCCCCGCGGGCCGGTTGGCCAGGCGCGTCCAGCCGCAGATCGCCGGCGACTTCCCGCCGGTGCTACCAGCCGCCTGGTTAGAGCCGCTGCGTCGCGAGTCGACACCTGCTTAGAGGGTGCCGACTCGCTCCGCCCGCTGCCCTGGCTCCAGAGAGGCGAGGGCGTCGGCGAGGGCAGTCCCATCGGGCAACTTCAGGTCGGGGTCGAGCTCGAGCAGGGGCGCGAGGACGAAGCGGCGCGAGGTGACCTCGGGATGGGGCAGCGTCAGGCGCTCGCCGGCAAGTTCGAGGTCGCCGAGCAGGAGCAGGTCGATGTCCAGGGGACGGGGGCTGTGGCGGCCGGCGGCGAGCATGCGGCCGTGCTCAACCTCGATCGCCTTGCAGACGTCGAGCAGCGATTCGGGCTCGAGCTCGGTGCGGATGCGGATCGCCGCATTGAGGAAGTCGGGCTGGTCCAGCACCTCGCCAACCGGCTCGGTCTCATAGACGGAGGAGGCGGCCTCGACCTCCACCCCCTGCTCGCGCAGCATCTCGAGCGCCTTGCGTAAATGCTCCTCGCGCTCGCCGACGTTCGAGCCCAAGCCCAGGTAACCGGTCCGCAAAAGCCCTCCCCTACTCGTCCCCGTCGTCGATGTCCTGATTGCGTTCGTGCACGACCTCGACTGCGACCTCCTCGATGGCGAGCGGCAGCGGCGGCTCGGGCTTGGCCGCCCGCACCCGCACCGATTCGCACCCATAGCGCTCCATCAGCCGCCCGCCGATGACCTGGGCCAGGCGCTCCAGGGTCCGGTAGCTGCGCTCGGTTGCGGCGAGGGCGACGATGTCGCAGGCCTCGCCATAGTCGACGGTGTCCTCGATCCGGTCGGTCAGCACGGCGTCGCAGCTGGGCACGTCGAAGGAGATGTCGAACTCGAGTCGCTGGCCGATCTCCTGCTCGGCGTCGCTGACGCCGTGATGGGTGTAGATGGAGAGCCCGCGGAGCTCGACTTCCACCGCGGACTCGATGCCGTTGTCGTGCGACTCCATGGTCAGTAGTTTCGCGCTTCGGCGCCATCCGGGTGGGCGATTGCCGCCGCGACGGCAAGCGCCTGCTTGATCTCGGCGACGTCGTGCACGCGCAGCACGTCAGCACCGGCGGCAGCGGCGAGGATCGAGGACGCGATCGTGCCGCCGATGCGATCGCCCACGTCGGAGCCGTCGACCTTGCCGATGAAGCTCTTGCGGGAGGTCCCGACGACGAGCGGGCGGGCAAGCTCGCGCAGCTCCTCCAGGCGGCGCAGAAGCTCCAGATTGTGCTCCAGCGTCTTGCCGAAACCGATGCCGGGGTCGAGCCAAACGCCCTCCTCGGCAACCCCCATCGACAGCGCCAGGTCCAGCCGCTCGGCCAGAAACGCCTTCACGTCCTCGACGACGTCGTCGTAGACAGGGCTCTCCTGCATCGTTCGCGGTGTGCCCTGCATGTGCATCAGCACCAGCCCGGCGCCGCGATCGGCGCAGAGCGAGCCGATCTCCCGATCGACACCGAGGGCGCTGACGTCGTTGACGATCGTGGCGCCGGCATCGAGCGCCGCCTCGGCGACCGCGAGCTTCGAGGTATCGATCGATACCGCGTGGCCCTCCGCCGCCAGCCCGGCGACGACCGGCTCCGTCCGCGCCAGCTCCTCGCTCTCGCTGACCTCAGCCGCGCCCGGCCGCGTCGACTCGCCTCCCACGTCGAGGATGTCGGCCCCCTCCCGCGCCAGCTGCCGGCCGTGCTCGATCGCCGCCGCCGAGTCGAGGAAGAGCCCCCCATCCGAAAACGAGTCCGGCGTGACATTCACCACCCCCATCAACTTCGCCATCACGAAGCAAGTATCTCGCCCGCAGCCGCGGGGGCGGGGCCCCCCGGACCGGCGGATACTCAAAGTGGCGGGCTAATTAATCCGGCACTTGTTGGGACGGGAGGCCCCGCCCCCGCCTGTTGGGACGGGAGGCCCCGCCCCGCTAGCTGGCGTCGCCGCCGGCGTAACCGGGCCGGGGGCGGGGAGGCAAAGGCCGGGCGCCCTCGCGCTGTGCCCGTTCGGGCTCCGGCGACGGCTCATCGAGCTGCTTGGCCTCCTCCTCGTCGGCGAAGACCTCATCTTCGGTCTTGCCGTCGAGTAGGGCGACGAACTGCTCGGCGTCGATCGTCTCCCGCTCCAGGAGGATCTTGGAAATGCGGTCGAGGTCGTCGCGCCGATCGGTGAGCAGGTCCTTGGCGGTCTGATGGGCGCCCTCGACGATGCGGCGGATCTCGTCATCGATCTCACGGGCGATCTCATCGGAGTAGTCGGGCTCGGCGGAGAACTCGCGGCCGAGGAAGGGCTGGCCGCGATCGTGGCCGAAGACGCGGGGGCCGAGCCGCTCCGACATGCCGAAGCGCATCACCATCTGCTTCGCCGTCTCGGTCACCTTTTCGAGGTCGTTGGAGGCGCCGGTGGTGATCTCGCCGAAGATGATCTCCTCGGCGGCGCGCCCGCCCAGGGTCATCGCCATCGTGTCTGTCAACTCAGCGCGAGTGGTGAGGAACTTGTCCTCGGTCGGCAGGCTGATCGTGTAGCCGAGGGCCTGGCCGCGGCTGATGATCGAGATCTTGTGAACCGGGTCGCAATTGGGCAGCAGATGACCGACGATCGCGTGGCCGAGCTCGTGGTAGGCGGTGATCAGGCGCTCTTTCTCCGACATCACCCGGGTTTTCTTCTCCGGGCCCGCGATCACGCGCATGATGCCCTCCTCGAGCTCCTGCATCGAGATCTCGCGACGCCCCTGGCGGGCGGTTAGCAGGGCCGCCTCGTTGATCAGGTTGGCGAGGTCGGCGCCGGTGAAGCCCGGTGTCTGACCGGCGAGGGTGTCGAGCTCGATCGCCTTGGCGAGCGGCTTGCCTCGGGTATGGACTTCGAGGATCTGCTTGCGCCCTTTGCGATCCGGCCGGTCGACGACGACCTGGCGGTCGAAGCGGCCCGGCCGCAGCAGCGCCGGGTCGAGGATGTCGGGCCTGTTGGTGGCGGCGATCAAGATGATGTTGTCTTTCATCTCGAAGCCGTCCATCTCGACGAGCAGCTGGTTGAGCGTCTGCTCGCGCTCGTCGTGACCGCCGCCCATGCCGGCCCCGCGGTGGCGGCCGACGGCGTCGATCTCGTCCATGAAGATGATGCAGGGAGAGTTCTGTTTCGCCTGCTCGAAGAGGTCGCGCACGCGGCTGGCGCCGACGCCGACGAACATCTCGACGAAGTCCGAGCCCGAGATCGAGAAGAAGGGAACACCCGCCTCGCCGGCGACGGCCCGGGCGAGCAGCGTCTTACCGGTTCCGGGCGGTCCGTAGAGCAGCACCCCCTTGGGGATGCGAGCGCCGAGCGACTGGAATTTCTTCGGGTTCTCGAGGAACTCCTTGATCTCGTGCAGCTCCTGCACAGCCTCGTCCACTCCGGCCACGTCGCGGAAGGTGATTTTCGGTGCGTCGACCGACATCCGCTTCGCTTTCGATTTGCCGAAGTTCATCACCCGCGAACCGCCGCCCTGCATCTGGTTCATGAGGAAGATCCAGAAGCCCAGGAAGAGGATGAAGGGCAGGATGTAGGTGAGCAGCGAAAGCAGGCCGTTGCCGCCCTGCCCCTTGACGTCGAACTTGACGTCGTTGGCCTTCAGTTCGTTGACCAGGCTCTGCTCGGTGTTGAGGGGATAGCCGGTGGAGAAGCTGGTGCCGTCTTTCTCCTTGACATCGAGCGTGTTGTCCTTCGTATTGACCGTCACCTCCTCGATGCGGTCGTTGGCGATCAGACCACCCTGCGCCTTCGAACCAACCAGTTCGTTGTAGGAGGGCGCCTCGGTGCTCGGCCCAGGGCTGATCACCCGCTGGGCGACGAAGGCAAGGATCACCACCAGCAGAATCGGGAAAGCTGCGCTTTTGAAGAAACGCCTCACGGTGACAAATCAGCGTACCAGGGCGGTTTCAAGCCCTTGAGGTCGTGGGCGGCGGCGCGATCCAAGTTGCGGTGGCGCTGCGCGGCATCCCGCTAGCTCGAAGACTCGACCTGCTTGGCCTCCTCCTCGCGCGCGAAGACCTCATCTTCGGTCCTTGCCGTCGAGCAGGGCGACGAACTGCTCGGCGTCGATCGTCTCGCGCCGCAACAGGATTTTGGAGAGCCGGTCGAGATCGTCGCGGCGCTCTGTGAGCACGTCCTTGGCGGTCTGATGAGCGCCCTCGACGATGCGGCGGATCTCGTCGTCGATTTCACGGGCGATCTCATCGGAGTAGTCGGCCTCGGCGGAGAACTCGCGGCCGAGCAGCGGCAGGCTGCGATCGTGGCCGAAGACGCGGGGGCCGAGCCGCTCCGACATGCCGAAGCGCATCACCATCTGCTTCGCCGTCTCGGTCACCTTTTCGAGGTCGTTGGAGCCGCCGCTGGTTATCGCACCGAAGACGATCTCCTCGGCGGCGCGGCCGCCGAGCGTCATCGCCATCGCGTCGGTCAGCTCGGCGGGGCTGGTGAGGAACCTGTCCTCGGTGGGAAGCGAGATCGTGTAGCCGAGTGCCTGGCCGCGGCTGATGATCGAGATCTTGTGAACCGGGTCGCAATTGGGCAGCTGATGGCCGACGATCGCGTGGCCGAGCTCGTGGTAGGCGGTGATCAGCCGCTCTTTCTCCGACATCACCCGGGTTTTCTTCTCCGGGCCGGCGATCACCCGCATGATGCCCTCCTCGAGCTCGCGCATCGAGATTCGCTGCCCGCCGTGGCGGACGGTGAGCAGCGCCGCCTCGTTGATCAGGTTGGCCAGATCGGCGCCGGTGAAGCCCGGGGTCTGCCCCGCCACCGTGTCGAGGTCGATCCCCTCGGCGAGCGGCTTGCCGCGCGTGTGGACTTCGAGGATCTGCTTGCGCCCTTCGCGATCCGGCCGGTCGACGACGACCTGGCGGTCGAAGCGGCCCGGCCGCAGCAGCGCCGGGTCGAGGATGTCGGGCCTGTTGGTGGCGGCGATCAAGATGATGTTGTCGTCCATCTCGAAGCCGTCCATCTCGACGAGCAGCTGGTTCAGGGTTTGCTCGCGCTCTTCGTGTCCCCCGCCCATCCCCCCTCCGCGGTGACCGCCGACGGCGTCGATCTCATCCATGAAGATGATGCAGGGCGGGTTCTGCTTCGCTTTCTCGAAGAGGTCGCGCACGCGCTTGGCGCCGACGCCGACGAACACCTCGACGAAGTCCGAGCCCGAGAGCGAGAAGAAGGGCACGCCTGCCTCGCCCGCCACGGCCCGGGCGAGCAAAGTCTTGCCGGTGCCGGGAGGACCGTAGAGCAGCACCCCCTTTGGGACACGGGCGCCGAGCGACTGGAATTTCTTCGGGTTCTCGAGAAATTCCTCGATCTCCTGAAGCTCCTGCACGGCCTCGTCGACGCCGGCCACATCGCGGAAGGTGATCTTCGGCGTTTCGACGGGCGTCTGCTTGGACTTGCCGAGGCCCATTGCCCCCGTGAGCTGAAACATGATGAACAAGATGCAGCCGATGAGGAGAAGGGAAGGCAGAATCAAGAGCATCTGCCGTAAGAGCGATGAGCCGCTCTCGCCCTTCACCTCGGTCTTTACCTGGGCGTCTTTGAGTGCGTTGACGAGGCTTCCTTCGGCCTCGGGGGGATAGCCGGTCGAGAAGCCGGTGCCGTCCTTTTTCTCGACGTCGAGGGTGTTGTCGTCGGTGTTGATCGTCACCTCTTCGATGCGGCCGCTGGCAATCAGGCCCCCTTGGGCTTTCGACCCGATCAGGTCGATGTAAGGGGGGCCATCCGCGTCGGAGCCGGAGCTGATCACCCGTTGGGCGACGAAGGCGAGGACCAGCAGCAGCAGAATCGAAGGGATTGCGATCTTGAGGACGCGCTTCATGCGGAGATCAGCGTACTTCGAGCCCTAGAGGTCCAGCGCGGCGACGTACTCCAGGTTGCGGTAATGCTGCGCGTGGTCGAGGCCGTAGCCGATCGCGAAGCGATTGGGGATCTCGAAGCCGATGTAGCGGGGCGACAGGTCGACCCGCAGGCGCTCGGGCTTGGTCAGCAGGGCGCAGACCTCCAGTGAAGCGGGATTGCGCGCCTTCAGGTTCCGCATCAGATACTGCAGGGTCAACCCGGAGTCGATGATGTCCTCGACGATCAGGACGTGCCGGCCCTCGATCGGCGAATCGAGGTCCTTGAGGATGCGCACGACGCCGGAGGAATCGGTCTGCGAGCCATAGCTGGAAACCGCCATGAAGTCGATCTCACAGGGGCCCGTGATGTCGCGCATCAGATCGGCGAGGAAAAGGACTGCTCCCTTCAGCACTCCGACCATGAACAGGTCCCGCCCCTGATAGTCGGCACTGATCTCCTTGCCCAGCTCGGCGATGCGGCGTTTCAGGTCCTCACGGGAAACGAGGGTCTCGCCGATCATTGGGTCGCTCATGGGGCCAGTCTGGCGCTTCACTCGGCGGCCAGGGAATCAGATATCGGTATCCGGGCGCTCGGCGCGCAGCACACCGCGCTCGGCAACCGCTCGCACACCGCCGCCGAGGTCGAGCATTGCGGTGCCGGTGCGGCGCAGAGCCGCCACCTCGTCGGCGTGCCGGGCGGCGCCGGGAACAGGCCTGCCGGCGGCGCGATCGGCGAGCTGCTGGACGACGAGCCGGCGCAGGGCGCGGGGCAGCGCAGCCAGCCGCTCGAGCGAGACCGCGCCGCGGGGGGAACCGTTTGAGCCGTCAATCTCCGCCTCGACCAGGGGGTCCAGCACCTCGGCCTCATCGCGCAGCAGTTCCGCCGTGCGCAAAACGTTCTGAGCGGCCGCGGGATGGATTTTCGCCAGTGCCGGCGCCAAGCCCTGGCGGACGCGGTTGCGGGCAAAGCCCGGATCGGCATTGGTCGGGTCATCGCGCCAGACTAGGCCGCGTTCCTTGCAGTAGGTGGTGGTCTGCGCGCGCGTGAAGGGCAGCAACGGCCGCACCAGCTTGCCGTCGCGGGGCCGCATGCCGAGCAGGGCGCGGCGGCTTGGCGAGGAGGCGAGGCGGTAGAGGATCGTCTCGACCTGGTCGTCGGCCGTGTGGCCGGTGGCGATCAAGGTGTCTCCTCCCGCCAGCCGGGCGGCCGCGGCATAGCGGGCATCGCGCGCCCAGGCCTGCAGATTGCCCGGCCCCTCGGGACGGCGGGGCCGCTCGACCTCGAGCCGCACCTGGAGCCGCTTGCAGAGCTCGACGCAGTGCGCTTCGTCCTCGTCGGAGTCATCGCGCAGGCCATAGTTGACGTGCAGCGCGGTGAGCGCGTCGGCGCCCAGTGTGCGCATGGCAAGGTCGAGCAGGCAAACCGAGTCGCGACCACCCGAGAGCATCGCCACCAGCCGCTGTCCGCCGGCCAGCGCGCCTTCCTCGCGCAGCTGTCGCAGCATCCGCTCGGCCTCGGGCTCGACGGCCCCTCCTCGTCGTGGCCCCTCCACGCTCATGGAAGTCAGTGTAGGCCCGGCTCAGCCGGCCGCTCTAACTATGAACAGCGGCGTCGGGGCGGGAAAGCCCTTCAGCTTGACCTCGCCGATCGGTTCCGAGACGAGGTCTTCCCTGCCCTCGATGGTGGCGATCACTCTGTCGGTGGCGAGCACCTCGCCGGCCTGGGCGCGGTCGACCACGCGATGGGTGAGATTGACTCCGGTGCCGAAGTAGTCTCCATCGCGATAGACGGCCTCCCCGCAGTGAATGCCGACTCGCGGTTGCGGGCGCTGGGGGAAGCGGGTCAGGAAGCCCACCGCCCACTCGGTCAGCGAGGCGGCGTCGGGCGAGACGACCATCACCTCGTCGCCGATCGTCTTTACGAGCGTCGCCTCCGGCGGCAGCGTCGTCTCCACGGTGACGACGAATCTGTCGACCACGTCGAGGGCCTCGAGGTCGCCCTCCTCCTCCGTATATCGAGTGAAGCCGGTGAGATCGATGAAGCAGAGGGCGACCGGGACCTCACCGAGATGGGAGGCATGCGCGCCAAGCTCGTTCTCCATGTGGCCGACCACGTCCTGCTCGAGAAAGAAGCGCAGGTAGCGCGTATGCAGATAGTCGGTCAGCGGCGCCGCCAGCGGCAGCATGCCGGCGGCCATGTCCCCAATCTCTTCAGCCATCTCCAGCTCGGGCACGCCGTCGAGAACCATCGGTTCGTGGACGTAGAGGTGGAAAAGCCGCACCTCCGCATCGGCGATGCGGCGCAGCGACTGCACGTAGACACGGACGAGCTGCAGGAAGGCAACGAGCGGAAAGCCGGCCGCCAGAACGCGCGAGCAGTGGCGCAGCGCCTCGACGTCCTGAGGGTTGAGCAGACGCTCGTGCCCCAATGGGCTGCCGAGGATGATGAGGATGCGCTCGATCAGCTGCGGCTCGAGGCCGGTCTCTTCTGAGACCTCCTCCACCGTCGCTTTTTCTTCGTGCTTGGGCAGCAGATCCTCGGCGAGGCCGAAGGAGAGGCGGCCCTCCCGCCCGGCTTTGCGCAGCTCCGCCAGCGAGTGCCCGCGCTCGCGCATTCTCGCCACCACCCGCGCCTGCGCCGCGGCGGCAGCCGTCCAGCGGCCGCGGCGCACCAGGATCACCTTGTCCGCCGCCCAGCGCTTCAGCGTCGTCGTCGAGACCCCGGAGCGGCGCGAGGCCTCGCTGAGAGATATGCGTTCATCGCCTGACATTGCCTCCGCGAGGCTAGTCGCCAGAGATGACCCCTATATAAAGAGCGGGGCGGCATGGCCGCCCCGCTCTCTTAAATCGATCCGATCTGCTGCGGCCCTAAGCGGTGATCTCTTCCTCCGAATGGACCTGCAGGACCGGCTCCCCGTCCTCTCCGGTGCGGATGCGAATCGCCTCCTCCACCGGCATGACGAAGATCTTGCCGTCCCCCACCTCGCCCGTGCGGGCGTGTTTGAGGATCGTCTCGACCACCAATGATTTGTCTTTGTCCTCGACCACGACCTCCAGCTTCAGCTTCGGCCGGACGTTGACGGTGAGCGTCGAGCCGCGATAACGCTCAACGATCCCCTTCTGGCGGCCCGAGCCCTTGGCCTCGCTGATCGAAAGGGACGGGAAGCCCCTCTCGAGCAGGTCGGCCCGGATCGGCTCGAATGCCTCGTGGCGAATGAACGCCTCTATCTTTTTCATGCGCTCAGGCCTCCTAGCGCGACGTCTCGGTCGCGGTCATCTGGACGGGCGCGGGCTCTGGAATCGCAGCCCCCGTGCCCATCGTGCTTGGCAGGCCGGTCGAGTACTCCGGCTGCGGGATGAACTGCTCGGGGTATCCGTACATGCCGTGGGAGCTGATGTCGAGCCCCGCTTCCTCCTCCTCCTCGGAGACGCGCAGGCCGATCGTCGACTTGATCAGCAAGAACGTCGCGATCGAGATCGCGAAGACGACGACGAAGGTGAACGCCACAGCCAGGCCCTGTACGCCGAGCTGCCCCGCCGTCGCGCTGAAGGGAACGTCGTCGAACAGCGAGTACCAGACGCCGGGCGCCGCTCCTTCGACGATGAGCCGCGGCGAGGCGAAGATGCCGACCGCGAGGGTGCCCCAGATTCCGGCCAGGCCGTGCGCCGAGAGGGCGCCGACCGGGTCGTCGAGGAGCCTCTCGATCGCCAGCACCGCGTAGACGACGATCAAACCGGCGATGAAGCCGATGATCGGCGCCGCCCAGAACTCGACGAAGCCCGACGGAGCGGTTATGCCGACCAGGCCGGCGATCGCGCCGTTGCCGGCCATGCCGACGTCGAGCGTACGACTCTTCAGCCAGACGGCCAGCGATGCTCCGATCACCCCGGCGGCGGCGGCGAGCTGCGTATTCAGCATCACCTCGCCGAAGAACGAGCCGGCGGTTTCGAAGGTCGAGCCTCCGTTGAAGCCGAACCAGCCGATCCAGAGGATGATCACGCCGAGGCCGACCAGCGGCATCGAGTGCCCGGGGATCGCACGGGGGCGGCCGGCCGCGTCGTACTTACCTTTGCGGGCGCCGAGGAGCAAGAGAGCCGCGAGCGCGCCGACGGCACCGGTCAGGTGGACGACCGAGGAGCCGGCGAAGTCCATCACCGGCTTGCCGCCGATGTCGGACAGCAGGCCACCGCCCCAGACCGCATGCGCGATCAGCGGGTAGATCACCGCGCCGAAGACGATCGCGTAGATCACGTAGGCGCCAAACTTGATCCGCTCCAGGGTCGTGCCCCAGACGATCGCCAGTGAGACCGCGCAGAAGGCGAGCCCGTAGAGCATCAGCATCGCGTCGGAACCCGCCACGTTGAATGCTTCTTCGCCCTGCCCGATCGTCTGATCGAAGTGGAAGAAGAAGCCGCTGGTGCCGAAGAAGTCGTTGCCGCCGCCTTCGGCGACCCCGTATCCAATCGCCCACCAGGCAAGCGTCACGAGTGCCAGGTTGATCAGGATCTTGGCGACTCCCGTGCCGGCGTTCTTCTGTCTCGAGAAGCCGATCTCCAGGAACATGAAGCCGGCCTGCATCAGGAACACCAGGGCGGTTGCGACGGCGACCCAGACCATGTCCAACTCAGTGGCCTTGGCGGCCACCGTTTCGGCCACGGTTTCCGCTGACGCAACGCCCGGCAGCGCCAACGTGGCAAACGCCGCGAAGCTCGCGGCGAGGCCGATTCTCTTTCTCATCTGTACGTCCTCCTTGCCCACCGGGGCACGCCCCGGCAGTCGCAGTTTGGCGATTGCTGGCCACGGTATGGAGGGCGAGGAGCGATGTATTTGGACGGATGGAGCAAATCCGCACCACGGCCTTCTCACGAGTGGAAGGCCCGCAGAAGGCATGCGGATCGAGCGCCTCAAGCCATAGGGTCGCCCGAAGATGCCCTACCGACTTCGCCCCACAGCCTCAGTCGCCGCTGACGCGATCCTGGTCGGCGACCCCGGCCGGGCTCTGTTTCTGGCGCAGAAGCTGCTCGAGCAACCGAAGATGAGCAACCACGCCCGAGGGCTGTGGGGCTACTTCGGGCAGACGCCGGAGGGGAAGGCGCTGACGGTGCAGGCAACCGGGATGGGCGGGCCGAGCGCGGCCCTCGTGCTTGCCGACCTGGCCAAACTGGGAGTACGGCGCGCGATACGCATTGGGACCTGCGTGCCGATCGGGCCGGCCCGCGGCGGCGAGCTACTGGTCGTCAAGGAGGCAATCGCCGCCGGAGGAAGCGCCCCCGCCTTTGGCGCCGTGGTGGGACAGTCCCTGCTCCCGGACCCCGGTCTGCTCGAGCGGCTGCGGGAGGAGTCGGGGCAGACCGCCCGCGAGGCGAAGGTAGCCAGCTTCGACGCGATGCCCCCAGATCACGATGACGGCCTCGGCGATGCAGAAGCGGCAGACCTCCAGACAGTCGCGGTGTTCGCCCGGGCGAACGCCCTGGAGGTGGCGGCGGCGGCGATGCTGATCGTGGCCGAGGAGCCCGATGGGACACACCTTTCCGCGGAGGCGCTCGACGAGGCGGCGGCAGGGGCCGGTGCCGTCGCCGCGCGGGTACTCTCAACCTAAGGTTGAAGGTTAGGCTGCGTCCTGGCTGTCTTGCTTGGAGCTCGAGCCGCCGCTTTTGGCCGCTTTGCGTCGCACCGCGTTGAGCTCCTGGTTCATGCCGTCAACCAGATCCTCGATCTCGTCAAGGCGCTGGGAGAGCGAGCGCAGGCGGCGCTCCAGCCGTTCCACGTCGCCGGCCGTGGGCAGGTTGAGGGCCGCCATCGCCGCGTGCTGGGCCTCGAGGGCCTTTTCGCGGGCGCCGAAAGCCGCCGCCACCGCGTTCTCCAGCACCTGGCTGTCGAGCAGGGCTTGGGCGAATTCCCCGATCGCCTGCTCGCTGCGGGCGCGGAGGCTCTCCTGATCGTCGAATGCGTCGCTCACCGGCCCCAGCTTAACGAGCACATCCGAAGCGGCTGGAATCCTCCCGCTCGCACGTATGGAACAAGGTTGATTAAGGCCTTGTTGGGGGCGCCGCAATCCATTGCACACCCATTTGAGAGCAAGTAGCTTGAGCGAGCCTGATTTGCAGGGAGAGTGGAGACGTGGATCCGACGATCCGCGCTGCCGGCATCGAGGCACTCTGGGATGAGATACAAGCTCGCACTGATCACTGCTCTTGTCAGCCTCGCGGGGGCCACGGCACTCGGCGTGGGCATGGCCGGAGCCGAGTCCGTCACCGATCTCGGCGGCGGGCAGCAGCTCGTCGCTCCGGTCGACCCGGCGCCGGCGGCCAGCCCGCCGGCGGCTTGCGCCAACGCAATCGACGACGACGGCGATGCCCTGGTCGACATGGCCGACCCCGACTGCCTGTCCGCCCTGGATCCCGACGAGGCGGCCGCGACGCCCGCCGGCGAGGCCGCGGCCGATGAGCAGGAGGGCACCGGCACGAGCGTGCAGCGCGGCGAGTCCATCGCCCCCCCGACCACCAACGGCAGCGAGGGCGGTGTTGTCCGCAACCAGACCCTCGGCGACTCCGGCGCCGCCAGCGGCGGAGTCTCCGCTCCCAGTGCCACCGGCGGCGACCAGCCGCAGGCGCAGGGAGCCAACGGCGGTTCGTCGTTTGGCGACGGCGGCTCCCCCACCCCCGAAAACCCGACCGCCACGATGGCCCCCTTTGGCCCGGCGCCGATCGGCGTCCCCAACTTCATCATCGACTCGTTTGAGATTCCGCCCTTCCTGCTGCCGATCTACCAAGCCTGCGGCACCGAGTACGGGATCCCCTGGGAGGTGCTCGCCTCGATCAACAAAATCGAGTCCGCCTTTGGCACCAACCTCAACGTCTCCAGCGCCGGAGCGCTGGGCTGGATGCAGTTCATGCCGCCGACCTGGGAGGCCTACGGGGTCGATGCCAACGGCGACGGCCGCAAAGATCCCTACAACCCCGTCGACGCGATCTGCGCCGCGGCCAACTATCTGCAGGCGAGCGGCGGCAGCGACGACCTCTACAACGCGATCTTCGCCTACAACCACGCCGACTGGTACGTGCAGGAGGTGCTGCTCTACGCGAAGGCCTATGGCAAGCTGCCCGCCGACCTGGTCGGCTCGCTGACGGGGCTCACCGAGGGCGCCCACTTCCCGGTTGCCGCCGACGCCCGCTACGCCGATGACATCTCGACCCGCGAGGCGCTGCGGCGGGCGACGCCGGAGGAGCGCGAGGAGTACGGCAACGCCGCTGAGGTGATCTCCTCCTCCCCGACTCGGCGCGGGATCAACATCTTCTCCCATGTAGGCGCACCCGTTGTGGCCGTCAACGACGGTGTGATCGAGAAGATGGGCCGCTCGAAGAAGCTCGGCAGCTACGTGGTCCTCCAGGACGCCTATGGCAACCGCTTCACCTATGCCGAACTCGGCACCCTCGTTCGCGACCAGCGCACGGTGGTCATGCCGACGGGTAAGGAGAAGCGCATCCCCGTCGACAGCGAGAACATCAGGCCGCGCCTCTACGCGCTGCCGGAACGCGTCGAGGAGCGGGGGCACGAAGAGCGCAGCCAGACGACGAGGGTGGACAGCGCCGCGGCGCTTGGCGCCGATGGCTCGCTGAAGGTCGGCTCCAAGGTGATCGCCGGCACCGTGCTGGGCCGCATCGGCGCCGGCGACGGCGAGGTCGATCCCCACATCAACTTCTCCATCCGGCCCACCGGCCGGGGCGCCCCCCGGATCGATCCAAAGCCGATCCTCGACGGGTGGAAGCTGCTCGAGGCGACGGCGATATATCGCGCCAAGGGCAAGAGCCCCTTCGCGAAGAGGCTCGGCAGCGCCGGCATCCTGCTGCTCTCCAAGGAGGTGCTGCAGCGGCGTGTGCTTGCCGACGAGGACCTCTCGATCTATGGCTGCGGACGCACCGACATCGCCTCCGGGCAGATCGACCGCCGCGTGCTGGCGACCCTGGAGTACCTGGCCGAGAAAGGCTACGAGCTGACGATCACCTCGCTGAAGTGCGGCCACGGCTTCTTGACCGCGAGCGGCAACGTCTCCAATCACAGCTCCGGCAACGCGGTCGACATCGCAATGGTCAACGGCGTGCCCGTGATGGGTAACCAGGGACCCGGGACGCTCACCGACGCGGTGCTCAAAGCGGTGCTGCGCCTGCAGGGGACGATGGCCCCGGAGGAGCTCATCTCACTCGAGGAATTGGGCGGGCCCAGCTTCGCGATGGCCGACCACGCCGATCACATCCACATCGGCTGGCAGCCCCTCGGCAGCCCCTTCGACCAGGAATTCAACGCCCTCTTGAAACCCAATCAGTGGAGCCGCCTGACCGACCGGCTCAGCAACATCGACAACCCGCGCGTGCCGACCGCGCCGTCGAAATACGCTCTGCCGGACAAGCCCGCCGCCGCCAAGGCCGACGGGGGCACGCAGAGCGACGACTAGGGCGCCCTGGCCCAGTTCTTCGGATTCGCGCAGTTTGAGTTCGCCGGAGTGCTCGCCGTGGCCGACGGGCGCTACCTGGCGCGCGAGGGCGAGGATGGGCGCCAGAGCGTCCTGGTAACCGAAACGCTGGCCGCGCCGGCCCCTCCCGCGCGGCGGCGCCAACGGCCGCGAGCGGCGAAGAGCGGCGCGCTGCCCGAAAGGCTGCCGCTGGCCCGCGCCACCGCCGTGCGCGCCTTCGAGCCCTTCGAGCGCGACGAGGAAGCAGCGCAGTGGTTGAAGGAGGCCGTCGCCGAGGAGGCCGTCGATGCCGTCGTCGGGGAGGGCATCGAGCTGCTCAACCGGGCCCTGCACGCCCAGGCCGCGGCGAGCGCCGACCCCCATGCCCATGAGGTCGCCGCCGAGCATGCCGTGGCCGTGCGCATCGGCTACGGCAGCGGCGATGACGTCGCCGCCGGCCGCTTCATCGCGGCCTACGAGGTCGACATGCGGGAGACCAGCCTCTCCCGCGGCAGACGGCGGGCGGAGGAGTTGCGCCCCCAGGAGAGGGTCGCCGCCGTGCTCGGCGGTCGCGAACGGCTGGACGCCTGCGAGACCTTGCTTTTGCGGGCCCGGGCCGACCTCGATGCGCAGCGGCTGCGCGAGGCGGCCCTGCAGTTGCGGGTCGCCCTCGAGGCGCTGCTGGTGGAGCTGCAGGGGACGCTGAGTGACCCAGGGCACGAGGAGGACATGGCCCGGCTGCAGGCCGGGCGCGGGCCCGCCGGCGAGGCGGCAAACGCGGCTCTCAAGGGATCGCTCGAGGCCGAGCAGGCCCAAGAAGTGCGCGAGCTGATTCAGATCAGCGAGCGGGTGTTGCGCCGCCGCCGTGTCCTGCGAGGCGGCTAGTCCTAAACCTCTGCTTGAGGTTTAGGCTCAGGAAGGCAGGTGCGGGCGACCACGTCGTCGAGCAGCGAGCCGGCGATGTGGTGCGCTTCCTCGAGCGCGATTCCCTCGAGGGAGGGAATGCCGATCACCGTCAGGCCGGCGGCGCGGGCGGCGGCGACCCCGGTCGGCGAGTCCTCCAGCACGACGACCGCCGGGGTGGGCGGCACTCCGAGCCGGCGGCAGGCCTCCAGATAGGGCGCGGGAGAGGGCTTCGGCGCCTCCACCTCATGGGCGCTGAGGACGACGTCGAAGTGGTCGTGGAAGCCGACCAGCTCCAGCGAGCGCCGGACGAAGCGCAGGGGGGAGTTGGAGACCAAGCCCGTCGGGACTCGGCGCTCTCTCAGCTCGTGCAGCAGCTCGCGAGCCCCAACCATCGCCTCCACCCCGTGCTCGAGCTCGGCGACGACGAGCTCGTTCAACTCCTCGATCAGCTCGAGGGCGCCCCCGGGGGCGCCGAACCAACCCTCGAGCAGGCGCCCCGCAACCTCGGCTGAGGTGCCGACCAGCTCGCGCTTGTGCGCGGCGCCGAACTCGACCCCATGAAGCTCGAAGAGGTCGCGCTCCGCCCGCGTCCAGACCGACTCGGTATCGAGCAGCAGGCCGTCGTTGTCGAAGATGACGGCATCGGGTGCTGCGCGCCTGCCCCCGTCCCGGCCGGCCATGGCTAGGCCAGCGCCGCCAGTGCGGCGCCGAGCTCATCGACGACCTCGCCGTCCAGCTTCAGCTCCGCCTCCTCGTCGTACGGGGTCGGGCCCTGGGTGACGATCGCCAGCCGGCCGCCGCGCTCGAGGGTCAGGCGGGGCAGCCCGGCAACGGGATAGACGGCGAGCGAAGAGCCGATGCAGAGCATCAGCTCGGCCCGCTCGGCGAGCTGCTGGGCCCGCGCCATCGCACTCTCGGGCAGCAGCTCGCCGAAGAGCACGACGTCTGGTTTTACCGCGCCCCCACAGGAATCGCAGACGGCGATGCCCTCGGCGTCGAAGAGCCCGTTCACCTCCTCGATGCCGTAGGCGACACTGCAACGGGTGCAGGAGGACGTCTCGATCGAGCCGTGCACCTCGACCACGCTCTTGGAACCGGCGGCTCGATGAAGCCGATCGATGTTCTGCGTAATCACGCCCTCGAGCAGGCCCCGCCGCTCGAGCTCGACCAACGCATCATGGGCGGGATTTGGGCGCTTGTCGCCGAGCGAGTGGAAGCGCGGCCGGTAGTAGGACCAGAAGCGGGCCGGATCGCGCTCGAAGACGTCGATGTGGGCGACCTCCATCGGATCGACCTTCGCCCACAGGCCCGTCTCGGGAGTGCGGAAGTCGGGGATCCCGGAGGGCACCGAGATCCCCGCCCCGGTGAGGGCGACAGTGCAGCTCGACTCGCCGATCAGCTCCGCCAGCCGTTCGACCCCCGCCGAAGCGTCCGAAACGCCCCCCGCGGGAGGGCTCTGCGCCCGGCGGTCGGCGGGAGGGTTTACTTGCCGCTCCATTTCGGCGTTCGCTTGCCGAGGAAGGCGCCGATCCCCTCCTTGGCGTCCTCGCTGCCGAAAGCGGTCGCGAAGCCCTCCTTCTCAGCCGCGATGCCCTGGTCGAGGTCGCCCTTGTGGGAGACGAGCTTGATCTGCTGACGGGCGACGGGCGCCTGCCCGGCCAGCTTGCCCGCCCACATCAGGGCGGTCTCGAACAGCTCGTGGTCGGCGACGATGCGGTTGGTGAGGCCGAACTGCAGCGCCTCCCCGGCGAGGATCGCGTCGCCGACCAGGTTCATCTCCAGCGCCTTGTTGGGGCCGACCAGCCGGGCCAGCCGCTGCGTGCCGCCAAAGCCGGGAATGATCCCCAGCTTGATCTCGGGCTGGCCGAAGACGGCCGCCTCGGCGGCGATCCGCACGTCGCAGGCCATCGCCAGCTCGCAGCCGCCGCCGAAGGCGAGCGCGTTGACGGCGGCGATCGTCGCCACCCTCTCCTCGCCGAACTCGCGCAGCAGCGCGTGAGCGGTGTGGATCAGCTCCTCTCCCCCCGCCTCGTCCATCTGGGTGAAGGCCTTGATGTCGGCGCCGGCGGAGAAGACAACAGGGATCGAGGAGGCGATCACCAGCGCCCCCACCTCGCCCGAGGCCTTGACCCGCTCCCAGACCGCGGCCAGGTCCCGGATCACATCGGGGGAGACGGCGTTCATCGGCGCATTGGCGAGCCAGGCAATCGCGACGTCCCCTCTGGTCTCCAGCTTCACCGTCTCCGCCTGCTCGCCCTCGTCGGGCTGCGGGTAGGGGTAGAAGCCCTGGCCCGATTTCAATCCCAAGCGGCCCTGGGCGACGAGCCGCCGCAGCAGAACCGGGGGGGCGAAGCGCTCGCCATGCTTCTCCTGCAGCTGCTCGATCCGCTCCAGCAGTGCGTCGAGCCCCTCGACATCGGCTCTCCAGAAGGGCGGCAGGAGGCCGCGACGCGGGTCGAGCCCGGCGCCGGCCATCATCCCAAGGTCGATGTCGCGCACCGAGCAGACGCCCTCCTCGACCAGCTTGCAGGCCTCGATCAGCGCCCGGCAGCTGAACATCGCGACAAGCTCCTCGCGATCCGGCTCAGCGTCGCCGCGGATCGTCTGCTCGCCGTCTTTGAAGAACCCCTCGCCGCCGCTCTTGGCGCCCAGCTTGCCCTCGGCGACGAGCTGCTTCAGTCCCTGGTGGACGTAGAAGGTCTCGCCGTAGGACTCGTTCAGATGCTCGGCGACGTGCAGCACCGTGTCGAGCCCCAGCAGGTCGGTGAGGAAGAAGGGGCCCATCGGAGCGGCTTTGGCGCCGGCAATGGCCTCGTCGATCGCCTTCAGGGAGAGGCCCTGCTCCTCCTGAGCGCGCCAGATCTCCCCCATCGTCGCCATCAGCACCCGGTTGACCACGAAGCCGGGCACCTCACCACAGACGATCGGCTGCTTCTTGATCGCCTGAGCGAAGTTGTAGGCGGCGGTAGCCGTTTCCTCGGAGGTCTCATCGCCGGCGATCACCTCGACCAGGGGCATCACCGAGGCGGGGTAGAAGAAGTGGAAGCCGACGGTCTTCTCCGGCCGCAGGGTCGTCTCCCCCATCTCGGTGATCGAGAGCGAGGAGGTGTTGGAGGCGAGGATCGCGTGCCCGGGCGTGGCGGCATCCAGCTCGCGGAAGACGGCCTGCTTGATCTCCATCTTCTCCGGCACGGCCTCGATCACGAAGTCGACGTCGCCGAACTCCTCATAGCTGGTGGTGGCGGTGATCAAGCCGAGGACCTCGGCGAGGCGGGCGTCGGCCTGCTCCTGGGTCAGCTTCTCCTTCTTGACCAGGCGGGAGAGCTGGCCCTCGGTGACGGCGCGCGCTTTCTCGACCGCGGCGTCGACGAACTTCTGGTCGATGTCCTTGACGACGACGGGGATATCAGCGGCGGCGATCGCCTGTGCGATCTCACCGCCCATGGTGCCGCCGCCCACGACAGCGGCCTTGGAAACGAACATTTAGTGCCATTCCTCCAGTTAGGGGACCGGGAAGGCTATAGAGAGGAACGACAAGCGGCCATCGCCGTCGCAGCCCTATTCAGTTCATCGGGGGGTGCTGTCGATAACGCTCTTTCATGCGCAAGCGGCCAACCCTTCTGATCGCGATCTGGAGCTGCCTCTTTCTCGGCGCCCTAGGCGGCCCCAACGCCGCCGGAGCGGCTGTTCCCGACGCCAAACTGCTGCCGAGCGGCCGCGCCGTGGCGCCCAGCTCGGCGCCGCCGGCCGTCAAGGCGATGATCGAAGCCGCCAACCGCATTCGCCACCGTCCCTATGTCTGGGGCGGGGGGCACCGCGGCTGGGGCTCGCGCGGCTATGACTGCTCAGGCTCGGTGAGCTACGTGATGCACGCCGCCGGCCTCCTCGACTGGGCCCTGGATTCGACCGGCTTCATGCGCTGGGGAGGCGCGGGGGCGGGACAGTGGGTGAGGATCTACGCCAGCCGCGAGCACGTCTTCGCGGTCATCGCCGGCCTGCGCTGGGACACCTCGATGACCACCGAAGCCGACGGCCACGGCCCGGGCTGGAGCGAAGAAATGCGCTCGACGGGGGGCTTTCGGCTGCGCCACCCGGTCGGGATCCTGAGCGCGACCCCCTCCAGCTAGGCCGCGCGAGCCCGGTGTGTTCGCCCACCGCTTGGACAACGCTCGCCGGGGAACGTTGTACGGCGGTACAAGACATCGGCGGCGCGCTCCTATTAGGCTGCTTTGGCTCTTCATATGGGAGTGAGATCGGCAAAGCGACGGCGCCCGATTCGGCGCGCCGCCTAGTTAGCGAGGGACAGACCAAGCGATGACTCGTATCCGCCAGCAGAACGTAACCGCCGCGCAGTGGAGCTCCAATGGGGAGGCCCTCGGCGCGTTGGACCTGACCCAGCCCGAGAACAACCCCTTCGGCGCCAATGTCTTTTCCGTCACCGTGCAGCGCGAACGCCTGCCCGACGACGTCTTCAAGAAGCTGGAGGCTTCGCTGGAGAACGGCGAGGCGATCGATGCCGAGACGGCCGACGCCGTCGCCTCAGCGATGAAGGACTGGGCGCTGGAGAACGGCGCCACCCACTTCACCCACATGTTCCAGCCGCTGACCGGCTCCACAGCGGAGAAGCACGACTCCTTCTTCGAGCCGGGCGACGAGGGGACGGCGCTGGCCGGCTTCTCCGGCAAGGAGCTGATCCAGGGCGAGCCGGATGCCTCCTCCTTCCCCACCGGGGGAGTGCGGGCCACCTTTGAGGCGCGCGGCTACACCGCCTGGGACCCCACCTCCCCCGCCTTCATCCTCGAGAACCCCAACGGCGCTCTGCTCTGCATCCCGACCGCGTTCGCCTCCTGGACCGGCGAGGCATTGGACGGCAAGATCCCGCTGCTGCGCTCGATGGACGCGCTCTCGCGCTCGGCGATCAAGGCGCTGCGGCTGCTCGGCGACGAGGAGAGCCAGCGGGTCTTCACCACCGTCGGCGCCGAGCAGGAGTACTTCCTGATCGACGAGCAGTACTACTTCGAGCGCCCCGACCTGATCAGCACAGGGCGCACCCTGTTCGGCGCCAAGCCGCCGAAGGGCCACGAGCTCGACGACCACTACTTCGGCTCGATCCCGGAGCGGATCCTCGCCTGCATGCTGGAGGCCGAGCTGGAGATGCGCAAGCTCGGCATCCCGGTCAAGACCCGCCACAACGAGGTGGCGCCGAACCAGTATGAGATCGCGCCGGTGTTCGAGAACTCCAACGTCGGCTCCGACCACCAGCAGCTGATGATGCAGGTGCTGGAAAGCGTCGCCCGCCGCTACGGGTTGGTCTGCCTGCTGCACGAGAAGCCGTTCGCCGGCGTCAACGGCTCCGGCAAGCACAACAACTGGTCGATGGGCACCGACGCCGGTTCGAACCTGCTCGATCCGGGCGACACCCCGGCCGACAACGTCCACTTCCTCTTCTTCTGTGCGGCGGTGATCCAGGCGGTCAACAAGCACCAGGGGCTGCTGCGCGCCTCGGTCGCCAACATCGGCCAGGACCACCGGCTCGGCGCCAACGAGGCGCCGCCGGCGATCATCTCGATCTTCCTCGGCGGTGAGCTGGAGAAGGTCTTCGAGGCGATCGCGACCGGCCAGGGAGACCCCAACACGCCGGCCTCCTTCCTCGAGCTCGGCGCCACCGTGCTGCCGGCGCTGCCGATGCACGGCGGTGACCGCAACCGGACCTCGCCGTTCGCCTTCACAGGCAACAAATTCGAGTTCCGGGCGTTGGGGTCGAGCATGTCGCTCGCCTTCCCCAACACGGTCCTCAACACGATCGTCGCCGAGGCAATCGATGAGCTGGCCGGCAAGCTGGAGGCGAAGACCAGTGGCGGCGCAGACGTTGCCGAGGCTGTCATCGAGGTGGTCAAAGAGTCCTACGGCGCCAACAAGCAGGTCTGCTTCGACGGCGACAACTACTCCGAGGAGTGGCATGCGGAAGCCGAGCAGCGGGGGCTGAAGAACCTGCGCACGACGCCCGACGCGCTGCCCGAGGTGCTGAGCGAGCAGACCATCGCGGCCTTCGAGAACTACGACGTGCTCTCCAAGCGCGAGCTGGAGTCCCGCTACGAGGTTTGGATCGAGCAGTACGCGATCCGCGCCAACATCGAGGCGGAGACGACGTTCTCGATCGCGAAGACGATGATCCTGCCGGCGGCGCTGCGCCACCTGCGCCTGATCAACGAGGCCGGCATGTCCGGCCTCGACACCGAGGCAAGGACCATGGTCGATGAACTCGACCGCGCCTTGACGGAGCTCGAAGCCGCCAACGCCTACCCCGACGAGCTCGAGGGGATGGAGCTGGCGCTCCACGCCCGCGACAAGCAAATCGCCGGCATGGCGCAGGTTCGCGAGGCTGCCGACAAGCTGGAGAAGGTAGTCGCCGATGACCTCTGGCCGCTCCCCAAGTACGAGGAGATGCTTTTCATCAAGTAGGGCGGGGGCGCCCGCTGAGCTTTTAGGGACGAACTCCGCGGCGGATTAGGGTGAGGGACTTGCGGGCTGCGAAGGGGGCCCTGGCGGTTTCCTGGTAGGTGACTTCGAGGTTCACCTTTGCCCGGCCTTTGCGGGCCAGGCGGGCGCGGGTTTTCATCGCCGCCCGGCCGGTCTTGCCCGGTCCTATCTTGAGCTGCCAGAGCAGGTAGCCGCCTTCGGTTACCGGGGGACCGAGAAGCTTCCAGGCCAGGCCCTGCGAGGGGACATCGAGAGTGCCGCCCGTGTTGGGCACCTTCACGGTGACGTAGGCGACTCCTCGCCCTTCGCCCCGTTTTAATTTGCCGAGGAAGATCGGCGCCGACGGCGGCAGGGGCGGCGCTTTGAAGGCCCTCGCGTCGACCGCGGTGCCGCAGGAGGCAGAGTAGAACTCAGTGCTGACGAGCGATTTGACGACGCCGCTGCCGTTGAGATTGGCCCGGCCAACCGGATCGCGGCCGTTCCAGTTCGTCCAGTAGACATGCGATCCATCGACGGCGACGCCGCACGGGTTTTGCAAGCCGCCGATGAAGTTGAGCTCGGGGGCGCTGCCATCCAGATTTGCCCGGCCAATCGAGCTGCCGCCCCAATTCGACCAGTAGACGTGCGCCCCGTCGACTGCGACGCCGCAGGGATTCTCACCGCCGACGACGAGGCTTTCTTCGACGTTGCCGCCCGCGAGGTCAGCGCGCCCGATCGAATCGTCGAAGAGACTGCCCCAGTAGATGTGAGCGCCATCGACGGCCACCCCGCAGGGGGTCGAGACGCCGGAGATGAAGGTCCGTTCCGGGGCGCTGCCGTCGAGGTTGGCCCGGCCGATCGCCATCCCTCCGCGGCTGGCCCAGTAGATGTGGGCGCCATCGACGGCTACACCGCAGGGGCTGACGAGGCCGCTGACGAAGGCCTCGTCGATCGCCACCCTTTCGGAGATGAGGTCTGCGTAGCCGGTTGGGCTTGCGGGGAGTTGCATACGGCCGATCGTGCCCCTGCTGCTATCCGCCCAGTAGAGGTTGCCGTTGCTGACCGCGAGGCCGCAGATATCACCGATCTCCGGCACGTTGGCAGCTCTGTAGGGCACCCCGTCGACGAAGACCGAGCCGTCGAGGTTGGCGGCGCCGATGAATCCTCCGTTGCCCCAGTAGACCGCGGCTTCCGCACGGTGAGCTCCGCCCGCCGCCGTGCCGCCGAAAACCGCCGCCAAGGCGACGAGGAGAAGCGAGTAGACCCGGCGAGACCTCATTTGCCGGCCTTCGGGCGGGGGATGCGGAAGCGGCGGACCGCCGGGGTCGGATCGCGATCGCCGAACTCGTCGAGGGCAATCGCAACGACCGCGAGGCGGTGCCTGCCGGCGCTGAGGCCGCGGTAGGTCTTCGGTGACGAGCAGCGGCCGAAGGGACGGCGATCGAGCTTGCAGAGAAAGCGCGCCTCAGCGCCGCCCTGCGCGGTGAAGAGAACCTTCGCGGTACTGCCGTGGATCTTCATCTCTTTGCGGATCAGGGTCTGCGGCGGGCGGGGGATGCGGGGAAGCGGCGCTTCGCGGAGCCTCAGTTCAAACGACCCCCAGTCTCCGTCGGCCCCGTCGACCGCGATCGCGTACGTCTCGCCGGCCAGCGCGGGGAAGACGGTACCCGCAGCGTCGCCCAGTGAGCACATCAGATCGAGCGATGAAGCGCCGGGGCTCGGTGCGCCGAGCGAGGTCAGCGCTCCCAGGGCCGTGCCGGCGTAGACGTCGATCACCGGGTGGAAGGACCCGTTGCAGAAGTAGACCGTGGTCGGACCGCTGCGCTGCGCGGTCCACGTGTACCAGACGGAGGCTCCGGTCGAACTACCTCCGTGCGCGGGCTCGCCGACCTCGCGGCCGGCCCCCTCCGTGGTCCCAAAGAAGACAGCGTTGCCGCCGAGGTCCTTCATCGGGACGCGATTGGCGAAGTTGTCGTTGGCTGGGACTTCGGATCCGTTTCTGAACGTGAGGATGAATTCGCCCCCAAGCGCCGCGTCAATTGCGATCCGGTACTCAGCGCCACCGACTGCCCGAAAGGAGAGATTGGGGTCGGCGCACGCAGCGCCGCTTTTATCCACGCCGACTTCGGTGAGACCGGTCAGTGCGGTGCCGCGGTAGACGGCGACGAGGGGATCGAAGGTACTCAAGCATTCGATGTCGGTCTGAACGAGGCCCGACCGTGGCGCTGTCCAGCGGTACCAAACCGAGTGCGTAGCGGGGCCGCCGCCGTGTTGCTCGCCTGGCTCGGACGTCGCTTCGACAGTGGTGCCATTTTCGACTTTGACCTCGTCCCCGCTCAGCTCTGTTGCATTGAGGAAGTCGTCATTGGGAGGCGGCGCGGCGCTGACGACGGCAGGCGCCATCAGGGCGCAGGCCACAGCCAGCGCCAGACCAGTCGCACATCGGCCTTTCCAACCCACACCCCTATTACGCGGCCCCCGCCGGTTCGTCACAGCCGAGAGGATTACAGACGAATCAGTCGCGGGGAAGAGCCCGCATCTTCAACCCGCCCTTGGGCGAGAGGGTCGGCATCTGGCGCACGGTCATCGTGCGGCCGGGCATCGCGTCGAGGCGCAGGCGCTGCAGCAGCATCGTCGCCACCAGCTTCACCTCCGTCTGGCCGAAGCGCTTGCCGATGCAGATTCGCTGGCCGCCGCCGAAGGGGATGTAGGCGCCGCGCGGCAGGGCGGCCTTGCGCTCCCGGGTGAAGCGCTCTGGGATGAAGGCCTCGGGATCGGGGAAGACCTCCGGAATCCGGTGGCTGGCCCAGGAGCTGTAGTTGACATAGGCACCGCGGGGCACCGAATAGCCGCCGAACTCGAAGTCGCGCACGGCCCGCCGGGGGCCGATCCAAGCCGGTGGGTAGAGCCGCAGCACCTCGTCGAGCACCATGTCCAGATAGGGCATCTCGCCTTCGAGCTGATCGACTGTCGGCGTCGCCCCTTTCAGCACCTCCTCCTGCTCCTCGCAGAGGCGCGCCACGACATCGGGGTGGCGCGCCAGCTCGTGCATCATGAAGGTCAGGGTCGAAGTCGAGGTGTCGTGACCGGCGAACATCAGCGTCATCACCTGGTCGCGCACCTCGCGATCTGTGAAGGCCTCACCGCCCTCGCCGCGAGCGCCGAGCAGCAGGCTGAGAATGTCGCCGCGGGCGGGGTCGGGGTCGGCGCGGCGGCGGCCGATCTCACCGAAGACGATCTCGTCGAGCACGGCGCGGGAGTTGTTCATCTTGCGCCAGGGCGAACCGGGCCCGCGCAGCAGCCGCAGCGGATAGTCGATCCCGTAGAAGGCCAGCGCCCGCTCGAAGTGCTCAGCGGCGGCGGCGCCCTGGCCGGCCCCATCGGGGTCGAGGCCTAGCAGCGCCCGCATCGCGATCCGCATCGCTAAGCCGCGCATCCACTCGTAGACGTCAACGACCTCGCCGGGGCGCAGCCCGGCGATCGCCGCCGCTGCCTCAACCTCCATCGCCTCCACCATCGCGGTGAGCTGGCGGCGGTGGAAGGCGGGCATCATGATCGCCCGCGCCCGATCGTGGTAGTCGTCGTCGATTGTCAGCAAACCGTCGCCGAGGAGCGGAATCAGGTCGCCGAAGCTGCCCTCGCGCCAATGGAAGTTCTCCGGATGGGCGACGGTGATGAAGTGGTTGGCCTCCGGACCGAGCATGAAGACGACCTTGGTATGGAAGATACGGGCGCTGAAGATCGGCCCGTGCTTCTCGTAGAGCGAGAGCAGGATCGGCAGCGGGTCGTGCGCGATGCCGTGCGTGCGGGCGAGGCTGAAATCCCCCGGCCCCGGCGGGAAGCGGCCACGGCCCCGCCACTCGGCCGCGACGTCTTCGGCGATCCGCCGCAGCGGGTTGTCCGACATCTGCGGCGGTTTGGCGGCTGGGACGGCGGTCTGCACCGGCATGGGCGGATCCTAGTTGGCTGACCGGCCAGTCGCGGCCAGCGGGCCACATTCATTGCTCGACGCCTGCGAAGACCGGATGACAGGCGTCACGGTGTCGACCGCCCTCAGCTTCGGTGGCTGAACAGCTCCAGCACCCGGTCACCTTCTTGCAGCTCCGCCGCCCGCTCGTCGTCGAAGCGGATCACCTCGCCGTCGCGGACGATCGCCAGCATGATCGCCTCGTGAGCGCGGGCGGGGACCGGCCCCGCCTGCTCGGGCCCGATCCGTCGCTCGGCGATGTCGAGGCCCTCCCCCACTGTCAGCAGGTCCTCCATCACCTCGGTCACCTGGGGTGTTTCGGTCGAGAGGCCGAGCAGCCGCCCGGCGGCGCCGGAGGAGGTGATCACGGCGTTGGCGCCGCTCTGGTGCAGGAGGTGGACGTTCTCCTCCTCGCGCACGGCGGCGACGATCGTCAGGTCCGGGTTCAGCTCGCGCGCCGTCAGCGTGATCAGCACCGCGGTGTCGTCGCGATCGGGAGCGACGATCAGCGCGCAGGCCTCCCTCACCCCCGCCTCGATCAGCACGTCCTGCTTAGCAGCGCTGCCGGCGATCGCGGCGAGGCCGTCGGCACTCGCCAGGGCGCGCGTCTCGGCGCTGGGCTCGATCGTGACGATCTGCCCCGGCTCGGTCCCCTTGCCGATCAGGGTGCGCACGGCGCTGCGGCCCTTGACTCCGTAACCGCAGACGATGGTGTGGTCTTTCAAGTGCCTCCTCCAGCGGGCGAGCCGGTAGGCCTCACGGCTTCGTTCGGCCAGTATCTCCAAGGTGGTGCCGACGAGGAGTATGAGGAAGAGGACCCGCAGGGGCGTGACGACGACGGTGGTCACCCAGCGCGCCCCGTCGGAGACGGGCCGAATATCGCCGTAGCCGGTGGTGGTGATCGAAACCGTGGAGTAGTAGAAGGCGTCCAGGACGCTCATCTGCCCATCCTCAGGATCGGTGTAGCCGCTGCGGCCGAGGTAGGCGACGACGGCGACGAGGGCGATCAGCGCCAGCGCGATCGCCAGGCGGCCGAGGATCTTCCGCAGCGGGCTCGCCTCCCCGCCAGGCAGATCGACCCGATGACGGACGCGTGCTGCCGCCACGATCAAGCGCTAGCCGGCGGCGGCCGCGGCGAGCTGGCCGCAGGCGGCGTCGATGTCGCGGCCGCGGGTGAGGCGAACCGTCGCCGTCAGGCGATGCTCGGCGAGGACGGCGCGGAAGCGCTCGATCTGCTCCGGCGAAGAGCCATCGTAGGCGCCGGTCGGGTTGTAGGGGATCAGGTTGACCTTGTATGCGCGGGGATCGAGCAGGGCGGCGAGCTCGCGGGCGTGCTCAGGCCTGTCGTTGACTCCGGCGAGCATCACGTACTCGACGAAGACCTTGCGGCGACGGCGAGCGCGGTAGCGCTCGCAGGCGGCCAACACCTCGGCCAGTGGGTAGCGGTCGTTGACCGGCATCAGGCGTGAGCGCAGCTCGTCGTTTGGCGCGTGCAGGGAGAGGGCGAGGCTGAGCGGCATCTCGCACTCCGTCAGGCGGTCGATTCCCGGCACCCAGCCGACGGTGGAGATAGCGGTGCGGCGGTGGGTGACGCCGAGGTCGGGCAACAGCTCGCACGCCGCCAGCACCGCATCGAGGTTCATCGTCGGCTCCCCCATGCCCATGAAGACGACATGGTCGACGGGCTCGACGCGGCGAAAGTGCAGCGCCTGGTCGAGGATCTCGTCGGCGCTCAGGTTGCGGCCGAACTTCATCTGGCCGGTGGCGCAGAACGTGCAGGTCAGGGGGCAGCCGGACTGAGAGGAGAGGCAAACCGAGCGGCGCCCGTCGCGGTAGCGCATCAGCACCGCCTCGAGCGGCCTGCCGTCGGCGGTGTGGAAGAGGGCCTTCACGGTGCCGTCGTCGGATTTCGCCTCCCCCTGCAGGGTCAGCGTGGAGAGGGGCACTGAGCCGGTCAAACGCTCGCGCAGTGCCAGCGGCAGATTGGTCATTCCTTCGTAGCCATCCACCCCACCCGCCACCCACTCCCAGACCTGGGAGGCGCGATAGGAGGGCTCGCCGGCGTCGGCGAGGGTCTGAGCGAGAAGCGCGCGGTCCACCCCGCGAGTGTACGGCGGTCCCACGCGGCCAGCCGAAGGCCCGGCGAACCGAAAGACACGGCGATGGCCGGCCTCAGCCGTGGATCTTTTCGCCCCGCTCCAGCATGGCGACGAATTTCCGCAATCGCCGCTCGCGAGTCTCCGGCTTCTTGGCCTCGTTCAGCCGATAGATGATCGCGTAGCGATTGGCGCTGTCCAATGTGGAGAAGAACTCGCGCGCCGCTTCGTTGGCCTTCAGTTCGCGGCGGAGGTCGGCCGGCACCTCAGCGGTGCGCTGGCCCTCGTAGGCCGCCTCCCAGCGCCCGTCGGCTTTCGCCGCCTCGACCTCGGCCAGGCCGGCCGGACGCATCCTGCCGGCATCGATCAGGGCCTGCGCCGCTTCTCGGTTGATGCGCGACCACTTCCCCCGCGGCCTGCGCGGGGTGAACCGCTGCAGGAAGCAGCGCTCGTCGAAGCCTCTCTTCTGGCTGTCGATCCAGCCAAAGCAGAGGCAGAGCTCGAGCGTCTCGGCATAGCTGACGCTGGGGATGCCCGAGCCTTTCTTGGCGATCTTCAGCCAGAGCCCATTGGAGTCGGCGTGGTTCTCTTCGAGCCAGCCCTCGAGCTCCTCGCGAAGAGCCGAAGGAGAGCGTGGGCAGATCGTCGGCCATCGCCGCATGATGACCGACCGGGTTTAGAGTGATGCCGATGAGCGAGGCGGACGGCATCGAGTCTCTGACCCAGGCGATTGGCCGCTACAACGAGGCCTGGAACAACCAGGACCTCGACACGATCATGGCGATGCACGCAGCGGACATGGTCTTCGCCAATCACACGGCCGGCGAGTCGGCGAGCGGCGAGGACGTGCGCCGGCACATCGCCTCGATCTTCGACACCTGGCCAGACCTCAGGTTCGAGACCCGGCGCCTCTACGTCCGCGAGGGCTTGGTCGTGCAGGAGTGGAAGGCAACCGCCACCCATACAAAGACAATGCGCCGCGGCGACCTCGAGGCGGCGCCCAGCGGCCGGGTCATCAGTTGGGACGGGATCGACTCGATCCCATTCGAGGGCGGCCTGATCAAGCGCAAGGACGTCTATTCGGACTCCGTCTCGATCCTGCGGCAGGTCGGCCTGCTCGACTGAGGGCCCACCCAGGAGGCGCTACCCACGCGCCCCTCATCTGCGCCTCGCCCGGCACCCTCATCTATGCCTCACCGACAAGGAGAAGCTATGAGCACCTACGCCGTGAAGAAGATCGACGACATGGAGGCCATATTTCGCGGCGCCTATAAGCGCGCGCGAGCCGAGCTTGGCGTGGAGTCGTTTGGCCTGCAGATCATCGACATGCCGCCCAACTTCGCCCGTTATCCGGAGCACGATCATGCGAACGACGGCCAGGAGGAGGTCTACGTCGCCCTTGGCGGTGGCGGGGAGCTGGAGATCGAAGGCGAGCGCTTTCCGCTCGATGCCGAGCACCTGGCTCGAGTCGGCCCGGGCGTATCCCGCAAGGTCTGGCCTGGAGACGACGGGATCCGCCTCCTGATCGTCGGCGGCAAGGCCGGCGAGGCCTACGACGCGCCCGACGTCACCCAGCTGGGCGAACCCGACCCGATGGCGCGCTAGCCGGGTCCAGGGCGAGCTAGGCTGGCCGGACGATGCGACGTTCCCCAGTTCTCTGTGCGGCCCTGCTGGTGCTCCTCCTGCTCTCCTTGCCGCCCTCGGCGATCGGCAAGGGTGGGGACGGCACGGCGGCCGCGGCTGTCGTCATCAGCGGCGACGTGACGGTCGAGCGCGGGGAAACCGTCGATGGGGTCTTCATCGTCAGCGGCGACGCGAGGATCGCCGGCCGAGTCGACGGCGACGTGGTCGTGCTCAGCGGAGACTCGCTCGTCTCCGGCCGCATCGACGGCGACCTGGTGATGGCGAGCGGCCAGGCGCGGCTGCTTTCGACCGCCACCGTCGGCGGCGATCTACGCTACAGCGACGAGCAGCCTCAGGTTGCCCCCGGCGCCTTGGTCGAAGGGACAACGGCAAAGGAGGGCTGGCGAGGCTCCGTCGGCGTCTCCTCCTTGATCGGGGCCTTCGCCCTCTGGATGACGGTGAGCATCTCGACCGCCGTGCTCGGCATCCTCTTGCTGCTGATCGCCCCGCGGGCCGCCGATGCCGTCTTCGAGCGGGCTCGCGGGCGGCTCGGCCCGGTGATCGCGATCGGGATCACGATCCTGATCGTCCTGCCGCTGACCGCGGTCCTCGCCGCGATCACCCTCGTCGGCCTGCCCTTGGCGATAGCGCTCGGGCTGGCGCTGCTGCCGCTTGCGGCGATCGCCTACGTGACGGCGGCCTGGGCCCTTGGCCGGGCGATCGTCAAGCCTCCCCACGAGCGCCTCCTCGCCTTCCTCGCCGGCCTGGCGATCCTGCGGGTTGCGGCTCTGCTGCCGATCCTCGGCTTCTTGGCCGGCCTCGGCGCCGTCATCGTCGGCTTTGGGCTGATCGGCGCCGCTATCGGGGCGGCGAGGGCTCCCGCGGCTGATGGCCAGAACAGCTGAGCACCGGGGCCCGCGGATAGCGCGGATAGCTTCGATCCGTACGCGAACGCAGGCATAGCGAGAAGACCGAGCCCCTCGTATTGGGGACCAATCTCTGCTGCTCGCAGCTGTCGCAGAGACCGTGCCCGGACGTCCGCGAATCCGACTTTTCATTGCCCTCGATACCAGCTAGCTTAGGTGTGTGAACGGCACCCTGACCCTGCTCGATGAGTCAACCTATTCAGGGACCATCGAGGTGTTGAGCGTCACCTTCAGGGCTGAGGACTTCAGCTACGCCGTGATGGAGGTGCAAGACGAGGAATCGGGGGATGAGTTTGGGCTGATCGGCCCGGTCGCGCACCTGAGGAGAGGAGACCGGGCTGAAGTCAGCGGTGAGTGGGAGACCCATTCCCGCTACGGGCGCCAGCTGCGGGCGGACGGGGCGCTGCCCCTCGATCCCGTCGACCGCAAAGGCTTGATCGCCTACCTCGCCTCCCTGCGCCATATCGGGCCCTCACGCGCCGAACATCTCGTCGACGAATACGGCAAAGGGGTGTTGAAAGCGATCTCCGCCAGCCCGGCGGGAGTCTTCGGGTCACTGCGGGGGATCAGCGAAAAGCAGGCCAAAGAGGCGGCTGAGTCCTGGCAGGCGTCCCGTGCGATTCGCGATCTTCACATCCAGCTTGCGCCGCACGGGCTCGCTCATCTGGCGGGGCGGATCCACGGCCGCTACGGCGATCGAGCGATGGCGATCCTGCACGAAGACCCCTACCGGCTGACCGAAATCGAAGGCATCGGCTTTGCCCGCGCCGACAAAATCGCCCTCGCTACCGACGTGCCCCCCGAGTCGGACCGTCGCGCCCAGGCCGCCGCCATCTTCGCCCTCGCCGACGCCGAGCAGGAGGGGCATACCAACCTGCCCCTGCGCGAGCTGGAGCGGCGCACCGAAAGACTGATCGAGATGCGGGTCGACCCAGACGTACTGCTCGGCGCCCGCGGTTTGCTCATGGACCATGGCTTCGCCTATCGCGAGCGCACCTTCGACAGCGAGGTCGCCGTCGCCCAGACCCTGCACGCTCGTGCCGGCGCTCCTCCCTCCCTTGACCACGTGCCCGATCGAAGCCACCAGGAAGGGCTCACCGACGAGCAGTGGGAAGCCGTCCAGGGCGCCTTTGCCTCACGGATCTCGGTCCTCACCGGCGGCCCCGGCGTCGGCAAGACCGTCTGTACGCGGGCGATCGTGGCCGCGGCGATGGAAGCCGAAGTCGAGATCGCTCTCTGCTCCCCCACCGGCCGCGCCGCCCGCCGGCTGGAGGAAGCGACCGACCACGAAGCGCAGACGATTCACCGCATGCTGGAGTGGACGCCGGGACGGGAGCCCCATTACAAACCAGACCATCCGCTCCCGGTTGACCTCGTCATCGTCGACGAGTCCTCGATGCTGAACCTGCGGCTGGCCGAGATCCTGCTCGGGGGCCTTGCCGAGTCGACCCACATCGTCTTCGTCGGCGACGCCGACCAGCTGCCGCCGATCAGCGCCGGCAAGCCCTTCGAGGACCTGATCGAGTCCGAAATCGTCCCCGTGGTCAGGCTCAACCGCATCTTCCGCCAGGCGGCGCGCTCGATGATCACCACCGCCGCGCACGAGATCAACCGCGGCCGCCCCCCCACCTGGAGCCGGAGGGCGACCAGGAACACGACTTCTTCTTCATCGAACGCGCCAACCCGGACGCGGCGCTCGAGGCCGTCGTCGACGTGGTCTCCGACCAGGCGCCGAACGAGTTCGACTGCGACCCGATCCGCGATGTGCAGGTGCTGGCGCCGATGTATCGGGGAGGGGTCGGCATCAACGCCCTCAACGAGCGCCTGCGCGAGCAGCTCAACCCGCGGGGCAGGCCGGCGCTCAACGGCCGCTTCCGCATCGGCGACCGCCTCATACAGACCCGCAATTCGCATGACCTGGGGCTGATGAACGGCTCGATCGTCTTCCTCCGCTCCGACGACCCCCGTGAGGAAGCGATCGTCGTCGACATGGACGAGGGCGGCTCGTTGCTGATCCCCTACAACGAAGCGGGGGACCTGCGCCTTGCCTACGCGATCTCCGTCCACAAGGCCCAGGGATGCGAAGTCCCGGTGGTCGTCACCGTCTGCCACCGCTCGCACCTGCGGATGCTCAGCCGCCCCCTCCTCTACACGGCCATCACCCGCGCCCGCGACACCTGCGTCTTGGTCGGCGACCTCGGCGTTCTGGAAACGGCGGTCAGCCGCGACAGGGGCGGAGCCCGCTATTCGGGCCTGGCGGAGCGGCTGCAGAGCTAGCCGTGAGGTGCCGGCGCAGCCGGGCCGCTCAATCAGACGCGCCGCTGCACGGCGAAGCGGTAAACGGCCGGTGTGCCGTCGACATTGCCCGCCGCATCCCGCGCTTTCACCCGGACGACGTGCTTGCCGAGCACCAAGCGCCGCGCCAGCCGAGCCGAGCAAACCCGGAACGGAGCCCCGTCCACACGACAGAAGAAGGAGACGCCGGCCTCATCGGAGCCAAACCGGAAAACCACCCTCGCCCGCCGCCCCCCGGTGCGAACGATCTTCGAAGGGCGCCGTAGGAAAAGGGTTGTAGGCGCAGCCTTGTCTCCCTCAGCGGAGGGCGGCGGCGCAACCGGGGACGGGCTCTCGGTTGGAGAAGGAATAGCAGGAGGCGCAGGGGGTGATGAAGGTTCTGCTTCGGGCTCGACCTCTCCTGGCTCGGGAGGATCGCAAACTGCTCCCGACCCGGCCTCCAGCGGTGGACTAAGGAGGGCCTGGATCGCCCCCTTTGCTTCCACAAGGCCCGCCCCAACTGAGCAGGGACCGAAGGCGCCCACCGCGACGGCGCTGTCCGTCAGCGCAGACCGTATTGCCGTCGGCGTGGCGGCCGGATCTTTCTCCAGCATCAAGGCGGCAACAGCCGCCGCGTGGGCGCGGCGGCCGAGGTACCGCAGAACCGCCAGACACCCCCAGCGGCCTGAAAGGCGAAAAACGTCGTTACGCCGCAGTCGGTGGCTGCAATATCCGGCTTGGAGAGCGTTTCGGGCTGGGGCAGTGGGGACGCTGGAATGATTCCGCTCACTGGCCCGAAATAGTGCGTCACCGGGCCGCGTGAGGAGTATTCCTCCGGGGTCGAGCTGTTGAAGAAGGGAACCGCCGCGACGCTGATCGCACCCGCGGTGCCGCTGTGGCCAAAGATCGTCGGTCCCACGATGTCGCCGCCGACCGAGCTCGGATACTCCGTCGCCGTTATGCCCCCGCCGTTCTGAAGCAGGACGAATTTGGTGCGGGGGGTTGCCGTTCCACTCGCCAGCGGATTGCAAACCGCTGAGCAGCGATTGATCGCGACCTGCACCTGGCGAGTCGAACCGCCGTTTTCCCACTGCAGGAACTCGAACGGCTCGCCGCCGACGTTGTTGGATGTGCTCTCAACCAGGTCGCCTTTGACTTTGAGCGGATTGCCTTCCGCATTGAGCAAGTACACATCGAGGTCCGTCGCAACGCCGAACCACGGTTCCGCCCACTGAAGATCGAGGGTTAAGGTTTCTCCGGCAGCGACCGTAATCCCAAATGTGCTGTCCACTTTTTCGGGGTCCGGATTGAAGTCGATGCAGTGGTCGATTCCGGCCCCCGTGGCGGCAAGGGCGACGGGGCAGCTTGAGGAATCGCGGAAGCTGGGTAACTCCCAGGACGCGATATCCCGTCCTTTGCCGTCGATCAGGTTCTCGTTGCCGGCAGCTGAAAAGTAGGCAGCCCCACCGGCCGTGACTTTGTTCACCGCGGCCGCGATCGGGCCGTCTTGGAAGAACGGCTCGTCGAAGTAAATGACGTCGTCGACAATGACGTCGGCTCCAGCGCCCCCTTGCGCCGGCGGCTTTGCGAGCGATTCGATGTTTTCAGCAAATGCGATATCGCCGGTGAAGGCGGTGGCGAAAGCGAGAGCAGCCCCAGGGGCGAGGTCGTGGGCGATCTGAGCCATAGCTCTTCCCTCATCCGCCCCTTCGGGTTCTGAGTCGTCAAGGATGTTGACCGGCGATGTGTGACCGCAGGGATTACCGGCCCCGGAAGGTCCCCTGTGCCTACATCGGCGGCGGCATTGGTGACCCCGCTGCTGTCGCGGTCGAACGAATCGGAAAGAACGCCCAGCGTGGTGCCGCTGCCATCGACACTGAATTCAGACCTTGCTTCAGCCGCACGCAGCTGTTGGTCGCCCTCCGAAACGGTGGCGCCGGCGGGGCACCCCGAAGCCGCGAGGGCAAGCGGAGTAAGCACCTCGGTGACGGCGTCTGTTCCCGCCACCGCAGCCAAGTCGCCGAGATCCTCCGGCCTTGTCGCAACCGTGATCGTCTCGTAGCGGTGGCTGACATTGACCACCTCTGCACCGGCCGCCCGCATGTCGTCGACGCTTGCATGGGTTACGCGATCGAGCTGAACGTCGACCACAACACGCGAGCCTTTGCGCAGCAGACTGCCCGGCCCCTTCGGGGCGAGACTTAGAGCCTTCGCCTGCTCGCCGGATGACAGCCCGTGTATCGATGGCTTTGCGAGGTCCGCCAGCCGAGCCGAAAGACCTCCCCCGCCGGATCGCTTGGCGGCCGCGACAGGAGTCAGGATCAGGATGCAGGCTAGGGCCAGGGCAGAGATCGAGACAGCCGCCCAGCGGCGGAGCATTTTGGGCGACGACATCACTACTCCAGTTATCGGCCGAAAGAGAGGACTTTTTAAGTCACGTGCTTGACGCGGAAGCGGTAGACGGCCGGGGTGGCGTCGTCGTTGCCGGCTTTGTCGACCGCTTTGACGCGCAGGACGTGCTCGCCGATGCCGAATCGCCTCACGAGGCGGCGCGGGCAGAAGCGATAGAGGCCTCTGTCGACGCGGCAGACGAAGGTGACGTCCTGCTCGTTTGAGCGGAAGGCGAAAACCGCCTTGGCGCGCCGATGGCGGGTGCGAAGCGTCTTGCGGGGCCGCTTGCGAAGAAAGGTTCGAGGCCGTCTCGTGTCGACCGTGAAGGAGACGGTGCTGCTCGAGCCGACCCGCCCGGCCAGATCCACCCCTTGAACGGCGAATCCATGCAAGCCGTTGCCGAGCGGCTCAGAGGGAACGAATGGCGTCGTGCAGGGAAACAGCGGACTGCCGTCCAGTGTGCAGCTGAAGGCGACCGGACGGTTCGCCGTGAAGGCGATGCTCGGGGAGCGGTTTTTGCTCACCGGATTGGGTGGGTTGGTGATTTTGACGAGCGGGGGCAAAGCGACGCTGCGCACCGCGCCGTAGGCGTTGACCAGGCCGGCACCCACCGCATCGGGCCCGAAGAGGCCCACCGGCCTTGCGGTGGCGGCGAGAGCCGTGCGCAGCTGACTCAGCGGCAGCGACGGGTTGGCCTCCCGCATCAAGGCCGCGACGGCAGCCGCATGCGGAGCGGCAGCCGACGTGCCGCAGAAGCGATGGATGCCGGGGATCTCCCTCGGGACGAAAAAGGTGGTGAGGCCGCAATCCGTCGCCGCCAGGTCGGGCTTGGAGATCGTCTGGGCGGATGCCGGTGCCGGAGACGTGCTGGTGACGGGGCCGAAGTAGTGCGCAACCGGTCCGCGTGAGGAGTATTCCTCCGGGGTCGAGCTGTTGAAGAAGGGAACCGCCGCGACGCCGATGGCGCCAGTGGCGCCGCTGTGGCCGAAAATGGTTGGGCCGACCGTGTCACCTGCCGAGGACGTTGAATGCTCGGCAAGGCTCACATCGCCGCCGTTCCCAGCTAAGACGACTTTGACCCGGGGAGTGCCCGCGTCGCCGCCACTCGTCCCCTCCAGCTCCACGTGCGCGAGCGCTCTCGCGGTGCCGCAGGCGCTGTCACAGCGGTTGATGACAAGGCTGACGGTTTTGGACTGGCTCGGATCGCCTGGATCGCCGGGATTTTCCCAAGAGACGATCTCAACCGGCCTATCGACCGAGGGATCGGTGTTGGGGTCCTCGCTTTCGCCGACCACCGTGCTGCCATCGAGCACGTAGGCATCTAGATCGGTTTTGACCCCGTACCAGGGCTGCGCCCACTGCAGGTCAGCGATCAATGTCTCGTCTGGGCCAACCGTGATCTCCAGGGTTCGGTCGGTACCAGCGCCTGGATCGAAGTCCAAACAGTGGCCGGCAAACGCCGGTACCTCCGCCGGGCAGCCGCCGGAGTCGCGGAATTCGCCTGCCTCCCAGGAGGCGGCGTCGTGCCCTTCGGCGTCGATCTGGTTGTTATTGCCTGCCGCTGAGAAATAGGCAACCCCACGGGCGGCCATTTCGTTAGCGGCTACCGCAATCGGCCCATCCTGGAAGAACGGCTCTTCGAGATAGGTCACATCGTCCACGAGCACGCTCGCCCCTGCCCCGCCGGCGGCAACCGGAGAGGCAAGCCTTCTGATCTGGCTGGCAAATGAGGTGGGGCCGAGAAAGGCGGTCGCAAAGGCGAGCGAGGCGCCGGGCGCCAGGTCGTGGACTATCTGGGCCATCGCGCGCCCCTCGTCGGCTGGGGCTGGGCTGCTCGGTAGCAGGGGCGCGTAGGAGTCGTTGAGGCGATTTACCGAAACCGTGCGGCCGCAGGGATTGCCGGGGCCCGGAAGGTCGCCTGTTGCCACATCGCCGGCCGCGCGGGTCGGGGCGCCGCCGTCGAGGTCGAAGGAGTCGGAGAGGACCCCCACCGTGACGCCGGCGCCATCGAGGTTGAAGTCCGTGCGGGCCGCCGGCGCGCCAAGCTGGGCGTCGCCCTCCGAGGTGACGAGGCCGGCGCAGGAGGTGGCCGACGTGATCGGCGCGAGGATCTCGGTGACGCCCACAACTCCGGCCACCCCGGCGAGGGCTCCCAGCTCGGCGGGCCTGGCGGCCACCGTGACCGTCTCGTAACGGTCGCTGACGTGGACGATCTGGGCCCCGGCCGCGCGGAGGTCCTCGGCGGCGGCGGTGGCGCCGTGCTCGAAACGGACGTCGGCGAGAACGCGATTGCCCTGCCGCAGCAGGCTGCCGGCGCCCGTGGGGGCGAGGCTTAGGGCCCTTGCCTGCTCAGCGGCGGATGCCGTACGGACTGACGGCTTTGCCAGCTCCGCCAGTCTGGGTGAGAGCTCCCCGTCCCCGGAGCGGGCAGCGGCCATGGGGGCCAGGACGCATGCCGCGGCCAGGGCGGCGATCAAGAGACGCAGCTGGAGAGGGAGTATTCCGGCAGGGACCATTAACTCGACGTATCGACGGCTTCCGAACTCTCCTAAACACGGCCAAGCGGCGATCCGAGCGGTCCCCTCCTCGCAGAGGCACCTGCAGGGAAACGCGTACGGCGTCCCGTAGGCCAAGCCTGCTACGGTCCCCAGCGATTGGGCCGGGGAATCCGGCGAAGCTGTGTCTAGCGCTCGCGTCGTTGCTTCACCGCATCCTCCGCGTTCGCAGCACATGAAGTGGAGGCAATGCATGCCCACTGGAACTGTTAAGTGGTTTAGCGACGATAAGGGCTACGGGTTCATCACACCCGATGACGGCTCGCAGGATGTCTTCGTACATCACAGCGCGATCCTCTCCGAGGGCTTCCGGTCCTTGACCGAGGGTTCGAAAGTGAGCTACGAGACCGAGGAGGGCCCCAAAGGCCCGGCGGCTTCGAACGTTCAGCCGACCTCGTAGCACCCGTCGCACTTCGCAGTTTCGACGCCCGCCTCAAGGCGGGCGTCGTCGTTCTGGGCACCGATTAGCCCGCCGGGCCTCGTCCCCTACTCTCCTCTCGCCATGGCAGTCAGCCAAAACAGCCTCCGAAACATCGCCATAGTCGCCCACGTCGACCATGGCAAGACCACGCTCGTCGACGCGATGCTCTGGCAATCCGGGGCCTTCCGCAAAGGCCAGGACGTGGCCGAGCGGGTGATGGACTCGATGGACCTCGAGCGCGAGAAGGGAATCACGATCCTGGCCAAGAACACGGCCGTCGACTACGAGGGCGTAAAGCTCAACATCGTCGACACCCCCGGGCACGCCGACTTCGGCGGTGAGGTCGAGCGCGGCCTGACCATGGTCGACGGGGTGCTGCTGCTGGTCGACGCCTCCGAGGGGCCGCTCCCGCAGACGCGGTTCGTGCTGCGAAAGGCGCTGGAGGCCAAACTGCCGGTGATCCTGGTGGTCAACAAGGTCGACCGCCCCGATGCCCGCATCGCCGAGGTGGTCGAGGAGGTCTATGAGCTCTTCATCGATCTCGACGCCGATTCGGACCAGATCGATTTCCCCATCGTCTACACCAACGCCAAGGCGGGCTGGGCATCGCTCGAGGAGGGCGTCGAGGGAACGGACCTCTCCCCCCTGCTCGACCTGATGCTGGAGAAGATCCCCGCCCCGCAGTACGAGCCCGACCACCCATTGCAGGCGCATGTCACGAACCTGGATGCCTCGCCCTACCTCGGCCGCCTGGCGCTCTGCCGGGTCCGCAACGGGACGATCCGCAACGGCCAGCCGATTGCCTGGTGCCGCGCCGACGGCAGCGTCCAGCGGGCAACGGTGTCGGAGCTCTTCGTGACCGAGGCGCTGGAACGCGTCGCCGCCGAGGAAGCCGGCCCGGGCGAGATCATCGCCGTCGCCGGGATGGAAGAGGTGACGATCGGCGAGACCCTCGCCGACCCCGCAGACCCCAGGCCCCTGCCGGTGATCAGCGTCGATGAGCCCTCACTCTCGATCGTCGTCGGGATAAACACGTCGCCGCTGGCCGGCAAAGAGGGCAGCAAACTGACCGCCCGCCAGGTTCGCGATCGCCTCGACGCCGAGCTGGTCGGCAATGTCTCGATCCGCGTCCTCGACACCGAGCGGCCCGATGCCTGGGAGGTCCAGGGGCGCGGAGAGCTGCAGCTGGTCGTGCTGCTGGAGCTGATGCGACGCGAGGGCTTCGAGCTGACCGCCGGGCAGCCGCGGGTGCTCACCCGGGAAATCGACGGCAAGGTCCACGAGCCGGTCGAGCTGCTGGCAATCGACGTGCCGGAGGACCATGTCGGCGCCGTGACCCAGCTGCTGGCCTCGCGCAAGGGTCGTCTGGAGCAGATGGTCAACCATTCGACCGGCTGGGTGCGGATGGAGTACCTGGTGCCGGCTCGCGGCCTGATCGGCTTCCGCACCGAGTTCCTCACCGAGACCCGCGGCACCGGCATCATGCATCACGTCTTCGATCGCTGGGAGCCGTGGGCCGGAGAGCTGCGCACCCGCCAGACCGGCGCTTTGGTCGCCGACCGGCGCGGCAGCACGGCGAGCTTCGCCCTCTTCAGCCTCCAGGATCGCGGCACCCTCTTCGTCGGCCCCGGCGAGGAGGTCTATGAGGGAATGATCGTCGGCGAGAACGCCCGCGCCGAGGACCTCGACGTCAACGCGATCAAGGAAAAGCACCAGACCAACGTGCGCGCCGCCAGCGCCGACCTGCTGGTGCGCCTGACTCCGGCGACGCGGCTTTCGCTGGAGAACTCGCTCGAGTTCCTGCGCGAGGACGAGTGCGTCGAAGTGACGCCTGAATCGATCCGCCTGCGCAAGGTCGAGCTGGAGAAAGTCAAGCGCCAGAAGGCCGCGCGCCAGAACCCAGCCGCCCCTCGCGTCGCCTAAAGAAAAGCCGCCGGCCCTTGCGGACCGGCGGCTTTTCTTTTAGGACCCCTGCCCTAAGCGTTTAGAGGGCGACCGCAGCGCTTAAACAGTGGCCGCGGCCTGCTCGGCCTGGCTGCTCTCGGCAGCCTTCGCCGCCTCGGCCTCCGGGGTGGGCCCGTCGGCCTGGCGCGGCAGCAGCACTTCTTTGGCGATCACCAGGCGCTGGATCTGGCTGGTGCCCTCGTAGAGCTGCATGATCTTGGCGTCGCGCATCAGTTTCTCCACCGGGTACTCCTTGATGAAGCCGTAGCCGCCGTATACCTGCACGGCGTCGACGGTGATCTCCATCGCCGAGTCGGCGGCGAAGCGCTTGGCCATCGAGGAAACCTTGCTGTTGCGGAGGCCCTGGTCGAGCAGGACCGCAGAGTTCCAGACCAGCAGGCGCCCGGCCTCGACCTTGGTCGCCATGTCGGCGATCATGAACTGGATCGCCTGATGCATCGCGATCGGCACGCCGAACTGGACCCGTTCTTTGGAGTAGTTCGTGGCGTACTCGAGTGCGGCGCGGCCGATGCCGACGGCCATCGCCGAGACGCCCGGGCGGGTGCGGTCGAGGGTCATCATCGCCAGCTTGAAGCCCTTGTTCTCCTCGCCGAGCAGGTTCTCGGCCGGGATCTCCACGTCGTTGAAGGAGATGGTCGCGGTGTTCGATGCCCGCTGGCCCATCTTGTCCTCCTTCTTGTCGACCGTCACCCCGGGAAGGGTGGCGTCGACGACGAAGGCGCTGATTCCACGATGGCCGGCCTCTGGGTCGGTCTTGGCGTAAACCGTGAACCAGTCGGCGTAGGTGCCATTCGTTATGAAGCACTTGGAGCCGTTGATGACGTACTTGTCGCCCTGCTTGACAGCGCGGGTTTTCATCCCCGAGACGTCGGAGCCGGCATCCGGCTCGGTAAGGCAGAAGGAGGCGAGTTTGGGCTCCTCGCTGAGCATGCCCAGGTATTTCTTCTTCGTCTCGTCGGAGCCGCCGAGAGTGACCGGCGCCGAGGCGAGGCCGTTGGCCATCAGGCTGGTGCCGATGCCGGAGCACCCCCAGCCCATCTCCTCCTCGATCAGGCATCCGGAGAGGTAGTCGAGGCCCGGCCCACCGTAGGCCTCCGGAATGTGGGTGTTCATCAACCCCACCTCCCAGGCCTTGTCGATGATGTCCTGGGGCCAGGTGCCGTCCTTGTCGTACTCCCAGGCGACCTTTCGGATCTCCTTCTCAGCGAAGTTGTGCGCCAGCTCGCGCAGATCCTTCTGCTCGTCGGTCAGGGTGAAGTCAACCACTGCTCGAGGCTCCTTTTCTCGCGAAGTCGGTCGATTGACTGGTCAGTCAACCAGCGTCAAGACTACCGGATGGCCAGCTCGACGTGGGAGTCGTAGTCTTTCTGAGGATGGCGTTAATCGTGAGCATGATCGGAATCCAAAGCGGTTACGTGCTGGCGGCGATCACACTTGTTTCCCTACCCATCGCCGCCACCGCTTTTGCCAATTCCGGACCCGCCTGGCAAGGCCTTGGCAAGGGCCGCTTCGGGATCGAAGCCGCCCTCCCCCCACCGCGTCTGAACGCGCCCGAGCCACCGGTCGACAAAGCCCTGCAGGCAGCCGAGGCCCGACAGATGCTGGAGGCCAAGTCCTACCGCCGCCTGCAGCGCGGCGAGGCGCCGATCGACGTCGAGGCGGAGATGACCCGCCTGCTCGAGTCCGCGGGCCACACCGCCCCTGACCTCGACCAGAAGCTGCGCGAGGAGGTCCGCGCGGTCGTGATCGCCCATAACGAACGGCGCATGCGAGCGGGCGAGGAGCCGCTGGACGTGAAGGCCGAGACCGAGCGCCAGCTCGCGGATTTCATACGATTGGGACAGTGATGGCCGGCCCCACCGAGGACAACCTCTACGAGATCGAGCAGTTGCTGGTGCAGCCCGGCACCTACTTCAACCCCCAGACCGAGGTCCTGGTGGTGGTCGACGACTCGACCTCCCTCGATCAGGAGGTCTTCAACATGGAGGCCTACGAGGGCGCGGACTGGGTGCGGATCTCCGACGAGGTGCCCGTCGACGAAGACTCGCGCGACCGGCTGCTGGAGAGCTTTCAAACCCATTACCACCCCGGCGCCAGCAGCTCCGTATCGGAGACCGCGCTGGAACAGGGCGACAGCGAGCTCGACGATGGCGAGGCGGGGCAGGACCCCGGGCGCGAGGATTGATGCTGGAGGCCGGTAGCAGCGCCCCCGACTTCACCCTCTCCGACCAGGACGGCAATCCCCTCACCCTTTCGGAGCTGCGCGGCGAAACGGTCGTCCTCTACTTCTACCCCCGTGCCGATACCCCGGGCTGTACGACGCAGGCCTGCGGCATCCGCGACCGCCGCGCCGACTACAAGCGCGCCGGCGCCCGTGTGCTGGGGGTCTCCCCCGACTCGGTTGAGGACGTGAAGAAGTTCGCCGACAAGTTCGACCTCGACTTCACCCTGCTCGCCGACCCCGACCACGCGGTTGCCGACGCCTACGGCACCTGGGTCGAGAAGTCGATGTACGGCAAGAAGTACTGGGGCGTGCAGCGAGCGACCTTCTTGATCGACCCCGAGGGCAAGATCGCCAAGGTCTTCCCCAAGGTTTCACCGAAACAACATGACGACCTCGTGCTAAAGGCCCTTGCCGAGCTGGCCACGGCTGCCAACACCTAACACCAGGAGGTAGCAACGAACGTGGGCACTCGACGGATGAAGACGACAAACGGCCTGATAGTGCTGGTGGCGGCCCTCGCGATGGCGGTTTCCTCAGCGTCGGCGGCCGACAGCGTCTACTGGGGCAACTACGAAGGCAACAGCATCTCCTTCGCCCCGCTGGCTGGCGGCTTCGGCGCCGATCTCGGCACCACCGGGACAACCGCCGACGGCCCGGAAGGCGTCGCGATCGACGCGTCGCGGGGCAAGATCTACTGGACCAACACCGCTGACAACCGGATCTCGTTCGCGAACCTCGACGGCAGCGGCGGCGGCGATCTCGCGATCGGCGGCAGCGCCAGCCTCGATGTCCCCTCCGGGCTGGCGATCGACCCGATCGGCGGCAAGCTCTACTGGGCCAACCTCGGCAACGACGCCATCTCCGTCGCGAACCTCGACGGCAGCGGTGGTGCCGACCTCGACACCGGCATCGCCCCGGTCGAAGAACCAAGCGGGATCACGATAGATCCGGCGGGCGGGCGGATCTACTGGGCGAACTTCGCCGGCGGCACTCTCGACGCGGGCTCGATCGCGTTTGCCAGCCTCGGTGGTGGCGGTGGGGGCGTCGTCTTCACGGGACCGCTGACGGGCCCGGCCGGCGTGGCACTCGATCCGGCGTCGGGGCGGATCTACTGGCCCAGCTACATAGAAAACGAAGTCGCCTTCGCCAACATCGACGGCAGCGGCGGCTTCGGCAGCCTCGACACGACCGGCGCCGAAATCGCCGGACCCGAGGGAGTCGCACTGGACCCAGAAGCACAGCGGGCCTACTGGGGTAACTTCGGTGCCAACACGATCTCCTACGCCAACTGGCAGGGGAACGGTGGCGGCGGCGATCTCGGCACGAGCACCCCGACGACCGAAGCCCCGGTCTTTCCCGTTCTGCTCAAGAAGCCCGCCGGAGCCGGCGCACCGACGGTAAGCGGCGGCACCGCGCCGGGAACGACGCTCGCCTGCTCGCAGGGAAGCTGGGGCGCCGACATCCTGCCGGCCTTCTTCTATCGGGCGCCGCAGGGCTTCTCCTACCAATGGATCCGCGACGGCGCCGAGATCGCGGGCGCCAACTCGAGCTCGATCGCCGCAAGCCCACCCGGCAACTACAGCTGCCGGGTGACGGCGACCAACCATGCTGGATCGACCTCGCAGACGAGCGCTCCCCATGCGGTGCCTTCCAACAGCTTCACGATCGGCAAACCAAAGCTGAACAAGAAGAAGGGAACCGCGAAGCTGCCGGTCACAGTGCCCGGCCCGGGCACTGTCGCCCTGGCCGGCAAAAGGATAGTCGCGGTAACCAAATCGGCGAAAGCCGGTGGCACCTTGAAGCTCGCGGTCAAAGCCAAAGGCAAAGCAAAACGCAAGCTCGCCAAAAAAGGCAAAGCCAAAGTGAAACTAACTGTCACCTTCACGCCGGCGGGCGGGACCGCGGCGACTCAGAAAAAGACGCTGAAGCTGATCAAGCGCCGAGCGCGACGATGACTATGAACGACGCGTAGAGAGCGAACCAGGCGACGACTGCGGGCAGGCCGAAGCGGCTGCGACGATGCAGGACCTCGTAGGCGAGGAAGCCGCCGGCGAGGCCGAGAACGAGGGAGAGGGCCGCGTAGCCGCTCAGCTCCCAGTCAGTGAAGATGAGACCTATCCCGACCGGGATCGTCGACTGGAAGACCATTGCGCCGGTGATATTGCCGAGCGCGAGCGAGTCCTTTCCTTCGCGGACCCAGAAGAAGCTGTTGACCTTCTCCGGCAGCTCGGTTGCGAGAGGCGCGAGGATCAGGGCGAGGACGAGCGCCTCGACGCCGATGGCCTCGGCGATGTGCAACAGCTCCTCGACGAAGAGGTGTGCGCCACCGACCATCGCCCCCAGCCCGACGAGCAACTGAACCACGCATAGAAACGAGCTTGGCTCCTTGCGCCGGTCACCGCGGCGCTCGAAGATCAACGGGTCCAGCGTCTCGTGATCCTGCACCTCGCCCCCGCCCCTCAGGGTGCGGCGGATGTAGAGGGGATAGGAGAGGATGGCGAGGATCCCGATCGTGATCCTGAGCGGGTCCGGCGCCCCCCAGGCGAACGCCAGGGCAAGGGCGAAGAAGGTGAGGAAGAAGAGCAGGTCGCGCTCCAGCGTCGGGCGGTGGGCGTTCAGCTCCAGCCCCTGGGTGCGACGGTTGCGATAGAGGTAGGCGAAGAGGCCGACCAGGCCCATCGCCAGGGTGGCCAGGAGGAAGGGCGCACCGACGATCGCGCCGATCGCCACCTGGTCGGCGCCCTCCTTCGCCCCGATCAGGGCGACGACGGCGATCAGGGTCTCCGGCATCGCCGTCCCCACCGCCGCCAGCAGGCTGCCGACCGCGCCCTCGCCGAGCGCCAGCCTGTGGCCCAGCCACTCGACCGCGTTGGTGAACAGCAGAGCCCCGGCGAGGATCACCGCGAAGCTGAGGAGAAGGAGGAGGGCTTCCACAGGCCGAGACTATGCGAACTTCGCCCGGCCTTCTCCCTGCGAAGCTCGACTCGCTGCTGCAGGTCAGGCGTAGTAGAAGGCCAGAGCGAGCACTACGTAGACGGCGAGCAGCTGCACTCCCTCGAGCCAGTTCGATTCGCCGTCCTGGGAAATGTGGTTGGCGATCATGATCGCCAGCAGGATCGCGCCGAGCTCAAAGCCGTTGAAGACGAGCGCCAGCGGATGCGGCCCGATGAAGAAGGAGGCGAGTACCAGCATCGGGGCGACGAAGAGGGCGATCTGGGCGCTGGAGCCGATTGCGATGTTGACGGCGAGGTCCATCTTGTTCTTCATCGCGACAAGCACCGCAACCCAGTGCTCGGCCGCGTTGCCGACGATCGCGACGACGATCGCACCGATGAAGAACTCCGATAGCCCGACCGAGTGCGAGGCCTCGCTGATCGAGCCGACCAGGATCTCCGACATCAAGCCGACCAGGACGCCCGCGATCGCCAGTGCGATCACCGAGGTGCGAACCGACCAGCCCCAGGTGTCCTCCTCCTCGTACTCGGGGTTGAAGATGTCGCGATGGGTCCTGAGGGAGAAGACGAGCCCGGCGATGTAGGTGGCGATCAGAACGATCGCCACCGCCAGGGAGAGGTGCTCGATCGTCGAGCCGTAATTGATCACCTCGGCGGTCGGGGCGGGCAGGCCCTGGCCCTCCACCAGCTCGAATATCGCCGGCATCAGAAGCGCCGCGGCCGCCAGCAGCAACATCGACGTCTGCGCGCTGGCGGCGGTCCTGCTGAAGGTCTGCTTCTCCCGGCCCAGGCCGCCGGCCAGCATCGCGGCGCCGAGGACGAGAAGGATGTTGCCGATGATCGAGCCGACGATCGACGCCTTGACCACCTCGTGCAGGCCGTGGCCGAGTGCGAAGAGGGCGATGATCAGCTCCGGCGCGTTGCCGAAGGTGACGTTGAGCAGGCCGCCGATGCCCGGTCCCGAGCGGGACGCAAGCTCCTCCGTCGCCCGCCCCATCAATGCCGCCGTCGGCACGATGCCGAGCGCCGAGATGACGAAGACGAGGCCGGCGGAGGAGCCGGCCAGGTCTAGGACCACCGCGGCCGGTATCAGCGGTGTCAGCAGATACGGCCAACCGTGGGCCGTGCGGAGGAAGGCGGGGTTGAACTTCACAAAGGCCTCTTCGGAGTCGGCTAGCCTCGCCGGCCCTACCTGAGCTTCGCCGTGCAGGCCTGGATGTCGACCGGGGTTGTGGCCCCTTTTAGGCAATCGAGATAAGCCTGCTGGCCGCTCTCCGACGACGATCCGCCACCGGATGACGAGCCGCCGCCTGAGGATGAGCCGCCGCCAACGGCGCTGCCCAGCCCTTCGAGCAGGCCGCCGATGTCGCCGCCTTCGGCCGCGCCCACCAGTTCGAGCGGATTGACCCCGAGCTTTATGAAGAGGTCGCTGAGCGGCTTCGGGCTCCCCGGCGCGGAGATCTCCTGCTCCTCGTTCACCGCGTTGAGAGTGAGCTCGAGATCGAGGTCGACGGTCTGCACTTCGCCGGCTTCTTCGGGCTCGACCGAGAACTGAGCCGCGACCCTGCGCACGATGTCGTCGTCGCCGACGTAGAGGTCGACGTGGGTCTCTTTCAGGGCGCTTTCGACCTCGCCCTTGGCCTCGTCGAGTTCATCGGCCCCCGGGAGCGGGCCCGCGGCATCGAGCTGCGCTTTGCACGAGGGCTCATCGACGAGTTCGGTCAAGGCATCGAAGGCCCCCGGCACGTCGAGGTCGCCGCTCACCTTCGTCGTGCTCGTGCCGTCGACGCTGGCGCTGCCGTCGTCGCTCAGGTTGTCGATGAAGTTGCCGACCTCCAGTTCGCTGACTGCCTCTTCGCAAGCGCTGCCCTCGGCCGCCTGGCCTTTTTCCTGTTTCTGCGCTTCTTCGAGCAGGGTTTCGACAAAGCTGAAGGTGATTGGGTCAACTTCGTAATCGACCCCTTCGTAGTTGACGAAGGCCTTGCCCGACAGCAGCACCAGGCCGCCTTCGAAGTTGATGTCTTCGCCGCCGACCGAGCCGTCGGCCTTTGCCGTCAGATCGAACTGCGGAGGCCGATCCTCGCCTTCGTCCTCGAACGGCCCCGAAAGGCTGACGTCGACGCGACCCCCTTCGTCGCCTTTGACGTCGATCGCAAGCGAGAGGTCGAGGTCACCGCTTTCGACCCCCTCGAAGGTCGCTCTGTCGACGACCGCCTGGGGGTCGCCGCCATCCCCGCCTCCATCGTCCTCGCCACAGGCTGCGAAGGCCGTCGCCAGCGCCAGCATGGCGGCGAACAGGAAGAAGAGTCGGAGTCGGTTCAAGGCGGTGCCTCCTGAGGCGTCGGGGGTCGAGCTCGAAGGATGGTAAGGCTATTGCCCCCCGGCTACCGCCTCGAGCCCCGGCTCCTCGCCGCCCTTGCGATTGGGCACGAGAACAGGGGGTCGAGCCAGCCCGCGGCCGGGGGTCTAGCGAGATGTGTCGACCGGCGGCGGTCTGTCGTCCGTCGTCAGGTTGGCCGCCAGGGGAAGGACGAAGACGCCGAGGAAGATCAAAATCACGCCTGCCGCGACGAGCCAGCGGATGCGGGTCAGGTGGCCGAGGATGCCGAAGACGAACCCGATCAACATCAGCGCGATGTAGGGATTGGCGCTCTGCGGCAGCAGGGCGGCGAGTGGCGGGACAAGGTCGAGCACGACGCCGGATTATCATCGCTGCGCAGATCGCATGCCCAAATCCAAGCCCGATAGCTCCGTTGCCGAGGTCAAGGAGGCGCTGGCCGGCGTCGGCTACCTCGCCGACGAGTCCGCGGCGCTGGTTTCCTTCCTCGCCCAGCAGCTCGGCAAGCCCGTCCTCGTCGAGGGGCCGGCCGGCGTCGGCAAGACCGAGCTGGCGAAGGCGCTCTCCCGTGCCACCGGCCGCGAGCTGATTCGCCTCCAGTGCTACGAGGGCCTCGACGAGGCCAAGGCCCTGTATGAGTGGAACTACCGCAAGCAGCTGCTGCGGATCCAGGCCGGCGGCGGCCAAGGTGGCTGGGACGATGTTCAAGACGACATCTTCAGCGAGGAGTTCCTGCTCGAGCGACCGCTGATGCAGGCGATCGCCAGCCCCGACCCGGTCGTGCTGCTGATCGATGAGATCGACAAGACCGACCAGGAGTTCGAGGCGATGCTGCTCGAGCTGCTCTCCGATTTCCAGATCTCGATCCCCGAGCTGGGCCAGGTGACGGCGACGACGATGCCGATAGTCGTCCTCACCTCCAACAACTCGCGCGAGCTGACCGAGGCGTTGAAGCGGCGCTGCCTCTACCTCTGGCTCGACTATCCCGACATCGAGCGGGAGATGGAGATCGTCCGGCTGCACGCCCCGGAGCTGGCCGAGACCCTGGCGCGGCAGCTGGTCGAGGTGGTGCAGATGGTCCGCGGCCTGGACCTCAAGAAGCCGCCGTCGATCGCCGAGTCGATCGATTGGGCCCGAACCCTGCTCCTGATGGGCGCCGAGGACATCGATCGCGAGACTTTCCAGCAGTCGATGTCGATCATCGTCAAGCACCGCACCGACATCGACCTCGTTGCCGAGCGAGTCGGCATGAAGCTCGCCGGCCCCCCGGCGCCGGCGGCGGGGTGAGGCCAACGCCCGCCTCGCCCTACGGGCCGAGGGCCGACGCCGGACCGCCCGGCTTGGCCGCCAAGCTGCTCAGCTTCTGCGAGGAGCTGCGCCGCGAGGGAGTCGCTGTGGGGACCTCGGAGATCCTCGATGCGTTCGCCGCCTTGGAGCAGGTGCCGTGGACGTCTCAGGACGATTTCCGCGAGGCGCTGGCGGCGACCATCGCCAAGTCTCAAGAGGACCGGCGGCTCTTCGAGCTGCTCTTCGAGCGCTGGTTCTTCCGCGCCGCCGAGGCTGAGGCGATCGAGCACGGCATCGACGAGCAGGGGCAGCGCCAGGAGGGCGGCGAGAGGCTCGACCTCGAGCAACTTCGCGAGCAGGTGCGCCAGGCGATCGTCGACGGCAATGAGGGTGAGATGCGCGACCTGGCGCGGCTGGCGATCGCGGCCTTCGGCCGCCAGGACGAGGGCTCGGGGGTGGTGGGAGTGGACGTGCAGCGAATCCGCCGCACCCTCGGCCTCTCGGCCGGCGCCCAGCCGGCCCAGGAGGACGGCGGCGGGCTGCCGGCAATCGACCGCGACCAGCTGAACCGCTTCGAGCGGCATCTGCGCCGCGAGCTGGAGCGTGAACTGATCGAGCGGACCTCGACCCTTCCCCCCTCCCGGCCCCTGGCCGAGCTCGACCGCGCCCTGCCCACCAGCCCGACCCAGGATTTGGCCGCCGTGCACCGCGCGGTCTCGCAGATGAAGCGCCGCCTGGCGACGCTTGGCCATGAGCAGCGCGGGCGGCGCAAGAGCCAGACCGTCGACGTGCGGCGGACGATACGAGCCTCGCTGGAGACGGGCGGGGTTCCGTTACGGCTGCGCCACCGTCCGAAGCGGCCCCGCCGGCCGGAGATCTACGTCCTCTGCGACGTTTCCACCTCGGTCACCTCGGCCAGCGTCTTCTTCCTCTCGGTCCTGCATGCCCTGCACGACTCCTTCCGCAAACTGCGCAGCTTCGTCTTCATCGAGCGGATCTCCGAGGTGACCGACGTCTTCGAGCACGAGCGCGACTTCCGCGTCATCTCGCAACGGATCTCCAGCGAGGGCGGCGTCGCCGACGTGTCCGGCTACACCGACTACGGCCGGGTTTGGCTCGAGTTCCTGACCGAGATCTCAGACGAGCTCGATCCGCGCTCGACGGTGATCGTTCTCGGCGACGCCCGCACCAACGGCCGTGAGCCGCACGCCGAGGTCTTTGCCCAGGTCGCCGAGCGGGCCGGGCGCCTCTTCTGGCTCAATCCCGAGCCGAAGCTCTACTGGAACTACGGCGACTCTGTGATGGCCGCTTATGAGCGCCACTGCGACGGCGCTTTCGAGTGCTGGACCACCCGCCACCTGGAGAACTTCGTCAACGTCGTCGCCGGTGGCGTCCCCGCCGCGGAGTGAGCGTTTCCACCTCGAGCCGAGGGCCTCTACCGGCTAAGAGTGTGCTCGAACTGAGGAATCGCTCAGCGATCGGGGCGGGTTAGGGAATCGCCGAGGATCAAGCGGGCCCGGTAGAAGAGAGCCTCGTCGACCGAGTTCTGGCCCGGGCCTTGCCGGGCGCCGCGGTTGGCGCGGTTGGGACCGGTGCCAACGGGGGCCTCATCTCTCACCAAACCGGCGAGCCTGCCTCTGGAGGTGAACTTGGTGACGCTTCTGGAACTCATCTGCTCTCCTTTCCGAACTTTGTTGACTAACTAAGTTCAGAATAACAAGAAGGGCAGCGTGACGCGGCCGGCCACGGGCCGGCGAATGCCCTCCCCATGCCAGTGGTTGCTAGCGGGCAGCCCAGGAATCGGGGGATTTGGCCAGCTCGGCCACACTGGGCTCGAGCTCGCCGCTGACCAGGTCGGCAAGGGTGACGTGCTCGACGACGGCCCGCAGACTGGCGCGGACCGCGATCCAGACTTCCTGCAGGTGCTCGGCATTGCCGCGGTACTCAATCGACTCCGGCGGCGCCGACTGGACGTGGGCGATCGGCCCCTCGACGGCGCGCACGATGTCGGCGATCGTCACCTCGTCAGCCGGCCGAGCCAGCCAGTAGCCGCCCTTGGCGCCGCGGCGGGCGCGGATGATGCCGGCGTGCTTGAGCTCGAGCAGGATGTGCTCGAGGAACTGGAGTGGAATTTCCTGCGCCTCGGCGAGCTTCTCCCCCTTCACCGGGCCCTCCGCAGCGGCGGCCAGCTCCGCTGCGGCTCGAACGGCATAGTCAGCCTTGGCGGAGACGCGCATAGCGCTAGTTAATCAATCAGCCGATGGCCTCGGGCGTCAGCTCTCCGGAGCGGTCGTGCGGTGGGCCCTCACCCTCCTTGGCTTCACGTTCGGCGCGGCGCTTGCCCCACCAGCGCGGAAACCAGATCAGCAGCCCCAGGCCGATGCCGGCAACGGCGGCGGCAATCGGCCAGACGACCGGGTCGCCCTTCTGGACCGTGACCACCCCGGAGGCAACGAGCACGATGCCGAGTGCCGTACGTAGGAAGCCGACCGGGGCGCGGGCGGCGAAGTGAGAGCCGACGATGACGCCGGGGACCGAGCCGAGCAGGATGTTGCCGGCCAGAATGAAGTCGACGTTGCCGCCAACCCAGTGGGCGATGCCCGCGGCCCAGAGCAGGATCGCGGCGTGAAAGACATCGGTGCCGACGACCTTGCGGGGAGCGAGGCGGAAGACGGCGATCAGCAGAATCGCGATCACGGTGCCCGAGCCTGCTGAGGTAATCCCAATCACAAAGCCGGTGGTGGCGCCGATCGCGACGGCGGCGACCTTATGGCGCCGCTTGAGCTCGAAGTCCTCGCGCTCCTCGATCAGATTGCTGAGGATCAGCGCCCGGGCGAGGGTGATGATCCCGACCATCAACAGCGTCCCGCCGAGCAGCGCATAGACCAGCGAGTCGAGCCTCTCTTCGCCAACCTTGCTCTGCAGGATCGAGATCGCCCACACCCCGGCGATCGAGGCGGGCACGCTGCCGGCTGCGAGCCACAGGGAAAGGCCCATGTTGACCGTCCCCATCCGCAGGTGCTGCCAACCGCCGACGGTCTTCGTCACCGCGGCGTAGAAGATGTCGGTGCCGATTGCGGTTATCGGCTTGACGCCGAAGATCAGGATCAGCAGCGGCGTCATCAGGGTGCCGCCGCCCATGCCGGTCATGCCGACCATCGCGCCAATGCCGAAGCCAAAGATGATTATTGCCGGGTCCACGTGATGCCGCGCAGGGGGATACTTATCGACTTTTCTGACCTTTTAGGTCAGGAGCGCAGAGTGCGCCAGGATACCAAGATGCCCACCGAATCCAGGGAGTTCGCCGCCGGCAGCGAATCGCCTGCCGAGGCGCCGCCGGGGGCGGCAATCGCGATCCGCGGCCTTCGCCACGCGTACGGCGACCTGCGGACAATCGAGCGGCTCGACTTCGAGGTCCCGGCGCACGGCGTGCTCGGCCTCGTAGGGCCCTCTGGATGCGGCAAGTCGACTCTGCTGGAGCTGGTCTGCGGCCTGCGTGAGCCGCTTGGCGGCGGGATCGAAGTCGGTGGGGCGGCGAGCCCGAAGGGCCGCCTGGCGCGCTGCGCCTTCATGCCCCAGCGAGACCTGCTGCTGCCCTGGATGTCGGCGATCGACAACGCCGCCCTGGCGCTGCGCAATCGCAAGATCGGCAAGAAGCGCGCCCGCGAGCAGGCCCAGGACCTCTTCGAGCGCTTTGGGCTGGCCGGCTTTGAGACGTCGTCCCCAGCCAAGCTCTCCGGCGGCATGCGCCAACGGGTCGCGTTCCTGCGCACGCTTGTCGCGGGCAAGCCGGCGCTGGCCCTCGATGAGCCGTTTGCCTCCCTCGATGCGATCACGAGGGCGGAGATGCAGGAATGGCTCGCCCGCACCCTCGAGGCGGCTCCGCGCACCGTCATCCTCGTCACCCACGACGTCGAGGAGGCCCTCTACCTCTCCGACCAGGTGGCGGTGCTCTCGGCACGGCCGGCCCGGATCATCGACGCGCTGCGGGCCCCGGCGCCCCGGGCGGCCGACCGCGACACGGCGGTAACGGACCCGGAGTTCGTCGCCCTGCGCGAGCGGGCGATGCACGGCCTGCGATCGGGGCGCCAATGAAGCGCCGCGTACCTGCAATGAAGCGCGTCCTCCTGCCTGCGCTTCTCCTCCTGGGGCTGGTCGGCGCCTGGCAGCTGGCCGCCAGCAGCGGTGCGATCGCCTCCGCCCTACATCTGGAGGATTTCCTCGTCCCTTCCCCCTCCGAAATCGCGGCCTCGCTGTGGGAGAGCCGCGCATTGCTCGCCGAAAACGCCTGGGTGACGCTGCAGGAGGTCCTGCTCGGCTTCTGCTGCGCCGTCGTCGCCGGGCTCGGCTTTGCCGTCGTGATGCACCTGTCGGAGACCCTTCGCCTCGCCACCTACCCTGTGATCGTCGCCTCGCAAACGATCCCGATCATCGTCATCGCGCCGATCCTGGTCGTCTGGTTCGGCTTTGGGATCGGGCCCAAGCTGGCGATGGTGGCCCTGATCTCCTTCTTCCCGATTACGGTCAACACGCTCGACGGCCTGCGCTCTGTCGACCCCGAGGCAATCAAGATGCTGCGCACCCTCGATGCCTCGCGCTGGCAGATATTCCGCCGCCTGGAGGCGCCCACGGCGCTGCCCTTCGCGTTCAGTGGGGCCAAGATCGCTGTTGCCGTTGCCGTGATCGCCGCCGTCTTCGGCGAGTGGGCCGGCTCTACCTCCGGCCTCGGCCATCTGATGCTTCAGGACAACGCCCACCTCGAGACGGCGCGGCTCTTCGCGGCCGCGGCCGTGCTCTCGGCGATGGCGATCGCGCTCTTCGGCCTGCTCGCACTCGCAGAGCGCCGGATCGTCACTTGGCGATAGAAAGCAGGGTATGAAGCTTCCGCGACGGCAGTTGCTCGTACTCATCGCCACTCTCGCCGCCCTCATCCTCGGGCTGGCGGCCTGCGGCGAGAAGAGCGAGGACGTGGAGGGCGAGGCAGAGCCTTTCGCCCTCACGCTCGACTTCTATCCCAACCCCGACCACGCCGGGATCTACATGGCGCAGAAGCTGGGCTACTTCGCGGACGCCGGCCTCGAGGTCGAGATCCAGACCCCCTCCGACCCGGCCGCGCCGATCAAGCAGGTTGCCGCCGGCCGAACCGACCTCGCAATCTCCTACGAGCCCGAGGTGCTGCTGGCCCATGAGCAGGGCCTCGACGTGATCGCCGCCGGCGCCCTCGTCGATCGCCCCCTGACCTCGATGATCTGGCTGAAGAAATCGGGCATCGGCGGGGTCGCCGGGCTGCGCGGCAAGACGGTCGCCACCGCCGGGATCCCCTACCAGGACGCCTACCTGAAGACGATCCTGGCCCGGGCTCAGCTCACACCCTCGGACGTGAAGACGGTCAACGTCGGGTTTGGCCTGCTGCCGGCGATCCTCGGCGGCCAGGCCGACGCGATGCTGGGCGGCTTTCGCAATGTCGAGGGCGTCGACCTGCGCGTGCGCGGCAAGGACCCCGTGGTAACGGCGGTCGACGAGCTGGGCGTGCCGACCTACAACGAGCTGGTTTTCGTCGCCCAGGGCGAGCGGCTGGAGGAGGACTCCGAAGCGATCAGGCTCTTCCTCGCCGCCGTGGCGCGGGGCACGGCGGTCGCGGTGGAGAAACCGAACGCGGCCACCAAAGCGCTGCTCGAGGCGAATCCCGATCTCGACCCGAAGCTGACCGAAGCCGAGGTGAAAGCGACCCTGCCTCTGCTGCGATCGAGCGCGGAGGGCCAGCCCTACGGCTACATGGACCCGGCCCAGTGGGCCACGTTCATCGGCTGGATGCGCGACAACGAACTGATCTCATCGCTGCCGGCCAGCGCCGAAGTGCTCAGCAACTCCTACTTGCCGGGCAATATCCCCGAGTAGCCCGGCGCCGTCTCGCGCAGCAGCAGCTCCACCTCGCGGGGCGGCAGGGCGCGGGAGAAAAGGTGGCCCTGGGCGTAGTCGCAATCCAGGCGTTGAAGCTCGGAGACCTGGAGGTCGTTTTCGACCCCCTCCGCGATCGCATCCAGGGAGAGGGCGTGCGCCATGCTGACGATCGCCTCCACGATCGCGGTCCTCTCCTCCTCGACCCCGAGCACGTCGATGAAGGAGCGGTCGACCTTGAGGGCATCGAAGGGAAAGCGGTTGAGGTAGGCGAGTGAGGAGTAGCCGGTGCCGAAGTCGTCGAGGACGAGGCTGACGCCGATCTCGTTCAGTTCCTGCAAGGCGGCGGTCGCGGAGGCCGACTCCTCGACCAGGAAGCTCTCCGTGATCTCCAGCCTCAGGTGACTGGGGTCGAGGCCGGTCCGCTTGAGGACCTCGGCGACGGATGCGCCGAGGTCGCGGTGAGCGACCTGGCGCGCGGAGAGGTTGACCGAGACGTCCAGAGGCCGCTGGTCTGGGCGCAGCGCGTGCCACTCGAGGATCTGGCGGCAGGCTCTCTCCAGCACCCAGCGGCCGATCGGCTCGATCAAGCCGCTGTCCTCGGCGACCGGGATGAAGTCGTTTGGATCGAGCACTCCCCGTTCGGGGTGGTGCCAGCGCACCAGGGCCTCCAAGCCGGTGACTTCGCCGCTGCCGAGGGCGATCACCGGCTGGTAGAGGAGCATCAGCTCATCGCGCTCGATTGCGTGGCGAAGCTCCTGCTCGAGCTCGAGCTTGTGCACGGCCCGGGCCCGCATGTCGGCGTCGAAGAGCTCACAGCGGGCCCGCCCGCGCTCCTTCGCCCTGTACATCGCGGCATCGGCGTCACGGATCAACGGCTCCGGGTCGACCGTCTCCCGCGCCGCCGGGCGGGAGACCGCGATGCCGAGGCTGGCGGTGATGGCGTGCTCGGTCCCTCCCATCAAATAGGGCTCCGCGAAAGCGCTTGCCACGCGATCGGCGATGCTCACCGCCTCGCGCTCGTCGACGAGGCGGTTGACCAGGATCCCGAACTCGTCACCGCCGAAGCGGGCGACGACGTCGCCGGGCCGCAGCTGGGCGCGCAGACGGGACGCAACCGCCCGCAGCAGATCGTCGCCGGCATGGTGGCCCATGCTGTCGTTGATGAGCTTGAAGTGATCGAGATCGAGAAAGATGATCCCGATCGGCGAGCTGGAGGCCATCGCGCGCTTGAGCGACTCGTGCAGCGAGTCGACGAAGCTGAGGCGGTTGGGCAGGCCGGTCAGGGAGTCGTGCAGGACGCGATGGCGCAGCTCCTCATCGACGGCGTGGCGCTCGGTCGCGTCAGCAAGGACATTGGCCGAGGCCTGCACGAAGTGGACGTCCTGCGGCGTGAAGCGGCTCGGTTCGGTGGAGTGGACGTCGAGCACCCCGAAGGGGCGGTCCTTGCCGTCGATCACGACGGCAAGGCTGCTGCGTACGCCGAGTGCCCGCAGCGCCGGCGGCATCGAGAAACGGCGCTCGGAGAACCAGTCGTCGACGATCACGTGCAGTCGCGAGTCGAGCGCCGCCCCCGGATGCGAGTCGCGCATCGGCGAGACATGGTGATCCCCCTCCTGCGGCCGATCGTTGGGGCCGACGCGAAGCTGGAGCCAGCGGTGCTCGCGATCGGCCTCCCAGATACAGGCGCCGCAGACGCCGTCGATCTCGGTCATCAGGGCGACGGCCTCGTGCATGAGGGGCACGGGGTCGCCGTCCTTCAAGGCCCGCTCGCCGAGGCGCGCGACGGCAGCCTGCTGGGCGGCCGCACGATGAAGCTCCTGCTCGGCCATCTTGCGCTCGGTGATGTCGTAGAGGACGCCATGCCAGGTAAGAGCGCCGCTCTCATCGGCCTCGAGCACAGCCTCGTCGAGGATCCAGACCACCTCGCCGTCACGGGTGATCATCCGGTAGTCGATCGGCGGTGGGCTGCGTTCGGCGACCGACCTCAGCCTCTCCTGGGAGAGCGCCCGCTCGCGATCCTCGGGGTGCAGCAGCCTCGACCAGAGCCCCGGGTCCGCCAGCCACTCCTCCGGGCTGTAGCCGAGGATCTCCTCGACCTGCGGGCTGACGTAGCGCCAGCGCCCTTCCCCGCCCAGTTCGGAGGCGTAGACGATCGCAGGCAGGCGCTCCACGAGGCGGCGATAGTCCTCGCCGCCGGCCGCGATCTGGCCGATGAACTCGTTGACCTTCTTTTCCGGCCAGCTCTTCCCCGGGGACTCCACACTCCGCTTATCGGCGGATTGCCGGCTCCCTTTACAAAGACTCCCTCACAAGATGTGGGTCCAAGCGGCGGCAAGCCCCCGGAACGGGGCATACGGAGCGTAGAACTCCTCCACCTCCTCGACCGTCGCACGGCGGCCGAGGCGGGCCAGGCGACCCACCAACTTGATGTACATGAGGTCGCCGGCCGGCAGCGAGTCGGGGTCGCCGCGGCCGAAGAGGCCGAGGCACTGGACGGTCCAGGGGCCGATCTCCGGCACGGCGAGCAGGCGCTGGTCCGCGGAGGGGTGACCAGGGTCGCAGCGCCCCGCGGCCACCTCGCGGGCGACCGAGCGCAGGGCGATGGCGCGGCGTAGGGCCAGCCCCATCGACTCCAGCTCGGCCGGGGCGCGACCGGCAATCAGCTCGGCGGACGGAACGTCGCGCAGGCCCTCGCGATCGCGGCCCAGCCGCAGCCCCCAGCGACCGACGATGCGGCGCTGGATGCGCGCCGCCCGCCCGGTCTCGATCAGCTGCTTGACCACCGCCCAGGCCAGGGCTTCCCAGGGCCAGGGACGGCGGTGGGGCCGCAGGTGGGGGCGGCGGCGCAGCAGTGGGCCAAGCAACTGGTCGCGGCGAAAGCGGCGGTAAAACTCGCTCAGGTCCTCGTCGACGCCGAGCGCGAACCGCATCCGCTCGATCGCCAGCTCCAGCTCAGCGGGGCCTGCTAGGCGCGAGGCCGGCTCCAGAGCGGTGCAGGGACCGGCCACCGAATCGGGGTCGACGGCCTCAGCCCGCACCACCACCCGCTCGCGGCCCGGCTGCCAGGCGCGCGCCAGGACCGGGGCGCCGCCGACATGCAGGAAGCGGGAGGCGACCCCGCCGCCGATCTGCATCACGCGATCCTCGCCCCCGTACGCCGGCAGCCGGTAGGGCGAGGGCGGCCGTACCTCCCGCTCGAGGACCCCGCCCTTCACAAGCGGCGAGCCCCCCTTCCCGGTCATCGTCCCAGCAGGTGGACGTCGACCAGGAAGGAGCGGCTGGCAACGACGTTGGCGGGGCGCTCGCGACGGCGGGAGAGGCGCTTCGGCGAGCGGCCGCGGGAACCGACGGCGCTGACAGCCCGCACGGCGGCCACGGTGGCAGCGCCGGCCAGCACCCCGCCCGCGGCGGCGAGCGCGGCCGTTCGGACCTCGCTGCGCAGCACCGGCAGCGCCGCTGCCTCGGTGCGCGCCAGCACCCGCACCTGCGGCTGCTCGGCCACCGGCTCGGCGTCCTCCTCGGCCAGAACCTCGCCCTCGAGCTCAAACTCACTCATCGTCTCGACTTTAGCGAGGGCTCGGGCCGGTTCCGGCCGGCCCTTACGGAAACCCCGGAACTTGCGGCTTTGCGGGCGCTCAGAGGGAGCGCTCGAAGAGCCGGTATCGCTTCACGATCCGGCCCCCCATCCCCTCCATCGCCCGGTTCATCGGCCCGTTGGTCTCCAGGATCCAACCCATCTCGCCGCCCTTGATCGCGCCCGGCCGCGCCGCCGTCTCCAGGTGCTTGAGGTAGAGGCCGGCGGCGACCCCGCTGTGGCGGAAGTCGGGCCGGACGCCGAGCGCGAAGACGCGCAGCAGGCGTATCCGCCGCTTGCCGAGCAGGAACCGCAGCCAGCCGAAGGGCAGCAGGCGGCCGTTCAGCTTCGCCATCACCTCGTTGATGTCGGGAAGGGTGAAGGCGACGCCGACGACCTCATCGCCCTTCTCGGCGATGAAGGCCCATTCGGGATCGATCACCTGCTTGAGGAGCTTGGCGTGGAACTCGATCTCGGCGTCGGTGGCGGGCACAAAGCCCCAGTTGTCCCCCCAGGCCTCGTTGTAGATCTGGCTGAAGTGGCGCATCTCAGCGGCCAGGTTGCGCATCTCGATGTTGCGGATCGCCACCCCTTCCTCGCGCAGCGCCTTCTCCGCCGCGGCGTGGATCGCCGGGTCGAAGCGCTCGCCCTCCTTGAGGTCGCCGAAATGCAGTTCCCACATCAGCAGGTCCATCGCCTTGGAGAAGCCCTGCCCCTCGATCAGCTCGCGGTAGTGGGGCGGGTGCCAGTTCTCGAGGATCATCGGCCGGCGCTCGTAGCCCTCGATCAGGATCCCGAGCTCGTCGTTGGTGGTGAAATCCATCGGGCCGAGGATGCGCTCGCGCCCCCTCTCCCGCGCCCAGCCGGCGGCGGCCTCGAGCAGGGCGCCTGCCACCTCTGGGTCCTCGGCGCTCTCGAAGAAGCCGAACATCGCGTCGCTGCCGCCCTGGGTCTGATCCCAGTTGCGGTCGATCTGGGCCGTGATGCGGCCCACGGCCTCGCCGTCGCGCTCGGCGAGGAAGTACTCCGCCTCGGCATGCTCGAAGAAGGGGTTCTTCTCCCGGTCGAGGAACTCCATCCGCTCGAAGATCAGCGGCGCCACCCATTGCGGGCTGTCGCGATGCAGGCGGAAGGGGACCTTGACGAAGCGCTTCAGGTCGCGCCTTGTCCGCACCGGTCGAATCGAAACGCTCGCCACGGGGGCGGAACCTACACTTCCAGGCAATGAGCGAGACAGCCAGGGCCCCCGTCGACGTTTTCGAGAAGGCGCGCAGTCACGACCGGCTCGAGCAGTTGGAAGCGGCCAAGGAGCATGACCTCCTCCCCTTCTTCCGCCTGCTCACCTCGCAGGCCGGCCCGGTGGTCGAGATGGAGGGGCGGGAGACGATCATGCTCGGCTCCAACAACTACCTCGGGCTGACCGGCGAGGAACGGGTCAAGCAGGCGGCGCGCGACGCTCTGGAGACCTACGGCACCGGCGTCACCGGTTCACGGCTGCTGAACGGCACCACCCCGCTCCACGTCGACCTCGAGCGTGAGCTGGCGGAGTGGATGGGAACGGAGGAGGCGATCGTCTACACGACCGGCTACCAGGCGAACCTCGGCAGCATCGGCACGCTGCTGGAGCCGGGCGACACGCTGATCTGCGACTCCGGGGACCACGCCTCGATCCTCGATGGCTGCCGCCTCTCGGGCGCCAAGCTGCGGCCGTATCGCCATAACCGAATGGACAAGCTGGAGAAGATGCTGGGGCGCGCGGCGCAGGACGACGGCGGCGTGATGGTCGTCGTCGACGGCGTCTTCTCGATGGAGGGCGACATCTGCGACCTGCCGCGCATCGTCGAGCTCTGCAAGGCGCATGGAGCGCGGCTGATGGTCGATGAGGCGCACGGAGCTGGGGTGCTCGGCGCCCGTGGCGCCGGCGTCTGCGAGCTGTTCGGCCTCGAGGACGAGGTAGACCTGCGTATGGGCACCTTTTCCAAGAGCCTCGCCTCCTGCGGCGGCTTCATCGCCGGCCCGGCCGATGTGGTCGAGTACCTGCGAATAGCCTCGCGCTCCTTCATCTTCAGCGCCTCGGCGGTGCCGGCGGCGGTGGGTGCGGCCCTGGCGGCGCTGCGGGTGGTCCGCTCTGACGGCCCGGCTCTGTTCAGGGCGCTGCTCTCCAACGCCGAGTACCTGCGCGAGGGCCTCCGGGGCCTGGGCCTCAAGGTGATCGAACCGGGGACCCTTCCCGACGGCACCGTTGCCACCACCCCGGTCGTGCCGGTGATGGTCGGCGACGACTGGCAGGCGGTGCTGCTCTGGAAGGCGCTCTTCGACGCCGGCGTCTACACCAACGTCGCGATCCACCCGGCGGTCCCCCCGGGGGGGCGCTGCTGCGGACCAGCCTGATGGCGACCCATGAGCGAGACCACCTCGACGACGCCCTCGCCACCATCGCGCGGACCATCGAGCAGTTCCCCGATCTACCCCGCTCGGGGTAGTTTCGAGCTTGTCCAGATCGGGACAAGCTCTCGGCGGTAGAGAAAATGGTGCTCTTAGCGAAGGACCGCGCGTCACCGACCTGCCGCTGGGTTGACGGTCGCCACCTCGGCCGCATACGTTTGCGCCTCGCGCTGAACGCATCCCGGGGCAGGGACGCGATCGACGCAAATGGTTGGCTGGGCCGCCGTACAACAGGGACCGGCAGGCCCGGCAAATTCGAAAATTTCCCCAGTAATGGAACCCCGAAGGGAGGAGTCCCAGTGGATGCTGCTTCGATCGCCGCTGCACCGATAAACGCTTCCGCCGTCCAGACCCCGCAGCACATGCAGGCGCTTGCCCGGGCCAACCGTGTGCGGCTCGCGCGGGCGGAGCTGAAGCGCTCGATTGCACGCGGGGAGGTCGAGGCCGCCGAGGTGATCCTCGAGTGCCCCTGGGAGGCGGAGAGCATGACAGTGGCAGAGCTGCTGACGAGCCAGCGCCGTTGGGGCCGCACCCGGGCTCGCAAACTCCTTGTCGGCCTTGCCCTGACCGAGAACAAGCGCCTCGGCACCCTCACCCCCCGCCAGCGAGAGCTGCTCGCGGCGACGCTGGCGGCGAAAAGCCATGGCGCTTCGAGCATGCGCGAGCCGGTCCTCGTTTAACGAGCCGGCTCAGCTTCGCAGGCCGCCGACCCTGAACGAGAGGCCGCCGGAAGCCCGCTGAAAGACGCGGCGCAGCGCCAGGAAGGCGGCCACGAAGGCGACGACCCCGAGACCGACCGAGATCGCCGGGGCGAGGCCGGCGAAATAGAGCAGCCCGCCGACGAGAACCACGAAGACGGTGCCGGCGAGCAGGGTCGTATGCGAGCGGTAGCCGGCAAAGTGCTCGCGAACGGAGACCTCGAGGCCGCCCAGGGCGCCAAGCGTGAAGCCCACGGCCAGCGCGGTGGGGCTTCCGCCGATGAGCCCGATCGCCAGCATCACCAGCCCGCCAAGAATCGCCAGCTCGGCGAGGGGGAACGACCCCCACGGGGCCGGAGGGCGCTCGTCAGCTTGCCGCTTCGAACTCTTGGTCAACGGCCGCAAGCCGCCCGGGTAACGGGCATCCAGATGAGACCTTGACCCGCCACCAGCCCATCAGCATGCCGAGCGGGCCGAGGCGAGGGCGAGAATGCCAATGCCCGCAGCCCGGTAAACCGAGATCGTCGCGTGAGACCCGCACCCACTTGAACTCGGCCGGCGCGGCGAGCATCTGCTCCAGCAGGCGCCGATAGTCGGCCTCGACGTGCGCCCGCTCGCGAAGAGCGAGGCGGGCCTCGCCGACACGAGTCGCCAGCGCGTCGCGGACCTCCTCCAGCTCCCCCAGATCAAGGGCCCGCGGCTCCTGGGCGGCGGCCGCAACGCCGGTGTCTATCTGCAGGCGCGGAAAGGCGTCGACGAAAAGATCGGCGAGCTGGCGCTCCAGGCGGCCAATCTGGCGCCTCAGCTCAGCACGCGCAAGGCGCTCATCGCCCCCAACCCGAAGCGCCGAGAGGCTGTTACGGTCGAGCAAGTCCGGCATCGGAATCGGTTCCGAGTGTAGATCAAGCCACAGACCGCCGGGGCGATTACTGCGTTAAGCCCGATCGGGGGCAGGATTGCGCGGCGCGGGTAAAGAGGGGCGACTGCGAGGCTCAAAAAGGGCCCTAGGCGGTCTCGAGCGTCGCGGCGACCATCCAGAGCGCCTCGTCGACCGCAATCTGGGGCACACCGTTGACCTGGATCGCGGCGATCGCGATACGGCGAGTTTCCTTCCCCACCTCGCAACCCTCCGCAGTCGAGCCGAACAGCAGGCCCACCGGCGTGCGCTCGTCGGCGATCGTCAGCGTGCCCTGGGCCAGCTCACCCGGCCTGCCGGCAAGCGACTCGCCCGGCGCCGAGTCGCGAATGCAGAGCCTGCCGCTGAGCCCGTCGGCGTCGAAGGCGCGCAGGGCGATCCCGGTCTCCACCGTGGCGATCGTCAGCGCGTCCGCGGGCAGGCCCCGGCTCTTGAAGGCCCCGTCCCGCAACCGCTCCAGCGCCAGCTGCTCGACCGGGGTGCGGTTGCGGTCGGGGTCGAGCCCGATCTGGCGAAAGAAGACGCGGTAGGCCCAGGGGATCGGCCGCTCGCGCATGTGAATCGCATGGGCGCCGTAGAAGCGGTCCGATAGGTCGCGAAGGCGGCGCTGCACGGGCTGCGGGCTGCGACCGGGCCGGCCGTCGATCTCGATCGTGGCGATGCCGAGGCCGGGGAACTCAGCCGCCACATGCGGGGTGACCCAACCCTGCGCTGCCGAGGGCTGCCATTGCATTCCGGCGTCCGCCGCGTCGGAGCGGGCCATCAGCCCTGCTCCGCGGCTCGGGTCGCTTGCAGCAGGCGCTCTATCCGGGCGCCCAGTTCGGCGGCGCTCAGTTCCCCGCCGCTGGCGCTGTACAGGGTGCCGCCGGGGAAGACGTAGGCGAAGGTCGGGCAGCCGCCGACCCGGTAGAGCCCGGCAACGGCGCCGTCGCGGTCATAGCCGACGGGCATCCGCCAGCCCCGCTGGCGGATCAGGTCGCGAACGGTGTCGCGATCGTCGCGCACGTCCAGCGAAAGGAAGCTCACCCGTCCACGGTAGCGCGCATAGACGCTGTCGACGGCGTCCTGCTGCTGGGCGCAGTCGCCAAACCAGAAGGAGATCAACGCCGGCCGGTGGAAGAGATCGCAGACGCGGATCACGTCGGCCCCCGAAACCCGGCACGCGGGGGTGCGACGCGCCTCAGCCGGACACGGCACCTGCGAGGTCTCGCAATCGTCCTGGGCGACGTTGGCGTCGCCTTCCAAGGTGCCGGCGGCGACCGGCACGGCGAACTCCGGCAGGGGCCAGCGGGGAGGTTGGCGGTCCAACCCCAGCGTGCCGCCGCCGTCACCGCCAAGGCCGTTGAGGAAAGCAACCAGCAGGATGGCGGCGAAAAGCAGGCCGGCGGCGACCGAGTAACGGTCTTTCATCGCTGCTCCTCGCGAGGGAAGCGGCCCTCTCCCCACGCGAGGGCCGCGGGCAGCACGATCATCACTCCCAGCAGCGCGACGCCGAGATCGATCACGGTGACGAAGCCGAAGTCCCTCAGCATCCTCACGTCGCTGGCGATCAGCACCGCAAAGCCGGCGATCGCCGTGACAGCGGAGGCGAAGACCGCGGCGCCCGTGCGGGAATAGGCGAGGCGCAGAGACTCGACCAGCTCACTGCCGCCGCGGCGCTCCTCGTGGTAGCGAGCCGAAAGGATGACGCTGAACTCCGTCGCAATCGCGACCGTCAGCACCCCTAACGCCGTCGACATCGGGTTAAGGGGGATGCCGCTGAGCCAAAGCACGAGCGCCGACCAGCCGCTGGCAAAGACCACCGGCACAAGCGGCAGCAGCGCCCGCGACGGCGAGCGGTAGACCCCCAGCAGGACGAGCAGGATGAGCAGCAGGCCGGCGGCGGTGAGCCAGTAGCGGCTGTTGGAGAGCTCGCTGGCGGCCGCGGCGGCGATCACCGGCAGGCCGGCGAGCTCGACCTCGACCCCGGCGGGCGGCCCCCCGGTGGAGCCGGGCTCGCCGATCTCCCCCCGCACCCGCTCGATCAGCTCCTGCTGGGCCTCCAGCGACTGAGCGCGGATGCCGAAGCTGAGCAGCGCGAGTTCGCCGGGCAGGCCTGTCTCGGGGTCGACGGCAGCGACCTGTTCGAGGTCGTAGGCGGGCAGTTCCCTGAAGGTGTCGCGGATATCGCCCCTCCTCAGCTCCCCGCTGCCGACGACGAAGTCAGAGAGTGCCGGGCCGGGGCAGATCTCGGCGTTGAGGCAGCTCGGTTCCGGCCCGGAAAAGCCGCCCGCACGCAGCACGCGCTCCTTGAAGGCGGCCATCCATCGCAGCGTCGCCGGGTCGGTCAGGTCCGGGGCCCGGACGCTGACGTCGAGCTCGCCCGAGACGCCGGTGGCGTCCTGCAGCTCGTTCAAGTCGCGCACCTCGCGCACGCTCTGCGGCGCCAGGTCGCGGATGTCGGAGGACGTGCCGACCTGGGTTCCCACCAGCCAGCCCACCACCGCCAGCGCCAGGCCCACCCGAAGCACGAGGTGCGAATGGGCAAGGGCGGCGGCAAGCGACTTGCGGTGGAGGCGGCCGAGCCTCGACGCGGCACGGTCTTGGAGCTCGCTCAGCCTCGATGCGGCGGGGGCGGCGGGCGGCGGGCGGCGCAGGCTGAGGGCCGCGAGCCCGGCGATGAGCGCCAGGGCGAGGCCGATTCCGATACCGACGACGAGCAAGAGGCCGAAGGAGCGCACCATCGGCGTCGGAGACAGCTGCAAAACGAGGAAGCCGGCGGCGGTCGCCAGGCAGGCGGTGGCGATCGTCGGCCCGCCGCGGGCCGCCGCCCGACGCGCCGCCTCCGGCCCGTCCACCCCCTCCTCGATCGCCTCGTCGAAGCGCGCCTGCAGCTGGATCGAGTAGTCGACGACGAGGCCGATCAGGATTGGCAGGACCGCGATCGAGGCCATCGTCAGCGAGCCGCCGAGGAAGCCGAGCAGGCCAAACGTCAGCGCCGCCGAGGAGAGCGCGATCCCGAGCGGCAAGAGCCGCAGGCCGGAGCGGAAGACCGCGATCAGAGTCAGTGCCATGACCACGATCGCAACCGCCAGCAGGACCAGCAGCGCCTCCTCCAAGGCGGCCGCCACCCCTTCGACCACGACCGGAACGCCGGAGATCACATAGCGCCCCCCGTGCAGGGAGAAGCAGGCCTCCGGCTGGCCTCTGAAGAGACATTTCCGGCGCGGCGTCTGGTCGTAGACCGCGGCGCGGATCAGCTCCAGCGCTCGCCGGCGCTCCATTTCGGAGAGGTCGGGGCGAAGGCGGAGGATGATCTGGGCCGAACGGCTGTTGGGAAAGAGGTAGGAAAGACGCGCCTTTGGCGTGCCCCGCGAGCGCCGCAGGTCGAAGACGACCGCGGCAAGGAAGTCGGGATTGCTGAGGCTGGGAGCGCTGGTGATCCCGTAGCGGGCCGCCACTTCGAGCAGGAACTCGCGCAGTTTGTCGGGCGGCACCGTTGCCGCCAGGCGGCGAAGCTGGCGATCGATCTGGATCACCGCCTCGTTGAGGAAGGTGGCCGGGCCGATGACGAACTTGACCGGCTTCAGCCGGGCCAGCTCGGCGCAGGGCCCCGGGATCGGCCTCACTCCCTCCGGCACGTTGCCGGAGAGGCAGCCCTCCAGCCGCAGCAGGCGGCCCAGGTTCGCGGTCAGTACGAGCTGCTGCAGGTCCCCCTCGGCGAGCACCACGACGGGTTCCTCGCCGAATACCTGCCGAACCTCCTGCGTGGCGCGATAGCTGGGGGTGTCCCTATCGACGAGGGTGTCGGTCTCGGCGTCGGTCGACAGCCTGGTCGCACCAATGGCGGCCAGCAGCGCGAGAGCAATCGAAACCGCCAGCACCGGCCGCGCATGGCGGACGGCCCAGGCCGCAACCCGGGCGAACATCTATGGCTAGTCCATCGAGAGCGGGCCGCTCACGTCAGCGTTGAGGAACTGGCTCACAAAGCGGTTTTCAGAATCGAACAGTTCCTCTTTCGGCCCCGACTCGACGATTTTGCCGTTCCACAGCACGGCGATGAAGTCCGAGATCCGGCGCGCCGTGTTGAGGTCGTGGCTGATCACCAGGTAGCAGCCGCCGTTCTCGGCGTGCACCTCGCGGATCAGCTCGCACAGCAGCGCCGTGCGCACCGGGTCAAGGCCGGAATCGGGCTCGTCGAACATCACGATCGCCGGTTCCAACACCAAGGCCCGGGCAAAGCCGGCCCGCTTGCGCATCCCGCCGGAGAGCTCGTTCGGCATCTTGTAGATCGCCTCGATCAGCCCGACCTCCTTGAGGCGGCGATTGACGATCTCGCCGATCTCCTCCTCGCTTTTGTCGGTGTGCTGGCGCAGCGGGAAGGCGGTGTTGTCGTAGATGTTCATCGAGCCGAACAGCGCCCCGTCCTGGAAGAGGAGGCCGAACTTCTTGCGCACGTCGAAGAGCTCGTCGTCGGTCATGTTGGGAATCGACTCCCCATGCACGAGCACGTCGCCCGAGTCCGGATAGAGGAGGCCGACGATGTGCTTGATCAGCACGCTCTTGCCGGTACCCGAGGGGCCCAGCACCATCGAGACCTGGTCCTCGGGGAGGCCCAGGTTGAGGCCGTTGAGGATCCGCGCGCGGCCGAACTGCTTGACCAGGTCGATGATCTCGATCGCGTCCTCACCGCCGTGGTCGCGCTTGCGGCCGGTGTGGAAACGGTAGGGGTCGGACTCTCCCGGATCGACGCCGGGAATGACGAAGTCGCGGCCCATCATGGCCCCGTCCTCGCTTATGTACGGCCCGCTGCTCTCGCGTGCCATCGGCTCGGCGACCTCTGCGGTCGTCTCCGCCTCCGCCTCGAGACCTGCGTCTTCGGGTCGGCTTGGATCGTCCATCGACATGGTGCTCAGCCTCCTATCGGCGCCCTAGGATTGGCGCCCCAGAAGACCAGGGTGCCCAGCATCCCGATGATGTGAACTAAAACGATGTTAAGGACCATCGACTTCGCCGTCGCGGTCCCCACTCCCACCGGCCCCCCGGACGCGGTGTAGCCGTAGTAGCAGCCCACCATCACGATGGCGGTGGCCATGACCATGCCCTTGATGAGGCTGAAAATCAGGTCAGGCGGGTTCTGGAACATCCAGAAGATCAGCAGGTAGCCACCGGAGGAGACGTCGCCGATCTGTTCCACCACCGCCACGTAGCTGGCCAGATACATGATCCCGATCCCGGCCAGATACATGAACGGGAAAGCGATCCAGGCCGCCAGCAGGCGGGTGGCGCAGAGGAAGGTGACCGGCGGGACTCCCATCACCTCGAGGGCGTCGATCTCGTCGGAGATCCGCATCGCGCCGAGCTCGGCGACGATCCCGGTCCCGACCTTGGCCGACAGCATGTAGCCGAAGGCGTAGGGCATGATCTCGCGCAGGTCACACCAGGCGGAGAAGACGCCGGCGTAGGCCGGGGCCCCCTGGGCGCGCAGCAGGTAGGCGCCCTCGATCCCGCACTGCAGGCCGAGGATGAAGACCAGCCCCCAGATGATCATCGCCGAGCCGAGGATCAGGATGCCCGCCTGGCGCAGGCTCTCGCCGAAGAAGCGCAGCACGCGGCCGGAGTAGACGAGGCCGGCGATGCGCGAGCCGAAGCGGGCGATCTCCCCGAAGGAGTCGAGCCAGCCCCGCGGGACCTGGAGCCAGGCGTTCATCGGATCGTCTGCAGCTCGGGGTTGGTGGCAAGCAGCGTCTGGGTGAAGACGTAGTTGAAGGCGAAGACCCCCATGAAGGAGATGACGACCGCCTGGTTGACGGCGCGCCCCACGCCCGCGGCCCCGCCCGAGGCCGTCATCCCCTTGTATGAGCAGACGACGGCGATCAGGGCGCCGAAAAGGGTGCACTTGATGACCGAGCCCCAGAGGTCGGTGACCGAGGCATTGGAGAAGAGGGTGGCGAAGAAGCCGCCGAGCGGCTGGTGGTAGAGCATCTCGGTGAGGACGCCGCCGCTGATCCCGAAGACCAGGGCGTAGACGTCGAGCAGGCCGGTGATCAGCATCAGCGCCAGGAAGCGCGGCACGACCAGGTTCTTGATCGGGTCGACGCCGAGCACCTGCAGGGCGTCGAGCTCCTCGCGGATCTTGCGCGCGCCGAGGTCGGCCGTGATCGCCGTGCCGGCGACGCCGGCGACGACGACGGCGGTGACGAAGGGGGCGAACTCGCGGATCGAGGCGAGAACGAAAAAGCCGCCGAGCCGGTCGAGGGCTCCGAAGAGGGAGAGGAAGTTGGCCGCCTGCAACCCCGGCGCCCCGAAGCCGAAGGCAACGGTCGAGACGAGCAGCGGGAACCAGCAGAGCTGCAGAGCGAAGAGAAACTGGCCGATGAACTCCTCGCCGTATGGGTAGGGAGGTTTGACCGCCGAAATCAGCGTCCGCGCGGTGAGGATCATCATGTCCCCAACCTGCTCGAACAGCGACTTGGCGGGCAGGAACGCCCTATCTACCGCGGATCTGACCAATCTCTCCCTCCAAGAAGAGAGGGATCGCCTCAGCAGCGAACCCTGCTCATGGCGAGTCTAGGGGATCGACGAGCGGCCACCGTTACACGAGTGTTGAGATCCGGCTAACCCTTGGGCCCAGCCGCCAAAGCGGGTCCTTGCCGCATTTGCCCCGTGGTATGTTCCGGCCGCTTTGGGGGGGAACTGCAAATCGGCTCGGCGTTCCCGTTACCGCGCCCTCGCCGGCAGCCTCGCCGCCGCGCTGCTGGCAATCTCGATCGCCGCCTGCGGCGATGAGCCCTCAGCCGACCTCGACGAGCGGGCCGGCACCTACGAGGCCAAGGTCACCAAAGCGCAGTTCCCCGCCAAGCAGCGGCTAGGACAGACCTCGCTGATGCGGATCGCCGTCCGCAACAGCGGCCAGAAGACGATCCCGGGGCTGACGGTGACGGTCTCGATCGCCGGCAAGGACGGCCGGGCCTCATCGCTTCCCTTCGCCATCCACGACCCTCAGCCCGGGCTCGCCCAGCCCGACCGGCCGGTGTGGGTCCTTGCCGCCCGCTACCCCAAACGCGGCGAGGAAACCGCTGCGGGCGGGGCTGAAACCTCGAGCCCCAAAACCTTTGACTTCGGCCCCCTGAAGGCGGGCAAGACGATCGAAGGAGTGTGGAAGCTGAGTGCCGTCAAAGGCGGCGACTTCCGTCTCCTATACGAGATCGGCGGCGGCCTCGGCGGCGCAGCCGAGGTCGAGACGGCCGCTGGGAAGCGAGTCGGCGGCAGCTTCGCCGTGCGGCTCGTGACCCCGCCCCCCAACACGATCGTCACCGACAGCGGCGCGGTGGTCGAGATCCCGGCCGGCAAGCAGCCCCAACAGGGGAAGTAGCCCGGCGGTAGAGCGGCCGCCCCGCGGGTAGCGGGTGCCCATGGGACGCTGCACCGCGGCAAGCACTCTCACAGCGGCGCTCTTGGCGCTGGCGCTACCGGCCTGCGGTTCGGCCGGGCAGCCTGCCGGCGGAGACGGGAGCGCCTCGCCCGCCGCTCAGCAGCCGAGCGCCCAAGAGGCGGCCGCTCGCCGCGGCGTCGGCTTGAAGAAGATCGGCGAGTTCGCCAGTCCGGTCTTCGTCGCCGCGGCGCCCGGCTATCCGCGGCTTCTCTTCGTTGTCGAGCAGGAGGGTCGCGTTGGGGTCCTGCGCGGCGGCAGAAAGCTCGGCTCCCCCTTCCTCGACCTCAGCGGCATGGTCAGCTCGGGTGGGGAGCGGGGCCTGCTTTCGATCGCCTTCCCGGCCGACTACAGGCGCAGCCGCCGCTTCTACGTCTATTACACCGACGCGCAGGGCGACATCCGGGTCGACGAGTTCAAGCGGCGCAGCGAGACGAGGGCGGCGCGCGGCTCTCGCCGGCCGGTGCTCGAAATACCTCATCGCGCCAACTCCAACCACAACGGCGGCCAGCTCCAGTTCCTCGGCGATCACCTCTATCTCGGCACCGGCGACGGCGGCTCCGGCGGCGACCCGCCCAACAACGCCCAGAGCCCCGACAGCCTGCTGGGCAAGCTGTTGCGGATCGACCCCCGGCCCGCCCACGGCCGTCCCTACACGGTCCCCTCCGGCAATCCTTTCGTCGACAGGCCGGGGCGCGACGAGATCTACAGCCTCGGCCTGCGCAACCCGTTCCGCTTCTCCTTCGACTCGGTGACCGCGGCCAAGCCGCGGATCGCGATCGCCGACGTCGGCCAGGATGAGTTCGAGGAGCTCAACTACACCTCGCTCGGCGCCGCGGCCGGGGCCAACTTCGGCTGGGACGCCTTCGAGGGCTTTGCCCCCTACACCGGCGCCAACAGCGGCACAGGGGACCCCGGCGGCACGGTGAAGCCGATCCTCGCCTATTCCCACAGCCGCGGAGGCAGTTGCACGATCATCGGCGGCTACGTCGTCGGCGACCGCCGGCTGCCTTCGCTGCGAGGGCGCTACGTCTACGCCGACCTCTGCGAGGGCCAGCTGCGCAGCCTGGTTCCCCACCTGCGCAGGGCGAGCGCAGAGCGCAAGCTCGGCCTCGCCGTCCCCATCCCCAGCTCCTTCGGCGAAGACAGCCGGGGAAGAATCTACGTCTCCTCCTTGGAAGGCCCTGTCTACCGCCTCGTTCCCAGGTAACCGCCGCCTGCTCCGCTTCGCGTCCGCGGGCGGCGGCAATCGCCATATTGGCGCCCGCTCGCGAGGAATCGATCTGTGACGCTCGCTAAATGATGCTTCAAGGGCAGAGGGGTAGTCTTGGCTGACCAGCCAAGTTGGGTCTAGGAGAGGAGCGCCCTGTGGAGAGCGGCACTGTGGGATCGAGCAAGACAGCGGTCAACGGCTCGAACGGCGTCGATAGCTCGGCAGCCGCCGAGCAGATCGAGGTCTTGAACCCGGCGAACGGACAGGCGATCAGCTCGCTGCAGGTCGACACGCCGGAGACGATCGCCGCCGCCGTGGCGCGTGTGCGCGGCAACCAGGCCAAGTGGGAGGCGCTTGGGATCGAGGGCCGCTACCACTGGCTGGGCAAGCTGCGCGACTGGATGCTCGACAACCTCGAGCAGATCTCCGACACGGTGCAGGCGGAAACCGGCAAGGTGCGCGGCGACATCTCGACCGAGCTCTTCTACGTCATCGACCTGATCAACTTCTATGGGAAGAGCGCAGCGAAGTTCCTCGACGACGAAGCCGTCAGGCCCCACTCCCCGCTGCTCGCCTCGAAGAAGCTCATCGTCCAGTACCGGCCCCATCCGGTGGTCGGCGTGATCAGCCCCTGGAACTTCCCCCTCGCGATGGGCCTCGGCGATTCGATTCCCGCCCTGCAGGCAGGGGCGGCGGTCGTCGTCAAGCCGTCGGAGTTCACGCCCCTCAGCATGGCCCAGGTCGTGAAGGCCTGGAAGGAGGAGATCGGCGCCCCGGACGTATTCGACTGCATCCAGGGCCTGGGCGACGTCGGCAGCGCCATGATCGACCACGTCGACTACGTCCAGTTCACCGGCTCCGACAAGACCGGCCGCAAGGTGATGGCGCGCGCCGCGGAGACGCTGACGCCGGTCAGCCTCGAGCTCGGCGGCAAGGACCCGATGATCGTGCTCTCCGACGCCGACGTCGACCGCGCCGCCAACGCCGCGGCCTGGGGCGGGATGGTGAACTCCGGCCAGCTCTGCATCTCGGTCGAGCGGATCTACGTCGAGGAGCCCGTCTACGACGAGTTCGTCGCCAAGCTGAGCAAGGAGGTCGGCGGCCTGCGTCAGGGCGCCGACGGCCGCAAGCCCGAGAAGGACGTCGGCGCGATGACTTCGCCGAACCAGTCCGCGATCGTCGAAGACCACGTCAACGACGCGCTCGCCAGCGGCGCCCGCGCGCTGACCGGCGGCAAGAAAGCCGACGGGCCCGGCGACTTCTTCGAGCCGACCGTGCTGGTCGACGTCGACCACTCGATGAAGGTGATGCGCGACGAGACCTTCGGCCCCGTTGTCGGAGTGATGAAGGTGCGCGATTCGGAGGAGGCCCTGCGGCTTGCGAACGACAGCCGCTACGGGCTCGCCGCCTCTGTCTTCGGCGAGAAGGGGCGCGCCGAGAAGGTCGCCCGCCGGGTCGAGGCCGGCTCGGTGAACGTCAACGACGTGGTCAGCAACATGGCGGCGATGGGTGTGCCGATGGGCGGCTGGAAGCAGTCGGGCATCGGCTACCGCCACGGGGCACCGGGGATCAAGAAGTATTGCCGCAGCGAGTCGGTCCTGGTCACCCGCTTCTCGGGCAAGCGCGAACCGACCTGGTACCCCTATACAAAGTCGAGGCGCAAGCTGGTCGACCGGTTGGCCAAGGCGTTCACCGCCCGCGACCTGAAGCGCCGCCTCGGCATGCGCGGCTAGCGCACTGCGCTGAGCGCTGCCCCCGAGCGGGGCACCAAAGTGGCTCGGGCGGGAGCTGGGCTGAGGACTTCGGTACCTTTCAGCGAACCATCAAGAGCGGTCGAGGGGCCCGGCCCGCTGACACCGCAGCAACCGGCCGAGATCTCCGGATCGAGGTGCGGTGCTACCGCCGGGGTCGATGGAGGTGACAGGCTTTACCGATGCCAGAGCGTGATTTCCTAGCCGCAACGCGGCAGCGAGTCGTCGTCTTCGACGGCGGCATGGGCGCGACCCTCGAGCAGTTCGACCTCACCGAGGCCGATTACGGCGGCCTGAAAGGAAAGTGCCACGAGGCCCTGGTGCTGAACCGCCCCGACGTGATCGAGGGCGTCCACGCCTCGATGCTGGAAGCCGGAGCCGAGGTCGTCGAGACCGACACCTTCCAGGGCTCGCGCCTGAAGCTCGAAGAGTGGGGCCTCGGCGAGCACACGCTCGAGATCAACACCAAGGCGGCTGAGATAGCCCGCAAGGCGGTCGGGGAGGAGCGCTTCGTCGCCGGCTCGATCGGGCCGACCGGCTTCCTGCCCGCATCCGACGACCCGACGCTGGGCGACATCTCCTTCGCCAAGCTGGTCGATGTCTTCGCCGAGCAGGCCCGCGGCCTGGTCGAAGGCGGCGCCGACCTGATCATCATCGAGACCGCGCAGGACATCCTCGAGGTCAAAGCGGCGATCTTCGGCGCCCGCGAGGCCTTCGCGGCCACCGGCCGGCGGCTGCCGATCCAGACCAGCGTCTCATTGCTGCCCCAGGGCGGCAAGATGCTGCTCGGCACCGACATCCAGGCGGTGTTGACGACGCTTGCCGCGCTCGACGTCGACGTGATCGGGCTCAACTGCTCGACCGGGCCCGAGGACATGCGCGACGCGATCCGCTTCCTGGGCGAGCAGAGCCCGCTGCCGGTGCACTGCATCCCCAACGCGGGGCTGCCCTTGCAGGGCCCCGACGGCGAGACGATCTTCCCCGAGAAGCCGGAGCCGCTGGCCGCGACGCTGGGCGAGTTCGTCGAGCGCTACGGGGTCGGCATCGTCGGTGGCTGCTGCGGGACGACCCCGGACCACATCCGTGCGATTCGCGAGCGCGTCGAGGGCCGCGTACCGGGCGAACGCCCGGCACCGGGGCCGATCGAGGTCTCCTCGATGATGACCTCCACCCCACTCGTGCAGGAGCCGCGCCCGACCCTGGTCGGCGAGCGCGTCAACTCGCAGGGCTCGAAAAAGGCCAAGGAGCTGCTGCTGGCCGACGACTACGACGGCCTCGTCCAGGTCGCCGAAGACCAGGTCGAAGGCGGTGCTCACGTGCTCGATGTCTGTGTCGCCCTCACCGAGCGCGCCGACGAGGACGAGCAGATGAGGTCGGTCGTCGAGCGGGTCTCGCTGACTCAGCCGGCGCCGATCCAGGTCGACTCGACCGAGCCCGAGGTGATCAAGGCGGCGCTCGAGCAGATCTCGGGGCGGGCGATCGTCAACTCGATCAATCTCGAGGCGGGCCGCGACAAGGCCGACGTCGTCGTGCCGCTGGCCAAGGCGCACGGGGCGGCGCTGATCGCGCTCACCATCGACGAGGTCGGGATGGCGAAGACGGCGGAGCGCAAGGTCGAGATCGCCAAGCGACTGCGCGACCTCGCCTGCGAGGAGCACGGCCTCGACCCCGAGGCGCTGATCTTCGACGCCCTCACCTTCACGCTGACGACCGGCGACGACGAGTGGAAGCCCTCGGCCGTGGAGACGATCGAGGGGATCCGCCGGATCAAGGCCGAGATCCCCGGCGTCAAGACCTCACTCGGAGTCTCCAACGTCTCCTTCGGCGTCTCCCAGCCGGCCCGCGCCGTCCTCAACTCGGTCTTCCTGCACCACTGCGTCGAGGCGGGGCTCGACCTGGCGATGGTCAACCCCAACCACATCACCCCCTACTCGGAGATCTCCGACTCCGAGCGCGAGCTGACCGACGACCTGGTCTTCAACCGTCGCGAGGACGCGCTGGAGCGCTTCATCGCCCACTTCGAGTCCAAGGGCGAGGAGGCCGCCGAGGAGGTAGGCGACCCGACCGAGGGCATGGAGCCCGAGGAAGCGCTGCACTGGCACATCCTGCGCCGCAAGAAGGACGGGGTCGAGGACTGGATCGACCGCTCGGTCGAGAAGATCGGCGCCGTCCCGACCCTCAACGAGGTGCTGCTGCCGGCGATGAAGGAGGTCGGCGACAAATTCGGCGCCGGCGAACTGATCCTGCCCTTCGTCCTGCAGTCGGCCGAAGTGATGAAGCGCGCCGTGGCGCAGCTGGAGAACTACCTCGACCGGATCGACGGCCACACCAAGGGCAAGGTCGTGATCGCGACCGTCTTCGGCGACGTCCACGACATCGGCAAGTCGCTCGTCAACACGATCCTGACCAACAACGGCTACACGGTGATCGACCTCGGCAAGCAGGTCCCGGTCGACACGATCATCGAGGCCGCGGTCGAGAACGAGGCCGACGCGATCGGCCTCTCAGCCCTGCTGGTCTCGACCTCGAAGCAGATGCCGACCTGCATCGCCGAGCTGCACCAGCGCGGGCTCGAGTTCCCGGTTCTGATCGGCGGCGCGGCGATCAACCGCGACTTCGGCCGCCGCACGCTATACCCGAAGGGGAAAGAGTCCGACGAGGTCTACGAGCCCGGCGTCTTCTACTGCAAGGACGCCTTCCAGGGCCTCGACACGATGGACGCCCTGGTCGACACGGAAGCGCGCACGGCTTTGGTCGAGCGGATCCATGCCGAGGCCAAGCAGCTGCGCGAGAAGCCGGTCGTGGTCGACGACGCACCGCCGACGACGGACGCCGGCACCCGCTCGGCTGCCAGCACGGACAACCCGATCCCGGAGCCGCCCTTCTTCGGCGTGCGGGAGATCGATATCGATCTGGAGCAGGTGTTCCCCTACCTGGATCGCCACGTGCTCTTCAAGCTGCACTGGGGAGGTAAAGGCGTCAAGGGCGAGGCCTGGCGCGAACTGGTCGAGGGCGACGGCGAAGAGGAGGGCTTCGCGCCACGGCTGGAGCGGATGTGGCGCGAGCAGGACTACCTGCATCCACGGGCGCGGCTCGGCTACTTCCCCTGCAATGCCGACGGCAACGAGCTCGTCGTCTTCGATCCCGAGGACCCCGAGCGGGAGCTGGAGCGGCTCGTCTTTCCGCGCCAACCCAAGCACGACCGGATCTGCCTTGCGGACTTCTTCCGGCCGCTGGACTCCGGCGAGCGCGACGTTGTCGCCCTGCAGGGCGTCACCGTCGGCCCCGAGGTGACGGAGCTGATCGAACGGCTGGAGCGCGAAGGCGAGTTCGCCGAACAGCTCTTCGTGCACGGGCTGGGCGTCCAGGCGGCCGAGGGCCTGGCCGAGTGGCTGCACGCCGACATCCGCCGCCAGCTCGGCATCGAGCTCGACCAGGGCCGCCGCTACTCCTGGGGATACCCCGCCTGCCCGGATCAATCCGAGCACGAGAAGGTCTGGCGGTTGCTGGGCCTGGAGAAGATCGGCATGACGCTCTCCGGCGGCCATGCCGTGATGCCGGAGCAATCGACGGTGGCGATCGTCGCCCACCACCCTCAGGCGGTCTACTTCGGCATGAAGTCCGGCTTCATCCCCGAGCAGAAGACCCCCGACGAATTGATCGCCGGTACCGAGCGCGGCGGCGAGCTGCCTCCCGAGCGCGAGCCGGTCGAGGAGGCAGTCTCCTAGACGCCGATGCGCTCGCTGGCTTCGCGCTGCGAGGGATGCGGCTGCAGGCGAACCGGGGTGGCCGAGAGAGCCTGGACGCGCAGGTCGCTCCAGGTGAGCCCCTCGCGAACCAGCGAAGGCAGGCCGAGGGCGACCGCCGTCGCGATCTCAACCGCCTGCAGGATGACGCCGTAGGCGAGGGCGTCCGGGGTGCTGATGCCGAACCCGGTATGGAGCACGCTGATCACGGCGAGCTGAAAGATGCCGATGTTGGAAGGCGTCGCCGGCACTACCGCGGTCACGTTGACGGCGAAGAGGACGGCGGCGGCGGCGCCGATCCCCGCCTCTGGGGTCAACCCCAGCGCAAAGAGCAGCGCCCAGCAGGCGGCAAGCTGGATCGCCCAGGCGCTGAGCTGGGCGACCGTGGCGAGCGTCCCCCGCCGTGGCTCACGGAAGACGGCAAGGCCGGCACGGACCTGGATCAGCGCCCCGTGCAAGGCGGCGCCGAGGCGGGCGAGGCGACCGTTGCCGTTGCGCCGCATCAGCACCGGCGCGAAGAGCACGAGGAGGAGCACGCCCAGGGGCACGAAGCTGAAGGCGAAGAGCTTCTCGGTGCTCGAGTGGAAGAGATCCGTACTCGAGACGATGATCACGCCGAGAAGCACGAGGGCGACGATGTTGAGAATCGTCTGCGAGACCAGCGTGCCGAGGAGGACCGGCAGAGTCTCCCGCATTCGGCCTGTGCGGCGGGCAAGCGACATCGCGCGGGCCGGCTCGCCGAGGCGGGCGGGCAACGTGGCCGACATCAGGACTCCGATCATCGTCGCCGAGGTGACGTCGCGGCGGCGAACCGGCCTGTTGGGCAGCGCCGCGCGGACGATCCAGTACCAAGACGCGGCACGGAAGAAGAGCGAGAGAGCCATCAACGCGCAGGCGATCAGGACCCAGGTGAAGTCGGAGCGAACGATGCTGGTGACAACGTTGTCGACGCCGATCTTCTGCGCCGCCAAAGCGGTCAGGCCGACCCCGAGCAAGCCGGCGACGGCGAGGCCGGCACGGCGAGCGAGGCGGCGCCCGGCACCCCCGCCCCCGGCCAGGGCCGGCTCCAGGGAAGGCAGTCGGCTCGGCGGGCGCGGCGGCTTGCCGTCCGCCGGACGCAGGCCCGCCCAATGGGCTGCCCGCTCAGCGGCGCCCACCGGCTTGGGGGCCTCGATCGCCCGCTCGTAGACCTCGGTGACGCGGTCGGCAACCGCCGGCCAGGCGTAGCGCTGGGCGCTCTGCCGTGCGGCCCGGCCCATCGCCGCCAAGCGCTCCGGCTCGTGATGGGCCCGCTGCAGCTCTTCGGCGAGGCGCTGCGGGTCCGCCGGCGGGACCAGCACTCCGTCGACCCCGTCGGTGACCACATCGCTGTAACCGGCGATCGCGGAGGCGATCGCCGGCGTGCCGGCGGCAAATGCCTCGGTGAGGACCATGCCGAAGCTCTCCCCCGACAGCGAGGGGGCGCAGAGCACGTCGGCCTCATGCAGTGAGCGCCACAGCCGCTCGCCGGAAACGCGGCCATGGACGTCGATGAAGCGCATCGTCTCGGGGTTGGCCAGGTAGCGCAAGACGTCCTCGCGCTCAGCCCCGATCACGGTCAGGCGGGAGGGAACATGCTCGACCAGAGCGTCGAAGGCGGTGAGCAGGATCGGCAGGCCCTTGCGCTCCTCCGGACGGCCGACGAAGAGGACCCGCAGCTCGTCGCCGGCTCGCTTGGGCTCAGCCGGCGCGGCATCGACGTCGACCCCGTTAGGGACGATCTCGTAGTGGCCGCCGAACCAGCGCCTGCCCGTCCAGGCAGCCGCCTCTGAGACGGCGATGCGCGCCGAGAGCCTGTTGAAGACCCGCCGCGCGCCGAGGGCGGTTCCGATGTGGTTCGAGATCGCCTTGGTCGAGTAGGCATGGAAGGTGCCGACAACCGGGGCCTGGGCGCCGAGCGTCGCGTTCCAGCCGACCAGCGGCACCACCGGCTCGTGGACGTGGACGACGTCGTATTCACCCTGCCGCAGCTCACGGCGGGGAGCCGCCACTCCCCCGAACGGGGAGGCGGAAAGGTTGGAGACGGCGCCGTTGGCGGAGAAGCCGATGGTGCGGCCGAGCGGCACCAGGTAATCGGGAAGCTCGCGGGCCTCAGCCGGCGCGCGATGCAGCAATCGACTCACACGATCGGGTGGGTCGAATGGGGCGAGCACGCGCACGTGGTGACCGCGGCCAAGGAACTCCTCGGCGAGCGCCTCCACGTGTCGGTTCACGCCGCCCTGGTAGGTCCAGGAATATGGCGAGACTAAGGCAATCCGCACGAGTAGTTAAGGGTAACGACCAGGCTGGTCAACCGCTTCGGCCCAGGCAAAAGCGACGAAAACGAGTAGGTATGCGGCGCCTATCTCGAGCACCAGCGCGCCTGAGTCGTTGGCCAGCGTGCCCACCACGGTCGCCGCCAGGGCGCCAAGCAGCCCGGCGCGCATCGCCGCCCGCCCGCGCAGCCAGGCGGCGAGGCGATCGCGCCGTAGGACCGCGAGCACAGCGAGGGCGACGATCAACGGCAGGAAGGCGAGAACGACGGGGCGCGCGAAGCTGTGCGAGGAGAGCTGCAGGCGACGCTGGACGACGTCGGCAAGGTCGCCGAGGCCGCCGGCATCCAGGACCGAGCGGGTGAGATGGGCGTTGGCCCCCGAGACGAGATCGACGAGGGCCAGCACCGCGAGGGCGGCCAAGGGCGCCGCCAGGGCGAGCAGGGCCGTGCGGCGGCTGCGAGCCGCGATCGCGGCCGCGGCAACAGCGGCGCCGAGGGGCATCACGATCGCGGCGCCGACATCCGCTCCGTAGCGCCCCGCCGCAAAGATGCCGGCGAAGAAAAGGCCCGCGACGAGAAACGCGGCCGCGCAATCGCGACTGCGAAGCCGCGGTGCGAAGCTGGTCAGGGCGGCCCCGGTACCGGCGATCACGAGCACCGACAGCGACGCCTCAAGCTCGTTGCCGATGCCGTAAAAGCGCACACCGAGGCCGGGGTTCGGTCCCAGCAGAGAGAGCGCCGTGAGCGGCGAGCCGGCAATCACGTCGACCGCGTAGGCGGTGACGGTAGCCCCGCTGGCGATCGCCAGCGCCCGGTAGCCGCCCAGTGTCGCGAGCAGCAGGAGAGCGAGCAGCGGTGGGCCGGCAAGGACCAGGGCCTGTTCGGCGCCCTGGCTCGGCTCCATAGCCGCGGCGGCAAGCAGCAAGAGGGGCAGGAGGATGACGCTGAGGCCGACGATCCGAAGCCCAATCCGCGCCGCCCTCCTCCTGAGGGCAAGCGCCGCGACTCCAAGCGCCAGGAGCCAGACGAGCAGGCTGAGGCCGATCACCGGGCCGCGGCGCTCGGATATGACGCTGAGGCGATTGCCCAGAGAGCTGACAGCGCCTGCGTCAACCGCCCCCGCGGCTTCGATCGGCTGGCCCGACATCTCGCCCGGCACCGGCACTCCGAATCGCTCCAGGATCGTCGGCGCAAGATCGGTCGCGAGCACGAAGCCCTCGAGCCGCGTGCTGGCGGAGGTCAGGTTTCCCTCGAATCCCCGTCCCGCGATCCCGATCGCCAGCGCCTCGTTCTCCGCCGGCGGGGGTTCCTCCAGGGCGATCAGCAGGTCCTCGTCTCTCAGGCTCCTAACCAGGGCCGGCAGTGCTCGAAGGGATGAGCTGCGGACTTCGAATGTGTTGGCCGGGGCCGGGTGGGGGCCCTCACTCAACTTTTTCGGTGGGGCCACGGCTGCCGTCCGCGGTTCGCCTGCCGAAAAAGTACAAGCCGTTCGGGCCCCCACCCGGCCCCGGCCGGTGGTCCGAGTCCGAACCTCGATGTCCGTAGCTTCGAGGGTTGAGGTTAGGAGGCCGGGGAGGATGTCGGCGGGGGCGGTGGTGGCGCGCTCGACGACTGTTTGCCACCAGCTTGGGCAGGGGCTTTTCGAGCTGAGCGGGGGGAGGTCGGTGTTGTAGAGGGAGTTGAAGAGGCGGTTGCCCTGGGTGATGTCGAGGTAGGTCTGCTGCGCCGAAACCGACCCCAGCCCCGCACTCAACAACCCCGGCGAAAACCCAAGCCCAGCAAGCTCCCGGACGTCGGTGCCCGGCGGGAGCAGCACGAGGGCCACTCGCATCGAAGCCACGCTCGCACCGAGCGTCACGCGAGCGGGGGTTGCGTTTGCGAACAGGGGTCGGGTGGGGGTCCGAGCGGCTTGTACCCTGACGTCGAGCGAATCTCGGACGGCCAGTGACGCCCCACCGGAAGGGTTGAGCGAGGACCCCCACCCGACCCCTGTCGACAGGAGCGCAACGGCCGCTATCGTGACCCCGATGGCCGAGCGCACATTTGCCAAGTTCAGCTTCTTCAAGGTCGATCCCGCCTGGCGGCGCCGCGACGCGGAGCTGCGAGCCGCCGACAAGCGTGAGTTCCTCGCCGCCTGCGACGACTTTGCCCTCGACCGCTCACTGCGCGCCTACTCAACCATAGGCACGCGCGGCGACGTCGACCTCCTCCTGCTCAGCCAGAGCCCCAACCTCGACGACCTCCATACCTTTCACGTCGTGCTCGGCCAGAGCGGCCTGGCGAAATGGGCCGAGACCCCCTACTCGTTCCTCTCGATGACCAAGACCTCCCCCTACTCGGAGGAGCAGGCACGACCGGAGATCTGCAGCTCGGAGCGCAAGTACCTCTTTCTCTACCCGATGGTCAAGCAGCGGCGGTGGTACGGCCTGCCGGCGGAGGAGCGGGGCCGGATCATGAAAAGCCACATCGAAGTCGGCCGCCGCTACCCCGAGATCACGATCAACACCTCCTACTCGTTCGGCCTCGACGACCAGGAGTTCGTCGTCGCCTTCGAGGGCGACGACCCGGGGATGTTCCTCGACCTCGTGCAGGAGCTGCGCCCGACCGAGTCGAGTGCCTACACCGAGCACGAGACGCCCATCTTCACCTGCGTCGCAATGTCAGTGCGCAAGGCGCTTGACGCCCTCGACGGCACCGCGAGCGTCGCCGTCGAGACGCCGGCCGGCCTCTGACGCCGGACCGATAGCCCGCTTCCCTATCCTTCCCCGCTCGCTGTTTACGCCCCCCAAACGACGAAAGCTCCATGACCCAGATCGGAACCCCTGAGAATCCCCTTCGCGTCGCGATCGTCGGCGCCGGCCCCTCCGGCTTCTACGCCGCCGAGCACATCCTCAAGGATGCCGACACGCACGCGCAGGTCGACCTCTTCGACCGCCTCCCCACTCCCTTCGGCCTCGTGCGCGGCGGCGTCGCCCCCGACCATCCCAAGATCAAGTCGGTGATCCGGGTTTACGAGAAAACAGCGGCTCGCGAGGGCTTCCGCTTCTTCGGCAATGTCAAGGTCGGCCACGACATCGAGGTCGAGGACTTGGAGCGGCTCTACCACGCGATCGTCTTCACGGTCGGCTGCGAGACCGACCGCCGGCTCGGCATCCCGGGCGAGGACCTGGCCGGCAGCCACGCAGCCACCGCCTTCGTCGGCTGGTACAACGCCCATCCCGACTACGCCGAGGAAGAGTTCGACCTCTCCTGCGAGCGAGCCGTCGTAATCGGCAACGGCAACGTGGCAATGGACGTTGCCCGGATGCTGGCCCTGACCGACCACGAGCTGCGGCAGACCGATACCGCCGACCACGCGATCGAGATGCTCGACCGCAGCAGCATCCGCGAGATCGTCGTCCTGGGACGGCGCGGACCGGTGCAGGCGGCCTTCACCAACCCCGAGATCAGGGAGTTGGGCGAGATGGAGGACGCCGACGTCATCGTCGACCCGGCGGAGGTCGAGCTCGACCCGGCCAGCAGCGCCTACCTGGAATCCGATGAGGTCGACAAGACGACCCGGGTCAACGTCGAGACGCTGCGCGAGTTCTCCCAGCGCACCCCGGCGGGCAAAAAGCAGCGGATCGTCCTGCGCTTCCTCACCTCGCCGGTCGAGATCAAGGGCGACGGCAAGGTCGAGAGCATCGTCGTCGGCCGCAACGAGCTGGTCGAGGAAGGCGGCGCCTTGCGCGCCAGGGACACCGGCGAGCGCGAGGAGCTGGAGTGCGGTCTCGTGCTGCGCTCGGTCGGCTACACCGGCATCCCAATCGAGGGGGTCCCGTTCGACGAGAGCCGGGGCCTGATCCTCAACGAAGGGGGCCGGGTCCTCGACTCCCACGACTCCGGGCACAAGGTCGGCCACTACACGGCCGGCTGGATCAAGCGCGGCCCCTCCGGCGTCATCGGCACCAACAAGAAAGACGCCTTGGAGACCGTGCAGCACCTGCTTGCCGACGTGCAGTCGGGAACGCTGCTCGAGCCCGCGAGCCCCGAGCCCGACGCGGTCGAGGAGCTGCTCGCCGAGCGCGACGTGCGCTACGTCAGCTTCGAGGACTGGCAGGCGATCGACCAGGCGGAGGTGGGCAGGGGCGAGCCACACGGCCGCCCGCGGGTCAAGTTCGTCCGCGTCGAGGAGATGCTCGGAGCGCTGGGCGAGAAGGTCTCCGGCTAGCAGCCGTGGCCGACCTCGCCGAGATCAAGGCGATGATCGAGGCGGCCCTACCCGGGGCCGAGGTCGAGGTGATCGATGAGACGGGGGCGGGCGACCACCTGCGGGCCACCGTTTCCGCGGCCCAGTTCGAGGGCCTCTCCCGCATCGATCAGCATCGGCTGGTCAAGGCGGCGGTCAAGGAGCGCTTCGACGACGGGGCCATCCACGCCCTGTCTCTAAAGACAGAAGCGCCCAGATAGCTAGTCTTTGCCAATGGCCGACCCAGAGCTGAAGAGCAAGGTGGAGGAGCTGATCGGGGCCAACCCGGTCCTGCTGTTCATGAAAGGGACGCCCGAGATGCCGCGCTGCGGCTTCTCGATGCGGGTGATCCAGGTGCTCGACACGATGGACGTCGAGTACGGCGCGATCGACGTGCTGCCGGCGCTGCAGCCGCTGCGCGAGGTGACCGCCGAGATCTCCGACTGGCAGACCTTCCCGCAGCTCTATGTCAACGGCGAGCTGCTCGGCGGGGCCGACATCGTCGAGGAGATGCATGCGTCCGGCGAGCTGGCCGAGGCGCTGGGCGTGGAGCAGCCGCAGAGTGATCCGCCGGCCGCCGCACCGCCCGCACAGTCGCCCCCGCTGCAGATCGAATAGCGCCTGCCGGTAAGTGCCGCCCTAGACGGCGGCTGACTCCGCGTCCTCTTTCACCTGGAAAGAGGAACCGCAACCGCAGGCCGCAACCACGTTGGGGTTGTTGACCTGGAAGCCGGCGCCCTGCAGGCCTTCGACGTAGTCGACCTCGGAGCCGAAGACGAACTGCATGCTCACTTTGTCGACGACGACAGAGACGCCGTCGACCTCGAAGACGTTGTCGTCGTCCTTGACCCGGTCGAAGGCGAGCGCGTACTGGAACCCCGAGCAGCCGCCGCCGCGAACGGCGACGCGCAGGGCCTGGCCCTCTGCATCCGCCTGGCCGCCAAGCAGCTCGCCGATCTTCTCGGCCGCCTTGTCGGTCAGGGTAATCGCCGCTGTCGGAGTCTCAGACACTTCATAAAGTGTAGCGAGAGGTCTGAGAGAATCGCGCGTCTTGAGTTCCAGCGCTCAAACCGCCGTCATTTGCGACACCACGGCCTACCTCCCCAGCGAGCTCGCGGCCGAGGCCGGGGTGACGGTGGTCAGCCTCTACGTCTCGGTTGACGGCGACCAGCAAGCCGAGGCGGAGATCTCCGATTACGCCGCCTTCTACGAGCGGCTGCGGGCATCGGAGGGCGGCGCGACCACCTCTCAGCCTTCGATCGGCGACTTCCTCGCTGTCTACGAGCCGTTGCTCGACGAGGGTAGGGAAGTCGTCTCGATCCACCTCTCGGCGGGGATCTCCGGCACCTACGAGGCGGCCAACCAGGCCCGCCAACGACTGATCGACGAAAGCAAGGGCGGCGAGCGCATCCAGGTCGTCGATTCGCAATCGGCCTGCGGCGGCACGGGCCTGTGCGTGGTGGCCGCCGCGGCGGCGGCACGGGCGGGCGGCGATGCCGAGGCGACCGTCGCGCGGGCCCGGCAGGCCCGCGAGGAGCTGAAGATGTGGTTTGCGATCGACACCCTCGAGTACCTGCGCCGGGGCGGTCGGATCGGCGGCGCCGCCGCCTGGATCGGCTCGGCGCTGAAGATCAAGCCGATCCTGACCCTGGAGGAGGAGATCACCCCGGTCGAACGCGTTCGCACCCGGGCCCGCTCGATCGAGCGGCTACGCGACTACGCGCGCCAGCAGCACGAGTCCGGCGCCGATGCCTGGGTCGTCCAGCACATTCAGGATTTCGAGACCGCCGACTCTCTGATCGACGACGGGCGCGAAATCTTCGGCTGCGAGCCGGCCTTCGTCTCCGAGATCGGGCCGGTGATCGGCGCCCACGTCGGACCGGGCCTGCTCGGCATCGGCAGCGTCTCCAAGTCCGTCCTCGAATAGCCGCCGACGCGGCCCGCGTCAGCGGCGGCGGCGGAGGGCCATCAGGCCCCCAATGGCAAAGCCGAGCGCCGCGGCACCGATCGCCAGCTCTCGCTGATGCTCCTTGACCTGGCGCCGCCAGTCGGTCAGCTCACCCACCCGACCGCGCAGCGCTTCGACCGAGCGGCCGAGGTCGTGGCGCTGCATTTCGATGTCGCGGCGGATCTCGGCCGCCGAGCGGCCGGGCCGCCCCGCGTTCGAAGGCCTCACGGGCTCTGGGTATGCGCTCACTGGCGGGGCTCCTTTTCGAGCATCTCCTTGGTCCGCTTCGCCTCCTCGATCGCCTGCTCCGGCACAGGGGGAGCTCCGGCCTGCACAGCGCGGTAGGCGACGAGGCCAGCACCGGCGGCGATCAGGAGGAAGAGCGCCGCCTCGATGAAGAAGCCGGGCCACGCCTTGCCGTCGAAGAGCTCTTCATTCAACAGCCAGGCAAAGCCCTCCATGATGAGGATCAGGGCGAGAAAGGCGAAGGCCCCGGCGACGATGGCGACGACGCCGCCGCGCACCAGCTGGCCGACTTTTTCGCTGACCTCGGTCTTTGCCAGCTCGATCTCCTCGCGGATCAGCGAGGAGGTCTTCTCGGAGACGTCGAAGACGAGGTCGCCGACCGACTTCTGCGTCGGCTCGGGAGGCGGCAGCGGCGGCGGAGTCTGCTCGGGCGTGGACATGGCTTAATCCGGTGGGTCTTCGTCGTAGAGGCGCCGAAAGATGACCGCAGAGATGCGCGCCGCCAGAATGCTGGCGGCGGCTCCACTGGCGGCGAGCAGCCCGCTCCAGACCAGTCGCTTGACGATGTCGTTCTCCATCAGCGCCGACCTTACCTATCGCGGCTCGAGACCGTCGCAGATCGTCGCCACTACAAGCTCCTTTGCTTGCTGGAAGTCGGTGTCGGAAGCCGGGATCACCTCGAATATCCACCCCGAGAGGAGCTGCTCGATCGCGCCATAGAACGACATCGAAGCGAAGGTGGGGTCGATATCGCGGCGAAAGACCCCCGCCTCCTGCCCGTCGGCGACGATCTTGGCGATCGAGTCATAGGCGCGGCGGATCTCCGGCAGGTGGGTGCGGCCAAAGGAGTTGGCGGCCCTGGTCACCTCGACGATGATCACCTTCATCAGCTCCGGGTCATGCCTGTAGGAGTCGACGATGAATGCCGCCACGGCGCCCAGCTTCTCGCGCGGCGAGCCCCCCTCCCGGTCGGCCTCTTCGATCGCCGCCAGCAGCAGCGACCAGCGCTCGCTGAAGAGCTCGTTCAGCACCTCGTCCTTGGATTTGAAGTAGTGATAGACGAGCCCGTAGGCGACCCCCGCCTCGTCGGCGATATCGGAGACGCGAGTCGCGTGGAAGCCCTGGCGGGCGAAGACGCGGATCGCCGCGTCGAGGATCTGGCGGCGCTTGTCGATCGGCGGCGCTTTGGCCATCAGGCGTGCATCTCCGCGAGCTGGGGCCAGCTGTAGGCCTCGGGACGGCGATTGGCGAGCGAGGGCAGGCTCTCGCGCACTCCCTGCTGAGCGCCGAGGTCGAGGTCGGCGGCGACAAAGCCCTCCCCACCCTCGGCGGTCGCGAGGACCACCCCCCAGGGGTCGACGATCGCCGAGTGCCCGTAGGAGTCGAAGTGCGGCGGCGCCTCACCCACCTGGTTGGGAGCGAGGACGAAGGCCTGGTTCTCGATCGCCCGCGCCCGCAGCAGGACCAGCCAGTGGTCGCGGCCCGTGGTGGTCGTGAACGCCGAAGGGACGGTGAGCAGACGAGCGCCTCGCACGGCGAGGATCCGATAGAGCTCCGGGAAGCGGAGGTCGTAGCAAACGGTCAGCCCGGCGATCAGCTCGCCGAGCGGCGCGGTGACGATCTCGGCGCCCGCCTGCTCGTGCTGGGACTCGCGGTAGGCGACGCCGCCGACGTCGACGTCGAACATGTGGATCTTGCGATAGACGGCGAGGTCATCGCCGTCAGGGCCGATCAGCACCGAGGTGTTGAAGGCCTTCCCGGCCGCCTGCTCGGCGATGCTGCCGGCAAGCAGGTGGATGCCGAGGGCCCGGGCCCAGCCGCGAGCCGCCGTAAGGGTTGGCCCGTCGAGCGGCTCTGCCCCGGCCAGCAGCTCCTCGCCGGCGACCAACAGGTTCCACTTCTCCGGCAGGGCGACGAGCTTCGCTCCATCGGCGGCCGCCTCCCGCACCAGCCGCTCGGCGGCTTCGAGGTTGCGGGCCTTGTCGTCGTTCGAGTTGAGCTGTACCGCAGCTGCGCGCAAGTCGCCCTTTCTCATCTCCGTTAAAGCCGTCCCGGGAACTGTCTCGCTGGCTGACTGACCAGTCAATCGGCTAGCTCAGTATAGGTGGAGTTGCAGCGTCTTTCGGCCCGCGGGCGCAGCCTTTTCGGTCGCGAAGGCGGCTCGATGGTCGATTCTCAGCGGCGGCGGCGGCGAGGCGACCGCTAGCCGTCGCCGGCGGCGATCTCGATCCAGTCGAGCGGGCGCCCGCATAGCTCGCCTGCCTGGGCCGGCGCGACCGTGATCAGCCGGCTGGCCGGGTTTTGCGGCTGCAGTGAGATCGCGGTCAGCGCGGTGTATGAGTTTTCGCCGCTGCCGGGGCTGAGGTCGGAGTGCGGATAGGAGAGGGTGAATTCATGGATCCCGGCGCCGAGCAGCAGGTCCTCGACGTGGACGTATCCGCCGATGTTGGAGAGCTCGTTCTCGACCTTCCCCAGCTCGTCGCCGTCCACGCCGACCTCGAAGCCGCGGGCAAAGCTCCCCCCGAGCCACAGTTCGTAACGCTGGGAGCTGGCGACCCGGATCTTGCTGACCAGCTCGCCTGGATCGTTGGGAGTCAACGTGTGACTGGCGGGGTCATGCAGCCAGGGCGCCGGCCAGAGGGTCTGATCGGCGCGGGCGACCACCGGTTCGGCCCGCTCGTGGGCGACCAGGTCCGCGTCCAAGCTCCTCGCCCGCCGGGCCAGGTCCCGTATTTGAGTGCAGGGGGGAATCGCCACCGGATTGACCGAGCAGGCCGGCTGGACGGCCGCGTTCTGGGCCGCGCCGCAAAAGGGAAGCGTTTTCGATTCGCCCAACGGCACGTGCACCAAGACGCTTCTGGAAGGGCTTTCCGGACGCTGCCAGAGGTCGTAGTAGCGGCCGCGCCAGACCAACTCGTAAGTCGACGGCGGGCGGCTTTCGGCGGGCGAGCGCCGCGTGACGAGGGACCTGTAGTTCTGAATCGTGGCGAGGGGGAAGGAGTCGAGGTCGGCCCAGGCGGACTTCGTGAGCGTCGTGCCGTCGTTCAAGGCCAGCAGGACGTCGCGATAGTCGGAGGGCCCGACCGGCGCCCCCTCGCGCAGGAAGTGGTAGCTGCCGTAGATTTCGTACTCGTTGATCAGGGTCAGCGGCTCGCCGTCGACGAGCTCGCCGATGCGCTGCAGCTCGGCCATCCGGTCGCGCGGCGCCAGCACCACGTCGTGATACGCGAGTGCGTTGGACCACAGCACGCCGAAGGTCAATGCCCCGAGTACGAGGATCCCTGCCCGGTGGCGCCTCAAGAGCATCGCCGCTCCGACCAGTGCGGCGAGCAGAAGCGCCGGTGAGGCAATCGCCAGCGTCTTGGCGAACACCCACGGTGTGGCGCCGGCGAGGTAGACCAGGGCACAGCCCCCGAGCGCGGCCCCTACGTAGACCGGCAGGCCCCACTCACGGCGCCTGCAGCTCACCAGAAGCGCGCCGATGGCAGCCAGGAGCACCAAGCCGATCAGCAGCGTGGCCGGCACCTCGCTCGGTGTGAGCCTGAAGTCGCCCACCGGCCAAATGCCGGCGAGCTGAAAGGCGCTCAGGGGGTCGTTCAGGTTGCCGAGTTTCGTCTGCTCGGTCTGGCCGCTGGAGAACAGGCCCGAGTCGTTGGAGAGGAACTCGCTGAGCGCGATCCAGACCGGCACGATCAGCGCGGCCGTCAGCAGGGCGAGCCCGGCGAGCGACGTCACGGCGGCCGGCGGCCTTCTCTCCCTCCACCCCTTTCTTTCGGCTTGCCCCTTGTTCTCCCCCGGCGTTTTTTTCGTCCCCCGCTCCCTTCTCTGCCGCCATCCCGATACCAGCCAGGCGGCGGCGAGCGGCGCGAATAGGAGCCCGATCCATCCAACCGCGCCTACGCTGAGCGTCTGAATCAGCGCCGCCGCGGCAACGGCAAGAGGCAGCAGCGCGCGCCAGCTTGCCAGCCGCCCGCGAATGGCTTCGGCTGCGAATGCCGCGACCAGGGCGAGCAGGAATGCCGCCGTCAGCTCCTTGATCCCGCCCCAGAGGCTGTATGCATAGAGAAGCGCGGACTGGGCGGCGATGAATGCGACCAGGGCACGGACCCGGGCGGAGGGAACGAGCGGCCCGATGAGCGCGTAGAGACTCAGGGCGACGCCTGCACCGCAGGCCGCCAGGTAGGTCTGGAACACCCAGGCGATATCGACCCCGATCAGGCTGTGGGCAACGCCCGGCAGGACGAAGGCTCCGCGGGGGTAGTGGGGAGCGAGTGCGCCGTTGTACTCGAGCGAATAGGTGGACGGCAGTTCCCCATCGGCCGCGTAGGGACCGGTCGGCAGGTGATCGATGATGTTGAACCACACCGAGGTGTCGTCGAGTTTGATGTAGCCGGCGAAGGTGGCCTGTCCCGCGAGCACGACGGGCGCCCCGAAGGCGAGCAGGACCCCGATGGCCACAAGCAGCGGCCAGCCGCCGAGCCGCTGCCTTTCGTTCCAAGCGAGCGGCAGGCCGGCCACGGCGCCGATGGCGACGACGAGGACCCCTGCCGGCGCGGTGAGCGTGAATGCGTTCAGGGTGCCGGCGACCACGAGCGCCGCGGCCAGGCCGACCGGCAGCAGCAGGGCATTGTTGAGGCGCATGCCCGCGGCGCGCTCGACCAAGAATCCCCAGCCGGCGCCAATCGCCGCCAAGACGATTGGGAACACGACCCAGGCGACTATCAGCGACACCGGCCTAACCTCCTACAGGTATTAGTGCAGCGGATTTAGCAAGCCGGCCGGCCTCGCCGGGCTCAGGGGAGTAAAGCTCGATCTGCAGGCCCGGCTGGCTGAAGAAGACGACGTAGACGTTGTTCGGGGCGCCCTCCAAGACCTGGTAGCCCTCATGTTCGGAGATCGTCAGCCCCCGGCCGGCGTTTTTGGCCTCGAGCAGGGCATTCTGGGCTTCGGCCACGGGGTATGTCCCGACCGTGAGCAGTTCGGGCCGCTTGTCCTCCGTTGCGCCCTCGGCCAGGTAGCGCAGGACGATGCTGCCGTCGCCGGCGACCGTCAGCTCATAGCCGGCGGCGCCGGGACGAGGGCCCGCCCAGTAGACGGGCCCTTCCAGTTCGCCCGCCCGCTCGAGGAGCTCGGACTCGGAGAGGATGTCGGGCTTCCCGGAGGGTGCCTCCTCGCCGCCTCCCAATGAAATGGCGAGGATTGCAAGGACGACGACCGCCACTGCGGCGGCCACGATCACAAGCGTCCTCTTGCTGAACTTCCGAAGCCTCTTCACGATTCAGGGGCGGCTCGCCCGGTGGCGCTCCAGCTCGGCCACCATCAGCTTGGTGTGCAGGGCTGCGATCAGGTCCTGAAGGGGCTGGGCGCCGCTTTCGAGCATTTCGACCACGCGGTCGGGCGCCACCTCCCCCGCCAGGCGCTCCATCACCACCTCCACCTCCTGGCGGACAAGCTCTTCCAGAGCGCTCTTGTAGCGCAGTGTGTCGTAGACGGTGAAGCCGATCTCCTCGTCGTAGCCACTGGCCCGGAAGCGGCTGATCGCCTCGATGATCTTGATGTCGGAGGGCGAGTAGCCGCGGCTGTTGGGGCTGAGCACCTCCAGCTCCTCGAGGCGATCGAGTACCTCCTTCGGCACGCCATAGCGCTCGCGGGCCTCGGCGGCGCTGGTTCGGGCCTGCTCGCCGACGAGGGCGCGATCGAGGATTCGGTCCTCCAGCTCGACCAGGACGCGGGCGCGCTCGGGATCCTCGTCGAGCACCGCCTTGATAGCTCGCAGCGGCATGAAGCGCTCCTCCTGCAGCTGCTTGATCAGCTTTATCCGGTCGACGAACTCGGGCGGGTAATAGGCCATGTTGCGACTGGTCTTGACCGGCTCGGGCAGCAACCCCTCGCGCAGGTAGTGCTTGATCGTCGGCGCCGGTACGCCCGAAGCCTCAGCCAGCTCGCCCATGCGAAGCAGGGTGTTCTCGGCCTTGGCGCTCATGCTCGAAACGTGGTGGCCGCGTCGGCGCTGGGGCCGGCCGCGACCCCCGACTCCTTCATCGCCGCGATCTCCTCGTCGGAGTAGCCGACCTCCCGCAGCACCTGCTCGGTGTGCTCGCCGAAGGCGGGGGCCGGCCGCGTTGGGTCCCCCGGGGTGCGGCTCATCTTCACCGGCACCCCCAGCTGGCGGACGGTGCCCAGCTGCGGCTGCTCCATCTCGATCACCATCTCCCGTGCCCGCACCAGCTCGGAATCGAGCGCCTCATCGAGCTCGAGGACGGGCTCGATGCAGCAGTCGTACTCGTCGTTGAAGGCGCGCCACTCCCCGCGCGTGCGGGCGCGAAAGACCTCCGCCACCTCGCTCCAGGCCTCCGAGCCGGGGGCCTCGAACTGCTTCTCGACCAGGTCGGGCCTCCCCACCCCGTTGCAGAAGGCGCTCCAAAACTTCGGCTCCAGGGCGCCGCAGGTGACCCAGCCATCGGCGGCCTCGTAGGGGAGGTAGCAGAGCAGGCCGCCGGCGAGCTGCTGCTCGCCGCGGCGCGGCACCTCGCCGTCGCAGAGGTAGCGGCCGGCGACGAGCGCCAGCCACGAGAGCGCGCCATCGGCCATCGAGACGTCGACCATCTGCCCCTCCCCGGAGCGCTTGCGCTCGTGCAGCGCCGCCATCACGCCGAAGGCCGCCAGCAGGCCGCCGCCGCCGATGTCGGCAATCTGGCCCGCGGACTGGATCGGCGGGCCGTCCTTTTGGCCGGTCAGGCCGAGCAGGCCGGTGAGGCCGAGGTAGTTCATGTCGTGGCCGGCGCGCTGGGTGTAGGGGCCGTCCTGGCCATAGCCGGTGATCGCGCAGTAGACGAGGGCAGGGTTGGCCTCGCGCATCCGCTCGTAGCCGACGCCGAGCCGCTCCAGGACGCCGGGGCGGAAGCCGTCGAGGACGACGTCGTAGCGCTCGACCAGCCGCAGCAGGGCATCGCGCCCCTGCTCGCTCTTGAGGTCGAGGCGGATCGAGCGCTTGCCGCGATTGAGGGATAGATAGAGCGCCGAGCGGGTGCCCAGCTCCTGCTGCTCGTCGCTGCCGTAGTAGGGAGGCGCCCAGCGGATGTAGTCCCCCATGCCGGTGTCCTCCACCTTCAGCACCTCGGCGCCGAGGTCGGCGAGCAGCAGCGAGCAGAAACCGCCCGGCAGCAACCGGGACAGGTCCAAGACCTTGACGTCGCTGAGCGGCAGCCCACTCACCGGGGAGCCCTCCGACAGCCCACGACCCTCACTGCGGCGCCACCTCGACCGGGAAGTCGACCGAGTTGGCGATGAAGCAGAGCTCGTGGGCGCGGTGGTGAAAGGCCTCGATTGCATCGGCCGGCGGAGGGTCGCCCGCCCAGCGGACTCGGGGCCGCAAGGTCGCCGAGACGAAGTGCTTGCCGTCGAGGACGGCGTCGGCGTCGTCTTCGTAGGACGCGGCGACTAAGCCCTTTTTCCTCGCCAGGTCCAGGAACCAGAGCATGTGGCAGCTGGAGAGCGCGCCGACCAGCAGCGTCTCCGGGTTCGACTTCGAATCGTCGCCACCGAACTCGATCGCCGATGAGCTCGGCAGCGACTGGGCGCCGAGCAGGACCTCGTGCGCGCGAACGTCCTCCCCCTCGCCGCCGCTCCAGGAGACGCCGGCGCGATGGATCGTCGTCGCCATCGCTCAGGCCTCGGCTCGCTTTGCCGCTTTGACTGGCTCGCGGACGCGTTTCGGCACCCCCAGCAGCTCGCGGGCCTCGGCGACCGTGGCCGCACGGCGGCCGGTGTCCTCGGCCATCTGCCGCGCCTTGGCGATCAGCTCGCCGTTGGACTTGGCCATCTCGCCGCCGGGCAGGTAGAGATTGTCCTCGACCCCGGCGCGGACGTTGCCGCCCAGCACCAGAGCGGCACCAAGCAGTTTCCACTGGTCGCGCGAGATGCCGATCACCTGCCACTGGTTCTCTCCCTCGGCGCCGCCCGGGATCTGGTCCGCCATGAAGCCGACGTTGCGGGGGGTCGGCCGGATGCCGCCGTTGACCCCCATCACCAGGGAGACCTGCAGCGGCGTGCGGTCGAGCAGGCCCATGTCGATCAGCGGATCGAGGTTGGCGACGTGGCCGGCGTCGAAGCACTCGTGCTCGGGCTTGATCCCCAGGTCGCGCATCGCGGTGAGGAACTCGATGATGGTGTCGAAGCTGTTCTCGAAGACGGTCTTGAAGACGAAGTCCTTGCGCCGCGAGGAGTACTTGGCGTAGTTCATCGAGCTCATGTTGAGCGCCGCCACGTCTGGGCGCAGGGCCTCGAGATACTCGATCCGCTTCTCGATCGAGATCCCGATCGCCCCGGTCGAGTAGTTGACGATCACATCGCCCACCTCGGCCAGGATCGCCTCGGTGATCGCCTTGAAGTCCTCGACCTCATAGGAGGGAGTGCCGTCGGGCTTGCGGGCATGGATGTGGATCTGCGAGGCGCCCTCGTCGACCGCGCGCCGCGCCTCCGCCGCGTACTCCTCCGGCGTGTAGGGGATCGCCGGGCACTGCTCCCGGTTGGCGATCACGCCGCTGATCGAACAGCTGATCACAACCGGGTTGTCGAAGCTGCTCACGCCAGGTCCCTCCGGTGTTCGAAACATCCGCATAGCGGATAAAAGGAACCAGGGAAGCTCATACCGGCATCACTCCGTGTCGTTTCTTCGGCTTCTCGACGTGCTTGTCGCGCGCCATGCGCAGCGCCTTGACGATCGTCGGGCGGGTTTCCCGTGGGTCGATGATGTCGTCGATCACCGCGTTGCCGGCGGCGATGTAGGGGTCGATCTGCTGGCGCACCGCGTTCAGCATCGCCTCGCGCGTGGCATCCGGATCGTCGGAGGCCTCGATCGCCCCGCGGCCGATGATTTCGACCGCCCCCTCGGCGCCCATCACCGAGATCTCGGCACCCGGCCAGGCGACGATCAGGTCCGGCTCGTAAGCCTTGCCGCACATCACGTAGTAGCCGGCGCCGTAGGCCTTGCGGACGATCACCGTCACCTTCGGGACCGTGGCGCGGCTGACGGCGTAGAGCATCTTGGCGCCGTGGCGGATGATCCCGGCGTGCTCGACTTTGGCGCCGACCATGAATCCGGGCACGTCCTGCAGGAAGACGAGCGGGATGTTGAAGGCGTCGCAGAGGTTGATGAAGCGCGCCGCCTTGTCGGCCGAGTCGTTGTCGAGGATGCCGGCCAGGTGCTTTGGCTGGTTGGCGACGATCCCCGCCGGCTGGCCGCCGAAGCGGGCGAAGCAGGTGATCAGCGTTTTGGCGAACTTCGGCTTGATGTCGAACCACTCGCCGTCGTCGACGATCTCGCGAATGACGTCATACATGTCGTAGGGCTGGCGCGAGGAGTCGGGGACGATCTCCATCAACTTCTCCGACACGCGCTCGTCAAGGTCGTCGCTCTCCAGTACCGGCGGCTTGTGCTCGCAGTTGGCGGGGAAGAAGGAGAGGTACTTCCTGATCGCCTCGATGCACTCGGCATCGTCTTTGACCTCGAGGTCCCCCACCCCCGATTTGCGGCAGTGCACCTTGGCGCCGCCCAGCTCCTCCATCGTGATGTCCTCGCCGGTGACCGCTTTGGTCAGATGCGGGCCCGCAAGCGCCATCGCGCCCTGGCCGGAGACCATCGGCACGAAGTCGGCGAGTGCCGGGATGTAGGCGGTGCCGGCGGCGCAGGGACCCATCATCGCCGCCACCATCGGGATCACTCCCGACATTTCGACCTCCTCGCGGAAGAGGAAACCGGAGCCGGCAAAAAGCGATCCGGTCGCCTCCTGGATGCGGGCGCCGGCCGAATCGAGCAGCCAGATGAAGGGCATCCGCTTGGAGAGCGCCATCTCACGCAGGCGGGTGACCTTGAGCTCGCCGGTCATCCCCATCGAGCCCGCCATCACGGTGAAGTCATAGGCGGCGATGCAGCAGGGGCGGCCGTCGACGTCGCCCCAGCCGGTGATCACGCCGTCGGCCGGGGCCTCGACGCCGTCCATCGCCCGCTGGGCGAAGTGCGGACGGCCGTGGATGCCCATCTCGACGAAGGTGCCCTCGTCGACCAGCAGGTCGAGGCGCTCGCGCGCGGTCAGCTTGCCGCGGTCGTGTTGCTTGGCGATCTTCTCCTCGCCGCCGCCCAGCTTCGCCTTCTCACGCGCCTCATGGAGCTGATCGGTCAGCTCGCCGAGCGGCGCGGTCCCCGGCAGCAGGTGCTTGCCCTCCTCGCTCTCCGTCGCCCCGTCGCGCTCCACAGGTGGCTCCTCGGTGCTTGCCATCCCTACCGTCCTTTCCACTGTGGGTCGCGCTTCTCGAAGAAGGCGCTGACGCCCTCGAGGATGTCCTCGGTCGAGAAGGTGAGCGAGAGCTGCGAGCGCAGGTACTCGAGCGCGTCGTCGACCGCCATGTCCTGCTGGCGATACATCGCGTCGTGGCCGAGCCGCATCAGCACCGGGCTCTTCGAGGCCAGCTTGCCCGCCCAGTCGGTGACCGCGGCGTCGAACTCGCCGGCCGGGACCACCTTGTTGACCAGCCCGTACTCGACCGCCTGCTCACCGCTCAGCCGCTCGCCCAAGAGCATCATCTCGTTGACCTTCTTGCGCGGCACGTTGCGATAGATGATCGCCATGATCATGTAGGGGAAGGCGCCGACGTTGATCTCCGGCGTGCCGAAGGTCGCCCCCTCCTTCGCGATCACCAGGTCGCAGGAGAGCGCCAGCCCCATCCCTCCCGCCAGCACGTGCCCGTTGGCAGCGCAGAGCGAGGGCTTGCCCAGCCGCGGCATCAGCCGGAAATATTCAAGGAAAAGATCAGTTGCAAAGTGTTTGTGGACGAGCGGGATGTCAGCGGCAAAGCCACCGAGGTCTGCGCCTGAGCAGAACGCCTTGTCCCCTGCACCCGTAAGGACCACCGCGCGGACCCCCTCGGAGGCTTTCGCCTCCTTCATCGCGGCCACCAGCTCGGCCAGCATCTGGCCGGAGAGCATGTTGCGCTTCTCCGGGTTGTTGAGGGTCACCGTGGCGACGCCGTCGGCAACCTCGTAGGCGACCAGCTCGTAGCTTGCCTCGCTCATCGAGCGGCACCATAGCCGACTTTATAGAAAGTGGGAAGTGCTACTGTCTACTCGCTTTCTGGCGGCGCCGCCGCCGGCGAACCACGATCGAGGAGAGAAACAGTGGCGACCGCGACGACCGACGGCCCCAGCGTCATCAAGCCCGACCACGCAGCAGGGCGCAAGCACTTCATCTTCAGCCAGGAGCACGAAGACCTGCGCGAGTCAATGCAGTCGTGGGTGAAGAAAGAGCTCTGGCCCCACCGCAACGAGTGGGAGGACACCTACTGGCCGACCGAGAAGATGAAGCGGGCCGGCGAGCTCGGCTTCCTCGGCCTCTGCTTCCCGGAGGAGTACGGCGGCCAGGGCGGCGACTACTTCTACTCGCTGGTGCGGGCCGAGTGCATGAGCTACTCGGGCTCCGGCGGCACCAACATGGGCTTCGCGGTCCAGACCGACATGGTCCTCCCCCCGATCCACCTGCTCGGCACCGAGGAGCAGAAGAAGAAGTATCTCGAGCCGGGCCTCAAGGGCGAGAAGGTCGGTGCGCTCGGGATCACCGAGCCGGGCGCCGGCTCCGACGTCGCCGGCATCCGCACGACGGCGATCCGCGACGGCGACGAATACGTCATCAACGGCTCCAAGACCTTCATCACCAACGGCCCCCGCGCCGACTTCATCGTCCTCGTCTGCAAGACCGACCCCGAGGAGCGCCACGCGGGGATCACTCTCTTCGTCGTCGACCTACGCGACTCCAACGGCGAGAAGGTCCCCGGCTTCACCGTCTCCGCCGAGCTGGAGAAGATGGGGATGCACGCCTCCGACACCGGCGAGCTGGCCTTCGAAGACGTCCGCGTCCCGGCCGATGCCGTGCTCGGAGAGGTCGGCAAGGGCTTCTACCACATCGCCTGGGAGCTCCAGGGCGAGCGCCTGGTCGCCGCCGCCGGCTCCCACGCGGGCTGTGAACGGATGATCGAGAAAACGCTCGAGTACGCGAAGGAACGGGAAGCCTTCGGCCGCCCGATCGGCAAGTTCCAGGCGATCCGCCACAAGTTCGCCGAGATGGCGACCAAGACCGAGGCGGCGAAGCAGTTCACCTACGCCACCGCCTGGCGCTTCGCCAACGGCGAGTACCCGGTGCGGGAGATCACGATGGCGAAGCTCTTCTCCTCGCGCGTCGCCTGCGAGGTCGCCGACGACTGCATCCAGATCCTCGGCGGCTACGGCTACATGAAGGAGTACGAGATCGAGCGCGCCTACCGCGACGTCCGCCTCAACCGCATCGGCGCCGGCACCGACGAGGTCATGCTCGACGTGATCGGCAAGAGCTACGGGCTCTAGAGGCGCCGCAGCCGGCGTGCCGCACATCGACCACATCCGCTCCTACTACGAGGCGCTCAACACGGGCGACGCCGAGGCGGTCGCCGCTCACTTCACCGAGGAAGCCGTCCACTACTACACCCGGCTCGGGCCGCACGAGGGCGCCGGGACCATCGGCGACTACGCCGCCCTGGCCGTGAGGAGCATCGACGGGCAGTGGCATCTGGAGAACGCGATCGAGCAGGGCGACCAGGTCGTCATCGAGTGGACGATGACCTGGCGCCATCCGGAGAGCGGCGAGCGCCGGCTCGACCGCGGCACCGAGTGGTTCGCCATCCGCGACGGCAAGATCGCCGAGGTCCGCGCCTACCACCACGGCGGCAGGAAGAACCCCCAGGGAGACCTGCTCGGCTTCGACCACAAGGGCCGCGGCTACACGATGCCCGAGGACTGGAAGGCCCCGGCGGGCAGCAGCGAAGGCCAGGCGTGACGGTCGTCAAGGACAGCGGCGCCCGCGCGATCCTGCCGCCCTTCGGCGAGGAGCACGAGGAGCTGCGGCAGACGGTCAGCCGCTTTGTCGCCAAGGAGATCGCGCCCCACGTCGACGAGTGGGAGGCGGCGCGGGAATTCCCCCGCGAGCTGTATGGGCGCTGCGCCGAGCTCGGCTTCCTCGGCCTCAAGTTCCCCGAGGACCTGGGCGGCCAGGGAGGCACACACCTGCACGACGCGGTCTGGGTCGAAGAGCTGGCCCGCAGCGGCGGCTCCGGCGGGGTTGCCGCCGGCCTCAACGCCCACACCTCGATCGCGATGCCGCCGATCTTCAACTTCGGCACCACCGAGCAGAAGCAGCGCTGGCTGGTGCCGGGCATCGCCGGCGAGAAGATCGGCGCGCTGGGGATCACCGAGCCGGGCGCCGGCTCCGACGTCGCCGGCATCTCGACCTTTGCCGAGCGCGTCGACGGCGGCTACGTCGTCAACGGCTCCAAGACCTTCATCACCAACGGCGTCCGCGCCGACTTCCTCGTCTGCGCCGTAAAGACCACCCAGGAGGGCGGCCACCACGGCATCTCCTTCCTCGTCCTCGAGCGCGAGATGCCCGGCTACGAGGTGGCGCAGAAGCTGGAGAAGATGGGCTGGCACTCATCCGACACGGGCGAGCTGTCCTTCACCGATGTCGAGGTGCCGGCGGAGAACCTGCTCGGCGCCGAGAACGAGGGCTTCAAATTGATCATGGCCAACTTCGCCTGGGAGCGTTTGCTGATGGCGATCGGCGCGGTGGGGGCGATGCAGCGCCTGATCGAGGTCACCGTCGACTACGCGCTCGAGCGCCAGGCCTTCGGCCGTCCGATCGGCAAGTTCCAGGCAATCCGCCACCACGTCGCCGAGATGGGGACCAAGGCCGAAGCCGCCCGGGCCCTCACCTACAACGCCCTGCGCCTCTTCCACGAGGGCCACGACTGCATCCGCGACGTGACGATGGCCAAGCTCGTCACCCAGCGCGCCGTGCTGGAGATCGCCGACCAGTCCCTACAGATCCACGGCGGCTACGGCTACATGCGCGAGTACGGCATCGAGCGCGCCGTCCGCGACGCCCGCCTCGGCCCAATCGGCGGCGGTAGCGACGAGATCATGAAGGAGATCCTCGGCAAGCAGATGGGGCTATAGGGGGTTTGGCAGGGGTTTCCTGCGGCTCCGCCGCCTCATCTGAGACAGGCGGACACAATCCGGACACATCGCGCCGCGCCTGAGCGATCCGGCTTAGGCGGCGGCGCCGCGCTATTGGACGGCCCGGGTCAGGGGAGGAAAGTGCCCTCGAAGAGCTTGTCGGAGGAAACGCCGTGTCGGCTTTTCGATCCTTATGAGCTTCAAGGACAAGACAGAGGCGGAGTGGATCCAGGCCGTCCCGATCTTGGACGAGGGCACGTCGTATACATACGGGTTCATCATGACTGCTTCGGATCTTCAACGACACACCTCCGGTCGGCGGCGGCGCTCGGTACCAATGCGCTGCGGTCGCTGAAGATTCACGTCGAGGGGGCGATCCAGCTCTTGGCGTACTCAGCGGCTAGCACGCTTAGCCCCCGCGAGGCCTGGCGGGAGAGGACGGAGAGCGCAGCGAAGGCGGCCGATGGGTGTTAGATCAAAGGTGTGCGGAGAGTCGAGATCGTGTCCGGGCTGGATGGGAGCCTCCGCGGCAGTGGTGACTTCCCGAGCCGGCACTGGTAGTCTCCCGCCCCGTTCGGGGACGACAGCCAAGGAAACCCTGGAGCCGTGCCGAACGAGTGCTTTGATGACCACCGCGAGCCGCCGTCAGACCCATGCCGCCTGAGTACCTGGCGATCTTCCTCGAGGAGGACGAGACGCTGCCTGCCCCCGATGCCGTGCTCGGGCTGGAGGAAGAGAACGGCGAGGCGGACGAGGAGGCCCCCCGGGTGGACGAGCTCAAGAAGAACCCGGACGTGGCGGCGGTGGTCGAGGCGACCAAGGGCCTCGTACCGGCAAGCTAGCCGCCCTGAGCCCCTCCCTCGGGCTCTGGCTCAGTGAAGGGCTGCTCGGCGGCGGCAGGAGCGCTTACGTCCTCGCGGCTACCCGCGCGCGGCAGGAAGTTGGCGAGCGTGAGCAGGACGGTGATTGCAAGGCCGAGGCCAACCTCAATCCACCAGAGACAGAGCAGCGAGCCGGGGACCTTAGGGTGCGGCTTTGATTCGGGCAGGGCTAGGAGGCCGGCGATCGCGATCAGGGCGAGGGCGCCTGTAGCCGCCGTGAGCAGCCGAGGGCCGCGGAGCAAGTGGCGGGTCATCGCATGCTCGCCCGGGGCGATGAGGAAGCCGGCAATCAACGCCGGAACCAGGAGCAGCAGGGCGGCGGCGGTCTGGGATTCGCCGACGACGTTCTCGCCGTTGAGGGCGAAGAGAGCGAGGAGAAGGGTCGTGAGGGCAGCGACGGCAGCGACGGCGCGGAGGAAGCCGTGACGCGCGACGCGGAAGCGCACCCAGATGAAACCGGCGCGGTGGGCGTGCGAGGCCTCAACGTAGACGTGCTTCTGGGCGTTGATGCCGGGGGAGAACTGCTGGTACCCGCGGCGGTCGTTGAGAGCCTCCCCGGGTGAATCGGGGAGATCAGGAGCATCGGCGGCAAGCGGCCGGACGAGGTCGGCGGGGCGGCGATTCCGCATGCCTGCCTCGGTGAACTCGACCCGCTCGGGAGCACCGACCTGAGCGTGGAAGGACTCCGCGTTGCCGACCTGCGGCAGGCTCAGGTAACGGGTCTCAGGGCGCCAGCCAAGCCAGGTCGTCATTGCCCGGCGACGCTCACTCCAGGTGCGCTTGCGGTCGGGCAGACGGGAGTCCCAGGGCGATGAGAAGCTGAGCTTGATGATGCGACGTTCGCCGCGCTCGGCGGGCAGCGGAACGTGGATGAAGGAGCAGGACGCGCAGATGCCAAGCAGGTCGCGGAAGTCCTCGTCGCGCAGAAGCTCGTCGCCGACGGCGGGATCAGAATAGAGCAGGGTGTTGACCGGATCGAGGACCGGCTGCACAAAGGGCCTCGAGGCGCCCGCGGTCTTAGTCGGGATGCTGGCAAGGTAGGTGACCAGGGCGTCGCTGAGCTGGAGAGGAGGTACATCGGGGGGCCGGGGAGCTGACCCGATCGCACGTGAGGCGGCGGTGATCAGCATCGCGCCGGTGAGACGGGCGTTCTCCTGACGGGTGAGCATCGGGATCGCCTGGCCACTCTCGTCGCGCAGGTCGAAGTAGGCGAGACTCGAGCGGCGGGGGAGAATCGCGATCGGTAGGAAAAAGGTTCGGCGGCCGGCGAGGGTGACGTCGCCAGGGAGCTCGGTGGGGATACGGAAGTCGATGCTAAGGCGCTGGCGGACGGACTCGACGTCGAGCAGCTCTATGGTTTGCACCCGGCGGTCGACCCATTGGTGGCCGCGACGCCAGAGCTCAAAGCTGACCAGGGCGACGGTGCGGAGCTCATCTGGGGGAAGCTCGCCGGTCCAACCCCAACGAGCTACGGGGAGCGGCGGATCCCCGCCACTGCGCTCTGCGCTCTCCTCCCCGCTCGGATCCGTGGGCGTCGTGGTCATCGCGGCAGGATGGTAGATACGGGGATGGCGTGGCCTCAGACCGAGAGGGTCTCGGCTTCGATATCAGCGGGGCCGAGGTAGTCGAGACGGGCAGCGTGGGCGGCGGAGCCGGCAACACGGGAGGAGTGCTGGCGGAGGGTGATCAAGCCCTTGCCGCCACGCTCAGCGTAGTAGGAGCCAGTCAGTTCCTCGACCGGCGAGCCCACGACAGCGAGCTCGCAGACGCCCTCTGTGGGGCGGTTGGCGTCGCGATCAGGAAGCTGCGCAGTGTGCTGGAAGACATAGCGCAGTACGTGGCGATGGTCTTCGCCGCGCAGCGAGGCGAGCAGTGAGATCGAGGTCGAGCCGGTGGCCGGGAAGTAGGCGCGGACGCGGATCTGGGAGTAGGTCTGGTGGATGGCGAGATAGAGCGGAGCACTGCCTGCGTTGCCGCTTCCGTCGTCGGTGTAGCTGTAGGTGCCGCGCCAGGTGCCGTGCAGGATCCTGGTGCCGGCGAGCTCGCTGAGCCGGCACAGGAGCGGCCAGCGCCAGACGGAGCGGTCGAAGAGGAGGACGGCAAGGGTGAGGACGCTGGTAGCGACCCCGACCGAGCGTAGGCCGGGGGCACCTTCAGCGCCGCCGGAGAGTAGGGAGACGAGGAGCATGAGCGCCGCCGCGACGGCGATAAGGAGCCGGATCCAGCCGGGCGAGGGCATCAGGATTTGGCGACGTACTGCCAGGCGGCGTGGGTGAAGCGCCGGGCCTCGTCGCGGTTCCAGGGCTGGCTTGCGTGGAAGAGGTACTTGATCGCGTTTACCTCGAGCCAGCGCTTCTCGCTCTCGGACTCCTTGGTGTCTTCCCAGATGTGGGAGAGGACGGTGCGGACCCTGGGTGCCCAGAGGTTGGCGTCGAAGAGAGGATCGGGGCAGTTGTAGACGAGGGACTCGATGAGAAAGCTCGAGACCGCCGGGATGGTGCCCTCGTCGACCATCTGGTTCTCGAGGTTCTTGAGGATGCGGACAACCCGCTTAAAAGCGCGACCGGTGGCTTCGTTCTTGTCGACGCCCCGGCGATAGTGCTGGCGGGGGTAGTTGATGATCCAGTGGCCGGGGGGGCGATCGGGAAGTAGACGGATCCCCTGATTGACGTTGCGAGGGGACCAGTAGTGCTTGTAGGTGGTACAGGGGACGACGTCAGCGGCAAGGGAGCGAGAGCTCTCGCGCACCGTAAAGACCTTGTTGTGGCGGGTGACCGCGGCGGCACCGAAAGTCTCGGCGAGCGCCTCGCCGACCGCATCCTTGAAGTCCATGATGCGGGTATTGCCTTCGGCATCGTGGAAGGGGCCGGTGTAAGGCCCGATGCCGAGCGTGCTGCGGACCTGCTCCTGACTGGTGTCGGGGCCGTAGTTGGGATAGGAAATATCGGTGTACTCGACAGCGATGTCGATGTCGCTGTCGCGGCGGACGTTGGTGTTGTTGGCGTAGGAGCCCTTGGCATAGATATCGATGCCGAGGCCACCGAGACGGGGGTGAGCGGTGATCGCTTCGCGAATCAGCCGCTCCGCGTTCTGGGCACGCGCGTCTTCGTCGGCGAAGGGCCTCTGGGTCCATGCCGCCAACTGATTCTCGGGCACGGTCGGCACGGTTATCGACACTACTCGAAGCGCGGGCGGTCGATCCTGCACGAAACCCCGGGTCGGCACCGCTTCGACTACCAGGGTCGCTGGCCCTCGATTACCCTCTGCCTGGGTTCCTCGTTCGTGTAGCGCTTGGCATCTGTATAGGCGAGACGGAGGTGCCGACTTCCACTGGCGGCGGGCCCGAGGTCGAATCCGTCGAGGTGACTGGCACCCGATCCGCCAACAAGGCGCTCGACAACCAGCAGCCGCGCGACGGCGGCGGTCACGTCCTCTGGCAACTGCTGCCCCAGAAGAGGCTGCAGCGGGTCGGAGACGTCGAGGAGCCCACCCCAGCCGATCGCCTCGAGCTCTGGGGGCGCGGAGGTCCGAAGCAGGCCGGACTCGAGCCCAATCGCGACGAGATCGTCGGCGCTGTAGCCCTGGGTTCCGGCCGCCATCTGGCTCCCGCGACCCTCGCTCCAGCTGACCTCGAGCTCGATCTCCATCCTGCGGACGCTTCGCGCCCGAGTCTCGCTGGCGACCGACCTCACAGTGGCCGAGCCGCAGCGATCGGGGGTGCTCAGCAACACCTCCTCCCCGCGCTGCCACTGATCCGGCCGCATCCCCTCGAGGTAGCGGGCCAGGGCAGGGTCGCGAACCATCGCGTCGAGGACAACTCGAGCGCCCTCGTCGCGAATCCGCTCGACCCTAAAGACCGCCTCGCCGAGCTTCACCCAGGGCGCCTCGTCGTCGGCGGCAATCTCGCCTAGACGGCGCTGCACAGCAGCGAGAAGGTCGTCTGTCTCGCGGAATCGGCCGGTGGTGTTGAAGACTTGGACCTCGGCCAGAAAGTCGCGGGCGTTCCCCTGGCGCCCGTGCGAGGGCTCCCGGCTCCAGACGGAGACGTGCCGCCCGAGCTCGCGCGCCTTGCGGTACTCCTCGTGGGTCGGCGAGCGCCCCGACGGCAACATCGTCCCGTAGCGCTCGTCGACCAGACCCAGGTAGATCTCGGCCTGGGCAACGCCGGCGAGGTAGGCGGTTTCTGCGTTCTCGTCGCGGCCGCCGAGGTCCTCGAAGAGGATCGGTCCGAAGCCGAGCTCGTCCAAGGAGTCGGCGAGGGCGCGGCGCTCTGAGGCGAGCTCGTCCATGACGCTTGAGACGAAGACACCGCGGCCCTCGGCCCAGGCCCGCAGCTCGGGCTCGCTCAGAGCCCGAGCTGCGGATCCCGTGTCGATCAGGAGGGCCAACTCAGGCGACCGCGCTGCGCCTACTACGGCCCGCGTAGCCGCGGACGATCTCCAGGGCGTTGTCGAGCGCGGACTCCGGGCTATCGCCGTGGCGCCAGCGTCCACGAATGCGGGCCACCAGGCTGTTGGGATCCGCCTGCCCGCCCGAGGGAAAGGAGACCTCCTCGGGATCGGGCTCGCCGTAGGAGGCGGACACGTCGGCTACCTCCACCCGCAGGCCCCATCCGGGCCGCCGGCCGACCCTGCGCAGGAGCTCACCGATCGACTGGCGGGCGATCCGGATCGCCTGGTCGATATCGCGGACCGAGACCGGGCCTGAGGCCGTCTCCACGGTCCAGCCGTAGCCGTCGAAGACGGCCTCGACCGAGCGCCGGCTACCGATGAAGTGGGCGGAGAGCGCAAATCCCCGATCGCCGCCCATCAGAGGGCCACCACTTTTTCTGTCCTCATAGATGAATACCTTTCTGCACCTGGCGAGGTTGCAGCCCCGTCAGATCCGTCGTGTTTTCAGGGAATTGCCGAGCGTCCCAAGGCGATCGGATGGAATCGTGCTGCCGAAATCCTGCAATTTGGGAATTTCGGTGGCGCTTTTCTATGTAGCGGTCCGTGTTGCGCCCGCTAGTAGCCTTAGGTTGAGCGCCCCAAGGGGACGAAAATCGCAGGAGAACAACGCCTTCCTCGATTTCGGCCAGGCCGTGGCCGCCGGCACGATTCGCCTGCGAAGACCGAGGGCAGACTCCTCTCTGGGTGTCGAAGACATCGGGGGCTCTCGCCTCTCGATCGAGGACCTGAAGTTTTGGGGGCTGGGTCTTCCGGAACGCTCCGCGGATCGGCAGTGCGAGGTTGTGTTGGGCGGAGATCAAGCCTGACCCGGTTCGCTAGACCGGGCGGTCGGGTGGCGTGAAGCCGGTCTCCCCTCGAACCGCTCGGGCGAACTCCTCGCCTTCGCTCAGCTCTTCCCGGGGGTCTGTCTGGATGTAGCCTTTGACCTCGATCGCCTCTCGCCCGGGAGAGTCAAACTCCCATCGGGTCTCGTAGCCCATTCCCTCCTGGCCGACCCGCTTTCGTGGTCCCCACTCCAACCGAACAACGACGCCAGCATCCTTTAGGGGCCGAGCCTCGGACTTCAGCTGAATCTTCGTGCCGTCGCGGTCGGCCCAGACCTTCACCAGAACAGCGGGGAGAAGGAGGAGGAGTGGGTCGTCGGTGCCGACCGACTCTTCTGACGACGCGTGGGAAATCGGGTCCGGAAAACTCTGCTCGAGGGCTTCGCGAAACTGACCATCCGCGATTTTGCGCTCCTCATCGGGATCGTCCAGACGAAGGGTCTCGGCGAGCCGCCAGGCAAGGCTCCTCGCGAGGTCAGCTTCCACGATGGCGAGTCTAGCTGGGGTGTTCGACCCTCAAAGCTGACCAGCTTCGCCTTCGCGAAAGCCGGGTGATCCATGCCATTTTCGAAGGTCGGCTGCCAATGAACTCTCGTCCAGCCGGAAACACAATTCGGAGACGCAAGCCCGGTCATGGGAGGGAGCGCGCGATCCTCCCTCGCTCGCAGAAAAGGCTTAATTGCTGGAATGCTTGTCCTCGAATGATCCCTGGTGCCCAACCGTTCCACGCCTGAGATCATGAAGGAGATCCTCGGCAAGCAGATGGGGCTGTAGAGGCCGGCGGGGCGACCGATCGGGCCGCTCGAACGAGTACCTTGGCCGCGATCGTCAAGCGATGAGCCACCGCGACGCCCACCTCAACATGGTCGAGAGCTCTCGGCGCCTCTTCCGGCTCGACCCGGGGGCGGAGCTGGAGGAGGGCGACGGCTGGCTCTTGGCCGCCGGCCGCTCTTCGCACCCTGTGATCTCGAACGCCGCCTTCCGCACTGACGACGGGCTCGATCCAGAGCAGCTGATCGAGCGCGCACGAGCCTTCTTCGGCCCTCGCGAGCGCGGTTTTGCCGTCTGGGCCCGGGTCGGGACGAGCGAGGACGGCGACCTCGTCGACGCCGCCGAGCGGGCCGGACTGAAGAACGTCTACGAGATGCCCGAGATGATCCGTGAGGGCGGCGCACCCGAGCACCTCGCCCCGCCGGGCGGCGTAGAGCCGCGCCGGGTCACCTCCTCCGAGGCCGCGGCGCAGTACTGGAAAGTCGCCATCTCCTCGTACGCCAGCATCGGGTTTCCGCCCGAAATCTTCGCCTTCTACGAGAACGACGAGCTCCTCTGGTCCGACGGCGTCGCGGCCTTCCTCGCCCACCTCGACGGGCGCCCTGCCGGCATCTCGATGACGATCGTCAGCCATGGCGTCGCCGGCATCTATTGGGTTGGGGCGACGGACGAGGCGCGAGGCAGAGGGCTAGGCCGCGCTGTGACCGCGGCTGCGATGAACGCCGGCCTCGCGATGGGAGCTACGTCCGCTTCGCTGCAGGCATCCCCGATGGGCGAGAGCCTCTACCGGCAGATGGGGTTCGAGACGATCTACGACTACCGCCTCTATCTCTCTCCCCCACGGGACAGCTTCAGCGCAGCTCGGCTAGGCCCTGCTCGTGGGTGACGATCGGCGCGTAGCCGAGCTCCTTGCGGGCTTTGGAGATGTTGGTGGTGCACTGCTGGGTTAGGAGCAAGGAGCGGAGGGTGGTCATCGGCGCCGCTGGCCGCGCTGGTCAGCGATCCGCGCTCGCCGATGTCGCCTGCACCGGCTCCGCCCCCAACGCGAAGCCCGACCCGCCGGTGACGAATGCCGCCTCAGCCATGGCCGATGTTAGCCTGGCGTGCGATGCGCTCCGCTCTAATCACCGGTGCCTCGACCGGCATCGGACGCGCGACGGCGCTGCGCCTGGACGGCGCGGGCTGGCAAATCTTCGCCGGGGTGCGCAAGGAGGAGGACGCCGCTTCGCTGCGCGCGGCCGCCTCGGAGCGCCTGACCCCGTTGATGCTCGACGTCACCGACGCCGGGCAGATCGCCGCCGCGGCTGAGGCCGCCGGCGAGCAGGCCGGCCCGAGCGGTCTCGACGGGCTCGTCAACAACGCCGGCATCGGCGTGCCGGGCCCGCTGGAGACGCTGCCGATCGACGACTTCCGACGCCAGATCGAAGTCAACCTGACCGCCCACGTCGCCGTCACGCAGGCGCTGCTCCCCGCCGTCCGCGCCGCGCGCGGCCGCATCGTCTTCATCACCTCGATCGCCGGCCGGATGGCCTTCCCGATGTTCGGCGCCTACCACGCCTCCAAGTTCGGCCTCGAGGCGGTGGGCGACGTCTTCCGCCAGGAGCTCCGCCCCTGGGGCATCAAGGTGAGCATCGTCGAGCCCGGCTCGATCGCGACGCCGATCTGGGAACGCGGCCAGGCCGAGGTCGACGCGATCGGCGGACGCGCCCGGGAGGGCCACGCCGAGCTCTACGGCAAGTCGATCGAGACCTACCGCGAGGTGGTCATGAAGACCGCCGCGCGCGGCATCGCGCCCGAGAAAGTAGCGGCGAGAATCGAGCATGCACTCAGCGCCCGCCGGCCGCGCACGCGCTATCTGGTCGGTGTCGATGCCAAGGGCCAAGCGCTTGCCGCGCGCTTACTGCCCGCCCGCCTGGTCGACTGGCTCGTCGCCCGCGCGACTGGATTCTGAGTCTCCCCGGCTGAACCGTAGGATCGGCGGGTGATCTATTTGCTGCGCCACGGGGACGCCAAGCCGAGCGATGGCGACGATGCGGCCCGCCGGCTGACGCCAAAGGGCGAGCGCCAAGCGGAGGCGGCGGGAGCCGCTCTGGCCACCCTGGGCGTCGATATCGATGCCTGCCTGGCCAGCCCCAAGGTGCGAGCGGCGGACACGGCGCGGCTGGCTTGCAAACCGCTGGGGATCGAGCCCGAGATCGCCCCCGAGCTGGCCGGCGGGCCCTTCGACTCGCTCCAGCTGGCGGCCGGTCGCGGCGACGTGCTCCTCGTCGGCCACGAGCCCGATTTCTCGGCCGAGGTCTACCGCCTCACCGGCGCAAACATAAAGCTCAAGAAGGGCGGGCTGGCGGCAATCGAAGGGGCCACGCTGATGGCGCTGCTCCGTTCCAGCGAGCTCGTCGCGATCGCCGGAGACACCTGATCTGTCGAGTCACGACGGCCCAATCGCGGACCTGCGTCCCTCTTCTTTCACACCGCCGCAGCGCGGGAGGCATACGATCGACGCAAGGCAGGCCTACAGGAAGGAGAACCCATGCTTTGTGCATTGACGGTCCGCAAGCTGAAGCCCGGCTCGATGGAGGAGTTCAAACGTGCCTTCATCCCCGGCGACGACATGGAGGCGCCCGCTGGCTGGAAGCGCTTCTACGCCGTCCGCAACGTCGACGACGAGAACGAGGTCATCACCTTCGGCTTCTTCGATGGCACGCTGGAGGAGCTGCGCTCGGGCCAGCAGGAGAACGGCGAGTACGACCGGCGGCGCGCCGAGGCCGAGCAGTTCGTCGAGTCGGTCGGCGCCGACGGCGTCTTCGAGGTGGTCGAAGAGCGCTCCATGGAGTAGTGCCACACGTCCGAGCACTCCGGCCTGCGAATCGTCTTTGCATGGCCGGCAGTTGCGCCTGGTCTGCATGAACCCACCTAGAGGGTTGGTTCATGCAGGCTCGGGCGCTCGTTCGGCCGACTGGCCAGTCAACCAGTAGCGCCGCTTTCCTTGTAGCCTCCCGGGCCGACTTCACGAGCCAAAAGGAGACGCAAAACTGATGGGACTTCTCGACGGAAAAGCGGCGATCGTTACCGGGTCGGCGCGAGGGATTGGCCGGGCGACGGCGGAGCTGTTCGCCAGCGAGGGCGCCAAGGTCCTTATTAACGACCTCGATGCCGACGTCGCCGAGCAGACCTCGGGAGAGATCGACGGCGAGACCGCGGTCTTCGCCGGCGACCTGACCAAGACCGGTGCCGCCGATGACCTCGTCGCCGCCGGCGTGGACGCCTTCGGCGCGATCGACATCGTCGTCAACAACGCCGGCTACACCTGGGACGGCGTCGCCCACAAGATGACCGACGAGCAGTTCCAGGCGATGCTAGACATCCACACGGTGGTGCCCTTCCGCGTTGCCCGGTCGATGGCCCAGCACTGGCGCGAGGCCGCCAAGGCCGAGCGTGGCGAAGACAAGGAGGTCTTCCGCAAGCTGATCAACGTCTCCTCCACCTCGGGGACGATGGGCAACGCCGGGCAGGTCAACTACTCGGCCGCGAAGATGGGTGTTGTCGGCCTGACCAAAACGCTGGCCAAGGAGTGGGGCCAGTTCAAGATCAACGTCAACGCGGTCGCCTTCGGCTTTGTCGACACGCGTCTCACCGCGGCCAAGGAGGAGGGCGGAGAGATGACCGCCCCCGGCGGCGAGAAGATCGAGCTCGGCATCCCCGAGCAGATGCGGGCGATGGCCTCGGCGATCATCCCGCTCGGCCGGCCCGCCTCACCCCAGGAGGCCTCGGGCCCGGTCCTGTTCCTTGCTTCGCCCCTCGCCAACTACATGCACGGCCAGGTGCTCAACGTGACCGGCGGCATGTTCGGGGGGATGTACACCTGAGCTCCGAGGCGACAAGTGGCAGGCGTCCTCCCCGCTATCTGGACATAGCGGACAAGGTTTGGCCTGCCACGCGTCGCTTCATGGGCCTGCACACGGCGCTCTACAAGGCGAGTGGCGGCCGGCTCGGGCATACCCTCCCGGGCGTGCCGGGCAAGATGCTGCTGCTCGACCACGTCGGCGCCAAGAGCGGGACGAAGCGCACCTCCCCCCTGCTCTACTTCGCCGACGGGGATAGCGTCGTCATCGTTGCCTCGAAGGGCGGCTTCCCCAAGCACCCGGCGTGGTTTCACAACCTCAAAGCCAATCCGGATACGACGGTCCAGATCGGCCCCGAGCGGCGCTTGGTCCACGCCCGCGTCGCCAACGCGGAGGAGCGTGAGCGCCTCTGGCCCGAGGCGGTCAAGTCCTACCACGGGTACGCCGACTACCAGAGGCGCAGCAAAGGCCGCGAGATCCCGCTCGTCATCCTCGAGCCGCGACGGTAACTCGCCGCCCGTTCAGCTTTTGGGGCGGCGCTCCTCGGCGACCGGCTCGCCGCCCTCGCCGACAATCGCATCGGGAGGCCAGGGGCCGGCCCAGTTGTCACGGGCGCCGTCGATCGTGATCGTCGTGCCGGAGAAGAAGTCACCGGCGGGCGAAGCCAGGTAGGCGACCAGCCAGGCCATCTCCTCGGGACGCCCGGCGCGGCCGGCGGGAATCGAGCGCTCGAGGTTGTCGACCACCACCTGGGGATACTTGGTCAGCAGGGTCTCGGTGGCGAACTGGCCGGCCGCCAAAGCACAGGTTTTGATCCCAAAGCGAGCCCACTCCACGGCCAGGGTTCGCATCATGTTCTCGACCGCGGCCCGCGCGGCTCCGGAGTGGACCATGCCCGGCATCCCGTTATGGGGGGAGAGGGTGACGCTGAGGACCTTGCCCTCACCCTGCGGGATGAAGGCCTTGGTCGCCGCCGCATGCGTCATCAGCCAGGTGCCCTCGACGTTGAGCTCAATCACGGTGCGAAAGCCTTTTGGGGTGATCGCCTCCGCCGGGCTGAGGAACTGGCCGCCCGCGTTGTTGACCAGAACGTCGAGCCGCCCATGTCGCTCCAGCACCCCGTCGATCAGCCGCTCAACCCCCTCCTCGTCGCGAATGTCCATCGCTTCGTGCTCGAAGGAGCCGGGCAGGCCCTCGGCAAGGGCCGCCGTCTCAACCAGCGGCTCCTCGCGCCTGCCGCAGGCGACGACGGCGGCGCCGAGGCGGGCAAGCTCGAGCGCGGTCTCGCGGCCGAGGCCGCTGCCGGCTCCCGAGACGAGGCAGACCTGCTCGTCGAGCAGACCGGCCCTGAAGATGCGCGAGTGAGAGCTTTCAGCCATCGAGGCGCAAGCCTATAGACGCCCCCCTGCCCTAACCTGCCCGCGATGAAGGTCCACGTGGAGCCAAAACCGCTGCATGAGCCCCTAGCCGGGGGCACGGCGGGAACAACGGTGACGGTCGAACCGATCGTCGCCGGCCAGGCAAGCCTGTCGGCGATCTTCATGGAATGGCCGGGAGGGCGCTTCAAGCGGGTGCGCCTGCTGCACTCCTTCCTAACCGGCAGCTCGGCGGTCCGGGTTCCCTGCCCGGCGTTTCTGATCCGCCATCCCAGCGCCGGGGCGATCCTGGTCGACACGGGGCTGCACCCCTCGATCGCCACCGATGGACGGGAGAACTTCGGCAGGCTCGCAACCCGCATCGGCAAGCCCGCTCTCGAGCCCGGCGCCGACGTACCGGCGCAGCTGCGTAAGCGGGGCCTCGAGCCGGGCGAGGTGCCGATCGTGGTGATGACCCACCTGCACTCCGACCACACCTCCGCCATCTCCGAGTTCCCGCAATCGACCTTCATCGCCAGCGAAACCGAGTGGCAGGCAGCCGCCCACGGCTCCAATCCGCTCCTCAACGGCTACCGGCGCCGCCACTTCGACTACGCCTTCGACTACCGCACGATCGACTTCGATCGCGGCGGCATCGACTCCTATTCGAGCTTCGGCCGCACCTTCGACCTCTTCGGCGACGGCTCGATCCACCTCGCCTTCACACCCGGCCACAGCGCCGGGCACATGTCGGTGATCGCCCGCCTGCGCGAGCGCGACTTCGTGATCGGCGGCGACGCCGTCTACACAGCGAACCAGCTCGACGGTGGGTCGCCGCCCGCGCGCCCTTTCGACGCCCACAACTGGCGCCGCTCGCTGCAGGAGCTGCGGCTGTTCAAACGCGAATTCCCGCAGGCGATCGTCACCCCAGGGCACGACGCCGAGTTCTACGAGCGGCTCGACGCCCGCTACGAGTAGCGGCGTCGCCGCTCAGCGCTCGGTTGTGACCTCACCGGCACCGGCCGCGGCGGCCTTGGTGCGCAAGTCGCGGATCACCGCGCGCCGGCCCTTCTCCTCGAGCCCCGCATACATCTCGCGGACGCTGTCGAAGACCTCCGTCGCGGCCTCGAGCTGGCGCTCGCGGCTCGGCGCCTCCTCGGTCGGGAAGGCGATCGGCTCGCCGAACTGCACCGTGACCTTGGGAAAGCTGAAGCGCTTCCAGCGCCGCACGCTGTCGGAGCCGTGAACGGCGACCGGCACCACGGGCACACCCGATTCGAGGGCGATGCGGCCGATGCCGGGCTTGACCTCCCCCAGTCGGCGGGTCCGCGAGCGCCCGCCCTCGGCATAGACGAGCAGCATCCCGCCCTGCTCGAGGATCGCGAAGGCGGTCTTGAAGGCCTCCTCGTCCCTGTGGCCGCGGCGCACCGGGAAGACGCCGCCGTGGGAGTAGATGTAGGTGAGGACCGGGGGGCCGAAGAGCTGCGATTTCGCCATGAAGCGCACTTGGCGGCGCAGATAGAGGCCGATGAAAAAGTGATCCATCTGGCTGAAGTGGTTGGGGGCAAGCAGCAGCGGCCCCGTCTTGGGCACGTTCTTAACCCCGATCGCGCGAGTCCGGTAGAGCAGCAGGGTCGGCAGCGTGACCAGCATGCGGACCAACGGATAGGTCCAGCCGACGCCCTTGCGCGCCCGCTCGTGGAACCTGGCGAAGTACTCGGCGGGACGTTCGTCCTTATAGATCTGGGGCTTGATGTCGGGCATCGGCGAGAGGCCGGGGGGCCGGCCGTCGCTGTGCCTACCCCCTGCCTAGGCGCCGGTTACGCAGGCTGCCTCGCCGCCGCGCTCAGTGCCAAAGGGGCATCCCTCATCCGCCGGCGCCGGCTTGCGGAGCGGCCCAGCCGCGGGCCCTCTGCAACGCCCGCTGCCAGTCACCGAGCAGCGCCTCGCGCTCGGCATCGGCCATCGCCGGCTCATAGCGTGCGGCCTCTCGCCACATCTGCCGCACCTCCTCGAGGCGCCAAACCCCGGTGGCGACCCCGGCCAGATAGGCCGCGCCCAGCGCCGTCGTCTCGGAGACCGCCGGCACGACCACGGGGGCGCCCAGGACGTCGGCTTGGAACTGCATCAGCCAGCCGTTGGCGACCGCGCCGCCGTCGGCCCTGAGCTCCTCGAGGCGCTGCTGGGAGGCCGACTCCTGGGCGCGCACGGCGTCGACCGTTTGGTAGGCGATCGCCTCCAGGGCCGCCCGGGCCAGATGCTCGCGGCCGCTGCCCCGCGTGAGGCCGACGATCGTGCCGCGGGCATAGGGGTCCCAGTGCGGTGAGCCGAGGCCGGTCAGGGCGGGAACGAAGTAGACGCCGTCGTTGCCCGCCAGCGAGGCGGCCATTGCCTCGGTCTCCGGCGCCGCCTCGATCACCCCGAGGCCGTCGCGCAGCCACTGCACCGCGGCGCCGGTTACGAAGATCGATGCCTCCAGCGCGTAGGCGGCCTCCTCCTCTGCGCTGCAGGCGACGGTGCTCAGCAGCCCCTCGACGGGCTCCGGGGCGGCGGCCCCGGTATGAAGGAGGACGAAGCTGCCGGTGCCGTAGGTGTTCTTGGCGCTGCCGGCGCTGTGGCATGCCTGGCCGAAGAGCGCCGCCTGCTGGTCGCCGGCGACCCCGGCAACCGGTACCTCGCCGCCGAACTCGCCGGTCATCCCATATATATGAGCGGAGGGAAGCGGCTCGGGCAGCCGCCCCGGATCGACGCCGAAGGCCTCGCAGAGCTCCTCGTCCCAGGCGCGGCGGCGGATATCGAAGAGCATCGTCCGCGAGGCGTTCGTGTAGTCGGTCGCATGGCGGCCGGTGAGCTTGAAGAGAAGCCAGGCGTCGATGGTGCCGAAGACGGCGCGCTCGGGCAGGTCGGCGTTGCGCAGCAGCCACTCGATCTTGGTGGCCGAGAAATAGGGGTCGATCACAAGCCCGGTCCGCTCTCGCACGAGCTGCTCGTAGCCCGACTCGCGCAGCTCATCGCAGCGCCCGGCGGTGCGGCGGTCCTGCCAAACCAGCGCCCGGTGCAGAGGCTCTGCCGTCGCCGGGTCCCAGGCGACGACGGTCTCGCGCTGGTTGGAGATCCCGATCCCGTCCAGCTCGGCTCCCTCGATCCCGGCGGCGGAGATCGCCTCAGCGGCGACGCGGCGGGTCACCTCCCAGATCTCGGCGGCGTCGTGCTCGACCCAGCCGGGCTGTGGAAAGTGCTGCTCGAACTCCGAGTAGGCCCGGCCCGCGACCCGCCCCGCGGCGTCGAAGACGAGGCAGGTCGTGCCGGTGGTGCCCTGGTCGATTGCGAGGATCAAGTCAGCTCCGCCTCCTGCGGGAGATATACACCCGCGCGAAGTCGAGGAGCTGCCGCGCGCGGTGGCTGAAGCCGGCCAGGGTGCGCCCTGTCGCGCGGTGCTCGAGGTCGAGCTCGTACTCGCGCAGGTGATAGCCGGCGCGGACGGCATCGACCGTCATCCCGATCTCCATCCCGAAGCCGTGCGCAAATGGGAGCGTCGCCTCCAGGGCCTCGACCCGCAGCGCCCGCTGGCCGGAGATCGGCGCCTCGGTCCGCGCGCCGCAGAGCCGCCGGATCGACCAGCCGGCAAAACCCAGGGCGAGCCCGAAGCCGCCGCCTACGCGGCGCGAGAAGGCCGCCACCGCGAGGTCGCACTCGCCGCGCTCGACCGCTTCGACCAGCGGCGCCAGCTGAGCCGCCGAGTCGCCGAGGTCGCCGTCGCAGAGGAGAACCAGCGTCGGGGAGGGGTCGGCGCTGAGCGCCGCTTCCGCCGCCGCCGTGACATTGGCGCCCTTGCCGTGGGGCCGGCCGCGGCTGACCACCTGGCCGCCGGCGGCCATCGCCGCCTCCGCCGTGCCGTCTTCGGAGGCGTCGTCGGCGACCCAAATCGAGGCGCCCGGGAACGCCCGGCCCAAGGCGGCGAGCGTGGCCGCGATTCGGTCGGCCTCATTGCGCGCGGCAACGATCACGGCGAGGCGGTCATCCACGACGGATATTGTCCCCCGCCATGGCGGACATCGAGGCGCACATCACCGGCAACGTCTGGAAAATCGAGGTCGGGGTCGGGGACAAGATCGAAGAGGGCGACACGGTCGTCATCCTCGAGTCGATGAAGATGGAGATCCCGGTCGAGGCCGAGGACGACGGGGCCGTGAAGGAGATCCGCTGCGAGGAGGGCCAGTCGGTCAGCGAAGGCGACGTCCTCATCGTGCTGGAGTAACGGCATGGACGAGCAACTCGCCGGCGGCAAGCTTCTCCTCGACTCGCCGGCCGAGGCGGTCGTCCGCATCCGCATCTGCAACCCCGAGCGGCGCAACGCCCTCGACCACGAGATCCTCGACAGCCTCGCCGAGACGCTGCCCCGCCTCGACCGCGGCATCCAGACCCGCTGCCTGCTGATCACCGGCGCCCCGCCCGTCTTCTCCGCCGGCTACGACATCGCGACGATCCCCGACGAGACCTTCGAGCGCGATGCCGAGGCGCTTGTCGCGCATCCCTTCCACGCCGCGATGGAGGCGCTTGCCAGGTATCCGTGGCCGACTCTGGCGGCAATCAACGGCCACTGCCTGGGCGGCGGCCTCGAGCTTGCGATCACCTGCGACCTGCGGATCTGCGCCGCCGGCGCCAAGCTGGGAATGCCGCCGGCCAAGCTCGGCCTCGTCTACGGCCATACCGGGCTGCGCAAGTTCCTCGACACGGTCGGCCTCGCTCGCACCAAGGAGCTGTTCCTGACCGGCCGCAACTTCGAGGCGGCGCGCGCGGAGGACATCGGCCTGGTGCACGAAGTCGTTGCCGCCGAGCGGCTGGAGGAGACCGCGGTGGAGCTGGCCGCCGAGATCGCCGCCAACGCCCCGCTCTCGATGCGCGGCAACAAAAACGCGATCGAGACCCTCAACCGCAACCCGGTGCTGAACCGGCAGCAGGAGGCGGGCTTGATCGCCCTGCGGGAGTCCTGCTTTGCCTCCGAGGACCTGCGTGAGGGAGTCCGCGCCTTCGCCGAGAAACGCAGGCCGCAATGGCGCGGGCAGTAAGCGCGGCGCGCGCCGGTGCGGCGCGCAAGAAGCTGGCCTCCTCGGACCCGGTGATGGGGAGGCTGGTTGAGAGGATCGGCGAGATAGACCTCGCGACAAGGCTGCGGCGGCGCAGCGAGGAGCGCCCTGCCGACGCCTACGGAGCGCTGCTGCGGGCGATCGTCGGCCAGCAGCTGTCGACCAAAGCCGCGCGCACGATCTACCTGCGGGTGCTGGACCTGTTCGATGGCGATACGCCCTCTCCAGAGCAGTTGCTGGCAGTCAGCGAGGGTGAGCTGCGGGCCGCCGGGCTCTCGGGTCGCAAGGTCTCCTACATCCGCGACCTCGCCTCCCATGTGATCGGCGGCGAGCTGGAGCTCGAGCGCCTCGGCGAGCTGGAGGACGAGATGGTGATCGAGGAGATCGTCGCCGTCCGCGGGCTCGGCCGCTGGAGCGCCGAGATGTTCCTGATCTTTCACCTCGAGCGCCCCGACGTCCTCTCCGGCGGAGATCTTGGCATCCGTAAAGCCGTGCAGATCGAGTACGGCCTCGATGAGATGCCGACCCCAGAGCAGGTATTGGAGATCGGCGAGCCCTGGCGACCCCATCGCAGCCTCGCCTCCCTTTACCTCTGGGAGTCGCTCGCCGCCGTTCCTACTTAGTATTAACTACAAGACATCCGTATTAACCAGACTGACGTTCAGCGTCGGTTCTGTTACCTGACGAAAATAGGAGCATGCGCTTTCGCCTCTGGTTAGGCCTCGTTGCCGTTGCCGTGATCGCCGCCGGGGCGGTGATTGCCGCGCTGCTGGTTCGCGCCGGCGATCGCGACGACTTCCTTCGCCTGCAGCAGCAGGAGGCGGAGCGCTCGGCGCGCCAGGCCGAAACCGTCGCCGAGCTATCGATCGGCCAACTGGCGAATGCGGCGGCGCTTTACCGCGTCCAGCCGCAGCTCAACCGGCGGGCGTTCAACGTGCTTGCTCAAACGCTGCTTCGCGCGAGCGCCCTCAATGCCGCCGCGCTTGCGGATGCCGGCGAGGGATGCTGCCGGGTCGCCCGGGTCGCGGCAGAGGAACCGGCGGGGGTGGCGCCCGGGTTCGACCTCAGTTCCGATCCCCGCCACGAGGCGGCGATCGCAGAGGCACGCGACAGCGGACATGCCGCCGTCACCGGCATCGCGCCGGTCCTGATCGGCAAGGGCAAGGGCCTGATCGTCTACCTCCCCGTCTACCGCGACCGGGCCCGCCTGCGGACCGTCGGCCAGCGGCGCGACGCGGCGGTGGGCTTCGTGGCCGGGGCCTTTCGCGGCGCCGATCTCGCGGCAGCCGCGACGGCGGCGCTTCCCGACGACATCGAGGTGCAATTGCTCGAGCGGGGGCAACCGGTGATCGGCGCCGAAGAGGTGCTCGAGGACTCATCCTCGGCGCCGGTGCGCGTCGCCGACCGCAGCTGGCTGCTCGTGGTCCGAGACCCCGACCGGCCCGGGGTTGGCGTGCCGGCCCTGATCGGGGTACTGGGGATGCTGATCGCGGCGCTTTTGGGAGCGCTACTGGTGATCTGGAACAGCAACAAGCGGATGCTGGAGCTGCAGCGCCAAGCCCACCACGACCCGCTGACAGGATTGAAGAACCGGCGCCGCTTCGAAGAGGACCTCCATACCGAGATGGCCCGCGGCAGGCGCGAACAGAACAGCGGGGCGCTGCTGATGCTCGACCTCGACAACTTCAAGGAGGTCAACGACACCCTTGGGCATGCGACCGGAGACCGCGTGATCGAGGGGATAGCCGAGGTGCTGCGCGGACGCATGCGGGAGACGGACGTGCTCGCCCGCTTGGGCGGCGACGAGTTCGCCGTCGTGCTGCCGCGCTGCGGCGAGGAGGAGGCGCAGGCGGTTGCCGGCGCAATCGCGCAGGCGATCCGCCAGCACGCGCCCAGCGATGGGGCGCCGCCGATCACGGCCTCCGTGGGCATCGCCATGTTCGGGGCGGGGACGACCGCCAGCTTCAAGTCGGCGATGGCGGATGCCGATGCGGCGATGTACAGGGCGAAGGAGTCGGGGCGCGACGCGGTACGGCTGGCGAGCGCCGGAGAGGCCACCGCCACCAGGGAGCAGGCGCCCGCGGAGACCGCCGACTCCGCCTAGGGCGCCTGTCGACCGGTGCGGCTCAGCTGCCGCCGGGGTCGAGCCAGATACCGGCGAAGCGGGTCAGCTGCCGGCGAGCCGGTGGCGCAGCCGCAGGACGCGCCCGGCCGATTCTTCAAAGGCGGCGCGCTGGAGGGCGCCGGAGCGCAGGCGGCGCAGAAGGAGGCTCTGAGCTTGCGCCCCAGCCTGGAAGTCGGTGAAGAGCAGCAGGTCGACGCCGGCCCTCGCGGCAGCCAGGCCGGCTTTGGCCGGGCCGCCGAAGTCCCGCACGGCAACCGTCTCCAGGGCGTCGGTGATCGAGACCCCTTCGAAGCCGAGCCGGGCGCGCAGCTCGCCGGTGGCAATCGTGCGGGTGAAGGCCGCCGGCTTCGGCGAGAAGGCCGGATAGATCGCCGTGCTCAGCATCACCAGCTCGCCGCCGGCGGCGAGAAAGCGCCGGTATGGGGGCTCGTCTACCCGCCGCAGCTCCGCTTTGGAGAGCGTTATGCGCTGCACGGCGAAGTCGGTGTTTTCCTGTGCCGCGCCAAAACCGGGAAAGTGCTTCGCCGCGGCGGCTACCCCGCCCTGCCGCAGGCCTTCGGCAAAGGGCACAGCCGTCTCGGCGACCTGGCTCGCGGTCGAGCCGAAGCCTCGTTCGGTCTCGGCAATCACTCCGCCCGAGCGGGCGACGTCGAGCACCGGCGCGAGGTCGACATTGATCCCGAGCTGGCCCAGGTTGTCGGCGGTGCGCCGGCCCTGCTCATTGCTGAAGCCGGCGCCGCGGGCGCCCATCTGCCGCGCCGAGACGCTCGGGGCCCCACCGACCCGCTTTACCAAGCCGCCCTCCTGGTCGACCATCACCAGCAGGGGGTCGCGCAGCCCTGGTGGCCGCGGGATGCGCTCCAGCTCGGCAACCAGCCGGCGGCCCGCCTCGCGGCTGGGCAGGTTGCCGGCAAAGAGGACGACGCCCGCCACGCGTCCCTCGCGCACCAGCCTCCTCAGCGCGGCCGGCGGCTCGCTGCCCGAGAAGCCGACGATCAGCCGCTGGCCGGCGAGCTGCGCGGGGGTTAGCCGGCTGGCGGCGCTGGGCGGCGGCGGCGAGCCGTCGCCAAGCGCCGCGCCGAGGGCAAACGCGCCGGCGGCGACAGCGCTGAGGGCCGCCGCCGTGAGCCTCCTTCTCCTTGCCATACCCGCCCGCACGAACATCGATCTTACGAACGTGCGGGGGTGCCCGCAGCCGGCGCAGCCGTCCGGGCCAGTGCCTAGCCTTGCGCGCGGATGCCCTCCCTGATCTCGTTTGAGGAAGCGCTGGCGCTCGGCGAGCTGACCGGCCACGAGGAGATCGGCGAGTTGGTCGAGCGCGCCTGGCAGGTGCGCCAGGAGAACTTCGGCGACTCCACCGACATGTGCTCGCTGGTCAACGCGAAGTCGGGCGGCTGCGCGGAGGACTGCGGCTTCTGCGCCCAGTCGCGCTACGCCGAGGCCGACACGCCGATGCACGCGATGATGGAGCCGGAGCAGATCCTCGAACACGCAAAGGCGGCCGAGGCGGCCGGCGCCCATCGCTTCTGCCTGGTGACCCAGGGCCAGGGCCTCTCCAAACGGGACTTCACCAAGATCCTCGAGGGCGCGGAACTGGTCGCCGAGCACACGAACCTGAAGCGCTGCGCCTCGATCGGGCACATGTCCGCCGAACGAACCAAGAAACTGCGCGAGGCCGGCATCCAGCGCGTTCATCACAACGTCGAGTCGGCGCGTTCCTATTACCCGGAGGTCTCGACCACCGTCCGCTACGAGGGGCGGCTGCGGACGATTCAAGCCGTTAAGGAAGCAGGCCTGGAGACCTGCGTCGGCGGCATTCTCAACCTCGGGGAGACGCCCCACCAGCGGGTTGAGATGGCCTTTGAGCTGACCGAGCTCAACCCGACCTCGGTGCCGATCAATCTGCTCAACCCGCGCGAGGGCACCAAGTTCGGCGACCGCTCGCCGATGGACCCCTGGGACGTGATCAAGTGGGTGGCGATCTTCCGGCTGATCATTCCGGGGGCGCTGTTCCGGCTCTGCGGCGGCCGGGTCGAGAACCTCGGCGAGCCTGCAGCCCCTGGCCGTCAAGGCCGGTTTGAACGGCGTCATGATGGGCAACTTCCTCACCACTTTGGGCGCCGAGCCGGAGGACGACCGGGCGATGTTCGAAGAGCTGGGGCTGAACGTCGCCCGCCAGGAGGACAACGGCAGCAACCCCCGCCCTGACAATCGCTCGGGTTGGCTGGATGGCGAGACGCCGGAGACGCCGATCGACGAGCTGATCGATCGCCAGGAAGAGGCCAACTTCTGGGACCCCTCGACGCAGCTGCGCGTGGTCAAGAAGAAAAAGAAGCCTCCCTCCTATCCGCAGGCGGCATGACCGACATCGGGGCTCGCCTCGAGGAGCTTCGCGACCGCGGCCTCTACCGCCGCCTGCAACTGGTCAGCGGCCCCCAGGGCCCGCGGGTCCTGCTCGATGGGCGCCCTGTACTGCTGCTCTGCTCGAACAACTACCTCGGTCTGGCTGACCATCCCCGGGTCAGAAGCGCCGCGGCGGAGGCGGCGATGCGCTGGGGCGCCAGTGCGGGGGCCTCGAGGCTGATCTCGGGCAACATGAAGCCGCACCGCCAGTTGGAGACCGCCCTGGCGCGGTTCAAGGGCTACGAGGGCGCGCTTCTCTTCGGCTCCGGCTATCTCGCCAACAGCGGTGCCATCCCGGCGCTGGCCCGCCGGGGGGAGGTCGTCTTCTCCGACGAGCTGAACCACGCCAGCATCATCGACGGCTGCCGCCTGGCCCGGGCGGAGACCTTTGTCTACCGGCACGGGGACATGGAACACCTCGCCTGGGGCCTGCGCGAGGCGGAGGGTCGCGGTTCGCTGATCGTCACCGACGGCGTCTTCTCGATGGACGGCGACGTGGCGCCGCTGGAGCAGCTGGTGCGCCTGGCCCGGGGCCACGATTGCCGCCTGATGGTCGATGAGGCGCATGCCACCGGCGCCCTCGGCCCCGGCGGCCGCGGCTCCGTTGCCGCGGCCGGGCTGAGCGATGAGGTCGACATCGTGATGGGGACGCTGGGCAAGGCCCTCGGCTCCTATGGCGCCTATGTCTGCGCCAACCGCGAGCTGATCGAGTATCTGATCAACACCGCCCGGCCCTTCATCTTCTCCACTGCCCCCCCACCCCCCGTCGTCGCCGCGGCGCTGGCGGCTCTGGAGCTGCTCGAGTCCAACCCGCAGCGGGCCGAGCGCCTGCGCTCCAACGCCGCCGTGCTTCGCGAGGCGCTTGTCGAGGAGGGCCTCGCCGTCGGCGGCTCGGGAACGCAGATAGTGCCGGTCGAGGTCGGGGGGGCGGCGGCGACAATGGAGCTGAGCGAGCGGGTCCTGGAACGCGGCGTCTTCGCCCAGGGGATCCGCCCCCCCACGGTTCCCGAGGGCTCCTCGCGCCTGCGCTTTACGGTGATGGCGACCCACCGCAGCGGCGAGCTGAGGCAAGCCGCGAAGCTGGTCGGCGCCGCGGCGCGGGAGGCCGGCCTTGCCGCGGCACCGGCACCCGCCGGTGAGCTGCTCCCTCTCGCCGCCTGATGGCCCAGACCGCCGGCGAAGGGCGCGCTTCGCGCCCCGACCCCGGGCCGGGCGTCTTCGTCACCGGCACCGGCACCGAGGTGGGCAAGAGCGTCGTCGCGGCCGCGATCGCCCGCACCCTGGTCAATGCGGGATGCAGAGTCGCCGTCTTCAAGCCCGCGGCCACCGGCCTCGATTCGACCGCCCCCGCCGCCCCCATGGCCGGGCCGGTGGACGCCGCCGCCTCCGTGGCCGAGGCCGCGGCCGGCGCTGACGATGCACCGGAGGCCGATCACGAGCTGCTGCGCCGTGCTGCCGCCTCGGCCCAGAGCGATGAGGAGATCGTCCCCTATCGCTACGGCCCGGCGGCCTCGCCGCATCTGGCGGCGGAGCTGGCCGCGGAGAAGATCGAGCCCGAGCGCCTGCGCACGGCGGCTCGTGCAGCCGCGGCAAGCGGCGACATGCTTGTCTGCGAGGGGGTCGGCGGGCTGCTGGTGCCGCTCTGCGGCGAGTATCTCGTCCGTGACTTCGCGGCCGAGCTGGCACTGCCCCTCGTCGTCGCCGCCCCGCCCGGGCTGGGGACGATCAATCACACCCTGCTGACGGTCGAGGCGGCCCGCGCCGCCGGGCTCGAGGTCGCCGCGGTCGTGCTCACTCCCTGGCCCCAGCGGCCCAGCCGGATTGAGCAGTCCAACCGCGAGACGATCGCCGCCCTTGCCGAGCTCGAGGTCAAGGTTCTGCCCCTGCTCGACCTTGCCGCGATGGACGGCTGGCCGGCCCTGGCCGTCTGAGCCGGAGCGGGCTGGCTTGACGCCACGCCCGGCGGCCGCGCTATCTAGACGGACTCGCGGGCGGCGACGGCCGAGCCGCCGGGATTGACCGCCGCCTCGGTCGCCTCGATGCTCACCTGATGCCCATTCGCCCTGATCGCCAGCGCCCCCACCACGGCGCCGGTCAGGGCGACGATGGCCGAGACCGTCATCGCGTGGCCGAGCGCGTAGACGAATGCCTCCTGGCCGGCGGCGATGACCTGCTTGGCCTGCGCCGGCCCCATCCCGTGCAGCGCCTCGGTTGAGTCGCTGCCAAATTGATGGGCGAGGTCGGAACGCTGCAGCGCCGAGACGCCGGTGCCGACGAGCTGGCTGTCGAGCTCGGACCTGACCAGCCCCTGAAAGATCGCTCCGGTCACGGCGACGCCGAGGCTGCCGCCGACCATGCGAAACATCGAGAGCACGCCCGATGCGATCCCCGCCTTCTCGACCGCGACCGCATTCATCGCCGCGCTCGTCATCGGCGACATCGTCATCGCGATGCCGATGCCCAGCAGCATGAAGCCGGGCAGCAGGTCCAGATAGCTGGAGTCGACGGCGATGCCGCTGAAGCTGTAAAGGGAGGCAGCGACGATCGCCAGACCGCCGGCGATCAGCCAGCGCGGCCCAAAGCGATCCGCCAGCCGCCCGGCGACCGGCGCCACGGCGACGATCATCAGCGTCGAGGGCAGGAACCTGACCCCGGCCTCCAGCGGCGAGTAGTCGAGGATGTCCTGCATGTAGAGGGCGAGGAAGAAGAAGACGCCGAGCATGGAGAAGGAAACGATCAGCGCGACGACGACCGCGCCGAGGAAGTTGCGATCGGCAAAGAAGTGGAACTCGACCATCGGCACCTTGACCCGCAGCTCGATCGCGACGAAAGCCACCAGGCCAACCGCTGCGGCTACCAGGAGGGCGACGATCTCGGTCGAGCCCCAGCCCCAGCTGTTGCCCTCGACGAGGGCGAGTATCAGCGCCGTCAGCGAGCCGGTCAGGACCACCACGCCGGCGAAGTCGACCTCGCGGCCGACCGTCGTGTCGCGCGACTCGCGCACCGCGAACAGCGCCGCGATGACGGCCCCGACCGCGACCGGGATGTTGAGGTAGAAGATCGCGCGCCAGCTGACGTGCTCGGTGAGGAAGCCGCCCAGGACCGGCCCCACGGCCAGCGCCAGCGCCGAGACGCCGGCCCACATCCCCATCGCCTTGCCCCGCTCGCCGGCCGGGAAGGCATCGGTGATGATCGAGAGGGTCGCCGGCATCATCAGCGCCGCGCCCACCCCCTGCACGATGCGGCTGACGACCAGCGAGGTGGAGTCGGCGGCGAAGCCCGCGGTCGCCGAGGAGAGGGTGAAGATGACGACTCCGATCAGGAACATTCGCCGGCGGCCGAAGATGTCCCCCAGGCGCCCGCCGGTGGCCAGCAGCACCGCAAAGGAGAGCGTGTAGCCGTTGATCGTCCACTCGAGGCCGGCGATCGAAGCGCCGAGGTCGCGCTGGATCGACGGCAGGGCGACGTTCACGACCGTGTTGTCGAGCATGATCATGAAGAGCGCGAAGCACATCGCTCCGAGCGTCCACCACTTGCGGTTCTCCTCCGTGATCAGGTGGTGGTAGCGGGTCACCCGGCACCGACCTCCTTGAGGTGATCGTAGGTGGCGGCGATGTCCTCTCGGTCCATCAGCGAGTCGACCGCGGCGTCGAGCTTGCGGCGCTGAGCGGCGCTGAGCGTGGCGGCAAACGCCTCCATCCCCGCCTGGCGGACCATGACCATCGTCTCGACCAGCTTCTTGCCCTTCTCGGTGATCGCCACCTGCCGCGCCCGGCGGTCGTCGGGGTCCTCGACCCTGGTGGCGAGCCCGCCCTTGACCAGCGCGTCGACCGCCCTGCTCATCGAGGGCACGGAAACGCCGAAGCTCTCCGCCAGCGCGCCGACCTGGCGCGGCTCGGCGGCCTTGCCGAGCCCGCCGAGCTCCAGCAGCGCCTTGCACTGGGTCATCGAGAGGCCGGACTCCTCGATCACCCGCAGCTGGTTGCCGCGGTCATAGAGGAAGGCGTGGCGCAGAAGAGCGCTCAGCCGGGCGGCTGTCTCCTGCGCGGCGGGGCTGATCTCAGCGCTGCCGCCTTGCCCCGCGGCCATCTCACTTGCTTGCATGCAGACAATAGTTGCACGCCAGCAACTATTTTTGGAGGCTTATTGCGGGTCCGTGAGGCTCCTCACAGAGCCTTCGGATCCTCGCCTTTGTAAGGGCCGGGCTTGGGTCGTGCCTTGCCGCCCGGGAAGGCGAGCCGCAGGATCGTCCGCTGCACCATCCCCAACTGCTGGGAGAACGGGCCGCTGTTGTAGGGCAGCTCGTAGCGCTCGCAGATGTCTTTGACCTGGGGCGCGATCTCGGCGTAGCGGCTGCTCGGCAGGTCGGGGAAGAGATGGTGCTCGACCTGGTAGCCGAGATTGCCGCTGGCGACGTGAAAGAGCGGGCTGCCCTCGATGTTCGCCGCGCCGACGAGCTGGCGTACGTACCAGGCGCCGGGGCTCTCGTCCTCGACCTCCTCCGGGCTGAAGGTGTAGGTCTGGTCGGGGAAGTGGCCGCAGAAGATGATCGCGTAGGCCCAGACGTTGCGAACCACGTTGGCCGTTGCATTCGCCTTCGCGGTGGAGCGATACGAGCCGCCCCCGCTGCGCAGGGCGTCTCCCAGCAGGCCCACCAGCCCGCCGCGCCGCCGCCTGCCGCTTTTCTTGGCACGCGTCTCGAGGGCCAGATCGAGCCCTGCCATGGCCAGGCCGCTCAGCAGCGGCCAGGCGATGTAGTCCTTGACGACCTGGCTCTTCGCCTTCTCGCGAATCCCCGCCAGCTCCCGCTTTACCTGCGCCTTTGACTTCTTGCCGGTCCGAATCGCCTCGAAATCGAGGTCGTGGACGGCGACGCCCCACTCGAAGAAGGCCGCCAGAAGCAGGTTGTAGAGGGGCTGGAAGAGATAGACCGGGTTCCACTTCTGCTCCGGATCGATGCGCATGATCTCGTAGCCCAGGTCCTTGTCCTTGCCGCGGATGTTGGTGAAGGTGTGGTGGACGTAGTTGTGGGAGTGCTTCCAGGCCTCCGCGGTGGAGGCCGTGTCCCAGTCCCAGGTCGAGGAGTGGATGCGGGGGTCGTTCATCCAGTCCCACTGGCCGTGGAGGACGTTGTGGCCGATCTCCATGTTCTCGAGGATCTTGGCCGCCGAGAGCGCCGCCGTGCCGGCCACCCAGGCGGGCCGGTAGCGCGAAGCGAGCAGCAGCACCCGCGAGATCACCGCCAGCCGGCGATGCATCTCGATCATGCTCTCGATGTAGTGGCGGTCCCGCTCGCCGAGCTCGCCGCGGACGCGGTCGCGGATGGCGTCGAACTCACGCGCCAGCTCGTCTATCTGCTCGCGTGAGAGGTGGCTGAGAGGGCTCTTCGCCTCTGTGGCAACTGCGGTCATCGTCATCCCTTTCGTTGGCTAAAGCGCAATCTCGATTGGCCCCTCTGGGGCGTTGACGCAAGTTCGGATCATCTCTTCCTCGCTGCCGTGCACCTCACCGGTGCGCAGGTCGCGCACCCGGCCCGAGCAAAGCTTCCCCACGCAGGTGTGGCAGATACCCATCCGGCAGCCGAACGGCAGCACGGCGCCGGCCTCCTCACCCCCGACCAGGATTGGTGTGCCTCCATCGCATACCGCCTCTACCCCGCTTTTGCGGAAACGCACCGTGCCTCCGACCCCATCTCCCGCCTCGCCGCCGATGACGGGCTGGAAGTGCTCCATGCTGAGCAGCTCGCGGTCGCCCTCGGCGTCCCAGTGCCGGCTCATCGCCTCGAGCATCTCCGCCGGCCCGGAGAGGAAGGCGTGGCGCTCGCGCCAGTCGGGGCAGAGGGAGTCGAGATCGGCCGGCGCGATGCGCCCCTCGGCGCCGGTGAGGCGCAGGTGCAGGGCGAAGCCCTCGTGGGAGGCGTCGATCTCCCGCAGCCCCTCGCCGAAGATGACGCCGTCCTGCGTGCGCGCGGAGTGGATGTGGACGACGTCGGCAAGCCCGTCGCGGCGGGCGAGGCTGCGCAACATGCTCATGATCGGCGTGATGCCGCTGCCGGCGCTGATGAAGAGCAGCTTCCTAGGCAGCGGGTCGGGGAGGACGAAGGTGCCTTCGACGCCTCCCAGGCGAACGATTTCGCCCGCTCTGGCCTGCCGCACCAGATAGGGAGAGACCTTGCCGGAGTCGACCAGCTTCGGAGTGATGCTGATGCAGCCGTCGGGGCGCTCGGGCTCCGAGGTGAGGGAGTACGCCCGCCAGTGATGGACGCCGTCGATGACGACGCCGATCCGCACGTACTGGCCCGGCTGGTGCCCCATCCACGCGTGGCCGGGCCGGATCAGCACCGTGACCGCGTCCGGGGTCTCTTCGTCGATGCGCTCGATCCGGCCGCGCAGTTCGCGGGTCGACCAGAGCGGATTGATCAGTTCCAGATAGTCGTCTGGAAGCAGGGGGCTGAAGAAGGAGCGCATGGCGTGCAGCACCCGCCGTTTTGCCTCGGGGACCTGCGGGGTGGCGCCGCGCTCAGCCATCGACGGCGAGTCGCAGGCCGAACAGCATTGCGTTGAGCCAAGTCCTCGCGGTACCCATGGAGTGAATGTTACATATTTTGATGTCACATTAATGTGGCGTCCCGCACGTTGGCTGCTTCTTGCCGCCGCTGGCGGGGCTAAGGTCGTTGCTGGCGATGTCGGTGGACCATGCGCAGCTCGACCATGAGCACTTGTGGCACCCGTTCACCCAGCAGCAGGGTTGGTGCGAGGAGGAGCCGCTTGTGGTCGAGCGCGCCGATGGCGTGCACCTGATCGCCGGCGACGGCCGCCGCTACCTGGACGGAGTCTCTTCGCTTTGGTGCAACGTCCATGGCCATCGCCATCCGGGCATCGACCGCGCCGTGCGCGACCAGCTGGGCAGGGTGGCGCACTCGACCATGCTCGGCCTTTCCCATCCCGCCGCCGCCGAGCTCGCCGCCCGCTTGGTCGACCTCGCCCCGCCGGGCCTCTCCAGGGTCTTCTACTCCGACTCCGGCTCGACCGCCACCGAGGTGGCGGTGAAGATGGCCTTCCAATACCAGCAGCAGCGAGGAGGGCAGCACGTCCGCCGCACCTCCTTCGTCCACCTGCGCGACGCCTACCACGGCGACACGATCGGCTCGGTGTCGGTCGGCGGGATCGACCTCTTCCACACCGCGTTCCGGCCGCTGCTCTTCGAGACGCATGCCGCCGAGCCCGGCGACGCGGCCGATCTGGCCGCGGTCCTCGCCACCCACGAGGAAGAGGTGGCGGCGGTGATCGTCGAGCCGCTGGTCCAGGGGGCGGCCGGAATGATCGTCCATCCACCCGGCTACCTGCGCGCCGTGCGCGAACTCTGCGACCGCTACGGAGTGCTGTTGATCTGCGACGAGGTGGCGACGGGCTTCGGCCGCACGGGGACGATGTTCGCCTGCGAACAGGAGCGTGTCGCGCCCGACCTGCTCTGCCTTGCCAAGGGACTGACCGGCGGCTACATGCCCCTCGCCGCCACGCTTGCCAGCGAGCGGATTTACGAAGGCTTCCTCGGCGCGCCGGAGGAGCAGCGCACCTTTTTCCATGGCCACACCTACACCGGCAACCCGCTCGCCTGCGCCGCGGCCCTGGCCAACCTCGACGCCTTCGAGGAGGAGCGGACCATTCTCCGCCTGCAACCCAAGATTCGACTGCTCGGCGAGTTGCTGGACCAAGTGGAGCAGATGCCGCAGGTGGCCGAGGTCCGGGGCCGCGGCTTCATGGTCGCCATCGACCTCGGCGAGCACGATCCGGCGCTGCGGATGGGCCACCGGGTGACCCTCGAGGCGCGCAGGCGGGGGGCGATAATCCGCCCCCTTGGAGACGTCGTCGTCCTCATGCCGCCCCTCTCGATCTCCCAAGGGGACCTGCAGCGGCTGGTCGAGATCACCGCGGACTCGATCGCGGCTGCCGTCGCTCCCTCGACGGCCTCGGAACAAATCGAGAGCCTGGATCGCCTGCCGCAGGCAGCCTGACCGGCGCCGGGTGTGACGGATCCGCGCCCGCTTCGTAGTAGGGGCGTGAACCAGGCTTTGGCGGCAGCTGTTGAGGACGCTCCCCGGGAGGAGGGGCTTGCCTTCGACGATCTCTATCGCTCCAGCCGCGATGACGTCTACGCCTACGCGGCGGGCCTGCTGCGCGATCGAGCCGCCGCGGAGGACGTCACCGCAACCGCCTTCGAGCGCGCCTACCGCAAGCGCTCCCATTTCGACGCGCGGCGGGGGGATGCGCGGGCCTGGCTCTTCGGGATTGCGCGCAATGCGGCTCTGGACGAGCTGCGGCGGCGAGGCAGGCAGGCGACGCTGGCGGCTGAGCCGGTGGACATGGCAAGCCTCTCCGCGGTCCATCCAGCGGAGCAAAGCGAGCTGCGCCTCGTCATCGCCGGCGCTCTCGAGGATCTCGGGGCGCAGGAGCGCGAGCTGATCGCGCTGAAGTTCTTCGCCTGCCTCTCCAATGCCGAGATCGCCGGCGTCCTCGGCATCAGCGAGTCAAACGCCGGCACCAAGCTGCATCGAGTGGTCAACAAGCTGAGGGAGGCATGTCATGGAGTCGCCTAGGAACGATGTCGAGCTCAGCGCCGCGCTGCGAGCGCTGCGGCCCTCTCCCCGTGCGGAGTTCGCCGCCGAGCTCGATGCTCGAGTCGCAGCCGGCTTCCCGCCCCGTGGCCCGCGCGGGCACTCCCCCATCCGCGCTCTTGCGGCGCGGATCCGCGCCATGTCGACCCGGCAGCTGCTGGCGCCGGCCGGAGGCTTCGCGGTGGCGGCAATCGTCATTGCCACCGCCGTGGTCGCAATCTCGGAGAGCGAGCCGACAACTTCGCGGCTTTCCGGCCCCGCCTCATCTCAACTGCTCAGCGGTGGCGAAGCCAAGATCCCGGGGGCCGGTCGAGCCGGCACCTACTCGGGCGACGCGCACCTGAACTCCGCCCCCGCGGTTCCGCTGAAGAGGGCTCTGCTTAACCAATCGGCGGCCGACTCGGCGGCGGCCAACTCGGCGGCGACCGCCGGCAAGTCGTCCTACAGCGGCGGCGCCGAAAGGCTCTCCTTCGAGGCGGCCGGCGTCAATGCCGGCGCGAACCTCCGTGCATCCGGGCAGAGCCTCTCCGGCCCGTTTGCATCCCAAGCCCGGCGCCGGAACATCGAGCGCTCGGCCCAGCTCGTACTCGCCACCGAGGCCGCTGAGGTGCGGGGGGCCGCCGCCAAGGTCTTCGCCGCGGTCCACAGCTATGACGGCATCGTGCTCAACTCCTCGATTCGCGACGGAGGCGAGGGTGAGGCCGCCGCCACGTTCGACCTTCTCATCCCCAGCGGCAAGCTCAGCGATGCGCTCGCCTCCTTTTCGGAAATCGGCGAGGTGCGCTCCCGCCACGAGGCGACGAGGGATATCACCGCCCCGACGATCGGCCTCGGGGAGAGGCTGCAGGACTCCCAGGCCAAGATCGAGAGCCTGCTCGCGCAGCTGGCCGAGGCGACAACAGATGCGGAGCGCGCCGCCAGCGAAGCGGCGCTCCGCGCCGAGCGGCGCCATGCGGCCGCCCTACGTTCCCGCCTGGCCGCGCTTCAGCGGCGGGCCAGCTTCTCGCGCGTTTCGCTGCGGATCGAGAGCGGCGAGGCAGCCGCCGGTACAGCGGGTGAGAGCCGCTGGGGAGTCGGCGATGCCGCCGAGGACGCCGGGCACATCCTCGCCACCGCCGCCGCCGTCACCGTGATCGGGCTCGCGATCCTCGCCCCGATCGTGCTGATCTGCCTGCTGGCCTGGCTCGGCCGCACCGCCTGGGTCCGCCACGCCCGGCGCCGCGCCCTGTCGCGCTCCTGACACCCGTCGACGCACATTCCTGACACCCGCCCCTACGCGTTCCTGCACGCGCCGACGCACGCTTCTGAAGCCGGTCCGCCGATATGGTGGACGCGTGAGCAAGCGCGAGCGCGGTCCGGGGGAGGCGCCTAACTTGGGGACCCCCTCGGAGCCTCGGCCCGCGGCCTCCGTGGTGCTGCTGCGCCGGGGCGGAAAGCACGCCGACCGAGCGCTCGAGGTGCTGCTCCTGAAGCGGACCGAGCAGGCCAAGTTCATGCCCGGGGTCTGGGTCTTCCCCGGCGGTTCGGTGGATCCGGAGGATGGCGAGGACGAGGCGGGGTACCGCGCCTGCGCGCTGCGCGAGCTGGCCGAGGAGGCCGGGATCGAGCTGCCTGACGGCGAGGAGCTGATCCTCTTCTCGCGCTGGATCACGCCGGAGGTGATCCTGACTCGCTTCGACGCCTGGTTCTTCCTCGCTCTTGCCCCGGCTCACACGCCGCCTCGCCCCGACGGGGTCGAGACGGTCGAGGCCGCCTGGTTTGAGCCGCGGGCCGCACTGGAGGCCCAGGCGAAAGGAGAGCTCGCGCTTGCCTTCCCGACCGTCAAGCAGCTCGAATCGCTTCTGCCCTTCGCCAGCTCAGCAGAGGCGCTCGAGGCTCATCGGGGCGGCGCGGTGAAGCCGATCCTGCCCAAGGTGGTCGGCACCCGCGAGGATCACCGCGTCGTACTTCCCGGCGAGCCGGGCTACCCCGCCTGAGCCGGCGCCGGGCCCGGGGGGAAGTGCTCCAGGCCCGCATGCCAGGGGCCGGGCGGATAGGTGTGGATGCCGCTCTCATCCATCTCGGATTGCAGCCGCCTGAATAGCAAGCCGGCGTTCTTGAGCGCCGCTTTCAGTTCTTCGGCGCTGCGCTCCCCCAGCCGCCAGAGGAACCAGAGCTGCCGGTCGTTGATGCCGAAGTCGATCTCACCGGTCATCGTCGTCGTCCACTCGAGGAACCCGGGGCTGAAGAGCTCGCGCAGGGCGATCGGGTCGTACTCGCGTGGCACGGTGGCGAGAAAGCGGCGGTTGAACTCCAGCGACTCGAACTCGACCTTGCGGGCAAAGCGCTGGGTCACGACCTCATGGCCCTCGATCGACTCGACGTTGAAGGCGGGGACGACGCTCGCCAGATCGGGCATGTGGGCCTTGGCGAGGACCGCGGTCGGCAGCACCGCCTTGTCGAAGAACCCCCCGACCTCCCTCTCGTCCGCGTCGCAGGAGGAGCCCCAGAAACCCTCCGCGAGCTGACCCGTAAGGCGATTGGCACCGCCCACGCACAGCGCCACCGGCCCGTCTTTGGGGTTGATCCCGCCGATCGGCTCATAGGTGAGCGCGTTGCGCTCTCCGTAGGCGCGGACTGCCTCCGTCCATTGCTGAGCTTCCTGCTTGGCCCCCATGGAGCCGATCTTATGCGGCCGTGTTTGGGAGGCTCGCCCGATCTGCCGCCCGATGCCCGATGCCGCTCTTCGGGGGGTAGGATGGCCTGACCCAGGTCCGATCCATAGGAGCCCCATGACCGTCGCAATCATCGTCGTCGTCGCGATCATCGTTATCGCGGTCCTCTACTACATCGCCAAGCGCAACTCGATCATCGCCGCGCGCAACCGGGTCGACGAGTCGTGGAGCGGCATCGACGTGCAGCTCAAGAAACGGCACGACCTCGTGCCCAACCTGGTCGAGACGGTGAAAGGCTATGCCGAGCACGAGAGCCAGGTCTTCGAGAAGGCGACGAAAGCGCGTGCGGAGGCGATGTCGGCCCATGGCGTCGGCGAAACCGCCCAGGCCGAGCAGAACCTGACCGGGGCGCTGACCGACCTGCGGGCCGTGGCCGAGAACTACCCGACCCTGCGCGCGACCGAGAACTTCCAGCAGCTGAGCCGCAGCCTCTCCGAGATGGAGGACGAGATCCAGGCCTCACGGCGGATCTACAACTCCAACGTGCAGTCCTACAACACCGACATCCAGCAGTTTCCGGCCTCGATCATCGCCAACCAGGGCGGTTTCACCGAGCGCGAGTTTTTCGAGATCGAGGACGCCAGCGAGCGCGAGCCGGTTTCGGTCAGCTTCAGCAAGGATTGACCTGGGGCCGAGAAACCGGCGCCGGGTCTAAGCTTTCACCTATGAGTGCAACCAAGGAAGCGATTCTCTGGATCTGCGAGAGCTGCGGGTTCATCTATGACCCGGAGGTCGGCGATCCCGATGGCGGCATCCCGCCGGGAACCGCCTTCGAGGACATCCCGAAAGACTGGTTCTGTCCCGTCTGCGGAGCCCGCACCTCCGACTTCCGGCCTCTGGAGCCGGGCGAGGCTTGATAGCGGTCCTCGGCGGGGGTTCCCCTTAACTTTTCGATTCAAGCGGGACGACTGGCCGTGGGCCGACTGCCGAAAAGCACAAGACGCTTCACCCCCATCGATGACCGCTAAACAACGACAGCGAGCACCAGAGGTCGGGCGCGATGAACGAGTTTGACTACGACTGGCTGGTTGTCGGCTCGGGCTTCGGGGGAAGCGTCTCGGCGCTGCGCCTGGCCGAGAAGGGCCACAGGGTCGCGGTGCTGGAGTGCGGGAAGCGCTTCGCCGACAAGGACTTTCCCAAGTCGACCTGGGACGTGCGCCGCTACTTCTGGGCCCCCCGACTGGGCATGCGCGGGATCTTTCGCCTCAGCACGTTCAAAGACGTCGCCGTGGTCAGCGGCTCCGGCGTCGGCGGCGGCAGCCTCGGCTACGCCAACACGCTCTACGTGCCCCCCACCGACTTCTTCCAGGACCCCCAGTGGAGGGACCTCGAGGATTGGGAGCAGGCGCTGGCACCGCATTACGAGGAGGCGCAGCGAATGCTCGGGGTCGTCGTCCATGAGAATGACGACCCCGCCGACCTGCTGCTGCGTGAGCTCGGCGAAGAGCTTGGAGTCGCCGACACCTACACCAAGACCCCGATCGGCGTCTTCCTCGGCGAGCCGGGCGAGACGGTTCCGGACCCCTATTTCGGCGGCGAGGGGCCGGAGCGCACCGGCTGCATCGCCTGCGGCCGCTGCATGGTCGGCTGTCCGCACGGAGCCAAGAACACCCTGGTCAAGAACTATCTTTGGCTCGCCGAGCGCCGCGGCGCCGAGGTGCAGCCCGACCGGATGGTCACCGACATCCGCCCGCTGGGCGCGGCGGACGGCAGCGACGGCTACGCGGTCACCAGCGAGCGCTCCGGCATCCTGCCCGGTCGCGGGCGTCGCACCGCTACCGCGAGGGGCGTCATCGTCGCGGCGGGCGCGCTGGGAACGAACAAGCTGCTGCAGCGCTGCCGCTTGGGTGGCTCGCTGCCCCGCATCTCCCCCCGGCTCGGCGAGCTGGTGCGCACCAACAGCGAGATGATCCTCGCCGTCACCGTGCCCGAGGACTACCCAGAGGACCTCACCAAGCGGGTCGCGATCAGCTCCAGCATCTACCCGGACCCCCACACCCACATCGAGACGGTCAGCTACGGGCATGCGGGGGACTCGATGAGCACCCTCTACACCCTGCTGGTCGGCGACGGAACGCGTCTGACCCGGCCGCTGAAGCTGCTCGGCCAGATCCTCCGCCATCCGCTCAGGTTCGCCCAGACCCTCTGGCCGCGGGGCTGGTCGCGCCGCACGATCATCATCCTCGTCATGCAGACGCTCGACAACGCGATCGCCCTGCGGCCGAAGCTGAAGCGCTCCGGGGCGGTGCGGCTGCAGACCGAACAGGATCCCGAGCGCCCCAACCCGACCTTCATCCCGGTCGCCAACGAGGCCGCGGAATGGCTGGCAAAGCGGACCGGCGGAGTAGCGCAAAGCTCCATCTCGGAGGCGCTGATCAACGTCCCCACGACGGCCCACATCCTTGGTGGCGCCGTGATCGGCCACGACCCCGATGACGGCGTCGTCGACGCGCACCAGCGCGTCTTCGGCTACGAGAACCTGCTCGTCTGCGACGGGGCGGCGATTCCGGCCAATGTCGGCGTCAACCCGAGCTTGACGATCACGGCGCTCGCCGAGCACGCCATGAGCCATATTCCCGCGGCCGCAGGCGAAGCGCCGGCGGCCGGGGACGATGCCCCGGCCGCACAGGCTCGCTAGGAGCCGGCCGAGGCCAGGCGCTCCGCGACGTAGTCCCAGTTGACTGCGTTCCAGAAGGCGTCGATGTATTCGGGGCGCTTGTTTTGGTACTTCAGGTAGTAGGCGTGCTCCCAGACGTCGCAGCCGAGCAGCGGCACGCTGCCCTCGGAGATCGGCGAGTCCTGGTTGGCGGTCGACGTGATGGCGAGACCGGAGCCGTCGTGGACCAGCCAGGCCCAGCCGGAGCCGAAGCGCGCGATCCCGGCGGCTTTGAACTCGTCCTTGAAGGAATCGAAGGAGCCGAACTTCTCGCCGATCGCCGAGCCCAGCTCGCCGCCCGGCTCACCGCCGCCGTCGGGGCTGAGCATCTGCCAGAAGAGCGTGTGGTTGTAGTGGCCGCCGGCGTTGTTGCGAACCGGCCCCTGCTTGTCGTCGGGAAGGCTGGAGAGGTTCTTCAGCACCTCCTCGACGTCGCTGTCGGCCCACTCGGTCCCGGCCAGGGCGTCGTTCGCTTTGTCGACGTAGGCCTGATGGTGCTTGTCATGATGGACGCGCATCGTCGCCTCGTCGATGTGCGGCTCGAGCGCGTCATAGGCGTAGGGAAGGTCGGGAACCGAGAATGCCATCGGAAGTTCTCCTCTGATCGATTGGGAAGTCGGGCGGGAGCCTAACCGCCACGCGCTTCTCGCTACCCGCAGCTCCCTCCTCGACACTCCATCGATCGTTTTGAAAGGGGCGACATGGGTAGGGAGCTTGACGGGGGATTAGGCTTTGCACAGCTGCACGGCTCGACGAGTTCAAGGGCAGTCCGTAGACGTACCCCCGTCGACGTTGAGTAGATGGCAGCGAAACGGAAGACAGAACATATGGATCCGGTCCCCGGCCCAGGCACGGAGGAGAAGCTTGCCGCCGAGCGGGAGCTCTGGGAGCGGTTTGCCCGCGATCACGACCCGGCGATTCGGGAGGAGCTCGTACAGAGAAACCTGCCCTTCGCCAAGCGCCTCGCGCTGCGCTATCGCGGCGCCAGCGAGTCCTTCGAGGACCTGCTCCAGGTCGCCAGCCTCGGCCTGGTCAACGCGATCGATCGCTTCGACCCCGAGCGCGGCATCCCCTTTACCGCCTTCGCCACACCGACGATCCTCGGCGAGCTGAAGCGCCATTTCCGCGACCGGGTGTGGACGGTGCGCGTCCCTCGCGGGCTGCACGATCGAATGGCGGAAGTCGACAAGGCGATCGCCGAGCTGACCGAGGAGCTGCAGCGCTCCCCCTCTGTGGGAGAGATCGCGGGCCGCCTCGAGCTGGAGGAGACGGACGTGCTCGAGGTCCTGGAGGCAAACCACAACCGCCGACCCCTCTCTCTGGACCGGCCGGCGGGCGGCGAGGATCCGGACGAGTCCTCGCCAAGCGAATGGATCGGCAGCGAGGACAAGGGCTTCGAGCTGGCCGAGGGGCGGATCGCCCTCGATACGGCGATTCCCCAGCTGGGCGAGCGCGAGCAGCTGGTGCTGCGATTGCGCTTCGTCGAGGACATGACCCAGACCCAGATCGCCGAGCGCATCGGCTGCTCCCAGATGCACGTCTCCCGCATCCTGCGCCGCACGCTGCAGCAGATTCGCGAGCAGGTCGAGGGGGATGGAGCGAGGACCGATGGAGCGGGGCCCGACGTCGACTAGGCAGGTTCTCGGGCGGCTCTAAGAGGAGGCGGTGAAGAACCTGACGACGAGGTATTCGCCGTCCTCGTTCTCTTCGACCAGCAGCTCGTCGGCCAGGGACTCGAGCGAGCCGCCGACCTCGGGCAGCGCCAACCCCTCACGCAGCCGCTGGCTGGCGTCACGGGGCATCGGCCCCACCCGCAGGTCGATCCCCCCATCGCCGTCGGCGACGCTGAAGAAGGAGTAGCCGTTGCTGAACGCGCTCGGCGCGTGCTCGGAGATCGCGTCCGTGAAGAGCACCGCGTCGCCGAGGCGATCGATCGTGACCTGGCGTCGCGCCGCGAGAGCCCCCACCACGCTGCCGAGAACGGGAGCGATCAGGTCGGGGTTGCTGACCGCCAGCTCCGTTGCCTCGCTGCCGGCGATATCGACACGGGGCGCGGGGGCCGGCTTGCCCTCGTCGTGCAGAGAGAGCCGCATCTTGATCTCCGTGCCGCGCCCAAGGCCGCCGGAGATCTCAAAACTGGTGGATAGCGCGGCGATCAGCGCCAAGCCGATCCTGAGGCTGGGGTTCTCAGGGTCCGGACGAGGGCGAATGCCGGCCCCGAAGTCGCGCACGACGACGCAGAGCTCGTCGCTTGACGGGGTGACTTCCACCTGCAGGGCGCCGGTCTCGTCGCCGTAGGCATGGACGACGACGTTCATGGAGGCCTCGGTGACAACGGTCTTCAGGTCGCCGACCTTCGGTTCCGGCATTCCCATGCGTTCCGCCAAGGCCGCGACGGCGTGGCGCACCACTGTCACGTTCTCCGGTCGCGCCGGGAGCGTGAGTAGCAGCCCTGGGTGGTCGTCATTCATCGTTTTGGCTTCTTCCGTCACGCACTCGTTCGGGATCCAAGCTTGCGCACGGCCAAGGCGGTGTTCAGGCAATCGATTGCCTCTGCTACCCCTGGTCGGGCTGCCCAAACGCTGGCGCCGCCGGCAGCGTCCCACATCAGCGCGCCGGATTCTCGAGCCGCAGATGGGAAAAGGTCTCCCCAGCTCGCTCCGGATCGGCGAAGACCTCGCCCTTCACGACCCGTCCTTCGCGCACCTCCCACAGCCAGGCAGCCGGTAGGTCGCGGATCCCGCGCTCACGGCTGCGAACGTATACGCGGCCCCGCACCAGCAGAAGGTCCCCGACGGCGTCCACCTGCGTCGCTCTCACCAGCAACTCCTCCCAGACGCTGGCCACGTCGGCCAGATAGGCCTCCAGCCCCTCGGGGCCGACGTACGGGGCCTCGCGGCCGACCGCTTCCGCGGTGGTGGTCGGAAAGAACTCCATCTGCGGATCGCAAAGAGCGGCGAGCTCCTCGGGATCCCGCCGGTTGAAGGCATCGAAGAGGCGCTCGATCAGCTCCCGAGGCTCGTCCCTAGCCATTGCCCTCTCCAGTCCTGGGCAGTGCCGGCGCCGGTGGAAACAGAGAGGCGGCGGCGACGGCCGACTCGGCACCCACCTCACTGGGCGCAGGCGCGAGGGCGAGGATCGCCGCGTCGTCCTCGAAGCGACCCTCGGTGAATACATGGACGGCGCCCTCCAACTGCTGGACGGCGAGGCCCAGGGCTCGAGATCGAGGTCAGCTCGGCATGCAGCCTCTCCTCGCCGAAGCGCCCGTCCGCTCCGGCCGCCTCGATGATCCCATCGGTCACCACGACGAGCTGCTGACCGGGACGCAGGACGGTCTCCTCGATCTCCCAGGAGGCATCGGGAAAGGCGCCGAGCACGGGGCCCACCGAGGCGGCCTCGGAGACAGACTCGCCGTCGACGAGCAGCGGCGGCGGATGCCCCGCCACCGCCATCCGCACCGGCCTCTGGCAATCCTCCGTCAGGGCCAGCGCGGCGACGCTGCACAGCGCCGAATCCTCACGTACGAGAAGGGCGCGGTTCAACGTTTCCAGGGCAGTCACCGGGTCGCCGCTGAGAACGCCGGCGGTGCGCAGCGTATAGCGGGCCTGAGCGGTGATCGAGGCGGCGCGGGCACCGCGGCCGGTGACGTCGCCGATCACCACCATCCAACCGCCGACGATCGGGAAGGCGTCGTAGAAGTCCCCTCCGACTTCGTTCTCCGCCCCGGCGGGCCGATACAGGGCCGCCAGTGGACCAGCCCGGGATATGCGGCAGCGGCGGCGGGATCAAGCCTCGTTGCAGAGTCTTGGCGATCTCAGCCGTCGCCCGCTCGGCCCGCTCCAGGTGGGCGAAGAGGCCTGCGTTGTCAAGCGCCAGGGCCACCCTGCCGGCGAGCACCTTCGCGAACTGGGCATCTTCGCGGCCATAGCTCCGCCCCGACCAGGCGGCGATCAGAGTAATAGCGCCGGTCAGCTGGCCGCGCGCCCGCAGCGCGACGGTGATCGCCGAACGGACGTCGAGGCTGCGCAGAAACTCGAGGTCATCGGGATCGCGCGCCAGGCCTCGCAGATCCTCTTCTGACATGCGCTCGAAGAAGCGCAGCTTGGGAGCGGCGTCGAAGGGGTGCGCAGTCACCATTTCATCCGGCAGCGAAGGCTCGCGCGCGGCCACGCGCTCGGCGACGCCGTCAGGCCCTCCCGGCCCGGCGCGCGCTACGACCCGTTCCACCTGGCCGTCGGAGAGCGTGTCGACGATGCAGATATCGGCGATCGAGGGAACCAGGACGTCTCCAATTGCCGTCAGCGCATCGGCCGGGGTTGGGGCGGCGTCGGAGACCTCCGCGATCTCACTCAGAATGCGAAAGCGTCGAACCAGCCGTCGCGAGCTGAGCAGAGAGTGTGAGAGCAGGACGACGGCGACGGCCAAGACCAAGGCCAGCGCCGCGATGATGACTGTGTCCATCCCTCTCCTCCTACACCGGCTCGGCGCCGGCTCACTGCAGCAGCCCCGGCCCACCCTTACTCAAAAGAGCGTACCGCGTACTGCGCTAGCATCGCCTCGATTCATGAACCCAAAGCCCTTCGCGGTCGAGTCAAGCGAGCAAAGCGATGTGCATGTGATCGCAGTCCAGGGTGAGCTCGATCTGCACACCGCCGCTCAGCTCGAAGAGACGGTCGATGCCGCCCTCGCGAACGGAAATCGCCTCCTGGCGATCGATCTCTCGGCCTGCGAGTTCATCGATTCCACGGGCCTTGCCCTGATCGTTCGCGCCTGGCGGCAGCTCGACACGAGTTCCGACGGCGCCGCCGGCGGGCGCTTCGCCCTCTGCGGCCTCAGCGACCAGGTCCAGCGGCTCTTCCAGATCACCGGCCTCGGGTCGCTGATCTCCACGCACGAGACGCTCGAGGACGCGCTCGGCGAGCTTCAACCGCTAGCGCCAGGCGGCTCGCCGTCCGCGGCCCGAAGCCGCATGTTTGACCGCGCCCGGGATCGGGCATAGGAGCGACGGGTCACCAAAGGCGAGGAGGATGGGAAATGCTTACCTGCGAGAGGTGTGAGACGAGATTCAGCGGCCGTGTCACCAACGACGAAGTCTGCCCCCGCTGCCTGCTGAAAGAGCACGTCGCCGTTCCCCTGATCGCCGCCGCCCCCAATCGCGGCCGGTTCGCCCTCTCACCCGCCGCTCGACCGTCCATCCCCGCCGCGGCAATGGGTCAGCGCCCCGGCCGGCCCCTCTCCCAGCAGCAGCCATCCGCCTCCGGCGCGAAGTTCGTCTAGCCCAGGCTGCCCTACGCAGCGCCGTTGGAGAAGGCCCCTGCCGATGCCGACGACCGTGATCCTCGATATCGACGGGACGCTGGTCGACACCAACTACCACCATGCCCTTGCCTGGCATCGGGCGCTGCGAGCCCACGGGCAGAGCGTGCAGATGTGGAAGGTGCATCGCCATATCGGCATGGGAGGCGATCAGATCGTCGCCGCTTTGATCGGCGAGGAGGCGGCGGCGGAGCTGGGAGAGGAAATACGCGCCGCGGAGGCCAAGGCCTACGCAGAGCTGATCGAGGAAGTCGAGCCGATGGAGGGAGCCAGGGAGCTGCTGGCCGCCCTCTGCGGCGAAGAGGGCCTCTCGGTCGTGCTCGCGAGCTCCGCAAAGCACGAAGAGGTCGACCGCTATCTCGACCTGCTCGGCGCCCGCGAGCTGGTCGATGCCTGGACCACGTCGGCCGACGTCGAGCAGACCAAGCCCGCACCCGACCTCATCCAGACGGCCCTGGAGAAGACCGCTGAAGGGCCAAGGCTGATGATCGGCGACTCGATCTGGGACGTGAAGGCGGCCGATGCCGCCGGAGTCCCGACCCTTGCCGTCCTGACCGGAGGCTTTTCAGCGGCCGAGCTCGAGGAGGCGGGCGCCGCCCGAGTGGTGGAGGCGGTCGATCAGATCGCCGCCGACCGCGGCTCGATCGAGGCGCTGGCCCTGGCGCGGGCGTCGGCCTGAGGCTACTGCTTGAGACCTGGCTGGAGCGCGGGTCGAGACGTCGCCGTCGATCCTTCAGTCGTCCAGCTTGTCCCTCTTCGGCCCCTCCCAGCGATCGGCGGCCTCGGGATCTTGGGCGGGATGTGGTTCGCTGGTGCTGATGCTTCCCGTCGGGGGATGGGGCTGCTCGCCAAACGGCGCCCCATCGGGGTCCGGTGGGTCGCGAGGGTCGGGGCGCTTCTCGTAGGGGTCGGGCCACTCGGTGGGGTCCGGGTCGCGGGCGGGATTGCTGAGGTCGCTGTAGGGGGAGCGGTCCTCGGCCCGCTCCTCGTCCAGATGAGGGGAGCGATCCTCGGCCGGCTCCTGATCCAAGTCGGCGGAGCGGTCATTGGCTCGGTTCTCATCCGCCATGGTGGACCCGCTACCCCTCACCCGGAGCAGAGAAACCAGCGCGGCTGATCTCGAGGCCCTCGGTCAAGACGAAGAAGGCGACCGCGAAGGGGCTGGAGGAGGTGCGCTCCCGCAGCCCCGTCCAGTCGATCCGCTCCCGCAGCGCCCGTGCGATCTGCAGCAGGCTGGCGTAGTCGGCGCTGTGTTCATCGAGAGCGAGCAGCTTGGTGACGAGGATGTCGTCGAGGGCCATCACGCGCACGTACATGCCGTCGACGTTCATCTCCTCGCCGCGCTCCAGGACCTCGTCGGTAACGCGCATCCCGGCCGGCTCGAAGATCACGTCGATCAGCACGTCGTCGTCCCAGGCCTTGAACAGCCACTGCTCGGGCGGGTGCTCTGTCCTCATGCCGGCATTGCCGAGCGCGTCCAAAGCACGCTGGGCGTCCTCGCGCTTGACGATCAAATCGATGTCGTTGCTGCTCGGCGGCCCGCCCAGTGCCCAGCATCCAAGCCCCCCTCCCAAGAGATAGGGAATGCGGCCGGCCTCCAGCGCCGCCGCGGCCCGCTTCAGGCTGGTTGTGAGGGCGTCGAGCATCCTCCGTCCGGTCCTCGTCTGGAGGACTCTGCTCAGTCCTCGGGCCGCGTGCCTTCCGTGTCGCTCTCGGTCTCGGTTGATTCGATCGAATCGGCCTCGCCGTAGACGGCCCGCTCCTCCTCGGCCTCCTCCTCGAAGGCCGCATCGAGGGGGTCGACGGAGGGATCGCCGTGAGTGGCCTGTTCCTGGAGCAGCTTCTCGGCTTCCTCAAAACCCTCAGCCTCGCCGCCGCCGTGCTCAGCACTGGCCCGCTCGGCCTCGTCCATGTCCTCCATGCCGCTGCGCCCGCCGATCCTCGCCGCTTCGGCCGCCGCGGCCCGTTCCTCGTCTGCCAGCAGGTCTTTGTCGGGTTCCTCTTGCATGCCTCCCCGATGCCCGTGCAAGAGAGGCGCTAAACCTGCTCGGACGGGCATCTATTCGGCATACCCGGGTACAGGCGCCGTATGGCCCTCGCCGATCCCGAGGCCTCCAAGCGCAGCCTGCGTATCGCTGCGGCGGGAGACATCCATTGCCGCGAGGCCAACCGCGACAGCATCCTCGCGACCTTTTCGGAGCTTGGCGAAGAAGTCGACCTCGTGCTCCTCGCCGGCGACCTGACCAGCCACGGCACCGTCGAGGAGGCCGAGATCGTCTGTGCGGCGGCAGCCCTGACGGCGGCCCCCGTCTACGCCGTCCTCGGCAACCACGACTGGCACGCCGGCCAAGCAGCCGAGATGACTGCGTCCCTGCGCGAGGCCGGCGTCGGCTTGCTCGAGCGCCAGGCGGCCATCTGCCAGATCGACGGCATCGAGATCGGCATCGTGGGAACGAAGGGATTCGTCGGCGGCTTCGCCCCCCGCCACCTGCCCGACTTCGGAGAGCCTTCCCTACGTGCCGTCTACGCCGAGACGACGGCGGAGGTCGAGGCCCTCGAGTCGGGCCTGCGGGAGGTGGCCACATGCCCGATACGCATCGTCCTGCTCCACTACTCCCCGCTCCAGGCGACGCTGGAGGGAGAGCCGCGGGAGATCTTTGCCTTCCTCGGCAGCGACCGCCTCGCGGCGCCGATCCTCGAGCACGGCCCCAGCCTCGTCGTCCACGGCCATGCCCACGCCGGCGGGCCGGAGGGCAAGATCGGCGAGGTCCCCGTCTACAACGTCTCGCTGCCGGTGACCGGGCATGACTTCTGGACCATCGACCTCGACGCCAGCAGCCCACGCAGTCCGATCCCGTAGCCGCGAAGCTTCACTGGCGCGCGACGACGCTGGTGCCGACGTTGCCGGTTGCTCCCGTCACGACCACGCGCATGCGAACCGGCTACCCCGGCGCCAAGGCCGGGCAAACCGCTCCCCCGGCGCTCGAGCTGGAAATTTGAGCTGCCACCTTGCCCTTGACGCAGCTTTTGGAAAACAGTCCTAAGTACTGGAAAACGCGCTAGCATCGGCCTACGGGTTAAATCGGCCGCTGTGGCCGGTCGGGCCCGCATCCCTGGTAAGACTGCGGCGGCGCCTCGGCACCTCGGTGGGACTTCCAAAGCCATCTCCATGGGAGGCTTCTTTAATGGCCGTGCGCGACGAGCGGGAGGTCAGTGACGGTGAGCTCACCGTTCGCATCGCCGACGAGGGCGATAGTCGGACCGTCTCGCTCCTTGGCGAGCTCGACCTTGCCACCTGCAAGACCGCGGAGACCGAGCTGCTCGGCGCCCTGGAGGCGGATCTCGGTCAGGTCGTCCTCGACATGCGGGAGTTGGAGTTCATCGACTCGACCGGCATCGCGCTTCTGGTCGCGGCCCTTCGGCGCAGCGAGCCAAGCCAGCTGCAGGTGATTCCCAGCCAGGCGCCGGAGGTGGCCCGCGTCCTCAGCCTGACCGGGATCGACGAGCACCTGCCGCCCAGCGACAAGTCGTAGTAGGTCCCTCCGAGCGCCTAACGCAATCGTTCCCCCCTGCCGCGGTCATGACGGTGGCGAAGATTGCCCCTCGGGTGAACGCGGCAGGCGCGGGAACAGTTTGGCTTCGGTGGCGACGGCCCTGGCCGCCCCACCGTGGCATTTGGGTACCCCGCCCCGGCCCGCCAAAACACCAGGTGAAAAAGCGCTTGGCCCCGAGCGCGACGGGTACCTCCCAGCCGTGAACCGGGTACGGATCGGTTGCTCTGGCTGGAGCTATCGCGACTGGCGCGACGACTTCTACCCGCCCGGCACGCCTGCCTCGCTCTGGCTGAGCCACTACGCGTCCGTCTTCGACACGGTAGAGGTGAACGCGACCTTCTACCGGCTACCGGAGAAGTCGACGGTGAGAAGTTGGGCCGAACAGGTGCCCGATGACTTTCTCTTCGCGATCAAGGGCAGCCGCTACCTCACCCACATGCGCCGCCTGCGGGACATGGCGACCGGCCTGCAGCGCTTCTGGGAGCGGCTCGAGCCGATGCTCGACGCCGGCAAGGTCGGCCCCGTCCTCTGGCAGTTGCCGGAGAGCTTCCATCGTGACGAGGAGACACTCGCCGCGGCCCTGGCGGCGCTTCCCGCCGCCGAGCACTGCTTCGAGTTCCGTCATCCCTCTTGGTTCGCCAAGGACGTGTACGAGCTGCTGGCCGCACACCAGGCCAGCCTCGCGCTCGGCGACGATGCGCGCCGATCCCTGCCCGCTGCCTCGCCTGTCGGCCCGCTCGCCTACCTGAGGCTCCATTACGGCTCGCGGGGACGGGAGGGCAATTACTCCAAGCGCGAGCTCGATACGTGGCGCCGCCGCATCGCCGCCTGGCGCTCCAAACGCCGGGTGTTCGTCTACCTCAACAACGACTGGCAGGGCTTCGCGCCCCGCAACGCCGCCACTCTGCGCTCCGGCCTCAGCTGAATACCCAGCCTGCTCAGGCGCGCGGCTCGCCCCAGGCGCCCTTGGGAACGTCGTCTTCGCTTTCCACCGCCGCGGTGGGCGTCTGGATCCTCTCGTCGGCTCGCGGCCGCAGGCCGACGAAGGCGAGGAAGGCGATGAACAGCGGCACGGCGATGATCAAGGCAAAGAGGGGAGTCCAGGCAACAGCGACAACAGCAAGGACTATGAGGAGGATCAGCGGGATCGTGTACATGCAGTCCCCTTACCCGAGCGGCGGCTGCTCACACGCTCCGATGCCTTTGCTGAAGGCCGTTTGATCGTCTCGCCACTCGGGTATGCCTAGCGGCATGATCGACACGAAGTCGATTCCACGCCCCGGCGAGCTCTGGTTGAGTCGCCCGCCCTACCTGCTGGTCGCCCAGATCGTCGAAGTCGACGATCGGGTCGAGCCGGCTGTGATCAGCTACGAGCTGCAGGACGACGACGGCTCGGTGCTGGAGCGCGTCAGCCACGCCGCCCTCGACAGCGGCTGGTGGAGGACGTTCCAGCCGATGGTCGAGCGCCACGGCTAGTTCAGCTTCGGCAGCACCTCAGCGGCGTAGAAGTCGAAGAAGCCCTCCTGGTCGGGCCCTATCTGATGCACGTAGACATGGTCATAGCCCGCCTCGACGTACTCCTCGATCGCCTCGATGTGCCGCTGCGGGTCCGGCCCGCAGACGACCCCCTCGGCAATGTCCTCCTCGCCGACCAGCTCCGCCGCCTCTTCGAAGTGAGAAGGCAGCGGCAGCTCGAGGAAGTGGCTGCCGCTGATGGCTCCGTTCGGCCACCACTCGAGGGCGGTCTTCCTCGCCTTCTCCTCGCTCGGCGCCCAGCAAACGTCGAGCTGGCCGTAGGTCGGCTTTCCGTCCCCTCCCTGGGCGCGAAACTGCTCTACGGACTCGGCCTTCGGGGCGGTGCCCACCAGGCCGTCGCCCGCCCGCGCCGCAAGCTCGACCGAGCTTTCGCCGGCGACCGCCACCAGGATCGGCGGCGGCTCCTCGGGGAGCGAGTAAAGACGCGCGTTCTCAACCGTGTAATGGCGGCCGCGGTGGCTCTGCAGGCCTCCCTGCCAGAGCAGCCGGATCACCTCGATCGCCTCCTCGAGGCGCTCTTGGCGCTCGGGCACCGACGGCCAGCGATCGCCGAGGATGTGCTCGTTGAGATTCTCACCGCTCCCCACCCCCAGGGAGAAGCGCCCCGGGAGGAGGGTGGCGGCGGTGGCGGCGGCCTGGGCGACAATCGCCGGGTGAATGCGCGTGGTGGGGCAGGTGACCCCGGTCGCCAGCTCCAGCTCGGCGGTCGCCGGCGCGAGCGCGCCCAGGACGCCCCAGACGAAAGGGCTGTTTCCCTGACGGTCGACCCAGGGGTGGAAGTGGTCGGATATCACCGCGAATGAGAATCCAGCCTCCTCCGCCCGCACGGCATTGGAAACGAGGTCGACCGCCCCATGCTCCTCACTGGAGAGGGCGTAGCCGATCGCCGCCGCCATCTTGCTTGTCTGCTTTGCCCTCTAAGCGGCGAGGCGGCCCCGCAGCATCTCCTTGCCCTGCTCGGCGCCCTTGCGGCTCGTCTCCTGGGCGCGGCGGAAGAACTCGGCCAAATCGGCGTCGCCCGCCCGCTCGGCATCTTCGATGTAGGTCTCGAGCCGCAGCACGTTGCTCAGGCACTGCTCGACAAACCAGATGACGTTGTAGTCCTTGTCCTTGGTGCCGGTGATCTCGCCGGCCTCTTGCACTGCCATGTCTTCCTCCTTGATGGGGGGATTGACTGCTCTTTCGCGGGTACCCGCTCAGGCGTCGCTAAACGCGCGATCGGAGGATCTTTTGCCGCTCGATGAAGCGGCGGCCCTCGCCCCTCAGGCGATGCCGGTGATCTCGTACTCGCGCAGGAAGCCCTCGAAGAGGCGGCGATGCGCCTGCTCGTCGCGGAGGATGTCGATCACCATGTCCTGGGTCACCGGGTCGACGCCGTCGGTCTCCTCGATCAGCTTGGTGTAGTGCTCGATGGCGCCGGTCTCGGCCTTGATCACCCCGCGGATGACGTGCACGATGTCGGTCTGCTCCTCGGGCGGCTGCAGGTAGGCCTGCTCGGCGGCGAAATCCTCTGAGCCGGGCACCACGCCGTAGAGCTCCTTGATCCGCGCGGCGAAGCTCTTCGCGTGGCCGAGCTCCTCCTCGATGTCGTCCCGCAGCGACTCCTTCACCTCCTGTGCCCGCACGCCATCGAGGTTCACCGAGGCGGCGATGTAGCTCATCACGGTCTCGATCTCCATCCAGTAGGCCTGGCAGAGAAGCTCGACCACGCGTTCCCTGGTCTCGAGGTTCGCGCTGTCGAAGATGCCCTTGCTCGGCAGGGTGTTGACGGCTCCCATCGCGCCTCCGTTCTCAGTCCTCGTGCTTGCCACGTTCAGTCGATCGTCGGCTACCCGGTGGCCGGGCGGGTCAATCCCCAGCTGCTGGGGTCCCTGGGAAGGCCTGAGCCAAAGCGGCCGAGTCATTGGGAGGGAGAAGCGAAACTCGGGCGCGGCGGGCCTCTGAGATAATCCCCGGCCTCGGGGCGTGGCGCAGTTTGGTAGCGCGCACCGTTCGGGACGGTGAGGTCCCCGGTTCAAATCCGGGCGCCCCGATTAGCAGCCTCTCCTCACAGCCCTACCTCACCGTTTCAATCGCCCGTTCGATCTGGCCCAGGGCCGGCCCGTCCTGTAGGACCTCGGTCCCGGACGGGCCGCTGACGATCGCCGCCTGCCCGGCGCGGATCCCGAGCTGGGAGCCGAGCTCCTCATAGCCGTTCAGTTTCGCTTCGATCTGCCCCCCGGCCGCGCCCTCGCGTTCGAGGTCCTCCTTCCAGAGGGGAACGTCGAGTTCGCCGATCGAGCCGGCCAGGGATTCCAAGAACTTGTCGTCGGCGGCCCCCAGCCGCTCCACTTCATCCTGGTTGCGAAAGAACAGATAGGTGTACTGCCAGCCGTATCCCTGCCGGGCGGCCGCCTCAGCCGCATAGAAACCGACGTGCGGCGCGTAGGCGACCGAGTAGTGGCGCATCAGCAGCTTGACCTCGCCGGGGCGCGCGAAGTCCTCGACCAAACTCGGGACGGTGCGCAGGAAATCGGCCCGGCAGCCGGCGCACTGGAGGTCGTTGAAGATCTGGATCGCGACCGGGGCGTCGGCGGAGCCAACGCGGTCTCCTTCCTGGGGCACACCGCCGAAAATCCGCTGGGTGTCGGAGATCCCCGCCACCCGCACCACCTCACGGCCCGCCTCGCGGGTGGCGGTGTCGACCAGCGAGTAGCCGATCGCCAAGAGCGCCAAGGCGAGGGCGAGGATCACCCAGATCCTGCCCCGGCGGGGGATCGGCGTGGCGGCGGCTTCGCTCATCGCTGCATTATCCCGCCCCCCGGCCGCGGTTCGACGCCGAGCCGTTCGGCCTCCACCTCTAGGCGAATCGCCGCAACTTGCGGCGTTCTTCGGTTGACACGTCCACTCCGGCCGGTAAATATCCCTCTACCCGATTTCAACGATATGGGAGGTCTGCCGTGGCCAATCACCTGACCCCTGCCGAGCTTGCCGACGAGCTTCATATGAAACGGCAGGAAGTGATCGGCAAATGTGTGGAGATGGGCGTGCCTATCTTCCACGGCCGTATCGACAAGTACCTGTTCCAGTCATCGCTTGCCGCCACCGCGCCACAGCCGGGCAACGGCATGGCTCAGTTGCACGGTTCTTAACTAAACTCCCGCCGATGGGGCGGGGGACACATTCGAAGACGCTGGCCGATCTGCTGCCGCGCGCCGCGGAGCTCTACGGCGACGCCCCCGCCATCCGCTTCAAGGACGGCGGCAAATGGATCGACCGCAGCTTCAATGAGGTACTGGAGGTCGTGCGCGGCCTCTCTCTGGGCATGATCGACCTCGGCGTGCAAAAGGGCGACAAGGTCTCGATCCTCGCCAATACCCGGCCGGAGTGGACGTACTGTGACTTCGCCGCCCTTGCGGCGGGCGCCGTCGTCGTCCCGATCTATCAGACCAACTCGCCGGATGAGTGCCAGTACGTGCTGGAAAACTCCGATGCCAAGGTGGTCGTGGTCGAGGACGACGAGCAACTGGAGAAGATCCGCGCCGTTCGCGACCGGCTGCCGATGCTCGAGCACGTCGTTCGGATGACCGGCTCCAGCGACGATGCGATCTCTCTCGACGACCTCAGCGCCCGTGGCTCCGGCCGCGGGGCGGCCGAGTGGGAGGCGCGTTGGAGCGCCGTCACCCCGGCGGATGTCTGCACCTTCATCTACACCTCCGGCACGACCGGCCCGCCCAAGGGCTGCATCATCAGCCACGGCAACTACCGGGCGATGCTCGACATGGTCAATTCGACCAGCGTCATCGAGCCCGAAGACGTCAGCTATCTCTACCTCCCCCTCGCCCACTCGTTCGCCCTGCTGATCCAACTCGGCAGCTTCGACCTCGGCGCTACGCTCGCCTACTGGGAGCGGGACCCGCTGAAGATCCTCCCCAACCTCGGCGAGTTGAAGCCGACCTACTTCCCCTCGGTGCCCCGCATCTTCGAGAAGATCTACACCGCGGCGACGAGCGGGATGGAGAAAGAGGGCGGCCTCAAAAAGGCGATCTTCAACTGGTCGATCGGGGTCGGCAAGAAGATGCGAGAGACGGAGCGCTCGGGCCGCAAGCCCGGCTTCCTGCTGCGCAAGCAGTACAAGTTCGCCGACGAGAAGGTGCTCTCGAAAATCCGCGGCCTCTTCGGCGGCAAGCTGCGCCTGGCGGTCTCCGGCGCGGCGCCCATCAATCCCGAGATCCTGCGCTTCTTCGACGCCGCCGGCGTCCTCGTCCTCGAGGGCTGGGGGATGACGGAGACCTCGACGGCGGCGACGATCTCCACTCCCGACGACTTCAAGATCGGCACGATCGGCAAGCCCTTCCCCGGCTGCGAGGTAAAGATCGCCGAGGACGGCGAGATTCTGGTCAAGGGGCCGAATGTCTTCCAGGGCTATTACAAGAACGAGCAGGCGACTCGGGAGACGATCGTCGACGGCTGGCTGCACACCGGCGACATCGGCGAGATCGACTCCGACGGCTTCATCAAGATCACCGGGCGCAAAAAGGACATCATCATCACCGCCGGGGGCAAGAACATCACCCCCGCCAACCTGGAGAACGAAATCAAGCAGCATCCCCTCGTCTCCCAGTGTGTCGTCGTCGGCGACCGGCGCCCCTACCTCGTCGCTCTGGTCACCCTCGACCCCGACGACGCCGTCACCTACGCCAAAGAGCACGACCTGCCCGAGGACCCCGAACAGCTCGCCGCAAACGAGGAGATCCGCAAGACGATCGAAGACCACGTCGCGCAGATCAACGAGAAGTTCGCCCGGGTCGAGCAGGTGAAGAAGATCGCAGTCCTGCCGCGCGACCTCTCGCAGGAGGGCGGCGAGCTGACGCCGACGCTGAAGGTCAAGCGCGCCGTGGTGGCGGAGAAGTACCAGCCTCAGGTCGAGGCCCTCTACTCCAGCTGAACGAGCGCGGTGGAGGAGCGGGCTCCCGCGGCCGCGGGGCGGCCTAGGAAGCTTCGCCGGACTGCGGCAGCAGGACGGAGGTCGTCTGCTCGAGGATGCGGCGCCAGGCCGAGAGGCTCTCCTCCTCCTCTTCGGCGGCCCGCTCGACCGCCCGTTTGACGCGCCGCGCTGAGATCTCGAGGCCGTGGCGCTCGGCGATCTCCTTGTAGCGGTCGTAGTCCTTGGCGAGGGTGGCGGTAACCGATTCGAAGCCATGGCGGCCGATCTGCAGCCGCCGCGAGTAATCCATCACCGGCGTGCCGAACATCAGCTCGTCATTGGGCTCGGGCTCGAGCAGGATGATGTCGACGCCGGGGTACTTCTCCGTCCAGTGGGCGACCGCCTCGTGCAGGCGGGCGTGGGCGATGAGGCGGAAGGTCTGGTTGGCGATCGCCGGCAGGCCCATGTCCGAGACGCGGCGAACGCGGTTGCCGAACACCGTCGGGATCGTCTTCGCGAAGTCGTTGACGTAGGGGACGAGGGGGTTGACGACGATGATGAATTTGGCCCCTTTTTCGACCGCGATATCGACGTTCGTCGTCGAGCGAATGCCGCCGTCGATCAGCTGCCGTCCCTTCAAATCGACGGGCTTGTAGACCAGCGGCAGGGTCGTCGAGCACTGCACCGCCTTGGAGATCGGCACGTCGGACCAGCCGCCGTCGCCGAAGACGATCCGCTCGCAGGTATCGAGGTCGGTGGCGGTCAGGTAGAGCTCGCGCTCGAGCAGGCGGAAGTCGTTGACGCGGCCGCCGTCGGAGAGGACCTCCTCGACGTAGTCGGCGATGCCCGAGCCGGAGTAGAGCCCCGTGGGCAGGTTCTCGGCCAGGCCGACGCCGATGTCGATCGCCGAGAACTCGCCCATGCGGACGAGGTTGCGCATCAGCCCCACGGTGCGCAGCGGCAGCAGGGCCGCTTTCTGCAGGAAGCCGAGGTAGTTGAGCCTCAGCACCTTGTCGAGGTCGAGGTCCTCTAGCTCTGAGGGCTCGTCCTCGTTGAGCACCTGCATCATTTCGTCGGGAGTGACGCCGTTGGCCAGCATTCCGGCGACGAAAGAACCGGCGCTGGTGCCGACGTAGATGTCGAAGTTGTTGACCGTGCTGTTGACGGCAAGCAGATCGAGGGCGCGTAGAGCGCCGATCTCATAGACGCCGCCGGTGAAGCCGCCGCCGCCGAGGACCAGTGCCGTCTTCGACGGGCGTTTACGCCCGCGGCTTTTTTTGCGGCGCCCAGTGGACTCGATGTTCACGACCTTGCCCATAAAATCGAATTATCCCAGCATCGTCGGCTGGCGCCGCTACCTTCGATTGCTCTCGTGTTGGTACCCGCAATGAGACGGCTTATCCCTCCCCTCGCGGCGATCGCTCTGGCGCTCGCCCTGCTGGCCGTCCTGGCGGCCGGAAAGGCGGCCGGCGACGCGCTCTGCCAGCAGTTGCGGGATCGTCTCGTGACCGGCGGCGGCCAGGCGAGCGGGCTCTTCGTGGTCGACGCCGAAAGCGGCGAGGCGCTCTGCAGCCGGGCCGCGAACCGGCAGCGGCCGCTGGCCTCGAACACGAAGCTCTTCACCACCGCCACCGCGCTGGGCCGCTTCGGCCCTGAGGCGCGGATCCCCACCCGCCTGCTGGCCTCCGGCCATCTGGACCTGCAGGGAACGCTGCACGGCAACCTCTATCTGAAAGGCGGCGGAGACCCGGCGCTGGGTACGCCGGCCTTCTATGACCGCTTTCTGGGCGGCCTCGGCACCAACCTGTTTGGCCTGCAGCCGCAGCTTCGGGCGGCCGGCATCGACGGCGTAACGGGAAGGCTCTACGCCGACGACACCGTCTTCGACCGCCTGCGCGGGGTCGCCGACTCCGGCTATGCGACCAGCCCCTACATCGGCCCCCTTTCCGGCCTCGCCTTCAATTCCGGCTACAGCAGCTCCAGCGGTCGCAGCTTTGCCGCCGATCCGGCCCGGGTCGCCGCCGGCAAGCTGGCCCGCTCGCTGCGCGGCGGCGGCATGCGCATACCGACGAAGGTGGCCCTCGGCCCCGTGCCGGCCGATAGCCAGGTCGTCGCCGTCGTACGCTCGCCGAGCATCGCGCGCCTGGCCGAGGCGACCAACGTCCCCTCCAACAACTTCTATGCCGAGACCCTGATCAAGCTGATCGGGGCCCACTTCGGCAAAGGCGGCAGCACCAGCGCCGGCGCCGCCGTGGTGGCGGAGTTCGCTCGCGGCCACGACTCCGCCGTCCACGCCGTCGACGGCTCCGGCCTGACCCGCTCAAACCGCGGCTCCCCAGCGCAGGTGGTCCGTTTCCTGCGATCTGTGCGCGGCGATGAGATTGGCGACGACTTCATTCAGTCGCTGGCGCTGGCCGGTCGCGAAGGAACCGTAGCCACGCGCATGCGCGGCACCGCGGCGGCGGGCCGCTGCCGGACCAAGACGGGCACCCTGACCGGCGTCAGCAATCTCTCCGGGTACTGCTTCAACCGCAGCGGCAGGGTGATCGTCTTCTCGATCCTGATGGGAAGCGTCGGCAACCTCTCGCTCGCCCATCTCGAGCAGGACCTGATCGCCGCCGCCATCGCCTCCTACTGAGGCGTCTCGCGGCCCCGCCTTGCGAACGGAGCCGCGAGAGGGGCGGTCGTGTTCTAGGGAGTTACCTCGTAGGCGGCAACGGTGCCGCTGATCTCATAGGTGACCAGCAGCATCGGCTTCCCCGTCGGGCTCTTGCCGGATGGCACAAACTCGATCCCCTCCGGTCCCAGGTCCCCTTCGCGAGTGTTGATCCACCCCGCGAACTCAGCCCCGCCGGGAGTTGAGGAGAGGTCGAAGGCGTAGATCATGCCGCTGCGCTCGGCGCCGAGGAAGGCGTAGGTGTGGCCATCGACCTCGCCGGTGGTCACCGCCTCGGGCTCGGGCCCCTTGTTGTCGGAGCGGTTGTCGATTTTCGATGCCGCGTTGTCTTTGTTGAAGCTGCCCACGTCCAGAGCTTTGGATAGCTGCTCGAGCTGGTCGCCGGTGTCGTGGACAATCTCACCGCTCCAGTCGAGCAGCGACATCGAGCGTCCGCCGAGGGCGTAGAGCTCCTCGTACTCGCCATCGGAGTCGTCGTCGCCGAGCGTGGTGGTCACGGTCAGCCTGGCGAGTTTTGCCGCCTCGCCCGAAGGGAAGGAGCCTGCGTCCAGTTTCAGGCTGCTGACGCGAGACTCCTCGGCGAAGAATTTCCAATCGCGGGAATCACCCTCGTTCGCCGTCGCGATCAGCGTGCGAGTGACGAACTTGGGACCGTTGCCCTGCTCGAAGGCCTGGGGCGGCGCCGGCACGGACACCGTGAAGGCCGAGAGCGCGTCCGGCTGGTACATCCCGAAGACGTTGGGATGCAGTTCGATATTGGGGGTGCTGTCGGTGTCGAGGGCATCGAAGCCGTTCCCGAGCATGCCGTGGTCCTTGAAGCCGAGGCTGCGCACGTACTTGAAGTTGGCGCTGTTGATGTCGAGCACGCCAATCGCGTTTGCCTCCTGGATCGAAACCCAGGCGCGGCCACCGGCGCTCGTTATGTACTCGGGCTCGAGGTCCTGGGCGACGGTCGAGCCCGGCGTGTAGACCCTGACCGGGCCGAGCAGTGGCACGCCGTGGAAGTCCGCGGTGCGGATCCCCGGTTTTTTGAGACCGTGGATCAGGTCGATCACCGTCACCGAGCCCTCCGGGTCGACCGAGCCGTCGCTGGCCGGCTCGCCCTCGTTGGCGACGAGCAGGTAACGCTCGTCCATCGCGCTGGTCACCATGTCCGGCAGCGCGCCGGCGGGATAGGTGGCGATATGGGTGCCTTTTTTGGCATCGAAGACGACCACGCTGCCCGGCGTGCCGACCGCGGCGGCCTGCACGGCAACCGCGACGGCGCCGAAGTCGTCCAGGTACACAACGCTGTTGGGCACTTTGCCGTAGAGGCCGAGTTTGATCGGGTCCAGCGATTTGGGCGCCGCCGGGCTGGAGAAGTCGAAGACGTCGAGCTCATTGTTAGTGGCATCCGTGGCGAAGACCCGCTGGGTTTTCGGGTCGAAGGCGGCGATCTCGGCGGTTTCTTTGCCGCCGGCCGCGGTGCGACCGAGGAAGTCGAGGTCGAGCGGCGCGGGCGCGGCGAGGGCCGGCGGCGCGGCGCAGGCGAAAACGAGCAGGAACAGGGCAGCGAGGCGCAGCGGGTTCTTGAGCATGCCGGCAACCTATGGAGAGCCAAAGGCGCCGATGTTTGCGACATGTTCCCGCGTCGTTGAAAGTTTGTAAAAGAGATGTATCGACGGAGCTGGTGCCCGGGCCGGCGCAAGGCCCCCAGGGCAGCGCCGGCAAACCGGTCTAGAGCAGCGCCAGCAAACCGGCTTCGTCGAGGACCTCGACCTCCAGCTCCTCCGCCTTGGCGAGCTTGGAGCCCGGGCTCTCCCCCGCCACCACGTAGTCGGTTTTGGCGGAGACGGAATTGGTCACCTTGCCGCCCGCGGCCTTGATCATCGCCGCGGCCTCCTCTCTGGTCAGGCTCGGCAGCGTGCCCGTGAGGACCAGCGTCCTGCCCTCCAGAGGCCCTCCGGTGGCGCGGCGTTCGGAGGGGTGCTGCTCCATGTGAAGGCCCTTCGCGCGCAGCTTCTCGACCAGCTCCCAGGTGCGTTCGTCGGCCAGCGACTCCGCGATCTGCAGGGCCATGATCGGCCCCACGCCCTCCACCTCCTCGATCTGTTCGGGGTCGGCGGAATGCAGGGCGTCGATCGAGCCGAAGTGGTCGCTGAGCGCCTCCGCGGTCACGTAGCCGACGCCCGGCAGGCCTAGTGCGTAGAGGACTCGCTTGAAGGGTCGCGAGCGGGAGGCATCGATCGCCGCGATCAGGTTGCGGGCCGAGGTCTGCCCAAAGCGCTCGAGCGCGACGAGGCGCTCCTCGCTGAGCTCGTAGATGTCGGCGACATCGGCGATCAGGCCCTCCTGCAGGAAGCGCAGCGCCTGCTTTTCGCCCAGCCCGTCGATGTCCATCGCCCCCTTGCTGACGAAGTGTTTGACGTGCTGGAAAGACTGGCCCGGGCAGCCGGCGCGGTTGGGGCAGATCGTGAAGACGCTGTCGGCGGGCTTTTCGGTTGGCGTGCCGCAGGCGGGGCACTCCTGTGGCGGCCGCGGTTTCGCCGCCTTCTTCTTGCGGCGTTGGACCAGCGGCGCGACGACCTGTGGGATCACGTCGCCGGCGCGCATCACCACCACCTCGTCCCCCACCCTCACGTCCTTGCGAGCGAGGTCCTCCTCATTGTGCAGGGTGGCGGTGGAGACGGTGACGCCGCCGACGTGAACCGGCTCCAGCATCGCGAAGGGCACCAGGTGCCCGGTGCGGCCGACGTTCCAGACCACGTTCAGCAGCCGCGTCGTCGCCGTCGTCGGGGCGAACTTCCAGGCGATCGCCCAACGCGGCTCGCGGCCGACGACGCCCAGCTCGCGCCAAAGCGGGCGCTCATCGAGCTTGATCACCACGCCGTCGATCTCGTAGTCGAGTTGCTCGCGGCGCTCCTCCCACCAGCGGCAGCGCTTGACCACCGAGTCGACCCCCGGATGGTGCTCGACGTCCGGGTTGACCTTGAAGCCATGGTCGCGCAGCCATTCCAGCTCCTCGAAGTGCGTGGCGGGGTCCAGGCCGCGCATGGCCCCCAGCCCGTAGCACCAGATCGAGAGCGGGCGAGCGGCGGCGATCGCGGGGTCGAGCTGGCGAATCGAGCCCGCTGCCGCGTTGCGGGGATTGGCGAAGGTGGACTCTCCGGCCGCTGCCCGGCGCTCGTTGAGCGCTTTGAAGTCCTCGATCGGCAGGTAGACCTCGCCGCGGACCTCAACCAGCGCCGGCGCGTCCTCGATCCGCAACGGGATCGCCCCGATCGTTCGCAGGTTCTGCGTCACCTCCTCGCCGACCTGGCCGTCGCCGCGCGTGGCGCCGCGGACCAGGGTCCCGTCCTCATAGGTCAGTGAGATCGCCAGGCCGTCGATCTTGGGCTCGGTCGTATAGTTGAACTCAGCGGCGGAGATGTCGAGGCGCTTGAGGTGGTTGCGCAGCCTGGTCTCCCAAGCCCGCAGCTCCTCCTCGTTACGAGCGTTGGCGAGCGAGAGCATCGGCTCGGCGTGCTGGACGCGCTCGAAGCGGCCCAGCGGCGGCGCACCCACCCGCTGGGTGGGCGAGTCAGGGGTGCGTAGCTCGGGGGTCTCGGCCTCGATCGCGCGCAGCTCGTCGAGCAGCTCGTCGTACTCGTCGTCGCCGATGACGGGGTCGTCGAGGACGTAGTAGCGGTGGTTGTGCCCTTCGAGCTCGCGCCGCAGCTCCGCGGCTCGTCGCTCGGCGGACCGAGAGCTCACACCGAGGAGGGGACGCTGGCGGCGAGCATCTCCTCGAACTCCCATCCCCGCAACCGCTCCAGGCCGCCATGATCGGTGAGGTCGAAGTGGATCGGCGTTACCGAGACGCGCTTGCGCGCCACGGCGGAGAGATCGGTGCCCTCCTCGTCCTTGAAGGAAGGCTCAAAGCCATAGATCTCATAGCGGCGCTTGCCGCTCTCCGCGTCCTCGCCGACGAGCTTCAGCTCATCGTTGTAGAGGCGTTTGCCGAGCTTCGTGACCTCGATCCCGGTCGGTTCTCCGGCCGGGCAATTGACGTTGATCAGGGTCTCTGGGGGCATCGGATCGCTGATCAAACGACGTACCAGCGCAGCGGAAAGGGCCGCCGCGATGCCGAACTCAAAGCGGCCGCTGACGTAGCCCATGCCGCCGCCGGAGGACTGCTGGGAGATGGCCACGGCGGGGATGCCGAGGATGATCCCCTCGAAGGCGGCGGCGACCGTGCCCGAGTAGGTGATGTCGTCGCCGAGGTTGGAGCCGTGGTTGATGCCGGAGACGATCAGGTCGGGACGGCCGCCGAGCAGGCCCAGCTCGGCGAAGCGGACGCAATCGACCGGCGTGCCGTCGGTGGCAAAGCCGCGGTCTCCGTCGCCGAACTCCACTTCCTCGACCGTCAGCGGCGAGCGGGTGGTGATGCTGCGTGCCGTGGCGCTGCGGTTCGAGTCGGGGGCGATCACATCGACCTCGATGCCCTCGACCTCGCGCAGGGCCCGCCGCACCGCCTGCAGGCCGGGGGCGGAGATGCCGTCATCGTTGGTAACCAGGACTCTCACGCCCTCGATTCTAGGAGCACAACTATGTTGCAGCCATGACGGTGTCGGTTGTGGTGCCGACGAGGGATCGGCCGCAGAAGTTGGAGCGCTGCCTTGCCGCGCTGGGCGAGGAGGAGATCGAGCTGGTCGTGGTGGACGACGGCTCGGCGGACGCGGAACGGGTGGCGGCGCTCGCCCGTGCTGCGGGAGCGAAGCTGGTGCGGCTGCAGGGAGCGGGGCCCGGCGGCGGCCCGCAACGCAGGCGCCGCTGCGGCAAGCGGTGAGGCAGTCTGCTTTACGGATGACGACTGCGAGCCGCGGCCGGGTTGGGCGGCGGCGCTGGCGGGGCCGATCCTGGCCGGCGGGGCGAGCTGTACCGCCGGGCGAACTCTGGTGGCAGCGGACGCAAGCCCGGCCGACCGGGCCTGGCAGGCGATCGCCGATTGCCTTCAGGCGGCGGGGACGGTGGCTGGGTCTCCCTCGCCGGGGTTCGCCGCGAGCTGCAACCTCGGCTGCTCGCGGGAGCTGCTCGACGAGCTTCCCTTCGACGAATCCTTCCCCACCGCCGCCGGAGAGGATCGCGACTGGGCGGCGCGGGCGGCGGGCCGCGGGGCCGCACCGGCGTTCACGGCAGAGGCCGTAGTCGTCCACCGGCCGACCCTGAGCGCCGCCGCCTTTCTGCGCCAGCAGTACCGCTACGGCCGCGGGGCGGCCCGCTTCCGCGCCGCCTCGTCGGGTCGGCGCCTCGGCTCCCCCCGCTTCTACCTCCGCCTCCTACGTGCCGGCTTCAAAGCCGGCCCCCGTACCGGCGCCCTCGTCTGCGCTGCCCAACTCGCCACCCTGGCTGGAATCGCCGTCGAGCGCTTCAAAGCTCATCGACGCGAAAGGCGGCTGCCGCAACGGGCGGATTCTCAAAATGCCGCGCCCATCAGCGCGGCATTTTCGGGCGGGGGGCCCTTGACCTTCTAACGCTCCAAAAGCGGTTCGCCAGAAAGGCCCTCTGTCTCAGCACCCGCTAGGGCGGCGACCGTGGCGGGGATGTCGGCGACCCGGGCCGGCCGGCCCGGGTCGCGGAGCCGCGCGGCCCCTGGGGCGAGGATCGCCCAGGCATCGCCATCGGTGTGGTTTCCCGTCCGGCCGCTGCCCACTCCGTCCCGCCGCACGGTGCCGAAGCGAGGGGAGTGGAGGGCATCGACGGCAACCGAGGAGGTGGGGCGCCAGCGCACGACGAGATCGGGCAGTCGCTGCGCCGCCTCGCCATGCCAGCGCTCCCCAACGACTTCCACGGCGGCGACTGCGGGAGCGCCGTCCGGATCGCGAAAGTCGCCCAGCCCGGCGCGTATCTGCTCCGCCAGCTCGCCGACTTCCTCAGCCTCGACGATTCCGTCGCGCTCCCGGCCCTTGAGGTTGAAGCGAATGTAGCCCTGGTTGTCGGCGGGGTGGGCGAAGGCCCGGGTCGTCGACCAGTCGACGCCCCGAAGCTCGAGCCGGGCTGTCAACTCGAGTGCGAGGCGATCGGGCATGGCGCTCGCCACCGCGGCGCGCATGCGTCCCGAGAGCGCCGCGCGAAGCCGCCACATCCCGCCGGAGTCGGAATCCTCTCCGGCGATGCCGGTGCCACCGCCGAGCACAGCGGCCAGCATGCCCGGCAGCATCTCGGCCCGGCTCGTGTTGACGTCCATGCCGAGCACCGAGCAGACGATCACGTCGGCCTCGTCGGGAAGGGCCGCGAGGACGCGGCCGAGCTGGGCATCGACCTCGGCGTAGACATCTCCGAGCGCCCCTCCCAGGCTCTCTCGATCGTCGGGCGAGAGGCCGCCGAGATAGGGGGGCACTTCCCAGAGCCGGTGCCCCGCCAGATGGGAGGCGGCGAAGGTAAGCCAGACGAGGTCGAAGCTGCGCGCGGCGAGCTGCTCGATCGCGACGTCGGCGACCCTGGACGGCGCCGCCAGGAACTGCTCGCGAAGACGCTTCAGCTCCCTGGTCCGCTGGGCGCCGAAGACCTCCGTCACTTCCGGAGGCCTGCCGTGGCGCCGGCGCAGCGCCCGGTCGCTGCCCCGAGGCCGCGCCCAGCGTTCGAGCACCACCCGCTCCCGCATGCCGAAGCCGCCGAGCAGCAGGCCTCTGGAGAGCGCCGGCGGATGGCACTCGTAGGGATCGACGGCCAGGGTGTCGCGGCCCGCCCGCGCCAGGCGCTCCCACACGGCGGGGGCGGCGGGAAAGTCCGCCGCGAGCCTGATCGCCTGCCGCCCGGGGTCCCACTGGAAGGGATAGAAGAGGCCGTGGTCCCCCACCTCGACCCCGCGGTAGAGCGTCTGGTAGGCGCTGGCGGGAAAGTGATCGGCGGGGCCCTGTAGATCGATTTTCCTGCCCGCCGCCCGCAGCGCTTCGAGGTTGGGCAGCCGCCCTTCGGCGCCCAGGCGCCGCAGGACCGCGGCGCTGGCGGCGTCGAACTGCAGCACGGCGATCATCGAGAAGTCTCCGAGAGCAGGCCCGGCGCGGCAGCCGATCGGGCGACGGTTACCTCGGCGCCACCCAGGGCGGCCGAGCGGCGCGCCGCCTCCACGGCCCCCAGAGCGGCGACCCCGGCCGCGGCGGGAGCGAGGGGGCCGGCATCCTTCCCTCCCACTCTGGCCGCGAAGTGCTCCAGCTGGCGGCGCAGCGAGGCCACGATCGGCTCCTCACCTCCGCGCAGGCGCCGCATCGCCGCACGGGCCCGGTTCGTGTGGGCGGCCGCCAGCAGGCGGCCCGAGCGGTCGCGGACGGTCGCCCGCTCGGCGTAGCCGCGGTCCGTCGCACAGCGGATGCGGGCCCGGCCCCGCCCCAGCTCCAACTCGAAGGCGGCGCGATCGGGGCCGACCTCGGCCCCGCGAGCCGCAATGGGCGGCGAGCCGGAGAGGAAGCAGGCGAGGTCGATGAGATGGATCCCGGCGTCGAGGAGCGCCTCGTCGCGGCACTCGTGGGCGCCCCAGGCGCTGCGGCGAAAGCGCAGCTCCAAGTCGAGCTCGAGCCATCCCTGCGCGGGAACGAGGGGCGCCAGCTCGAGGCCCTGTAGGAAGCGGCGGTTGAAACCGAGCGCGGGCTGGGGATCGAGGCCGGCGAGCGCTTCGGCGCCGGCGAGGTTCGGGCGCCGGCGGCTTCTCGACCAGCACCGCCAGCCCGGCCGCCGCCGCGCACTCGGCGACGCGCTCGTGGTGCTCTGCCGGCGTGGCGACGACCAGCGCCTCCACCTCGCCGGCGTCGAGCATCTCCTCGACGCTCGCGAAAGCAGCGGCGCCGGTGCCGGCGGCGACTTCCTGCGCGCGCTGGAGCCGGGGGTCCGCAACCGCCGCCACCTCGACCCCGGCGGCCTGGGCCGCGGCGGGCATGTAGCCGCGCTCGACGATGCGGCCGCAGCCGGCGATTCCAAGCCGCAGCGGAGGCCCTTGGGAGGCGGGGCTCAAGCGGACCTCGCCGGCAGGCCTGCTGGCCGAGAGCGGCGGCCATCGCCGCCACCGCCGTCAGCTGGTGGACGAGGTGCAGCCCGATTCCGGCGACGAGCAGGCGGGGCCCGCCGCGGCGGGCGAGCAGCGAATACAGGCCGCGGTTGAGCCCCAGCAGAGCCACGATCGCGGCAAGTGCCGCCCGCGGCCTCCCGAGCAGCAGCGAAAGCGCCAGCACCACGCTGGCCAGGGCGCTTGCCCGGTGTCGGCCGGAGAGATTCAATGCCCCGCTCGCCCGCCGGTTGGAGAGCAGCAGGCGCGCCCAGGGCACGCCGCGGCGGGAGAAGTCCGTCCGCACCATCGTTAGCGGAGTCCATGCCTTCAGGTGGCGGCCGCGGACCGCCGGGTCGAGGAGCAGCCTGGCCCCCCCTGCGTGCAGCCGCATACCCAGCTCGATGTCCTCGACGCTCGGCTCCGGGTAGCGCTCGGCGTCGAAGCCGCCGGCGGCGATGAACTCGGGGCGCCGCACGGCTCCCAGGCCGGCCCAGAACGTCTCGGCCTCACCGGCCGAGCTGGCGTGGACGTGGTGATGGAGCAGGTTGCGAAAGCGCGAGGTGAGGCCGGGCGCCGCCGGGTCGTCGTCGTAGGCGCCGAAGACCGCGACCAGGTCGGGGGCGAGGAAGTGCCGCTCGATTCGCCCGAGGGCGTCCTCGTGCACCTCGACGTCGGAATCGATGAAGACGACCACATCGGCTTCGGCCTGGTGAGCGCCGGCGTTGCGGGCCGCGGCGGGGCCGCCGTAGGCCGGGTCGCGGATGACGATCAGCTCGTCCGGCGCTCGCTCGCCCGCCTCGATCGCGGCCAGGCAGCGCGCCAGCGAGGAGGGCCGGTCGGTGGCCGGCACGACCGCCGCAATCGTCGGGGTGTGCGGAGGGGAGAGTGACGGCATTAGGGATACCTAATACCATCTTCGCCCCATGCGCAGGCCGCCGCCCCCAGACGCAGAGCTGCCGGTGGCTGTGGTGGGCGCCGGGCCGGCGGGACTGACCGCCGCCTACCTGCTCGCTCAGCGCGGCCGGCGGGTTATCGTCTTCGAGGCCGGAAACGCCGTCGGGGGCCTGGCCCAAACGGTCCTCCGCGACGGCTACCGATTCGATCTCGGCGGCCATCGCTTCTTCACCAAGAGCGCCGAGGTGAGCGCTCTCTGGGAGGAGCTCCTGGGCGCTGAGATGCTTGTCCGGCCGCGGCTCTCGCGGATCTACTGGCGTGACCGCTTCATCGCCTATCCCCTTCAGGCCGCCGACGTGATCGCCAGGGTGGGCCCGCTCGAGCTGGTTCGCTGCGCGGCGTCCTACGGCCGGGCCCGGCTCCGGACCCGGCGCCCGGATGTCTCCTTCGAGGACTGGGTGACGGCGCGCTTCGGCCGCCGCCTCTTCGAGCTCTTCTTCAAGACCTACACGGAAAAGGTCTGGGGGGTGCCGACCTCCGAGCTTCGCGCCGAGTGGGCCGCGCAGCGGATAGCCGGGCTGTCGCTGTGGGAGGCGGCCCGAGCGGCGCTGCCGGGCCGGCGGCGAGAGCAGCCGAAGAGCCTGATCGAGGAATTCCGCTATCCACGGCTCGGGCCGGGACAGATGTGGGAGGAGATGGCGCGCCGGATCGTCGCCGCCGGCGGCGAGGTCCGCCTCAACGCGCCCGTGGACGGCCTGCATATCGAGAAGGGCGGGTCGGCGCGGTGACGGCGGGCGGCGAGCGTCTGGCCGTCGCCGCCGTGATCTCCTCCGCGCCGCTGCGCTCGTTGGCGGCGATTGCGGAGCCGGCCCCGCCGGCCCCGGTGAGCGCCGCCGCAAGAGGGCTGCGCTACCGCGACTTCCTCACCGTTGCCCTCATCATCGACGGCGCCCCGCCCTTTCCCGACAACTGGATCTACGTCCACGACCCTCGCGCCAGAGTCGGTCGAATCCAGAACTACCGCGCCTGGAGCCCCTGGATGACTCCCGACCCGCGGCGCTCCTGCATCGGCCTGGAGTACTTCTGCTTCGAGGGGGACCGCCTCTGGGAAAGCGACGACGACGCCCTCGTCGCCCTCGCCCGCGAGGAGGTGCAGGCACTCGGACTGGTGCCGGAGGATCGGGTCGTCGGCGGGCATGTGGTCCGCGTGCCCAAGGCCTACCCGATCTACGATGCCGGCTACAACGCACCGGATCGACGGCATCCGGGCCTGGCTCGACGGCATCGCCAACCTGCAGCAGATCGGCCGCAACGGCCTGCACAGGTACAACAACTCCGATCACTCGATGCTGACCGCGATCCGAGCGGTTGAGAACCTCTGCGACGGAGCCGAACACGACATCTGGCAGGTCAACGCGGACAGCGCCTACCACGAGCGCAGCGAGCCCGACGAGCAGCCCTACCGCGTCGTGCCGGAGACCCCGGCGATGGCGGCCTCGCTCAACGAGAGCGGGAGCTGAGACAGGGCAGTTCCGCCGCCCGCCAGGCGCCCGCCCGCCCCAACGGCCGGCCCGCAAGAGGCCGGGTCGAAAGGGCGATGCCGAAACGAGGACGGCGCCTGACGCTGACGGACCCGATCGGCTCCCCCAGCTTCCAGGCGAGCGACGTCTGGGCGAGGAGCTGCGTGACGCGGACCGTGCCGCCGCAGGAAAGCAGCCGCTCCGAGCCGACCGACTCGGCCAGCTCGAAGAGGTCCTCCTGCGAGCGGGTCTGAGCCTCGATCGTCGAGACGTCGCCGGGCACCTCGGCGGCTCGCAGGGCGAAGCCGACCACCCCGGCGCAGAGCGCGAGAGCCACGGCGGCCGCGGGTAGCGCCCGGCGGCCCTCTGCGGCGAACGCCGGCACCCCCGCCCTGGCTATGGCGGCCGCGCCGACGACCGAGATCACCGCGGTGGCCGGGGCGAGGAAGCGCGGCAGGCCGGCATAGCCGAACACGGCCATTGCCGCGACCACGCCGATCCAGGCCGATGCGCCGAGCAGGAGAGTGAGCGATGCCCGGCGGGCGGGGTCGCGACGGCCCCGCTCTATGAAGAAGAGGGCGACGCCGATCCAGACGGCCGCCAGCGGCGCCGCCAACGCCCGTCCGGCGACCTCGAGGACCTCCCCCAGCTCGATCCCTCCCTGCCGCGCCGTCTGCGATCCCTCTAGAGCGTTCCCGGAGGCGAGCAGGTCGGGGACGAACCAGGCGAGAGGAACGAGAGCGCACACCGCGATCGCATGCAGGCGCAGCCTGGCGTCGCGCCGCGCCTCACGCCAGGCCCAGAGCACGAGGAAGGGCCAGCACTCCGGCCTCAGCAGCGAAGCGGCGAAGCCGGCCCACAGCGAGCCGACGGTGCGCCCGCGCAGCGCCAGCGCCACCGCGGCCAGGACCAGGGTGACCAGCAAGGGCTCGGAGAGGCCGCCGGTGAACTGGCGCGTCGGAGGGGTGAAGGCGTCGGCGCTGAGGGCGACGGAGCCGGCGGCGAGCGCCGCGGCCAGGTAGCGCCAGCGCCCCGCGTCGGGGCCGCTCAGAGCGGCTGCAAGCCAGGCCGCCAGGACCGGCGCGATCAGCCAGCCAGAACGCGCGATCAGCAGCCAGGCGTCGGGGGCCGCGTCTCCTAGAGGCGAGAGCGCCGCGTCGACGAACACCGGCAGCGGCTTCCAGGAGGGGCCGGCCGAGGTCGCCAGATCGAGATCGGCGAGTTCCCCGCCCCAGACGAGCCAGCCCCAGGGGTCGTAAACCGGCATGTAGGGAAGCGCGAGCGAGAGCGCCGCCAAGGAGACGGCCAGCGCGAAGCCAATCCGGAGTGAAACAGGCACGCGGAAGCGTTCAGGGCACCGTCGCGCCGCGCTCGCTGAGCAGGTAGACGGGAGCGGCGGCAACGATGAGCAGGAGGAGCGCCGGAATCGCACTTGCCTCGTAGAAGCCGAAGGTGGTCTGCGACCAGATGTCAGTGGCCAGCGTTTCGAAGCCGATCGGAGCCAGGATCAGGGTGGCGGGAAGCTCCTTCATCGCGTGTAGGAAGATCAGCGCGGCCCCCGCCAGCACCCCCCCTCGCGCCAGCGGGGCGGTCACCGTGCGGAAGACCTCGCCCCCACCCCTCCCCAGGCCGCGAGCCGCCTCCTCGACGCGGGGCGAGACCTGCAGCAGGGAGGCCGCGATTGGCCCGATGCCGAGCGGCAGATAGTGAACAGTGAGGCCGAAGACGAGCAGCGCGGTCGTCTGGTAGAGCGATGGCGTAAGACGAGTGGCGACGAAGACCAGCGCCAGCGCCACCAGGATCCCGGGCAGCGCGTAGCCGGCGTGCGATCCGCGCTCGACCAGGCGGCTGAGCCGGCTTGGGTGGCGGACGACCAGCGCGGCGACGGCGAGGGCGGCCAGTGCCCCGAGGCCCGCCGCCGCAGCCGAGACGAAGAGGGAATTACCGCCCAACGCCGCCGCCCGCCCCCAGGAGGTGGCGCCGCTCGAAACGCCCTCGCTGGCCCAGTAGAGGAGCACGGCGACCGGCAGCAGGAAGGCGATCGATGCGACCAGGGCGCAGAACCCGAGCGCCGGCCAGCGCCAGCGGCCCAACCGATAGGGGGGTGCCGGGCGCAGCGTGCCGGGGCCGAGCCGGTGCACGACCCGGGCCGATCGCAGGCGGGAGCTGACCAGCAGCAGCGCCAGCATCACGAGGACGAGCACGACGCCCAGGGCGGCGGCCGCGGTGCGGTCGAAGCTCGAGCGGTAGGCGATGTAGATCTCACGGGTGAAGGAATCGAAGCGAAGCAGCGAAACGGCTCCGAAGTCGCTCAACACGTAGAGGGAAACGAGCAGAGCGCCGGCCGCGATCACCGGCCACAGCTGCGGCAGCACGACGGTGCGGAAGACCTCCAACGGGCCGCGCCCCATCGCCCGCGCGGCGTCCTCGAGCTGGGGGTCGATCCTTCTCAAAGCTCCCCGCAGGGGGATCAGCACCAGGGGGTACGTGAAGAGGCTCAGCACCAGCCAGGCGCCGAAGAAGCCGTAGATCGACGGCAGGCTCTCCACCCCCAGCGCGTCTTGGAGCATCCCGTTCGGCCCCAGGGCGGCGATGAACAGGTAGGCGCCCACGTAGCTGGGGATCACCAGCGGCAGCGTGCAGAGCACCGTCCAGAACCTCCGCGCGGGCAGATCCGTTCGCACCGTCAGCCAGCCGATCGGCAGTGCGATCGCGACCGCCGTCAGCGCAACCGCCGCGGTCAGCGCCAGGGTGCGGACGATGATTTCCGCCGTGCGGGATGTCAGCGCCGTGGATAGCGCGTCGCTCAGGTCGCCGGCGACGACGATGAAGAGGTAGGCGGCGGGAAGCACCGCTGCGGCGGCGACAAGGAGGCCGACCGCGGTCAGCCATGCCGGGGCGGCCCGAGTCGCCTGCAACTAGAGCGCTCCGCTTTCCTGCATCAGCTCGATCGTCGCCTGCAGCTCCTCGAGATCGACCAGGTTGCCGCCCGGGCTGGGGACCTCGGCGAGGGGGACGCTCATCGACCGATCGGGCTCGACCCCGATCGCCAGCGGATACTCCTTGGAGCTGGTGGTGAAGAAGCGCTGGCTGGGCCGCTCGAGCAGCGAGCGCACGAAGGCGATCGCTTCGGGCTTGCGCTCACTGGAATCGAGCACGCCCACCGAGGTCAGCAGGAGCAGCGAGCCGAGGCCGCCGGGCGGGAAGTAGACGCCGACCGGATAGCCGGGGCCCTCCTCGGCGATCGCCTGGGCCACGTAGTAGTGGTTGATCAGCCCAACGTCGATCTCCCCGGCCGCGATCGCATCGCGGATCGCGACGTTGTTCGGATAGCTCCTGGCCCCGTTGTCGACCATCGCCTCGAGCCACTCCCGGGTGCGATCGTCGCCGTAGCGAGTGCGCAGCGCACTCACGTACTCCTGCATGCTGGAGCTGGCCGGGGACCAACCCACCCGGTCGCGCCAGCGTGCGGCGGTGAGGCCGAAGGGCGAGGGCGGCAGCTCGGCGCGGTCCACCGCGTCGCGGTTGTAGGCGACCACCCTGGCACGGCCGGTGACGCCGACCCAGCGCCCGGCGGGGTCGCGGTAGCGAGCCGGTACGAGCGCAAGGACGTCCGCCGGCAGCTTCGCCAGCAGGCCGGCGTCGGCGACCGCTCCGATCGCTCCGGGCTCCTGGGCGAAGAAGACATCCGCGGCGGAGGCGTCCCCCTCCTCGACCAGCGTCGCCGCGAGGTCGGCTGTGTCGGCAAAGCGAACCTGGACGTCGCGATCGGCCTGCGCCTCATAGCGATCGACTGCGCCCCCGATCGCAGCAGGAATCCTGCCCGAGTAGAGCGTTATGCCCTCCGTGTCGGGCTCCCCGGCGCCGCCGTCGGAGGTCGACGTGTCGAACCCACAGCCGCCTGCCGCCAGCAGAGCCGAGGTAATGGCAGCGGCAAGCGCCAGCCTTGAAATGTGTTTGAAGGAAATCATCGCCTCGCCGGGAGTAGCAATCGCGTTAGGTTGCCCTAATCTTATCCGGACACCGTGGGGCAGACTTCAGACAGCGTCACCAAGCCGGCGCGCGGCGCATCGCTGCGCCTCAGCGGCCTGCGCAAGGCCTTCGGCGACGTCGTTGCCGTCGACGGCGTCGACCTCGAGGTCGAGCCGGGCGCCACCTGCGCCCTGCTAGGCCCGAGCGGCTGCGGCAAGACCACCACCCTGCGGCTGATCGCCGGGCTCGAGGCGCCGGACGGGGGGACGATTGAGATCGACGGCAAGGTTGTCTCGACGCCGCAGCGCTCGCTGCCGCCCGAGAGGCGGCGCATCGGCATGGTCTTCCAGGACTACGCCCTCTTCCCGCATCTCAGCGTCGCCGCCAACGTCGGCTACGGGCTCGGCCGCCGGCCCGACCGCGGCACGGTCGAGGCAATGCTCTCCAGCGTCGGGCTGCGGGGCATCGGGGATCGCTATCCCCACGAACTCTCGGGCGGGCAGCAGCAGCGGGTCGCCCTGGCTCGCGCGCTGATCACCAAGCCCCAGGCGGTCCTACTCGACGAGCCGTTCTCAAACCTCGACGCCGGCCTGCGCGAGATGGTGCGAGCCGAGGCCCGGGAGATCCTCTCCCAGCACGGCGTCACCTCCGTGTTCGTCACGCACGACCAGGAGGAGGCGCTCAGCATCGCCGACGTCGTCGCCGTGGTCAACGAGGGCCGGATCGAGCAGACCGGTACCCCGGAGGAGGTCTACTCGCGGCCGGCCAATCGCTGGGTGGCGGGCTTCCTGGGTGAGATCGAGGTGCTGCCGGGCAGCGCCGATAACGGCACCGTCTCCTGCGAGGTGGGGCAGCTTCCCAACCGCGCCGGCCTGCGGGGCGAGGTCGACGTCCTGATCAGGCCGGAGTCGCTGGCGGTCGGCACCGTCGCGCCTGCCGATCGGCGCGGCAGCCAGGACGCGACGGTCGTCTCGCGCAACTTCTACGGCCACGATCAGCTGCTGCAGCTGCGCCTGCCCTCAGGTCGCACCGTTCGCTCGCGCCGCCTCGGTTTCCCGGCCTGGCATCCCGGCGACCGCGTCCAGGTCTGGATCGACGGGCCCGCCGACGTCCTCACCAGAGACTGACCCCCTGGGTCAGTAAGCGACAGACTCCAGATAGAGGCCATGGGGAGGAGCCGTTTCACCGGCCTCCTCCCGCACCGCGCCGCTCAGCAGCCGGGCGAAATCCTCGACGCTGCGCCGCCCGCCGGCAACCTCGAGCATGGTTCCCACCAAGACGCGGACCATGCTGCGCAGGAAGGAGTCCGCGGTTATGCGCAGGGCGAGGATCTCGTCCTCCATACCCCACTCCGCCCGCAGGACGTTGCGCTCGAAGCGAACGTGATCGGTCTGGGTCGGGGTGAAGGCGGTGAAGTCGTGGGTGCCGACGAGGACCTCGGCACAGGCATCGAGGAGATTCGTGTCAAACGGCTTGTGGGGCCACCAGAGCGCCCGCCCGACCTCGAATGGGCTCGGGCTAGGGCGAGTGAGGATGCGATAGCGGTAGCTGCGCGACCTGGCATCGCGCCGGGCGTCGAAGCCGTCCTCGACGCGAGCGGCGGCGGTGACGACGATCTCATGCGGGGTGAGCCCGTTTAGCCGCCGCGCCAGGCCGGCGGGCACCTGGGCCGTCGTCTCGAAGCTCGCCACCTGCCCCCGGGCGTGCACGCCGGTGTCGGTGCGCCCGGCGACCGTTAGCTCCACCGGCTCGCGCAGGATTGTCGCCAGGGCCACCTCCAACTCTGCCTGGATCGTGCGCTGGCCGGGCTGGGCCGCCCAGCCGTTGAAGGGGGTGCCGTCGTATTCGAGGTCGAGGCGAACGGAGCCGGCGCTCAAACCAGCTCTAGATAGACCATCTCGGTGCTGTCGGAGCGCCGCGGGCCGAGCTTGACGATCCGCGTGTAGCCGCCGGGGCGGGCCTCATAGCGAGGCGCCACCTCCTCGAACAGCTTGTGGACGACGAACTTGTCGTTGTGAAGGGTTGCCAGCGCCTGCCGGCGGGCGTGCAGGTCGCCTCGCTTGGCAAGCGTGATCAACTGCTCGACCTCGGGCTTTACCGCCTTTGCCTTCGCCTGGCTGGTTTCAATCCGCTCGTGCTCGATCAGCTGCTTTGAGAGGTTCGAAAGCAGCGACTGGCGGTGGGCTGAATCGCGGCTCAGCTTGTTGCGCTTCTTGCGGTGGCGCATCGCTTCTCCTGCTGCCCTCTCGTCGCTTTCTCAGTCGTGCTGCAGGTCGAGGCCGCGGGAATGCAGAGTCTCGATCACTTCATCGATCGACTTCTGGCCGAAGTTGGGAATCGCGTTCAGCTCAGAGCGCGACTTACGGACCAGATCGCCGACCGTCTGTACGCCCGCTCGCTTGAGGCAGTTGTAGGAGCGCACGCCCAGCTCGAGCTCCTCGATCAGGATCTCGTCGAGGCCGTCGGCGCTGGCGCCGTCGCCCGCCTGAGTCGGCAGCGCGTCGGAAGGCACCGCCGCGGGCTCGCGTGCGGTCAGCTCCTCGACGCGATCGGCGTCGGTGAAGATCGCCAGGCTCTTGATCAGGATCTCGGAGGCCTCGCGCAGCGCGGCGCCGGGCTCGAGCGAGCCGTCGGTCTCGAGATCGAGGCTGAGCTTGTCGAAATCGGTCCGCTGCCCGACTCGGGCCGTATCGACGGTGTAAGAGGCACGGCGAATCGGGGAGAAGATCGAGTCGATTGGGATCACGCCGATCGGCTGCTCGTCGGACTTGTTCTCCTCCGCGGGCGAGTAGCCGCGGCCGCGGCCGATCGTCAGATAGACCTCGAGTTTGGTTTTTTTCTCGAGTGTCGCGATCGGTGCGTCGGGATTGAGGATCTCGACCCCGGACGGCAGGTCGATGTCCTTCGCCTTGATCTCACCGGGGCCGGTGGCGACCAGCGGCGCCTCGACCTCGTCGGCATCCGTGTGCATGCGGACGACGAGGTCCTTGAGGTTGAGGATGATGTCGGTGACGTCCTCCTTGACACCGGGCACGCTGGAGAACTCGTGCGCGACGCCCTCGATGCGGACGCTGGTGATGGCGGCGCCGCCGAGCGAGGAGAGCAGGACGCGGCGGAGGCTGTTGCCAAAGGTGTAGCCGAAGCCCTTGTCGAGGGGCTCGACGGTGAAGGTGCCGCGGCGGTCATCCGCCTTCTCTGAGGTGATGCGAGGGACCTGAAAGTCAGTGGTCATGAGTTCCTTGCGTCCGTTCCGTTATGCGTGTGCAGAAATGGGACCGGTTACTTGGAGTACAGCTCGACGATGAGCTGCTCCTGTACCGGTGCCGAGATCTCCGCGCGCTCTGGGTAGCGCAGGATCTTGGCGGTGAGGGCGTCGTGATCGGCCTGTAGCCAGGCCGGCACGGTCGAGACCAGCTCCGTCGCCTTGCGGATCGTGTCCGAGGCGGCGGAATCCGGCTTGATCGAAATGATGTCTTCGGGACGCACCTGGTAGGAGGGAACGTCGACGCGGCGACCGTTCACCAGCCAGTGCCCGTGCCGGATCAGCTGCCGCGCCTGGCGCCGCGAGGCGGCGAAGCCGAGGCGCACCAGGACGTTGTCGAGGCGCGACTCGAGCAGGCGCAGGAGGTTCTCTCCGGTGACGCCCTCCTGACGGGAAGCCTTGTCGTAGTAGGCGCGGAACTGCTTCTCCAAGACCTGGTAGTAGCGGCGCGTCTTCTGCTTCTCGCGCAGCTGCACGCGGTACTCGGACTGGCGCATACGGCCGCGTCCGTGCTCCCCCGGCGGGTAGGAGCGGCGCTCGACCCCGCATTTGTCGGTGAAGCAGCGCTCGCCCTTGAGGAAGAGCTTCTGGCCCTCGCGGCGGCACTGCTTGCACTGGGGAGCCGTATCGCGGGCCATCAGACTCGCCGCCGCTTCTTCGGACGGCAACCGTTGTGGGCCTGCGGGGAGACGTCCTTGACGGTGGTCACTTCGAGGCCGGCAGCCTGCAGTGAGCGGATCGCCGTCTCACGGCCCGACCCGGCGCCCTTGGCGAAGACCTCGACCTTTTCGAGGCCGTGCTCCATGCCTTTCTTGGCCGCGGCATCGGCGGTTACCTGGGCGGCGAAAGGAGTCGACTTGCGCGAGCCTTTGAAGCCGGCGGACCCGGCTGACTCCCAGGCGATCACGTTGCCGTCGGTGTCGGTCAGGGTGACGATCGTGTTGTTGAAGGAAGTCTTGATGTGCGCCTGCCCGTAGGTGACGTTCTTTTTGACCCGGCGCCGAGCGCGGCCCTTGGCCGGTTTTTTCGCGGCTGCCATTGCCTACCTGCCCCCCGGCGCCTTGCGCTTGCCGGCGACGCTCATGCGGCGGGGGCCCTTGCGGCCCCGCGCGTTCGTCTTCGTCCGCTGGCCCCTGACCGGAAGGCCGCGGCGATGCCGCAGGCCCCGGTAGGCGCCGATCTCCATCAGGCGTTTGACCGACTGGGAGTGATCTCGGCGCAGGTCGCCCTCGACCTCGTGCTGCTCGACCGCCTCGCGCAGGCGCACGACCTCGTCCTCGGTCAGGTTCTTGACCAGCGTGTTGGGGTCGACCTTGGCGGCGGCGAGAATCTGCTGCGCCGTCGAGCGCCCGATGCCGAAGATATAGGTGAGGCCGATTTCGACCCGTTTGTTGACGGGGATGTTGACCCCGGCGATGCGTGCCATCTAGATCTCCCCTAACCCTGCCGCTGCTTGTGGCGTGGGTTTTGGCAGATCACGAGAACCGCCCCATTGCGGCGGATGATCTTGCACTTTTCGCACATCGGCTTTACGGAAGCTCTGACCTTCATCGCTCCGGGTTTGGTTCGAAAACAGGACACCCGCTCGCCCCAGGAGTCGGGCAGCAGGCACAACTGGCCCTCTGGGCCGAACGGGAAAGATAGCAAGGCCCGACCCGTGGCGACCCGCCAGGCGCCTCAGTCGGAACGCTCGTCGTGCCAGGGGGTGAGGATGCGGGGCCCGTCGGCGGTCACGGCGACGGTGAACTCGAAGTGCGCGGCCGGGGAGTCGTCCTCGGAGTAGACGGCCCAGCCGTCGTCGCCCATCCGCACCAGCGGCCCACCGGCATTGACCATCGGCTCGATCGCCAGCACCGTGCCCTCCTCCAGCAGGGGGCCCTTGCCCGGCTCGCCGAAGTTAGGGACCTGAGGGTCTTCGTGCATTTCCTGGCCGATCCCATGCCCGACCAGGGTGCGGATTATCGAGAGCCCCTCGCTCTCGACCGTGCTCTGGATCGCGGCCGAGACGTCGCCGAGGTGGTTGCCCGGCCGCATCTGCTCGGCGCCGGCGAAGAGCGCCGCCTGCGTCACGTCGAGCAGCTTGCGCGCTTCGGGGTCGATCGCGCCGATCGGCAAGGTGATCGCGGCGTCGGAGACCCAGCCGTCCTTGACCACCCCGACGTCGATCGAGAGCACATCGCCGCGCTTGCATTCGTAGGGGCCGGGGATGCCGTGGACGACGAGCGAGTTGGGTGAGGAGCAGATCGACCCCGGGAAGCCGCGGTAGCCCTTGAAGGCCGGCACGGCGTCCTGGGAGCGGATGAACTTCTCCGCCGCGGTGTCCAGCTCCTTCGTCGTCACACCGGGACGGGCCTTGCTTGCGAGCATGCGCAGGCAGCGGACCAGGACGTCGCCTGAGGCGGCCATCTTCTCCAGCTGCTCGGGCGTCTTGCGCGTGATCATCCGATACAACCTAGATCGCCTCGTCCCGCTCCAACCGCAGCGTTGCCAGGGTTCTCCTTACTTCATCGGCAACCTGGTCCGGCGAGGCCGTCCCTTCGATCCGTCGCAGCATGCTGCGGTGGTCGTAGTGCTCGATCAGCGGCTCGGTCTTGGCGTGGTACTGCTCGAGGCGATGGCGGATCACCTCGGGCTTGTCGTCATCGCGTTGCAGCAGCTCCGACCCGTCGACGTCGCAGACGTCCTCCTGCTCTGGCGGGTTGAGCTCGACGTGGTAGACGTGGCCTCCCTCCGCGCAGACCCTTCTGCCGCAGAGGCGTCGCATCACCTCCTCGTCGGGGACGTCGATCAGCAGCACGCCGGAGAGCCCGCGCGCCATCTCCACCAGTTTGCGATCGAGCGCCTCAGCCTGCGGGGTCGTGCGCGGGAAGCCATCGAGGATGAAGCCGTCGGCCGCCTCCTGGGAGTCGAGCCGCTCGGCGATAACGCCGACGATGACCTCGTCTGGAACGAGGTCGCCCCGGTCCATGTACTCCTTCGCCGTACGGCCGAGCTCCGTCTCCTCGCGGACGGCCGCGCGCAGGATGTCGCCGGTGGCGTAGTAGGGCAGCCGCAGGTCCGCCTGCAGGCGCTCGCCCTGGGTCCCCTTGCCAGAGCCCGGTGGACCGAGCAGCACTAGGTTCAGCTCAGACATATTCGAGTCGCCGTCAGGCGGCTATTTCAGGAAGCCCTCGTAGTTGCGCATCATCAGCTGCGCCTCGAGCTGTTTGATCGTGTCCAGCGCGACCCCGACCACGATCAAGATCGATGTGCCGCCGAAGGCGAAGTTGGCGGCGGTCTGGCTGAACAGGATCGTCGGCAGCGCCGCTACCGCACCCAGATAGAGGGCGCCGGGAAAGGTCAGTCGGGAGAGCACGCGGTCGAGGTATTCGGCCGTCGGCCGTCCCGGCCGCACGCCGGGGATGAAGCCGCCGTATTTTTTCAGGTTGTCGGCTTGGTCGACCGGATTGAAGGTGACCGCCGTATAGAAGTAGGTGAAGATGATGATGAAGAACACCTCGCCTGCGACGAAGGCCCACGTGTCTGGGCCGAAGAAGGCCGCCACGTCGAGCGCGAAGGGCGTGTTGATGAGCTGGCCGACGGTCGGCGGGAAGGCCATGATCGAGGCCGCGAAGATGACGGGGATGACGCCTGCCATGTTGACCCGCAGCGGCAGGTAGGTCGACCCGCCGGAGGTCATTTTCCTCCCCACCACCCGTTTGGCGTACTGGACAGGGATGCGCCGCTGGCCCTCCTGGACGAAGACGATCGCGACGATCACCGCCAGGGCGATGAACGGCATCATCACGATGAAGACCTGGTCGGGGCTGGTCCACCAGGCGCGGATGCCCGCCGGCAGCCCGGAGACGATCGAGGCAAAGATCAGCAGGGAGATGCCGTTGCCGATGCCGCGCTGGGTGATCAGCTCGCCCATCCACATCAGCAGCGTGCAGCCGGCGGTCAGCGAGATCACGATCAACAGCACTTTGCCTCCGCCCAGGCCGCCGAGGCTCTCACTGCCCGCTTTCTGGCCGAAGGAGCGGAAGAGGAAGACGTATCCAAGCGACTGAAGGAACGCGAGGCCGACGGTCAGATAGCGGGTGTATTGGGTGATCTTCTGCTGCCCCACCTCCCCTTCTTTTTGCAGCCTCTCCAAGGAAGGGACGACCACCGTCAGCAGCTGCAGGATGATCGAGGCGGTGATGTAGGGCATGATCCCCAGCGCAAAGAGCGAAAGGCGTTCGAGGCTGCCGCCGGAGAAGGTGTTGAGGAAGCCGAGGATGCTGCCGCCGCCGAAGTTGCCCTGGATTTCCTTGACGGCCTCGAGGTCGACGCCCGGGGCGGGGATGAAGGCGCCGAGGCGATAGAGCAAAAGGATCGCCGCCGTAAAGGCGAGCTTCTTGCGGATATCAGCGACGCTGAAGGCGTTCGCAATGGTGCGGAGCATTAGGGCTCCAGAGTGTGGCAGGAGCCCCCAGCGGCCTCGATCTTCTCGCGTGCCGCCGCGCTGAAGGCATGGGCGTGGACATCGAGCTTCTTCGCGATGTCCCCGCGAGCGAGGATCTTGACCGGATCGGAGCGCTTCGCCAGGCCCTTCTCCTTCAGCGCCTCGGGCGTCACTTCGGCGCCCGCGTCAAAGCGCTCCTCCAACTCGGCCACGTTGATCGGCTGGGTCTTGGTGCGAAAGTTCTCGAAGGGCATCGACTTCTTCATGTGCGGGCCGCGAAGCTTTCGCATCCGCATGTGAATTGGGTTCTGCCCGCCCTCGTAGCCGGCCTTTCTCTTCGAGCCGGAACGCGAGCCGTAGCCCTTATGGCCGCGGCCGGACGTCTTGCCAAGGCCGCTGCCCTCGCCGCGGCCGATGCGCTTGCGCGGACGGCGCGAACCGGGCTTCGGCTTCAGGTTATGGAGCCCTATCTCCTCGGAGCGAGTTTTCTCGGCCATCAGGAACCAACCTCAATCAGATGAGAGACGACGCGCAGCTGCCCCTGCAGCTGGGGCGAGTCCTTGCGCTCGACGGCCTTGCCGATCCGGCCCAGGCCCAGCGCCTTCAGGGTTGCCCGCTGGCTGGGGCTCGTCCCCGCCGCGGAGCGCACCTGCCGAATCTTCACCTCGCTCACGACTGCTCACCCTCGGCCGGCTTGGGCTCTGAAGCCTCCGCATCAACCGGTGACTGCTCAGCTTCGCTTCCGCTGTCACCGGCAGAAGCGCCAGCGCCCTGGCCACCTTGATCCGCCTGCTCCGCGACTTCGTCGCCAGCCCCAACGCCCTCCCCGGACGCCTCGCCTTGAGGCGCTGCCTCAGCCGCCTCAGCGGGCTTGTCAGCCTGGGCCTCTGCCGGCTCGGCCGGAGCCTCAGCCTGTGGCGCATCTTCCGCGGGTGTGGGCTCCTCAGCGGGCTTGTCAGCCTCGCCTTGGGGTGCTGCCTCAGACGGTTCCTCTGCGGGTGGTGCGGGGGCGGAGCCCTCGCCCGCAGCTCCCGTCGAGGACGAGGGCTCCGCCCCCGTGACAGGACCCGCAGCCGAGCCATTGGAGCCAACACCCAGGACCTGGCTGACAGTCAGCCCGCGCAGCTCGGCAACCTCCTCAGGCCGCCGCAAGCGGATCAGGCCGTCCATCGTCGCCTTGACGAGGTTGATCGGGTTCTGGGTGCCGATGCTCTTGGTGAGCACGTCGCGAACGCCGCCGAGCTCGAGCACCGCGCGCACGCCGCCGCCGGCGATGACGCCGGTACCAGGGCTGGCGGGGCGCAGGACGACGTGGCCGGCGCCGAAGCGGCCGATGATCTTGTGGGTGAGCGTCTGCCCGTATTTGGGCACTCGAATGAGGTTCTTGCGCGCGTCCTCGACACCCTTCTGGATCGCCAGGGGAACCTCGCGCGCCTTGCCGTAGCCGATCCCGACCACGCCCTCTTCGTCGCCGACCGCGACGAGGGCCGTGAAAGAGAAGCGCCGGCCGCCCTTGACGACCTTGGCGACGCGATTGATCTCAATCACGCGCTCCTGCAGGTCGAGCCCGCGAGGACTCACCGTTTCCACATTTGTTGCGTCCATGCCCTTCATAAGCAGTCGCCCACCGTAGCGGTTAGAAGCTCAAGCCCCCCTCGCGGGCGCCCTCGGCCAGGGCCTTGACCCGGCCGTGGTACTTGTAGCCGCCGCGGTCGAAGACGCAGCTCTCGATGCCGGCGCCCTTGGCGCGCTCGGCGAGCAGCTCGCCGGCTCGTTTCGCCTGCTCGCTGGCGGTCAGCTTGCGCAGCTCCGGCTCGGTCCAGTTGACGGCGGCCAGAGTGTGCCCGCTGGCGTCGTCGACGAGTTGGGCGAAGACGCCGCGGTTGGACCGGTAGACGGAGAGGCGCGGCCTCTGCGCCGTGCCGATGATCCGCGCCCGCACGCGGCGGCGGCGGCGCAGGCGGCGCTGTCGGTTCGTGAGCACGGTCATGCGCGCTTGCCGACCTTCCGAGCGACGTGCTCGTCGCGGTAGCGAATCCCCTTGCCCTTGTAGGGCTCGGGCGGGCGGCGCTTGCGGATGTCGGCGGCGACCTGCCCGACCAGCTGCTTGTCGATCCCTCGCACGATGATCTCAGTCGGCTGCGGGACCTCGAACTCGACTCCCTCCGGGGGCTCGATCGAGACCGGGTGGGAGAAGCCGAGCGCCATCTCCAAAGAGCGGCCCTTGAGCTGGGCGCGGTAACCGACGCCCTGGATCTCGAGGCGCTTCTCGAAGCCCTCGGTGACCCCCTCGACCATGTTGGCGATCAGGCTGCGGGTGAGGCCGTGAAGGGCTCGATGCTCGCCGCGATCGGTGGGCCGCCCGACGACGACGTTGCCGTCCTCCTGCTCGACCTTCATATCCTGGTCGAGGCGCTGCTCGAGCTCTCCCTTGGGGCCCTTGACGGCTATGCGGCCAGGGGCAACCTCGACCGTGACGGCCTCGGGAACAGGGATGGGCTTGCGTCCGATTCGACTCATGCTCGCTACCAAACGTAGGCGACTATCTCGCCGCCGACGCCCTTTGCAGTCGCTTCGTGGCCCGTCATCACGCCGACGGAGGTGCTGACGATCGCCGTGCCGGTGCCGCCATGAACCCGCGGCACGTGTTTGTGATCCACGTAGCGGCGGCGGCCCGGCCGTGAGATCCGCTCCATGCCGACGATCACAGGGCGGCGGTCCTCGGTGTACTTGAGGCGGATCTTGATCGCCTCGCCAACCCGCGCCGGCTCACTGGTGAAGTCGCGGATGTAGCCCTGCTCCTTGAGGATCCGGGTCATCTCCACCTTCAAGCGCGAAGCGGGGATCGCCACCTCGTCGTGGCCGGAGCCAATCGCGTTGCGGATCCGGGTCAGGTAATCGGCTATTGGGTCGGTCAGCATCTGCGCTCCCTACCAGCTCGACTTGGTCATGCCGGGGATGTAGCCCTCGTGGGCGGCCTCGCGCAGGCAGATCCTGCAGAGGCCGAACTTCCGGTAGAAGGCTCGCGGCCGCCCACAGCGACGGCAGCGGTTGTATCCCCGTGTCTTGAACTTAGGTTTGCGGCCCTGACGGACCTTCTGTGAAGTCTTAGCCATTGTCTTGGTTCTCCTCGTCGCCGCTGCTCTCGGCCTCGTCCTTTTCGTCCGCGTCGCCGTCCTCGCCGCCCTCGGCAGCCTCCGGCTCGGGCTTGGCATATGCGTCGGGGTTCTCTTCCTTCAGCTGCTCGAGCGCCGCCTGCTCCGCCTCGGCTCTGGCGCGTGCCTCTTCCTTGCGCTTCTCCTCCTCGGCGGCGGCCTCCGCCTCGGGATCGCCCGTCCCCGGCCGTCCCTCTTTGGCGAAGGGCATGCCCAGAGCCAGCAGGAGCTCGAAGGCCTCAGCGTCGGTCTCGGCGCTGGTCGTGATCGTGATGTCGAGGCCGCGCACCTCGTCGACCGAGTCGTAGTCGATTTCGGGAAAGATCAGCTGCTCGCGGACGCCCATCGAGTAGTTGCCGCGGCCGTCGAAGGAACGCGGGTTGAGGCCGCGGAAGTCGCGGATGCGCGGGATCGCGATCGAGGTGAGCCGGTCGAGGAACTCCCACATGCGGGCGCGGCGCAGCGTCACGGAGACGCCGACCGGCATCCCCTCGCGAACCTTGAACGAGGCAATCGACTTGCGGGCACGACGGATGTTGGGGTGCTGGCCGGCAATCGTCGCCAGCTGCTCCTGCGCCGCCTCCAACATCTTGGCGTTCTGCTTTGCCTCGCCCACCCCCATGTTGAGGGTGATCTTCTGCACCCGCGGGGCCTGCATCGGGGTCGAGTAGCCGAACTTCTTCGTCAGCGCCGGCAGCACGTCCTGCTCGTAGCGCTCGCGCAGTCGCGGCGGGGGGGCCGCCTGCGCCGGGGCTGTTGCGGTGGCCTCCATCAGAGCGCCGCTCCAGTTCGCTTCGCGAAGCGCTCCCGCTTGCCGCCTTTGTCGCGGCGCATGCCGACTCGGGTGCGCTTGTTGTCTTTTGGATCGACGAGCATCACGTTGGAGATGTGGATCGGCCCCTCGACGTGGACGATGCCTCCGCCGGTGGCGCCCCTCCCCTGGTCGCCTGCGCCGACTTTCTGTCCCATCTGCCGGTCGCCGCGAGCGCGCTCGTTCCGCTTGAGGATGTTGAGCCCCTCGACGTAGACGCGGTTCTTCTTCGGCTCGGTGCGGATAACGCGACCCGCCTTGCCCGCGTCCTTGCCGCCGATCACGACCACCTGGTCGTCTTTTTTGATTCGCATCGCCTTGCCCATGGCTAGAGGACCTCCGGCGCCAGGGAGACGATTTTCATGAAGTTGCGATCGCGCAGCTCGCGGGCGACGGGGCCGAAGATGCGGGTGCCGCGCGGGTTGTTGCTGGCCGGGTCGATCAGGACCGCCGCGTTTTCGTCGAAGGAGATGTAGGTGCCGTCGGCGCGGCCGAGCTGCTTGCGGGTGCGAACGACGACCGCCTGCACGACCTCGCCCTTGCGGACGCCGCCCTGCGGGCTCGCCTGTTTGACCGTCGCCGTGATCACGTCGCCGACGCCGGCATAGCGGCGGTGCGAGCCGCCCTTCACCCGGATGCAGAGGATCTCGCGAGCGCCCGAGTTGTCGGCGACTTTGAGTCTTGACTCTTGCTGGATCACGCTCGCCTACCTTGCCTTCTCGACGACCTCGACCAAGCGCCAGCGCTTCGTCTTCGACAGCGGCCGGGTCTCAACGATCCGCACGACGTCGCCCTCGCCCGCCTCATTGCCCTCATCGTGAGCATGCAGGGTGCGCGAGCGACGTACGACCTTCTCGTAGACCGGATGGCGGCGAACGATGTCGATCCGAACGGTGATCGATTTCTCCCCCTTGTCGGAGACGACGATTCCCTGGCGGACCTTGGCGGCATTGGCATCGTGCTCAGCGACCGGGGTGCCCGTGGCGCCTGCGCTCTTCTTCGCCCGTGCCGCGGCACGCTGCTTCTGGCGCTGAGCCGACCTCCGCTTGTGCTCCTCGGCGCTCTTGGCGGCACGCTCCTCTGGGCTGAGCTGCGGCCCAGCCTCATGCGGGCGCCGCGAACGCGCCAACCGCCGCCGCTCCTTCCAAGGCAGATCGTCCTCCGGACTCGACTCCCCAGCCTCGGGCGCCTCAGCAGACTCAGCCTCAGCGGCCGGAGCCTCCTCAGCGGGCGCATCCTCCTCGACGGGAGCATCAGCCGCGGGCGCATCCTCTGCGGCCGGAGCCTCCTCGGCGTCGGCCGTGTCGGCGGGCTCCGCGGGAGCATCGTCCTGGGCATCAGCCGCGGGCGCATCCTCTGCGGGTGGCGCGGGGGTGGACTCCTCCCCCGCAGCCTGCGAGGAGGAGGTGTCCTCCCCCGCGTCAGGACCCGCAGCCGAAGCGTTCTCGTCCTGAGTCTCTAGGTCTTTTTTCTCGTCGTCCGCCATTACTTCCTCAGCTCTTTCTCTACGTCGATCCCGCGCTCGCGGGCCACAGTCAGCAGCCTCGCCACGTCCCGCTTCGAGCCGCGCACGCGGGCTGTGTTCTCCAGCTCGCCGGTCGCGTGGCGAAAGCGCAAGTTGAAAGCCTCCTGCTTGGCATCGATCAGTTTCGCAATCAGCTCGTGGTCTTTGAGGTCGTGAGCCTCTGCGGCCTTCATCCGGCTTCAGCCCCCTCGCGCGTGACGAATTTGGTCTTCACCGGAAGCTTGTGCCCTGCCAGCCGCAGCGCCTCCCGGGCAAGGTCCTCGGGCACGCCGGCGAGCTCGAACATCACCTTGCCGGGCTTGATCACGGCGACCCAACCCTCCGGGTTGCCCTTGCCCGAGCCCATCCTGGTCTCGGCGGGCTTCTTCGTATAGGGCTTGTCCGGAAAGACGTTGATCCAGACCTTGCCGCCACGTTTGATCTTGCGCGTCATCGCGATACGAGCAGCCTCGATCTGGCGGTTGGTGATCCAGCCGCGCTCCAGCGACTTCAGCCCGTACTCGCCGAAGGCGACCGTGCTGCCGCCCTTCGTGTTGCCGCGCATGCGGCCGCGCATCTGTTTGCGGTGCTTGACCCGCTTCGGCATCAGCATCAGCGGCCACCTCCCGGTCGACCGCCGCGGTCGCCGCCAGGCCTTCCACGGTCGCCCGGCCGGCCGCCGCGGTCGCCGCCCGGCCTGCCGCCCCGGTCGCCGCCGGGCCGCCCGCCGCGCTGGGGTGCTGGCGCCTCGCCGTCGGCAGAGACCTGATCGGAGCGGAACCCCTCGGGCATTACTTCACCCTTGTTGATCCAGCATTTGACGCCGATCCGGCCCGCCGTGGTGCGGGCCTCGTAGAAGCCGTAGTCGATGTTGGCGCGCAGCGTGTGCAGGGGCACGCGTCCGTCGGAATAGCTTTCGGTACGGGCCATCTCCGCCCCCCCGAGGCGCCCGGATACCTGCACCTTCACGCCCTTGGCGCCGGAGCGCATCGCCGAAGTCAAAGCCCTTTTCATCGCGCGGCGGAAGGCAACCCGGTTCTGCAGCTGCTCGGCGATCGACTGGGCCACCAGTTTGGCGTCGAGCTCGGGGCGCTTCACCTCACGGATGTTGACCTTGACCGGCTTCCCGGTCAGCTTGTGCAGCGCTTTGCGGAGCGCGTCGACTTCGCTGCCCGACTTGCCGATCACGATCCCGGGCCGTGCGGTGTGGATGTCCACCGCAACCTCGCCCCGTCGCTCGATCGTGATGCTCGAGAGGCCGGCGTGGGCAAGTTTGGCCTCGATGTGCTCGCGAATCCTCAGGTCCTCCTGCAGGATGTCGGCGAAGTCCTTCTCGTCGAACCAGTTCGACTTCCAGTCATGGATGTAGCCGACGCGAAAGCCGCCCGGATGGATCTTCTGTCCCATGTCAGTTCCTGTCCTGTTCCGGGCTCAAGGCCACGGCGATATGGCTGGTCCGCTTGAGGATCGGCGTCGCTCTTCCCTGCGCGCGCGGGCGGTAGCGTTTGAGCGTCGGGCCTTCGTCAACGGTGATCTCGGCGATCCGCATCTCATCGGCGACCAGATCGTGGTTGTTTTCGGCATTGGAGGCGGCGGATTCGATCAGCTTGCGGATGTCCTGGGCCGCGTTACGGGGTGAGAACTGCAGCAGCGCCCGCGCCTTTTCGATCTGCAGGCCGCGCACCTGATCGGCGATCAAGCGGGCCTTGCGAGGCGGGATTCGCACGTAGCGGGAGCTTGCCCTGACCACGAGCGGCACGGGCTTCGGCGCCTCTTTTTTGGCCGCCGCTTTTTTCTCCGGCGCTTTTGCCGCCGCGGCGCCTTTGGAATCCTTTTTCTTCGCGGCCGGCTTTGCCGCCGCTTTTTTCTTGCCCGAAGCTTTTTTTGCCGGCTGTTTTTTCGCCGCAGCTTTTTTCGTCGCTGATTTTTTCGCCGTGCTCTGTTTTTTGGTCGTTTTTTTCTTCTCGTCGGCCATCTCTACTCGCCCCCCCTACCGGTGCCGGAGTGGGAACGGAAGGTCCTCGTCGGCGCGAACTCGCCCAGCTTGTGCCCCACCATCGACTCCGAGATGAAGACGGGCACGTGTTTGCGGCCATCGTGGACGGCGATCGTGTGCCCCACCATCTCGGGAAAGATCGTCGAGGCCCGCGACCAGGTCTTCAGCATCTGTTTCTGGCCGGAGTCGTTCATCGCGGCGACGCGCTTCATCAGGGCCTCTTCAGCCCACGGCCCTTTCTTCGTCGAGCGTCCCATCGCCTACCTGCTCTTTTTCTTTCCGCGCCGGCGGCCGCGCACTATGTAGCGGTCGGACTGCTTGCCCTTCTTGCGCGTCCGGTAGCCGAGCGTCGGCTTGCCCCAGGGCGTAACCGGGTGGCCGCCGGGCGTGTGGTGAGCCTCGCCCCCGCCATGCGGGTGATCGACCGGGTTCATCGCGACGCCGCGAGTCTGGGGTCGCTTCCCCTTATGGCGGTTGCGGCCCGCCTTGCCGATCTTGATGTTCTGATGCTCGGCGTTCGACAGCGTGCCGACGGTTGCCCGGCACTCGGCGCGCACCAGCCGCATCTCAGAGGACGGCAGGCGCAGCGTCACCATGTCGCCCTCCTTCGCGGCGAGCTGGATCGCGGTGCCGGCGGCGCGGCCCATCTTTCCGCCCTGCCCGGCTACCAGCTCGACGTTGTGGACGATCGTGCCGGTCGGCATGTCCGCCAGCGCCAGCGTGCTGCCGGGGCGAATGTCGGCGCCGGGGCCCGACTTGACCTCGTCCCCGACGGCGAGCCCGGCGGGAGCGAGGATGTAGCTCTTCTCCCCGTCGGCGTAGTGCAGGAGGGCGATGTAGCAGGTGCGATTGGGGTCGTACTCGATGCTTGCCACCTTCGCCGGCACGCCGTCCTTGCGGCGCTTGAAGTCGATCTGGCGGTAGCGCCGCTTCGCGCCGCCGCCGCGATGGCGCGCGGTGACCCGGCCGTTGGCGTTGCGACCGCCTGACTTGCGCAGGCCCTCGGTCAGCTTGCGCTCGGGCTCGCTCGCGGTCAGCTGCTCGCGCAGGGGGTAGGTGGCGAAGCGGCGCCCGGGGCTGGTCGGTTTCGTTTTACGGTTCGGCATCTCTATTCCTTACGCGGTCTCGGCGCCCTCAAAGAGCTCGATCCGGTCTCCGGGGGCGAGCTGGACAATCGCCTTCTTCCAGCCCCTGGTCTTGCCTTTGGTGTAGCCGCGCTGCTTCGGCTTGGGCGGCACCTTGGAGGTCCGCACCTCGGCGACGCCGACGTCGAAGATCTCTTCCACAGCATGAGCGATCTGGGTCTTGTGCGCTCGGTAGTCGACTCTGAAGGTGTACTTGCCCTCGGCGATCAGCGCGTAGCTCTTCTCCGAGACGACCGGGCGAATGATCACGGTGCGCGCGTCCATCAGCCCAGCTTCTCCTGCAGTGTCTCCAGCGCCCGCTCGGAGAGCACCAGCGAGGCGGCGCCGATCACGTCGGCAACCCCGATTGCGCCGACCTCGGCCACCTGCACTCGGGGAAGGTTGCGGAAGCTCTTCACGGCGCCGGTCTCCTCCGCGTCGAGCACCACCAAAGCCGGCAGGCCGGCGCCCCATTTCTCCAGGCCCTGTGCGGCCGACTTGGTCGAGGGAGCCTCAAAGGAGGAGGCGTCGAGCACGGCAACGCTGCCGCGCTCGGCATGAACGGAGAGGGCGGCGCGCATCGCCTTGCGGCGCGCTTTGCGATTGACCTTGACCGTGTAGTGGCGCGGCTTGGGGCCGAAGGCGACGCCGCCGCCATAGCGGTTGGGGACGCCGAGCGTGCCGGCGCGGGCGCGCCCGGTCCCCTTCTGCTTCCACGCCTTGGCGGTCGTGAAGGCGACCTCGCCGCGGGTCAGGGTCGAGGCGTTGCCGCTGCGGCGCGCCGCCAGGTCCGCCGTGGCGGTCTCGTGGACGAGCGACTGATGGAACGGCTCGGAAAACAGCTCTTTGGGCAGATCCGCTTTGGTCGTCTTGCCGAGCACCGGGGCTTTAGCCATCGGTCCTCACCTCCACCACCGAGTTGCGCGACCCGGGCACCGAGCCCTTGATCAGCAAGAGGTTGCGCTCGGCGTCGACGTCGGCGACCTCGAGGCCCTTTTGAGTGATGCGCTTGTTGCCCATCTGGCCCGGCATCTTCATTCCTTTGAAGACGCGGGCGGGGAAGGTGCTGGCGCCGATCGAGCCCGGCGCCCGCACGTTGTGGGAGCCGTGGCTGACCGGTCCGCGGCTGAAGTTGTGCCGCTTGATTCCCCCCTGGAAGCCCTTGCCGATCGAGACGCCGGAGACCTTGACCTTCTGGCCCGCCTCGAAGGAGGTGACGGTCACGTCGTCGCCGATCTTCGGGCCCTCCTCGGCGCCGAGGTCCTCGTTGCGAAACTCGACCAGGTGGCGCATCGGCGTGGCGCCGGCCTTCTTCAGGTGCCCGACCTCGGCCTTGCTCAGCTTGCCGTCCTTGACCTCGCCGTAGGCGAGCTGCACGGCGCTGTAGCCGTCGCGCTCCTGCTCGCGGACGGCGGTGACCTTGCAGGGCCCGGCCTCGATCACGGTCACCGGAACGACGGTGCCGTCCTCCCTGAACACCTGCGTCATCCCGAGCTTCTTTCCCAGAATCGCAGCCATTGCCTAGAGGCGGATCTCGATGTCGACGCCGGCGGGGAGCGAGTCCAGCCGCTGCAGCGAGTCGACGGTTTTCGGGGACGGCTGCAGGATGTCGATCAACCGCTTGTGGGTACGGATCTCGAAATGCTCGCGGGAGTCCTTGTCCTTGAACGGAGAGCGGATCACGCAGTAGACGTTTTTCTCGGTCGGCAGCGGCACCGGCCCCGAGACCCTGGCGCCTGTGCGCTCGGCGGTCTCGACGATCTCACGGGCAGCCCGATCTATGGCGTCGTGGTCGTACGCCTTGAGCCGGATTCGAATTTTTTGCGCCGCTATCGCTGCCACGTCGGAATTTTTCTCTCGTTGTCTTCCCGCACGGTTTTACCGCGCGTAAAGGGCGGGCCCCTGTTGGTGGGGCGCCGCCCCGGTCGTATGTCTTTGCAGTTGTCTGCCGCCCGAAGGCGGCGAGAGGCGGTGTCGCCCGCCCCCTGGGTGAGTCGTTACTCGATGACCTCGGCAACGACCCCCGAGCCGACGGTGCGGCCACCCTCGCGGATGGCGAACCGCAGGCCCTGGTCCATGGCGATCGGCTGGATCAGCTCGATCGTCATCTCGACGTTGTCTCCCGGCATCACCATCTCCGTCCCCTCGGGGAGGTTGGCGATCCCGGTCACGTCGGTGGTGCGGAAGTAGAACTGAGGCCGGTAGCCGGAGAAGAACGGCGTGTGACGTCCGCCCTCCTCCTTCTTCAGGCAGTAGACCTCGGCCTTGAACTTGGTGTGCGGGGTGATCGAACCCGGCTTGCAGAGCACCTGCCCGCGCTCGATCTCCTCGCGCTTGGTGCCGCGCAGAAGGGCGCCGATGTTGTCCCCCGCCTGTCCCTGGTCGAGGAGCTTGCGGAACATCTCGACCCCGGTGACGACGGTTTTCGTCGTGTCCTTCATGCCGACGATCTCAACCTCGTCGCCGGTGTTGACGATGCCCTGCTCGACGCGGCCGGTGGCGACGGTGCCGCGGCCGGTGATCGAGAAGATGTCCTCGATCGGCATCAGGAAAGGCTTGTCGAGCTCGCGGACCGGCTCCGGGATGTAGGAGTCGAGCGCGTCGGCCAGTTCGAAGATCGCCTTCTGAGCCTCTTCATCGCCCTCCAGCGCCTTCAGCGCCGAGCCTTTGATGATCGGGGTGTCGTCACCCGGGAAGTCGTACTCGTTGAGCAGGTCCTTGACCTCCTCCTCGACCAGCTCGACCAGCTCCTCGTCATCGACCTGGTCGATCTTGTTGAGGAAGACGACCACGTGCGGGACGTTGACCTGACGGGCGAGCAGGATGTGCTCGCGTGTCTGCGGCATGACGCCGTCGGCGGCGGAGACGACCAGGATCGCGCCGTCCATCTGCGCGGCGCCGGTGATCATGTTCTTCACGTAGTCGGCATGGCCTGGGCAGTCGACGTGCGCGTAGTGGCGGTTGTCGGTCTGGTACTCGACGTGCGAGGTGGCGATCGTGATCCCGCGCTCTTTCTCCTCGGGAGCGTTGTCGATCTCGGCGAAGCTCTTCGCCTCGGCGTCGCCCTTGGTGGCGAGCGTCGTGGTGATCGCGGCCGTCAGCGTCGTCTTGCCGTGGTCGATGTGACCGATGGTGCCGACGTTCACGTGCGGCTTATCGCGCTCGAACTTCTCCTTTGACATCTCTCTCCGTTCTACCTTTCGAAGTCGGGTTCTGTCTGCTTAAGCTGGTTGAGTCTGTCGGGTGCTGCCTGGCAGGGCAGATTGCGCTGCCTGCGGGCGAACCGGGAAATATAGCTAGATCGAGGCCCGCGCCGCTGTGCTCACGAATCTGCGCCGGGGCTTTTCACGAAGTCGCCCCCACCGGTTCGCCGGATCGGTGCTCGATGATTTCCTCCGCGATGTTCGCCGGAACCTCCTCATAGCGCTCGAACTGCATCGTGTAAGTCGCTCGGCCCTGGGTCGAAGAGCGCAGGTCGGTGGCGTAGCCGAACATCTCGCCCAGCGGCACAAAGGCCTGCACAGCCAGTGCGTTGCCGCGCTGCTCCTGGCCCTGGACCTTGCCGCGACGGCGCGATAGGTCGCCGATCACATCGCCGAGGAAATCCTCCGGCGTCACCACCTCGACCGACATCACCGGCTCCAGCAGGACCGGGTTGGCCTTGCGCGCGGCCTCCTGGATCGCCATCGAGCCGGCGATTTTGAAAGCCATCTCCGAAGAGTCGACGTCGTGGAAGGAGCCGTCGATCAGTTCGACTTTGACGTCGACCATCGGGTAGCCGGCCTTGACGCCGTTCTCCAGCGCCTCCTTCATCCCCTGTTCGGCGGGGCCGATGTATTCGCCGGGGATCACGCCGCCCTTGATCTTGTTGACGAACTCGAAAGCCCTCGCCCGGCGCCGGCTCGGCGTTGATCACGACGTGGCCGAACTGGCCGCGGCCGCCGGTCTGGCGCACGAAGCGGGCCTCCACCTTCTTGACGTCCTTGCGGATCGTCTCCCGGTAGGCGACCTGCGGCTTGCCGACGTTGGCGTCGACTTTGAACTCGCGCAGCATGCGGTCGACGATCACCTCGAGGTGCAGCTCGCCCATGCCGTGGATCAGGGTCTGCCCCGTTTCCTCGTCGGATTCGATCCGGAAGGTCGGGTCCTCCTCGCCGAGACGCTGCAGGGCGGTTCCCATCTTCTCCTGATCAGCTTTCGTCTTCGGCTCGATCGCGACCGCGATCACGGTCTCCGGGAACTCGATGCTCTCCAGCGCGATCGGCGCGTCGGGGGCGGCCAGCGTGTCGCCGGTCCCGGTTTCCTTGAGGCCGACGCCGGCGCAGATGTCGCCTGAGTAGACCTCCTCGATCTCCTCGCGGCTGTTGGCGTGCATCATCAGCAGCCGGCCGATCCGCTCGGTCTTGCCGGTTTTCACGTTGAGCACGCGGCCGCCGGCCTCGAGCTTGCCGGAGTAGACGCGGAAGTAGGTCAGCTTGCCGACGTAGGGGTCGGTCATGATCTTGAAAGCGAGCGCCGCGAACGGCCCGCTGTCATCGGCGGGGCGCTCGGCCTCGGTCGGCTCGTCCTGGCCCTTGCCGGCGGGCACCAGTCCAGTGACCGGGGGCACCTCGAGCGGCGAGGGCAGCAGCTCGACTACCGCGTCGAGCAGCGGCTGGACGCCCTTGTTCTTGAACGAGGAGCCGCAGAGGACGGGGGTGACCTTGGTGTCGAGGCAGGCGCGGTGCAGGGACTTGGCGATCCGCTCGTGCGGGATCTCCTCCTCGGCCAGATAGGCCTCCATCAGCTCGTCGTCGTAGTCGGCGCAGGCCTCGATCAGCTGGGTGCGGTATTCCTCGGCCTGGTCGGCGAGGTCGGCCGGGATCTCGGTGGTCTCGAACTCGGTGCCGAGCTCGTCTTTCCAGATCAGCGCCTTCATCTCGATCAAATCCACGACGCCGACGAAGTCCCCCTCGCTGCCGATCGGCAGTTGGATCGGCAGGGGGTTGGCGCCAAGCCGGTCCGTCATCGTCTGCACCGCGTTGAAGAAGTCGGCGCCCGTGCGGTCCATCTTGTTGATGTAGGCAAAGCGGGGAACCTGGTACTTGTCGGCCTGCCGCCAGACCGTCTCCGACTGGGGCTCGACGCCGGCGACGGCGTCGAAGACGGCGACAGCGCCGTCGAGTACGCGCAGGCTGCGCTCGACCTCGACGGTGAAGTCGACGTGGCCGGGAGTGTCGATGATGTTGATCCGATGGCCGTTCCACTCGCATGCGGTGGCGGCCGAGGTGATCGTGATCCCGCGCTCCTGCTCCTGTTCCATCCAGTCCATGACCGCCGCGCCCTCGTGGACCTCGCCGATCTTGTGGGTGCGCCCGGTGTAGTAGAGGATGCGCTCCGTCGTCGTCGTCTTACCGGCGTCGATGTGCGCCATGATGCCGATGTTGCGCGTCTTCTCTAAGGGAAAGGTGCGTGCCATGGTCCGTAAGGTAGGGGTTGTCTTGAAGCGGGGACGAGTGAAACGAAAACGGTCCGGCGAGAAGCCGGCTCGGCGCACGAAAAAGGCCCTCGCGGGCCCGCCGAAACGTGCTGCCAGAAAACTGCCTGAGCGACGCGCGATGATAGCAGCGGCGAAGCGCCGTTTCCGTCAGGCGCCGCGAACGCCGTCCCAACTGACGCGGCGGGTCGATCACATGGTCAACCGCCGGTTGGTGCGCGCGCAGCCGATCCTCGCGCGTTGGGCGCGCCGGACAAGGGTGCTGGCGGCGCGCACCGTCATCCCATGGGCTCGCCGGGCGGGGGCGACATCGGCTCGCTGGGGGCGTCGCCTCGGCCGCCGGATGCGGCCGGTGGCCCACCTGTCCTTCCGCCTCCTGGCGCTGGGCGAACGGCGGCTCCGCTGGCTCGCCGCCCATATCAAGCGCGCGACGGTGCGCGCCAGCGCCGCCGTCACGCCCGAGCGGGCGATCTGCGGCCTGATCGTCGCCGTCTCGGCCAGCCTCATCGTCTCTCAGTTCGTCGACTACCGCGGCGTCGAGGTGGGCGAGCCTGGATACGCGGGCCTGCCGGGCGTCGCCTCGCCGCCCGCGGTGAGCGTCGAGGACGCCGGCGAGGCCCACGCGTACCTGCTCGTCCCCGTCGCCCTGATCGCCGCCGCCCTGGCGATTGTCGTCGCCCGGCGTGGCCGCCGGGGCCTGGGCCGGCTGATCTTCGCGCTTGGCGCCCTCAGCCTCGCCCTGATCCTCCTCGTCGACCTGCCGGCCGGGCTGGACGCCGGTGCCCAGGCCTCTCGCTTCTCGGGGGCGACGGCGGTCCTCTACGGCGGCTTCTACGGCGAGCTCGCCTCGGCGGTGGGCCTAATGCTGGGCGGGCTGCTGCTCGTCGCGGCCCCAAGAGCAGCGGCCCGCTACCATGCGCGGCCGTGCCGAACACGAACCAACTTGTACGCAAGGGCCGCAAGCGCCCTAAGAAGAAGACCACGACGCCGGGCCTCAAGTCGGGGCAGGGGCGCAAGAAGGCCGTCTCCGCGCCGCAGCGCCGCGGCGTCTGCACCCGCGTCGCGACCGTAACGCCGAAGAAGCCGAACTCCGCCCTGCGCAAGATCGCCCGTGTGCGGCTGACCAACGGGATGGAGGTCACCACTTACATCCCCGGCGAGGGCCACAACCTTCAGGAGCACTCGGTCGTGCTCGTGCGCGGCGGCCGGGTCAAGGACCTGCCGGGAGTCCGCTACAAGGTCGTCCGCGGCACCCTGGACGCCGCCGGCGTCTCCGATCGCAAGCAGGCCCGGTCCCGCTACGGAGTCAAAGCCTCCTAGGAGGGCTGCCATCTAATGCCGCGCCGTTCAGCAGCCCAGATCCGTCCCGTCGAGCCCGACGCTCGCTATCGCAACCGGCTCGTCCAGCAGCTGGTCAACAAGGTGATGCGGGACGGCAAGAAATCCCGCGCCGAGCAGATCGTCTACGACGCGCTGGCGATCGTCGGCGAGAAGGGCGACGACGATCCCGTCCAGACGCTGGAGGCGGCGATCAAACAGCTGACCCCCGTACTCGAGGTTCGCTCCCGCCGGGTCGGCGGCGCCACCTACCAGGTACCGGTCGAGGTGCCCGCCAGGCGGGCCCGCACACTGGCGGTTCGCTGGCTTGTCGACTTCGCCCGTAACCGCCGCGAGTACTCGATGGCCGAGCGCCTGGCCAACGAAATCATCGATTCGACCCAGCAGCAGGGCGGCGCCTGGAAGCGGAAAGACGACATCTACCGCATGGCGCAGGCCAACAAGGCCTTCGCTCACTACCGCTGGTAAGGGCCGGGGGACGCCCCTCGTCCGGCACGCGGCCTAATTAGGCCGTCGTTTTGTGTATCCGCCCGCCCGAGGGCATCCCCGCCCCTCGACAAGCCGTTGCTCGCGGTCGACGTCGATGGGGTCATCAGCCTCTTTGGGTTCGACGAGCCGCCGGACCGCGCCATGGCGCGCTTCGAGATGATCGACGGCATGGTGCACTGCATCTCGCTGGCGGCGGGCGAGCGGCTGCAGCGGCTCTCCGCGCACTTCGACCTGGTCTGGGCAACCGGCTGGGAGGACCGGGCGAACGACTACCTGCCCAACATGCTCGGCCTTCCCGAGCTCCCCTATCTCAGCTTCAACGGCGCCGCCCGCTTCGGCTCGGCGCACTGGAAGCTGGGGCCGCTCGACGAGTACGGCCGGGGACGGCCGCTGGCCTGGATCGACGACAACTTCGACGACAGCTGCTACGAGTGGGCAAACGAGCGCTCCGAGCCGACCCTGCTGGTGCCCACCGAGACCCACCTGGGCCTCGAGGAGGCACAGGTCGAGGCGCTGGTCCTCTGGTCCCAGGACCTCTGAGCCCCCGCACGCATCGGCTCCGGTACGGCCAAATGATCAGGTTATCCGCGCTCAGGCGCTGGGTACACTGGGCGCGTGGAGGGATTCCTGCCCATCTTCTTCCTGCTCGTGGTGCTGAAGATCCCCGTCTTCGGGGCGCTCTGGCTGGTCTGGTGGGCGAGTAAGGCTCCCGACGCCGACACGGCGGCAGAGGAAGACTCGGGCGGCGACTTCAAGCGCCTGCGACCAAGCCCCACCGGCCCTCGCCGCCCTCGCCGCGGCCCTCACGGCGGAGGTTCGGCTGCGCCACTTCCGTCCTGCCCACCGGGTGGGCGGGCGCACGTCGTCAGACCGGTTCGGGCGCCCGCTTACGCTCGCGGCGAATCTCGCGCAGATAGAGGTGGAAGTCCACCTCGATCGTGTGACGCTTAGAGGCGACGAAGCGCTTCTCCAGCCAGCGCTCGTAGTCATCGATCTCCCCGTGCATCTTCGCCGCCGAGGGCAGGGCCGAGTTGCCCTGCAGTAGATCGGCGACCCACTCGGACTGCGCCTCGGAGACCGGCGGGATCGGCCCCAGCGGCTGGATGAAGCCGATGAAGTAGAGGCCGGGATTGTCGACCGAGACCACCCGCTCGTACAGGCTCATGCGGTTCTCGGGCGCCGAGAAGACGTCGGGGTCGAGGAAGGGGAAGCTGATCCGGTAGCCAGTGCAGTAGATGACGAGGTCGACCTCCTCCTCGCTGCCGTCGACGAAGCGAACGGCGTTCCCACCACTGAAGCGGTCGATGTTCGGCTTCACCTCGATGTCGCCGTGGCCGATGCGCGGCAACAACTCCGAAGAGACGGTCGGATGCGTCTCCAAAAGCTTGTGGTCGGGTTGCGGCAAACCGTAGTCGGTCATCTTGCCGACGGTCATGTTCAGCATCCTGGTCATGAAGAAGCGCTGCACCGCGAGCGGCAGCCGTTTCGCGAACGCGGGCGTGATGTCGTCGACCGGCTTGCCGCCGAGGAACTTGGGCAGCACGTAGGCGCCGCGGCGCATCGCCAGGAAGGTCTTCTCCGCGATGCGCGAGGACTCGACCGCGATGTCGACCGCCGAGTTGCCGATGCCGAGGACCAGTACCCGCTTGCCCCTCAGCAGGTCGGGCTCGCGGTAGTAGTGGGAGTGCATCTGCTCCCCCGCGAAGCTCTCTGAGCCGGGGAACGCCGGCTCGGGCCAGCGCGGCATTCCAATGATGGCCGTTGGCGACCAGCACCGCGCGGTAGCGCCGCGTCTCGCTTGGCCCATCGGCGCTCTCGATCGCCACCTCCCATTCCCCGTCGACCGGTTCGGCGCTCTTCACCTCGGTGCGGAAGGTGATCCTCTCCTCGAGGCCAAAGCGCTTCACGTAGTCGTCGAAGTACCTGGCGATCTGGCGGTGGTCGGGATAACCGGATAGGACTCCGGCATCGGGAAGGTCGAGTAGCCGAGCAGCTCTTTGGAGGAATCGATATGCAGCGAGCTGTAGGCGGACGACATCCCGTTGTCGTTCTCGTAGCGCCAGTTGCCGCCCACCTGCGAGCCCTTCTCGAAGCAGTCGAACGGGATCCCCCGCGCCGCCAGAACCTGGCAGGCGGCGATCCCCGAAGCCCCCGGCGCCGATGATGCAGACCTTCTCTGGGTTGGCCACGCGGCCAATCTACCGGGAGCGGGCAGAGGGGTGAGGGATTCCACCCCCAGGGTCCGTAGTTGGGAAGGGCAATCGAACCGAAGCTGGGGGCATCGGGATTTGAAAACTACGAAAGGAGCCCCGATGACCCGCAAGAACAACACCGCATCAAGGCGCCGCCCCTCACCGGCCCTGCTGATCAGCTGCCTGGCGCTGTTCCTGGCGCTCGCCGGCTCGGCGCTGGCGCTACCCCAGAACACGGTCCGCTCAGCCCAGATCGTCGACGGCACGATCCGCACCGTCGACATCCGCGACGAAGCGGTCCGCTCGGCCAAGGTCGCCGATCAGTCGCTTACCGCCAACGATCTCGCCACCGACTCGGTCGGCTCTGACGAGATCGCCGAAAACGCGGTCGCCTCCCCCGAGGTGGCACCCGAGTCCCTGACCGCGGCTGACCTGGGCGCCAACTCGGCTACCTCCTCGGAGGTTGCCGACCAGTCACTGACCGCCAACGACCTCGGCCCCGACTCCGTCGGTTCGAGCGAGCTGCAGAGCAGCTCCGTCCGTGCCACCGAGCTGGGACCGATCGTTCAGGTCTCTAACAGCACGGCAATCAAAGGTGGAGACAACGCCAGCGCCACCGCGACCTGCCCGGCCGGCAGCACCGTCATCAGTGGCGGCGCCAGCTCCGGCTTCTACCAGGTCCACCTGGCCTCCTCCTACCGCAGCGGCAACGGCTGGCACGTCGACGCCCGCAGCGGCGCCGTCGGTGACACCACAATCACCGCCTTCGCCTACTGCCTAGCGGGCTAACCCCTGGCCGACATATGAGACAGGAAACGACCGGGGCCAATTGGCCCCGGTCGTTTTATGCCCAGCCTCACCCGACTCAGCGAGCTAACGCGCAAAGATCAAGCAGAGCTCGGTGCTCTCCTGCTCAACCGGGGACGACTGCTAGAAGGGCCGGATGCCCTGTCGGCGGAACTTGTGAGCCCCGAAGGGGCGGGTTCCGCCGACAGGGTGGCCGGCCCTTCTCAAGACTCGTCCGAGGTCTGCTCGATCTCCTGCGCCAGCTCCTCGAGCTCCTCGGCAAACGAGGGCCCGAAGCTCTCCACGGCGCCATCGCCCTCGGTGCCGAGCTCGGCGGCCAGTTCGTCTTCGTCGAGCAGGCCTTCGTCGCTGGCGGGGGTGATGTCGATTGCCGGTTCGACCGTCAACGTCCGGTAGTGCTTGAGGCCGGTCGCGGCAGGGATCAGCTTGCCGATGATGACGTTCTCCTTCAGGCCGACGAGCTTGTCGCGCTTGCCCTCCAGGGCGGCGTCGGTGAGCACCTTGGTCGTCTCCTGGAAGGAGGCGGCCGAGAGGAAGGACTCCGTCGCCAGCGAGGCCTTGGTGATACCGAGGATGACCTCCTCGCCTTTGGCCGGCGTGCCGCCTTCGTCCTTCGTTGCTTTGTTGAGGCGTTTGAGGCTGCCGCGGTCTTCGAGCTGGCCGGGCAGCAGGCTGGTCGAGCCCTTCGACTCGATCCGCACCTTCTTCAGCATCTGGCGGGCGATCAGCTCGATGTGCTTGTCGTTGATGTCGACCCCCTGGGCGCGGTAGACCCGCTGCACCTCGGCGACGAGGTAGAGCTCGGTCGCCGTGCGGCCGCGAATCGTCAGCAGGTCGGCCGGGTAGAGCGAGCCCTCGTTGAGCTGCTGGCCGACCTCGACCTTGTCGCCATCGGCGACATGCAGGCGCGTGCGCGGCGGGAAGCTGTAGGAGTGCTCCTCGCCGCTCGACTCGGTGACGATCACTTTCAGCGCTTTGTCGGTTTCCTCGACCGAGACCTTGCCGGCCGCCTCCACCATCTGCGCCAGGCCCTTGGGTTTGCGCGCCTCGAAGAGCTCGACGATGCGGGGCAGGCCCTGGGTGATGTCCTGGCCGGCGACGCCGCCGGTGTGGAAGGTGCGCATGGTCAGCTGCGTGCCCGGCTCGCCAATCGACTGGGCGGCGATGATCCCCACCGCGTCGCCGATGTTGACGGTCGAGCCGGTTGCCGGGGCAATCCCGTAACAAGACCGGCATACGCCCGATTCGGCGTCGCACTTGAGAGCCGAGCGAACCGGGACCTTGACCTCCTCGTCGCCAAACGCCTCGGCGATCGCCTCGACGTCCTCGAGGGTGATCTCCTGGTTGCGCTTGAGCAGTTCGCGCCCGCGCTTGGTTTCGAACTTTTTCGCCGCCAAGCGGCCGAAGAGGTTGTCGTTGAGCGAGTTGTCGTCCTTGCGCAGCGCCATCTCGATGTGGTCTTTGGTTTTGCAGTCCTCCTCGCGGACGATCACGTCCTGAGCGACATCGACCAGGCGGCGGGTCAGGTAGCCCGAGTCCGCCGTGCGCAGCGCCGTGTCGGCGAGGCCCTTTCGGGCGCCGTGGGTGGAGATGAAGTACTCCAGGACGGAGAGGCCCTCCATGAAGTTGGCCTTGATCGGGCGCTCGATGATTTCGCCTTTTGGATTGGCCATCAGGCCGCGCATGCCGGCGAGCTGGCGGATCTGTTTGAACGACCCGCGGGCGCCCGAGTTGGCCATCATGAAGATCGGGTTCAGCTCGTCGAGGTTGTCCTCCATCGCTTTCGCGACCTCGTCGGTCGCTTTGTTCCAATGGGAGGTGACGGCCTCGTGCCGCTCCTCGGCGGTGATGTAGCCCTCGTCGTACTGGCCCTGGATCGCCGCCGTCAGCTTCTCGTAGCGCTCGAGGATCTCACCCTTGTCGGGGGGCGAGACGACGTTGTTCTTGGAGACCGTGATCCCTGCCTGGGTGGCGTAATGGAAGCCGAGGTCCTTGAAGGCGTCGAGCACCCGCGAGACAGCCGGCGCGCCGTAGTTGTCGACCAGGTCGGAGACCATCTCGTTGACGTCGCGCTTCTTCAGCGCGTGGTTGACGAACTCGAAGCGCTCGGGGTCGAAGTCCTCGCCCAGCGCCTCGGCTAGGGCACGCTCGATCTTCTCGTTGAAGATGATCCGCCCGACCGTGGTCAGGAAGTGCTCGTGCCCCGCCCGCCGGTACTCGGCGTGGTCGTGCAGCTTGCAGCCGCCGTTCTCGTAGACGAGCTCGGCCTCCTGGGCGGAGCGGAACACCTTCGGCTGGCTGCCGTTGCGGGCCGCGCCCTTGCCGGCCTTCAACCCCTCGTCGATCTTCGCCAGCTCCTCGCCGCCAGGGCCGTAGGTGAGGTAGTAGATCCCCAGCACCATGTCCTGGGTCGGGGTCGCCAGCGGCGCGCCGTGTGCCGGAGAGAGGATGTTGTTCGCCGAGAGCATCAAGATCCGCGCCTCGGCCTGGGCCTCCGCCGAGAGGGGAACGTGGACGGCCATCTGATCGCCGTCGAAGTCGGCGTTGAAGGCGTGGCAGACAAGCGGATGGACCTGGATCGCCTTGCCCTCGACGAGGACCGGCTCGAAGGCCTGGATGCCGAGGCGATGCAGCGTCGGCGCACGGTTGAGCAGCACCGGGTGCTCGTGGATGACCTCCTCGAGCACGTCCCAGACCTCGGGGATCATCGACTCGACCATTTTCTTCGCCGCCTTGATGTTCTGCACGGCTTTGCGCTCGACGAGCTGGGCCATGATGAATGGCTTGAAGAGCTCGAGCGCCATCAGCTTGGGCAGGCCGCACTGGTGCAGCTTCAGGCTCGGGCCGGAAACAATCACCGAACGGCCCGAGTAGTCGACGCGCTTGCCGAGCAGGTTCTGGCGGAAGCGGCCCTGCTTGCCCTTCAGCATGTCGGAGAGCGACTTCAGCGGACGGTTGCCGGGCCCGGTGACGGGACGGCCGCGGCGGCCGTTGTCGAAGAGCGCGTCGACCGCCTCCTGCAGCATCCGCTTCTCGTTGTTGACGATGATCTCGGGCGCGCCGAGGTCAAGCAGCCTTTTGAGGCGGTTGTTGCGGTTGATCACGCGCCGGTAGAGGTCGTTGAGGTCCGACGTCGCGAAGCGGCCGCCGTCGAGCTGCACCATCGGCCGCAGCTCCGGCGGGATCACCGGTACGCAGTCGAGGATCATCCAATCCGGTTGGTTGTCGGAGTTGAGGAAGGCCGAAGCGACTTTGAGCCGCTTTACGGCACGCGCCTGTTTCTGGCCTTTGGAGCTGTTGATCGTCTGCTCCAGCTCGACGCATTCGTCCTCGAGGTTGACCTGTTCGAGCAGGTCGCGCACGGCTTCGGCGCCCATACCGCCACGGAAGTACTCGCCCCAGCCGAACGGCGATCCAAAACGGTCCTTCAGTTCGCGGAAGACGGTCTCGTCGTTGACGACGTCCTTCGGCTTCATCTCGGTGAAGATCTTCCAGACCTGGCCCATCCGCTCGATGGCCTCGTCGATGTAGGCCTCGGTGTCGGAGATCTCCGCCTCGAACATTTTGCGCAGCTCTTTGATCATTTTGGCGCGCTCGTCGTCCTTCAGCTTGCGCAGCTGCGCCTGGGTCAGTTTCAGCGAGTCGGCCCAGATGTGGTCGTCGTCGTCGAACTTGGTCTGGGTGCCGTCTTCGAGGTACTTGACGCGCCGCTCCAGCGACTCGTTCAGCTCCTGGGTCCGTTTCTGTCGTTCCGCCTCGTAGGAGTCGGTGACTTTTTTGACCTCTTTCTCGAGTTTGCCGACGTCTTTGTCTCGAGCCTCCTCATCGACCCAGGTGATCATCGATGCGGCGAAGTAGAGGACCTTCTCCAGCTCCTTGGGAGCCATGTCGATCAGGTAGCCGATCCGGCTCGGCACGCCCTTGAAGAACCAGATGTGGGAAACCGGCGCGGCGAGGTCGACGTGCCCCATGCGCTCGCGGCGGACCTTCGAGCGGGTCACCTCGACGCCGCAGCGCTCGCAGACGATGCCCTTGTAGCGGACGCGCTTGTACTTGCCGCAGTAGCACTCCCAGTCCTTGGTCGGACCGAAGATGCGCTCGCAGAAGAGGCCGTCTTTCTCGGGCTTCAAAGTGCGGTAGTTGATCGTCTCCGGCTTGGTGACCTCGCCCCAGCTCCAGGAGCGGATTTTCTTCGAGGAGGCAAGGCCGATCTCAATCGCGTCGAAGTTGTTTATGTCGATCATCAGTGGTTGCTCCTAGGAGTCGTGTGGTGCCTGGACGTGCGAGAACCGAGCGCAGCCACTAGTCCTCCACCTTTGCCTCTGTCGCTGCCTCGGCGTCGGCCCCGTCGGTTCCGGCCTCGCCCTCCTTCACCACCTGCTCCTCCTGCTCGTCGGCGGCGCCGCCGTTCTGCTCCGAGCGGACTCCGGTCAGGTCCATGCCCAGCTCCTCCGCCGCTTTCAGCAGGTCATCCTCTTCGTCGGTGACCTCGACGTCACCGCCTTCGGAGACGACGTTCGCATCCAGGGAGAGGCTCTGGATCTCCTTCAGCAGCACTTTGAAGGACTCCGGGATCGACGGCTCGGGGATGTTCTCGCCCTTGACGATCGCCTCGTAGGCCTTGACGCGGCCGACGGTGTCGTCGGACTTGACCGTCAGCATCTCCTGCAGCGTGTAGGCGGCGCCGTAGGCCTCCAGGGCCCAGACCTCCATCTCACCGAAGCGCTGGCCGCCGAACTGCGCCTTGCCGCCCAGCGGCTGCTGGGTGACGAGCGAGTAGGGGCCGGTCGAGCGAGCGTGGATCTTGTCGTCGACCAGATGCAGCAGCTTGAGGATGTACATGTGGCCGATCGTCACCTTGCCCTCGTAGGGCTCACCGGTGCGGCCGTTGTAGAGCTGCGCGGTGCCTGCCGAGCGGGCGCCGGGGCGCTCGCGCTTGTCGACGCCGAGCTCGATGCCGCGCTCGGAGTTTTCGTCCTCCCATTTGACCAGCGCCTCGTCGACGTCCTCGACACTGGCGCCGTCGAAGACCGAGGTCGCCACGTAGACGCGGCCGTCTCCACTCGGGGAGTGCGCTTGCTTGTAGGCCTCGGAGCCATCGTCGTACCAGCCGTTGGCCGCAACCCAACCGAGGTGGGTCTCGAGGATCTGGCCGATGTTCATCCGGCTCGGCACACCGAGCGGATTGAGGATCACGTCGACGGGAGTGCCGTCCTCGAGGTGAGGCATGTCCTCCTCGGGCACGATCTTGGAGATCACACCCTTGTTCCCGTGGCGGCCGGCGAGCTTGTCGCCCTCGGCGATCTTGCGCTTGGTGGCGACGTAGACCCGTACCAGGTCATTGACGCCGGGCGGCAGATCGTCGCCGTCGTCGCGGCTGAAGGTGAGCACGTCGATGACAACGCCGCCCTCGCCGTGAGGCACTTTGAGAGAGGTGTCGCGGACCTCGCGCGCCTTCTCCTTGAAGATCGCGCGGATCAGCTTCTCCTCGGCGGTCAGCTCGGTCTCGCCCTTCGGCGTCACCTTGCCCACCAGCAGGTCGCCGGAGGCGACCTCGGCCCCGACGCGGACGATGCCGCGATCGTCGAGGTTGCGCAGGCTCTCCTCGGAGCGATTGGGGATGTCGCGGGTAATCTCCTCGTCGCCGAGCTTCGTCGTGCGGGCGTCGATCTCGTACTCCTCGATGTGGATCGACGTCAGCTCGTCGTCCTTGACCAGGCGCTCGGAGAGGATGATCGCGTCCTCGAAGTTGTAGCCCTCCCAGGACATGAAGGCGACCAGGCAGTTCTTGCCCAGCGCGATCTCGCCGCCGGCGGTCGAGGAGCCGTCGGCGAGCACGTCGCCCTCCTTGACTTTCTGCCCGCTGGAGACGATCGGTCGCTGGTGGATGATCGTGCCCTGGTTGGAGCGCATGAACTTGTGCAGGGGGTACTCGTCTTTTTTCGAGCCATGGGTGACGACGACCCGCTCGGAGTCGACGTGGGTCACCTCGCCGGCGCTCTCGGCCAGTACGACGTCGCCGGTGTCGACCGCGGCGCGGCGCTCCATGCCGGTGCCGATCAGCGGCGGCTCCGGTTTGAGCAGCGGCACGGCCTGGGCCTGCATGTTGGAGCCCATCAGCGCCCGGTTGGCGTCGTCGTGCTCGAGGAACGGAATCAGCGCCGTCGTCACCGACCAGATCTGGGTCGGCGAGACGTCCATCAGGTCCACTTCCTTGGGGGAAGCGGTGGCGTACTCCTGCTCGCCCGCGCGCACCAGGACCGTCGGCCCTTTCAATTTGCGCGTTTTGGCGTCGAACTCGGAGTTCGCCTGGGCGATTACCTTGTCTTCCTCCTGGGTCGCGTCGAGATGCAGGATCTCTTCGCTGACGACGCCGTCGACGACCGGCCTGTAGGGGGTCGTGACGAAGCCGTGCTCGGAAATCTGGGCATAGGAGGACAGCGAGCCGATCAGGCCGATGTTCGGCCCCTCAGGGGTCTCGATCGGGCACATGCGGCCGTAATGGGTCGGGTGCACGTCGCGGACCTCGATCGGCGCCCGCTCGCGGGTGAGGCCGCCGGCGCCGAGCGCCGAGAGGCGGCGCCGGTGCCTGAGGCCGGCGAGGGAGTTGGTCTGGTCCATGAACTGCGAGAGCTGCGAGGAGCCGAAGAACTCCTTCATCGCGGCCACGACCGGGCGGATGTTGATGATCGTCTGCGGGGTGATCGCATCGGAGTCTTCGGTGGTGAGCCGCTCGCGGACGACGCGCTCCATCCGGTAGAGGCCGATCCGGAATGCCTCCTGGATCAGCTCGCCGACGGTGCGCAGGCGGCGGTTGCCGAAGTGCTCGTACTCGTCGAGATGCTCGTTGACCGGCTCGCGCGGATAGGTGATCGCCTCAGCCGCGTAGTCCTTGATCGGATGCTCCTCGTCGATCTCCTCCGGGATGCCGAGCAGCTTCGGCAGGCTGACCAACTCCTTGACGAGGGCGATGATGTCGTCATGGGTCAGGACCCGGGTATCGAGGTCGATGTCGAGGTCGAGACGGGCGTTGAGCTTGTAGCGGCCGACCCTGGTCAGGTCGTAGCGCTTGGGGTCGAAGAAGAGCTGCTCGAGCAGGTTTTTCGCCGCGTCGACCGAGGGCGGCTCGCCCGGGCGCTGCTTCTTGAACAGCTCGATCAGCGCACCCTCTTCGGTCTGGGTGGCTTCGGTGTCCGACTCGATCGTGTGGCGCAGGTAGACCGAGTTGTCGAACATCTGCAGCAGGCGCTCGTCCTCGACGTAGCCCATCGCGCGCAGCAGCACGGTGACCGGCAGTTTGCGCTTGCGGTCGATGCGGACGTAGACGCGGCCTTTTTTGTCGATTTCCAGCTCCAGCCAGGAGCCGCGGGCCGGCATCAGGTTGGCGATGAAGACCTGTTTCTCGGGGTCCTTCGGCGCCATCACGTAGGCGCCGGGGGAGCGGACGAGCTGGGTGACGACGACGCGCTCGGTCCCGTTGATGATGAAGGTGCCGCGGTTCGTCATCCAGGGGAAATCCCCCATGAAGACGGCCTGCTCGCGGATCTCTCCGGTCTCTTTGTTCTGGAAGGCGACCGTCGCGGTCAGCGGCCGCGAATAGGTCATGTCCTTCTCACGGCACTCCTCGATCGAGTGCGGCGGCTCTTCGAATTTGAACTCGCCGAAGACGATCGCGAGGTTCCCCGTGTAGTCCTCGATCGGGGATATGTCGTTGATGGTCTCCCGCAGCCCTCCCTTTTTCGGATCCGTCAGCTCCTCGAAGGAGCGGCGCTGGATATCGATCAGGTGAGGAACCTCAAGCGGGTTCTGCAGTCGGGAAAAACTCCTACGGGTTACGGGGGCAGCGTTCGAACGTGCCAAAGTCGGCGACTCCTCAGACGGTCAGAGGGACGTGAAAAACAGCGCAGGTATAGGCAGGGCGAGACAACAGGCGCGCGACCGCAAAAAATAACACACGCACGCGCTCGGGCGTCATCTCCACTCCCTACCGAGAGCGGAGATGATCGAAAAACGGCTCTCTATTTGAGCTCGACCGTTGCCCCGGCCTCCTCCAACTCGCCTTTGAGTTTGTCCGCCTCCTCGCGCTCGACGCCCTCTTTGATCGCTTTCGGGGCTTCGTCGACGATCGCCTTGGCCTCTTTGAGGCCCAAGCCGGTCGCGGCGCGCACGACCTTGATCACCGGCACCTTCTGGCCGCCGACCTCGGTCAGGACCACGTCCACCGTGGAGGCTGCTTCCTCGCCGCCGGCGCCGTCGCCCGCGGGAGCGCCGGCTGCCGCCGGTGCGGCAGCCGCGACCGCAGTCGCCGAGACGCCGAACTCCTCCTCCAGCGCTTTGATCCGCTCGGAGAGCTCGAGAACCGAGATGCCTTTCAGCTCCTCGATCCAGTCCTCTGTCGAAATCTTGGTCGCCATCTACTCCTCTTCCTCGTTCGTGTCGTCGTTAGAAGTCTCTTCATCCTCTGAAGTCTGGTTCTCGGCATTATCCGATGGCTGCTCAGCTTCGCTTCCGCTGCCATCGGCAGGTGCGCCATCGCCCTGGGAACCTTGAGCCGCCTCCTCCGCGACTTCGTCGCTAGCCCCAGCGTCCTCACCTTCAGCCGCAGGCTCGGGGGCCTCCTCAGCTGGTCCCTCCCCAGCTGGGGCCTCCTCAGCCGATGCCTCATCGGGGGTCTCCTCGGAGGCTTCGTCTGCGGGTGGCGTGGAGGCGGGCTCCTCGCCCGCAGCCTGCGAGGACGAGGAGTCCTCCTCCGCGACAGGACCCGCAGCCGAGGCGTCCGAAGAATCTGCGGCTGGGGCCTCTCCTGAGACGAGGCCTTTCTCGGCGATCTGGCCGAGCTGCGAGGCGAGGCCCTGGATCATCGAGCCGAGGCCGCGGACCAGACCGCTCAGCGGGCTGGCGACGACGCCGGCCAGCTGGCCGTTGAGCACGTCGCGCCCGGGCAGGCGGGCAATCGCCTTGAAGTTGTCCTCGTCGAGGGTGAGGTCTTCCATGAAGCCGCCCTTGAAGGTGAGGACCTCGTACTCGCGGTTGAAGGTGGAGAGGGTCTTGGCCGCCTGCGCGGTGTCGCCGCGAACGAAGGCGAGCGCGGTCGGCCCCTCCAGCAACTCCTCCAGGCGCTGCTCGCCGCTCTTCGCAGCCGCCAGTTTCGTGAGCCGGTTCTTGACCACGCGGAAGCTGGTGTCGGCATCGCGCAGCTTGCTGCGCAGCTCGGCCGCCTGCGGGACGCTGATGCCGCGATAGTCAACCGCGAAGATCGCCTCGGCCGCCTCTATTTGGGCGGCGATCTCCTCGATTGTGGCTGACTTTTGCTCTCGGTTCATAAGTGGCCTGCACCGGGCTTCTGGGCTATTGCCCCGCCGATGGTCTCGGGCGTGCGGCGACGCAGTTTAGGCGGTCGCGGGCTCCTCTGCGGCCTGGGCCCCAGCCGCCGCGCCGGCGAGATCGCGCTCGCTCGTCTTCGACGTGTCGACGGGAATCCCCGGCCCCATCGTCGTCGTCAGCGTGCTCGAGATCAGGTAGCGGCCCTTCGACGAGGAAGGCTTGGCGCGAACGATCTCTTCGATCACCGTCATGTAGTTGTCAAGCAGCTTGTCGGCGTCGAAGCTGGCCTTGCCGATCGCCAAATGGACGATCGCCTGACGATCCGTGCGGTACTCGACCTTGCCCGCCTTGGACTCCGTGACCGCCTTCTCGATGTCGTCGGTGACGGTGCCCACCTTCGGGTTCGGCATCTTGCCCTGTGGGCCGAGCACGCGGCCGAGCTTGCCGACCGTCGGCATCATGTCCGGCGTCGCGATCGCAACGTCGAAGTCGGTCCAGCCCTCTTCGACCCGCTTGGCGAGATCGTCGCCACCGACGAAGTCGGCTCCGGCGGACTCCGCGTCACGGGCCTGCTGGCCCTGGGCGAAGACGGCGATGGTGACGTCCTTGCCGAGCCCGTGCGGCAGCGCCAGCGTTCCGCGCAGCTGCTCCTCTGCATGGCGGACGTTGACCCCCAGCAGCAGGTGCAGCTCGACGGTCTCGTCGAAGTTCGCGCTCGCCGTCTCCTTGATCAGGGAAATCGCCTCGGCGGGCGGGTAGCTGCGCTCGCGCTGGACCTTGTCGCGCTGCTGGCGGTATCGCTTGCCGTGTGCCATGGCTTATTTGACGTCCACGCCCATCGAGCGGGCGGTGCCGGCGATGATCTTGGAGGCGGCGTCGATGTCGTTCGCGTTCAGGTCGGGCATCTTGCGCTCCGCGATCTGGCGGACCTGATCCATCGAAATCGTCCCCACTTTGTTGAGGTGGGGCTCTCCGGAGCCCTTCTTGAGGCCAATCGCCTCCTTGATAAGGACGGCGGCGGGCGGCGTCTTGGTGATGAAGCTGAAGGAGCGATCCTCGAAGACGGTGATTTCCACCGGGATGATCGTGCCGCCTTCGGCCTGGGTCTGGGCATTGAAGGCTTTGCAGAACTCCATGATGTTGACGCCGTGCTGGCCCAGGGCAGGGCCGACCGGCGGCGCGGGATTGGCCGAGCCGGCGGGAATCTGGAGCTTGATCAGAGTGAGGACTTTTTTCGCCATTGGGGCAGCGGAGGGTAGCTAGATCTTCTTGACCTGGTCGTAGCCGACCTCGACCGGAGTCTCGCGGCCGAAGATCGAAACCAGCACCTTGAGTTTGGCGGCGTCCTCGTTGATCTCTGCGATCTCACCCGAGAAGTCCGAGAGCGGGCCCGAGATGACCTTGACCGACTCGCCGATCGAGAACTGGGCCTGAGTCCGCGGGCGCTCAGCTGTCTCGCGGTGCAGCAGCCGGTCGACCTCTGGTTTGGAAAGCGGCACGGGCTTGTTGCGCGAACCGACGAAGCCGGTCACCCCAGGGGTGTTCTTGACCAGGCCCCAGGCGTCGTCGGTCATCTCCATGTTGACCAGGACGTAGCCCGGCATCGTGCGTTTCTCCTTCGGCTCTTTCTGGCCGTCTTTGTTGAGTTCCATCACCTGTTCGGTGGGAACCACGACCTGCCGCACGTTGCGGTTCTGGCTCATCGTCTGCACCCGGTGCTCGAGGTTGTGCTTGACCTTGTTCTCGTGCCCGGAGTAGGTGTTGATCACGTACCAGCGATACATCTAAAGCCTTTGTTTGGGGATCCCCGCTAGAGGATCTGCTTGATCAGGAAGTTGAAGATTGCGTCGAGAGCGCCCAGATAGGCGGCGGCGACCGCAACGAAGAGGATCGTGACCGCGGTTGCCTGCACGAGGGTGTCGCGGTCCGGCCATTGCACCTTTTTGAGCTCCGCCCAGCAGGAAGCGAAGAAGCCGAACACTCCCCCACGCTGGCGCTCGGAGGACGCCTGCTTTTGACGACGGGCGAGCTCGTCGCGCTCCTTGCGCTTGCGCTCGTCGCGCTGGCGCCTCTCAGCCTCTTTCGCCTGCTTGGCTTCGGCGCGACGCTCGGAACGCGAAGCCTTGGGCGCGTCGGGCGTCTCCAGCTGGCTCTCGGGAGCGCCGGCGCCGATGCCGGCCTCCACCGCCTCAACCTGGGCAACGTCACCTGAGACAGGGACCTGGGTGTCGTGCTGAGCCTGGGCGGTGCCGTCGCCGGAGGAGCGTTTCTGTTCCTCGGCTTCCCGGGCCCGCCGCTCGGCCTTGCGCTGTGCGCGGGATTTGGCCATAGCCGGTTACCGCGTCTCCTTGTGCGCGGTGTGGCGGCCGCACCAGCGGCAGAACTTGCGCAGCTCGACGCGGTCGGGCGAGTTTCGCCGCGACTTGTTGGTTTGGTAATTACGCCGCTTGCACTCTTCGCAAGCCAGCGTCACCGCGATGCGGACATCTCCGCGAGCCATTTCTCCTCATTGCTTGGGACGCCGTTACAAGAGAAAACCTCGGGCCGAAGCGCGAGGCTGAGCGAAGAATAGCGCGGAGAGGCTTCCCGTCACGCCCTCCCCATCGGCGCCTTCGTGCCAGAGCATCGAAGCCGATTCCCGAGCGGTGGCGGGAGGATCTAGAGGCCGAGGGTTTTGGCGATGATCGTGCGCTGGATCTCCGACGTGCCGCCGTAGATCGTCGAGACCATGGTGGCGCGGACGAGGCGCTCCATGTCGTACTCGGACGAGTAGCCGTAGCCGCCCATCAGCTGCATCCCCTCGACCGCGACGCGTTTGGCCACCTCGGTGACGTGCAGCTTCACCATCGAGGCCTCGCGCGGCAGCATCCGGCCCGGGTCCTCATCGGTCAGGGCGGCCACCCAGCGGGTCATCAGCCGCGCCGACTCGATTTCGGTCGCCATGTCGGCGAGGCGGTGCTGGAGCGCTTGGAAGGAGCCGATCGGACGGCCGAACTGCTTGCGCTCCTTGACGTAGGCGAGGGCGTCGTCGAAGGCGCGCTGGGCGATGCCGAGCATCGTCGCGGCAAGGATCAGGCGCTCGACGTTGAGCCCGGCCATCAGCTGCGTCCAAGCCTGGTCGACCTCGCCGAGGACGGCCTCGGCGGGCGCCTCGACATCGCTCAGGTAGAGCGTGTTGGTCTCTTCGCCGCCCATCGTCTTGATCGGGACGATCTCGAGGCCCTTCGTTTCGCGCGGCAGCCAGATCATCGAGAGGCCGTCGTGCTTTGACTCGCTCTTGGTGGTGCGGCAGACGAGAAGGATGTGGTCGGCGATGTGGGCGTTGGAGATGAAGACCTTCTGGCCGTTGATCACGTAGCCGCCGTTGACCCGCTCGGCAAATGTGCTCAGGGCGCCGACGTCCGAGCCGGCCTCCGGCTCGGTCATCGCGATCGCCTCCACGGAGCCGGCGGCGATCCCGCCGAGGATCTTCTCCTTCTGCTCCTCGCTGCCGAAGCGCTGTGTCGCGCCGGCGACGATCAGCGTCGTCGCGTAGCCGCCGATCGGCGCCAGCCCGCGCGAGCTCTCCTCCATGAAGAGGCAGGCGTCGAGCATCGTGCCGCCCGAGCCGCCGTAGCGCTCCGGGATGGTGACGCCGAGCCAGCCGAGCTCGGCCATTTGCCGGTAGAGGTCGAAGTTGTGGTGGTCCTTGTAGCCGTCGGTCAGCTTCTCGCGCTGCTCGGCGGTGCCGCACTCCCGCTGGCAGAAGTCGCGGATCGCGGCGACGAAGTCGCTCTGCTCATCGGTGAGGGCGAAGTCCACGGCCGCCACCCTAGCGATCGCCGCCGGCCACTGGCCACTCAGCCAAAGAAGCCCGGGATCGGACTCGAACCGACGACCCCTTCCTTACCATGGAAGTGCTCTACCAACTGAGCTACCCGGGCGGGGACGTGGAGCTTCTGGCGACGCGCCACGGTCGCCGACGATCTTAAAGATCAGGCGGTGCTGGCGTCGAACTTGTAGCCGACGCCGCGCACGGTGAGGACGAGCTCGGGGTTCTGGGGGTCGCGCTCGACCTTCTGTCGCAGGTTGGAGATGTGGACGTCGCAGGCGCGCTCGTCGCCGTCGAACTCGGTCTGCCACAGCTCCTCCATGATCTTGCGGCGCGGGAAGACCTCTCCCGGCCGGCCGACCAAAAGGCGCAGCAGCTGGAACTCGGAGCGGGTCAGGCTGACCGGCTCCCCTCGCACGGTGGCGAGGTGGCGGACCAGGTCGATCGCGACGGGGCCGGCCTCGATCTTCACCGCCTGCGCCAGCGGCGAGCGGTCGAGCTCGCGGCGGCGCAGCTGGGCGCGCACGCGGCCGAGCAGCTCGCGGACCGAGAAGGGCTTGGTCACGTAGTCGTCGGCGCCGACCTCGAGCCCGACCACCTTGTCGACCTCGGCGTCCTTCGCCGTGAGGACGATGATCGGAACGGCGCTGCGGGCGCGGACGTCGCGGCAGATGTCGAGGCCGCTGGGGCCCGGCATCATGATGTCGAGGATCAGCAGGTCGAAAGGAACGCCGTCGCCCAGCTTCTCGGCTGCTTCGTCGCCGTCCGCCGCCGCGGTCACCTCGAAGCCCTCCTGGGCGAGCGCATAGCCGACCGAGTCGCGAACCGAGGGCTCGTCGTCGGCGATCAGGATTCGTCCGCTGCTCATCGCCGTCCTCCTCAGGCCACCGGTGTGGGACTTGGTTGTGCGACCGGGAGGCGAACCCAGAAGGTGCTGCCGGCGCCCTCGATCGAGGTGACTCCGATCGTGCCGCCCATCACGTCGACCATGCGGCGGGCAATCGCCAGGCCGAGGCCGAAGCCTTCCTGCTTGCGCGACTCCGGGCGGCGGTAGAAGCGCTCGAAGATCCGTTCCGTCTCGGCAGCGGGAATACCCGTCCCGGTGTCGATCACCTCCATGAGAACGTCGCTTTTCCCGTCATCGCGGCAGCGAACGGTAACGGTGCCGGGGGGCGGCGTGTTCTTGAAGGCGTTGGTGAGCAGTCCGATCATCACCTGGCGCAGCAGGGTCGGGTCGCCTTTCGCGGCCAGATCCGGCTCGACCTCGACCGCCAGCTTGATTCCCACCGGCGGCTCAACGGCGGCGGCGACGTCGCGGATCGCGACCTGCACGTCGACGACCTCGGTCTCCCTCGTGCCGACCGACTCGACCCGGGCCAGGGTCAGCAGCGCCTGGGTCAGGCGGCTCATCCGCTCGACGTCCTCGGTAAGGCGGGCGAGAAAGTGGTCGCGCGCCTGGGGGTCGTCTTTGGCGCCTCCCTCGAGGACCTCGATCGCTCCGGAGATACCAGCCAGCGGGTTGCGCAGCTCGTGCGCCGCGTTGGAGATGAAGTCGGCTTCGGCGAACTCGCGGCGCATCTCTTCGGTGCGATCGCGGACGACGGCAAGCACCGCGCGCTCGTTGGGGAGGGCGCGCGCCTGCACCGCGTAGGCCCGGTCGCCGATCCGCAGTGCGGGATGGGCGGCAAAGCCCACATTGGTGGCCCGCTGAAGAAGCGGCAGCAGCGCTTCCGGCGGCAGGCCGGCGGAGTCGAGCAGCTCGGCGGCGGCGCTGTTGGAGAAGCGCAGCGGGCCATCGTCGTCGACCACCATCACGGCGTCGGTGAGGCCGTCGAAGATCGCCTCCAGCTTGTTGCGATCGGCCGTGAGGACGCCAAAGCTCTCTTTGAGCGAGGCGCGCATCGACTCGAGCGCCCGGGCGAGCTCGCCGATCTCGTCGCGGCCGCCGCTCTCCAGTGGAGCATCGAAGGAGCCGGCGGCCATCTTCCCGGCCGCTCCGGCAAGGCGCTCGATCCTGTGGGCGATCAGCGCCGCGACCAGGAAGCCGAGCAGCACCCCCAGGGCGATCGCCGCGAGCACCGCCCGGGGCCGGTCGCCGAAGAGGTAGACGACACCCGCGGTGATCGAGCTCACCGCGGCAAAGGCGCCGGCCAGCCAAAGCCGCATGCCGATTCTTCGCATGAAGGCTTACTAACACAAAACCAGACGGGCTTTACACCTGAACGCGCTCGAGACGCGGCCAGACGCGGCGTCGCCGGGCGAGCGTGGGAGAATCGGCTGGATGCGAACCCTGGTCTTCATCCCCGCCTGGAACGAGGAGGCGTCGGTCACCGAGGTGATCGGCGATGTGCGCAAGCACCTGCCAGACGTGGATGTGCTCGTCGTCGACGACGGATCCGGCGACGCCACCGCCTCCAGGGCCCGCGAGGCCGGCGCCGTGGTCGCCTCCCTGCCCTTCAATCAGGGGCTTGGCGCGGCACTGCAGACGGGCTACCTGTATGCCCTGCGCGAGGGCTATGACTTCTGCGCTCACCTCGATGCCGACGGACAGCACCCCGCCGCCGAGGTCGTGCGCCTGCTCGACGAAGTGGTTGCCGACAACGCGGACCTGGTGATCGGCTCCCGCTATCGCGAGCGCGGCGAGGAGGCCGCCGGCGAGGCGGAGAACGAGGACTACCGGCCGACGATCTCACGGCGGATCGGCACCAGCGTCTTTCGCTTCTTCCTCACCGTCGCGACAAGGCAGCGCTTCACCGACACCACCAGCGGGATGCGGGCCGCCAACCGCCGCGTGATGGCCCTCTTCAGCGAAAGCTACTCGCCCGATTTCGCCGAGATCGAGTCACTGCAGCTGGCGGTCCGCCAGGGCCTGCGGGTCAAGGAGGTGCCGGTGCAGATGCTGGAGCGAGTCGGCGGGTCCTCGTTCCTGACCCCGCTGCGCTCGGCTTTCTTCATCTTCAAGGGAATGATCGTGCTGCTGGTGGGGCAGTTCCGGCCCCGGACCCCGGAACCCAGCGAGCGCGTCCTCGCCCCCCGCGAGCCGGCGAAGCGGGAGAGCTGAACGATGGAGGCGAAACGATGAGGGGCCTGGTGCTGGCGGCGGACCCGACCGTCCACCTCACCTCGCAGACGCGGATCCTGGCGGCGGTGATCGCGGTCGCCTTCATGATGCTGATCCTGGAGATGATCCGCCGCGACCGGCTGCAGGAGCGCTACAGCGTCGTCTGGTTCATCGCCGGCCTGGGAATGCTGCTGGGCGCCGCCTTCCCGGGCCTGCTGGAGGTCGTCGCCGACGCGATGGGCGTGCGCAACACCAACGTCGCGCTCTTCTCCATCGTGCTGCTGCTGCTGCTCGGCCTGGCGCTCAACTTCAGCGTGATCATGTCCCGCCAGGCAGCCCAGATCACCCGCCTCGCCCAGGAACGGGCGCTTGAGGGCGCGCGCCGGCAGGCGAGCGCGAACGGCGACTCGACCGAGGCGGGCCAAGCCGAGGCCGAGGCCCCCCCACCTTCGGGCTAGCTCGGCAGCGGGCCGTGGGTCAGCCGTTGAGCTCACGCTCGAGGCGGAAGGAGAGGGCTTCCAGAGCGAGCTCCTCGGAGACGTTGAGGTCGAGCCGGCGGCGGGTGTCCTGAACCAGTTCCGCGGCCCGGCGGGCGCGCGCCGGCTCGAGGCCTGAGGCTTGGCTTTGCAGCTCGCTGAGGTGGTCGCGGTTGAAAACAGCCTCCGAGGCCCCCGAGGCCGTTGCGGCGAGGTCGCGAAACCAGGCGGCGCAAAGCGCGAGCCCGAGGTCGAGTACCTCGGTGCGCCGCCGGCGCCCGGCCCGCTTTGCCTCGTCGGCGATCTCTCGCGCCGAGCGTTTGATGCCGGCTGCTTTCTCTTCCTCGAGAACTTCGCGGCTCGCGGCTTCGGCGTCGGCCCCGACCGCTTCGGCATCCTCCAGCAGCCGTTTCCAGGCCGGCGTCTTCTGAATCGAAGGGGCAGCCGAGCTCCCCTCGACCGGTCGAGCCGGCGAGTCGCGCCCGACTGCCCTCACCAGTTCAAGCACTTCGCCTCGAAGTCTCTTCCCCTCCGTGGCGAGGAGAAAGCGGGCGAGCTCGACATTGCCGGCCGAGAGGCGAGCGGCGGCGGTGATCTCATCGGCGGGCCCCAGGCCGGCCAGCGCCGCTTCCACGACCGCTGCCGGGGGCGGGACGAAATCGACGAGTTGGCAGCGAGAGGCGACGGTTTCCAGCAGCGCCTCAGGCTCGGAGCTGAGCAGGATGATGTGGACGAACGCGGGCGGCTCCTCGAGCGTCTTCAGCAGGGCGTTCTGGCTCTCGTCGCGCATCGCCTCCGCGGCCTCGATGACGAAGACCCTCTTGGCCCCTTCGAAGGGCCGGTAGGCGGCGGCGCGGATAACCCGCTCGCGGATCTCTCCAACCATGTGCTGAGCGCCGCTGGGAGCGAGCCAGACCAGGTCCGGGTGCGGAGAGGGGTCGAGCAGGGCGCGGCGGCGGGCATCGTCGGGGTCGCCGGCCGAAGCGGCGAGGAGCTCGGCGGCAAAGGCGCGGGCGACGGCGCGCTTGCCGGCGCCGCGAGGGCCGCGAAAGAGGTAGGCGTGGCTGGGGCCGGAGGAAAGCGCCGCTCGCAGGGTCGCTCGAGCCCGCGCCTGATGCTCGCTCGCCTCCAGCAGTGGATCGCTCACCCGGCCCGCTCCCGCACCGCCGCGATCACCCGCTCATGCACCTCCCCCGCCTCGCCATCGCCATCGATGACGACGACCCTGTCGGAGGCGATCTGGGCGATCTCCTCGTAGGCCTCGGCGACGGCGCGCTGGAACTCGAGCCCCTCGGACTCGAAGCGATCCTCGCCCCCCGCGCGAGCGAGGCCGACCTCGGGATCGACCCGCAGCAGGATCGTCAGGTCGGGCCAGAGCCCTTCGGTTGCGGCGTCCGAGAGAGAGATCACCTCGCCGACGCCGAGTCCCCGAGCCGCCCCCTGGTAGGCGACGCTGGAATCCGCGAAGCGATCGGAGACGATGGTCCGTCCGGCCTCCAAGGCTGGGCGGATCACCTGCGTGGTGAGGTCGGCGCGTGCGGCGCAGAAGAGCAGCAACTCTGCGAGTGGGGTCAGCTCCAGCGCCGGGTCGGCGAGGAGATCGCGCATCCGCTCGGCGGCAGCGGTGCCTCCCGGCTCGCGGATCAGCAGCGTGTCAGGGCCCAGGGCCTCGGCAAGGAGACGGGCCTGCGTGCTCTTACCGGAGCCGTCAACGCCCTCGAGCGAGACGAACAAGGCCCCGACGCCTCAGCCTTTGGCTGCTGCTTTGGAGCGTTTGCGGCGCCGGGTGCCGGTGTCGGCTTTGCCGGCTTTGGCGCCTTTGGCCCCATCGGGCGCCGGCTTTTTCGCCATCGCCGCTTTCGCTGCTTTGGCCGCTTCGCGCTCAGCCCGGCGTTTCTTCATCTCCTCCATCGACTCGCACTCGTCGTTGAGGCAGAGGTTCCATGACCGGCCCCGGAAGGGGACGACTTTCAGCCGCGGCGTCTGCTCGCAGACCGAGCATCGATCCTCGAGCCTGAAGACGTCCCCGCGCTGGGGCAGGGGGAAGGTCTGATCGCAGGCGTTCGGGTCGTCCGCCGTCCAGCCGCTGCAGCCGACGAACCGTTTGCCCGATTTTTTGGCCCGGATGATCCGCAGCATGTGGGGCGAGCCGTCCTCCTTGGTGCGGCCGGCTTCCTCGCAGGCCTTGCAGGGGCCGAGGACGCGGTCCTGATCCATGCCGGCCCAGACGACTTTCGCCAGGTCCTCGCGGCGCTGGTCGATCTCCGACCAGGTTTTGTGCAGCAGGTCGCGGCTGTCGCCGACGACGCTGTCCTTGGTCATCTTGCCGGCGGCGATCTGGTCCATCTCCTCCTCGAGCTGGGCCGTCATCTCCGGCGTCGCCATCCGCGGCACGTACTGCTTGAAGGCCTCATACATCGCGACCCCGGTTTCGGATGGGATCGGCGGGTTGTTGTAGACGTAGCCGCGATCGAAGAGCTTCTGGATGATCTCGGCGCGGGTCGCCTTGGTGCCGAGGCCGCGCTCCTCCATCATCTCGATCAGCTTGCCCTGGGAGATGCGCGACGGCGGCTGCGTCTCCTTGTCGACGATCCACGGCTCGCCGTCGAGGTCCAGCTTCTGGCCCTCCTCGAGTTTGGGGATCTCCTCGTCGGAGGAGCGCGCATAGGTGTAGATCGCGGCGTAGCCGGGGTCGACGACCACCGAGCCGCGCACAAAGTAGGTCTGCGAGCCCGCCTCGATGTCGGCGCGGGTCGACTCGCTGATCATCGGCGTGCTGAAGGTGGCGAGGAAGCGGCGCACGACGAGTTCGTAGACGCGGCGTTTCGGCCCCTCGAGGGCACCCGGATGGATCGCCTGGGTCGGATAGATCGGCGGATGGTCGGTCGTCTCTTTTTTGCCCCGGGTGGGAGTCAGCTCTCCCCGCTCGAGCAGGCCTGCGGCAGCCGAGAACTCTTTTACCGCGACCAGCGAGGTGATCAATTCGTGCGCCGGCAGCGAGGGCGGGTAGACGGTGTTGTCGGTGCGCGGATAGGAGATGAAGCCATCCATATAAAGGTCCTCGGCGATCCGCATCGCGCTGGCCGGAGTGATGCCGAGGCGGCTGGAGGCGTCAGTCGTGAAGGCGGTCGTGTTGAGGGGGGTCGGCGGTTTGCGCGTGTTCTTTCGCGCCGTCACCGATTTGACCGTCCCGGGGCTCGAGGTCCCCGCGAGCGCCGCGTCCGCCTCGGCTTTCTCCCAGAACTTGTCCGTCGTGTGGTGGGTCTCGAAGCTGCCGTCGGGGTGCTGGAACTTGGCGAACAGTTCCCAGAACGGTTTCGCCACGTGTGCACGGCGCTCCATCTCACGCTCGACGATCAAGCCGAGCGTCGGGCTCTGGACGCGGCCCACGGAGAGGAAGTTGGAGCCGAAGCGGCGGGTCGAGAGGGAGACGGCGCGGGTCAGGGTCGCGCCCCAGAGCAGGTCGATGTCCTGGCGGGCGGCGCCGGCGTTGGCGAGCGGGTAAGAGAGTTCGTCCAGGTTGGAGAAGGCGCGCTCTATCTCTTCCTTGGTCAGAGCCGAATAGCGGGCGCGCTTGATCTTCAGGGTTCCGGCGCGGGTGCCCTCGCGGGAGCCGAGGGCGGGGTTGGCATCGAGCATCTCCTCCAGGGCCTCGAGGCCGATCAACTCGCCCTCCCGGTCGAAGTCGGTCGCTATCACCAGCTCGTCCGCCTCTTTGGCGACCTTCTTGATCGCTTTGACGACGTTTTTGTCGGTCGGCTCCTTGATCAGCTCGGCGTCGATCAGATCGTGAAGGTCCGTCTTCTGCCAGTTCGAGTAGCTCTCCGGGAAGGAGGGGCCGACCACATGGCCCTTGAGGCCGATCGTGCGATGCTCGCCGTCGGCGTCGCTCCAGGTGTAGTAGGGAACTTTGAAAGCTTTGTCGACAGCCGGGCCGCGCCCGAGGATCTCGGCGATCTTTTTGGCGCTGCTGTTCTTCTCTGTGACGATCAACCTCATCGGTCGGCGAGGGTAGCAGGGGCGTTCGGCGGCACCCCCAGGAGCGCCGCTCGCCTATCCGTTGGCCGCTGTCCCTAGGATTTCGCCCAATGAGATGCTTGGTCACAGGCGGCGCCGGCTTCATCGGCTCGAATCTGGTCGACGCCCTGCTCGCTCGCGGCGATCAGGTCACGATCGTCGACGACCTCTCCACTGGCCGGCGGGAGAACCTCGATCCTGCCCTCGGCGAAGGCGCCCGGCTGGTCGAGCAGGACATCCGCGACGCCGCCGCGGTTGTCGAGCTGGCCGAGGAGGCGCAGCCGGAGACGATCTTTCACCTGGCGGCGCAGATCGACGTTCGCAAGTCGGTTGCCGAGCCGGCCTTCGACGCCTCGATCAACGTCGGCGGCACGGCGAACGTGCTCGAGGCGGCGCGGGTCGCAAAGGTGAATCGCCTCGTCTTCACCTCGACGGGCGGCGCGATCTACGGCGAGGGCGAGGGCCAACAGCTGCCGCTTGCCGAGGACGCCCCGCTCGCCCCGCTCGCTCCCTATGGCCAGAGCAAGCTCGCCGGTGAGGGCTACCTGGCGCTCTACGAGAGGCTCTACGGCCTCTCCGCCGTCAGCCTGCGGCTTGGCAACGTCTACGGCCCCCGCCAGGACCCCCTCGGAGAGGCTGGAGTGATCGCGATCTTCTGCGGGCGGCTGCGCGCCGGTGAGCGGCCGACGGTGTACGGCGACGGGCGCCAGACCCGCGACTACATATATGTGGGGGATGTCGTCGAGGCGGCGCTGGCCGCCGCGAGCGCCGCTGCAACCGGCGCGATCAACGTCGGCACCGGCGTGGAGACCGACGTCCTGGGGCTGATCGACCAACTGCGCGACCTGGAGGGAGCCGAGGGCTTCGAGGCGGAGCTCGCGCCCCCCCGCGTGGGAGAGGTGCAGAGCATCTCGATCGATCCCGCGCGGGCCGCGGCCGAGCTCGGCTGGAGCGCCAAGACCGGCCTCGAGGACGGCCTCCGCCTGACCCTGGCTTCGATCTAGTCGGGACCTAGTTGGTCTAGTCGGCCGGCCGGCGGCCGAGCAGGATGACGTTGCCGGAGAGCTGCAGCGGCCGGTGCTCCTAATGGAAGCCCGGGAGGCGGGAATCAACCATCTAGTCTTTTGGACATGCCCGCTCAGGCCTATGCCGGCAAGGAGTGCGTCTGCCAGTTCCGCAAGGGGATCTGTGACCAGTCCTGCGTGCGCGACATGCTGGAGACCCCCTTCTACATCGCCTGCCTGAAGTTGAAGGGCCGGCGCTGCCTGGTTGTCGGCGGCGGCGACATCGGGCTCGAGAAGGTCGAGGGCCTGCTCGCCTGCGACGCCGATGTGGCTCTGGTCGCGCCGATCGCCCACCCGCAGCTGGAGGAGCTGGCGGCGGAGGGCTCGATCGAGTGGCAGCGGCGCCCCTACGCCGGCGCCGCCGACCTCGAGGGAGCGTTCATGGCCATCGCGGCGACCAACGACAGCGAGGTCAACATCGGCGTCTTCGACGACGCCGAGCGGCGAGCGATGCTGGTCAACGTCGTCGACGTGCCGCCGCTCTGCAACTTCATCCTGCCGGCCATCGTCCGCAGCGGCCCGCTGGCGATCGCGATCTCCACCGCCGGCGCCTCACCGGCGCTGGCGAAGCGGATGAAGCGCGAGATCTCCGAGCTGTTCGGGGAGGAGTACGCGCGCTTGGCGGTAATGCTCAACGACGCGCGCGGCTGGGCGAAGGGGACGCTGCCGACCTACCAGGACCGCAAGGAGTTCTTCGAGGGGATCGTCAACGGCGACCCCGATCCGGTTGAGCTGATCCGCGCCGGGCGGGAGGACGACCTGCTGGCGCTGATCGAGGCGGCCAAAGACCGCGCCGCTGCGGCGCTGGCCTGAGCGAGCCTCAAGCAGCCATTCGGAACCTCAGGCCGAACAGGCCGAGGAGCGCACCCGTTCCAAGTTGGCGCGCAGATCCTTCGCTTGGCCGATCGTGAGATTGGCTGCGAAGGCGATGTTGAGCTCGGCAACCACCACGGGGCGCATCTCGACGAGCAGATCTCTGCCCGCCGGCAGCAGGGTCGCGTAGCTGACCCGCCGGTCCGTCTCGCAAAACGTCCGCTCCAGCAGGCCCGCCTTGATCAGGCGATCGACGAGCTTGGTGAGGCCGCCGCGGGTGATGACAAGAGCCTCCGCCAGCTCTCCCATCTTCATCCGCTGATCGGGAGCCTCGGCGATGGTCGCGAGCACCTCGTACCAGGGCAGCGGAGGGAAGTCGGCTTGCGCCAAGGCGTCCTGGAGGCGTTGGGCGATCGCGGCGTGGGTGCGAGTCAGTGCTCCCCAGGCATCGCCATGAGGGCTGCGATCCGGGCCCGCGGGGCCTCCGCGCGCAACCGCCTCGCTCGCAGCGGCGCTGTTCGGCCGGCCGGCTGTTGCCTGCTCGCTCATAGCTAGATCATCGCAGTTAAACGTTGTCGAAGCAATAGTTGTCGAAGCAACCTTTTCTTGCTAGGATGCTTTCTGTGTCAACTATTGAGTCAACAACTTCTAAAGAGAGGGCTCTCATGACAGCCACACAGACCATCCAGCAGCAACTACCCGCCGGCACCTATGTCGTCGACCCCATCCACTCGTCGGTCGGCTTTGCCGTCGTCCACAACGGTCTCTCCGCTTTTCGCAGCGGCTTCTCCAGCTATGAGGCACGCCTCACGGGCGGCGAGCAGCCCCGGCTCGAGGGCTCGGTGGACGTAACCAGCATCGAGGTCTCCGACCAGCAACTGAAGGGGCACCTTCTCTCGCCGGAGTTCTTCGACGCCGAGCGTCACGCCCGTCTTCGCTTCGAGTCCAGCGAGCTGAAGATCGATGATGACGGCACCGCGACCCTGCGAGGCGTGCTCGAGATCAAGGGGGAGAGGCATGAGGTCGAGGCGACCGGAAAGCTGGCGCAGCTCGGCGCCGACCTCGGCGGCAGCGCCCGCGTCGGCCTCTCCCTGCAGGCCTCGGTCGACAGGCGCAGCTTCGGCCTCGACTGGAACGCGGAGCTGCCGAGCGGCGGCCAGGTGCTCGACTACGAGGTCAGCATCGCGGTCGAGCTGGAGCTGACCGGGGAGGCCGAGTAGCCATGCGCGTCCTCGGCATCTCGGGCAGCCTGCGCCGCGACTCGCTGAACAGCGCCCTCCTGCGGGCAGCCGCCCAGCGGCTGCCCGCAGGGGTGGAGCTGGTGACATTCGAGCGCCTGGCGGCGATCCCGCCCTTCGACGAGGACGCCGAGGCGAGCCCGGCGCCCGGCGCCGTGCGCGAGCTGCGCGAGGCGATGCGAGCCGCCGATGCGGTCTTGATCGCGACGCCGGAGTACAACCACTCACTACCCGGTCAGCTGAAGAACGCCCTCGACTGGGCCTCCCGCCCCGCCGGGAAGAGCGCCCTCAATGGCAAGCCGGCGGCGGCGATCGGCGCCTCCAAGAGCATGTTCGGTGCGGTTTGGGCGCAAGCCGACCTGCGCAAGATTTTGGGGGCCATGGGCGGTCGCGTCCTCGAGACAGAGCTGCCGATTGCCCACGCGCACGAGCTGCAGCGGGACGGCCGGCTGGAGTTGGAGCCACAACAGGCCGAGCGACTCGATCAGATTCTGGCCGAGCTGATCGCAAGCGCCGAGGCTGAGGCTGGGCTGCTGCCCGTGCCGGTTGCGGCGTAGAGAGAGGGCTTAGGAGGCAGGTAGGGCGAAGAAGGCGATTGCGAAGAAGTGCATCGCGGCCGCGGCGATGACGAAGAGGTGAAAGACCTCGTGGTAGCCGAAGACCCGCGGGTTTGGGTCGGGGCGCTGGGTTGCATAGACGACGGCGCCGGCGGTGTAGAGGAGCCCCCCCGCGGCGACGAGTAGGGTCCCCGCCGCGCCCATCTCACTCCAGAGCGCCGGAAAGGGGACCACGGCGACCCAGCCGAGCGACATGTAGACGAGGGCCGCGACCCACTTTGGGTGCTCGATCCAGACGATCTCGACCACCGCGCCGGCGACGGCGCCGATCCAAACAACTGCCAGTATCGCGTCGGCGAGGGGGCCGTCGAGGACGAGTAGCGCGAACGGCGTATAGGTGCCGGCGATGAGGAAGAAGATCATCGAGTGATCCAGCCGCCGCATCCAGCGGCGCACGCTGGCGCTCTTCCAGTTGACCCGGTGATAGAGAGCGCTGGTGCCGAGTAGGGCGGAAAGGCTGGCCGCGTAGATCGCCATCGCGAGGGTCGCCTCCGGGGTCTTGGCGGCGACGATCAGGGCGGCACCGAGAAAGAGTGAGACGAAGAAGGCCCACTCGTGCGAGACGCCGCGCAGCCTCGGCTTGACGGCGGCAATCGCGTCGCCGGCCGCTTCCCTCGCCGCACTGGCTCGCTCCCCCGCCGCCTCGCGGGCCGCGCTGGCCTTCTCACCCGCAGCTTCGCGAGCCGCCGCGGCCCGCTCGCCCATGCGCTCAGCTCCCCTACGCAGGTCGTCGACCATGAAGCCAGGTTAGCGCGACCACCCACCCATGGCGGAGGCCTGTGGGGGGATCTCAGAGTTCGGGTGGATGGCTGGCGGCGAAGCCCGACTTGCTGTGCTCGGCGAAGCCGGGGCCGTGGGCGTAGTTGGTTTCAGAGGTGCCCCAGTCGCGCCCGTTGATCGTGATGAAGACGTGTTCGGCGTTGGACCAAATCGTCACGTAGCGGCCCGGGCCCGAGGGATAGGCGCCGGCGAAATCTCCCGAGACCAGCGGCCCGGTGTCCTTGTAGCCGGTCAGGGTGAGCAGCCAGCGCACCGCACCGGAGCAGTCGAGGCCGTCGAGGCTCGAGCCGAAGACCTTTTCCGTGCCGGCGGCGTTCCAGCAGTACATTCGCCGCCGGAAGGCCCGACCTTGACGGCGTGACCGCCGCCCCAGCAGTAGTGGATCCGCTGCGACTCGATCCAGCGGGCCACGTACTCGATCCGTTCCAGGGCATTGGATGGCAGTTCGCCCAGCCCTCCCGCGGTCGGGGCCGTGGTGCAGACGATTCCGCCGTCGTATTTCTGCGCCGTCTCGAGGACGTCGTCCACGTACCACTCGGCGTGGTTGTAGGCGAAGATCGCGCCATGCCAGTCCTCCGGCGCGCCGGAGGCGCGCAGGTACCTCCCGGCGGCGAGGATTCCGTCCCAGGGGTTGCTGGGGTCCTTGACCCCATCGCCGTTTCCATCGACGCCGTAGGCGGCCCAGGTTTCCGGCATGAACTGCATCCAGCCGAGCGCGCCCGCCGACGATGGGCCCATGTTGGTGCCGAAGTTTGTCTCGATGAAGTTGATCGCCGCCAGGATGCTCGGCCCCCGCGGGCCCAATTTGTAGCGTTCGGTCGCCCGCTGGTAGATCGGCAGCAGTTTCGGCGGCGGGCTCTCGCCGCCGCCCGCCACCGTGCAGACCACCGAGCCTCCTCCGCCGGGAGGATTCGCAACCGAAACGACCGCCCCCAGCACCATGAAGGCGCCGAGCAGCAGGCCGCAGACGAGCAGCACGGCCGGCGCGGGGCCGACGTCCTTCGCGATCCCGATGACCTTGACGCTGACCTTGCCGGTCGAGCGCGCCGGCGGTGGGGATCGGTGGTCGGCGTCCCTCACCCTGTCACTCCACTGGCGCCGTCGCTCACTCCGTCACTCCGCTGGCGCGCCAACCGTCGGGGCTGTACTCGAACTCAAACGAAAAACCCTCCGGCGCCCTACCCCTGAGCGCGGCGCCGTCGACGAAGGCATGAAAGGCGCCGGCCTGAGAGAAGTTGACCTCGAGGCTCTGCAGGCGGGCCCGGGGCGGAAAGCCTCCGGCCATGCGCACGGGGCGGGATCGCCAGCAGCGCGGCGGCGAACTCCGGCGTCGCCGTGGCGTGCAGTTCGCGGCGCACCTGGACGTCGATGTCGCCAACCTCGTACCTGAAGAAGGGAACCAGGAAGCGGCGCGCCGCGAGTTCGACCTGGGTGTGCAGCCGGGCCGTTTCGCTGACCACCCGCTGGGCGACGTGGGCGGGCACCCCGGCCGCACCGAGATCCGGCTCGCCGGCGGTTTCCTGCCCGGGACCTGAACGCGAGAAGACGACTGCGCTCAGCACCAGGAGCGCGGAGACGAGGGCGAAGGCAACGGGATGCGGTTTAGTGGGACGGCCCCCCTTCATCTGACCCCTCGTGATTTGGCCCCTCGCGATGTGGCCCCTCGCGACATGCCTTTTCGCGACACGCCCTGGCGGTGGCTCGCTTTCCTCTCGCGATCGCTGCGCTGCAGCTGGCGAAACCGGGAGACGCGGCGCACATTCCCCCGCCTGGGGCTGCGTTTCTCCTCTGAGTTCTCCTGTGCCCCCTCGATCATCTGAGAGGCGCGGGCGAGCGTTGGGTCCGACGCCTCCATCGCCGCATGCAGAAGATGGGCGTCGCGCAGTGTCCTTTGTCCGGCCCTCTCCTTTGCCGGGCGGGTGGGGTCGCGAGTCTCTTCGGGGCGCTCGCGGTCCAGAGCCGCACGGCGCATCCGCTCGGTTGGGTTGGAGCCGGGCCGCGGCCGCTCCAGGCTCTCGGCCTCAATGCCCTGCTGGGCGGGACCGGCTCCCCCGCGGCCCCCGCGGATCTGCAACTCGCGATCGGCATGCGCGATCAGGGCTTGAGCTTTTTCGTACCTGACCCGCTCCACGGGGCTGGGCTCGTTGCGGCGCACCCGCGGAGCTCGCGACGACGACTTTTCCTCCGCTGCGACCGCCTCCGCTCTCGGCGGCTTGGATTTCCAGCGTTTGGGGTCGCCGTATTTGCGCCTCGTCTCGGCCACCGTCTGCCGGGCCTCCGCAAGGTGGCGATCGGAGAGGCCGCGGGCGCTGGAGCTGATTGTCTGGATGTTCGACCGACGCGTGCCATCGCGCCTTTCCCCCGGCCGCCCGGAGCCCCGTGGCGGTGGCTGGCCCTGGCGGGACATTTGCCCCCGGCGCACCCCGACCACACCCCCCGCCACTCCGGTGGCCGTCCTCCATACCCGCCGGCCGAGTGCGAGCGCCGCTATCTGGCTCGGCACCGAGAGCGAGCGCATCGCCTCGGTATCGCCGACACTCAGCCATTTGATCAGCTCGGCGCGCTTCAAGAACACGGCCCAGCAAAACGCCGACGCGAGCAGAAACCCGATCGCCCCTCCCGGCCGGCCCAGGGTCGTGATGCCCATCAGCACGACCGACAGGAACGCCGCGTAGACCACCTTGGCGAGGGTGGCGCCGAGCAGTGTCAGGCCCCAGGTCTTGAAGGCGCGGCGGCCCGAATCGCCGAGGAGGGGAAAGAAGAGCGCGAATGGTGCGGCCATCAGCAGCACGAAGCCGATCGCCGCCTGGGTGAAGAGACGCAGCGCCAGCCAAGCGAGCAGCATCAGGGCGCCGAAGAGCCCGACCAGGAAGAGAGCCAGCATCGAGAGGCGGGTCAGAACGCCGTCGCCCCCCTGGGCGGCGACCTTGGCCTTATAGAGGTCGGCCTCGTCCTTGTCGAAGTACTGCCAGAGGGCCTCGCGCGGGGGGCTGTTGGGCGAGGACCGCAGGTACAGGTCGATCACCCGTTTGGGTTTGCCGTAGCGGTTCTGCACGAACTCCTCGCAGGCCTTGTCGACATCGCCGTCGGAGCCCTCGCTGGCTTCGAACAGGGCCTGGGTGCCGACGTCGTCGCAGAGCTTTTCGTTCGCCTTCTCCACCGCCTCTGCCGGGGGCGGCCCCATCGCCCAGCTGACGTCTGAGAAGTTGAGCCCCGCGAACGGAACCTCGATCAGACGCGGCCAAGTCCGCGACATCGCTTCCGCGAAGCTGCCCATCGGCCGCGAGATCGAGCCCGTATGGGGGGCGCTGATGATCCCCAGCGAAACTTCGTTCGACATATTCGCCACCCGGCCGACCGTCTGGCCTGGCGAGTGCACGATCCAGAGGCCGAAGACGAGCATTGCGACCGCCGCCAGGGTTCCCGAGACGCTGGCGCCGATTTCGCGCCTGACGAGGCCCTTGTAGGCAAACCAGATGCCCGCCATCACGATGAGCGTCGACAGCCAGGGACCGGTGATGCGCGAATAGATGCGCCCGATCGAGCCGCTGATCTGGCGCATCGTCTCCCCGTTGCCGAAGGGGTTGAGCCCGAAGGCCAAGCCCAGCAACTCGAATACGCAGCGGAGGATGAAGTTCACCCCCAGCCAGATCCCGTTGAGCAGCCAGACGATTATCGAGAGGCCGTTGCCCAGCGGCGAGTCGATGCCGCTGTCGATGAAGGTGTCGAAGCCGTAGTTGGTGGGCGGGTAATTGCTTTCCGGGGTGCCGTTCAGTTCGCAGGCCAGGCGGGTGAGGCGGTCGCGGATCTCGTTCAGCGCGTCGCAGGCCGGGTTGCGGAGTCCGAGGCCGCTGATCGGATCGACCTGCCCCTGCTCCCCCAAGCCTTTGAGGGCGTCCGCTTGAGGGTCGATTGGCAGCGGGGCGGGCTCGGGGGCGGCTTTGCCTTTCGGCCGGTCGGGAGGATCGGCCGGCTGCGTCGGCGGTTTGACCGCCAGTGGATTGGGGGCTTTGGCGCCTTTTTTTCCCTGCGAGGGTGCCGGAGAGCCGCCAACCTCTTTTTTTGCCGCCTGCGCGCCGGCGCCGCGGGTATAGAGGACGACCGGCCCGTCCTGGCGCACGGCAAGGGCGGGCTCGGGGGCTGTTAGTAGAAGTGCCACCACCACCGCCGCGAGAAATTTCGCGGCGTCTATCGCGCCATGCTTGCCGCTCCTACTCGTCCACCACATCTGCGATCTCGGCGAAGCCGTTCGTCGACGCAACCGCGCGCGGTGCGAGGGGCTCGTTGCGCTGCGGTGTGGTGTCCAACTCGCCCAGCAGCCACTGCGGCGGATCGATCTGGATCGGGGCCACCTGGCCCTCGAAGTCACGCAGGTAGCAGCGGCCGGCGCGGTAGCCGAGCAGCCTCTGCACCGCAGTCTCGTCGTCGACGTCGAGCCTCAACAGGGTCAGCGCCTTGCGCGCCTCGGCCTCCGTCTCGACCCCGAACGCAAACAGCGCGCCGACAAGCGGCTCCAGCTCCGCGGCGTCGCCCAGCATCTGGGTCGCCAGGATCGGGGTGATGTTCTGGCTGCGCCCGAGGCGGCTGATTCGCTCCAGGAGCGCGCGCCCCTGGCTGTCGGATGTCAGCGCCCAGGCCTCGTCCATCGCCAGCACGGAGTGCCGCGAGGTGTCGGAGGCGCAGAGGCGCAGCGCGTAGGCGGCGAGCAGGCGCAGAACCGCGAGGCTGGTGCGCTCCTCCTCCGCCAGCTCCGAGCGCGCGGTGCCGGCCAGCGGCAGGGTCAGATTGCGAATCCGCAAAGAGACGACCTGGGCGTCGCCGACCTTGGGCAGTTCGGTCTGCGCCGTGCCGAGCCCGAGCCGGGCGAGGCCGCCGGAGCCGTGCACCTCCAGCGCTCTGGCAACCTCGACCGCGTCGCGCTCGCCGGAGCCGGCCAGCCGCTCGACGACCTCACCGCAGCTTCTCGCCCCGGCGGCGGCGGCCTCGGAGACCGCCAGGCGCAGCTGGGTCTGCCACTCCGGCTTCACCGGCGTCGGCAGGATCGAGACGAGGAAGTTGTAGGTCAGGTCTTCGCGGGTTTCCTCGGCCCCCACCCGCATCGGGTCGAGCAGGCCGCGATAGCGCTCCTCGGGGGCGAGCTCGATCGTCTCGATCCTTCCCTCCATCCCCGGCAGCACCTCGAGGCGGTGATCGCCCTTGGGATCGATGTCGACGATCGGCCCCGAACCCTGCAGGAACGCCTGCCAGACCGCCATCTCCAAAAAAATGGTCTTGCCCGAGCCGAGGCTGCCGGCGAGCAGGCACGTCGGCGGGCGGTTCTGCTGGCAGGCCTCGGCGAGGTCGAACTGGATCGGCTGGCGCGAGCCGGTCAGGGTGTAGCCGATATAGGGGCCGATCCGCGAGCCGGCGTGGCTGATCGCGTGCGGCACCATCGCTCCCAGCTGATCGGGGAGCAGATATTCCTTGTACTCGGGCAGCGGGAAGACGGTCGCCGGCAGGGAGGCCAAAAAGAGGCGGTGCTGCTCACCGCTGGGCCGGTGCAGCTGCACCCGCCCGTAGCTGTCGCGCAAGCGCTCGACCCGTTCCTCGAGCTCCTCGCCGTCCCGCCCGCCGACCGCCAGGGTGAGGGCGGAGCGCAGCAGCGGCGGCCGGTCGCCGCCGCCGAGAACGGCCTCCAGCTCGCGGGCCGCCATCGGCCGCTCGGCACCCTCCACGGTGGGGCCGTGATCGCCCTGGGCTTCCTCGTGGGCGATCTGGTCGGCGTCTATTTTGCGCTTCGCGACCTGCTTGCGGGCGTCGCGGTTGTTGACGAACTCGACCGAAAGCGTCGCGTCGACGCCGAACCCGACCTCCAGCGGGGTGAACATCAACTCGGCGACGGGGCCGGGAACCACCGCCTCCTCGGGCATCGCGCCGAGGACCAGCAGCGCCTGGTGGCCGTGCCCCCGCTCGGAGTCGATCTCCAGCGAGCGGCGGGCGACGGTGACGCGGCTCTCGTGCAGGCGCAGGATGTCGTAGCCGTAGGGTTCGAAGCGCTCCTCCCCCTCGGGTTCGAGAAAGCTGAGCGCCTGCGGCACGAAGCCCCTGTCGGCATCGGGCTCACCGAGGCCGCGGGTGTAGGCGCGGCGAATCAACGCCGCCAGCCTCTGGGGGCCCACCCGCTCGCAGTCCAGGTAGCCGAGCACTCGCTCGTAGGCGGCCTCCTCAGCGCGGCGCAGGGCGTCGATCTGGCGGCTGCCGACCCCTCGCGTTTCGTCGTAGCCGAGGCGGGCGGCAACGGTTCGCCAGAGCTCCGAGGCGCCGTCGAGGGCCCCCGCCAGGGGGCCGGCGGCGGCGCCCGATTCGAGGCGGACGGCGAGATAGACCTCCGGCCGCACCACTTGGCGGCGTTCGAACTCGGAGCGATGTTCGGCGAGGTGGCGCTCGAAGGCCTGCCGCTGTCCGTGCCTGGGATCGAGCGTCGCCAGCGCCCGCTCCACGTAGGCCTCGGCATCGAAGGCGCGTGAGATGCGCATGATCTGGAAATCGGTCTCGAGCGTGTAGGCGAGGGCCTCGAGGCGCTCGCCCACTTCGATCTTGCGCGAATCCGAGAGGCCCGGGTAGCTCTGGCCCTCCAGCTCATAGACCGCCCAGGCATCGGTGGGCGTGCGCAGCACCAGGTTGGCCCAGAAGAAGTAGTGGGGTGACCTCACTTGCGCGCCGCTCCGAAGACCACCGTCCGCCCCGCCGGCACCTCGAGCACCTTGCCCTTGTGCAGAGGAGGCCCGCCGGCCGGTCTGATTTGCCATCGCCGCGCCGCCGCCTGCCGTTCGGCCTGGCTGCCCCTGGCGCTGCGCGGGACGCCCTCCAGCGCCACCTGGACCGAGTAGCGCAGGAGGAGCTTGGCCGGGCCCTGGATCCTCCCCCGTGGGTATGTCCCGCCCTGCAGGTCGGGCGCCAGCGCGAGTTGCCGCAGCGGTGCGAACTCGCTTCCCTCTCGCGGGCAGCGACGCAGCCCGGCCAGCGTGCGGGGGCGCAGGAGGTAGCCCCCGAGCCCGACCATCGCCCGGTGCGGGCTGCGCCCGTCGATCTCCCACTTCGACAGCGCCCAGGCGGCGACGATCGGCAGCGCGATCAGGCGCGCCGACTCCGGAACGGTGGCGAGGAGGGTGCCCAGCACCGGCAGGCGGGCGAGGATCACGACTGCCGCAAGAGCCGCCAGCCAGTAGCCCAGGGCCCGCAGCTCCAGGCCGCTCGGCAGCGGGATGCGCCAGTTCTGCAGGCGGAAGATCCGCCAGCGCCGCCTGAAGACGAGCCGGTAGGAACGCACCACCTTGCGGGAGTGCTCCGCCGTCATCGCCTAGCGGCTGCCCGAAAGCTCACCTGGGCGGTTTTGAAGCCCCACTCAGAAGACGAAATGAGCGATGCCTTTGGCGAATGACTCGATCGACTCCGGAGCAAGCAGGAAGATCAAGCCCATCATGCTGATCACGACGATGCCGACGCTGGTGCCGATGTTGCGCGAAGCCAGCGCGCCGACCAGGAGGCAGCCGGCGAGCACGATGATCACCGGGACCGCCCAGCCGGTCAGCAATTCGCCCAGCCGGTTGCCGGCGTCGGTGACATTGCCACCGCCACCGCCACCGCCGCCGCCGGACTTGGACACCGCTGCCGCCTGCGCGGTGTCGATGAGACCGGCCGGCGAGCTCGATCCACTCGATGCCGGTGCAGCCGCGATGACAGCGAGCGCCACCGCGCTCGTCGCCGCGACTGCGAGGACCTTGCGCTTCATCTTGTTACCTCTCTTTCATTGACGTGGAATCAGGTGTCGGTTGGGATGACCTCGATGAACTCGACGTAAGGGCGCTCGCGATAGGCGATGCCAAGCTCGTAAGTGAGCGTGTAGAGAGCGCCCGTCCCGTCTTCGGCTGTGACCGTTGCCAGCACGGCTTCGGAGCTTGGGCCGGCCGTCCAGAGCACTTCGTCGACGCTTTGCACGGCAAGGACGACGGTGGGGAGCGTCACCACCGCATCCGCGGTCAGGTCCGCCTTCAGATTGGGGGCGGCGCCCGCCAGGTAGTTGTGCACGACGCGATCGACGACCTGCACGACCGCCTTATCGGTGACCGTGTCGCGCTCCGGCAGCGTCACGTCGGTGCCGATCACCGGCGCACCGACAAAGGACGGATAGCCGGCGAGCGCCAGGGCCTCGCCCCGCCGATGAAGGACCGTGACGGCGAGGTAGACCGGGCGGCGCTGGGTCGTCACTCCGGCGGCGACCGTGATCACCCGCCCCCCCGCCAGCGCCCGCTGGTCGGAGGCCACATTCACCCAGATCACCTCTTGCGAACCGCGAGCCGGAAAGAAGCCCGCGTTGGAGTCGAGGGTGTCGGGCATGAACGGCGCCAGCGCCTGGGTACGCGCCCCCGGCCGGGCGGCGTCGTAGGTGAGGTAGGCGCGCGCGAACTGCAGGGCGAAGTCCTGGCTGGGAGCGTCAGCGCTGACTCGCGGCGGCGGCGGAAGCGAGGGGTGGCCCGGCGGGAGGAAGGTCGCCCGCAGGCCGAGCGCAAGGAAGACGAGCAGGGCAGCCGTGGCTAGATAGCGAGGCGCGGAGGCCGCATAGCGGGACCGGCGGGCGCTCTCCCAGCCCAAGCCGACCCGTCCCGCAACCGTTGCCTCCGAGCCTGCACCGCCATCGACCACCGTTATCTCTCGAAACCAAACTCCCCTCCTCCCGAGGCGCTGTCGTCATCCAGGGACGACGGCGCGCTCGGGGGAGGGGGTGGGGCACTTTCCGGAGCGGGAGCCGGTTCCGCGAGCGGAATCGTTTCCACAGCAACAGCCGTGGTGTCCACATTCGAGCTGTTTGGCGCCTTATGGGGGAGGTGTTTGCGCTCCGGCTCATTGCGTGGCTGATGGTGCGGCTGGGGCTGAGGGTGCTCTCGCTTCGGCATCCGAGCAATGGGTTGCTGCGGCGGCATAGGGGCAGGCGGAACCGCCGCGTTCTTCACCGTCGGACTGCGCGGTGAAGTGGAAGACGACGTCACTGGCGAAAGCGAGGACTCTTGACCACCAGCCTCGAGGAGGAGTACTAGGCAGGTGATTACGGTTGCGGTTCCAGCACCCAGACCGAGAACCGCCAACCGCCGGGGGGCTGGCGATGCGGTGGCGAAGGCTGCGCCCGCGCCTGAAGGACCCAACCGTGGCAGCTTCTTGGTCAGGCCTTCTTCATCGTTTATCCCCTCGGCATCAGAGTTCTGCGCGCCGATCGTCTCGGTGGCGAGTGACTCGTCTCCGAGCACAAAGACGTCGTTTCGTTTGCGTCCCATCGTCCGTTCTTTCGGCGATAAGACGACTGGTGCCGGGGCTTCGATACCCCTTGGGTTGCTATGCGCTCAGGTCATCCGGCGAAGCCGATCGATTCCAGCCGCTCATCCGGCGAAGCCGATCGATTCCGAGCCACCACCGCCTCCCCCGGAGCCGCCGGACGAGCCTCCACCTGAAGAGGTGGAGGGTGCTGGGGCCGGCGCTGGCGCCGGGGCCGGTGCGGGCGCGGGAGCCGGTGCAGGCGCAGGGGCTGGAGCGGAGCCGCCTTCGATCCCAAACTCAGACGGGCTCGATTCGACCGGGGCCGGGGCTGGAGCCGGCGCGGCGGGAGCACTCGAGGAGGCGTCCGAAGGCGAAGATTGATGGTCGCTCGGCGTGTCTTGCGGGACGGGTGCCGGTTCGGTGACGGGAGCAGGTTCGGGAGCCGGGAGTGGAACCGGGGCCGGGGCTGCGGGCTCGGCGACCTTCTCCACCTTGGCGGGAACGTCCTTGCCTTTGGCCGGTGGAGCCGTGGCCCCCACCCCGGGGCCCACGATGCCCGTGGCCAGACACGTCGCCGTCGTCGCCGCGCCGGCGCTGCAGATCGCGATGACCTTCTGACCGGTGTTTGCGAGCGCGCCGGCGGTGCCGCCGTCGGCAGCCGAAAAAGCACCCGACACCTTGTAGGCGGCCAGGCGCGCTTTACCGGCGCCGGCTTCGACGCCCCGGGCGGCGCCGTCCACCAGTTGCGCCAGGTGGTCGACAACGCCGACCGAGCCGCTGAGCTGATCTCCGGCGCCGGCCCCGAGGAGGGCGACGGAGCCGAACTCGTGCAGCGTCTGGTGGAGGTTGGCGAGAAACGACTTGCATGAGCCGCAGTGCTCGAAGTGCCTGCGCAGGATCTCGGCCTCGCCGGCGCTCGCCAGCCCGCAGGCCTCCTTCTCAAACAGAGAACGGCGAGCCAGGTCGCGCATCTCGGGGCAGAACTCGGCGCCCTCGATCGCTTCCAGGCGCTTTTTTGCCTGCTGCGTCGCCCGTAGGACCAGCTTCTTCGCCGCCGGCAGGCTGATCTTCAGGTGACGGGAGATCTCGGGGACCGTCATCCCAAGGCCAAAGCGCAGCACGATCGCCTCGCGGTAGTTGCCCCGCATCCGCTGCAGGGCCTCCTGCAGGCGCACGGCATCCTCGCGGCTCTCCGCGCACTCGACCGGGCTGGCGCTGTCGGAGGTGGCTTCGGCAGCCGCCTCGAGCGCAACCGTCGGTTTCGCCGCCCGCGAGCGCAGCTGGTCGATGGCCGCGTTGCGTACGCTGGTGAAGAAGGCGGCGCGAAGGTTTTTTGGCGGCCGCCCCTCGGCCACCCGCCGGTGCAGCCGGATCAGTACTTCTGAGACCGCGTCTTCTGCATCGGCACGGTTGAGCGAACCGCCGAAGCGGCGCAGTACGAATGCCTCACCGAGGGGGCGAAGCCGCTCGCAATCGCGTTCAAAGCTGCGAGCGCGCCGCTGAGCCGGAAGGCCGCGGGTGAGCGTCGCGACCTCCATCACGATTCCGCCGCCGCAGAGCGGCCGGCTCGGGTGTCGCCACACAGGGCAGTGTGGTCCATCGACCCCAAGACGTCAGAGGATGCAACGTCGATACCTCTCCAGCGTCTTGTAGTCGAAAACATTCAACCTCCAAGGCGCCTCCGAACAAACAGGGTAGCTCGAAGAGGCCCCAACGCCAAGGGGGCATCGGGGCCTTCTCGAACTCAGCTTGCTGCTTTGCCGCCGCCGGAGCCCGGCCGGCTCTCACGGCCGCGACCTCCGCGAGCGCCACCCGGCCGGCCGCCTTTGCCGGAACGTCCGCCACCGCCACCACCTCCACCGCCTTTTTTGCCGCCGCCGCCGACGCCGGCACCGGTGAGGAAGTCGATGTGTTCGGCGGCAATCGTGTGCATCGATCGCTTGTTGCCGTCGTCGCTCTCCCACTCCCGGAAACGGAGCTGACCGCTGATCGCAACCTGACGGCCTTTGGAGAGATACTGGCTGCAGACCTCGGCCTGGCGACCGAAGGTCGAGACGTCGATGTAGAGCGGCGTCTCACGACGGCCTCCGGCCTCAACCAGACGCATGTCGCAGATCTTGGTTTTCTCTCTCTCCTTCAGCTCGGGATCTCTGGTCAGTGTCCCGATCAACATCACTGTGTTCATTTGTCTTCTCCTGACGTGCCCCGCAGGGCTATTTGGTCATGCCACGGCCGAGAGCTCTCGCAATCGCTCCCACGCCGGCACAACAGAGACCCGGGAGCCACGACGCGAGGTGACGGCATCCAAGCGCGCCACATATGCCTCGCCAGCACCGAGACGCTGCAACTGGGAAGGGTTGACCTCAAACCGGTAACCACGTGTGCGTGTGCCCTGATCGATCGGGATGCCGAGACGATCCGTACGGATCGTGCTCTGCCAGGTCGGCACCGCACCAATCAGCTCCGCCACCCACTCCGCGTCGGCCTGCTCGCCGATCCGATGGCAGACGATCGACTCCACTGTCGCCCCGATGCGCTCGCGTACCGCCACTCCGGCGGCGCGCAGGTCGGCGAGGGTCTGGGTACCCACCGCAACACTGAACCCCGCCGCCCGCCCCCGGGCGTAGAGGCGGTCGAGCGCCGGCGCTTGCAGGGCGCCGAACTCGTCGACCGCCACAAAGGTGCCCACCCCTCCGCCCATCAGGGTGCTGGCCGTCGCCCCCAGGTCCAGCAGCACCATCTGCGCGATCGCACTGCCGACTTTGCCGGTGCGATCGGTGTCGAAGCGGAAATACACGACCTCGCGCCGGCGGATCGCGTCACGCAGGTCGAAGCGCGCCGCATTGGGGCGGATCGGGTCGAGCCAGTCGCGGGCGAACTCCGAGGAGGCCAGGTTGCGCAGCCGCGCCCGCAGGCCGGCAATCGCGCGCCGCTCGTCGGCGCGCAGAGAGGAGATCGTGGACAGCGCCTCGTCGACCAGTTCCGGGTCCCCTCCCTGCATGATCAGGTTCTCCAGCTCGTCGGGATCGCAGTAGTAGGCGACCGTGGCGAGGGTGATCCGCTGTGCGGCGCGGTTGAGCGCCCGCATCACCAAGCGCAGGAACGGCGACGCCGCCTGGCGGTAGAAATCGGCATCCGCCGAGCCCCAGTTCTCCACCGCGACGAGCCGCTCGGAGCGCTCGTCGATGCTGCCGTGGGCGAGGGGATCGTAGACGCCGGGCCCCGACGGGGAGACGAAGTGGAAAGGCGCGCCCCGTGCCCGGGCCGCTTTCACCGCGGCATCGTGCAGGGCCGAATCGATCTTCGCCTCCAGGACGACCGCCCCAAAGCCCGAGCGCACGACGTACTCGACCAGGAGCGCGGCAAGCGAGGTGCTCTTACCCGCCCCGGTCGCACCCGGGATCAACACGTGGGACCCGGAGCTGGCGCTGCCACGCCGGACCAGCGCCAGCTCACCGCGCTGGTTGCGCCCCACCGGCAGGCCTTCGCTGAGGGTCGGACCGACGTGATCTCGCCGCTCCGCGAGGCGGCGGCGCAACCCGTCGAGGAGGCCGCGCTGTTCGGAGGCGGTCACCTCGCGGTCTCCACCTGCCCGAAAGTCTTCGACGCGCCGGTAGAGGCCCCAGCCAAAGACGCCCACCAGCACCCCCACAGAGGCGGCCATGGCACTCGGCGCGGCATCCCCCGAGAGCCTGCCGAAGAGAATCAGGAGCGCAATCGTCGCCGCCACCGGGATCCCCACCGACCCCCAGGTCCAGGCCAGGTTGCGCCGGCGCAGCAGGGCCGCGATCAGCACCCCGATCGCCGCCGCCAGGAGGAGGGAGGCGAAAATGAGGAGGATCGCGTCCAGAGCGTCGGTCAGGCCGTCGAGGGGCGGCGAATTTCTAGGCTGAGCAGGCCGAAGCGCGGAAACTTGCATCGCTGCCAAGACGCGGGGCGCCTCGCAAAGGGTCCATTTCGAGGGTGCGCCACCCTCCCATCGGCCCAGAGTGCGGCCGATTCCGAAATCGGCCCAAAAACAAGCTGCGGAAAATCGGCAAACGGGGCAGGCGCGGAGGGGTGATCTGGGGCAAGATCGCCGCGACTCGTTAGGGCGTCCCGGGAAGGGGTACTTCCGGGGCGACTGGAATCGGTATTTTCGTTATTGGAAAGCCAAATTCAGCGCTAGTCCAAAAGTCCGTCTGGCGCTCCAGACAAGATCGTCAGCTCGGCAGATTTCGGACGGAGGAGAAAGAGATGGCTAGGACTGCTTCAGAGACACTTCGGGTCGGCTCGAAGGGCCTCGCCATCGAACGCCGTTTCAGCCGCAAGGGCGTCCACCCCTTCGACGAGGTCGAGTGGGAGATCCGCGACGCGGTGATCGGCGACCCCGAGAACCCGGCCTTCGAGCAGCGCGGGGTCGAGTTCCCGAAGAGCTGGTCGCAGAACGCGACCAACATCGTCGCCCAGAAGTACTTCCGCGGGCAGCTCGGCAGCGAGGAGCGCGAGAGCTCCGTCAAACAGATGATCGGCCGGGTGGCGGGGACGATCTCCAACTGGGGTCGCGAGGGGGGTTATTTCGCCTCCCCCGAGGATGCTGATGCCTTCGAGGCGGAGCTGACCGCGATCCTGCTCAACCAGAAGGCGGCCTTCAACTCGCCGGTCTGGTTCAACGTCGGCTTCGAGGAGACGCCGCAGTGCTCGGCCTGCTTCATCCTCAGCGTCGAGGACACGATGGAGTCGATCCTCGCCTGGAACACCAAAGAGGGCAACATCTTCCGCGGCGGCTCCGGCTCCGGCATCAATCTCTCCAACATCCGCGGCTCGATGGAGCCGCTGCAGAAGGGCGGCACCGCGAGCGGCCCGGTCAGCTTCATGCGCGGCGCCGACGCCTGGGCAGGGACGATCAAGTCGGGCGGCAAGACGCGGCGGGCGGCGAAGATGGTCGTGCTCGACGTCGACCATCCGGACATCGAGCACTTCATCTGGTGCAAGGCCGACGAGGAGAAGAAGGCCGAGGCGCTGCGCGATGCCGGCTTCGACATGTCGATCGACGGCGAGGGCTTCACTTCGATCCAGTACCAGAACGCCAACAACTCGGTCCGCGTCACCGACGACTTCATGGAGGCGGTCGAGGCCGGCGAGGACTGGGACCTGACCGCCCGCAACGGCGGCGCGACGACAAAGACGCTGCCGGCCCGGGAGCTGATGAACCAGATCGCCGATGCCGCCTGGCGCTGCGCCGACCCCGGCGTTCAATACGACACGATCATCAACCGCTGGCACACCTGCCCGGAGTCGGGTCGGATCAACGCCTCCAACCCCTGCAGCGAGTACATGCACGTCGACGACTCTGCCTGCAACCTGGCCTCGCTCAACCTGATGAAATTTCGCAAGGAGGACGGCAGCTTCGACGTCGAGCCCTTCGAGCACGCGGTCGACATCGTCTTTCTCGCCCAGGAGATCGTCGTCGGCTTCTCCAGCTACCCGACCGAGGAGATCACCGCCAACGCCAACGCCTTCCGCCAGCTCGGCCTCGGCTACGCGAACCTCGGCGCGCTGCTGATGTCTGACGGCCTGCCCTACGACTCCGACGAGGGCCGCAACGTCGCCGCCGCGATCACGGCGCTGATGACGGGGCGTGCCTACCGCCAGTCGGCGCTGATCGCCGCCGGCGCGACAGGGCCCTATGACGAATACGAGAAGAACCGCGATGCCCACAACGGGGTGATGCGAATGCACCGCGACGCTTCGTACGACGTAGACCCGACGGGCATCAAGGGCGATCTGCTGGAGGCCGCGCAGCGCTCCTGGGACGAGGCGGTCGAGCTGGGCGAGGAGCACGGCTACCGCAACGCACAGGCAACCGTGCTGGCCCCGACTGGGACGATCAGCTTCCTGATGGACTGCGACACGACCGGCATCGAGCCCGACTTCTCGCTGGTCAAGTTCAAGGAGCTGGTCGGCGGCGGGCAGATGACGATCGCCAACCGCTCGGTGCCGCTGGCGCTGCGCACGCTCGGCTACTCCGATGCCGAGGTCGACCAGATCGCCGCCCACATCACCGAGAAGAACACGATCGTCGGCGCGCCGGGCCTGAAAGACGAGCACCTGCCGGTCTTCGATGTCGCCGTCGGCGAGCGGGCGATCTCCCACACCGGCCACATCGACATGATGGCCGCGACCCAGCCCTTTATATCGGGAGCGATCTCCAAGACGGTCAACCTGCCGCAGTCGGCAACCGTCGAGGACATCGCCGACGCCTATACGCGCGGCTGGCAGGGCGGCTTGAAGGCGCTGGCGATCTACCGCGACGGCTCGAAGACGGCGCAGGCGCTGCGCACCGACGCCCAGGAGGAGAAGGAGGCGGAGGTCGCGATGGCCGAGCCGGTCCGCAAGAAGATGCCGCGCGAGCGCGAATCGATCACCCACAAGTTCTCGATCTCCGGCCACGAGGGCTACATCACCGCCGGTAAATACGAGGACGGCTCGGTCGGGGAGATCTTCCTCACCGACATCGGCAAGGAGGGCTCGACGATGCGGGGGCTGATGAACGCCTTCGCGACGGCGATCTCGCTCGGGCTGCAGTACGGCGTGCCACTCGAAGACTTCGTGCGCAAGTTCAGCTATATGCGCTTCGAGCCGGAGGGCATCACCGGCAACCCGGAGATCCCCTTCGCCAAATCGCTGCCCGACTACATCATGCGCTGGGTCGCGAGCCGCTTCATCGAGGACACTGAGACGCTCGAGGAACTGGGGATCATGACCGCGGAGGTGCGGGCCAAGAAAGACGCCGAGACCTCACAGCTGGGGCTCGGGATCCCGACCGACACCGCCGGTCCGGCGAACGGCGGCAACGGCCATGCCAAGCCGGGCAACGGCAACGGCGCCGAGAAGGCGAACGGCGGGGCGGTTCCGGCCGCATCCGCTTTCACCGACACGCCCCCCGTCGTGCCGGCCAAGATGTCAGGCCTGGATCTGGGGCCCGCCTGCGAGCAGTGCGGCGGCATGATGCAGCGCACCGGCAGTTGCTACACGTGCAGTTCGTGCGGCAACAACACCGGCTGCGGCTGAGGCCTCGGCCGGGGCGCCTGCCCCAAGGCCTACGCACTCCCTGACTGAGGGCTCAGCCGAGGATGACTTCGGCGTCGTGCCGCGGGGTCTCGGTGATCGCGCGCCGGAAGATGGGCTCGGGCTCAGGCCTTGCGGGGCGAATCTCGTGGCGGCGGACCAGCTCTTGGAGGACGACGGCCATCTCGAATTGGGCGAAGGAGGCGCCGAGGCAGCGGCGCACGCCGCCGCCGAAGGGAATCCAGGAGTAGGTGCCGGGCGGCTCGGTGAGAAAGCGCTCCGGAAGAAAGCGCTCCGGTTCGGGGTAGATCTGCGGATTGCGATGGACGAGGTAGACGGAGGGGGCGACCGAGACGCCGGCCGGAAGCTCGTAGCCGCCGATCTCGACCGGCTGGGTGAGGCGGCGGATCACGATCGAGATCACCGGTCGCAGGCGCAGCGTCTCCTGGATGGTTGCGGTCAGGTAGTCCTCGGAGCCGTTGCCAACCTCCTCCCGCAGCCGAGCCAGCTTCTGCGGATGGCGGACGAGCCGCTCGACCGCCCATGAGAGGGAGGTGGCGGTGGTCTCGTGACCGGCAACCAGCAGGGTCAGCAACTCGTCGCGGATCTCCTCGTCGCTCATCGGGCTGCCGTCCTCGTGGCGCGCGGCGACCAGCAGCGAGAGGATGTCGTCGCGGTCCTCGAGATCGCCCGCCCGCCTGCGCTCGGCGATCTCGCGATAGATCAGCTCGTCGACGCGGTCGATCCGGCGGCGAAACCAGGGCAGCCGGCGCACCCGGGACGGCCCGAAGAGCACCAGGGGGAGGATCTGGCGGGGGTCGGTGGTGAGGTCGAGGAAGTGGCGCAGGGAATCGCGCAGCTCGACCAGCCGCTCGCCCTCGCGCACGCCGAAGACGGTGCGCAGGATGATCTCCAGGGTCATCGCCTGCATGCGCGGACGCAGCTTGTAGGGCACTCCGAGCGGCCAGCTGTCGATCTCGCGCGCGGCGATCTCGCGCATCGTCTCGCCATAGCCCTGCATTCGCTCGCCGTGAAACGGCGGCAGCAAGAGCCGGCGCTGACTCATATGGGGCTTCTCGTCGAGGACGAGGATCGAGTTGCGGCCGAGGATCGGGGCGAGGATCTGATTGCCCTCCCCGGCGTGGTAGATGGCCGGATCGCCGGTGAAGACCTGCTTGACCGCCTCGGGATCGGCAAGCATCACCCAGGTGCCCTCGTAGGCGATCCGCAAAGTGAACATGTCCCCGTAGCGCTCGTGGCAGGAAAAGAGCAGCCGCCGGGCGCGCCGCGACCAGATCGCGGTCTGAACCGCCCGCGGCAGCGGCGGGCCGGGAGGCAGGCCCCGCTCGACCGGTCGCGATACCGGCCTCGCCGCTGTTGTGGTTGCCGCCTCCATCGCCTTGCGCGGCAAGGCTACCGGCAGCCGTTCCTAGGGCAGGCTCTCGCAGGCGAACCCGTCGCGATCGGCATCGAGGCCGTGGGGGTCCCGGCTCGGGTTGTGGCGCCTGTAGAAGCGCTGCGCCTGGCGCTGGGTCGCGAAATCGGCGCAGTCGCGGTCATAGAAGCGCAGCTGCTGGGTCTGCGGCGCCGGGTCAACGGCTGCTTGCGCAGTTGCGGCGGTGCCGGCAAGGGCAAGCGCGACTCCCAACACGGCAAGTCGATGCCATCGTGAATACCTCAATCTGAACCTCCTCGTCGAATGCTCAAAACCAAATTGAGCATACGGGAGGTCGCGGCTACCGGCCGGGAATCGAAACCCGCACCAGGATCTGCTCCGCGCACTTGAGCTGGGCCGAGCCATCCTCGAAGCGAACCAGGCGCAGCGCCCGTGGGTGGGCGCACTCGACGCCCACCGAGCGCTGAGTCGCAGGCCCGACCGCGTAGCGGCCCGGCCCGGGCGTTTCCAGCGCCACCACTCCCCCCGCCGCGGCCAGCAAGCCGAGCGCAAGCGCCACGACACAGAGACAGACGACAAGGAGGGCCTGAACGCGCATGGAGATACAGAGAGCTGGGCCGGCAGAACTCTCCCCCCTTGCAGGGGAGCGGCTAGCCTGCCGCGAATGGCGCTGGGGACAGAATTCGATGGGCTTCTGATCGACCTCGACGGAGTGGTCTGGCTGGGCAGCGAGCTGCTGCCGGGCGCGGCAGAGGCTCTGCGTGAGCTGCTCGAGCAGGGCTGCGAGATCGTCTTCGTCACCAACAATCCAGCCAAGCCGGCCGCCGCCTACGCGCAACGGCTGCATGACGCCGGCGTCGCGGTTGAGGAGGAGCGCATCGTCACCGCCGGCATCGTCACCGCCAAGCTGGCCGGCGAGCGAGGCGGCAGGGGGGCGGCGGCATTCGTAATCGGCGCCAAGGCGCTGAAGGCCGAGGTCGAAGCGGCCGGGCTGCGGCTTGTTGACGGCGACGGGACCAGCGCCGATTTGGTCGTCGTCTCCGGGCACCGCGGCTTTGACTACGAGGAGCTGTTGATGGCGACGCGGATGCTGCAAGGCGGGGCGGCATTGCTGGCGACAAGTCGTGACCCGACCCTGCCGATGCCGGGCGGGGCCTGGCCCGGGACCGGCGCGATCCTCGCTGCGGTTGAGACGGCCTCCGGCGCCGTCGCGGAGATTGGAGGCAAGCCCGAGCGGCACCTGTTCGAGCAGGCGCGGCAGCGGATGCCCAGCGCCAGACGCGTGGCGATGGTCGGCGACCGGCTCGCCTCGGATATCGAGGGCGGCCGCCGGGCGGGCCTGGAGACGATCCTGGTCCTCAGCGGCGCAACCTCGCGGGAGGAGGCCGAGCAGGCGAGCCCGGCGCCCGACCACATCGTCGAGGATCTCGCCGCGCTGCTGCGATGAGCACGAAGGAGGCCGGCGCCGCTCGCCCGGACGCCATCGAGGAGGCCGCCGTCCCCAATCCCTGGATCGCTTTTGCCGGCGTCTTCGCCGTCACCTTCAGCGGCCTGGTCGCGGTTGGCGCCGTACTGCCGGTGCTGCCGCGATACGTCCATGGGCCGCTCGACGGAGGCAATATCGCCGTCGGCGTGGTGATCGGCTCTTTCGCCGTCACCGGCCTCCTCCTGCGTCCCTTCGCCGGCCGCCTCGCCGATCGCCGCGGTCGCCGGCCCGCCGTCCTCCTCGGCTCGATCGTGGTCGCGATCTCAGGCCTTCTCTATCTGCTCCCGCTCGGCATCCCCGGGTTGATCCTCGCCCGCCTGCTGCTCGGTGCCGGCGAGGGGACCGTCTTCACCGCCGGCTCGGCCTGGATCGTCGACCTCGCCCCCCCGGAGCGGCGTGGACGCGTGATCGGCCTCTATGGGCTCGCCGTCTGGTCGGGCCTCAGTATCGGCCCGCTGATCGGCGAGCTGCTGCTGAACGTCTCCGGCTACACCCTCGTCTGGATCTTCGCCGCGGCGATGCCGGCGCTCGGGGCGCTGCTGGCGACCCGCCTGCCAGAACCGTTCCATCCCCTCCCCACGGCCGAAAAGCATCCTCTGATCGCTCGTGAGGCACTGCTCCCCGGCAGCTCCCTCGCCCTGGCCTCGATCGGCTACGCGACAATCGCCGCCTTCGTCGTCCTTCATCTGGAGGACAAGGGGATCGGCCATGGAGCGGCCGTCTTCGGCGCCTTCGCGACGATGGTGGTGCTCACCCGGCTGGCGGGCGGCGACCTGCCCGATCGGGTCGGCCCCCGGAGAGTCGCGATCGCGGCCGGCGTGGTCGAGGCGATTGGATTGGTGACTATCGGGCTCGCCCCCAGCCTCGAGGTCGCAATCGCCGGAGCGTTGGCGATGGGCGCCGCCTTCTCGCTCCTGTACCCGGCGCTCTCCCTGATCGTGGTCGGCCGCGTCCCCGAGACGCAAGCGGGGCGCTGCGCTTGGCACCTTCACGGCGTTCTTCGATGCCGGGGTCGGGATCGGCGCTCCGCTGGCCGGCGTGGCCGCGGTGCTGAGCGGCTATGAGGGCGCATTCCTGGTGGCCGCGGCGATGGCCCTGGCGGGAACGGCGATCTCGTTGCGTACCCTTGGGACATGGCCAAGCTCGAGAAGTCAGACCCCGAGTGGCGGGAGCAGCTCACCCCCGAGCAGTACGAGGTAACCCGCAAGGCCGGCACCGAGCGCGCCTTCACCGGGCCCTATTGGGACGAGAAGGACGAGGGGATGTATCGCTGCGTGTGCTGCGGCAGCGAGCTGTTCTCCTCCGATACGAAGTTCGACTCCGGAACCGGCTGGCCCAGCTTTACCGAGCCGGTCAACCTCGAGAATGTCGAGCTGCGGCCCGACAACAGCCTCTTCATGCGGCGCACCGAGGTGGTCTGCAAACACTGCGACGCACATCTGGGCCACGTTTTCGAGGACGGCCCGGGGCCGGATGGCAAGCGCTACTGCATCAACGGCTGCGCGCTCGACCTCGAGAAGAGCTAGCGCCTAAAGGCCGCCGGCGCCGAGATAGCTGAAGCGCACCGCCAGCGCGACCGCCTCGGTACGGGTGTCGACCTCCAGCTTGGCGATCGCGTTGCGCACGTGGGTGTGGACGGTGGCGGGGCTGAGCCCGAGCCGGTCGGCGATCTCTTTGACCCGCAGCCCCTCGGCGAGCAGCTCGAGGATCTGGCGCTCGCGCGGTGAGAGGTCGAGCAGCTTCTCCACCTCGGAGGGCTTGCCGCCGGCGAAGTCGCCGCCGAGGAAGGTTCCCCCGCCGGTGACAGCTTTCACCGCCCGGGCGATGTCCTCGGCGGGTGCCGACTTGAGCACGTAGCCCGAGGCGCCTGCGCGCAACGCCAGGGCCAGGAGGTCCGGCTGGGCGTGGGCGGTGAAGATGATTACTTTGGTCCGCGGCCGCGCCTTCAGGACCTCCTTGGTGGCCTCGATCCCGTCGCGCCTGGGCAGCTCGACGTCGATGATCAGGACATCGGGCTCCAGTTCCTTGACGACCTCGACCACGTCGCGCCCGTCGGCGGCCTCGCCGACGATCTCGAGCACGCTCGAGTTCGCCATCCGCGCCTTGATCGCCTCGCGAACAATCTCATGGTCATCACAGAGGACGACCCGCTTGGCCTCCCGTACGCTCGTGCTCATTGTGACGGGATCCTTTCAGGTGAACCGTGTGAATGCAAAATACTAGGTAGAGTGAATCCGCCGTCCCGCTCCTGCCGATTCTCGATCAACGCGATGATCGTTCTACCGACGGCGACCGCGGTGCCGTTCAACGTGTGCACTGCCAGCGGTGCTTCGCCGTCGGCCGGGCGATACCTACAACCAAGCCGGCGGGCCTGGTAATCGGTGGTGTTCGAACACGACGTCAACTCGCGGTAGCGGCCCTGGCTCGGGATCCATGCCTCGCAGTCGTACTTCTTCGCCGCCGGGGCGCCGAGGTCGCCGGCGGCGACGTTGACGACGCGATAGGGGATCTCGAGCTCGGTGAGGATCCGCTCCTCGATCGCCAGCAGGCGCTCGTGCTCGGCCGCGGACTCCTCCGGCTCGACGAACGAGAACATCTCCACCTTGTCGAACTGGTGGACGCGGAAGATGCCGCGCGTATCGCGGCCGGCGGCGCCGGCCTCACGGCGAAAGCAGGTCGAGAAGGCCGCGTAGCGCAGCGGCAGGGTGCCGGCCTCGAGGATCTGCCCAGCGTGCAGACCGGCAAGCGATACCTCTGAGGTGCCGACGAGGAAGAGGTCGTCCTTCGGCACCTCGTAGATCTGATCGCGGTCCCCGGGCAAGAAGCCGGTGCCGTAAAGCGCCTCCTCGCGGACCAGCACGGGCGGCGCCACCGGCTCGTGGCCCTCGCCGCGAACGAGCTCGAGCGCGAAGCGAACCAGCGCCAGCTCGAGGAGCACCAGGTCCCCCATCAGATAGGCGAAGCGCGAGCCGGAGAGGTTCGCCGCGGCCTCCACCTCGATCAGGCCGAGCTCGGTGCCGATCTCCAGGTGGTCCCGGGGCTCGAAGTCGAAGCTCGTCCTCTCCCCCACCTCGTGCAGGACGACCGCGTCTTCCTCGGTCATCCCGTCGGGAGCATCCGGATCGGGAAGGTTTGGCAGCGCCGTGGCAGCGCGCTCGAGCTCCGCATCGACGCTCTCCAGCTCGGCCTTGCCGGACTCGATCGTCTCCTTCAAGCCCTGCACCGTCTTCATCAGCTCCTCGGCCTCCTCACCCTTCTGCTTCGCCTCCCCGATCTGCTTGGAAAGGGCCTTGCGCTCGGCCTGGGCGTTCTCGAGCTCGGGAATCAGCTCGCGGCGGCGCGCATCGAGGGCCAGCACTTCGTCGACGCCCTGCTCGGCGCCGCGGCGGGCCAGCGCCGACTTGACCCGCTCAGGGTCGGAGCGGATCAGCTTCAGGTCGAGCATGGCGTGGGACTGTTAGGGGCGGTCCGAAGACTCGCGTGGGGGTGTTCGGAGCGCCACTTAGGGCGATTCCTCGCCGGGGCGCGGCGAGGTTTCGGCATCCTTGCCGGCATACGCGGCGACAAAGCGCGCGACGGCTTCGGCCTCGGCGCCGACGACGATGTTCTGCGGCATGATCGCGCCGGAGAAGCCGCCGTTCTGAATCGCGAAGAGGGCATCGTCATAGCTCTCGGTTCGCTGGTCGAGGTTCGGCCCCTGCGTGCGCGTCCCCCGATTGCCCGTTCCCTGCGTGCCGGCGGCGCTCAGCGTATGGCAGCCGGAGCAGTGGCTGGCGAAGAGCGTGGCGCCGTTGTAGTCGCGGTCCTGCTCGGAGACCGAGATACCTTCCTCACCGAAGCCGCAGGCCGCGACTCCAAGAGCCGCGGCAACGGCCAGAGCTGTAACTAGAGCTGGGCGCACGCGGCGCGCATCATATTGTCTGGCGACGATCCCAGCGTCCGCGCGTACCGCCCCCGCCCTTGACGATGCCAGCGCCAGATCCAGCACAGTTCCGCTCCACGATGGCGATGCTGCCCACGGGAGTCACGATCGTCACCGCCATGGGGCCCGACGGCCCGGCGGGGGCGACCGCCAATGCGGTCTGCTCGCTCTCGATCGAGCCGATGCTGATGCTGGCCTGCCTGGACCGCGGCTCCCGCACGCTGCTGGCGGTACAGGCGGCCAACCGCTTCGGGATCAACGTCCTGCACGACGGCCAGGAGCCGATCGCCCGCTCCTTCGCCACCAAGGCCCCGGTGGCGGACAAGTGGACGGGCGTCGGCTGGGAGGGGCGCGACGGCATCCCGGCGATCGACGGCGCCCTCGCCTTCATTGCCTGCGACCTGCGCGACGTGATCGCCGGCGGCGACCACGTCATCGTCACCGGCGCCGTGTGCGACCTCGAGGCCGGCGAGGGGGCGCCGCTCGTCTTCCACGATGGCCGCTACCGGCCACTCAGCTGAGCAGTCGATGCCGGCCCTCCCACCGCGACGGCGCCGCCGGGGCCCGGGCAGGCCGCTGCCCACCTAAAAAGCGGCGCTGGTGCCGGCGGCGCGCAGGGCCAGGAAGAGGATGACGCCGCAGCTGACGGCCATGATGCCCATCTCGCGGCGCACGATCGCCAGGGCCAGCGACTGCTGGTCGTCGGCGGGCAGCGATTCGAAGTCGACGTCCCCCAGCTCACGCTCGGCGGCCCCCGCCCGAGCGCCCTCGGCGATAAACGAGACGAGGAGCGGCAGTGCTCCGTAGAGGTAATGCAGGTCATCGACCGCTTCGTGGCCGTTGAACACCAGCAGGCCGCCAAGCGTGACCTGGAGGAAGACCGCGACCTGCGCCGCGCGCAGCAGGTACCAGAAGGGGACGGAGGACCGCCGCCGGAACCAAGCGGCGCCTCCGATCGCTCCCGCCAGGAGGTTGAGCAGGATCACCGCACAGCCAACGACGAGGTGGATCGAGACCACCGGCATTTCCTCCTTAGAGAGTCGGGGTTCCGCTTGCTGATGCGGAAAATTACTATGTAGCAAGTTGTCACAATCTAGGTGTATAACAGCGACTGCCAGCGGTGAGGCGAGGCGCACCGCGTCACGCAGGACCCCCCTCCAGAACGGACCCTCCAGTGCTCAGTAGCTACCTGCCGATCCTTGTCTTCGCCTTCCTCGGCCTCGTTGTGGGGAGCGCCTTCGTGATGCTCAACCATCTGATCGGGCCGAAGCGGTCGCAGAAGGCGACCGCGGCGAGCAGGCGGCAGGCGGAGCCATACGAGTCCGGGATCCCGGTCGAGGCGGCACGGGGGCTGCGCTTCGGCGTCAGCTTCTACCTGATCGCAATGCTCTTCATCCTCTTCGACATTGAGGTCGTCTTCCTCTATCCGATCGGGGTCATCCTCAACGACGCCGACAGCGTTTTCGTGCTCGGCGAGCTGGTCACCTTCATCGTCCTGCTCCTCGTTGCCTTCGTCTACGTCTGGCGCAAGGGGGCACTGGATTGGAAATAGAGCGGCAGACCCTGCACAGCAAGCAGCTGCGCGCCCGCGACATGCTGCGCGGCGACCTCGAGGGAGAGGAGCTCGAGCGCTACGTCGAGGAGCGGGTGGTGATGACGAACTTCGAGAAAATGCTCGGCTGGGCGCGGGCCAACTCGATGTTCCCCCTCACCTTCGGCCTCGCCTGCTGCGCGATCGAGGCGCCGATCTCAATCGTCACGGCTCGCTATGACCTCGCCCGCTTCGGCGCCGAGGCCCTGCGCGCCTCCCCCCGCCAGGCCGACATGATCATTCTCTCGGGCCGCGTCTCGATCAAGATGGCGCCCGTCGTGCGACGGCTCTACGACCAGATGCTGGAGCCCAAATGGTCGATGGCAATGGGCGCCTGCTCCTCCTCGGCCGGGATGTTCTCCAACTACGCCGTAGTACAGGGCGCCGACAAGTTCATGCCGGTCGACATCTACGTTCCCGGCTGCCCCCCGCGTCCCGAGGCGGTGCTCTACGGCTTCACCAAGCTGCAGCGCAAGATCATGGGCAGTCCCGACCCCGGCTGGCGGCGGCGCTACAACGCCGAGGGCACCGAGGAGTGGGCACGGGGAGGGCCGGCCAGCAAGCCGAGCGCCGACCACGCCGAGGCATACGAGGCGGCCAGACGATTGGCCTCCAACCAACCGTCTGGGGAGCCGATCGGTGCCTGACGCTCCCGGGCTCGAGCTGATCCGGGGGGAGATCGAGCAGCGACATCCCGGAGCTGTGCTGGGCACCAGCTTCGACCGCGAGCAGGCGGTCCTGGTTGCCGACCCCGAAAAGGTCCTCGACGTGCTGCGCTGGCTGGTCGAGGCCCCCGGGCAGGGATATGCCTTCCTCTCCAGCCTCCACGCCGTCGACTACCTCCCGGCGGAACCCCGCTTTGGAGTGCATTACGAGCTCCTCAATCGCGACCGCGCCGAGCGCCTCCGCGTCAAAGCGATGCTGGCCGACCCCTCCTCCGGCGAGCTCCCGGCGATCGATTCCTGCGTGGAGATGTTCCCGACCGCCGAGTTCCAAGAGCGTGAGGCCTACGACTTCTTCGGCATCGTCTTCCGCGGCCACCCAGACCTGCGGCGCATCCTGCTGCCCGAGGACTACGTCGGCTGGCCCCAGCGCCGCGACTTCCCGATCGGCGGCGAGCCGGTCCGCTTCACCCGCGACGAGGTCGCGCCCGTCGGGGAAGGCCGGCCATGAGCATCCTCGAGAAGACCGCCGCCGAGGCCCGCGAGCAGCTGCCGGGCGCCGAGGTCCAGATCGAGCCGGACGCGGAGCTGATGACGATCAACCTCGGCCCCCACCATCCGGCGACGCACGGGGTGCTGCGGCTTGTCGTGCAGCTCGAAGGGGAGGTGGTGCGCGACCTCAAGCCCGTGATCGGCTACGTCCACACCGGGATCGAAAAGTCCTGCGAGGCGCAGTCCTACTGGAAGGTCATCCCCTTCGTCGAGCGGATGGACTACGTCTCCTACTTCTTCCAGATGCAGGCCTTCTGCGGCGCGGTCGAGCGCCTGGTCGAGCTCGAGATCCCCGAGCGGGCAAAACACCTGCGGGTGATCTTCCTGGAGCTGAACCGGATCCACTCACACCTCGTCTGGCTCGGCACGACCGCGCTCGACCTGGGCGCGATCTCGATGCTCTGGTACTGCTTCCGCGAGCGCGACAGGATCCTCGACCTCTTCGAGATGGCGACTGGGCAGCGCATGCACACGCGCTACTTCCAGGTCGGCGGGGTGATCGAGGACATCCCGCTCGGCTTCGAGCAGAAGCTGCGCGACTTCATCGCCGAGATGCCCGTGCGGGTGGGCCAGTACGAAGACCTGCTCGATCGCAACGAGGTCTTCCTGCAGCGGACCAAAAACGTCGGGATCGTCCCCCGCCAGCGCCTGCTCGACCTCGGTGTGACGGGCCCGCTGCTGCGCGCCAGCGGCGAGCCGTGGGACCTGCGCAAGGTCTTCGACTACCTCGACTACTCCAAGTACGACTTCAAGATCCCGGTCGGGACCATCGGCGACAGCTACGACCGCTACCGCGTCCGCCTCGCCGAGATGGTCGAGTCGGTGCGGATCGTCGAGCAGGCGCTCGACGGCCTTCCCGAAGGCCCCTACATCGCCGACGACCGCAAGTACGTGCTGCCGCCGCGCTCGGAGCTCTCGACTTCGATGGAGGCGCTGATCCACCACTTCAAGCTGGTCACCGAGGGCTACCGGGTGCCGCCGAGCGAGACCTACTACGCGATCGAGTCGCCGCGCGGCGAGCTGGGCTGCTTCGTCCTCGCCGACGGCTCCTCGAAGCCCGCCCGCGTCCACTTCCGCGACCCCTCCTTCGTCAACCTGCAGTCCTTCCGCGACATGTCGGTGGGTGGCTACGTCGCCGACCTGATCGTCAACCTCGGCATGCTGGACCCGATCCTGGGCGGGGTCGATCGGTGAGGGAAGAGCGGCCGCATCTCCCAGTGGATCCCGCTGTCAGCGAGGGCCGGATTCCAGACCGATCCTCAGCTGAAGTGCCGGAGCTGCACGAAGTCGACTGCCCGGCGGAGCTGCGCGAGCACATCGAAGCGCTGATGGGCCGCTACCCGGACCGCAAATCGGCCTCGATCCCGGCGCTGTGGGCGGTGCAGCGGCGCTACGGCTGGTGCACGCCGGAAGGCATCCGCCAGGCCGCGGCGGTGATGCGGGTGACGCCGGCCTACCTCGAGTCGGTCGCGAGCTTCTACGACCTGCTCCACACCGAGCCGGTCGGCGCCCACGAAGTCGCGGTCTGCACCAACATCAGCTGCTGGATGCGGGGCGCCGACGAGCTGCTGGATGCCTTTCGCGCCGCCGCCGAGGGCGACGATCTCTACGTCACCGGCTTCGAGTGCCTAGGCGCCTGCGACATCGCGCCGATGGTTTCGATCGACCGCCGCTACTTCGGCCCGCTCGAGCCGGCTGACGCTTCCACCGTCATCGAGCAGCTGCGAACGGGGGCCGACGTGCTCCCCGAGAAGGCGCTGGCGAAACGCCCGCTTGCCGGGGGCCCCGATGCCTGAGACGCGCCTCCTGCTGAAGAACGCCGAAGACCCGGAGCTGGCCGCCCTCGCCGGCTACAAGCGCTACGGCGGCTACGCCGCCCTCGAGAAGGCCTACCGGGAGATGGAGCCCGAAGAAATCCTCAAGGAGCTCGAAGACTCCGGCCTGCGCGGCCGCGGCGGCGCCGGTTTCGCGATGGGCAAAAAGGCGTCCTTCCTGCCCCGCGGCGACATGGCGAAGTACCTCTGCTGCAACGCCGACGAGTCCGAGCCGGGCGCCTTCAAGGACCGCGAGCTGATGCAGCGCAATCCGCACCAGCTGATCGAGGGGATAGCGATCGCCGCCCTCGCCGCCGGCGCGGAGCACGCCTTCATCTTCATCCGCGGCGAGTACGACCTGCAGGCCGACATCCTCGATGCCGCCGTCGCCGAGGCCTATGAGGCCGGTTACCTGGGAGAGAACATCCTCGGCTGCCACCGCGACCTCGAGCTCGTCGTCCACCGCGGCGCCGGCGCCTACATCTGCGGAGAGGAGACCGCCCTCCTCGACGCCCTCGAAGGCAAGCGCGGCAACCCGCGCCTGAAGCCGCCGTTCCCCGCCCTGCAGGGCCTCGACGGCGGCCCGACCCTGATCAACAACGTCGAGACGCTCTCCAACGTGCCGGGGATCGTCACCAACGGGGCGGAGTGGTTCCGCGGCTTCGGCACCGAGCAATCGCCCGGCACCAAGGTGGTCTCGGTCTCCGGCTGCGTGCGCCGGCCCGGCAACTACGAGGTCGAGCTGGGCATACCGACACGCGAGCTGATCTACGACCTCGCCGGCGGGCCGGAGGAGGGCCACGACGTCAAAGCCTTCTACCCCGGCGGCTCCTCCTCCCCGGTCCTCACCGCTGAGGACCTCAACCTGCCCTACAGCTTCGAGGCGATGGCCGATGCCGGCTCGATGCTCGGCTCCGGCTCGATCATCGTCGCCGACGAGCGTGTCTCGATCCCCCACATGGCCCTGCGGACGGCGCGCTTCTACCACCACGAGTCCTGCGGCAAGTGCACTCCCTGCCGGGAGGGCACGAACTGGACCGTGAAGATGCTCGAACGGGTCGTGCGCGGGGAGGCGACGCCGATGGACCTCGACATCGTCGCCTCGGTGCAGGAAAACATCATCGGCCACTGCCTCTGCGTGCTCGGCGACTCGATGGCGATGCCGGTCGGGGCCATGGTGCGCAAGTTCCGCGACGAGTTCGAGGACGCGATCGTCCGCGCTAGCGACGAAGTCGCGGATCAGGCGGATCAAGGTTCCCAGGGCGGTGGCGCATCTGCCGACGACAGCGGACGCGAAGCGGAGCAGCCGCCGGTTTATGGGGCGGCGACATGAGCGGCAAAGAGGTGACGCTGATCATCGACGGGCGCGAGGTCGCCGCGACGGAGGGCGAGATGCTCCACGACGCGGCCACGCGCGGCGACGTCGAGATTCCCGTCTTTTGCTACGAGCCCAAACTGGGCGACCCGGTCGGCGCCTGCCGCATGTGCCTGGTCGAGGTCGAGGGGATCCCCAAGCTGCAGACCTCCTGCTCGACGCCGGTCCGCGACGGCATGGTCGTCCATACCCGCACCGAAAAGGTGAAAGAGGCCCAGAGCGCCGTGGTCGAGTTCCTGCTCGTCAACCACCCGCTCGACTGCCCCGTCTGCGACAAAGGCGGCGAATGCCCCTGCAGGACATCACGATGGGCTGGGGGCCGGGAAAGAGTCGCTTCACCGACCCCAAGCGCCACTTCGAGAAGCCGCTGCCGCTCAGCCCGCTGGTCGCGATCGACCGTGAGCGCTGCATCCTCTGCTATCGCTGCGTGCGCTTCAGCCAGGAGATCAGCGAGGACTCCAGCCTGCAGCTGCTCGAGCGCGGCGATCGCACCTATGTCGGCACCTTCGAGGAGCGTCCCTACGTGGCGCCCTTCCACGGCAACATCACCGACCTCTGCCCGGTCGGGGCGCTGACCAACTACACCTACCGCTTCCGCGCCCGGCCCTGGGACATCGAGCACGCCGGCTCGGTCTGCACGCTCTGCCCCAGCCAGTGCAACGTCAGCTTCACCGTCCGCGATGAGAAGGTGAAACGGGTCATCGCCCGCGACAACGCCGAGGTCGACGACGGCTGGCTCTGCGACCGCGGCCGCTATGGCTTTGAGATGTTCGACGCCGAGGAGCGCGTCGCAGCGCCGCGACTGCGCGGCGCTGCGGCGAGCACCTGGGAGGAGGCGATCGCGGCCGCGGCCGCGGGCTTGGGCAAGGCCGGGAGCGCGGCGGCGATCGTCGGCGATGCCTCCAACGAGGAGGGCTATCTGGTCCAGCGCATCATGCGCGAGGCCCTCGGCTCCCCGGACATCGATTCGCGGCGCTCCCCCGGAGCCCGCCGCGGCACCCTGCTGGAGCTGAGCCAGCCAAGCCTCTCGGCTCGCACGCGCGACATCGACGAGGCCGACGCGATCCTCGTGCTCGGCACCGATCCCATGCACAGCGCCTCGATCCTCGACCTGCGAATCCGCAAGGCGATCCGCCGCAACGGCGCCCGGCTCGTGGTGGCGACCGAGCGGCCCACGGCTCTCGACGGCGGCGCCGAGGCGATCGCCCGCTACGCCCCCGGCGAGGCGCGCCACTTCATCGGCGAGCTGGCCGCGGTGCTGGCCGATGGCGGCACCCCCTCCTCTCTCGCCTCCGGCGCAAAACGTTTGGAGGGAGCACCGACATCGGTCGCCGAAGTGCTGCTCGGCGCGGAGCGCGTTGTCGTCGTTTGGGGCGAGCGGATCGGTCGTGAGCAGGGCGCGCTCGAGGCCCTTCTCGATATCGCCTCTGCCTTGGGGCTTGCGGGCACGGAGGGCTCAGGGCTGCTCGAGGTACCCGAGCTCGCCAACGGCCGCGGGCTGCGGGAGGTCGGCTGCCTGCCGGACACCGGCCCCGGCTTCGCCGAGGTCTCCGCCGGCAAGGACGTCGAGGAGATCCGTTCCGCCCTCGAGTCCGGGGAGCTGAAGTCGATCGTCCTCTTCGGCGTCGACCCGCTGCGGGACTTCCCGGACACCCCGGCGTGGGAACGGGCGCTGACGGCAGCAGACCACGTGGTCTGCTTCTCGATGTTCGAGAACGCCACCACCGCCAAGGCCGACGTCGTCTTCCCGCTCGAGACCCATGCCGAGAAAGACGGCACCGTCACCCACCCCGACGGCCGCCTCCAGCGTGTCCGCCCGAGCGCCTCCCGCCCCGGCGACATCCGTCCCAACTGGGGCGTCCTTGCCGAGCTGTCGCTGGCGCTCGGCCACGACACCAACATCACTTCCCAACCTTCCGCTCTCGCGGCGATCGCCGAGGCAGTCCCCTTCTACGCCGGCATCGACGACGCCGAGATCGGCGGCCGCGGCATTCGCTGGCAGGACCGCGACGCGGCTGCCTCCTTCCCTGACTCTCATGCTGGGGGGGCGGGCGTGGGGGCGGCCGCCCCCACTCCGGTGCCGGGAAACGGCGGCGCAGGGGCGGAGCTGAGGCTGGGCACCTACCGGGATCTTTGGACGGGGCCGATCACAGAGTTGAACCCGCCGCTGAAGTTCCTCGAGCCACAGCAGCGGGTCGAGTTGTCCTCGGCCGATGCGGAGTCGCTGGGGCTGAAGAGCGGCGATGCGGTGCGGGTCAGTCAGAACGGCAGCAGCCTCGAGGCCAGGGTCGCGGTTAAGGAACGGGTCCAGCCAGGGGTCTGCTTCCTCTCGGAGGGGACCGCCGAGGGCAATGCCAACGCGCTGCTCAACGGCGGCCCGGTCAGCGTCAGGATCGAGAAAGTGGCCGGCTGATGCTGCCGATCGCCGATACGAACTACGTCGAAGCGGCCTGGGTGATGGTGGTCAAGTCGCTGGTCATCTTCGGCGTCATCTTCGCGATCCTGCCGATGATGACGGTCCTGGAGCGCAAGCTGATCGGGCGCTTCCAGCACCGCTACGGCCCCAACCGGGTGGGGCCCTTCGGCATCCTGCAGCCGCTTGCCGACGTCGGCAAGCTGCTCAGCAAGGAGGCCTTCCGACCCGCCAACGCGATCCAGACCCTGTTCGTTCTCGGGCCGCTGCTGCCGGTCCTCTCCGGCGTCCTCGCCCTGGCGATCATCCCCTGGGGCGACGTGCAGCACGGGGTGGGCCTCTACGGCATCGACGTCCCGATCGGGATCCTCTACTTCTTCGCCGTCGGCTCGATCGCCTTCTACGGCATGCTGCTCGGCGGCTGGTCCTCGGGCTCCAAATACAGCCTGCTCGGGGCGATGCGCGGCGCCGCGCAGCTGATCTCCTACGAGGTCTCGATGGGCCTGGCGCTGCTGGGCGCGATCATCATGGGAGGCTCGCTCTCGCTGGTCGACATCGTCCACGCCCAGGGCGAGATGTGGTTCATCGTGCCGCAGTTCGTCGGCTTTCTGATCTTCATGCTGGCCGGCTTCGCCGAGACGAACCGGACGCCGTTCGACATGCCGGAGGCGGACGCAGAACTCGTCCAGGGCTTCATGACCGAGTACGGCGGCATGCGATTCGGCAGCTTCCTGCTGGTCGAATACATGGAGATCCTCGTCGTCTGCGGGATCGCGGCGGCGGTGTTCCTCGGCGGCTGGATGGGGCCGGGTCCGAGCTGGCTCGACCCGATCTGGATGCTGACCAAGATCATGGGCCTGATCCTCTTCTTCATCTGGATCAGGGCGACGCTGCCGCGGCTTCGCTACGACCAGCTGATGGGTCTGGGCTGGAAAATCCTCCTGCCGCTGGCGACCCTGAACGTGCTGGTCACAGCCATCCTGGTGGTAGCGACGTGACTGAGTTTCCGTATCTCGAGGACCAGGACGTGGTCGAGGTCCAGCGGGGGCCCGAGCCGGGTGGGGTCGGCGGCGCCTACCGCGCCTTCGGCGAGACGCTGCGCGGCCTCAAGACGACAATGGCGCGCCTGATCGAGGGGCCGCTGACGATCCAGTACCCGGAGGAGAAGACGCCGGTGTATCCGCGCTTCCGCGGCCGCCACAAACTGCACCGCTTCGAGGACAGCGAGCTGGAGAAGTGCGTCGGCTGCTCGCTCTGCGCAGCCGCCTGCCCGGCCGACTGCATTCGGGTCGTCGCCGCCGAGAACATCCCCGGAGAGCGGGTCTCGGCGGGGGAGCGCTACGCCGCCGTCTACGAGATCAACCTTTCGCGCTGCATCTTCTGCGGCTACTGCGAGATCGCCTGCCCCTTCGACGCGATCACGATGGGCCACGACTACGAGATGGCCGACTACGACCGGGCCGACCTGATCTTCACCAAGGAGATGCTGCTCGCCGAGCCGATCGAGCGCACGCCGCTGCGCGGAGAGGGCGAGTAGTGGAGGAGGCTCTCTTCTTTTTCGCCGCGATCGGCGCCCTGGGTGGAGCGGTCGGCGTCGTCGCCATGCGCAACCCGCTCTACGGCGTGCTGGCGCTGATCGTCCACCTCTTCTCGCTCGCCGTCCTCTTCCTCCTCCTCAGCGCCGCCTTTGCCGCCGCCGCGCAGGTCGTCGTCTATGCGGGCGCCGTGATGGTCCTCTACGTATTCGTCGTCGCCTATGTCGGCGGCGCCGAGGAGTCGGCCTGGGAGCCGATCCCCGGGCAGCGCCTCCTGGCGCCGCTGCTTGGAGCCGCCCTTTTCGTCGAGCTCTCGATCGCCGTCCTCGGCTCATCTCTGAAAGCGCTGGGGACAGACGGGCCGGAGGTCGGCATCGGCTTCGGCGACCCGGCCGCAATCGGCCGCCTGCTCCTCGAGCGTTTCCTGCTCGCCTTCGAGGCCTCCTCAATCCTTCTCCTGCTCGCCGCCGTAGGCGCGGTAGTCCTTGCCGGCCGCCGCTCAACACCTGGAGCCGAGGAGGGAGGCGGGGTTCCCTCCGAACGTTTTGCGGAATCGGCACAGACCACGACATCGGACGGCAAGAGCGCCACCGGCCGACTTCCGAGTGAGGAGGGTTCCCCGCCGCCCTCCCCCGCCGGAGGCACCGCCTGATGGCAATCGAGTGGTACATCGTCCTCTCCGGCCTGCTCTTCGCGGTCGGCGCGATGGGAATCCTGATCAGGCGCAGCCCGATCGTGATCCTGCTCTGCCTCGAGCTGATGCTGAACGCCGGCAACCTCGCCCTGATCGCCTTCAGCCGTATGGTCGGCAACCAGGAGGGGCAGATCTTCGCCCTGATCGTGATGGTTGTCGCCGCCTGCGAGGTGGTCGTCGGGCTCGGCCTGATCGTCGCCATCTTCCGCCGCCGGCTACCTCTCGACATCGATGAGCTGCGGGAGCTGCGCGGATGAGCGCGGAGCGACCAAGCATCCATTCGATGCGCGAGGTGTTGATATGAGCGCCACCGCGTGGGCCTGGCTGGTCCTGCTCTTCCCACTGCTTGGCTCGATCGCGATCGCGCTCACCCATCGCCTCATACCCGCGCGCGCCGCGGGGGCGATCGGCATCGGCGCCATCGTGCTCGCCTTCATCTGCGGGGTCGCCGCGTTGCTCAGCCTGCTGGGTGAGGAGCCGGAGAGCCGGCACCACGCCTCCGCCCTCTGGGACTACGCCCATGCCGCCGGGCTCGACATCAAGCTCGGCATCTTCGTCGACCCGCTCTCGATCTTCATGGTCCTCGTCGTCAGCGGGGTTTCGGCGCTGATCCACCTCTACTCGTTCGGCTATATGGAGTCCGACGAGGGCTACCGCCGCTTCTTCAGCTACCTCAACTTCTTCGTCTTCTCGATGCTGCTGCTGGTGCTCGCCGGCAACTTCGTCCTGCTCACGGTGGGTTGGGCCTTCGTCGGCTTTGCCTCCTACGCGCTGATCAGCTTCTGGTACCGCCGGGAGACCGCGACCAGGGCCGGGATGAAGGCTTTTGTGATCAACGTCGTCGGCGACATCGGCCTCGTCCTCGCCGCCTTCCTGATCTTTCGTGAACTGGGCAGTTTCGACTACGAGAGCGTCTTCGCCCAGGCGCCCGAGGCATTCAGCACCAACGAGTGGACGATCACCGCGATCTGCCTGCTGCTGCTGGTCGGCGCCTTCGCCAAGTCGGCGCAGCTGCCGCTGCACACCTGGCTACCCGACGCGATGGAGGGACCGACCCCGGTCTCGGCCCTGATCCACGCCGCGACGATGGTCACCGCCGGCGTCTACCTGATCGCCCGCACCCACGTCCTCTTCGACCTCGCCCCCACCGCCGCCGACATCGCCGCCTTCACGGGCCTGGCGACGCTGCTGGTCGCGGGCACGATCGCCCTGGTGATGACCGACCTCAAGCGGGCGATCGCCTACTCGACGATGAGCCAGATCGGCTACATGGTGGTCGGCGTCTCGATCGGGGCTTTCAGCGCCGGGATGTTCCATCTCATGACCCACGCCTTCTTCAAGGCGCTGCTCTTCATGGCCGCCGGCTCGATCATCGCCGCGATGGCGAACCGCCAGGACATCGACGAGATGAGCGGCTTCGGCAAGACGATGCGCTTCACCTCGGCGATGCTGCTGATCGGCGGCCTCGCCCTGGCCGCCTTCCCCGGCACCTCCGGCTTCTTCTCCAAGGACGAGATCCTCGCCTACGCCGCCGCGCGCGGCGGCATGTACACGATCTTCGTCGTGCTCGGCTACGTCGGCGCCCTGCTGACCGCGATCTACACCTTCCGCCTCATCTTCCGGATCCTGCCCGGCAAGCCCTGCAAGGAGGTGCAGGAGCTGAACGAAACCGGCCACGTCGTGCATGCCGCACCCCAGAACCCGGCCAGCGGTGAGCTCGAGGACACCGAGGTCGGCTTCCCCGGCGCCGAGCATCACATCGCCGAGCAGTCCTGGCCGATGAAGGTCGCGATGGGCGTGCTCGGTGTGCTCGCCCTGGTCGGCGGCCTGGTCCAGGTGCCGGGTGTCGACGACGCCATCGGCGCCTTCCTGGAGCCGGTCTTCAGCGATTCGCCGCTGGCCCATGTGCATCCAACCGTCGGCGGCGAGTGGGAGGGGCTGGGGATCGGGGGGCTGATCTCGATCCTCGGGATCGCAATCGCCTACTACCTCTATATCGCCCGTCCGCAGACGCCGGCGGTGCTGATCCGCCGCCTGCGGCCCGCCCACACGCTGTTCGCGAACAAGTGGTACTTCGACGAGCTGATCGACCTCCTGATCGTGCGGCCGGTCCTGGCCGTCGGCCGCTTCGCCAACCGCACCTTCGAGCGGGTCGTCGTCGACGGCCTGATCAATGGGACCGCCGAGACGGTGCGCGGCGCCGGCGGCATCGTCCGGCTCGCGCAGAGCGGCTTCGTGCGCAGCTACGCCCTGCTGCTGATCGCCGGCTTTGCCGGCCTCACCCTCTACTTCCTGCTCAGCAGCTCATGACCAACTCGCTGCTCTGGACACCCCTTGCCTTCGGCCTCCTCGGCCTCCTGGTGCCGAAGCGATGGACCGGCTGGTCGGCGACATTGGGCGCCGCGGTGACGCTGGGGCTGGCGGTGGCGCTGCTGGCCGGCTTCGACTCCAGCGCCGGCCTTCAGGACACCGTCGACGTCACCTGGATCGCCGGCCTCGGGGTCGACTACAGCCTCGGGGTCGACGGCCTCAACATCTTCCTTTTGCTGCTGACAGCGGTGCTCTGGCTTGGGTCGACGGCCTTCGCGGCCTTCCGCGAGCAGGAGCGCCCCCATCTCTTCTTCCTCATGATGCTGCTCGCGGAGACCGCCACCATGGGCGCTTTCCTGGCCCAGGATCTGCTCCTCTTCGTCCTCTTCTTCGACCTGATGCTGGTGCCGTTCTATTTCCTCTTCGGCGCCTGGGGAAGGGACCGCGGCGACGGAACGACCGCGGCCGCGGCGACGCTGAAGATGATCGTCTACACGCTGATCGGCTCGCTTTTGATGCTGGTCGCCGCGATCGCCACGGCGATCCTCTCCGCCGACGGCGGCCAGGTCAGCTTCTCGATCGCCGACCTCGCCCGGCAACCGCTGGCGGAGGGCAGCCAGTCATGGATCTTCTGGTTCTTCGCCGCCGCCTTTCTCGTCAAGATGCCCGCCTTCCTCCTGCACGGCTGGATGCCGGACGCCTACCGGGCCGCGCCGCTGCCGGTGCTGGCGGTCTTCTCCGGCGTGCTGGCGAAGGTCGGCGCCTACGGGTTCCTGCGGGTCGTGCTGCCGCTCTTCCCGGACGCCTCGATCCAGTTTCAGGAGGCGATGCTGGTGATCGCGCTGGCTTCGATCCTCTACGGCTCGGTGATGGCCTTCACCCAGACCGACGTGCGGCTGGTCGCCGGCTACTCCTCGGTGGCGCAGCTCGGCTTCATCACCGCCGGCATCTTCGCCCTCAGCGCCGATGGAGCCGATGGAGCGCTTCTGCAGATGGTCAATCACGGCCTGGTGGTGGCGCCGCTGTTCATCATCATCGCGATCCTCGCCGAGCGCTCCGGCAGCGAGGACCTGCGTGAGATGGGCGGGATGGCGATGCAGGCGCCCGTGCTGGCGGCGCTCTTCTTGATCGTCACCCTCGCCACCCTGGCGATGCCCGGGTCGGCCAACTTCATCGGCGAGTTCTACATCCTCAACAGCCTCTTCGAGGCAAAGATCGTCTTCGCCTTCGTCGCCGCCTCCGGCATCGCGATGTCGGCCTACTACGCCCTGCGGCTCTACCAGCGCACGATGCACAACCGCAAGCCGGAGGGCCTGGTTGCGGCGGAGATCGGCGTGCGAGACGGCCTTGTCCTCGTCCCTCTCGTCCTCTGCATCGTCGGGCTCGCCCTCTACCCGCAGCTGATCCTGAAGCGGACCGATCATTCGGTTCAGGCAAGCGTCGAGGCGGTTGCCCGCCAACCCGCGCCGGAGGCGACGCTGACGTCTTCAGGTGAGGATTCGGATTGGACCGGCTATGCGCCCCTGAGCGAGGTCGCGGCCCGATGAAATTCGACGCACCGGCCATCGACTACGCCGGCATCTCGCCGATCATCGCGCTGACGGTGGGAGTCTGCATCGTCTTGATGTCGGCGGTCTTCGGGCCGCGGCGGCGCAGCGCCCCGCTGCTGGCGCTGCTAACCCTCGCCGTCACCGCCGGCCTGCTGGTCTGGCAGTGGAACGATCCCCAGGACCTGATCTCGGGCGCCCTGCGCCTGGACGAGTTGGCGATCTCGATCTCACTGATCGCAATCCTCACCGCGGCGACTGTCGTCCTGCTCTCGATCCGCGAGCCGGCCAGCGAACAGGTGGGGATGGGCGAGTACCACGCCCTGCTGCTCGGCTCGGTGCTGGGGATGACGCTGCTGGCCCAGGCGCAGAACCTGATCAGCTTCTTCATCGCGATCGAGACGCTCTCGATTCCCCTCTACATCCTCTGTGCGGCCAATCTTCGCCGTGAGCGCTCCCTGGAGTCGGGGCTGAAGTACCTGATCATCGGCTCGCTGGGCTCAGCGACGCTGCTCTACGGAATGGCCTTCGTCTACGGAGGCTCGGGGTCGACCGACTTCGCCGGCATCGCGAGCGGGATCTCCCAGCAGGGCGTGCTCGGCGACCCGCTTGTCCTCGTCGGCATCGCCCTGACCGCGGTCGGGCTCGCCTTCAAGACCTCGATAGCCCCCTTCCACCAGTGGACGCCCGACGTCTACGAGGGGGCGCCGACGCCGATCACCGCCTTCATGGCGGTGGCGACCAAGGCGGCTGCCTTTGCGGTCTTCGTCCGCTTCTTCGATGTCGCCCTGATGCCGCAGGCCGATGATTGGCAGCCCGCCCTGGCCGTCCTTGCCGCCGCCTCGATCGTGGTCGGCAACGTCGGCGCCCTCGGCCAGGGCTCCCTCAAGCGGCTGCTCGGCTACTCCGGCGTCGCGCAGGCGGGCTACATCCTCGGCGGCCTGGTCGTCGCCAGCGAGGCCGGTGTAAGCGCCCTCGTCTTCTACCTCACCGCCTACGCGTTCATGAACCTGGCCGCCTTTGCCGTCGTCGTCGCCCGCGAGCGCGAAACGGCCTTCGGGGACGACCTGCGCGCGATGCGGGGCCTCGGCCGCGAGCGCCCCCTGCTCGCCTGGCCGCTGACGATCTCGATGCTGGGCCTGGCCGGCCTGCCGGCGACCGCCGGCTTCATCGGCAAGCTCTACCTGATCGAGGCGCTGGTTGCCGGGGACTACACCTGGCTGGCGGTGTTCATCGCCGTCGGCACGATGATCTCGCTCGCCTACTACCTGCCCGTCGTGGCCGCGATGTGGATGGCCCCCGGGGAACAGGGCCGAGGCACGATGGCGAGCTCCGCCCCGGCGATCGCGGGCGCCTCGCCGGAGGCGGACCCGATCGACCCCGAGGCGAGCCGGCGCCTCTACCTGCTCGCGCCGGCTCTGCTCGCCGCCGCCGCGGTGGTCTTCTTCGGCATCATTCCGCAGCCGCTGGTCGAGCTTGCCGAGCAGGCCGGCGCCTCGCTGTTCCAGTAACCCGCCATCTCCTCCGCTTCGCGTCCGGGATGGCGGCAGTCGCCATATCGGCGCCGCTCGCGAGGAATCAGATCGTGACGCTCGCTAATTGGTGACCTGAAAGGGTGCCCGCCTTGGGGGTCCTTCTGACAACTGTGGCGATTGTTGGGGCCGTGGGGGTTGGGGTTTGGTCCGAGCGGCGGTGGCCGCGGGCGGCGGCGATCGCCGCCAGGCGGGCGCTGACGCTGATCCTCTATGTGCTGATCCCGCCGGTCGTCTTCTTCAACCTTGCCGCGACCGAGCTCGATCTCGACCATGGGATCGGCCTCGTCCTCGGCCTCCTCTCCGTCTCGCTGGCGGCGCTGCTCGCCTGGTGGGTGGCGAGCCGTGTCCTCGAGCTGCCCCGCCATCAGACCGGCGCCGTCATCTGCGCGGTACTGGCGGTCAACAGCGCCTATCTCGGCTATCCGCTCACGATCGCCTTGCTGGGACGTGACGAGCTCTCGACCGCGGTGCTCTACGACATCCTCGTCTGCGCCCCCTCGCTGCTGCTCGGCGCCTTCGCCGTCGGCGCCGCCTTTGGGAAATCCGCCGGCGAGGGGCCCGCCGAGCGTGTGCGGGCCTTTTTCACTCGCAACCCGCCGCTCTACGCCGCCGTCGCCGGCCTGCTCGCCCCGGCGGCGCTGGCGCCTGACCTGGCCGTCGACATCTCCCAGGCGCTGGTCGTCGCGATGCTGCCGGTGGGCTTCTTCGCCGTCGGCGCCACCCTGGCCGAGAACGCCGAGCACGGCGACCTGCCGATGCCGCCGCCGCTCTCGCGGCCGGTGGCCCTGGCCCTCGGCTCCCGCCTGGTGGTGGCGCCCGCTCTGCTGATCGTGCTCGCGCTGCCTCTCGTCGAGCTGCCCGCTTCCTACCTGCTGCTCGCCGCGATGCCGACCGGGATCAACTCGATGGTCGTCGCCCACGCCTACGGCCTCGACATGGAGATCACAGCCGAGGCGGTCACCTGGTCGACCGGGATCGTGGTACTGACCGCACTCGCTTCGCTGCTCTTCTGACACCGGCGCTGCTCCGGGCATGCCATGGGAGCCGCCCTATGCTGGCGGCATGCCTCCCCCCTTCCAGCGCTGATGCTGCATCACGTCGGCATCGAGGTCAGGCCGCAGGACCTCCCGCGCACGATCGAGTTCTGGCAGCTGCTCGGCTTCTCCCCCGTCGAGGCCCCCACGCCTCTCGCCGGCTCGTTCACCTGGCTGGAGGCCGGCGGCACCCAGATTCATCTCATCCACAGCGAGTCCCCGACCGTGCCGCCCCGGGCCCACGTCGCGGTGGTGGCGGCGGAGCTCGACCGCACGGTGGCCGGTCTGCGGGACCAGGGCTTCGACGTGCAGCCGCGACGTCAGCATTGGGGCGTTCCGCGAGCGCTGGCGATTGCCCCTGGCGGCCACCGCGTCGAGCTGATGGCCGCGGCGCCTTAAGACGGGTTCTGAGCCGTGGGCGCCTCGGCGCCGCCGCCAGCCATCGCCGCCGTCCGCTTGCCAGCCATCGCCGCGGCTACGATGCGTCGGTGCGCTACCCGGTCGAGCCATTCACTGCTGAGGAGCAGGCCCTCCTCGCCCCCCATTTCACCAACTTGGACCGGCCGGTCTTTGCCCTCGTCAACCTGCCCGAGACCGTCAAGGGGGCGCTTTTTGCCCGCTATTCGCGATATTCCGGGACCGTTCGCCGTCTCTATCTGGAGGAGTTCGCCGACGACGTCGCGACCGGTGAGCGGCCTTTCGACGGCGCCGAGGGGGAGCGCGCCGCAAAGCTCTACGAGCGCGTCTTCCTGGGCTATGGGGACGACTCGATAGCCCAGGTGGGCGGCGCCCACGTCGCCTGCGAGTGGGTCTCCAACATCCTCACCAAGGTCCTTCAGCGCGGGCGGCTGGCCGCCTACCTGGAGCAGTCGACCCGCTATATCCCCTACGACAAGCCGTTGCCGGACGACGTCGGCGGCGGCTACCGCTACTACCGCGGCGAGGAGCTCGGCCCCGAGTTCGGCGGGGCGATGGACGAGCTGTTCGCGATCTACTCGCGCTCGCTACAGCAGGTCGAGGCCTGGGCGGCCGAGCGCTGGCCCCGCGGGGACGGCGAGCCGGAGGGGCCCTGGCGGCGCTCGATCCGCGCCAAGGCGCTCGACCTGCTGCGGGGCCTGCTGCCCGCGGCGACGTTGAGCCACGTCGGCATCTACGCCTCTGGGCAGGCCTACGAGCAACTCATCTTTCGCCTCATGTCCTCACCGCTGCCGGAGGCGCGGGATTACGGCGGCATGATTTTGAGCGAGCTGCAGCAGGTGATGCCGAGCTTCGTCTCCCGAGTCGAGCGGCCTGACCGCGGCGGCGAGTGGATCGACTATCTGCAGCGCCGCCGCGAGGCGACCGAGCACTGGGTCGCGCGTCTTGGCCTCGACCGCCGGGGCGCCGGCGAGGATGCGCCCGCGGTCGAGCTCGTCCACGTCGATGGCAGCGAAGAGAGCCTCCTCGCCGCCTGCCTGTTCGAGTCGGCCTCCACCCCTGAGACCGAGATCCTCGCCCGCCTCGACGTGCTCGATCGCTCCGAGCGAGCCCAGCTGCTGGCGGCGATGGTCGGCGAGCGCGGCAACCGCCGCCACCGCCCGGGCCGTGGCTTCGAGGCCCTGCGCTACCGCTTTGAGATCGTCTCCGACTACGGTGCCTTCCGCGATCTGCAGCGCCACCGGATGCTGACCTGCCAGTGGCAGCGGCTGGGGCCGGACCTGGGAGCCGGCGTCCCGGACGAGGTCCGTGAGGCGGGCGCCGGGGGCGAGTTCGAACGGGGGCTTGACATATCCCGAGCCGAGTACGAGCGCCTCGTCGACGCCGGCCTGTCCGATCAGGCTCCCTACGCCCTCAGCCTCGCCTTCAGGATCCGCTACACCCTCGATCTCAATGCCCGCGAGGCGATGCACCTGATCGAGCTGCGCTCCGGGCGCGAGGGTCATCCCTCCTACCGTGCCGTCGCGCAGGCGATGCATGAGCGGATCGCCGCCATCCACCCCGCGGTGGCGGCGGCGATGAGCTACGTGGACACCTCTCAGGAGCCGCGCCTGGAGCGGATCCTCAGCGAGATCCGCACCCAGCGCAAGCGTGCCGCCGCCGAGGCCTCGCAGGCCGCCGGCAGCGAGGCCCCTCCGGGCCTCAACCCGCTCGGCTGAAAACTTCGATCAGCCGCGCCGCTTGCGCTTGCGCCGCTCGCCGCCGCCGAGGCCCGGCGGCGGAACCTCGGCGTGCTGCTCACCCTCGATCGGCGCCTCGCCGCCTTCCTCGCCGTCCCCGGCCAGAGCTTCGCTCGCCCTATCACCGGGTGTGGGCCAGGGGATCGCCTTGCCGGCGGCCCAGGCAGGCGGGCGGCCCCCCAGCACCCAGCCGGCGAGCAGCATGCCGAGGTAGATGAACCAGAGGAGGGCGAACTGGAAGAAGATGAAGGAGACGGCGCCAAGCGCCATCCCCAGCGAGCCCCAGAAGCGGGTCAGCAGGCCGGTCTTCATCGCCTGCATCGCGGTGTAGAACATCGCGACGGCGAAGCCGATCTGGCCGCCGATCCCGAATCCCGCGGCAAGCGGCCGCAGGGAAGCGTCCCCGACCGCGTCGGAGGCAAGATCGTTGGCGCGGTCGCTGTTCAGCCCGACGTCGTTGGCGAGCAACCGAGGCAGCTGGTCGGAGACGAAGTCGCTTGCCGCCTGCACGGTGGAGATCCCGGTCAGGACCGACGCGATGGCAAGGAAGATCGGCCCCGCGATCACGATACCGACGAGCTGCCCGCGCACCTCGGGGTTGCGCGCGGCCGCGGCGCGGAAGAGGAAGAGGAGCGGGATGGCGAGCAGGCCGATGCCGATCCCCTGCAGGACCCCCGAGAGCAGACGCGCCGACTGGTGGGCGTCCACGTTGCGCAGGAACTCGGCGTCGCCGTCTGAGCCGCCCACCTGAGCCCCGACGATCAGCGACGCGGCGATAAAGCCGATCGCGGCGAGCGCCGTCAGCCCTGCCGGCCGCGCCCAGCGCTGCTCCCAGGCCAGCACCGCTTCTCTGTCCGGCATTCGGGCCCTCAGCCTCGCTCGTGAAAATAGAACTGCGGCAGCGCGCCTTCGATCACGTCGGCGGTCATCTTCTGCGCAATCTCGAGGTTGCCCGTGCGCACGGCGATGTCATCGAGGGTGACGATGCCGGCCAGGCTACCGCCATCGATGACCGGCAGGCGACGCACCCGGTGCCTGACCATCAGCGCCGCGGCCTCGTCGAGCTCCATCGCGGGCTCGCCGCAGACCAACGGCCGCGAGGCATGCTCGGCAACGGGCGTATGGGGATCCACGCCCTCGGCGAAGACCCGCAAGGCAAGGTCGCGGTCGGTGACCATCGCGACCGGTGAGCCGCCGCGATCGACGATGACGACGGAGCCGACGCGGTGATCGCGCATCTGCAGGGCGACCGAGATCGCACTTGCCTCAGGCTCAGCGGTGACGACGCCGGCGGTCATGATCTCGCTGAGCTGCACGCCGCGTACGCTACAACCGTGAGCAAGGTGGAGCGCATCCCAGTCGTCCCCCTCAAAGCGGGGGTTGGCCCGCAGAACCCTCCCTGCCCCGCCTGCGGCGAGCCGCTGTTTGGCTGGATCGACTCCCGCCCCGGCCTCGCCGGCCCCGTCAGCCGCTGTGAGAGCTGCGGCCTCGGAGTCGTCGGCGAACCTGGCGTCGTCGAGGAGGTATTGCGTGAGCTCGATCGCTCAGGCCAGGGAGAGCAGCTGAAGATCGCCAGCCGGGCTGGATTCTCGGCCTGGTTTGGCGGCGCCGGCTGGGCGGCCTGGAAGGCGGCGCGCATTACCTGTTCACCGTCGAGGCCGTGCGGCGGCTGGTCGCCAACCGCGACCAGGTCGTCAAGCGGGTGCGCTGGGCGCCCGGCAAAGGCATCGCGATGATGTGGCAGACGATCCTCAACGGCTTCACCTTCGGCCGCAATATCGCCCTCGGCGCCCTCGGCCGCGGCGTGGCGACCCCCGCGTCGCAAGCCTGGCAGCGACGCCTCGACGCATTGATCAGCGTCCTCGTCGCCCTGCCGGTTTTATTGGTCGCCGTGCTGCTGGAGCTGCTTGCGGCGGCCTTCAGGCGCGGCGGCGCGGTGACCCTGGACCGCGAGTTGCTCTAGGCGAGGCCTTCGCGGGCCTCGCGCACGAGGGTCACGGCCTCGGGAAAGAGGACGCGGATCGCATCGCGCATCTGCATCACCTGCTCGTCGCTGCTGCCGGAGAGCTCGAGGCGGGCGAGGGAGGCGGCGGTCATCTCCATCGCGAGGCGGATCGCATTGTCGGCCCACGCCACCCGTTGGGAGGACTGCATCTGCTCGGAAAGCTCCTCCATGCGAGCTCGAAACTCGTCTGGATCGCCAAAGAGGTTGAAGGGGCTGCCCTCCATGGCGAACATGAAAGCAGAAGGGCCATTAACTCGATTGGAAGGCTTCACTTTCGCCGCGCCATCCGCGTGAGGATCCGCTCTAGCTTCTCCCTATGAGGGATGGGAAATCCGGCCAGCGTGGCTCGGCCAGCGTCGAGCAGGCGGGCCTGGCGGCGCTGATTGCGCTGCTTGTCCTCGCCGCCATCGCCGCCTTCCCGGGTGGAGAGGTGGATGCCGGCCGGCAGCTGGCGGGCGCGGTGGCGAAGAAGCTGACCTGCGCGCCCCGTCCTCCGGGCCCCTGCCGGCAGCACCCGCTGGTGCCGGCTTACGGCTGGCCGCTCGCCCGCCTCGCCCGAGCGCTGGCGCCGCCGCCGCTGGCAAAGCCCGGGCCGCTGGGCCTGCCGCTGGCGCCGGTGGACTTTCGGCGCTGCCGGCGCGAAAGCTGCGCCGTCGCGGCGAGCACGCATCTGACCGTCGTCAGGGCGGCGGACGACCGCCTTCACCCAGCTCGACGACCGCCGCCGCTCGCTCGGTTGGGTGCAGGTCACGTATTGGCTTTACCGCCCCGGCCTCGGTTGGGACCGAGTGGTGCGCCGGGCGACCCAGGCCGACGTCGAAGCGGCAGATGAGATCCGAGTCCTATTAAAGGACGACCCGGTCCTCGTCCCGCTGGAGACCCTGCCGGGGCGCGATCACTACGACTTCCCCGCCGCCGAGCTGCCGCCCTGGCAGTGGCGCGTCCAAGGCCGCTATCCGGGCTGGTCGAGCTGAGCCCATGGGGTAGTTTTCCCTCATGCCGCTGGCTGGCCGCTGGAGAGGGAGCGCCTCCGCATGATCGTCTCGGTGCATCTGGCCGAAGTCGGCTGGCGCGCGGTTCCCGGCGTCCTGCGCTCGGCGCCTCGGCCCACGGAGGTCCCCGGGCTGCGCTACGCGGAGACGGTGAACGCGGCTCAGCTCAGCGAGCGCCTGCTGCCCACGCCGCAGCCCGGCCGCGTCGGCCTGATCGCCGCCTGGGACGACGATGCCTCGCTTGACGCCTTCTCTGCAGGCCATCCGCTCGCCGAGCGCTTCGCCGGCGGCTGGCACGTGCGGCTGCAGCCGCTGCGGGTCTTCGGCCGCTGGGCCGGCCTCGAGGGCCTACCGCCCCAGCCCCTCCCCGTCGCCGACGAGGAGCCGGTTGCGGTGCTGACGCTGGGTCGCTTGCGGCTCGCCAGGCTTGGGCCCTTCCTGCGCGCCAGCGCCCGGGCCGAGGGCGACGCGCTTGCCAGTCCGGCTCTGCTCGCCTCCACCGGATTGGCGCGACTGCCCAAGCTGGTCGCCACCTTCTCGATCTGGCGCAGCGCCGCGGGGATGCTCGACTACGCCCAGAACCGCAAGGGCTCCCACGTAGCCGCCACCACTGCGCACAGTGCCGATCCCTTCCACAGCGAATCCGCCTTCGTCCGCTTCCGTCCCTACGCCTCGCAGGGAAGCTGGAACGGGGTCGATCCGCTCGCCGCCCTCGGCGATCGCGCCAACGCCGGCGCCGGTTGAGCCTGCGCCCGCCCGGCGGGCGTCTCAGCGACGCTCGCCGGAGGCGGTCGCGGCCTCGCCTTCAGCCTCGCGGTCGCGCGCCTCGTCTTCCTCCGCCTGTTTGACCAGGCCGCGCCAGTCGGTGGTCCTGAAGACAGCGGCCATCGCGGCGAAGCCGAGCAGGACCGACCAGGCCGCCATCGCGATCTGCGTCCCGACTGAGAAGGAGAGCACGGCGGCGCGGGAGGGCCCGTGCAGGGTGGCGACGAGGAGGGCCTGCTGAGCGCCCGCGCCGCCCGGCGTGAAGGGCACGATGGTCGAGATCGCCTGCACGCTCATCACCAGCATCACATTGCCGATCGAGCCGCCGATCCCAAACGCCTCGAGGAAGAACCAGAAGGCGGCGAAGCGGCAGAGCCAGCCGACTCCCTGCCAGGCCGCCACCTCACGCAGATACCGCCGCGGCTCGCTGAGGATGACCAGCCCCTGTTTGACGCGGTCCCAGAAGCGGCGCACCCGATGGGCGAGCACGTAGATCGCGATCGCGATCGCCAGCAGCACGACTGCCGTCGTGATCAGGAAGGCGCGCGGGTGTTCGGCCCAGAAGGAGATCTCGAAGGCGGGCAGATGCGGCAGCCGCGGCGGTCGGGGCAGCAGCCCCTGGGTGATCGCGTAGAGGAAGACGAGCACGCCGGCTGTGGTGTCGAAGACCGACTGCACGAGGAAGGACGAGGTCACCGCGGGGTAAGAGGAGCCGGGGATCTGGCGCTTGGCGAGAAAGACCTTGGTCACGTCACCCGCGCGGGCGGGGACGATCGCGTTGATCCCCGCTCCCGCCAGGTAGGCGGCGCTCAGCTGCAGGTAGGAGATACGCGTCTGCGGGTAGGCGGCGCCGAGGACGTTGCGCCACGCCCATACCCGCGCCAGCTGCATCCCCGCCAGGAATGCGAGCGCCAGCGCGAACGCCGTCCACTCGATCTCGGAGAGATGGGTGAAGAACTCGCCGGCGCGATTGAGGAAGGAATTGAGGCTCGAGCCGAAATCGGCGGCGGGGGGCATCGAAGCTACACTAGCCCGCTCGTGTCAGAGGCAGAGACGACCCAAACCGCCCCCAAAGCGCCCCGCGACACCGCCGATGAGGCGATGTGCGAGCGGGCCCGTGAGCGCTATACCGCCGACCGCAAGAGCCGCTTCCGCCGGCGGCGCAAACGCCACGCGGAGCTGCCGAACCTGATCATCGTCGGCGGGCTGAAGTGCGGCACGACGAGCATCCACCACTACCTGGGGCTGCACCCCGAGATCCAGATGTCGAAGCCGAAGGAGCTCAACTTCTTCGTCGAGGAGCTGAACTGGGATCTCGGCCTCGACTGGTACGCGAGCCGCTTCGACGACCGCTTCAAGGTGCGCGGCGAGTCCTCCCCCCACTACACGAACCTGCCTCGCTTCCAGGGCGTCGCGGCCCGGATCCGCGAGCACTGCCCCGACGCGCGGCTGCTCTACATGGTGCGCGACCCGATCAAGCGCATCCTCTCCCACTGGGTGCACGCGACCGGCGCCGGCTATGAGACGCGGGAGCTGGTGCCGACCCTCAGCGAGCCCAACTCCTCCTATATCCAGCGCTCCTTGTACTGGATGCAGCTGCAGCCCTACCTGGAGGCGTTCGACAACTCCCAGATCGAGGTCATCACCCAGGAGGAGCTGCAGACCGAACGCGAAGAGACGATGCGCAAGGCGTTCCGCTTCGCCGGCGTCGACGAGGACTTCACCTCAGAGCAGTTCGACCGCGAGTGGGAGAAGTCAAGCGCCAAGCAGAGCGACAAATACCAGTTCATGGAGAAGCTGATCAAACTGCCGGGCTTCCGTTCCTTCGACCGCAATTTCGACCGCCTTCCCGAGTCGATGCGCTGGCTCGTGGAGAAGGTGGTGCACGATCCCGACAAGCCCTCGGCACCCAAGCCGAAACTCCCCGACGACGTCTTTGACGCTGTCCGCGGAAGGTTCGGCGAGGACGTCGCGGGGCTGCAGCGGTTCGCCGGCCGCGAATTCGCCGGCTGGCACGACTACTCCTAGGCGCCTCCCGGCTAGCACGACTACTCCTGGGCACCTCCCGTGGTTCCCGGCTGGCATCCCTGGCAACTGCGTTCGCAGTTCTGCTCGCATAGCGATCAAAAGTGCGAACGCACCATTAGGCTGCGCTGGATGCGGCGACTGGTCCCAGATCCAGGGGCAACCACGGTCGGGGAGCAGCTCGACGGCTACCGGCCCTGGGACGAGCCGGGCGCCGAGCGCCCCTTCGTAGCGATGAACTTCGCCGCCACCGTGGACGGGCGGGCGACGATCGAGGGCCGCTCCGGGCCGATCGGCTCTGCCACCGACACCGAGCTGCTGACCCGCCTGCGCACCCGCTTCGATGCGGTGATGATCGGCGCCGGGACGATGCGGGTCGAGCGCTACGGCCGGCTGGTGCCGAACCTCGAGGCGCGAGAGCAGCGCGAGCGCGAAGGCCTCCCCCACGACCCCCTGATGGTGATCGTCAGCGGCCGCCTCGACCTCCCCTGGGACGCGGCCCTGTTCACCGATGGCGGCGGCCGCGTGCTCGTCTTCACCGCCACCGAGGTCGAGCCGCCCGAGACCGAGACCCCGCTGAGCGTCGTTCGCCACGAGGGAGCTGTCGATTTGATCGCGGCGCTGCGCCATTTGCGCCACGAGCTCGGCATCCGAGCCCTGCTCTGCGAGGGCGGGCCGACCCTGTACGGGCAGCTGCAGGCGGCCGAACTGGTCGACGACCTCTTCCTCACGATCGCGCCAAAGCTGGCCGGCGGAGAGGCCCCCCGCATCATCGAGGGCCCGCTGCCGGAGGTCATGCCGCTGGAGCTGGCATGGCTGCTGGAGGAAGACGGCGAGCTCTTCGCGCGGTACAGCCGCCGCTGAGCTAGCGTTGCGCGCCCAGCCCCAAGGAGAGGATCCGCCCAGATGGACTTCAGCCCCAGCCCCCAGGTCGAGACGCTGCGCGAGCAGATTCTCGACTTCACCGACGAGCACGTCTACCCGCGGGAGCGGGAGATCATGGAGGCGCTCGACGCCGAGGTCGGTCCCGGCGTCCCCTTCCCGAAGGTCCTGGTCGAGGTCCGGGAGAAGGCGCGGGCCGAGGGCCTGTGGAATCTCTTCATGCCCGACGAGCGGTTCGGGCCCGGGCTGACGAACTGGGAGTACGGGCTGCTCTGCGAGGAGATGGGTCGCAGCCCGGTGGCCGCGCCGATGAGCTTCAACTGTGCGGCTCCGGACACCGGCAACATGGAGATCCTCGCCGAGCACGGCACGGATGAACAGAGAGAACGCTGGCTCGAGCCCCTGCTGGAGGGACGGATCCGCTCCTGCTTCTCGATGACCGAGCCCGAGGTTTCCGGCTCCGATCCCACCCTGCTGCAGGCGCGCGCCGTCCGCGATGGCGAGGAGTGGGTTATCGACGGCCACAAGTGGTTCACCTCCGGTGCCGTCGGCGCCGACCTCTGCATCGCGATGGTGGTCACCAACCCCGACGCCAATCCCTACAGCCGCGCCTCGATGATCTGCGTCCCGACCGACAACCCCGGCTTCAACCTCGTGCGGCCGATCTCCGTTATGGGCCACGCCGCCGGGCCCGGCCACTGCGAGATCCGCTTCGAAGAGTGCCGCGTTCCGGCCGACAGCCTGCTCGGCGGCGAGGGGATGGGGTTCGTGATCGCCCAGGACCGGCTCGGGCCGGGCCGCATCCATCACTGCATGCGGGCGATCGGGACCGCGGAGCGCGCCCACGAGATGATGTGCCGGCGGGCCAACGAGCGCCAGGCCTTCGGCGGCCCGCTCGCCGACAAGCAGTTCGTCCAGGAGGCGATCGCCAGCTCGCGGATGGAGATCGACCAGGCGCGCCTGCTCACCCTCTACGCCGCCTGGAAGATGGACACTGAGGGCAAGCGCGCCGCCCGCCAGGCGATCTCCGCAATCAAGATCGTCGCCGCCAACATGGTCATGGACGTGCTCGACCGGGCGATCCAGATCCACGGCTCACTCGGGATGACAGACGACACCCCGCTGGCCGCGCTCTGGCGCTTCAGCCGCATGCTCCGCCTGGCCGATGGCCCGGACGAGGTCCACAAGATGGTCCTCGCCCGCCGCGAGCTGAACCGCTGGGCGAAGCGCGCCGAGGCGGAGGCCGGCGGCGAGCTGACCTCCAAGCACGCCCCGCGGCCGATCTAGCGCGGCGGCTCAGCCGTCGCGGCTCTCGGCCTCCTCGGCTGCCTCGGCGAGGCGCTCGACGAGGCGGGCGAAGTACTGGACCCCGTCGTCGACCTTGCCGTACTGGCCCGCTGTGTAGCGCGCGTACACGCCCTCGAGGATGATCGCCAGCTTCCAGTAGCCGAGGGCGACGTAGAAATCGAGCTCCGAGAGGTCGCGGCCGCAGCGCTCCGCGTAGCGACCCGCCAGCTCCTCCTGTGATGGGAAGCCGGGCGCCAGGTTCGCCGGCTGGCCCAGGGCAAGTGTTTCCTCGCCGCCGCGCGGCCAGTAGACCATCAGCAGGCCGACGTCGGCGAGCGGGTCCCCCAGCGTGCACAGCTCCCAGTCGACGACCGCCGCCACCTCGCCGCCAGCGGTGAGGATCATGTTGTCGAGCCGGTAGTCGCCGTGCACGATCGTCGCCGGCCCCTGGGCGGGGATCCGCGCGGCGAGCCGCTCGTGGACGGCGTCTATCGCCGCCAGCTCACGCGTCTTCGACTTCTCCCATTGACCCTGCCAGCGGTGCAGCTGACGGGCGACGTAGTCCTCCTTGCGGCCGAGGTCGCCAAGGCCCGCCGCATCGGGATCGACGGCATGGATGGCGACAAGGGTGTCGGCGACCCGCTCGCCGATCGCCCGGCGATCCCCCTCGTCGGGGAATGCCTCGGCCTCCGCCAAGCCGCGCAGGATCGGCCCCTCGACGAACTCCATCACGTAGAAGGGGGCGCCGTTGACGCTCTCGTCCTCGCAAAGCCCGACCACCGGTGCGACCGGCACCTCGGTCGGCCCCAGGGCGGAGACCACCTTGTGCTCGCGCGTCATGTCATGAGCGGAGCCGAGCCGCTTGCCAAGCGGCGGCCGCCGCAGCGCCCAGCGCTGTCCGGCGGCGTCCTCGACCCTGTAGGTCAGGTTCGAGTGCCCACCGGCAATCCGCTCGAAAGAGAGCGGCAGCCGCGCCTGCGGAACGTTGGCGGAGAACCACCCCTCCACCCCCTCGCGGTCGATTCCCTGCGGCGCCGCCACGGTGCCGTCCGCGGTGCCTGTAGCCTCGTCGCCGATCATGGAGCAAGCATATGCCCGCATGCGCGGGCGGTTGAGTCCCTCACTTTCCAGCCGGCTGAAGATCGGCTTCGCGATTGCCTTTGCCGCGCTCACCGGGCTCGCGGTGATCGGTGTGGCGCAGTCCCTGCAGCAGCGCCAGGACTTCGAGAACGCGACGGCCCGCTCCTACCAGACGGAGATCGCCGCCCGCAACCAGCTCGCCGAAGGCAGGCGGCCCGCCCAGGCGATGGAGAAGATCGAGGCTCAGGAACGAGCCCGGCAGGAGTCTTCGCGACGACATCAATCGCCAGACCCGCGACACGGCCCTGCTCGTGGGGGCGGGCCTGATCGCCGGCCTGATCGGCGCCGCACTCCTCTTCAACGGCCTGATCGCCTCCATGCGGCGCCCTTTGGAGGAGTTGGTGGAGGCCTCCGAACGCCTCGCCGGCGGCGACCTCGAGGCGCGGGTCAAGGTCGGCGGCTTCTCCGAGACGGCGGCCCTCGGCGCCGCCTACAACGAGATGGCCGACGAGCTGCAGCGCCGCGCCGGCGAACGCGACCGGCTCGACCGGATGAGGGACGAGTTCGTCCTCACGACCTCACACGAGCTGCGCAGCCCCCTCACTTCGGTGCAGGGCTTCGCCGAGCTGCTGATGCTGGAGCGCGAGAATCTGAGCCCCAAGCAGGCCGACACCGTCGAGATCATCCTCGACAACACCCGCCATCTCGTCAGGCTCCTCAACGACCTCCTCGACCTTGCCCGCAGCGACGCCGGGCGGCTCGCGATCAAGCCCGTGACCACGGACATCGCATCGTTGATCGACGACACGGTGCGCACCATGCGCAGCCAAACCGAGGCCGCCGGCCAGACCCTGACCCAAGAGGTCGAAGCGGGCCTGCCGCCGCTCTGCGTCGATCGGGACCGGATCCGGCAGGTTCTTATGAATCTGCTTACCAATGCGCACGAGTATTGCCCCGAACGAGCGTCTATTCGGATTGGGGCCATGCGTGTCGATGATGAAGTGGAGATCGCCGTCAGCGACAATGGGCCAGGGATGTCCACCAACCAGCTCGAACATATCTTCGATCGCTTCACCCGCGGCGACGCCGGGCTGACCCAGCGCGTCGGCGGCACCGGCCTCGGCCTTGCGATCTCGCGTTCCCTGGTCGAGTTGCACGGCGGCACGATCAGCGCCGATTCGGTCCCCGGGCGCGGCTCGCGCTTCGCCATCCGCCTGCCGATCGAATCGACGCCGGCCGATGGGGAAGCACAGCCGAGCGCCGCGGAGGCGGCAGGCTGATGGCGCGGGTACTCGTCGCCGACGATTCGGAGACGATCCTGCTGCTGCTGAGGACGCGGCTGGAGATGGAGGGCCACGACGTGGCGACGGCGACCGACGGCCAGGAGGTCACCGACGCCGTGCTTCGCAGCGACGCCCAGCGGCCCGACGTCCTCCTGCTCGACGCGATGATGCCGCGCAAGTCGGGCCTTGACGCTCTGCGCGAGCTGCGCGCGGAGGGAGTTGACACGCCGGCCCTGATCGTCAGCGCCCATCAGGACGAAAGCGACCTCACCTCCTCAGACCTGAAGGTGAGCGGCTACGTCACCAAGCCGATCGACTTCGACCTGCTCTTCGCCAGCATCAGCGAACTGACCGCCTAGGTCAGCTGCGGGCTATCTCGAGCCGTATTTCCTTGCCCTTGAGCTTGGTGCCGTCGAGGAACTCGACCGCGCGCTCGGCCTGGTCGGGATCCACCTGGACGAAGGAGAAGCGATGCAGGACGTGGACCTCGTGGATCGCCTCCTCGGGCAGGACGGCGCCCTCGCGCAGCGCCCAGCGCAGATCCTCCTCGCCGATCCCGCTGCCCTCGCCGCGATTGACGAACAGCTTCACCGTCTTGGCCGCCGAGCCGGCTGCCTCGGTGGCGCCGTTCTCGGTGCCGGCGGCGCCCTTTGCACGCTCACCGCTGCCTGCGCCCTCTGTGCTCTTCGTGCGCTCGCGCCGGCGCGGGCGGGGCGCGTGCTCGAGGCGCTCCTCGGGGCTCTCCCACTCGCCGATCGAGGTCTTCACGTCGCGCTCGATGCGGTCGATCTCGTCGCGCTGGGCCGGTGTCACGAAGGTGATCGCCCGTCCCGTGCGGCCGACTCGTCCGGTGCGGCCAATCCGGTGCACGTAGACCTCCGAGGAGGCGGGAACGTCGTAGTTGATGACGTGGGTCACGTGCTCGATGTCGAGCCCGCGGGCGGCGATGTCGGTGGCGACCAGCAGCCGCACCCGGTGGTCCTTGAAGGCGATCATCACCCCGTCCCGTGAGCCCTGGCTCATGTCCCCGTGCAGCGCCTTGACGTCGAGGTTGCGGTCCTTGAGGGCCTTCTCCAGCCGGGAGGCGCCGATTTTGGTGCGGCAGAAGATGATTGCCTGCTCAGGTTCCTCGGTCTTCAGCAGCTCGATCAGGCGCTCCGCCTTCTCCTTGGCGGGAACCTCGATAAAGGCCTGCGCGATCGCGTCGACGGTTAGCGTCTTCGGCGTGATGCTGATCGTCGTCGGGTCATACATGTAGCCCTCGGCGAGCCGCTTGACCGGCGGTGGCATCGTCGCCGAGAAGAGCGCCGTCTGGCGGCCGCTGGGGCACATCCGCAGGATCTTCTCGACGTCCTCGATGAAGCCGAGGTCGAGCATCTCGTCGGCCTCGTCGAGGACGATGTAGCGCGCCGCCGTGAGGACCAGAGAGCGGCGCGACATCAGATCCATCATCCGTCCCACGGTGGCGACGACGACCTGGGCGCCGGCGCGCAGCTGCGACTGCTGGGAGCGGATCGGTGCGCCGCCGAACACGGCGACGATCTCGACGTCGAGGTGCTCGGCATAGGCTCGCAACGCCTGGGTCACCTGGATGCAGAGCTCCCGGGTCGGAGTCAGCACGACCGCCTGCACCTCGTCGTTGGCCGGGTCGAGGTACTGCAGCAGCGGCAGGCCGAAGGCCGCCGTCTTGCCGGTGCCGGTCTGCGCCTGGCCGATTACGTCATGGCCCCCCAGCAGCTCGGGGATCGCCTGCTCCTGGATCGGGGTCGGGTCCTCGAATCCCAGCTCGTCGATTGCCTGCTGTATCTCCGGCGCCAGGCCGAGGTCCTTGAAAGCCATCAGGCGGAGGGATCCAGGAGGAGCTTGCCGGAGGTGCGGCGGCCGATCAGGTCTTCGTGGGCCCGTGCCACTTCCGAAAGCGGGTACACGTCCCCGATCGTCACCTCGAGCTCGCCGGAGGCCACCGCGCCGAAGAGCTCGCCGATCATCGAAGCGGCCAAATCGCGACGGGCCAGGAGATGGACGAGCCAGAAGCCGATCACTGCCTTCGAGCCCCGCAGCAGGCGCGCGGTCGAGACCTCGCGCTGCTCGCGCGAGGCAATGCCGAAGACGACCATCCGCCCCAGCGGCGCCAGCGCCGAGAGCTCGGCGTCGAAAGCATCTCCGCCGCTCATATGAAGGACGGCGTCGACCCGCTCGCCGCCGCTGGCCTCGAGGATCGCCGCCTTTAGGTCCCCGCTGCGGGAGTCGACGGTGGCGTCGGCGCCGAGCGCTTCGACCTGCGCCCGCTTCTCCTCGCTGGAGGCGAGGCCGATCACCTTTGCCCCGGCGCGCTTTGCCAGCTGCACGGCGAGGGTTCCGGTCCCGCCCGCGGCTGCCTCGATGACGATCGTCTCACCGGGCTCGATCCGGGCGCAGCGCTGCACCAGCGCCATCGCCGTCAGGCCCTGGAGCAGCAGGCCCGCGGCCTGCTCGTCGCTGACCTGCTCCGGAACGGGGATCAACGCGGCCTCGTGCACGGCGACCTTCTCCGCATAGCCGCCATTCATCAGCAGCGCCGCGACGCGGCGGCCATCGGGGGTGCACCCGCTCACCTCGCCGCCCGGGATGAGCGGCAGCGCCTGCTCGGCCAGATAGTCGTTGCGCGTCGCGTGGGTATCGGCGAAATTGATGCCGCTGCGGGCAACCTCGACCACGACCTCGCCCTCGGCGGGCTCGGGGTCGGGTACCTCGACATGCCTCAGCACGTCGGGGCCGCCGAACTCCTCGATCTGTACAGCCTTCACCGCAAAGACCCTACGGATACTGTTCCCGCCATGTCGCTGACCGTCGTCGGGTCCATTGCCTTCGATTCCGTGCGCACGCCGTTTGGAGAGCGCGAGCGGATGCTCGGCGGCACCGCCGTGCACTTTTCCCTCGCCGCCAGCTTCTTCACCGAGGTGCGGCCGGTGGGCCCGGTGGGCGAGGACTTCGGCGCCGCCGAGTTCGAGGTGCTGGAGCGCCGGGGCGTGATCACCGACGACATCGAGCGAGTCGAGGCTGGCAAGTCCTTCTTCTGGCGCGGTCGCTACGACTTCGACCTCAACGTCGCCCATACCGAGGACACCCAGCTCGGCGTCTTCGGCGAGTTCGAGCCCAAGCTCTCAGACGCCTCCAAAGCGGCGGGCGTCCTCTTCCTCGCCAACATCCAGCCCGATCTGCAGCGCCAGGTGCGAGCGCAGTGCGGCGAGGCTCGCTTCTGCGCCCTGGACTCGATGAACCTCTGGATCGACACCGCCAAAGACTCGCTCCTCGCCGCGATCGCCGAGGTCGACTGCCTGATCGTCAACGACGCCGAGATCCGCCAGCTGACCGGGGAGTCCAACCTGGCCCGGGCGGCGCGCAGGGTGATGGAGCGGGGCCCACGGGCCGTCGTTGCCAAGCAGGGTGAGTACGGGGCGGCGCTATTCACCGAAGACGGCTTCTTCGCCCTGCCCGGCTTCCCGCTCGAGGACGTGCAGGACCCGACCGGCGCCGGCGACAGCTTCGCGGGCGGGTTCCTTGGCTATCTCGACAGCCACGACGGCGATATCGACGAGCCGACCCTGCGACGTGCGATGGGCTACGGCACCGTCCTCGCCTCCTTCAACGTCGAGGAGTTCGGCACCGAGCGCGTCGCCCGCCTCAGCCGCGACGAGATCGACGAGCGCTTCCAAGCGCTGGCGGAGATGACGCGCTTCGAGCCCCTGCCGACCGCCGCCGAGTAGCGCCGCGCCTTCTCCGGGACTGTCACGGCGCGAGCGACGCGAACTGCGATACTGGCGGCTCCGCCAAAGCCGAGCGCCAGGAGGGGTGATGGCCACCGAGCAGCAGATTGGAAACGCAGCCGCGGAGGGTGAGGCCACTCCCGGCTCGGACTCCCTCACAGTCACCGACAACCGCACCGGCAAGAGCTATGAGCTGCCGATCGTCGACAGCACGGTGCGGGCGATGGACCTGCGCCAGATCAAGGTCTCCGAAGACGAATTCGGCTTGATGGCCTATGACCCGGCCTTCACCAACACCGCCTCCTGCCGCTCCGCGATCACCTACATCGACGGCGATGCCGGCTGCCTCGAACATCGCGGCCACTCGATCGAGCAGCTCTGCGAGCGTTCGAACTTTCTCGAGGTCGCCTACCTGCTGATCTTCGGTGAGCTGCCGACCGGGCCGCAGCTGGACCGCTGGGTCTACGACATCACCCACCACACCTTCGTCCACGAGGACGTGAAGCAGTTCTTCGAGGGCTTCCGCTACGACGCCCACCCAATGGGGATGCTGCTGGCCGGCGTGGGAGCGCTCTCCACCTTCTACCCCGACGCGAAGCGGATCGACGACCCCGAAGAGCGCTACATGGCGGCGGTGAGGCTGATCGCCAAGATGCCGACGCTGGCCGCCTTCTCCTATCGCCACAACATGGGGCTGCCCTACGTCTACCCCGACAACAACCTCAAGTTCGCCGAGAACTTCCTCTCGATGATGTTCAAGAAGACGGAGGTCAACTACGAGCCCGACCCCCGTCTGGCCAAGGCGCTGGAAGTGCTCTTCATCCTCCATGCCGACCACGAACAGAACTGCTCCACCAACGCGGTGCGCGGCGTCGGCTCCTCCGGTGTCGACCCCTACTCGGCGGTGGCCGCCGGGGTGGCGGCGCTGTATGGGCCCCTGCACGGCGGAGCAAACGAGGCGGTGCTGCGGATGCTGCGGCGGATCGAGTCGGTCGAGAACATCCCCTCCTTCCTCGAGGGAGTCAAGAACCGCGAGGAGAAACTGATGGGCTTCGGCCACCGCGTCTACAAGAACTATGACCCGCGGGCGCGGATCATCCAGCAGCACATGGAGGAGGTCTTCGAAGCGACCGAGTACAACTCGCTGGTCGAGATCGCACGGGAGCTGGAGAAACAGGCGCTGGACGACGAGTACTTCACCTCACGCAAGCTCTATCCGAACGTCGACTTCTACTCCGGCATCATCTACGAGGCGCTGGAGATCCCGACCGAGATGTTCACGGTCATTTTCGCCATTCCGCGCACCGCCGGCTGGGTCGCGCAATGGATGGAGATGAACGACGACGGCGAGCAGAAGATCGCCCGGCCGCGCCAGATCTACACCGGTCCCCGGGGCCGCGACTACGTGCCGGTCCCCGATCGCGAAGGGCCGGAGAAAATCGTCGGGCCGCCGGCCAAACGGCCCAAACGGCCGCGGCGCGGCGCCTAGCAGAAGGGGGTCCGGCACCCCTCCTCGCTCAACTTTTTCGATGCAGCGGTGCAGGCTGGCCGCGGTTGCAGCGCCGAAAAAGTACAAGCCGCTCGCAGGGGCGCCGGACCCCCTTACCCTCCGCCGCCGCGTCTTCATAAGCTGAAAGGCGTGGCTGCTTGGAAGCTGACTGTGAGGCATGGGTCTGATGTGGGGCACCAGAGCTTTGAAGACCTCGACACGGCGGTGGAGGAGATGCGGCTGCGGGCGTTGGCGATCCGGTCGGCGGGGCCTTTGGAAGGGGTCTCGGCGCTGCGCGACTTCGGGCCTGGGGATCAGGTCCGGGCGCGGCTGCAGCTGACCGGCAAGGGGCTGTTGCGCAGGCCGAGGGCCGGCATCGACGTGCGCGGCGACGGCAGCTTCGTCCCCTACCGGGGAGGCGTCCGGCGAGAAGAGCTCGACGCCCCCAACCAGGAGACGCCCTTCGAGTTGGTGCGTGAGACTCTGCAGCGCGATGAGCGACGCTGAGGAGCAGATTCCGAAGGGCAGCTACGCGGCGGGGCGGCGAATAAAGCTGCCGGCCGGCGCCGAGGCCCCCTACGTGGTCTTCATCAACGGCGTCGAACAGCAGGAGGGACGCGACTACGAGGTGCGCGAGGCGGAGATCCTCTTCACCCGTCCGATCGTCAAGGAGAAGCTCGGCACGGGGCGCTGGCTGGCGATGTACCTCGGCCTCTTCGGCACCTATAGAAAGAACGAGACGATCGACCTGCAGTTCAACCGCGATGGCAAGCCGCAGCTGCTTTCCGACCTGTCGGTCGAACCGGGCCCATAGGCTGGGCTCGATGAACATCGGATTTCTTCTGCTCACCGACCACAGCGAGGCCGTCAACGGCAAGCTCTATCTGGTCGGCGGCGGCTGGAACGTCCTCCGCCTCCCCGAGCTGCCGCACGAGTGGAGCTTTCACATTGCCCTCGGCCTCGATGTCGGCTGGGACGAGACCAATGCGCGGCACAACCTCCACGTCAACATCCAAGACCCCGACGGCTTGGAACTGGGAGAGGGGTTCTCGGCGGAGTTCGAGGCCGGGCGCCCGCCGGGAATGCCCGCCGGCCAGGAACAGCGCCTCGTGATGTCGATCGGCACGACGGGGACCTTCTCCACGCCGGGGCCTCATGCCGCCGTGGTCCGGGTCAACGACGAGGAGATCGGCCGCGCCCGTTTTTACCTGCTCGAGGGACCGCCCCCGGCGCCTGAGGTCGGCCCCGCCTAGAGACGGACACCGGACCGGTTCCCCGAAACCGGCCAGGCCCGTTGGGGCGCCTACTTGAAGACGTAGAGGAGCAGGAAGGCGACGATCGCGAAGGAGGCCACGCCCGCGATCAGCGGCCTGTCTTCGGCGACGATGGCGGCGGTTGAGCGGTCGTCGGCGCGGTCGTAGATCAGGTAGAGGTAGCGGAAGATGCAGTAGACGGCGGAGGGGATGGTCCACATCATCGCGTTGCCGACGATCGGCGAATCGACGGCGTAGATCGAGTAGCTGATCACGGTCCCCGTGGTGACCAGCGCCACCATCTGGTCGAGGAAGGGGAGCGAGTAGTGCTCGAGGACCGGGCGGCTGCTCGTTCCCTGATGAAGCTCCGAAACGGCCTCCTGACGGCGCTTGGTGACGCCGAGGAAGAGCGCCAGCATGCCGGTGCAGAGGATCAGCCATTCCGATGCGTGGGCATCGACGGCGCTGGCGCCGGCGGCGACGCGGAGGATGAAGAGCCCGGCAAGGACCATCACATCGACGATCACGATCTGCTTGAGCCCGAGGCTGTAGGCAACCTGGGCGATTCCATAGCCGACCACCATCAGGCCGACCTCCCAGTTGACGGTGGCGAAGGCGAGCCCGATCGCAAAGACGGCGAGCAGCGGCGCGATAATCGTCGCGGTCCGCCCTGAGAGCTCACCGGCCGCAAGGGGGCGGAAGCGCTTCTTCGGGTGCCGGCGATCGAGCTCGACGTCGACCAGGTCGTTGACGAAGTAGCCAGCGCTGGAGATCGCGCAAAAGGAGATGAAGGCCAAGGTCGCCTCGAGCACCGCGCTCGGGTCGTTGAACTTGCCCGAGAAGAGCAGGCCGGCGAAGACGAAGACGTTCTTGATCCACTCCTGCGGACGCCCGGTCTTGATCGCCGCCCGCAGCGGCGAGCGGCGGGGCACGACCGGCTGCGCGGCTGATGCCTCCGCCTCTGAGGCATCAGCGGGGACGGTGGGGTGTTCCGAAGTGATGGTTTCCACGTGGGGAGGGCCGGCAAAGCCCGCCGGGCCGGGAGATCGGTCGCGACAGGGTAGCGCTCAGCCCCGGCGCGATCTCCCCTCAGGGGTCGAGCAGGACGCCGGGATTGAGCATCCCGGCTGGGTCCAGCTCGGCCTTGGCGGCGCGCAGGCCGGCGGCGAAGGGCGCCGGGCGCTGACGGTCGTACCAGGGGCGGTGGTCGCGGCCGACGGCGTGGTGGTGGGTGATCGTGCCGCCTCCCTCGATCACGGCCTCCGAGGCCGCCGCCTTGATCTCGTCCCACTGCTCGACCTCACCGCCGCGCACCGCCGGCGCCATCACCGTGAAGTAGGGCGCCGGGCCGTCGGGGTAGACATGGGTGAAGCGACAGCTGACACGGGGCGCGCCGGCTCCCTCGACGGGGGCGTCGCAGACGGCGGCGACCTTGGCGCGCACCGCCGCCATCGTCTCGGCGTGGAAGTCCTCGAGGCGATCCCAGGTGATCGCCGTCTCGAAGGTCTCCGAAAGCACGCCGCAGGCGACAAAGGTGTCGCGAAGGTAGGGAGCGAGGAGGAAGGCGCTGCGCCAGGTGTTGACCGCGGAGTCAGCCGGCGGCTGCCCCGCTGCGCGTCCGCCGCCCCCGGCAGATGCGCCGCCGCCCTGGCCACCCTTGGCCGCCTGGGCCGCGACCTCGTCGCCGGCGCGGACGGAGCCACCATGCTCCTCGGCGATCTCCAAGGCGACGTCCATTGCGTTGTCGACCGGGTGGTGGGCGGACTCGAAGCCGAGCACCAGCAGGTTCTTCTCGCCGCTGCCGGCCCCGGTCGTCGCCGCCTCCAGGGCATCGAGGAGGCGGCAGTTGGAGGGGTGCAGGCCGGCCTGCGAAATCTCCCTCACCGCGCGCGCGGCGGCGAAGAAGTCGTCGAACTCGACTGCTCGGGAGAGCTTGAACCGCGGCCGCGGCCGCACCCTCATCCAGGCCTCGGTGATCACGCCGAGGATGCCCTCGGAGCCGAGCAGGGCGCGGTCCGGCGAGGGGCCCGCCCCAGACCCGGGCAGGCGCCGGCTCTCCCAGGTCCCGCGCGGCGTGATCGCCCGCGCCGACTCGACCAGGTCGTCGATATGGGTGTAGAGGGTGGCGAAGTGCCCGCCCGCCCTGGTCGCGATCCAGCCGCCGAGGGTCGCGTACTCGAAGGACTGCGGAAAGTGGCGCAGGGTCAATCCGTGCTCGCGAAGCTGCTTCTCCAGCCGCGGCCCGGTCGCCCCGGCCTGGATGCGCGCCGCCAGCGACTCGGCGTCCACCTCCAGAACCCGGTCGAGGCGCCTCAGGTCGAGGCAGACGACCGGCCGCTCTCCGCGCGCCTCGATTCCGCCGACCACGCTGGTGCCGCCGCCAAATGGCACCACGACGGCGCCCTCCGCCTCAGACCAGTTCAGCACCGCCTCGACCTCAGACTCCTCGCGCGGCAGCGCGACCAGATCGGGTGGGTTCGGGAACTGCCCCCGGAAGCCTCGAACGACGTCCCGGTAGGCCTTGCCCAGCCCGCGGCTGACGCGCTCGTACTTCTCATCGGTGAACAGGTCGCCGAAAGCGGCGGGCGCCTTCAGCCGCGACGCCCGGATCTCAACCGCATCGAGCGGCACCGGCGCCTCCGGCGCCTCACCAAAGCCAAACCGCTCCCGAATCCCAACCGCCGCCTCCGCCAACTCCCTCTCGGAAGGCGCCTGGTCCTCGAACCCCCACCCCCAATGCTTCAACCGCCGCCCGTCCCCCATCAGCTAGCCCGCCGGAAGCGCTTGTCTTTGCGCATCCCGAAGCTGCTCACGAGAGGGCGCGGGGCGCCGCTCAGACGGACACTTGGAGCGGGCGCAGCCCGTGGGTCCGGCTGAGTGACGTCCCGCGCCCTACCAATGAACACCTTTCATCAAGTGCGCAAAGGCGAGCGCCTCGGTGGTCGGCGCTTTGTCCGGCGCCTCCTCCCCTTTCCCCTTCGCCGCCTGGGACTCCGGGAACAGCTTGTAGGCGGTGTTGAGAATCCGGTCGCTGACGCTGGGCGCGACGGCGTAGAGGAGCTCACCGAAGGTGCCGAGCCGAGTCGCCACCTTCTTCGGCCGGCTGACCATCGCGCCGGCGATCATCTCCGCGGCCTCCTCAGGCGTGATCGCCGGGAAGACGTCATACATCCGCGTCGGGGCGATCATCGGCGTCCGCACGAGCGGCATGTGGATCGTCGTGATGTGGACGCCGTCGTCGAAAATCTCTGACGCGACCACGCGGCCGAAGGCGTCAAGCGCCGCCTTCGAGGCGACGTAGGCCGAGAAGCGGGGCGGGTTCGTCTGCGTCCCGATCGAGCTGATGTTGATGATGTGGCCCGTCTTGCGGGCCCGCATCGATGGCAGCAGCGCCAGGATCAGGCGCACCGCGCCGAGGTAGTTGAGCTGGATCGTCCGCTCGTAGTCATGGAAGCGGTCGTAGGCGAGCCCGACCGAGCGGCGGATCGAGCGCCCCGCGTTGTTGACCAGGATGTCGACCTGGCCGTGATAGGCCAGCACCTCCTCGGCCATGCGCTCGACGTCCTCGATGTCGGCCAGGTCGCAGCGGTGGATGTGGGCGACGCCGCCGCCGGCCTCGATCTCCTGCTTGGTCTCCTCGAGCTTCTCAATCGAGCGCGCAACGAGCAGGACCGTCGCTCCCGCATCGGCGACCTTGACCGCCGTCGCTTTGCCGATCCCCGAAGAGGCACCGGTGATCAAGACGATCTTGCCCCGCACGGCGGCCGACAGCGAACGGTCCTTGAAGAGGTCCGGATCTAGGTTTCGCTCCCAGTAATCCCAAACCCGCGCCGCATAGCTCTCCAGCGGCGGAACCGAGATGCCCGACCCCTCCAGGGCGGCCTGCGCCTTGGTGGAGTCGAAATGGGTCGGATAGTCGATGTAGGCGAGCAGTGAAGATGGGATTCCCAGCTCCCCCAGCGCCATATTCGCCACCCGCTTCGCCGGCGGGAAGAGCCTCAGGCCGCTGCGGACCAGGTTCGTCGCCGGCTCGGTGACCTCCGAATCGAGGCGCAGAGCCGCCTGCGGCGCATCCGCGGCCTGAGCGAAGAGGTTGAGCATCTCACCGGCCCGCTTCGGCGCCGGATCGGTGAGGTGGAAGGCCTGCCCGTCGAGGCCGGGCTTATGGGCGATGTGATCGATCGCCGCGGCGACGTAGTCGACCGGCACGATGTTGATCTCGCCCCCTTCGATCCCCACGGCCGGTAGCCAGGCCGGCAGCACGCGGCGGGCCTGCTGCAGCAGCTTGAAGGCGTAGTAGGGACCGTCGATCTTGTCGATCTCCCCGGTGCGGGAGTCGCCGACGACGATGCCCGGCCGGTAGACGCGCCAGGGACGGCTGCATTCCTCTCGCACAAGGCGCTCGGACTCGTGCTTGGTGCGGAAATAGGGGTGCGTATCGAGCTTTTCGGCCTCATCGAACATGTCCTCGCGCCATTCGCCGCGATAGAGGCCGGCGGCGGCGATCGAGCTGATCTGGTGAAAGCAGCCGGCGTCGATCGTCCCCGCCAGTTCGACCGCGTGCCGAGTCCCCTCCACATTGGCGATCTCCTGCGTCGCCGCATCGGCGGTCATGTCGTAGACCGCCGCCAGGTGGAAGAAGTGGTCGACCTCCCCGCGAAGGGTGAGCAGGTCCTCCTCGGAGATGCCGAGGCCCGGCTGGGAGAGATCTCCCGCGACCGGGACGACCCGCGCTCCGTCGGCTCCCCAGGCGGTCCGCAACTCCTCCAGCCTGCCTCTGGAGCCGGCTCGCACCAGGGCGTAGACGGTCCCCTCACGCTGCAGAAGGCGCTGCACGAGATTGCGACCGATGAACCCGGTGGCGCCGGTGACGAAGTAGTTCACCGCTGTTTCATACACTCAATTGAGAGATGGCGCAAACGGCGACGGTGCAGATTCAGATGCCCGAAATGGGCGAGTCGGTCACCGAGGGCATCGTGCTGGAGTGGCATGTGGCCGAGGGCGACTTCGTCAGCGAGGGCGACACGGTGGTCGAGGTCTCGACCGACAAGGTCGACGCCGAGGTGCCGGCGCCGGCTGACGGCGTGATCACGAAGCTGATCGCGGCCGTCGACGACGAGGTGCCGGTGGGGGCGCCGCTCGCCGAGATGGAGCCGGGTGATGGCGGCGCTGGTGGGACAGCCGAGGGTTCAGACGGCTCGGCTGCGGGTCCTGTCGCCGCAGGGGACCCCCCACCCCCTCCGGTAGCTAAAGCTTCCTCGGGGGCGGGGCCCCCTACGGCGCCACCCGCAGACGAAGCCGCCGGGACAACCGGCGGCGGGACCGGCGCCAATGGCGGTTCAGCTGAGGATGGTTCCGATGTGCGGGCTACTCCGGTGGCGCGGCGGGTGGCTGCTGAGAACGGGGTCGATCTGGGCTCGGTGAGGGGGTCCGGGCCGGGGGCGAAGGTGACTAAGGAGGATGTGCTGGCGGCAGCCAACGGGGGTGGGGCCGCCGCTCCGGCCGCCGCGGGTGCCGGGGAGGCGAAGGCTCTGCGCGGGCCGGCGGGGATGCTGGCGCAGGCGATGAACGAGAGTCGTGAGGTTCCAACGGCGACCTCGTTCCGCACGGTCGCCGTCGACACACTCGACGCCAAGCGCAAGGCGCTGAACGCGATCCTCAAGGAGCGGGGCATGAAGGTCTCCTTCACCCATCTCGTTGCCTGGGCGATCGTCAAGGCGACCAAGGAGTGGCCGGTGATGACGCGGGTCTTCGAGCAGCGCGACGGCAAAGCTTTCGCGATCGAGGGCAGCCCGGTCAATCTCGGCATCGCCGTCGACGTCGAGCGCAAGGACGGCTCGCACAGCCTCATGGTGCCGGTGATCAAAGGCGCCGACGGGCTCGACTTCGCCGCCTTCCACTCCTATTACGAGGAACTGATCACCAAGACGCGGGAGAACAAGCTCACCGCCGACGACTTCCAGGGCACCAACATCTCGCTGACCAACCCAGGCGGCATCGGCACCGTCGCCTCGGTGCCGCGGCTGATGAACGGCCAGAGCGCGATCATCGCCACGGGGGCGATCGGCTACCCGGCGGAGTGGGCGCATGCCACCCCCGAGCGCCTGCGCCAGCTTGGCGTCTCGAAGACGATGATGCTGACCTCGACCTACGACCACCGGGTGATCCAGGGGGCCGAGTCGGGCTCATTCCTGCGCCGCATAGAGCAATTGCTCGACGGCGAAGACGACTTCTACGAGGCGCTCGCCGCCGACCTCGGCCTGGACCCCGCTCCGATCACGGCCGCACACCCGGCGGCGGCCTCGGCGCCGCCTCTCGGGGCGGCCGGCTCCGCCGCCGAGCAACTGGTCCAAACCCAGCCCGACGAAGAGCTGCTGCAGGCGGTGCAGGCGGCGACCTCGCTGCTGAAGGGCTACCGCACCCACGGCCATCTCGCCGCGCGCCTGGACCCACTCGGCCGCGAACCCAAGGGCGACCCGGCGATCCAGCCGGAGAACCTCAACCTGACCCCCGAGCTGATGGCGAAGATCCCGGCCTCGATCCTGCGCATCGGCGTGCCGGGCGAGACGCTGCTCGAGGCGCTGCCCCGGATGCGCGAGGCCTACTGCGGCACGATCGCCTACCAGTTCGAGCACCTCTCCTCCCACCAGCAGCGCACCTGGCTGCGCGAGATGGTCGAGACCGGCGCCCACCGCCAGCCCTTGGCGGAGGAGGAGAAACGCCGCCTGCTGACGCGCCTGATCGACGTCTTCGAGTTCGAGCGCTTCGTCGAGAAGGCCTACCTCGGCCAGAAGATCTTCACCATCGAGGGCCTCGACGCGATCGTGCCGATGCTCGACGAGCTGGTCACGCTGGCTCACCGCGGCGGCGCCGAGGAGGTTGTCTTCGGCATGGCCCACCGTGGGCGGCTCAGCGTCCTCGCCCACAACCTCGGCCGCTCGGTGGAGTCGATCCTGGCCGAGTTCGAGGGGTCCAAGCAGATCGAGGCCGTCAAGGCGGTGGCGGCGATCCCGCACGGCGGCACCGGCGACGTCAAGTACCACTACGGCCACCAGGGGGTCTACGAAACGAGTGAGGGCGAGAAAATCGCCGTCCGCCTCTATCCCAACCCCAGCCACCTCGAGTTCGTCAACCCCGTCGTCCTCGGCGCCACCCGATTCATCCAGTCCGACTTCGAGGGCGCCGAGCTGACGCATAACGCGAAGTGCGCGGTGCCCGTCCTCCTGCATGGCGACGCCGCCTTCCCGGGCCAGGGGGTCGTCGCCGAGACGCTCAACCTGCAGGCGCTGCGCGGCTACACCACCGGCGGCACGATCCACGTGATCCAGAACAACCAGGTCGGCTTCACCACCGACCCCGAAGATGCCCGCTCGACCCCTTATGCGGCTGACATGGCGAAGGGCTTCAACATCCCGATCGTCCACGTCAACGCCGACGACGTCGAGGCCTGCTCGGCCGCGATACGGCTGGCGATGGCCTACCGCGAGCGCTGGTGCCGCGACATCGTCATCGACGTGATCGGCTACCGCCGCTACGGCCACAACGAGACCGACGAGCCCGCCTACACCCAGCCCCTGATCGCGGCCAAGATCAAGGCCCATCCCCCGGTCTCGCAGATCTACGCCGAGAAGCTGGCCGAGGAGGGAGTGGTTGCTGAGGAGGACGCGCAGAAGATCGCCAAGGAGCGCCATGACGAGATGTCGGCGGCGCTCAAAGACCTGCGCCAGAAAATGGAGCTGGGCGAGTACGAAGACCCCACCGTGACGACCAGCGCCACGGGGGAGCTCGACCGCAGCGCCAGCCCGCCGGTGGAAACCGCCGTCTCGGTGGAGAAGCTGCGCAAGCTGAACGAGGCGCTGATCGCCGTGCCGGAGAGCTTCACCCTGCACCGCAAGCTGCGCAAACCGCTCTCCAAGCGCGTCGAGACCTTGGAGGACGGCGGGATCGAATTCGGCCACGCCGAGGCCCTCGCCTTCGCCTCCCTGCTCACCGACGGCGTCCACATCCGCCTCACCGGCCAGGACACCGAGCGCGGCACCTTCTCGCACCGCCACCTCGTCCTCCACGACGAGAAGACCGGCCTCGAGTACTGCCCGATGCAGAACCTCGAGGACGCCAGCGCGCCCTTCGAGCTCTACAACAGCCCCCTCTCGGAGATCGCCTGCCTCGGCTTCGAGTACGGCTACTCGGCGGCGACCCCGAACGCGCTCGTGCTCTGGGAGGCGCAGTACGGCGACTTCGCCAACGCCGGCCAGGTCATCATCGACACCTTCATCGTCTCCGGCGAGGCGAAGTGGGGGCAGACGAGCCGGCTCACCCTGCTGCTGCCGCACGGATACGAGGGGTCGGGGCCCGAGCACTCGAGCGCTCGCATCGAGCGCTTCCTGGCGATGGCGGCGGAGGGCAACATCCGCATCGCCTATCCGACCACCGCCGCCCAGTACTTCCACCTTCTGCGCCGCCAGGCGCTGATTCGCAAGCCGCGGCCGCTGGTCGTCTTCACTCCCAAGGGGCTGCTGCGCCTCGATCGCGCCGCGGCCTCGCAGAAGGAGCTGACCGAGGGGCACTTCCACCTGATCCTCGACGACCCGACCGCCGAGGGACGGCGCGAGCAGGTCGAGCGCCTCATCCTCTGCACCGGCAAGGTCTACTTCGACATCGAGGCCAACGAGCGGCGCGAGGCGGCCACCAGCGTGGCGATCGCCAGGGTCGAGCTGCTCTACCCATTTGCCAAGGAGCAGCTGGCGGGACTGATCGCCTCCTATCCGAACCTGAAAGAGGTCATCTGGGTACAGGAGGAGCCGCGCAACATGGGCTGCTGGAAGGTGATGTCGCGGCGCCTGCCCGACGTCTTGCCGGAGGGGATCGAGCTCGGTTACATCGGACGGCCCACCCGCGCCAGCCCCGGAGAGGGCTACTCGGTCGCTCATGCCCGCGAGCAGGAGCGGATCGTCCTCACCGCCCTCACCCCCGGCGCCTGATGCGCAAGCCCGTACCGGGGCCGCTGTTCGTCTGGGTGAAGCGTCTCTCCTGGGCTGAGCTGGCGATCTTTGCCGGGCTGATCGTCGTCTGGCTGGCGCCGGGAATGGAGACGGCGACGATGATCTTCGGCTGGGCGCACGGACTCGGGTTCATCGTCCTCTGCATCGTGATCTGGATCGCCTGCGGCAGGCGCGAGGCCCCCTACACCCTGCTTGCGGCGACGCTGACGCCGGTTGGGCCAGTGGGAAGCGTGATCGGCATCGAGCTGATCGAACGCAAGGGCTGGGGCGTCGAATCGCCCCCTCAGGGCCTCGAATTGAGGTAATAGCTCAAATTGCCTTGACCCGGGGCCTGCGACGCGGTATAGCTACGGGTGACTGTTCCTCTTGGACAGTCCCGTCCAGGGGAACAGCCGCGTCGGCATCTTTCCCTGGCTACCGACGCGTTGGTGCAGCGAGGGTCGCGCGGACCCCCCTGCCTCCCGCGGCCCCCGCTGCATCGTTTTGCTCGGGTCTCCGCCGCCCGGCCCAGGACCCTGTCGTCAAGCCCTGAGGTTGCGCAGGACCGTCTGCAGGATGCCGCCGTTGCGGAAGTAGGAGATCTCGTTTGGCGTATCGAGCCGGACGAGGGCCTCGAACTCGAGCGGCTCGGCGCCGTCGCGGCGGGCGGTGACGGTCACCGACTTTGCCTCACCGCCCTGCAGGTCGCCGACGTCGATCGTCTCCTCCCCAATGAGGCCCAGCGACTCGACGCTCGCGCCGGCCGGGAACTGGAGTGGGAGGACCCCCATGCCGATGAGGTTGGAACGGTGTATCCGCTCGAAGCTCTCGGCGATCACAGCCCGCACGCCAAGCAGCTTCGTGCCCTTGGCGGCCCAGTCGCGGGAGGAGCCGGACCCGTACTCCTTGCCCGCCAGGACCACCAGTGGGATGCCGTCCGCGGCATAGGCCGTCGCGGCCTCGAAGATCGTCGTCTCCTCCCCATCGGGGAAGTGGCGCGTGAAGCCGCCGCGCCTATCGACCAGGCGGTTCTGCAGCCGGATGTTGGCGAAGGTGCCGCGGATCATCACCTCGTGATTGCCCCGCCGCGAACCGTAGGAGTTGAAATCGCGCGGCTCGACGCCGTGCTCGATCAGCCACTTGCCGGCCGGGCTGTCCTTTTTGATCGCGCCCGCCGGTGAGATGTGGTCGGTGGTTATCGAGTCGCCGAGAACGGCGAGCACCCGCGCACCCTCGATCGGCTCCACACCCGGAGCCTCAACCGGCATCCCCTCGAAGAAGGAGGGCCTCCTGACATAGGTCGACTCGGGCCAGGTGTAGCGATCGCCCTCCGGCACCTCGACCGAGTTCCAGGTTTCGTCCCCCTTGAACACCTCACCGTAGTTGCGCGTGAACATCTCCGAGGCGATCGAACGACCGACGAGATCCTTGATCTCCCCTGGGTCAGGCCAGATGTCGCGCAGGAACACCGGCTCGCCGTCCGTCCCGTCGCCAAGAGGCTCGTTGATCAGATCGAGGTCCATCCGCCCGGCCAGCGCATAGGCGACGACCAGCGGCGGGCTGGCCAGGTAGTTGGCCTTCACGTCCTGGTTGATCCGGCCCTCGAAGTTGCGGTTCCCGGACAACACCGCGCAGACCACCAGGTCCTTCTCCTCGACCGCGGCTGAGATCTCGGCCGGCAGCGGCCCCGAGTTGCCGATGCAGGTGGTGCAGCCGTAGCCGACCAGGTTGAACTGGAGGCGGTCGAGGTACTCGGTGAGGCCGGCTTTCTCAAGGTAGTCGGTGACGACGGTTGAGCCCGGCGCCAGCGAGGTCTTCACCCAGGGCTTGCGGCTGAGCCCTCGCTGCACGGCGTTGCGGGCAAGCAGCCCGGCTCCGACCATCACCGAGGGGTTGGAGGTGTTGGTGCAGCTGGTGATCGCGGCAATCACCACGTGGCCGTTGTCGAGCTCGAAGCTGGTCCCGTCCCCCAGCGTTACCTCCACCTCGTCGCCCCTGCGGTTCGCGAGCGTCGCCTGAGCAACGCCGGCCGTCGCGGGGCGCGGCCTGCCGTCGACGCCGTCGTGATCCTCACCCGGCGGGTCCGATGCCGGGAAGGACTCCATGCTCGCCTCGTCGACGCCGTACATCCGCTGCTCCACCGCATCGGGATCGAATTCCGCAAGCGCCTCCAGGAAAGCCTGTTTTGCCTCCGTCAGCGGCACCCGGTCCTGGGGACGTTTTGGACCGGCGATGCTCGGGGCCACCTCGCCCAGGTCCAGCTCCAGCGTCTCGGTGAAGACCGGGTCTTCTGAATCGGCGTCGTGGAACATCCCCTGAGCGCGGGCGTAGGCGTCGACCAGCTCAATCGTCTCGGTCGGCCGCCCAGTCAGCTCCAGGTAGCGCAGGGTCTCGGCGTCGATGGGGAAGATCGCGCAGGTCGAGCCGAACTCCGGCGACATGTTGCCGATCGTCGCCCGGTCCGCCAGCCCCAGGGTCGCGAGGCCGGGGCCGAAGAACTCGACGAACTTCGAGACGACCCCCCGCTCCCGCAGCATCTCGGTAACGGTCAGCACCAGGTCGGTGGCGGTTGAGCCCTCGGGCAGCTTGCCGTCGAGCTTGAAGCCGACCACCTGCGGCAGCAGCATCGAGATCGGCTGGCCCAGCATCGCGGCCTCGGCCTCGATCCCGCCCACTCCCCAGCCCAGGACCCCCAGCCCGTTGACCATCGTCGTGTGGGAGTCGGTGCCGACCAGAGTGTCGGGATAGGCCTGCAGGACGCCGTCGCGCTCGCGGCTGTAGACGACCTGGGCGATGTGCTCCAGGTTGACCTGGTGGCAGATCCCCGTCGCCGGCGGCACGACGCTGAAGTTGTCGAAGGCCTCCTTACCCCACTTGAGGAACGAGTAGCGCTCGCGATTGCGTTCGAAGTCGTGCTCGGCGTTGACCGCGAAGGCGCGCTCGTTGCCGAAGGCATCGACCTGGACCGAGTGATCGATCACGAGGTCGACGTCGACGAGCGGGTTGATCCTCTCCGGGTCCCCGCCGATCTCGGCCATCGCGTCGCGCATCGCGGCGAGGTCGACCACGGCCGGCACGCCGGTGAAGTCCTGCATCAACACCCGAGCGGGCTGGAAAGGGATCTCGACGCTGGGCTCCTCGTTGGCGTCCCAGGTCGCGATCGCCTCCACCTCGTCCGCTCCCACCGAGCGCCCGTCCTCCAAACGCAGCACGTTCTCCAGTAGGACCTTGAGCGAGTAGGGCAGCCGCGCGACATCGAAGCGCTCCTGCAAAGCATCGAGGCGAAAGACCTCGTAGGACCGACCCCCCACCTCGAGGGTCGACCGCGCGCCGAAGGAGTCGGGACTGCTCACAACTTCATCCTAGGAGGGCGGCGGCCTGGGGGACGTGTGAGGACCCCTCGGTCCTCTCCCCTCAGCGCTTGGTGTCGGGGTGGCCGTCGGCTACTGCTTGAGCGGCCTTTTGGCCGGCGGAGCCGCTTTGGGCCTTTACGGAGATGCTGGGGCTGGCGAGGGCGAGGTGGCTGAGCATGCGCTGGCGAAGCGGCGCCACCGTCAGCTCGATCTTGTCGCGCTCGATCGCCTTCACCACCGCGGAGCCGACCGCCTGCGGCGTGCTGGTCCCCATTCCAGCCGGGGATTTGGCGCCCGAGTCGGCGAACATGCCGGCCTCGCGGATGAAGCCGGGGGAAACGAGCGAGACGCCGACCCCCTTCGGCCCGAGGTCGGAGCGCAGGCCAAGAGCGAAGCCGCGCAGGCCGAACTTGGTCGCGTTGTAGATCGAGCTGCGCGGGCTGGCCGCCTTGCCCGCCAGGGAGGAAACGAAGACCAGGTGGCCGCTGCCACGCTCGACCATGGCCGGGAACAACGCCTGGGCGAGCAGCATCGGGGCCTCGAGATTGACGCGCAGCGCCCGCTTTACATGCTCAGGCGTGAAATCCGCCAGCCAGCCGGCGCCCGGCAGGCCTGCATTGGCAACAAGAATGTCGATTTGCCCTGCCTGAGCGGCAAGTTTCTCGGCCGCGGGGGGGTCCGCTAGATCCGCGACCACCGTCTTGTGCCCAATGCCCGGTAGCTCCGCAGCCAAGGAGTCCAGTGCCTCCGCCTTGCGCGCGCTCAGCACGACCGTCGCCCCCTGGGCCGCAAGTGCCTCCGCGATCGCGCGGCCGAGACCGCCGGTCGCACCGGTGAGAAGAGCTGTGCGTCCGGCAAGGTCCATCCCAGATTGCAAGCTACCAGCCGATTCGCCGACAGGAGTAACGACTCCTAGTGCGAAAGGCCACAAAATGTTTGTTTTTGATGAGCAACCGGCCGGGAGATCGTCTACACTTCCGCCGTTCCAAACAACCGAAACGCCGAGTCCCGGACGCCAGCAAGCGTCTCGGGAACGGGGGAACCACGTTTTCGGGGCTAACCCACTCCTTTCGAGTGGGGGCGCAGGCTCCTTTCGCGCCAGCCCGACAGCTAACCCCGTAGGCCGACCAAGGAGATCGGTTTGCTTAAGCACACATATAGACTGAGAGCAGGGTGGATCGCCGCCGCAGCTCTCGCTCTGGTCGCACTAATCTCACCAGCCGGCGCTTCCGCGGGCTGCGGCACAGGCGGCGTCACGCCGGCCGAAGTTGATATCTGCACTCCTACCCCGAAGGCGAGGCTGCTAAGCAACGGGATGCTGATCCCGCCCAAGGGCGCCCCCGCTCGAGTCAAGGCGGCGATCATGGCCGCCAACAAGATCCGCACCAAACCCTATGTCTGGGGCGGAGGCCACGGCCGCTGGTGGGACAAGGGCTACGACTGCTCGGGCTCGGTTAGCTACGCCCTGCACGGGGGAGGCTTCCTTGACAGCCCGCTGCCATCGGGGCCGATGGAACAGTGGGGACTGGGCGGCGAAGGGCGCTGGATCACGGTCTACGCCAACGCCGGCCATGCCTACGCGGTGATCGCGGGCTTCCGCTGGGACACCTCGGGCAACACAGGCGGCAAAACCGGCCCCCGCTGGCACGAGGACATGCGCGACAACATCGGCTACACAGCCCGCCACCCCGCCGGCTTCTAACCACCCGAGCTAAAAACCGACGGCCAATTCGTTTGGCTGGCGTGAATGTAAGGGGCCGGGAGCCCCTCCGAACGGCTTGTACTTTTTCGGCAGCCGCAATGCGGACAGCCGCTGCGAACCACCGAAAAAGTTGAGTGAGGAGGGGCTCCCGGTCCCTTTATCCACATCGGCCTAATCAATTGGTCGAATTTATCCTTTCTTTCCTGAACGATTCGGATAACGTCGTCCTGTAACTGCTGCCCTGGACATCCGATTGTCCAATCTCACCAAGCACTACGGTGAGGTACAGGCCGTCGCGGGCGTTGACCTGGAGATTGAGCGGGGAGAGTTCTTCACCCTGCTGGGGCCCTCGGGCTCGGGCAAGACGACGACCCTACGCATGATCGCCGGCTTCGAGGAGCCCTCGGCGGGCACGATCGAGCTGGCCGGAGACGACGTAAGCGGGGTGCCGCCCTACGACCGCGCCGTCAACACGGTCTTTCAGGACTACGCGCTCTTTCCCCATATGAGCGTCGGCGAAAACGTCGCCTACGGGCTCCGCGTCGCCGGGGTCGCCAAGCAGGAGCGCGCCGTACGGCGAGACGAGGCGCTGGAGATGGTGCGCTTGCCCGGCTACGGTGAGCGCAAGCCGGGCGAGCTCTCGGGCGGGCAGCGGCAGCGGGTCGCTCTGGCGCGGGCGATCGTCAACCGGCCCAAGGTCCTGCTTCTGGACGAGCCGCTGGGGGCGCTCGACCTGAAGCTGCGCGAGCAGATGCAGATGGAGTTGAAGACGATCCAGCAGGAGGTCGGCATCACCTTCGTCTACGTCACTCACGATCAGGACGAGGCACTGACGATGAGCGACAGGATCGCCGTCTTCAACGCCGGCCTGATCGAGCAGGTCAGCCCGCCGGTCGAGCTCTACGAGCAGCCCGCGACGGCCTTCGTCGCCGGTTTCGTCGGCGTCTCCAACCTGCTGGAGCGCGATGGCGGCCGTTTCACGATCAGGCCCGAGAAGATCCGCCTCGTCGACCCCAGCGCCGCGTCCAACGGCCTGCACACCGAGCGCGGCAGGATCGCCGAGGTCGCCTACGCCGGGATGGTGACCCGCTACACGGTCAGCCTCAACGACGGCGGAGAGCTTCAGGTCGTACGTCAAAACGTGGAGGGAGCATCGATGGACGCTGCTTCTGAGCAGGGGCAGGAGGTCATCGTGGGCTGGCGGCCGGAGCACACGGTCTCGGTCCAAGGGAAGTGACAACAGAGGAGGAATCACCGTGAGGACTCAGGACGCAAACCCGGCACGAACTGCGTGGTTGGTCATCGCAGGCCTGCTGGCCTTCATGCTGCTGCTCGCCGGCTGTGGATCTAGCGACGACGATGGCAACGGCAATGAACTGACCAAGCTCGGCAAGGGCGAGGGCCAGGTCGACCTGGTGGCCTGGGCCGGCTACGTCGAGGACGGCTCGACCGAACCCGGCGTCGATTGGGTCAGCGATTTCGAGAAAGAAACCGGCTGCCAGGTCAACGTGAAGGTCGGCAACACGTCCGATGAAATGGTCCAGCTGATGCGCACCGGCCAGTACGACGGCGTGTCCGCCTCCGGCGATGCGACGCTGCGGCTGATCGAGGGCGAGGATGTAGACCCGGTGAACACGGACCTGGTTCCCAACTACGCCGACGTGTTCGACGGCCTCAAAGACCAGCCCTACAACAGCGTCGACGGTCAGATGTATGGGATCCCCCATGGCCGCGGCGCGAACCTGCTGATGTACAACACGGACGCGGTCAAGCCGCCGCCGGCCGACTCCTGGAGCGTCGTCTTCGATCCCGAGGAAGCGGCCAAATACAGCGGCAAGGTGACGGCGTACGACAGCCCGATCTACATCGCCGATGCCGCGCTCTACCTCAAAGAGCACCAGCCGGAGCTGGGGATCGAGAACCCGTATGAGCTCGACCAGGAGCAGTTCGACGCCGCAATCGACCTGCTCAAGCAGCAGCGGGAGCACATCGGCGAGTACTGGTCCGACTACACCAAGGAGATTCAGTCGTTCGCCAACGGCGACACCGTGGTCGGGACCACCTGGCCCTACCAGTACCTGACGCTGAAAGGCGAAGGCAAGAAGATCAACGCGATCTATCCCGCCAAAGAGGGCTCGACCGGGTGGTCGGACACCTGGATGATCAGCTCCAGCGCCAAACACCCGAACTGCATGTACATGTGGATGAACCACATCATCGAGCCGCAGGTGAACGCCGAAGTCGCCGAGTGGTTCGGCGAGGCTCCCGCCAACTCGAAGGCATGCCAGCTGACGGAAAACAAAAACCATTGCAAGGAGTACGACGCGGCCGGCGAGCGCTACCTCGACGACCTCTACTACTGGGCCACCCCGCTCTCCGATTGCGGTGACGACCGCGGTGAGGTCTGCAAGGACTACGCGGCCTGGGTCCAGGGCTGGACGGAGGTAAAGGGCTGATCGTCGCGAGGCGGGCGTGGATGCCGCGGGCGTAGCCCCCACGGCGCGGAGGAGATCGGCGGGCAAGAGGCTCGCCGATCTCTTCTACGGTCGCCCCCGCCTGCAGGCGGGGGCGCTGCTTTCCGGTCCGCTCGCCTGGCTGGTGGTCGGCTACATCGGCTCGCTCGCGGTGCTGCTGGTCACCGCCTTCTGGTCGACCGGCGAGCTCAGCGGCGAGATCGAACGCACCGCGACGTTCGACAATTTCAAGCAGATCGCCGAGGAACCGGTCTATAGGTCGATCGCCTTCCGCACGATCGCGATCGCGGCGCTGGTCACAGTGACCGATGCCCTGCTCGCCTTCCCCCTCGCCTTCTACATGGCCAAGATCGCGCGGCCGCGTACCCGCAGCCTGCTCGTCGTCGCCGTGATGGTGCCGCTCTGGTCCGCCTACCTGGTCAAGGCTTACGCCTGGCGCACGATCCTCAGCGAGGACGGCCCCCTCAACTGGGCGCTGGCTCCATTCGGCCTCAGCGGGCCCGGCTACGGCTTGGTCGCGGTCTGGCTGGTGATGAGCTACCTGTGGCTCCCCTACATGGTGATCCCGATCTACGCCGGGCTGGAACGGATCCCCGACTCGCTGCTCAACGCTTCCGAGGACCTGCGGGCGAAGCCCGGCTACACCTTCCGCCGCGTGATCCTGCCGCTGGTCTTCCCGGCCGTCGTGGCGGGTTCGATCTTCACCTTCTCGCTCACCCTCGGCGACTTCATCGCCCCCAGCCTGGTCGGCTCGGGGGACCAGTTCATCGGCACCGTCGTCTACTCGACCATCACCACCAACCTGCCGCTGGCGGCAGCCTTCGCGACGGTGCCGATAGTCGTCATGGTCGTCTACCTGATCGGCGCCCGGCGCCTGGGGGCATTTGAGCATGTCTGAGCGAGGGATGACGCTCTCGCCCCTCGCCCGGCGCCTGCTGCTCGGCGCCACTGGCCTCACGCTCGCCTTCCTCTACCTGCCGCTGCTGGTGATCCTCGTCGACTCCTTCAGCACGGCGACGACGCTGGAGTGGCCGCCGCCCGGGTTCACCACCCACTGGTACGGCGACGCGATCGACAACGCCGGCGCCCGCTCCGCTTTCTTTACTTCGCTGAAGGCCGGTTTCGCGGCGACCGGGGTCGCTCTGTTGCTGGGCACCCTGGCCTCGATGGCCGTGGCCCGTCACCGCTTTTTTGGCCGCGAGACCGTTTCCTTTCTCGTCGTCCTGCCGATCGCCCTACCGGGGATCGTCACCGGAATCGCCCTCAACTCGACCTTCACGCAGATCTTCGGCATCGACCTCAGTCTCTTCACGATCGTCGTCGGCCATGCCACCTTCTGCATCGTCGTCGTCTACAACAACGTGCTGGCACGGCTGCGGCGCCTCTCGAGCTCCTTCGAGGAGGCCTCAGCCGACCTCGGCGCCGACACCTGGCAGACCTTCCGCTTCGTCACCCTGCCCAACCTCAGGACCGCGCTCGTCGCCGGCGGCCTGCTCGCCTTCGCCCTCTCCTTCGACGAGATCATCGTCACCACGTTCACGGCCGGCAACGGCGTCGAAACCCTGCCGCTCTGGATCTTCACCAACCTCTCGCGACCCAATCAGCTGCCGATCGTCAACGTCGTCGCCGTCCTGGTCATCCTGATCTCGATCATCCCCGTCTACCTCGCCCACCGCCTCACCCGCGAGGAAGGCGGCGCCCCCGGCCGCGGCCGCCCCATAGAGACCAAAGCCACCCCCATCCCGTGAACCTCCGGGAATTAATCCTCTAGCCGAGTCGGAGGGTTCGGTGCCCCTCCGCACGGCTTGTACTTCTCGGGCAGGCGGTCGGCGGACAGCCCTAAACGCTCCACCCGAGCAAGTTGAGTAAGGAGGGGCGCCGAACCCTCCCACCCCGCTAAAGAGGAATATTCCCGTGCTTGCGCTTCGGCTGCTCAACCCGCTTGCTCTGCAGCATGCGCAGCGCTTTGATCAGCTTCGGCCGCGTCTGGCGCGGCTCGATCACGTCGTCGATGTAGCCCCGCTCCGCGGCGGAGTAGGGATTTGCGAAGTGGGCTTTGTAGTCGTCGATCAGCTTCTGGCGCCGCTCATCGGGGGTCGGCGAGGAGGAGATGTCCTTGCGGTAGATGATGTTGACCGCGCCCTCCGGCCCCATCACCGCCACCTCCGCCGTCGGCCAGGCGACGTTGTAGTCGGCGAGCATGTGCTTGGAGTTCATGACGTCGTAGGCGCCGCCGTAGGCCTTGCGGGTGACCACGGTGAGCTTCGGCACGGTCGCCTCTGTGAAGGCATAGAGGAGCTTCGCGCCGTGGCGGATGATGCCGTTCCACTCCTGGTCTGTACCGGGCAGGAAGCCGGGCACGTCGGTGAAGGTGACAAGGGGGATGTTGTAGGCATCGCAGGTGCGGACGAAGCGCGCCGCCTTCTCGGAGGACTCGATGTCGAGGACTCCCGCCAGGTGGGCAGGCTGGTTGCCGACCACGCCGACCGGATAGCCGTCGAGCCGCGAGAAGCCGCAGACGATGTTCTTGGCGAAGTGCTCGTGGACCTCGAAGAAGTCTTCGTCGTCGACGACCCGGGCGATCACCTGGCGCATGTCGTAGGGCTTGGAGGGATCGTCGGGGACGAGCGTGTCGAGCTCCTCGTCTTCGCGCTCGGGGTCGTCGCTGGGCTCGAAGCGCGGCGGCGCCTCGAGGTTGTTGGAGGGCAGGAAGCTGATCAGGTAGCGGGCGTCCTCGAGGCAGCTCTCCTCGTCCTCGGCGGCGAAGTGGGCGACGCCGGACTTGGAGTTGTGGCTCATCGCGCCGCCCAGCTCCTCGAACTCGACCTCCTCCCCGGTCACCGTCTTGATCACTTCGGGGCCGGTGATGAACATGTGGGAGGTCTCTTTGACCATGAAGATGAAGTCGGTCATCGCCGGCGAATAGACGGCGCCACCGGCGCAGGGGCCCATGATCAGGCTGATCTGGGGGATCACTCCCGAGCATTTGACGTTGCGGACGAAGACGTCGCCGTAGGCGCCGAGGGAGACGACGCCCTCCTGGATGCGGGCGCCGCCGGAGTCGTTGATGCCGATCACGGGGGCGCCCACCTGGGCGGCGAGGTCCATCACCTTGCACATCTTCTCTGCCATCACCTCGCCGAGGCTCCCCCCGAAGACGGTGAAGTCCTGGGAGAAGACGAAGACGGTGCGGCCGTCGATCGTGCCATGGCCGGTGACGACGGCGTCGCCCCAGGGCCGTTTCTTCTGCATCTCGAAGTCGTAGGTGCGGTGGCGAACGAAGGTGTCGAGCTCCTCGAAGGAGCCTGGGTCGAGCAGTTTTTCGACCCGCTCGCGGGCCGTCATCTTGCCCTTCGCGTGCTGCTTCTCCACCGCCTCCTCGGAGGCGGAGTGGATCGCGGCCTCGCGCAGCTCGCGCAGGTAGGCGAGCTTCTCGTCGTGGGTGATCGGGTTCTTCTCGCGCATCGGCAGTGTCCTGGCCGCCCCTGGGGAGCGGCGCGGGATTCTATTTGCGCGGCGGGCCGTGTGTCCGCAGACGACGAAGGGCCCGCCTGAGCGGGCCCTTCGTGAGGCGGCTTGTCGCCGCTAAGCGTCGATCAGAATTCGGCGCAGATCGCGTAGACCTCGATCGCCCAGTTTCCGGCCTCGGCGGCAAACTCGGTGGCGGTTGCCGTCCAACCGATCTTGTTGCCGAGCCCGTCGACCACGGGGCCCGATTCGCTGAGCGCGATGTTCGTATTGGGGCCGAGAACGCGAACGCCGCCGCCGGTGACCTGCTTGCGAGTCGCGCTGGGCGGGCATTCCGCAGTTGCCGTCTTTGGCGACGTGTCGTCTGAGGCGCTTTTATCGGTGACGTAAAAGACGTCCTTGACCAACTGCCCGAGGAAGCTCGGGGCCAGTTTGGCCCGCGTCACCGCCCCATCGTTGATCTGCCCGGTTTGCACCGCCGAGGCGGCGATCTTCGCCGTGGTCACGGCGTTGTTGTTCAGTTTGGCGGTCGTCACCACGCCGCCGCCGAGGTCGGCGGAGCGCACACCTCCGTCCGCCAGCTGGGTCGAGCCGACGTTGCCGGCGGCGATCTTGGCCGCGATCACCGACCCGTTGCGGATCTTCGGCGTCGTGACCGCCCCGTTGCGAAGCTTCTGAGTCGTCACCGCTCCCTTGGCGATGTTCTTGGTCTTGACCGCGTTCTTGCCCAGCGTCGCGGCGTAGGCGACACCGCTGAGGGCAACGAACAGTGCCATGCAGGAGAGGACGTTTGCGACAGATAAATGCCTCTTCAAATGGTTCACCTGGACTCGCTTTCCGTCCGGCTTACCGGACTGCATTGGGTTGAAGCGCTCGGCCCTCAGGCTGCGCCGAACGGCTGCTTGCGCGGCTCAGCAAGGTCATCGAGGAAACGCTCGAGGTCCGCCACGGAGAGCCCGGAGCCCTCGGCCGCGCGCACCTCGACCCGCGTCCCGAAGCCTTTCTCAGCCATCGTTACCTCTACCCCTTCAGCGGTCTTCAGCAACTCGGCGAGCTCAGGCTCGGACTTCATCAGGGTCCGCGAAACCTCGATCATGGGTGCCCGTTCAACCGGCACGAGGCTGTTCCTTCCCCGCCCCGATGATGGGATAGAGCGTTCAACGCCTGGACGGGTGGCCGGGTGGCGATTGACACGTCGGTTCACGCTCAATAGGTTGCGGCCGCTGACAGAGACAGGCACGACAACTGGGGGATTCAATGGCTGAGAACATCAAACGGCGAGTCGCGGCAGCAAGGCTGGCGGTCGCCTTCGTGGCGGCTGGCACGATCGCGGGAGCCGCATGGGCGCAGGCGGGCACACAGCCTCCGGTCGCCAGCACCAGCGCCTCGGATTACCTGCTGAAAACCGACTCGATCAAAAGCCAGAACATCATCAACGGCTCGCTGCTCTTCAAAGACTTCAAAAAAGGCCAGCTTCCCTCCCTGGTCCAGTTCAACAAACTCGGCAAGGACTTCCAGCAGTTCAAAAAGACGACCAACGCCGGCCTCTCCTCGGTCAAAGCCGAGCTCGCCACCCACAAAACCCAGATCGACGGCATCAAAGGCGAGCTAGGGAGCTTCGTAAAACTCTCCGACGCCGACGCCCGCTACGTCAAAGTCACCGACGACATCGTCCGCGGCGACGGCTCCGTATTCACGGCGTCGAAGCTGGTGAACCCAAACAACCAAACCTCGATGCTGAGCGTGCCGGGGATGTTTTCAGTGGACGTGCTGGGGTCGACAGTCATCGTTACGAACACAAGCGGCGACGAGCTAGGACATAGCGCATGCGGCGACCAGAATGACAGTGGCACGCTGGCCCCCAATGCCAGCTTTCAGTGCACCGTCGGCGAGTCAACCGAGAGCATCCAGTTCTTCAGCTGGGGACGAGAGGTCGCAGCCACGCTTAGCTTCAGCAGCATTTCGTCGCAGCAAGGTCTCCAGAGCACCGTCCAGATCCTGATTGGGCTGTAGTCGATCCGGTTGCCAATAACCATCGTCCCCCTATAGCGCCAGGGCGGCGGCCATGCTCGAGGTGACGGTCCGGGTCGCCGCCGCTGACGTCGAGGAGGTGCTCGACGCCGTGCTGCCGGCGCTGCCGGGGGGCGTCCACGTGCGCCAAGAAAGCGACGTCGCCGAGTTGACGATCGGCGACGCGCCGGGCACGCCCGCGCCGGAGGACCTGCGCCGCCTCGCCGGACCGAGTCTGATCGATCTGACCACAGCCGAGGCTTCCGACGACTGGCGCCAGCGGCGCCTCGCTCGCTACGAGCCGCTGATCGTCGCCGAACGGGTCTTGATCCGGCCCGACTGGGCGCCGCCGGCTGACGATCCCAGCCTGATCGAGATCGTCCTCGAACAGAGCGCCGCCTTCGGCACCGGCGTCCACCCCACCACGCAGGCCTGCCTTGCCCTGCTCTGCACCCTGGAGGCCCGGGGCTCCTTCGCCGATTACGGCTGCGGCTCCGGCATCCTCTCGATCGCCGCCGCGAAGCTGGGCTGGTCTCCGGTGGTCGCGATCGACGTCGAGGAGGCGAGCATCGCCGCTACGCGCGGCAACGCCGCCCGCAACGGGGTCGGGATCGACGCGCGGCAGATCGACGTCACGGAGGAGGCCGCCCCCGCCGCGGAGACGATCGCCGCCAACGTGCCGCCGGACATCCAGATCGGGCTGGCGGGCGCGCTCGAGCAGCCCCCCACACAGGCGGTCGTCTCCGGCTTCAAGCCGCCGGAAGCAGAGGCGGTGGCCGCGGCCTGGGAGGCCCATGGCCTGCAGGTGGCCGAGCGGCTCCCGGTGCGCGAGTGGACGACGCTCCTTCTGCGCGCAGACAAGGGCGCGGCCCGGCGATGAGCCAGCAGGCTTCTCCGCTGCCGCCCGGCAGGCAGCCGCCCGGCCAAACGAGGACCGAGATCCCGCCGCCCGAGCCCGATGGCCAGGCGCGCACGATCATCTCCGCCGCCCGCGATGTCGAGCAGGGCGCTCGCTCGATGCTGATCCTCGCCGAGGGCCTATTCCGGCTCGATGTCATCCCCCACGACGACACGATCCAGACGATCCTCCGCAACCTCTCCGCCGAGCCGGCGATCGAGTTTCGCCTCAGCCAAGTCGGCGGCGCCACCTACCTGCTCGGGGACGCGCAGGAGGCCCTGGTGCCGTCGACGACCCGTTTCGGCGGCGAGATCGTCCTGACCGGCGAGGATGGGGCCGAGCGGGCCGTGGCCAAGATCCTCGTCGGCTCCGTGAGCCACCTCGAGCGTGGCCTGACCAGCTTTACCGCCCAAGCGACTCTTCCCTAGGGCTAGAAGAACGCGCCGCCCTTGTATTCGCCGAAGACGTCGCGCATCGCGCCGCAGACCTCGCCGATCGAGGCGTCGGCGGCGAGGGCGGTGCGGATCGGGTGCAGCAGGTTGCCGTCGCCGCGAGCGACATCGCGCAGCGTCTCGAGCTTCTCCTCCACTGCGGCCTGGTCCCGTGACTCCTTGAAGGTCTTGAGGCGGCCGAGCTGGCGCTGCTCGGCCTCGGGGTCGACCCTGAGGATGTCGACGTCGTCGACCTGGTCGGTGACGTATTTGTTGACGCCGACGATGATGTCCTGGCCGCTCTTGTAGCGCTCGTGGTAGGAGTGGGCGGACTCCTCGATCTCGCGCTGCATGAACTCCAGCGCCTCGACCGAGCCGCCCAGCTCTTCGACCTTCTCCATCAGCTCCCATGAGCGGGCCTCGATCTCATCGGTCAGCGACTCGACGAAGTAGGAGCCGGCGAAGGGGTCGACGGTGTCGGCCGCCCCGGACTCGTGAGCGAGGACCTGCTGGGTGCGCAGGGCGATGCGGGCGGAGCGCTCGGTCGGCAGCGCCAGCGCCTCGTCGAAGCCGTTGGTGTGCAGGCTCTGGGTTCCTCCGCAGACGGCGGCGAAGCCCTGCAGGGCGACGCGGATGATGTTCACCTCGGGCTGCTGGGCCTGCAGAGTGACGCCGCCGGTCTGGGTGTGGAAGCGGATCTGCTTCGATTTCGGATTCTCGGACCCGAAGCGCTCCTTGACGATTTTCGCCCACATCCGCCGCACGGCGCGGAACTTGGCGATCTCCTGGAAGACGTTGTTGTGGCCGTTGAAGAAGAAGGCGAGCCGGGGGGCGAACTCGTCGATCTTGAGGCCCCGCTCCAGCGCCGCCTCGACGTAGGCGATCGCGTTGGAGAGAGTGAATGCGACCTCCTGCACGGCCGAGCAGCCCTTCTCGCGGATGTGGTAGCCGGAGATCGAGATCGTGTTCCATTTCGGCACGTTCTCGCGGCAGTACTCGAAGATGTCGGTGGTGAGGCGCATCGTCGGCTCGGGCGGGTAGATGTAGTTGCCGCGCGCCATGTACTCCTTCAGCACGTCGTTTTGGACCGTGCCGCGCAGCTTCTCGGAGGGGACGCCCTGTTCCTCGCCGACCAGCTCGTAGAGCAGCAGCAGGATCGCCGCCGGAGCGTTGATCGTCATCGAGGTCGAGACCTGGTCGAGCGGGATCTGGTCGAAGCAGATCCGCATGTCCTCGATCGTGTCGATCGGAACCCCCGTGCGGCCGACCTCGCCGTTGCAGAGCGGGTCGTCGGAGTCGCGGCCGAGCTGGGTCGGCAGGTCGAAGGCCATCGAGAGGCCGGTCGAGCCGTGCTCGATCAGGTAGCGGTAGCGCTCGTTGGTGTCCTCGGGGGTGGCGAAACCGGCGTACTGGCGCATCGTCCAGAGCCGGTCGCGATACATCCCCTCGTGGATACCGCGGGTGAAGGGCGGCTCGCCGGGCTCGCCAAGGCGCTCGGGCAGGCCTGGGGCTACGTCCTCCTCGGTGTAGAGGCGGTCGATCTCGATCCCCGAGTCGGTGAAGACGCGCGGGTCGTCGGGGCCGACGAGGGGCGCGATCGTGCGCGGGACGTCGCCGTCGGGGGTCTTGCCGGATGGGTTAGCCATGTCGCGCAGAGGATATTGAGAGCGACGCGGCCTTCGTCGCCGCGCTCGGTGAGCCTGCGCTCGAGGCCGTCGCGAGCGCTCAGTCAGAAGCGCCGACGAGGCGCTCGATGCCGGACTGCTCGATCGTGCGGCGAAGCCCGTCGCGCAGCTCGATCTGCGGGCTCCCAGCCGAGCAGGTCGCGAGCGCGGGATATGTCGGGCTGGCGTTGCTGGGGGTCGTCGACGGGCAGCGCCTCGTAGACGATCTCCGAGCGCGACTCGGTCACCTCGAGCACGGTCTTGGCGAGCTCCAGCAGCGTGAACTCGTTGGGGTTGCCGATGTTGACCGGCGTGTGGACATCGGACTCGGCAAGGCCGACGATGCCGCGGATCAGGTCGTCGACGTAACAGAAGCTGCGCGTCTGCTCGCCGTCGCCGAAGACGGTCAGCGGCGGTCCTGGAGCGCCTGGCGCAGGAAGGTCGGGATCGCCCGCCCGTCATGGGCGCGCATCCGCGGGCCGTAGGTGTTGAAGATGCGCACGATCGCGGTGTCCACGCCCTGCTGGCGGTGGTAGGCCATCGTCAGCGCCTCGGCGTAGCGCTTGGCCTCGTCGTAGACGCCGCGGGGGCCGATCGGGTTGACGTGGCCCCAGTAGTCCTCCTTCTGCGGGTGGACCTGGGGATCGCCGTAGACCTCGCTGGTCGAGGCGATCAGGAAGCGGGCGCGCTTGAACTTGGCGACGCCGAGCATGTGATGGGTGCCGTGGGAGCCGACCTTGAGCGTGTGCAGCGGCAGCCGCAGGTAGTCGATCGGGCTGGCGGGGGAGGCGAGGTGGTAGACGAAGTCCACCGGCTCGGGGATGTCGACCTCACTCGTGATGTCGATGTTGCGGAAGTCGAAGGCGTCGTCGCGGATGTGCTCGATGTTCTGCAGCGAGCCCGTCTCCAGGTTGTCGATGCAGATCACCCGGTGGCCCTTGCCGAGCAGGTGCTCGCAGAGATGGGAGCCGAGGAAGCCGGCGCCGCCGGTGACTACGCAGGTGCTCATGGCGCCGATGCTACAGCGAGGAGCCCTATCGCACCCAGCCAGGCTTTCCGTGCAATTTCCAGACTTTTGCCCCGATCAACCGTCCAGCCCGGGGGAGAACCGGCTCCGCTCTGTACTTCCCTTGGCATGTTTGCGCGACTCAATTAGACCAGTCAGAGGGGGTAGTGCGGGAAGAGTAGGGTCCGACGGCAGCGAGGACCCGAGCGAGGCCGCGCGAAAGCGGGCGGCCGTCGAGATCATCGCCAAGCACGAGCGGGCACTGCGGCAAACCGCCCGCCGCTACTCGCTCTGCGCGGCGGATGCTGAGGACGCCTACCAGCGCGGGCTGGAGATCCTGCTCACCAAAGCCCCCGCCGGCGAGGCGCGCGAACTGATCCGCTGGATGCAGACCGTCGTCAAGCACGAGGCGCTGGCGGTGCGGCGCAATCGAGAGCGGCTGCTCGCCGGGACCCCCGCCTCGGCCGCTGAAGAGGACAGCGAGGATTGGGTGGCGCTGATCCCCGCCGCAGGGCGACGGGCCCGCGGAGCGGGCGGAGCGGCAGGAAGAAATCGCCCGCAGTCGCGAGGCGCTGCAGGCCCTCAAGCCGGCGGAGCTGAAAGCGCTGACCCTGCTCGCCGAGGGCTACTCGTACGCCGAGATCAGCGAGCTGACCGGCTTTACGGCTACGAAAGTAAATCGCTGCCTGGCGGAGGGACGCGAGCGCTTCCGCGCTCTCCTCTCGCGCAGCCAGGACGGCAGCCGCTGCAAGGAATTGCGGCCCCTGCTCTCGGCTTTCTGCGACGGAGAGGCGAGCGCCAAAGAGGTGGCCGCGGTTCGCGAGCACCTGCGGGTCTGCGCCCCGCTGCCGCAGCGCGATGCGCACCTACAGAGCAGCCCCGGGCGCGGCGGCGGCGTTGGCTCCGGGGCTCCCTGTCTCGCAGTCGATCCTGGAACGCATCCACGATGCACTCGGTGAGCTGCACGCTCGCCTGCCGACCAGGGGTGGGGGCGGTGCCGACTCGGTGGCCCAGGTGGCTGCTTCCGGCGGTGCCGGAGGCGGCGTCACGGCGTTGACGAAAGTCGCCGCCATCTTCGCCACCGCCGCCGGAGGAACGGCGGCCGTGGCCACCGGCCTCGTGCCGGCGCCGCTCGATCTTGCCGCCGGCACCGCGCCGCCGGCAATCGAGCGCCAGATCGACCAGGTTGCCGCGACAGCGGCAGCCCGGCCGGTCGACTTCGCGCCTCCCCCACCTCCAGCCTCGGCGCCGAAACGGAAAGCGGGGAACGAAAGAGAGCGCGGCGCCGAAAGCAAGGCCGTCCCCAGTAGTACGGAAGCGGAAGCAGAAACCGCCGATTACACGCCAGCATCGCCACCGGCTCCAGAACCCGTGTCTGCACCCGCACCTGCGCCGGCACCAGAACCCGCGCCTGCGCCCTCCCCCACTGTCGAATCGTCGAGCACCTCGTCCGGCGCCGCCGGGGAGTTCGGGCCGTGAAGCGCTGCCTGCGAGGCCGGAAGCCGGCGGCGGCGGCACTGCTGCCGGGCGCGCTCGTCCTCCTATCCCTTGTTGTCGCGGGCGGCGACGCCGGCGCCGTCCCCCTGCCGCCGGAAAACCTCGTCGTGAGTCAACGGCGGGGACACCTGGCGCCCCGACAACGGCTTCAACCTCTTTTGGCAGAACCCGCTGCAGCCTGGTGCGCCGGCGCTTGCCGCGATGCATTACCGGGTGCGAAGCCCCTCCGGCGCAGTGGTCGTCGGGGAGACGAGGATCGGCTGGCCGGAGATCGCGATCAGCAACCTCCGGGTGCCGAGCAGCCCCGGCGCCTACACCGCCGAGGTATGGCTCGAGGATGCCGCAGGCGCCCAGGGCGCGCCGGCGGCCGTCAAGCTGCGCTTCGACAACACCCGGCCGGCCGGCGTCGAACCGCTGCCGAAGCCGGGCTGGATCAGCCGCACCGACCAGCCCTACACGCTGCCGATCAGCCAGCCCTCCGGCCCGCAGCCCGTCTCCGGCATTCGCGGTTACGCGATATCGATCGATAGATCGCCCACCGGCGACCCCTGCCAGCAGGCCGATCGCTGCTCTGACACCGAGACCGACCTGCGCGGCGGCAGCGGCGACCACCTGCTGGCGATCGGCGAGTTGCCGGAGGGTCGGAGCTATGCCCACGCCGTCGCCGTTGCCGGCTCCGGGATGAAATCCGCACAGCCGGGCCACGCCGTACTGCGAGTCGACAGAACCGACCCTGTGACGGTTCTCAGCGGCGCCCCGAGCGGCTGGACAAACCACTCGGTATCGCTGCTGGCAAGTGCGGCCGATGCACTTTCTGGGATGCAGGACGGCGGCGAGGGCGAGAGCCCGTTCACGGCGATCAGAGTCGACGGCGGCGTGCCGGCGACCGCCGCTGGGGACTCCGTCAGCGCCTCTGTGATCGAAGCCGGCGTGCACGCGGTCTCCTATTACGCACGCGACGCGGCGGGCAACGTCAATGACGGCGGCAACAGCAACGGGCAGCCGAACCACGCGCCGTCGACCGTCGCGGTGAGGATCGACCGCGACCCGCCGGGGGTCGCCTTTCTCAACTCCCAGGACCCGGCCGGCCCTGAGACGATCAGGGCCCGCGTCGCCGACTCCCTTGCCGGGCCGGACACGCTGCGGGGCGCGATCGCGGTGCGCCCCGCCGGCAGCGATGACCGCTTCGAGGCTTTGCCAACCGAAGCCGGAGCGCTCCTAAGAGCGCAGTGGGACTCCGACGCCTATCCCGCCGGCGGCTACGAATTCCGCGCGATCGGCTACGACGCCGCCGGCAACTGGAGCGCGACGACCGATCGCTCAGATGGCTCGAGAATGGTTTTGTCCAACCCCCTGAAGTTTGCGACAGCCCTGCACGCCGGGTTCGCCGTGGGCAGAGCGAGGGACGTCGTTGCGCTCGTAAAAGCGCCATGCAATGCCGCCGGCGGAGCGCCCTGCTCGAGCAACGCTCAGCGCTGGCGCTTCCCTACGGCCGCAGCGCGCTCTTCTCTGGCCGGCTCCTCGCCTCACAGGTGCCGATGCCGGGTGAGCGAGTGCTCGTCGTCGAGCGCTTCCCTGCCAGCCTGGGCCTGCCGGCGCGGGTAACGGCCGTCAGCACCGGCGACGACGGGGCCTTCGCTGCCCGCCTCGCCCCGGGGCCCAACCGCGAAGTGACAGCGGTCTTCCAAGGAAGCCCGACTCTGAGCCGCGCCAGCGGCGACACCGCCCAGCTCGAGGTCGACAGCGGCGTGCGGCTACAGGCCTCCGCTTCCGCGGCAACCGTCGGAGGGCGGCCGGTGATCTTCCGCGGCCGGCTGCAGGCGAGTGAGGATTCCCCCTCGCTGAGCGAGAGGACGGTTCAACTCCAGTTCCGTTTGCCGGGCGTGCCCTGGACCGAGTTCCGGTCGGTCCAGACCGACGCTCGCGGGCACTTTCGATATGCCTACCGCTTCAGCGACGACGACAGCCGCGGCGTTCGATTCAAGTTCCGCGCCTTCGTCCCCGCCCAGGTGGGTTGGCCTTACCGGCCGGCCGGCTCGCTTCCGGTGACCGTTCGCGGTCGCTAGCCGCCGCGGCGCGGACGAGCACCTCGGACGTCGTGGGCCCGGAAAAGCCGAACGCCCCCAAGTGGGGGCGTTCGGCGCTGGGAAATGCGGTGCGGCTAGCGCAGGGAGGCGAGTTGCTCCGTCACCTGGTCGACGAGGCCCTGGGCGCGGTTGCCCTGCTCCTCGATCGCCTGGCGGACCCGCTTCTCGGCTTCGGTGCGGTTGCGCTTCAGCGTCGTCTCGACCGTGCGCTGGCGCTTGCGGGCCTCGCGCTCGACCCGGGTGCGGGTCTTGCGGGCTTCGGTGGTCGCCTTGCGGCGGGCGGTGGTGCCACGACGCTCGGTGCGCTTCAAAGTCCGTCGCAGCTGGCCGCGGTAGGACTGGATCTGCTTCTCGGCGCTGGTGCGGCCGGTGAACGGCTCGACCAGGTCGGTGACGCGATCGGTGAGGCTGAGAACGGCGCCGACGGGGAGGTCGACAGCGGCCTCGGCGACCGTGCGCGCCTGGTTCTTCTGCGCCGGAGCTTTGGTGGATGGTTTGGCTTTGCTGCTGGTTTTACTGGCTTTCGTGGGGGGCATCAGAGGTGGGTATTCCCTTCGATCTGTTTGAGGTTTCCTGCCGGAAGGTTCGCGAGTGTAGCGAACGTACGTTCTAAGCGAACACACGTTCTAAACCCTGCACCACTTCGGGTTACATCCCTGAGTTCGAAACGGTCCGTCACCCAACCACGCCCAGGTCGGAGATGGCTTCCAGGGCTACTGAGCGCCGCGCAGCAGATGCCAAGCCGCTCTCGCCCGCCGCGGCCGCGATCGGATAGCGGGCCTCGAGGCCGAGGCCGGCCTGCGTCGGGGAGAGATCGCCGAAGGCGACCTGGCCGCCGGCCTCGGTGACGATCAACTGCGCCGCGGCGGCGTCCACCGAGCGGCAGGGCCGCAGAGAGACCATGCCGTCGAGGCGGCCGGCACCGACGTAGGAAGCCGTGATCGCGATCGAGCCGATCACACGCAGCCTGTAGACCTGGCCCGCCAGCGCCTCCAGCACCGGCAGCGCCCACTCCGGCTCCGCGGCCTCGATGCCCAGCAGCTCCAGCTTCTCCTGCTCGGGGGCGACGAGGATCTCCTCCCCCGCCAGCGTTGCCCCTTCCCCCCGCCGGGCGACGAACTCCTCGTCCGCCCCGAAGTCATAGACATAGCCGAACTCGACGTCGGCCATCGAGGAGCCGGAGGCGACGGCAACGCTGAGGCTGTGCGAGGGCAGGGTGCGGCGCGCGTTCAGCGAGCCGTCGATCGGGTCGATCACGACCCGCGCCGGCCCGCCGGAGCCGAAGGAGACTTCCCCCCGCTCCTCGGAGACGGCGACGAAGGACGCGCCCTCGGCGGCCAGCGCCTCCAGCTCCGCAAACACCGTGTCCTCGCAGCGGCGGTCGATGACCAGGGCGCGGTCGCCCCCTTTCCCGACCCCCTCGTAGACGGTGCGGGCCTCGACGCCGCGCACCTGCTCGAAGATCGCCCGCTGCGCCGCGACGGCGCGACGGCAGATTCCCAGCCAGTCTGCGGAAAAAACGTCCACGAAGGGCATCCTATGGACGGCACCCACTCGGTAGCGTTGGAGTCATGCTTGCTCTAGCCGATGCCCAGGAGCGCGTGGTCAGCCACGACACCGGGCCGCTGCTTGTGGTGGGCGAGGCCGGGACAGGCAAGACCGAGGTCCTGGCGCGCCGCCTTGCTCGTCTCGCCGGCGAGGGCGTGGAGCCGGAGCAGGTGCTGGTCTTCACCTCAACCCGGGCCACAGCGCGGCAGCTGCGCCAGCGGGTAGAGGCACAGCTCGAGGGCCCATATGAGGAGCTCTGGGTCGGTGCCTGGGAGACGCTCGGCGAGCGGTTGCTGCGCGACCACGCCGATGCCGCCGGCCTCGATCCCTTCTTCGACGTGCTCGGCCCCGCCGAGCGGCTGGCGATGCTCCTCGACCAGCTCGACGATCTGCCCCTGCGACGCCATGAGATTCGCGGCAACCCAGCCGGATTGCTGGCCCGCCTGCTGGAGCGCATAGATGCGCTGAAGGCGGGCTCGGACCCGCCCGACCCCGAGTTCGCCGAGCTCTATTCGGCGCATGACCAGATCCTCAACACGGCGGGAAACCTCGACCGCGGCGATGTCTTCCTGACCCTCAACAAATTGCTCAGCGAGCGCGCCGACGTGGCCGCCGAGATCGGCTCGCGCTTCCGCTTCGTGATGGTCGACGAGCTGGAGGAGACGACCTCCGCCCAGCGCGCCATTCTCGCCTCGCTGGCGCTGGAGAACGCCAACCACCTCTTCGCGCTCGAGGAAGGTGGGTCGGCCGCTCCCTTCGTGCCTGAGGAAGACGGCGCCGTCGGGGATGCCTCGGCCGCCGCTCCCTCCCCGGCCGCGGAGTGGTTCGCCCACCTGCACCCCACCGGCGACGTCGTCTCGCTGGCGCAGCGCTTTCGCGACCCCGCCGTGCGCTTCTGGCGCTGCAGCAACGAACGGGCGCAGGCGCAGGCGGCGGCGCGCGAGGTCGAGCACCTGCTTGCCACCGGCACCGCCGCGGAGGCGATCTGCGTCCTGGTCGACGAACCGGCGGCAAAGGGCGGCGCGGTCGCGGCGGCGATGGAGGAGCGCAGCATCCCCTTTCACCTCGCCGGCCCGGCGGCCCTCTTCCAGCGAGCCGAGGTACGCGACGCGCTCGCCTGGCTGCGGGTGCTCGCCGACCCCGACGACCTGGTCGCGGCGACGCGGGCGCTGACCCGGCCTCCGATCGAGCTGCGCTCGACCGACCTCGCCCGGCTGACCACGATCGCCCGCCGCCGCAAGCTCGACATGGTCTCCGCCTGCAGAGCGGCGCTGGGCAGCCCGCAGATGCCTCCCGAGGCCCGGGAGCGGATCCAGGCCTTCCTCAAGCTCTACAGCGCCGCCTCGGCGGCGATGGAGGAGCACCGGGCCGATGTCTTCGTGCGTCGCCTGATCGAGCGCCTCGAACTGCGGCGCCAGCGTCTCTTCGCGGCCGAGCCCGAGGTGGCGGAGCGGCTGCTCAGCCTCTCGCGGCTGGCGGAGCTGGCCACGGCCTGGGCGCGGCGCGAACCGCATGGCTCGACCCGCGACTTCGTCCGCTATCTGAGCGCCGTGGTCGAGGCCGAAGTCGAGCCCGCCGGCGGCGAAGAGCTGCCCACCCCGGCAACCGTGGTCGGTCTCGACCGCAAGGGGGCCAAGGGGAGGGAGTTCGACCACGTCTTCGTCCTCGGCCTGGAGCGCGACGCGGGCTCGATGCGAATCGGCTGGCCGGCCCGTGCCGGCCTCGTCCTCTCTCGGGTCGAATACGACAGCGACGGCGAGGCTCGTCCTTCCTCCTTCTACACCGAGGCCCTCGCCGCGGCGGAGCGCAAGGAGGAAGTCCACGAGGAGGAGCTGTTCGGCCCCGCCGAGGACCTGCACGCGACCTACCGGATGCTGCGCGAAGAGGTGCTGGAGGCGTCCTGGCAGGCGGGGCGCGAGCTCTCCGAGCCGCGGCTCGACACCGCCGTCGACGTGACCAAAGCGATCGCCCGCTACCTCGAGCTGCTGAAGCTGGCGGCGCTGGCCCAGCGGCCCGGAAACGAGGCGACGGCGGACGCTATCGAGGCGGTCAACGGCCTGTTGCGCCAGGTTGCGAGCGCCGAGCAGCAGGCGGAGCTGGAGGCCTCCTCGCTCGATTCCTACCTGCTCGACTCAGAGCGGGAGCGCGACAGCCGCCGCAAGCTGATCGCCGCCCGCCACGAGCCGACGCTGGAAGCCTTCCTGCCCCGCCGCAGCGACGGGGCGCTCAGCCTCTCGGCCTCCGATCTCGGCCTCTACCTGACCTGCCCGCTGAAGTACAAGTTCGCCCGCGTCTTCGGCATCCCTCAGGAACCGACGATCAACCAGCGCTTCGGCATCCTGATTCACAACGTCCTCGAGCGCTTCCACAAGATGGAAGGGGAGAAAAAAGAGGGCGGCTTGCGCTACCTGATGGCCCTCTTCGAGTCCGGCTGGCGGCGCTCCGGCTTCGGCTCCAGCGACGACGAGCTTCAGTTCCGCGACCGGGCCCGGGAGGCGATGCGCCTCTACTGGGAGCGAGAGACCTCATCCGAGGGAGTGCCGGTCTGGCTGGAGCGCAAATTCGACTTCCGCATCGGCGAGCACCATGTGCGGGGCAGGGTCGACCGCGTCGATCGCCTGCCGAGCGGCAAGTACGAGCTGATCGACTACAAGACCGGCGAGCGCAAGAGCGAGGCCGAGCTGGAGAACGACATGCAGCTGGCGCTCTACCGCCTCGCCGCCCGCGAGGTCTGGGACATAGAGGCCGAGACCGGCAGCTACTACTACGTGCTCGATGCCGACAAGGTGATGGCGCCGGCCAAGTCCGACGACGCCGAGCGAGTCGAGCGAACGGTGCTCGAGGTCGGCGAGGGCATCATCGGCCAGGACTTCGAGCCGCGGCCATCGCCGGCGGTCTGCAGCTGGTGCGACTTCCGCCTCATCTGCCCGGCTGCCGAGAGCTGAGGCCAACCGCGGCGCCGGCAGGCCCCGGATGCGGCCTCAGCCGCCGCGCTGCTGCAGGAAGCGCTGGAACTCGCGCGCGATCGTGTCGGCGGAGGGAAGCTCGGCGCCTTCGTCCCCCTGCAGCTCGACCTGCTCGGCCTCAATCCGCTCGACCAGCTTCTCGATTTCCGGGTTGGCGGCGACGGCGCGGCTGATCTGCTCTTCGTAGTTGGCCGTTTCCTCCTCCAGATCGGAGGCCTCAACGGCGATTCCGGTCAACCCCTCCAGACGGCGCAACAGCGCCAGGGCCGCTTTCGGATTGGGCACGGCCGACACGTAGTGAGGCACCGCCGCCCACAACGAGGCGGAGCTCATCCCCATCTGCTGGCAGCAATCGTGGACGATGCCGACGATGCCGGTTGGCCCTTCGTAGTTGGCGCGCTGCAGCTCCAGCTTCTCGACCAGCTCCTCGTCGGAAGCCAGTCCGGTGATCGGCACCGGAAGAGTGTGGGAAACCTCGGCGATCAGGGCGCCCATCGTGATCACCATCTCGACCCCGAGGGCGTCGGCGGCCGTCGCCACCGTCTCCGAGAACGTGCGCCAGCGCAGGTTGGGCTCGGTGCCGTCGAGCAGTACGAGGTCGCGGTCGGCGGCCGGGACGCGGACGGCGAAGAGGTTGTTCTGAGGCCACTCGATGTGGCGCGTCTGGCCCTCGGTCAGGGTGATCGTCGGCCGGGTCGCCTGGAAGTCGAAGTAATCCTCTGGATCGATCTCCGCGATCAGCTCCGCGTCCAGCGACTCGGCGACCGCCGCCAGCGCGGTCGAGGCAGCCGCGGCGGCGTCATTCCAGCCGCGAAACGTGCAGACGAGAACGGGTGAGCGAAGCTGGGGCAGATCGCCCTCCCAAGACAGAGAATCCACTCACTGAGCGTAGCCCATGCCTGCCGGGGCCTAAGAAGGAGTGGAGAGGGCGCGGCGGATCAGCTGGTAGGCGGCGAACAGGACCAGCGCCGCGAAGGAGAGCTCGAGCGCGCGTTGGGAAAGCTCGTTTGAGATCACCACTCCGACCAGGACCCCCAGCGGCGAGAGGATGCCGATTATCAGCGCCTCGCGAACCCTGACGTTGCCGTAGGAGCGCTGGCGCAGCGCGCCGACCAGGGCCACGATCACGATCATCAGCAGCGACGTCGACTCCGCCTCGACCTGCGTCAGGCCGAGGAAGACGGTCAGCGCGGGAACGAAGAGAACGCCGCCGCCGACACCGACGAGCCCGCCCGCCAGGCCTCCGGCGACGGCGATCAGAATCGCGAACAGCTCATCCATCGCCCGCTGCGCTATCTCGTGCCCCGTTCATGGCACGCCCGCTCCCGCTATCTCGTGCCGCGTTCACGGCACGATCAACTCGATTGCGATCCCGATCAGCAGCGCGGCAAAGAGAAAGGAGACCGCTCGCTGCGGGATCCGCTGCTGAATGGCGGTCCCCAAGATCACGCCGCCGACGGCCGGGATCGAGAGCAGCAGGCCGGTGGCAACATGGACGTTGCCGTAGATACCTCCCTGCGCCAGCGCCCCCAGCAGGCCGATGAGAACGATCGCCGCCAGGCTGGTGCCGGTCGCGAGCCTCTCCCCGTAGGCGAACCAGAAGATCAGCAGCGGCACGATCACGGTGCCGCCGCCGACGCCGAAGAGGCCGCTGAAGACACCGGCCGCGGTTCCGATGGCAGCGAGCTTGAGCAGGGGCCGTGAGGGCAGCGCTGGGTCCACCGTGCGGCGATACTAGATGCCGTGTCCTCCGAATCCGAGACGGCGAGCGGCGGCGCCCAGAGCGAGGTGCTCGATCGCCTGCGCGCCGCGCCCGGCCAGACGGCGATCCTCACCGACGTCGACGGCACGCTGGCGCCGATCGTCGAACGCCCCGACGAAGCGCGGGTCCCGGCCCGGGCGGCAGAGACGCTGGAAGAGCTGAGCGAGCGCTTCGGGCTTGTCGCCTGCATCTCCGGTCGCCAGGCGCTCGAGGCCCGCCGCTTGGTGGGCGCCGCGGGGATTGCCTACGCGGGCAACCATGGGCTCGAATTGCTGCAAGCCGGCGAGGAGGAACCGCTGCTGGGGCTGTCTCAGAGCGGTGGCGAGGCGGCTCGTTTCGTTGCCGCGTTGGAAGATGAGGCGTTGGACCGGATCGGCCTGCGAGTGGAGGACAAGGGACCGATCCAGGCCCTGCACTGGCGCGGCGCCGCGGACGAGGAGAGCGCGGAGGCGATGGCCCGGGAGATCGCGCAGGAGGCGACCCGCGCCGGACTCGATCCCCACTGGGGCCGCAAGGTGCTCGAGCTGCGGCCGCCGGGCGGAGGCGGCAAGGACACGGCGGTGAGCTCACTGCTCGCCGGCGGCGAGATCTCCGTCGCCGTCTACGCCGGCGACGATCGCACCGACCTGGACGCCTTCCGCCGCCTGCGTGAGCTGCGCGGAGAGGGCTCGCTCGCGGCGGCGGTCTGCGTCGGCGTCGTCTCACCCGAGGGGCCCGCCGAGCTGGCCGAGCAAGCGGACCTGCGGCTGGATGGACCGGCCGCCTGGCTGGCGATGCTCGAATCCCTGGTGCGATAGCGATGCCCTACACCGATCGATAGCGATGCCGTATACCGACCTACTGCGCATGACCGTTTTTCTCTGCGGCGCCGAGGCGACCGCGCTGGGTGCGATCGCGACGATCGCCGCCGGCCGCGACGACGACACGACCACCCTCATCGTCGCCGCGGCGTGGTGGCTCCTCGCTCTCGCGATCGGCCTCTACCTCGGGCGGCCGCAACACGCCGCCGACGGCGTGCGCGAGGCCCTCGCCCAAGCTCGCACCGCGACCTCCCTTCCCCCTGAGTCGGCGAACCGGATCGCTTTCAGCCGGCTCTGGCCGATCGGCCTCAGCGCGCTCGCCGGCGGCGTCCTCGGCATCTTCTTTCCCGGGGTGGCGGCGATCGGCGCCGGCTACGCGCTTCTCGTCGCCCTCGCCTGGCGCACGCGAGAGGCGGCGGTCACCGGCATCGAGGAGCGCGACGGCGTCAGGTTCTACGTCCTGCCCAGCTCCGCTCTGCAGCCGATCAAGCTCGTGCGCAGTCCCGGCTTGATGCGCGGCCGCTAGGCGCCTGGCGAAATCCCGCTGCGTCGCCAACACGGTGGATCGAGCGTACGTCGCGCCTAGGGCTTCAGGAGCCTTTTGAACTCACGCCAGCCGCGCGTGTTGGCGATGTCCGAAGCGCTGAGCCAGGCCCGCCTCGCGGTCGCCACCGCATAGGCCATGTTGTCGAGGGTGTCGACCCCGTGGGCGTCGGTGTTGAGGACGATGGTCGCTCCCGCTTCCGCCGCCATCCGAGCGTGATGCTCGGAGAGGTCGCGGCGATTTGGATTGCCGTTGATCTCGAGCATCGTGCCCGCCTTGGCGGCCGCCCCTACCACCGCCTCGACATCGATTCCGTAGGGCTCGCGGCGGCCGATCAAGCGGCCGGTCAGGTGGCCGATGCAATCGACGTGGGGGTTCTCGATCGCCGCGAGGACGCGCCCGGTCATCTCCTTTTCGGAGACCGAGAACGAGGTGTGGACGCTGGCCATGACCCAGTCGAGGGCGGCGACCAGGTCGTCGGGGTAGTCGAGCGAGCCGTCGAGGCCGATATTGACCTCTGAGCCGGCGAGGAGGCGGAAGCCCCTTTTGCCTTTGTTCCACGCCCGCACCTCCTCGATCCGCTGCCAGAGGCGCTCCGCGGTTACGTGATCGCCGAAGCCGTGGCTGGCAGAGTGATCGGTGATCGCCAGGTAGGCGTAGCCGCGCGCCCGCGCCGCCGCCGCCATCTCCTCCAGCGTGTTGCGGCCGTCGGAGAGCGTGGTGTGGGAGTGCAGGTCGCCGCGGATGTCCTCGATCGAGACCAGCTCGGGCAGCTTGCCCTCGCGCGCCGCCTTCAGCTCGCCGCGGCCCTCGCGCAGCTCGGGCTCGATGTAGGAGTAGCCGAGGCGCTCGTAGACCTCCTGCTCGGCCGCGCAGAGCTCGACCTTGCCGGTCTCGCTCTCCGTGATCCCGTGCTCGGAAACCGAGAGGCCCCGCCCCACCGCGTCTTCGCGCAGCTGCACGTTGTGAGCCGCCGAGCCGGTGAAGTGTTGGAGCAGGTTGCCGAATGCCTCCGGGGCGACGATCCGCAGGTCGACCGAGATGCCGTTGTGGGTCTGTGCGCGCACCCCGTTGGGGCCCGGCTTTCCCGCCGCCGCGATCAGAGGGTGGGCGGCGAGGTGCTCGGCCAGCACCCGCGGCTCCTGCGCGGTCGCGATCAGGTCGATGTCCTTGCAGGTCTCGGCCCGGCGGCGCACGGAGCCGGCGACCTCGACCTGGTTGGCGGCCGGGTGCTCGCGCAGCGCGGCGGCCAGCTCTTCGGCAACCGGGCGAACGGTCGAGAGCAGCAGGCGGCCCGGCCCCTCGCCCGGCTCGCCGAGGCGCTCCAGCGCCGCCAGCACGTTTTCCTCGACCTTGGGGCCAAGACCCTTCACCTCGCGAATCTGCTGCCCCTCCGCCGCCGCTTTCAGCTCCTCCATCGAGGAGATGCCGAGCTCGTCGAAGAGGCGTTTTGCCGTCTTCGCCCCCAGCCCGGGGACCCGCGTCACCTCGATCAGCGTCGGCGGGAATTTGGCCTTCAGCTTCACCGCGGCCGGGATCTCGCCGGTCTCCAGCAGCGCATCGATCTTTTCCGCCAGCGTTTTTCCGACCCCCGGTATCTCCGTCGCCCGCCCTTGGGCGGCGAGCTCGGCGATCGAGATCGGGCTTTCGCGAATCGCCTTGGCTGCGTTGCCATAGGCGAGGACTCTGTATTTGACCGCCCCGTCGAGCTCGTAGAGCACCCCCAGCTCGTCGAGGGCGGCGGCTATCTCAGCATTTGTCATCTGGCTCAGGCGTCCCGTACGTTAGCTGGACGTACAGCGGGCGACTAGCATCATCGCGCGGATGCCTGAGCCATGGCTGATCCTGCCGACCTACAACGAGGCCGCCAACATCGAGCGCTTCGTCGCCGCGGCGCGGGACAAGCTGCCTGCCGGCGCCCGGATCCTGATCGTCGATGACAACTCGCCCGATGGCACGGGGACGCTTGCCGATCGCCTTGCAACCGAACACGAGGGGGTCGGCGTCCTGCATCGCCCCCATAAGGAAGGGCTGGGCCCCGCCTATATAGCGGGATTCCGGCAGGCGCTGGCCGAGGGGGCCGGCCTGATCCTGGAGATGGATGCCGACTTCTCCCATCAGCCGGCTTACCTGCCCCGCCTGCTCGACGCCGCCGAGAACGCCGACCTCGTGATCGGCTCCCGCTACGTGCCCGGCGGCGGCGTCAGCGACTGGGGTGCGCTGCGGCGGGCGATCAGCCGCGGCGGCAGCACCTACGCTCGCGTCGTGTTGGGGGTCGGCGTTCGCGACCTCACCGGCGGTTTCAAATGCTTTCGTCGCGAGGTGCTGGAGGCGATCGACCTCGACACGGTGCGGGCACGCGGGTACGCCTTCCAGGTGGAGCTGACCTACCGGGCGCTGCAGCGGGGCTTCAAGGTGGTCGAGGTGCCGATCGTGTTTCGAGACCGAGAGGTCGGCTCCTCGAAGATGGATCGCTCGATCGTCGTTGAGGCGATCTGGCGGGTGCCCCTCTTGCGCTTCAACGGACGCCCCCGCGAATAAGCTCTCGGTTCGAAGCAGCCCTTCTCGGTTTTGAAGGGTCCCTGCCAGGCTATGTAATAGGTGCGGCAAAGGCAGTCAAAAGGCGTGACCAGGGCAGTCGCTATACTTTTTGAAGTATTGAGCACCGAATTTGAAGCGCTAAGCGCGGAACCTCGACTCTCAGGAGACCGATTTCAGTGACAGGCAAACTCCAAGATGTGACCGACGCCACCTTCAAATCCGAGGTTCTCGAGGCCGAAGGCCCGGTGCTCGTCGACTTCTGGGCCCCCTGGTGCGGCCCCTGTCGCGTCGTCCATCCCGTCTTGGAAGAGATGGAGAGCGAGCGAGACGACCTGCGCATCGTCAGCATCAACGTCGATGAGAACCAGCAGACCGCGGCCCAGTACGAGGTCCTCTCGATCCCGACCCTGATCCTCTTCAAGGACGGGGCGATCGCGAAGAAAGTCATCGGCGCGATGCCGAAGCGCCGCCTCGAGGCCGAGCTCGAGCCCGCGCTCGCCTAGCTGGCGCCGCGCACTCGCTGGGTTAGGGTGCGCCGATGCCGTTCGTGCACATTCACTGGTTTGAGGGACGCAGCGACGAGCAGAAGGCGGAGATCGCCAAGCGGATCGAAGCGGCGCTGGTCGAGGTGGCCGGCGCCGCCCCCGAGCACTGCTGGGTGAAGTTCTCCGACTCCTCCAAGTCGGACTTCATCATCGGCGAGCCCGCCCAGGACTAGGCCCGAGCGCTGAAGGCCGTACGAGGCCGGCGTCGAGACAGAGATCCTGGCAACCCGTCGTGAGTTACCGGCGAATATGACGGGGTAACTCCCGTCACCCCCAGGCGAGGCTCACGGGTGACTCCCGCCCTAGGCGAGGTTCACGGCGATCTGCAGCTCGCGGCTGTCGATCTTGACCGTCGTGCCGTCGGCGGTGCCGTAGGCGACGGCGGTGGCGAGGACCTCCTGGGCGATGTAGGAGTCGTGCTCGCGGGCGGCCTCGAGCAGGGCCGGGTCGCCGTCGAGGGTCAGCTCGATGCGGTCGGTGATCTCCAACCCGGCCTCTTTGCGAGCGATCTGGACCGCGTGGACGATCTCCCGCGCAAAGCCCTCCCGGCGCAGCTCCTCGTCGAGCTCCAGCTGTAGAGCGACGGCATGCCCGGCCTCTGCCTCGACCTCGTAGCCCTCCAGCGGCTGCAGGGCGAGCGTGACCTCCTCGGCGCCGATCGTGTGCTCGTCGCCTTCGATGTTGATCCCGACCTGCCCCCCGTCGGCCATCACCTGGGCGACGTGCACGGCGTCAAGCGCCTCGATTGCCGCGGCGACCTGCGGCATCCGCTTGCCGAAGCGGGGGCCGAGGGAGCGGTAGTTGGGCTTCACCGCATAGCTGACCAGCTCGGCCTCCTCGGAGACGAAGTCCAGCTCCTTCACGTTCAGCTCCGCGGTGACCAGCTCGGCGCGGGCGGAGATCGCCTCGCGCTCGGCGTCGCTGGCGACGATCACCGCACGGCGCAGGGGCTGGCGCACCTTGGCCTTTGCCTGCGCGCGGGCGGCCCGCCCAAGTTCGACGGTGCGGCGCACCGCCTCCATCGCCGCCTCCAGCTCCGGGTCGGCCAGCGCCGGGTCGGGCTCGGGAAAGTCGCGCAGGTGAACGGAGTCCGGCAGCGCGCCGAAGTCGCCGGCCTCGCCGCCGGCGAGGTTGAGATGGATCTCGTCGGCAAGGAAAGGCGTGAACGGCGCCAGCAGTGCCGCCGTCTCCAGTAGACAGTGGCGCAGGGTGGCAAACGCAGCTTGGTCGCCGTCCCAAAAGCGCCGCCGCGAGAGCCGCACGTACCAGTTGGACAGCTCCTCGACGAACTCCGCGATCTGACGCCCGGCGGCGGTGCAGTCGAAGCCGTCCATATGCTCGCGGACCGAAGCGATCAGGCCCTGCAGCCTCGAGAGCGCCCAACGATCGAGGTCCTCGGCCGGCTCGGGGGCGGCGGAGAAGTCCTTGGGGCCGAGGTCCTCGGCGTTCGCGTAGAGGACCCAGAACGAGTACGTGTTCCAGAGGGTGAGCAGGAACTGGCGCACCGACTCGCCCACCGTGTCGACGGAGAACCGGTATCCCGACCAGGGCTGCTGGGCGGTGAGGTAGTACCAGCGGAAGGCATCGGCGCCGTGAGCGGAGATCACGTCCCACGGCTCGACCACGTTGCCGCGGCTCTTCGACATCTTCTGCCCCTCGGGATCGAGAATCAGGCCGAGGCAGACGCAGTTGCGATAGCTCGAGGTGTCGAAGAGCAGCGTCGACTCGGCGAGCAGGGTGTAGAACCAGCCGCGGGTCTGGTCGATCGCCTCGCAGATGAAGTCGGCTGGGAAGCGCTCCTCGAACAGCTCCTCGTTCTCGAACGGGTAGTGGAACTGCGCGAAGGGCATCGCGCCGCTGTCGTACCAGGTGTCGATCACCGACTCGACGCGGCGCATCTCACCGCCGCAGCGCTCGCAGCCGACCGTGACCTCGTCGATGTGCGGGCGGTGCAGGTCGTCGGGGACGTCACTGCCGGCGCGCTCGCGCAGCTCCGCCACCGAGCCGGCGCAGAAGAGATCGCGACATCCCTCATCCGAGCAGCGCCAGATCGGCAGCGGCGTGCCCCAGTAGCGATCGCGGGAGAGCGCCCAATCGACGTTGTTCTCGAGCCATTTGCCGAAGCGGCCGTGCTTGATGTGCTCGGGGTGCCAGCCGATCTGCTCGTTGTTGGCCAGCAGCTCGTCGCGAGCCTGCGAGGTGGCGATGTACCAGCTCGACTTCGCGTAGTAGAGCAGCGGCGTGCCGCAGCGCCAGCAGTGGGGGTAGGCGTGCTCATAGGTCTGCTCGCGAAAGAGCAGGCCGCGCTTGTCGAGGTCGGCGATCAACTCGCGGGTGACCGCGGGGTCCTTGACGAAGCGGCCCTCGAAGCCGGTGACGCGGTCGTCGAAGGTCCCGTCGAGGGCGACAGGGTTGTAGAGGGTGCCGTGCTGGGTGGGATCGAAGAGGCCGTTCTCGGCGGCCGCGGCGTAATCGTCCTCGCCGAAGGCCGGCGCGATATGGACGAGGCCGGTGCCGTCCTCGGTGGTGACGAAGTCGCCGGCGATGACGTGGAAGGACCGGGTCGAGTCCGACACCGGCCCGCCGTCGGCCAAAGCGAAGACCGGGCCGTCGTAGGCGGCGCCGACCAGGTCCGCGCCCTTGAGCGGGTTACGCCCCACAGCGTCCTCCCCCAGCACCTTCTCGACCAAGGGCTCGGCGAGGATCAGCGTCTCGCCGTCGACATCAACCCGCACATAGGTGACGTCGGGTGCGACCGCCACGGCGACGTTGCCGGGCAGTGTCCATGGGGTCGTCGTCCAAACGAGCAGCGACTCTCCCGACCTCTCACCGTTGTCGGCCAGCAACGGGAAGCGCACATATATGGAGGGGTCCTCGACGTCTTTGTAGCCCAGCGCCACCTCGTGGGAGGAGAGCGCGGTGCCGCAGCGGGGGCAGTAGGGGACGACCTTGTGGCCCTCGTAGAGGCGTTCGTCGTCCCAGAGTTTGCGCAGCGACCACCAGACCGACTCGATGTAGTCGTTGTCCAGCGTCACGTAGGGGTCGTCGAGGTCGACCCAGAAGCCGATCCGCTCGGTCAGCCGGTTCCACTCCTCGACGTACTCGAAGACCGACTCGCGGCAGCGCTGGTTGAACTCGGCGATCCCGTAGGCCTCGATCTCCTGCTTGGAGGAGATGCCCAGCTGCTTCTCCACCTCCAGCTCGACCGGCAGGCCATGGCAGTCCCAGCCCGCCTTGCGGGGGACGCGGTAGCCGCGCATCGTCTTGTAGCGGGGGTAGATGTCCTTGAAGACCCGCGAGAAGACGTGATGGGAGCCGGGGCGCCCGTTGGCGGTCGGCGGGCCCTCGTAGAAGCTCCAAACGTCGGCGCCCTGCCGCTGTTTCAAAGAGCGAGCGAAGACATCGCGCTCCTGCCAGCGCGCCAGGACGCGGTCCTCCAGCTCGGGGAAGGACTGCTTGGGATCGACGGGCTCGAATCCGGGCATCTCAGACGCCCGCGCTTCGTTCGCCGAACGAAGGACCTGAGCTGGGCATTTGCCGCGCTGCGTTCATGACCCGGTGATTCTAGGAGCGGGTAGGCTGCCGGCCGCATGCCGTCCTATGACCTGAACCGAAAGGTGGCGCTGGTAACCGGCGCCGCGCGGGGTATCGGCTATGAGACGGCGCGCCATCTTCACCTGCGGGGCGCCTCGGTCGCGGTGGTCGATCTCGACCAGGAGCAGGCGCGCGAAGCGGCCGAACGGATCGGCGAGCGGGCGATCGGGATCGCCGCCGACGTCACCGACCAGGCGGCGATGGTGCAGGCGGTGGCAGACACCGTCGATCGCTTCGGCGGCCTCGACGTGGTCGTCGCGAATGCGGGCATCGCCCAGTCGCAAGTGGCAACCGTGCGAGGAATCGGCGCCGAGGAGTGGGAGCGGATCTTCGAGGTGGACATGCTCGGCGTCTGGCGGACGGTTCGCGCCGCGCTGCCACAGGTCGTCGAGCGGCGGGGGCACATCGTCGTCACCTCCTCCGTCTATGCCTTCGTCAACGGCACCCTCAACAGCCCTTATGCGGCCGCCAAGGCGGGAGTCGAGGCGCTGGGCAGGACGCTGCGCACGGAGCTGACCCCGCTCGGCGCCAGCGCCAGCGTCGCCTACTTCGGCTGGGTCGACACGAAGATGGTCCAGGACGCTTTCGAGCGACCGCACTCCAACCGCCTGCAGGAGAACCTGCCCAGCTTCCTGCGGCGGCGGATCCAGCCCGCCGAGGCCGGAGCAGCGATGGTGACCGGGATCGAAGCGCGGGCGCCACGCATCTTCGCCCCCAAATGGTGGCGCTACATCTCCGCCCTGCGGGGCATCATCAATCCCCTCCTCGACCGGCGCCTGGAGCGCGACGAGACGATGCTGGCGACGATCCGCGAGGTCGAAGCGGCCGCCGATGAGAAAGCGGTCCCCGATGAGCAGGGTGCCCCCCCGGCTTCAGGCGCCCGGCGCTAGCTCCTCGCCGCCCGTCGCCTGAGTCGGACCGTTGCCGGTGTCGATCGGCGCTGGCTCCTCACCGACATCCACACGGGTCAGCTCCTCGAGTAGGAAGAGGAAGGACTCGTAGGGCTCGCCGGTGGCGCGGGTGAGGGCGATCTCGCAGGTGCGGTTGCTGCTCAGATGGGCATCGAACTCGCGGCCGGCGAGCTCAGCCGCCTGGTCGGCCGTCGCGGCGGCGGTCAGCTCCGGATGGGAGATGCCCCGGTCGCCGGCGAAGCCGCAGCAGGTCGCCGAGGGGGCGACGTAGACCTCCTCGGCGAGCTCGTCGGCGATCGACCTGAGGCGTGGGGCAAGGCCCATGTGCCGGGTGGCGCAGGTCGGGTGGACGGTGGCGGAGCTCACTTTGCCGCCGACCTCGAGCCAGGGCAGCAGGCGATCGTGCGTCCAGGCGACGGAGTCGAGGATCTCCAGATCCGCAAGCCGTGCCGTATTGGCCTCCTCGAGGACGCCCTCGCCCGCTTCGGCGATTGCCTGCGTGCAGGAGGCGGCGTCGATCACGATCGGCAGCGCTCCCTCGTGGCTCCAGGCCCAGAGCCTCTCGACCATCTCGTTTGCCTTATGCCGGTGCGCCTCGCCAAAGCCCTTCGAGCCCCAGGGCAGGCCGCAGCAACTGCCGACGACCTCATCGGGGATCCAGACCGGCAGCCCGGCGCGGCGGGAAAGCTCGACCATCACCTCCGCAATCGAACGCCGATCGGCCGAGTTCCCTCCATTTGGCCTTGGCGACCCGTCGGCAGAGCGCCCGAAGATCCGGTTGGTGCAGGAGGGCACGTAGACCGCGGCGGCGCCTTCGTGCAGCGTCGTCGGCAGCTTCGACGGCGCAGGCCCGGGCAGGCTTTCGCCACGTTTGGTGCGCCGGGCAAAGGGAGCCCCGAGGCGCAGACCGGCCCGGGAGGCGCCCTCGATCAGGTCCCAATGCCTAGCCGCTTTCATCGCCAGCTTTTCGGCCCGCTCCGAATGGCGCTTGGCGCGCAGTTCCTTGACCAGCTTGCCGGTGTCGATCCCGACCGGGCAGGCGAGCTGGCAGGAGCCGTCGGCGGCGCAGGTCTCGAGCACCTCATAGGAGAGCTCCTTCAGCAGCGCCTTCTGGACCGGCGAGCCGGGTGCCTGGCGCGCCATCTCCCGCCGCAGCACGATCCGCTGGCGCGGCGTCGTGGTCAGGTTGCGGCTTGGACAGACCGGCTCGCAGAAGCCGCACTCGACGCAGGTCGTCGCCGACTCCTCGATCGGCGGCGTTGTTTTTAGGTTTCGCAGGTGAACGCCGGGATCGCGGTTGAGGACGACCCCGGGCGCGAGCACCCCGTCGGGATCGGCAAGCTTCTTCACCCGCCACATCAGCTCGGTCGCCTTCTCCCCCCACTCCCGTTCGACGTAGGGGGCCATGTTGATTCCGGTGCCGTGCTCGGCCTTCAGCGAGCCGTCGTACTTGCCGACGATCAGCTCGACGAGCTTCGCCATGAAGGCCTCGTAGCGCTCGAGGTCCTCCGGCTTGGCGAAGTCCGGCGTGAGCATGAAGTGGAGGTTGCCGGCCGAGGCGTGCCCGGCGACGCCGGGCAGGAAGCCGTGCTCGCCGAGCAGCGCCTGCAGGTCGCGGGCCCCCTCGGCGATCCGTTCCGGCGGCACGCAGACGTCCTCGACGATCAGCGCCGTGCCCGGCAGACGCAGCCGGCCGATCAGTCCATGAAGGCCCTCCCGCACGCGCCAGGCAAGCTCGATCTCCTCGCCATCGCGGGTGAACTCGATCGGGCGGATCGTCTCGTACGAAGCGAGCAGCTCGCCGGCGCGGGCGACCCGCTCGTCCAGCTCGCCGTCCGTGGCGGCGCCGAACTCGACCAGGAGCACCGCCGACTCCGGCGGCAGCTCCTTCCACTCCTCCGGCGCCCCGACCATGTTCCAAGCGGCGGTAATCAGCGCCGGGGCGACCATCAGCTCGACCGCACTGGCGCCGGCCTCAACCAGGTCGCGCACCGGCGCGATCGCCTCGTCGATGCCGGGGAAGTAGACCCAAGCGGTAGTCGTATGGGCGGGCAGAGGCACGGTCTCCAAGGCCGCCTCGGCAACGAAGGCAAGCGTCCCCTCCGAGCCGACAACGAGGCGGCGGAAGATCTCCAACGGCTCCTCGGCGTCGAGGAATGCGCAGAGCCGGTAGCCGGTCGTGTTCTTGATCGCGAACTTGCGGCGGATGCGCTCGCTGAGCTCGGCGTCGGCGCGGATCTCATCGCGGATCTGCGCCAGCCCGGCGGCCAGCTCCGGCTCCTCGGCCGCGAAGCGCTCGGCGGCGTCGGAGGCGGCGGTGTCGATCGTCGTCCCGGATGGCAGCACGAAGGTCATCGAGCGCAGCGTGGAGTAGGAATCGTGGACGACGCCGCAGCGCATGCCGCCGGAGTTGTTGGCGATCACCCCGCCGACGGTGGCAATGTCGGTGCTGGCCGGGTCGGGCCCCAGCTTGCGCCCGTGGGGGGCGAGGACGCGGTTGGCGTGGCCCAAGACCGTGCCGGGCTTGACCCGGGCAAGGGAGCCGCCCTCCTCGACCGCGACCCCGCCGAAGTGGCGGCGCACGTCGACGAGGATGCCGTCGCCTTGGCCCTGGCCGTTGAGGCTGGTGCCGGCGGCGCGGAAGGTGACTGGGATCTCACTGCGGCGGCCATAGGCCAGCACCTTGGCGATGTCGCCGGCATCGCGCGCCATCACAACCGCCTTGGGGAAGAGGCGGTAGGGGCTGGCGTCGGAGGCGTAGCGGACGATGTCCCCGGCGCTGCCGAGGAGCCGGTCGGCGCCAAGCAGCTCCTCCAGCTCGCGGCGCAGCGGCTGGGCGGTGCCGGCGGCGATCTCATCCGGAGCGCGGTCCGCGGCCGGCTCACCAGGGGGCGGTGCGAGCGAGACGAGATTTCGCTCCAGCAACGCCATCTAACGTAGCTCCCGCACCATTACGGGGACTGATCCTCCCGCAAAGCCATCGCCTCGCCTAAGCAGAGCCATTTGCCCGCCTAAAAGAGAGCCATACCCGGCGCCACCGGGACTTCAACCAGCTCAGGCCCGGAGGAGGCAAGCGCGCCCGCCAGGGCGGTGGCGACTTCGTCGCGCTCCTTGACGCGATGGGCCTTGACTCCATAGCTCTCAGCCACCGCCGCCACCTCCAGCGCCGGTAGGTCGAGGCCCGGTGCACCAGTCACCTGCTCCACGTCGGCAAACCACTTCAGGATCGCGTACTCATCGTTGCGCACGACCAGGAAGGTGACCGGCACCTTGTAGGCGGCGGCGGTCCAAAACGCGGTGATCGCGTACTGGGCCGAGCCCTCGCCGAGCACGCAGACGACAGGCCGGTCGGGCTGCGCGAGCTGCACGCCGATGGAAGCCGCGAGGCCGAAGCCGAGGCCGCCCCCGGCCGCGAAGTAGTAGCTGCCGGGCCGCGAAAGGCGCATCTGGTTGCGCAGGGCAAGCGTGCTGGAGGGGGACTCGAGGACGACGATCCCGTCCTCTGGAAAGACCTCGGCGAGGGCGCTGTGGACGGTCGAGGGATTGAGCGGATCGGCGGGCGGGATTTCCTGCGGCCCGGGATTAGGCTCGGGCGCCGGGCGCGAGGACTCCGGCACCGCCTCCAGCAGCGCCTCCAAGGTCAGCTTCACGTCGGCGACGATCGAGTAGCCCATCGGGGCGCGGGCGGCCTCGTCGGGATCGCTCGTGATCGCGATCAGCATCCCGCCCTCCGGCAGCAAGGGCCCCGGGATGTGTGGGTAGTAGGGGAAGACGGAGCTGCCGAGGACGAGGATCAGGTCATGGCCCTCCAGGGTCTGGGCAACCGGGCCAATCGCCGGCGGCAGCACGCCGCGGAAGTTCCGATGGTCCTCGGGAAAGCCGAGCTTGCCGCCGCCGGTGGCGGGCGTCGCCCAGACCGGCAGGCGCTGCCGCTCCGCCAGGCCGACCGCGAGGTCCCAGGCGCCGCTCGCGTCGATGTCGGGGCCGGCGACGAGCACCGGGTTGCTGGCCGCGTCGAGGTGCTTGGCGAGCCGTCGAACCGCATCCGGGTCGGCGGCGGCACGACCGTTCACCCGGCGGGCGATCACCTCGCGAGCGTCGGCCTCGTCCACCTCGGCTCCCCAATCGTCCATCGGGATCGAGACGAAGACCGGCCCGAGCGGGGGCAGCGAAGCGAGGTGGATGCCGTGCGCCAGCGCCAGCGGCACGTCCTCGGCCCGCGGCGGCTCGTAGGACCACTTGACCAGCGGGTGCGGCATCCGGATCGCATCGCGATTGGTCAGGTTGGCCTGCATCGTCATGTGGGCTCGCACTTGTTGGCCGGCGGTGACGAGTACCGGCGAGTGGTTGGCCTGGGCGTTGAAGATCGCCCCCATCGCATTGCCGACGCCGGGCGCCGTATGCAGGTTGGCGACCGTGGTCTGGCCCGAGGCCTGCGCGTAGCCGTCCGCCATCCCGACCACCACCGCCTCCTGCAGGCCGAGCACGTAGCGGAAGTCGGAGGGGAAGTCGGCGAGCATCGGCAGCTCGGTCGAGCCGGGGTTGCCGAACATCGTCGTCATCCCGTGGGCGCGGAAGAGGTCGAAGCTGGCCTCGCGAACGGTCGCCATCGCGGCGCAACCCTACCGGCCGCCTGCGGTTCTCAAGCCAACCCCCCGCAGCTGTCGATAAGCGGGAGACATGCCGGAGCGGATGAATACAAGCCCTCAACAGGCGGCGAGCCGCCTTCGCCGCGGCCTCGCGGTGGGCCTCGCCGGCGCGGCCCTGCTCAGCTGCTCGCTCCCAGGATCGGCTGCGGCCGGCCCGACCTCAACCCGCCTCGTCTACGCCGCCAGCAAGATCGTCCCGATCCCGGCGGCGATCCCCCATGAAGAAGGCGACATGGTCGACCGCCGCATCGTCCCCGACCTGCGCTGGATCGCCGCCCGCTTTCCGATCTATGTCAGCGACGGTTACTCCGGCCCGCTGCCGAGCGGTGAGCACGTCGGCTGCCGGGGGTGCCACGTCAGGCACTCAGACCACTACAACGGCCTCGCCGTCGACATCTCGCCGCTCAACTGGAGCGACAAATGCGACGCCAAATGGCGCGGCATCACGCGGCTCGCCCGCTGGGCCGAGCCGGTCCAGAACCGCCCCCACGCCCCCTTCCGCTGGGTCGGCTACGACGGCGATTCGGGGCACGGCTGCGGCCACCACCTGCACCTCTCCTGGAACCACTCCCCTGCCCCCCAGTTCCAACTCGCCGAGTGGGTTGAAGTCTTCCCGGTCGGCGCCTCCGAAGGAGCACCGCCGACCAAGCCGCCCGCGCCGGCACCGGCGCCCAAACCGCCCGAGCCGCCCCCCGCGAGCAATCCGATCGGCGGCATCTCGGTCACCCAGAGCGGCGGCGTCGCTCCGCGCGGCGACTGACCCGCCGGTCCTAAGGAAGGCCTCCATAGGATGGAGCGATGCTCCGGTGCCGCCAAATCGCCGCCCTTGCCTTCGGCGCGGCGCTCGTTTTGGCGGCTCTCGGCTGCGGCGACACAGGCGAGTCGACCCCGGTCGCTTGCCTCGCCGGAGCCGACGCATATACGGGCGCCCTCGACGACGCGCCGGGTGCGGTGAGACTGAGTGGGGAGGTCCCGATCAGCGACTGCCTGGCTGAGAACCAGCCGGGCGGTCAGCTGGCGACCGTGGGGATGGCGATGGTGAGCGCGGCGACCCGGCTCAACGCAGAGGCCCGCGCGCAACCTGGCGGGACGGCGAACCTCGAGCTCGGCTACCTGCTCGGCGCGGCCCAGCAGGGTGCCGAGGGGACCAGCGGCATCCACGCCGAGCTGGTCCGCCGCCTGGCCGCCGCCGCCCGCTACAGCCCTCAGAGCCAGCCCCTCTCGCCGCTCTTCCTGCGCACCTACCGGGAAGGCGTTGACGCCGGCCGCGCGCGCGGCTGAATACGCTGGGCAGACAACGAATTCGATGGAGGCAGTGACTTGACCGAGCAGCTCTGGGGTGGCGAGACCACCAAGGCCGTTGACAACTTTCCGGTTTCAGGCGAGCGGGTGCCCGCGCCGGTGATCCGCTGGCTGGGGCGACTGAAGGCCGCGGCGGCCGAGGTCAACGGCGAGCTGGGCGGCCTCGACAGCGATCTGGCGCAGCGGATCGCTGTCGCCGGCAATGCCGTCGCCGCCGGTGAGCACGACGACCAGTTCCCGGTCGACGTCTTCCAGACCGGCTCGGGCACATCCTCGAACATGAACGCCAACGAGGTGATCGCGAAGCTGGCCGGCGGCGAGGCGCACGCCAACGACCACGTCAACATGGGCCAGTCCTCAAACGATGTCTTCCCGTCGGCGGTCCATCTCGCCGCGCTGGGCGAGGTGACCCACGACCTGCTGCCCGCAATGGACGGGCTTGGCACCGCCCTGGAAGCGAAGGCGGACCAGTTCGCCGACGTCGTCAAGGCCGGCCGCACCCACTTGATGGACGCGGTGCCGGTGACCCTCGGCCAGGAGTTCGGCGGCTACGCGGCCCAGGTGCGGCTCGGCGTTCAACGCATCGAGGCGACGCTGCGGCGAGTGGGGCAGATCCCCCTTGGCGGCACCGCCACCGGCACGGGCCTCAACACTCATCCGAAGTTCGCGGTGAAAGTGCGTGAGAGGCTGGCGGCGGAAACCGGCCTCGCGATCTCAGCTCCGCTCGACAGCTTCGAGGCGCAGGGCAACCGCGACGCGCTGGTCGAGCTGTCGGGAATGCTCAAGGTCTATGCCGTCTCGCTGACCAAGATCGCCAACGACCTCGCCTTGATGGGCTCCGGCCCCCGGGCCGGGCTTGCCGAGCTGCGCCTCCCCGAGCTGCAGAAGGGCTCCTCGATCATGCCGGGCAAGGTCAACCCCGTGATCCCGGAGGTCGTGATCCAGGTCGGTGCGCAGGTGGTCGGCAACGACGCGGCGATAACGATGGCCGGCAGCCAGGGGCAGTTCGAGCTCAACGTGCGCGTGCCGCTGATCGCCCGCAACCTGCTCGACTCGATCAAGCTGCTCTCCTCCGCCTCGAGGCTGTTGGACGAGAAATGCGTCGCGGGGATAGAGGCGAATGAGGAGATGACCGAGCGCCACGCGGAGGCCACCCTCGCCACCGCAACCGCGCTCAACCCCCATATCGGCTACGACCGCGCCGCCGACATCGTCAAGGCGGCGACCGAGTCGGGACGCTCGTTGCGCGAGGTCGCACTGGAGCAAGGGGTCGAGCCCGCGGTGCTCGAGGAAGCCCTCGATCACCGCCGCATGGCCCGTCCCCACGAGTAGGCCCCCGGCGATAGAAAACGGCGTTTGCGCGGCGGTCGCTCGAACTAGCCCTGCAGGGTGACGAAGCGCTCCTCGGTCAGCTCGATCACCGCATAGGCCGGGCCCTCGCGGGTGTTGCCGGAGTCCTTGACCCCGCCATAGGGCTGCTGGTCGGCACGGAAGGTGGGCACCTCGTTGATCAGCACGCCGCCGAACTCCAGCGTGTTGGCTGCTTCGAGCCCGCGGCCGAGGTCGCTCGTGAAGACCCCCGCCTGCAGGCCGAACTTCGAGTCGTTGGCCATTCGCAGCGCCTCGGCGAAGTCGGTGTAGCGGTCGATCGTCGCCACCGGCCCGAAGATCTCCTCGCACCAGACCTTCGACTCGCGTGGGGGCGAAGCGAGCAGGGTCGGCGCGAGGCAGCGCTCCTCGTCTACCAGCTCGCCTCCCGTGAGCAACTCGGCCCCCGACGAGACCGCCTCCTCAATCCAATCCTTGACGCGATCGCGGTCCTCGCTGGAGATCAGCGGGCCGACATCGGTCTCGGGGTCGAGAGGGTCGCCCACCTTCAGCGCCTCGGCGTTTGCGACCAGGCGCTCGGTGAAGGCATCGGCGACGTCCTCGTGGACGAGGATGCGTTGAATGGAGATGCAGCTCTGGCCGGCGTGGGAGAAGGCATGGAGCTTCGCCTTGTCCGCCGCCGTTTCCCAGTCTGCATCCGCATGGACGATCAACGGCGCATTGGAACCGAGCTCCAGGTTGACCTTCTTATCGGGGACCCGGCTGCGGATTCCCCAGCCCACCTTGGAGGAGCCTGTGAAGGTGACTGCCCGGGTCAGCTCGTGCTCGACGATCGCATTGCCGACCTCGCCGCCGGGACCGGGCACGACGCTTAGCCAGCCCTCGGGAAGACCGGCATCGACCAGGATCCCCGCCAGCTTCAAGGCTGAGATCGGCGTCTGGCCGGCGGGCTTCAACACGACCGCGTTGCCGGCGGCGATCGCCGGCCCGAGCTTGTGGGCGACGAGGTTGAGGGGGAAGTTGAAGGGGCTGATCGCTCCGACGACGCCGTAGGGCACCCGCAGCATCACCCCGAGCTTGCCGGCCCCCGCCGGGGAGGCTTCCATCGGCACCGTGCCGCCGGTCAGCTTGCGCGCCTCGACAGCGGAGAAGGTCAGCGTGTCGACGCAGCGCGCGGCCTCGGTGCGGGCCGTCTTCAGCGGCTTGCCGGCCTCGGCGGCAATCGTCAGGGCCAGGTCCTCCAACCGCTCGCCAACCAGGCGGGCGGCGCGGTCCAGCACCTCGGCCCGAGCGTGCTGGGGAAAGTCGGCCGACTCGAAGGCCTCCTGCGCGGCGGCAACCGCGCGGTCGACAAGCGCGGCATCGCCCTCGGGGACCCTTCCGACAACGGTCCCGTCATAGGGACTGGCCACCTCGTTCCACTCGCCGGTCTCGATCCACTCGCCGGCGGCGAGGAGCTTGTGGTCGGCCGCTTGCACCGCCTGCGTCGCCATGCCGTTCCCCTCTCGGTTGGGTTCTCTCAGAGTAGTGCAGGCCGCTACTCGCGGGCCGCGAATCTGTTGAGCGAGAAATGCCACCTGATCGCAGAACAATTCACCGCGCCGTAACAGTGCGCCGCGCCTGTGCGATCTCGCTGCTGGCGATGCTCCTTTTCGTTCCCGCCTGCAAGGCCACCGTCAACTGGGTGGTCAGAGGCCATGGCTTTGGCCATGGAGTCGGCATGAGCCAGTACGGCGCCTATGGCTTCGCCACGCATGGCAAGGGCTACCGCTTCATCCTCGCTCACTACTACTCGGGGACCACCCTCGGGCAGCTGGGCGGCCCGCGGGTGGTCCGCGTCCTGGTCGACATCTCCGGCGGCGACGTCAGCTTCAGCGGCGCGACCAGCGCCTGCGGCAGAGTGCTCGACCCCGCTCGCGGCTACCGGGCCCACCGGGCCGGCTCGACGGTGAAGCTGCGCAACACCGCCGGCAGGCCGCTTGCCGACTGCGGGCGCAAGCTGCGCGCCGCCGGCGACGGCCGCATCCAGATCGGCGGCAGCGCCTACCGGGGCGTCCTGGAGGTGGTGGCGACCGGCAGCGACGCCGGCTCGCTGAACGCGATCAACGCCGTTCCGATCGACCAGTACGTGAAGGGAGTGATCGCCAATGAGTCGCCGTCCTCCTGGCCCGCCGCCGCCCTGCGCGCACAGGCGGTTGCCGCCCGCTCCTATGCCCTCAGCGTCCAGACCGACGGCAACGGGTTCGACCTCTACAACGACACTCGCAGCCAGGTATACGAGGGGCTCGCCAGTGAGACCGCCGCCACCAATCAGGCCGCGGACGCGACCAAGGGCCAGGTGCTGATGTATGGGGGCGAGATCGCCGAGACCTACTTCTCCGCCTGCTCAGGCGGCCATACCGAGAGCGTCCAAAACGTCTTCTTCGGCGCCTCGGTCCCCTACCTCGTCGGCGTCCCCGACCCCTACGACTACTACTGCCCCCTGCACTCTTGGGTCCTGCGCTTCTCGGGGCCGGAGATCAGCGCCAAGCTGGGCGGCTACCTACAGGGACGCCTGCAGCGGATCGTCATCACCCAGCGCGGCGCCTCACCGCGGATTCTCTGGGCGCGCCTCTACGGGTCCGGCGGGGTGAGCAAGATCCGCGGCGACCAGCTCGCCTCGGCCCTCGGCGCCTATGACCGCTGGCTGACCTTTCAGAAGATTGCACCACCGGCAAAGCAGGCCGCCGGCGGCGCGGCAAGCGGCGACTAGAGCGGGCGGCGATCAGCGGGTTGGGGGCAGCGCCAGCCGCGCGTAGACAGCGCGGTGGTCGCTTCCGGGCAGCGTCTCGACCGCGTAATCGGCGATCAGGAAGCGCTCGTCGGCGAGGACGTGGTCGATCGTCACCGGGGGCAGGACGACCCTCCCCTTCGGCCAGGTGGGGATCAGCCCGTCGCCGGTTGCATCGGCCGCATCCCTGTAGCCGCGCTCGATTACGTCGCGAAGCTCGGCGTGGTCGAGCGTCGCATTGAAGTCGCCGATCAGGACCCACGGCGCGGCCGATCCCGTCGACGGCAGGCTTTCCAGGCCTTCGCGCCAGCGGTCGATCTGCCCCCGCTTGGGGGTGTAGGGGTGGACGTTGACGACACGCAGGGAGCGGCCGTCCGGCAGTTGGACCTCCGCCCGGGGCATGCGAAAGCCAAAGGAGCCCGCTTCCTCCAGCGGCCGCAGGGGAAGACGCGAATAGATGCCGGCGCCGCTGACGTGGAAACGCAGCGAAAGGGCCACGTGTGGGAACAGCCGCCGGATGCCCGCCTGCTCCAATTCGTGCGCGAACCGCGGCGTCAACTCCTGCACGGCGAGAAGGTCGGGATCGTGGCGGGCGATCAGCGCCATTAGCGCGGCCGGCCTGGCGGTGCCGTGGTGGATGTTCGCGGAGAGCAGCTTGAGCTCTGTGGCGCCTGCCGGGATCTCCGCGCGATCGCCGAAGGCGCGCGGCAGGACAGCCGCCAGCAGGCAGGCGGTGGCAATGGCCGCCACCACGGCGGCCGCCCAGTTGCGCAAGGCGACCGCGATGCCGCTGACCAGCAGCGCGATGACGGCGACGAAGGGCGTATAGGCCAGCAGGGGAACGAGGGGGAAGCCCTGCTCGAGCCCAAAGACGCGAATCAGCGCCCAGAGCAGGATCGGGACGACCGCCGCCCAGAACCACCAGTAGCGGCCTGCACCGGCACGAGCCACGCGCTCAGCCGTCCGGGTAGGGCTGGATCGGGATGCCGTGGTCGGTCTCGTGCATGCCGAGCTCATAAGCCGCCCCGGCCGCCAGGGTGAGCCGGCGAGGCGGGTGGGTGGGCTGTTCGACGGTCAGCTCGAGGTCGGCCACAGAGCAGTTGACGGTGTTGTGCTGCGGCCCCTTTGGGTCGGCGTAGACCCAGCCGACAAAGTCCTTCTGTGGAGCCGAGACCCGGCCGCGGACGACGATGTCCTTGCCGGGAAGGGTGAACTCGCAGGCGGTCGGCGACTCCACGACCCTGGCAGAGCGGACCTTGCCGAAGCCGCCGAGGCGATGGACCTTGCCATCCAGACGCAGCGCTCCCGAGGGAAGCCAGGGGGTCGTCCAGCGGCCGAGCTTGAGCCGCGCGGCGCCGGCGTCGAAATAGGCACCGGCAGCTTCGTCGAAGCCGGTTCCCTCCAGCCATACCCAGCGCTCGGCGTGCTCGCTGCCCCAGTTGTGGCCAATCATGCCCGGCCAGCCGCTGAGCTCGATTCGCTCGCCATCGATCTCGAGCGTGCCATCGAAGTGGGCCTCGGGATAGGGAGCAACGAACTTGGTCCGCGGCACCGGCGTCTCGTAGAGCCAGTCGGCGGGGAGGTACTTGCAGGGCTGGGCGTCACCGGCGAAGGTGAGCTCCCACGAGGCGGTGAGCTCTTCGGTGTCGATTGAGCCCGCCGCCTTGCCGGGCCCGATCTCCGCCTCCCCAACCCTGATCCAGGAGCCGACGGGCGTGGAGAGCTCGCTCGCCGGCAGGGTCACCTTCGTCGCCCGCCGTCCCGCAGCCGCCCGATCGAAGAGCACGAACCAGATCGAGGCCTTGGGCTCGGCCTGCGGCTGCTTGTGGACGGTGTGGCGGATCCACAGCCCGCGGCCGCCGCCCGGCTGGCAGGCCTTGATGTAGAAGCTCTCGTAGTGGCCGGCCTTGCCGGCGACTTGCGGGAATCGGGCCCGTTCCTCCATGCTCGGACCCTAGAGGTCCGCAAACCAGATGCGCCGGCTTCCGGCCCTCTAGACCTTGATCGTGATCACGTCGCCGTCGCGAACGACGTAGTCGCGACCCTCGATCCGCAGCAGGCCCTTGTCGCGAGCCGCCGTATAGCCGCCGCACCCGACCAGGTCATCCCAGCCGATCGCTTCCGCCTTGATGAAGGCTTCCTGGATCTCGGTGTGGATCGTGCCCGCCGCCTCCCAGGCGGTGGCGCCGCGCGGCAGCGGCCGGGCGACCGCTTCCTTGTCCTCGCCGGCGGTAAAGAAGGTGATCAGCTCGAGCAGGTCGTAAGCGGCGCGGACCAGCCGGGCCAGACCGGAGCCCTCGACGCCGTAGGACTCGCGCATCTCCTCGGCCTCGGACGGGTCGAGCTCGGCCAGCTCACCCTCGATGCGGGCGCTCACCGCCACCACTCCCGCCCCGACCGAGTTGGCGTGGGAGGCCACCGCTTCGGGTGCCTCCGCATCCCCCTCATCGACGTTCGCCACATAGAGGATCGGCTTGGTGGTCAGCGCCTGCAGATTCTGCGCCGCCAGGGGGGCGGCGTCGGGCAGCGGGATCGACCGCGCCGGGCGCCCGGCGGCGAGCGCCTCGTGCACCGCCTGCAGCCAGCCATGCTCCGCGATCGCTTCCTTGTCGCCCGACTTCGCCTGCTTGCCGACGCGGCCGAGACGGCGCTCGACCTGCTCGTAGTCGGCGAGGACGAGCTCGGTCTCGATCGTCTCGATATCGGCGAGCGGGTCGACACGGCCGTCCGGGTGCGGCACTCCGGACTCCGTGTGGCAGCGCACGACGTGGCAGATCGCGTCCGTCTCCCGGATCGAGGCGAGGAACTGGTTGCCGAGCCCCTCCCCCTCCGAGGCGCCTTTGACGAGGCCGGCGATGTCATGGAAGGAGATCGTCGCCGGCACGGTTTCCGAGCTCCGCACCGTCTCGGCGATCTTCTCCAGCCGCTCGTCCTGCACGGAGGCGACAGCGACGTTCGGCTCGATCGTCGTGAACGGGTAGTCGCCGGTCTGCGCGCCGCCCTTCGTCAAGGCATTGAAGAGGGTCGACTTGCCCGCGTTGGGCAGTCCAACGATCCCGACCTTCATGAAGCGCCGCCGCCTCGAATGTCGCCCGGCCCCATCACGTCTGTGCCGTCACGCCCGTCCGCCGTCGCGTCTTTCGCGCCCATCAGAAGGAGAGCGGGACGATCAGGCCGAGGACGAGGCCCAGGAAGGCGCCGGCGAGGACGTCGGACGGGTAATGCATGCCGAGGTAGGGACGACCGAGGGAAAGGGCGATCGCGACGACGAAGGCGCCCGCCGTCGCGGGGTCGACCCGGAACATCGCCGTCGCCACCGCGAAGGAGGAGAAGGCGTGCGCGGACGGGAAGCTGAGCGAGCTGGGAGCGCCGCCGAGCGGCGGCAGGCCCTCCAGCACCGGCCGCGGACGGCGCACCGCCAGCTTGATCAAGTAGTTCAGCCCGATTGCCAACGGCCCCAGCAGCGCGCAGATCAGCCACGACTCCCAGCGGTCGTTGTCGATCAGCGCCAGCACGATTCCAAGCACGAACCAGGCGAGCCCGTTGTTGCCCGCCTTGCCCAGCGCCTGCGCGGCGGCCTCCACCCCCGGGGTGTGGCCGTGGGTGCGCATCCAGCGCAGCAATTTCAGGTCGAGCTCCCGCATCGGCGCGGGAGGATGACAGGAATCCGACTCCTTGCGCCGGATTCAGGCGCCCGAGACCGTCAGACTGCCGTCGATGCCTTCCGTCCCCGGCTATACGCACGTCCCCGGCCATCATTGCGGCTCGACCGCGCTGCGCAACCTGCTCGGCTTCCATGGCGTTGAGCTCAGCGAGGAGATGGCATTCGGCCTCGGGGCCGGCGCCTGCTTCTACTACGTCACGCTCGAGGACGGTTCCCCGAGTCGTTGGTTCAACGGCCGTGCGGCGCGCCTGGAGGAGAACTTCAACGAGCTGACCGGCACGGCGCTGCGGATGCGCACCTTCGAGAAGGGGGACGGCGAAGCCTGGCAGGCGGCTCGCGCCGAGATCGACAACGGTTGCCCTGCTCTTCTCCTCACCGACCTCTACTACCTCGATCACTACGGCAACTCGGCCCACTTTCCCGGCCATGCCGTTGTGCTCGCCGGCTATGACGAGGAGCACGCCTACCTCTCCGACACCGGCTTTGAGGAGCTGCAGACGACGCGGCTGGAGAACCTCGACCGAGCGCGTTACAGCGGTCATCCGGCCTACCCGCTCTCGGGCCAGATGTTCACCGCCTCGGCCGCGATCGAGGCAGAGCAGCTGCGGGAGGCGATCCCCGCCGCCATCGAGCGGGCGACGACGGCGATGCTCGAGCCCGAGTTCGGCGAGTTCTCCGGCCTCAGCGCAGTGCACCGCCTCGCCGAGGAGGCAGGCTCCTGGCCCGAGGTCGCCGACGACTGGCAGTGGTGCGCCCGCTTTGGCTACCAGGTGATTGAGCGACGCGGCACCGGCGGCGGCGCCTTTCGGCTCATGTATTCGCGCTTCCTCGCCGAGGCCGGCCGCCCCGAGGCGCCCCTGGCGCTGCGGGCGGCAGAGCGCTGGACCGACCTCGCCTCGGCCTTTCACGCCGCCAGCAAGCACGACGAGCCGGACCCCACTCTCTGGCGCCGGGTCGCGGCCACTGCGGCGGGTGTTGCCGCGGCCGAGGATCGCCTCTGGACCTCGCTCGCCTGAATCTAGGCGCTGACGGGCCGACCAATCGCACGTCGCGGCGCGCAGGTTAAGCCGCTCGGGGATTGGTTTTGCTTTCGCCTCCTTTGGGAAATCGGATCGAATCGGAGGAAGCCATTTTTTGGAGGTGTGCAAATGACCGATGCAAGTCGTCCGCCCTCGACGCCAGGCGGAGAAAGCGAATCGTCCGCGGTTCAGGAAACGGCCCAGCAAGCGGCTGCCGGAGCGCAGGAGAAGGCTCAGCAGGCAAGCGCGAAGGCAGAAACGATGGTGCGCGAGCAGGTGGATCAGCGCTCGACCGAGGCCGGAGAGAAGGTAAGTGGGACAGCAGCGGACCTGCGCGCGGTTGGCGAGGAGCTGCGCAACCAGGGCAAAGAGACCCCGGCGAAGGTCGCCGAGAAGGCGGCGGAGCGAACCGAGCAGCTCGGCTCCTACCTGAGCGAATCTGACGCCGACAGGATCCTTGCCGACATCGAGGACTTCGGCCGGCGCCAGCCGCTGGCCGTGCTGGCGGGAGGGCTGGTCGTCGGCATCGCCGCCGCCCGGTTCCTCAAGGCCTCCAGCCGCAACCGCTACCAGGGGCGTTTCGAGGCGGAATCCCGAACCCGGGAGCTGAGGCAGCCCCAGCCGGGTGCAGGCTTCGACACGCGGCCGCTCGACGCCGGGGCAACCTCGCCGCAGGAGGTTCCGGTCGCCGCCGACCCCGTCGCGGGACGATGAGGACCCGGACCCACGGCCAGGAGACCGAGCTGCGCGGCAGCTCGACGGGAGAGCTGGTCAGACAGCTCTCCGAGCAGACGTCGACGCTGATCCGCAAGGAGCTGGAGCTGGCCAAGGCGGAGCTGACCGAAAAAGCGAAGGTGGCCGGCACCGGCGCAGGCATGTTTGGAGGCGCCGGCCTCGCCGGAGCGCTGGCGCTGGGGGCGTTGACTGCCTCCGTGATCCTGCTCCTCGCGACAGCGATGAGCGCCTGGGTCGCGGCCTTGATCGTGGCCGTGATCTACGCCTGCGTCGCCGGGGCTCTCGCCCTCGTCGGCAAGGACCGAGTCAGGGAGGGAATGCCTCCCGCACCAGAACAGACCGTCGAAAGCGTGAAGGAGGATGTGCAATGGGCCAAGAGCCGAGCGAAATCCGCGAGGAGATAGAGCAGACGAGAGCGGAGATGGGGGACACCGTCAATGCCCTCGCCTACAAGACCGACGTGAAGTCGCGCGTGAAGGAGTCCTTCAGCGACAGGAAGGAACGACTCCGCGAGCAGATGACGGGAACGACGTCCCGAGTCGCGGACGCCGCCCCGGACGGCCGGGAAGTCAAGGAAGGCGCCCAGAGGGCGGTTGGCGTGGCCGAGGAAAACCCGATCGGGCTGGCCATCGGCGGCGTCGCGGCCGGGTTCCTGGCCGGCATGCTGATCCCATCGACGAAGATCGAGGACGAACGCGTCGGGCCGATCGCCGATCAGGTGAAGGAGAAGGCGGTCGAGACCGGCCAGGAGGCGGTGGATCGCGGCAAGGACGTCGCGGGCCAGGTGGCCGGACAGGCTGCCGAAACCGCCAAAGAGGCCGGCCGGGAGCAGGCCGAGGAGCTGCGGACCAGCGCTCAGAAACGGGCCGAAGAAACAAGCCAGGAGGGAGCGGCCGAGAGCGACCCGTCGACGACGCGGCTCTAGTTGGCCGAGGTTGACACGGTCCTCCGCCTTTCCCGGCGGCTCGGCGATGCGCTGAGCGGCGCGGAGGTGGAGGTCCGGAGCCCGAACCCCCGGGGACGGGTTTCCGGGATCGAGCAGCTCGATGGCATGAGGCTGGTGGAGGTCGAGGCGCGCGGCAAGAACCTGCTCTTTGGGTTCGGCGGCCTCGTCCTCCACAGCCACCTTGGAATGAGCGGCTCCTGGCACCTCTACCGGCGAGGCGCTCGATGGAGCAAGCCGGAGCGGGCCGCGTGGGCGGTCCTGGCGAGCGCCGAATGGAGCGCCGTCCAGTTCGGCGGCCCAACCCTGCGCGTGCTGAGGCCCGCCGAGCTGAAGGGCGACCCGGTGCTGTCGAGGTTGGGTGCCGACATCCTCGCTCCCCAATTCGACCTCGAGGCCGCCGCTCGCGCACTGCGCTCCGATCCCGGACGGGTGATTGGGGATGTCCTTCTCGACCAGAGGCTCGTCGCCGGGATCGGCAACATCTTCAAGAGCGAGAGCTGCTTTGCTGCCCGCATCGATCCCCGGCGGCCTGTCGGCGAGCTCAGCGAGGCGGAGCTGAAGGAGGTTCTAGCGGCGGCCCGGCTCTCGATGCAGGAGGCGGCATCGGGTGGGCAGCGACCCCATGCCGTGTACCGCCGCGCCGGCAGGCCCTGCCCGCGATGCCAGGGCACTATCGCCTCCTTTGGGCAGGGGGACGCCAACCGCAGGACCTACTGGTGCCCCAGCTGCCAGCAGAATTAGCGGGTTTGCGCCTCTCCGCGGTTGGGTAAACGGGCGCCATGACAATCGCAGCCGCAATTTTCCTGCTCGCCATCGGAGCGATTCTTCGCTACGCGACGAACATTCACGCAGAGGGCATCAGCCTCGACACCGTCGGGCTGATCCTGATGATCGCCGGTGCCTTGGGCCTCATTCTCTCCTTCTTCCAGGAGGCAATCTGGTCTGACCGCACCCGTCGCCGTGACCGCGAACTCCTCGCGGACGAAGAAGTTCGCCGCGACCCGCGCGCGCCGCGCTACTAGGCGCTGGACACACGCAAGCGTTAACGGGGGCGGCGGGCCGCACCCGCTGCCGGCAGCTGCCCGGGGCTTTAGCCAGGCCGGTTGAGTGAGAAGCCGACCTGGTGATCGCCGGAGTCGATGCGCAGGAAGGCGACCTTGCCGAGATAGACGGCGAGGACGCCGTCCTCCGTCTTGATGTCGTACCAGCCGCCCTTCTCGACCCCCGCGCGCAGCTCCTTCAGCTCTTCGCTGCCGAGTCGCGCCGAGACCACCTGACCGCCCTCGAAGCCGATCTCAACTCGCTGCACATCAGCCATCAGTGCCCTCCCTCTAGTGACTTCGCAGGCTCGACGATCTCGGTCAGCACGCCGCCCGTCGAGCGGGGATGCAGGAAGGCGACACGGCTGTCTCGGATGCCGACGCGCGCCTGTGCGTCGATCAGCTCGATGCCGGCCGCGGCAACTCGCTCGAGCGTCGCATCGATGTCATCGACCGCGTAGGCAACGTGATGCAGGCCGGGGCCCTTGCGGGTGAGGAACTTGCCGACGGCCGTCTCCGGCCCCAGCGGGCGCAGCAGCTCGACGTGGCCATCGCCGACGTCCAGCAGCACCGCCTCCACCCCCTGCGACTCGACGGTCTCGCGGTGCGCGAGCGCCATCTCGAAGCTCTTCTCGTAGAGGTCGAGCGCCGCATCGAGGTCTTCGACGGCCACTCCGACGTGATCTATGCGTCCAAACATCGGGCGCCAGTCTACGTGGGCGGCGGCAGTTCGTCCTCGCCGCCGGTGCCCTCGACACGCAGGATCTCGGCCAGGGCGGCAATGCCGACCTCAAGCTGCTCGGGCGTCGGCTCCTTCGTCGCCAGGCGGCGCTGGATTTCACGGCCGGGAGCGTGGAATGCCTCCGCAAGGGGGGCGCCGTGGTTGCGGTCGCTCCAAGCGAACAGCTCGACCGCTATCGACACTCCCCCCAAACCGACGCCGGCGCGGGCCAGCGGGCCGGGATGCTCGACCAGCCGCTCCAGCAGCACGGTCCCGCCGGCCGAGAGCAGCATCATCGGCGCGATCAGGTTGGAGCCGCAGCGGTCGTGCTCCTTGGGCACGCCGGAGGGGTCCTCGATCCCTCCCTCATAGGCGGCGATCGCCTTGTGCTCGACTCCGTGGTAGGCGGCAAGGTCGCGGTCCATCAACGCCACGACGGCCGGCACGGCCCCGATCGCCTGCACGAGCCCCTCCCGCCTGGCCGAGGTCCGAAGGTACTTTCGCACGAGGGTGGTCGATGCCAGCGTCGCGCCGATCGCGGCCAGGACCCGCCAGTTCTCGAAGGGCAGCCGCGCCGCCGGCATCCGCCTGCGCACCAGCGGCACAACCGCCATCGCCTCGGCGAGTTTCAGCGGCCCCCGCAGGCCCGGGATGCGGGCCGCCAGGCGGGGCGCCAGTTCCGGTTTGCGCTCCGCGGCGACCTGTATCTCCCCCTCGGCATCCCGCACAGCCGCCGCCCAGTGCGTCGGCCCGTGGATCAAGAGGCCGTTGCGGAGGGCCATTCCGCCAAGTCGTAGGCGCTCCTTCTCCTCGCCACCCATGCATTCACCTTAGAGCCTGTCTCAAACCCGGCGGGTGCCGAACTGCGCGGTAGTGATGAGGCAGGGGCTTAAAGACCTCCAGAAATGCGGCGACCGCACTTCCCCAAGTGCGGTCGCCGATCCCCTACTCCCTGTGAAATCCCGGCCGGAAACCCCCAGTCCAGGCCTCCGGCCGGTATGTCGGCTCTCCCTGGCTCCTGGAAAGCCGCCTTTGAAACACGGGGTTTACTAGGAAGTTGCGCCAACCTCTCAAAGGCTGCGGAATATCTTGCGCAAGCTCTCCAGCCGGCGCCCGAGCTCAGCCTCGAAACCTCTCTCTGTGGGCTCGTAGAAACTGCGGTCCTCGAGCTCCGGCGGCAGCAGTTGCTGGGCGGCGACTCCGCCCGGCTCGTCGTGCGCGTAGCGGTATCCCTTGCCGCGGCCGAGCGTCTTCGCACCGGGGTAGTGGGCGTCGCGAAGGTAATCCGGCGGCGTCTTGGCCCCGTGCTCGCGCACCTCGGCGCGCGCCGCGCCGAGAGCCTTATAGGAAGCATTGGACTTCGGCGCCAACGCCAAATAGACGGTCGCCTGGGCGAGGTTGTGGGCGCACTCCGGCAGCCCCACCCGATCGACTGCCCGGGCGGCGGCATCGGCGATCAGCAGCGCCTGCGGGTCGGCGTTGCCGATGTCCTCGGAGGCGAGGATGACCATGCGGCGGGCGATGAAGCGGGGGTCCTCTCCTCCCTCCAGCATCACCGCCAGGTAGTAGAGCGAGGCATCCGCGTCGGAGCCGCGAGTCGCCTTGATCCAGGCCGAGATGAAGTCGTAATGACGATCCCCGGCGCGGTCGTAGTCGATCGCCTTGCGCTGCAGGGCGTCCTCGATCGCGGCGACGTCGACCAGGCCCCCGCCTGCACGCTCCACCGCCCGCTCCAGAGCCGAGAGGGCGACCCGTGCATCGCCGCCGCTGCGGTGGGCCAGCATCTCGACCGCCGCCTCCTCGACCTGGGGCGGGTTGGCGATCCCCCGCTCGGGGTCGGCGAGCGCGCGGCGCAGCAGGGCCTCCACCTGCTCGGCCTCCAGTGGCTGCAGCTCATAGACCTGGCAGCGCGACAGCAGGGCCGAGTTGACCTCGAAGTAGGGGTTCTCGGTGGTGGCGCCGATCAGCGTCAGCAGCCCCTCCTCGACCGCCGGCAGCAGGGCGTCCTGCTGGGCCTTGTTGAAGCGGTGGATCTCATCGAGAAACAGGACCGTCGGGCGGCCGTTGGCCTGCCGGCGCTCCCGTGCCCGCTCGATCACGGCGCGGATCTCCGCCCGTCCCGCGTTGACGGCCGACTCCTCCTCGAAGGCCCCTTCCGCGCCTGCCGCCGCGATCCGCGCCAGCGTCGTCTTGCCGGAGCCGGGCGGCCCGTAGAGGATCGCGCTGTGGGGATGGCCGCTCTCGATCGACGTCCGCAGCGCCGACCCCTCGCTCAAAACGTGCTCCTGCCCCACCAGCTCCTCCAACCGCCGCGGCCGCATCCGCACCGCCAAAGGCGCATCAGCATCAGGAACCCCCTCGGGCTGGGCCCTTGGAGTATCGAACAGCTGGTCGTCCATAAAGCTGAGTATGAGGCTGGCGGGGGCGTCTTGTCGATGCCTGTACGGCCGCCTACGGCGGCCTGCATTTTTGAGCGGCGCCTGCGGCGCCGTCCCATAACTCCGCGGTGCCGAGGGGAGGCTCCGACAAGACGCCCCCGCCAGCCCTCGACAGCGCATAGAATCGACCGATGGAGATTGCCACGCAGAGCCCACAAACCTTGTCCACGCTTGAGTCGTTCAACCCTGCCACCGGTGAGCTGGTTGGTTCGGTTGCGACGATCACGCCCGAGCAGGTGCAGGGGGTTGTCGATGACGTCGCGCGCATCCAGCCTGCCTGGGCGGAGCTGGGCCTCGCCGACCGCGCCCGCTACATGCGCCGGGCGGCCGACGCGCTGCTCGACGACATCGACGAGATCGCCGAACTGCTGACCAACGAGCAGGGCAAGCCCCGCACCGAGTCCTACACGATGGAGCTGCTGCCGACCGTGGACGCCCTGCACTGGTGCGCCAAGGCCGGACCCAAGATCCTCGCCAACGAGAAGGTCCGCATGTCGCAGGCCTTCCTGCTCACCAAGCGCGGCTATTTCTCCTATGAGCCGATCGGGGTGGTGGGCGTGATCGCACCCTGGAACTACCCCTGGTCGATCCCCTTCGGCGAGGTGGCGATCGCGCTGATGGCTGGTAACGGCGTGGTGTTGAAGCCGGCCAGCCTGACGCCGCTGCTGGGGGAAGCGATTCGCCGCGTGTTCGAGAAGGGCGGCCTGCCCGAGGGGTTGATCCGGGTCGTTCACGGCGGCGGCGCCGTCGGCGACGCCCTGGCCCGCTCCAGCGTCGGCAAGGTCTTCTTCACCGGCTCGGTCGACGTCGGTCGCAAGGTCGGCGAGGTCTGCTCGCAGCAGCTCAAGGGCTCGGTGCTCGAGCTGGGCGGCAAGGACCCGATGATCGTCTGCGCCGACGCCGACCTCGACAACGCCATCTCCGGTGCGGTCTGGGGCGGCTTCGCCAACGCCGGGCAGACCTGCTCGGGCATCGAGCGGGTCTACGTCGTCCGCGATGTCGCCGATCGCTTCATCGAGGGGGTTGCCAAGGAGGCACAGAAGCTGCGCCTCGGAGACCCGCTGCAGTGGGAGACCGAGATCGGCCCGATGACCTCCGAGGACCAGTACGAGATCGTCCGCGAGCTGATCGACGACGCAGTCGCCTCCGGCGCCAACCTGCTCTGCGGCGGCGCCACCGAGGTGGCCGGCCTGCCGGGCAAGTTCGTCGCCCCCACGGTGCTCAGCGGGGTAACGCACGAGATGCGGATCATGAAGGAGGAGATCTTCGGCCCCGTGCTGCCGATCGTCGTCGTCGAGGACGAGCAGCAGGCGATCGAGCTCGCCAACGACTCCGAGTTCGGGCTCGGCGCCTCGGTCTGGACCAAGGACCGCCAGAAGGGCGCGCGGATGGCGCGGCGGATCGAATCGGGAATGGTCTGGGTCAACGACCATTCCTTCAGCCACGGCGCCTGCCAGTGCGCGTGGGGCGGCGTCAAGGACTCCGGCGTGGGGCGCTCGCACTCCAAATTCGGCTTCTACGAGTGCGTCAACGTCAAGATGAACACCTGGGAGCCGGGGCTTGCCCGCGACTTCTGGTGGCACCCCTACGACCAGACCCTCGGCGACGCCGTGCGCGCCTCGGCCAAAATCCTCTATGGCAAAGGCGCGACGCGGACGAAGGCCCTGCGCGAGGGTGCCGGCCCGCTGCTCGCGATCGGCCGCCGCACTTTGAAGAAGAAGCGCGGCTGACCCGCGCGAGGTGAGCAAGGCGATCGAGCTCCGCGGGCTGCGGCGCGACTTCGGCGAGCGCACCGGCCTCGCCGGCGTCTCGTGTCGGGCTGGAGGCGGGCCAGTCCCTCGTCGTGCTGGGCCCCAACGGCGCCGGCAAGACGACCCTCTTGCGGGTTCTGGCCACGCTGCTGCGGCCAAGCGGGGGCGAGGCGCGGGTGCTTGGCTGCTCACTGCCGGGCGAGGCCTGGAAGCTGCGCGGCCGAATCGGCTATCTCGGCCATGAGCCGCTCCTCTATCGCGACCTGACCGGCTACGAGAACCTTCTCTTCCACGCCAAGCTGCACCACATTCCCGGCGCCGAGGCCGAATCGCGAATCGCCAGGCTGCTCGGCGCGGTGAGGATGGAGCGCAGAGCCGACGAGCGCGTCGCCGAGCTCTCCGCGGGAATGCGGCAGCGGCTGGCGATCTGCCGCTGCGTCCTGCACGAGCCCGAGCTGCTGCTGCTCGACGAGCCCGACTCCAACCTCGACGCCGAGAGCCGAGAGCTGGTCCGCACCCTCATCGGCCCGGACGGCGCTCGCACCAGGGTGCTCGTCACCCATGATCCGGAGCGCTTCCAGCCCGAAGCCGACCAGGTGCTGCGGCTCGGGATCGGCGAGGCGACGGTCGTCGCATGAGCGGCAACCGGCAGAGCGGCCGCCTGATGACCCCTTCGCGGGCGGCTTTCGCGGCGATCCTCGGCAAGGACCTGCGGGCCGAGCTGCGCACGCTTCAGTCGCTGCCCGCGATGGCCCTCTTCGCCGTCACGACCTTCGTCATCTTCCGCTTCGGCCTCGACCGCACCAGCCTCTCGGGCAGCCTCGCGTCCGGGGTGCTGTGGGCAACGCTGCTCTTCGCCGCCATCCTCGGCATCAACCGCCTCTTCGTCGCCGAGCGCAGCGACGGGGGCTTTGACGCGATCCGCCTCGCTCCAGTCGACCGCACCGTCCTCTTCGCCGCCAAGGCGGCGGCGCTGCTGGTCTACCTCATCGCCCTCGAGCTGGTCGCGGTGCCGATCTTCGCGATCTTCTTCCTCGACTCCGCGGCCGGCCTGGCGCCGCTTCTCGCCGTCCTCCTGCTCGCCGACATCGGCCTCGCAGCCACCGGCACCCTGATCTCCTCGATGGCGATCAACTCCCGCGCCCGCGACCTGCTGGTCCCGCTCGTGCTGCTGCCCCTGGTGGTGCCGCTGATGATCGCCGCCACCGGCGCGAGCGAGCCGCTCCTCGCCGCGGGCGGTCCCGGTTACGAGCGCTTCGGCACCTGGCTGGCGGTCCTCGGCCTATACGATCTGGTGTTCCTCCTCGTCGGATACGCGGTCTTCGACTTCCTTCTCGAGGACTGAGGCAGGACCCATAAACGATGTATGGCAAAGGCCTGAGATCCCTCTCGACAGCGACCGTGGCGACCCTCGCCGTGGCGCTCTCGCTCGTCTTCTTCTACGCCCCGCTCGACGCCGACCAGGGCTTCATCCAGAAGATCTTCTACCTCCACGTGCCGCTGGCGATCACAGCGCTGTTCGGCTTCATCGCCGGCGGTGTCTTCGCCTTCCTGCACCTGCGCAGCGACGACAGCCGTTGGGACGCCTACTCCTATGTCTCGATCCACATGTCGGTCATCTTCGGCGTCGCGGTGCTGATCACCGGCGCGATCTGGGCCAAGGCCTCGTGGGGGCATTGGTGGGTCTGGGACGAGCCGACGCTGGTCAGCTTCCTGATCGTCTTCCTCCTCTATGCCACCTACTACCCCTTCCGCTACGCGATCGAGGACCGTGACCGCCAGGCGCGCTACGCCTCCGTCTTCGCGATCACGGCCGGCGCCTTCGTGCCGCTCAACTTCATGGCGGTGCGCCTCGCCGAGAGCCTCGTCCATCCACGCGTCTTCGCCACCGCCGAGGGCGGCCTGCCGGGCTCGATGATGATCACCTTCCTCGCCTCCATCGCCGCCTTCGCGCTGCTCTGGGTGACCCTGGTCAAGCTCGAGCTGACCGCGAAGAGCGCCTCTGGACAGCTCAAGCGGCTGCGCCGGGCCCTCGACGCACCTGCGCCCGGCGGCACTTCCCGGATCGCCCCGGAGGTGAGCTGATGCTGCCCCTGGCGGCTCCCGCGCTGCCGCTCGACGAGGCCGGCAAGTACGTCGCCGGCGCCTACGTCGTCTTCCTCATCCTGATCGTCGTCTACGTCGCGATCATGGCGGTCAAACTGCAGCGGATCGAGCGCGAGCTACGCGAGCTTGCGACCTTTGCCGAGCAGGGCAGCGGCGTCGACGCCGGCGAGCAAGGTCGCGGAGGTGGCGTCTCATGAGTGAGCTCCTCGCCCTTGGCGTCTCTCACAAGACCGCGCCGCTTGACCTGCGCGAGCGCCTCGCTCTGACCGAGGGCCGCGCCGCCGGCGCCATGCGCGAGCTGACCGAAACCAGCGGCATCCACGAGGCGGCGGCGATCTCGACCTGCAACCGCACCGAGCTGTACCTGGTCGTCTCCGATCCGGTCGAGGCGGAGTCCACGGCGCTCGGCGTCCTCACCCGCCAGGCGGACATCCGCCCCACGGAGCTGCTTGGCCACCTCTACTCGCTGCGCTCGGGCGAGGCGGCGCGGCATCTGTTTCGGGTCACAGCCGGCCTCGATTCGATGATCCTCGGCGAGGCCGAGGTCCAGGGCCAGGTGAAACGGGCCTATGAGCTGGCCCTGGTCGAGGGCGGCACCGGGCCGATCCTCAATCGCCTCTTTCGCGGCGCCCTAGCTGCGGGCGGCCGGGCTCGCGAGGAAACCGGCATCAGCGAGAAAGGGCTTTCGATCTCCTCCGTCGCCGTGGAGCTGGCGCGCCGCACCCTCGGCGACGTGGCCGACCGACGGGTGCTGGTGATCGGCGCCGGTGAGACCGCGGAGCTGGTCGCCCGGGCGCTGGTCGCCCGCGGCGTCTCCACCGTCTTCGTCGCCAACCGCCACTACGACAGGGCGATCGGGCTCGCGCAGCGCTTCTCCGGCAGCGCCGTCCGCTTCGAGGAGCTGCCCGAGCAGCTCGAGGCCGCCGACATCGTCGTCTCCGCCACCAACTCGCCCCACCACATCGTCGAGCGCGACGACATCGCCGGGGTGATGGAGACCCGGGATGGGCGCCCCCTGCTCATGGTCGACATCGCCGTCCCCCGCGACATCGAGCCCGCCTGCCGCGAGATCGCGGGAGTCAGCCTCCACGACATCGACGACGTGCAGCAGATCGTCGAGCGCAACGCGAGCGGGCGCGAGGCCGAGGCGCGGCGGGCGGAGCGCATCCTCGACGTCGAGTTGGAGCGCTTCCAGCGCTGGCTTGCCTCGCTCGAGGTGGTGCCGACGATCGCCTCCCTGCGCGAGCGCGCCGACGAGGTCGTGCGCCGGGTGCTGGCCGAGAACGACCCGCGCTGGGAGAGCCTCGGCGACGCCGACCGGGAGCGCGTGACAGCGATGGCCAAGGCGATCGCCTCCCGCCTTCTGCATGAGCCGACCCTGCGGATGAAGCGCTCGGCGGGAAGCGACGACGCCTATCTGTATGTGAGCGCCCTGCGGGAGCTGTTCGGGCTCGACGCCGAGACCGAGCCGCAGGCCGACGCGGCGGCGAACGTGACTGAGCTGCGCCCCCCCAAGGGCAAGTCCGCCTGAGGCTCTCATGCCATTGCGCCTGGCCACCAGAGGCAGCGCCCTAGCGCTGGCCCAGGCCGGCCAGGTCGCCGAGATGCTCGGCGGCGCAGAGCTGGTCGAGACCTCCTCCAACGGCGAGGTGGGCGACAAGGGGCGCTTCGTGCGGGGGGTCGAGCAGCTGCTGCTTGCCGGCGAAGCCGAGGTCGGCGTCCACTCGGCAAAGGACCTTCCGGCGGAGGTGCCCGATGGCCTCGCGATCGCCGCCGTGCCTGTGCGCGAGGATCCCGCCGACGTCTGGATCGGCGTCGGCGACCTCGCTCGAGGACGTTCCCGAGGGCGCCAATGTCGGCACGGCCAGCCTGCGCCGCCGGGCGCAGTTGCTCGCCGCCCGCCCCGACCTGCGGATAAGCGAGCTGCGCGGCAACGTCGACACTCGCCTCAGGCGGCTCGAAGAGAGCGAGCTGGATGCGATCGTCCTCGCCGCGGCCGGCCTGCGCCGGCTCGGCCGCGAGAGCGAGATCTCCTTTGCCATCCCCGCCGCTCAGATGACGCCGGCACCGGGCCAGGGGGCACTGGTCCTGCAGACCCGCAGCGGCGATGAGGCGGAGGTGGCCGCGCTCGGGGACGAGACCGCGGCCCGGGAGCTGACCGCCGAGCGTGCCACGGTCGCCCTGCTGCAGGCCAGCTGCGCCACTCCGGTCGGCGTCCACGCACGAGTCGGCTCGAGCGGTGGCGGCGAGGCGGAGGAGACGCTCGTAATCGAGGCCTTCGTCGGCCTCCCCGACGGCAGCGAGTGGCTGCGGGACCGCATCGAGGGGGACGCGGACCAGCCGGCCGCCGTCGGAGCGCTCCTCGCCGAGCGCCTGCTCGCCACCGGTGCCGCCGAGCTACTCGCGAGGCGGAGGAATGGGCCGGGGGGGCGCCCTGATAGAAGCCGTAGGTGTGCGTTATGTGTCCTATGTCGACAAAAGGAACAGCTAAGGCCCGCCCGGGAGTCGTCTACCTAGTCGGCGCCGGGCCGGGGGACCCGGGCCTGATGACAGCGCGGGCTCTACAGCTGATCGCCTCCGCCGACGTGATCTTCTATGACCGCCTGATCCCGCCCGGCGCGCTCGACGGCGCCCCTCGCGACGCCGACCTCCTCTACGTCGGCAAGGCCCCGGCCGGGGACGCCAGCGGCGGCAATCGGGCGGTCGTCGCGGGGTCGGCCGCTGACGATGTCCATCCCTCCTCGCCTCCTCGACACGAATCGGTCCCCCAAGAGGAGACCAACGAGAGGCTGGTCGAGGCGGCGCGGGCCGGCCGCAGCGTCGTCCGCCTCAAGGGCGGCGACCCGTTCGTCTTCGGCCGCGGCGGCGAGGAGGGCGAGGCCCTGCGCGCGGCGGGGGTGGAGTTCGAGGTCGTCCCCGGCGTCACGGCGGGGGTTGCGGCGAGCGCCTATGCCGGGATCCCGGTCACCCACCGCGACGATGCCTCCGCGGTGGCCTTCGTAACCGGCCATGAGGATCCCGAGAAGACTGAGACGGCGCTCGACTGGGAGGCGCTGGCGCGGTTCCCGGGCACGCTCGTCTTCTATATGGGGGTCAAGCGACTGGCCGAGAACGCGGCAGCGCTGATCGAGGCCGGGCGCGACGCCGAGCAACCGGCGGCCGCAATCGAACGCGGCACGATGGATCGCCAGCGCACCGTCGTCGCCAGCCTGGGGACGATCGCCGCGGCGGTGGAGCGCGAGAAGGTTGCCGCTCCGGCCCTGATCGTCGTCGGGCCGGTGGTGGGACGGCGCGAGTCGCTTGCCTGGCTCGAGCGCCGTCCTCTCCATGGCCGTCGCATCGTCGTCACTCGGGCTCGCGCCCAGGCGAGTGGCCTCGCCACGACCCTGCGAGGGCTGGGTGCGGAGGTGGTCGAGCTGCCGGCGATCCGGATCGAGCCGCGCATCGACAGCGAGCAGGTCCGCCGCGCCGCCGCCGCGATTCAGAGCTATGCGCTCGTCTGCCTCACCAGTGCCAACGCCGTGACGCTGCTGTTCGACGCGCTGCGCGAGGCCGGCCTGGACGCCCGGGCGCTGGCAAATGCAACGGTTGCCGCCGTCGGCCCCGGCACCGCCCGCGCTCTCGCGCAGCAGGGCATCGCCGCCGATGTCGTCCCGGAGCGGTTTGTCGCCGAGGCGCTGGTCGAGACACTCGCCGCGATCGAGGTCGCCGGCCGGCCGGTCCTGGTCGCCCGCGCCGCCGAGGCCCGCGACGTGCTCCCCGACGCCCTGCGCGAGCGCGGCGCCAATGTCGATGTCGTCGCTCTCTATGAGACCGTGCGCGAGCAGCCCGCACCCGCCGCGATCCAGGAAGCCCAGAAGGCCGATTACGTCACCTTCACCTCCTCCTCCACAGTCCGCAACCTGACCGAGGCGCTGGGCGAGCGCTTTCCCCGCGGCGCCAGGATCGTTTCGATCGGCCCCGTCACCAGTGCGGCGGTCACCGAGGCCGGGCTCGGCGTCGACGTCGAAGCCGAACGCCACGACATCGACGGCCTCGTCGAGGCGCTGCTGCGCGACGCAGCCAAGTGAGCTTCGGCGCCCCGCATCGCCACCACCGCGTCACGGACTCGACCAATACCCGTGCTCGTGAGCTGGCCGCCGCCGGAGCCCCGGGGGGCACCGTCGTCACCGCCGCCGAGCAGACCGCGGGCCACGGGCGCCAAGGACGCACCTGGACGGCACCCGCCGGCAAGGCCCTCCTCTATTCCGCCATCCTCCACCCGCTCGACCAGCGCCACCTGCTGCTGCCCCTTTCAGTCCCACTCGCCGTCTGTGAGGCGGCTGAGGAGCTGGAACCGCAGGCCCGGTGCCAGATCAAGTGGCCCAACGACATCTGGTGGGAGGGACGCAAGCTGGCCGGCGTCCTGATCGAGGCGCGGCCCCAGGACGGCTGGGCCGTGATCGGCGTCGGCCTCAACCTGGCGATTGAGCAGAGCGAATTTCCACCCGAGCTGCGCGACACCGCCGTGTCCCTCTTCGCTTCCGATGCTCCCTATGCCGGCACAGCGAGCAACAGGAACGCCGCGGCGCGGGTCTTGAGCAAACGGCTCTCCCGCTGGACGGATGCCGGCGACGAAGAGATTCTCTCCGCCTGGGGGGAACGCGACGGTCTGTCGGGTCGGGAAATCGCCTGGGACGGCGGCTCAGGCGTCGCCGGAGGCGTCGACAGTCGAGGGAATCTCCTCGTCCGCGTGGCCAGCGGCGAGCTCGTCGCCCTCGGGGCCGGCGAGGTCCACCTGCGGCTCTGAGTCCCCGTTGTCGAGCCCGTCCGGCGGAGCTATATCGCCGTTGTCGACCTCGGCATCCTGCAGCTCGGAATCGTCGTTCCTCGGCCTGGCGGCGGCGTTGCCGTTGTCTCGCCTTGCTTTCTCGGCGCCTTTGCCGCCTTTGCGTTTGCCGTTGCCGCGTTTGCGCCTCCGTTTGCCCCTTTTGGGGAAGTTGTGCAGCAGCTCGCGCGCGATCGCCGACGGTTTCCGCGCCATCCGCATCCGCGCGCCGCGCAGCACCTCTTCTCCCTCCGGGGTGTGGGAGACGGCGGCGGCGAGCAGCGCAACCGCCAGCCGGCGGTCCTGTTTGCGCGCCGCGTGGACCAGGCGCCGCGCATTGCGCCCATGAGCGCGGCCGGATGAGTTGACGAGCAGGCCCAGCAGTCGCTTCGTCTCCGGCCAGCGCTGCACGGCGTACTCTTCATGCAGCTCGCGGGTGTAGGAGGCAAGCCGCCAGACCCACGCCTGGGCTTGGTCGCGACGGCCGACGCGCTTGTCGATCAGCGCCTGCAGCAGCGTCTTCGTCCCCGCTCGTTTGTCGTCGCGGCTCCAGGTGCCGACGATTTCGATTGCGTCGTCAAAGGCATCCGGGTCGCCCAGGTCGGCGATCTCCGCCAGCGCTTTCAGGCGCAGCTGCGAGTTGCGATTGCGCTGCACGCAGGTGAGCAGGAACCGGCGGCGCAGCTCTTTGGTGCGGTCGTTCTGCAGCATCGCCCGCGCCCGGCGCCAGCCCTGGGGCTCGACGCGAGCCCCCGCCAATGCCGCCCACGCATGCTGCTCGGGATAGTCGAGGTTCTCGACCGCGATCCGCCAGATCTCCCGTTCGAGCAGCTGCATGCGGCGTTCCTCGTCGTTGGAGACCGGAACCACTCGCCGCTCGACCCTTACCTTGCGGCCGCGGGCGCGCCGCACCGGGCCGACCACGATCGCGCCGCCGCGGTAGACGTCGCGATCGAGCAGGCTGTGCAGGGTGACGATCGTCTCGTCATGGGTGGTGGCGGGGTGGACGAAGTCGATCACCAGCCCCGCCTCCTTGCCCGGCGCCCGGCGCGTCACGCGGCCGACCCGCTGCTGGTAGACCCTTCGCGAGGCCGTCGGCGCGAGGTGCATGCAGATCGTTGCCCGCGGCGAGTTCCATCCCTCCGCCAGCAGCATCGCGTTGCAGAGCACATCCACCTCTCCACGCTCGAAGGCAGCGAGGATCTCAGCCAGCTCGCGCTTCGGCGTCTCCCCCGAGACCGCGCGAGCGACTATCCCGACGTCTTTGAAGGCTTTGGCGACGTTCTTCGCGTGCTGGACGCCGGCTGTGTAGAGGACGCCCGGCACTTTGTTGAAGCGGGTTTTGTAGAGGTCGGCGATCGCCACGTTGAAAGGCTCCTGGTCGAGCAGGGCGGCCAGCTCCTCCTGGTCGAAGTCCTGGTCGACCTCGCCTTTGCGCAGCGGCACCTTGGCGATCGTCCGCACCCCCGGCCCGGGCGGGATGCGCATGCAGCGCAGGGGTGAGATCACGCCGCGCCGTGCCGCCTGGGCGAGGTCGAAGCGGGAGGTCTGAGTTGGGAAGAGGTCGGCGACGTGGCGGGCGATCAGGGCCCCAGTCGCCGTCATGCCGATGAAGACGGGGCCGTTCCAAGCACGGATGCAGGCGCTGGTTTTCTCGCCCAGTGCCGTGTGCGCCTCGTCGCAGATCACGATCGAGTAGGCGTCGGAGACTTTCTTGTAGTTGCGGACGAACCACTGATAGGTCTCCACCGTCACCGGCCCGTCGGGGTCGTCGCGGCCATCGAGGAGCGGCGGGCGCAGCCGCTCTTTGTAGCCGCGATCGGAGATCTCGCCGATGAACTGGTCGACCAGGTTGCGACGATGGGTGAGGATGAGGACGCCGCCGGTTCGGGTCGCGTCGATGAAGCCGACCGCAGCCACGGTCTTGCCGGCGCCGGTCGCGTGCTCGAACCAGAACCGCCGCTCGGCACCGGGGTCCTCCGGCGCCTCCTCGATCGCCTCCTCGTCGTCGGCGGCCGCCGGCTCCCAGTCCTGAGGCTCCTCGTCGGCAGCCAGTTCCTCCTCCTCGTCAACCGGCTCGGCGCCATCGGCAGAGGCCAGCGGCGCCTCATCGGCCGCAGGCAGCTCGTCGCCGTTCTCGGCGGCGGTCTGCTGCTCGGCCATCAACTCGGTCAGCGTTCCCGACAACGCGTCGACCTGATGCGGGTTCAGTTCCGCCCCGTCGCGCAGCTTCGGTGGGTCCTCGGCGAGCAGCCGCTCCAGCCCCAGCAGCAGTGAGAAGTCCTGCCGCCACTGGATCGAGGGGTTCTCAGCCCCCTCGTCGAGCTCCTTCAGCGCGGCGTCGAGCGCCCGCCGGCGCGCCGTGCCGGGGGCCAGCGCCTCCGGGCCCTCTCCTTCGAGCAGCAGAGGCTCGCGGGCAAACGCAGCCGCCCGCTCTATGTCGGCGCTTGATGGAACTGCCACTGGCGTGGCAACGTCGCTGGTCTTGGCCATAACGGCTTCTGGTTTGGTCCCCACCGAACCGAAAGATGTGCGGCGGGGGCAACTTGAGTGAGGATGCCCGGAGTTCGCTTTCTCTCCCGGCGCTCTCAGCGGCCCGCATCAGGCGGACCGAACGTTCGACGTATTGTAATCACCGAATTGAGATCGCGGTGCCTAAATGTGCTGGTCGCCCTTGTTGCGGCGCTGGGGCTGCTCCTGGCCGGCTGTGGCTCGACCGGCTCCAGCGGGGACGGCAAGCACCCCAACTACGCGCAGGCGCTGGCCGGGGCTCCCGCCCCCCTGGCGGCGCTCCACCGCCAGGCCAACCGGCTGCTGCCGGGCGGTGGGGATGCGTTCGAGGAACGCATCGCGGCACTGCGCGGCTATCCCGTCGTGGTCAATGTCTGGGCCTCCTGGTGTGGGCCCTGCCGCCTGGAGTTCCCCGCCTTCCAGCAGCTCTCCGCCGAGTACGGCAAGCGCGTCGCCTTCATCGGCGTCGACAGCCAGGACGCCGATGACGCGGCACGCACCTTCCTGCACGACAACCCCGTCCCCTACCCGAGCTACACCGACCCCGACGAGGAGATCACCGGCCGCATCGGCGCCACGCGCGGCCTCCCAGCCACCGCCTTCTACGACCGCCGCGGCGAGCTTCTCTACTTCAGCTACGTTCCCTACGTCGATGGCGCGGACCTTCGCGCCGACATTCAGCGCTACGCGCTCGGCGAGCCCGCGGGCCGCCCTGCCGAGCCGAAGAGCGGATAATCGGCTCGTGGACGCTTTCGTAATCGTCGCTTTGATCGGAGTTGTCCTGCTGGTGGTCGAGCTGCTGCTGCCCACCGGCGGGGTGCTGGCGATGCTCGGTGCGCTCGGCATGATCGTGGGCGGCGTCATCGCCCTGGACAGCGACGCCGAGGCAGCCGAGTACATAGGGCCGGCGCTGATCACCCTGGGCCTGCTGTCCGCCGTAACCTTCTTCTTCGTCGCCCGCAAGGTGATTGCCGCCCACCGCGACGAGCCGGTCCGCACCGGCTCGGAGGAGCTGATCGGCGCTACCGCCGAGGCCCGCACCTCGCTCGACCCCGAGGGGCAGGTGTGGATCGAGGGAGCGTTGTGGCGCGCCCGGTTGGTTGATGGCGCGGACGAGGTGCGAATCGGAGATAGAGTCACGGTTGAGGCGGTCGCCGGGTTGACTCTGATGGTGCGGCCCCAGCCGCCGTCCGCGGAGCCCGCAGAGGAAGGAGCGATTTGATGGAGATAGCACTCGGGATTCTTGTCGTTCTGGCGTTCTTCCTGCTGATCGTCGTCGGCTCGGCGGTGCGGATTCTGCGCGAGTACGAGCGCGGGGTGATCTTCCGCCTCGGGCGCCTGATCGCGACCAAGGGGCCGGGCCTGATCCTGCTGATTCCGATGATCGACCGGATGGAAAGGGTGGACCTGCGTACGGTGACGCTCAACATCCCGCCGCAGGAGGTGATCACCCGCGACAACGTCCCCTCCAGCGTCAATGCGGTCGCCTACTTCCGGGTCGTCGACCCGAATCGTGCGATTGTCGAGGTCGAGAACTTCCTCCTCGCCACCTCCCAGATCGCACAGACCGCCCTGCGCTCGGTGCTCGGCAAGGCGGAGCTCGATCAGCTCCTCTCCGAGCGCGAGCGCCTCAACGAAGAGCTGCAGAAGATCATCGACGAGTCGACCGAGCCCTGGGGAGTGAAGGTGACCGCGGTTGAGATCAAGGATGTCGAGATCCCCGAGCAGATGCAGCGGGCGATGGCGCGCCAGGCCGAGGCCGAGCGTGAGCGGCGGGCCAAGATCATCAACTCCGAGGGCGAGTACCAGGCGGCGCAGAAGCTCACCGACGCCGCCGACATCATCAGCACCAACCCCGCTTCCCTGCAGCTGCGCTACCTGCAGACCCTGCTGGAGATCGGCGGCAACCAGAACACGACCGTCGTCTTCCCGCTGCCGATGGACATCATGGAGCCGTTCATTGCCCGGCTTCGGGACGGAGCACCGTCCAAAGGCCAGTCGCAGCCGGCCGCCCCACCGGCGGGCGATCAGGAAGCCGACGACCTCCCCCCCTCCGGCTCCTGAGCGCTCCCGAGATACGAATCGACCAGCTCACCGGGCTGCGGACGATCCTCGCACCCGGCCGCGCCGAGCGTCCAGACAGCTTCAGGCCGGCGGTAAGCGAGCCCAAGGGACCGGCCGACTGCCCCTTTTGCGAGGGCCGCGAGGAGCGGACGCCGCCTGAGGTCTACGCGCTGCGCCCCGGCGGGGGGGCGGCCGACTCGCCGGGCTGGACGACCCGGGTGGTGCCGAACCTCTATCCGGCCCTGGCAAGCCGGCAAGGGCTCGGCGATGAGGAGGCGGAGCCGAGGGGCGGCGGCGCAAGCGGTGAAGGAAGTGCGACCAGCGGGGAGGGCGGGGCCTTCGCCAGCGCCGGCGACCCACTGCTGGAGTCGAGGCGGGCCGGCGAACCAAACCTCTTCGCATCCCGTCCGGCGGCCGGCGGTCACGAGGTGATCGTCAACGCTCCCAACCATGTCACCGCGATGGCAGAGCTGGACGAGGAGGGCTTCGCCGCGGCGGTGGCCACCTGGCGCGAGCGCATGCGGGCCCACTCGGATGCCTCCTATGTGCAACTGATCGTCAACGAGGGCGGCGGTGCCGGCGCCTCGCTCGAGCACACTCACGCGCAGCTCTACGCCCTGCCCTTCGTCCCGGCGGCGGTGGCGCGGGAGCGCGAGCGAGCGGGGGCCTATGGCGAACGCACCGCGGGCGGCGGGCTGCTCAGCGACGTACTCGTCGAGGAGGTGCGTCGCCGGGAACGGCTGGTTGCGATCGACGAGGAGGCGGCGCTGATCTGCCCCTGGGCGTCCGGCTCCCCCTTCGAGCTGCGGGTCGTGCCCAGGCGGCAGTCGGCTCGCTTCGAGGAGGACACGACGGGCGCGGCGATGATCCACACCGCCCTGCGCCTCCTGCGCGAGCGCTTCGGCCGCTCGCCTGAGCTGAACCTATGGGTCCGCACGGCCCCCCGCGGCGCCGAGCAATTCCACTGGCACGTCGACATCGCCCCGCGCCTGACCGTCAAGGCCGGCTTCGAGATGGGGACCGGCGTCGACATCAACACCTACCCGCCCGAGCGCGCCGCCGCCGACCTACGCGAAGCCCTTGGCGACGACCCCTTGTAGGGTCGGCACGTGACGCCGAACCCTCGTCCAATCCCCCGCTTCATCGCCGACAGCACCCAGGAGGGGATCCCCCATGGGCGCTTCGCCGAGCGGCTGGCCGCCGCTTTCCGGGAGGCCTGCGGTGAGATTGAGGATCTTCCCGAGGGGGTGGAGGTGCCGGTCGAGCTGGACTGGTTCTTGGAGCGCGCCTGGGGCGGCCGGGTGTGGGTGCCATGCACGGCTCGCGCAGAGGGGCCCGACGGAACGCTGGAGCTGTTCGGCCATGTTTCCTACCTACAGCCCGCGGAGGGAGAGCCGTCGGACTTCCGCGCCAAGGCCGACTTCACCGATGTCCTCGCCGAGGACAACCCGGACTGGCGGATCGACCTCAACGACGAGGTGATCGGCCGCTGGCGCGGTGAGAACGGACGCACCGGCGACGTGACACTTGTATGGGGGCGTCCTTTGATCGGCGGCGCCGTCGCCGCCACCGCCGAGCTGGAGCTGGAGACCGTGGATCAGGAGGCGATCTCCAAAGGGCGCTTCACACTGGTCGCCCTCGATGCCCTGCGGGGATATGGCGACGACGTCTTTCTGCAGGTGAGGCTGTGGAGCCGTCGAGGCTTGGAGTTGGCTTCAGAGAGCCTCTACGATGAGCCGCCGGGCCCCGATAGCTCAGCTGGATAGAGCGACTCCCTCCTAAGGAGTAGGCCGCAGGTTCGAATCCTGCTCGGGGCATACGGCTGCCTTTGGCTCTACGACGCCAAAAGTCGCCTAACGCCAACAACCAAGACCCGAACCACCCCAAGCAACTGGGAACGCAACTAGGAACACCCGCCCAAAAAAGTGGGAACGAAAGCCTCACCGCTTCCGTCCACCTTTCATGGGCTCAAAGCTCCACGAAACCCGACGCGATCACCTCAACCGACCACTCCCGGCCGGCATCTACGCACTAACCAAAGAGGACGGCACCATCGTCAGCTTCAAGGCCCGCTGGCGAGAAGAGGATGCCAACGGCATCCTCCGCAACGCAGCGAAATCGTTCGCGATCCGCAAGCACAAATCACCAGACCACGCCCTGGAAGCAGCCGCCGCCTACCGAGCCAAAGCGCTCAGCATCGTCGCCGCCACCGGCACCATGCCGCGACCCGACCCCGCCGCCGGCATGACCGTCGGCGAGCTCTTTCGAGAATGGTGCGTAAAACGTGGTGCCGCCCTCTCACAACGCTACGCCGAAGACGCAGTCAAACGATGGGATCGCGAGATCGCCCCACGCCCAATCGCAAAAATGCGCCTCGAACGCCTCTCTCGCGACCCATCGATGATCGCTCGCTTCCACGACGAACTCGAGCTCGCCGGCCTCACGGCCTCCAACCGCACGCAAATCCTCAAGATCCTCCGTGCAGTACTCCGCTGGGGACGCCGGCGCCACCCAAACGCTCTCAGCATCGAGCTCTCGGGACTTTTCGAGCTCCCCCCTCAATCCACCAACCGCCTCGCCTATACCGCCGATGCCTATGGCATCGAGCGGATCATCGAGGCTGTCTCCCGCCGACCATCCCACGACGCCCTACATCCAATTCGAGACGCCGCTCTCGTCGCAGCAATGGGATTCACCATCGCTGCCCGACCATCGGAGTGGCTCTACTCCGCCACATGGGCTGACCTCCACGAAAACTCCGTCGAGCTCCAGCGCCCACGCGACAACGTCGAGCTCGAGACCAACCACATCGGCCTGAAGACGGGCGCCCGAGCCGCTCTACTACTTCCAAACGCATACGACCGCATAACCAAATACCGCAACGCACTCACTAAAAGGTTCGGCATTCAGCCAAGTAACGGCCTCATATTCCAAGCGCATAACGCCAAAGGACCCGCTTGGACGTATGAAGGCAAAAAAAAATTAGCCCCGGTTGCCTGGACCTACAACGACTACAAACGCTGGACCGCGCGAGTATGGCGGCCAGCGCGAGTCATCGCCGCTCAAGCAAAGGATGCTCCCATCGGGCTCACCTCGATGCGCTTCTACGATTGCCGCCACACGGCAATCTCAATGGCTCTCCACTCCACCCTCGTAATGGGACCGCACGGGATGAACCTCCACAACCTCGCCGGCTGGGCCGGACACGACGTCCAAACCCTGCAGCGCTATTACGCCCACATAATCGCCCGCTACCAAGCCGCAGAGCCAATCGATCTAAAAGCGGAGTGCGCAATGGCCCGCGCGCGAATCGAAGCAAACCCGCTCGTCCGCTAACCCGAGCGATCGGCGGTATTCCGCCCCCGGGTCGCTCCCCGCACACGCCTAATTCGCTGCTGGCGCGCTGAATCAAGTAGCACCAAGTTCTCACTCCTCACATCAGCTCGAGAAGAAGACGCAACACGCCGCTGCGGTGAAGGCAAACCGGCAGCAACGACTCCATCGAAAGCCTCACCGGATTTCGCCGATGAGCGATCGACGAGCTCGCTCATCATCCATCCACGCAAATCGCCATACCGAATACGCACTCCCCTTCCACCTGCATCCCGATAAGCGACTAGCGGACCCTTCAGATAAGCACGCCTAATCGTCCGAACGCTACGTCCGGCAATCGCAGCCGCCACAGCGACCGTCAACAACTCTCCATCCTCATAACGCTGCAAAGCCATCGCCAACAAGACGAGCTAAACGCCGCATTGGGACCCAACACATCCCACTCCAAATCGCAACCTGAGATCACTCACTAACTCAACGCTCCACAGGTCTCGCCCCCCTTCCAATAGCTGAGCCGCCAGGTCGCAAAGTTTCGCGCCGGCGGCGACCCCTACAAGCCCTCCGACTTTCGAAGGGCTCCAAAGGCCCTCGCCCAAAAGCTCGGGTTCCGGTCTCTCACTAACCGGCGCATCGCGACCTCCGTCAACTCAGCCACGGAGGGAAACGAAATGCCCGACGCACCCGCCTCACAAGATGCGCGACGAGCACAAGCCCAAACACTCGCCGAAGAGATCTATGCCACCCAACGGCGTCGACTACTTGCCATCGGCACGCGCAACTGCCCCTCAATCGAGGACGCCGAAGAGGCACTACAAGACGCATTCATCCTCTTCATCAACCACTTCAACCCGGCAAGCGGAGCTCCAGCCCTTGCCTGGATCACCCTCACCCTCAAGCGGCGCTGCTGGGCCTGCTACCGCCGCCAACAGCTACTCCAACGCCAACAGCCAACAGCCCCAACCTCAGAAACAACAACTAACCGCCAAGAAGAACTAATCGACCCATCACGCCTACCCGACGAACTCGCCGCCGTCGCCGCCGACGTCTCCGACGCCCGCCAGCGACTGACGACACTAAAGCCCGATGAGCGGCGCGCACTAAGCCTCCTCGCAATCGGCTACAGCTACCGCGAAATCTGCAACCTGACCGGCTGGACCTACACCAAGGTCAACCGCTGCATCAGCGAGGGCCGCGCCCGCCTACGCAAGCCGAACACCAAAAAGTCCTCGAAGGGGGCGAAAACCCGCAGCTAACCGCTTTTACGCTCAAATGAAGCGTAAAAGCGAAGACCAAGACGACCTGCTCTACCAGCTTGCCGTCGCCCTGCTGGAGCTAATCGACAAACCAATCGACATCGAGCTCGAGCAAACAGGCTCACCCCATGGCTTAGTGCTCAACGGCACCCTCCTCCGCGCTTTCGACACCCCCGCAAGCGCGGCACCCAGCCTCAGCGTGATGATCGGCGCTCACATCACGACCATCCGCATAGCACCAATCCACCGGATCGCCATCCAGCGCACAAACGACAAGCCAAACCCCCTCCACAGCATCCATCTTTTACTCACCGACGGCTTTTCCCTCCACATCAAATCCCAAGACCACAAGTTCCATCTACAAAGTCCACTTTAATTCCAAAAAACAGACACCCCCTACATCCTCTCTTCTAACTCAATCGCCACCTCCTTCTCCTAACCCAACAGACCCACATCCCACAACACTTTCTCCAACCACACAACTAAATCCTCATCAAAAAACATCCGATCAACACAGCAACCAATCCCTCACCCCAAGCTACAGCAGCTAATTTATTTACCTACATCACATCCAACATCACTACATCGTGAGTCAGCGTGGTCAGAAGTCCAAACCACATCAAAACCGCGCCCCCATGCCAAGTGGCTCCGAGCAGCCAGTTCGCAGCCCCATTCGCAGCCGTCCCCCAACGCGAACGGCAGACAACGCCTAAACCACGCTTTGAGGCAAAAAAAAAGAACTTCAAGGCCCGGACAACCAAAATCGGACCGGTGACGGATCAAACTCCCGCTCCCTAGCGAGCGTTCGATCCGTCACCTTCCGACACCTCTCTGAATCCTGCGCTACCACCAAAGTCGACTAGCCAACCGAGCCGCGATAGTGGATGTAGAACGTTTCCAGAAACCAATCCAGATACGGACTAGTCCCCCAGCCAGGCAAGACATCATTGCCGTCGTAAAACGGCCCGAGTTTGATGTAGCGAACACCCAGATCCTCATGCGGATCGAACTTCCTGGGGTACATCGGCATATCTCTGGGATCGAACCTATCGATCATGGTCATCTCCCTTCATGCCACTCAGAAACCGCTCGCTCACTTGCTCCATCCGCACGGCCAGATCGCGCGCTGGGCGAAACACGTAACCCTGTTTGCCTTCCCTCGTGCCGACGACGAGCCAATCGTCGGCGAGTTCGGTAATGTCCTTGTTGGCGGTCATATCGGTAATCCCGTACCGCTCGCAATAGCTCCTCAGGCTGAAGCTGAACGTGGGATCGTCTTTCATGGCCTCCAGCAGGTTCGCCTGCCGATCGTTGTGGGAGAAGCGAACCCGCAGCACCTGCGGAGCAAGCAAATCCCACGGGAGTTCCCGGCCATCCTCTAGCTTGGCTTCAAGGGCCTCTCGAATCGCCACCCAGGCCCCCATCTCTTCCCATTCGCGCAGCCGTTTGTCCATCGACGAAACTGACCCGTACGCCAGCTTCTTGGGCACTTCCCACCGCCGATCTGGGTTCCGCAGCCGCCAAATCAGCCCGTTCAAAACGGCTTTATCCGACACCGGCGGCCTCCCATTCGCCGGATGGCGGTCCTCGATGGGTGGAATCAGGCCCCTCACTTCGCTCCAGATCTCCCCGCTGATTTGCAGCTCCTGCGGCTCTGGCCGCGGCTTCCGGTTCTCCGGAGCCCAGGAGCGCTTCCTCGTATCGAGCACGGGGCCCTTCTGTTTGACGTAAACGTCGTGCCTCTGAACCTCGTCCACACGCCATCCGATGTTGGAGATTGAGGCCCGATAGAAGCCAACATCGGTCATCACGTAGACGACATGCAAAGCCGATCCCTGAGCCCAGGCCTCTAAAACTTTCGGTGCTCGATAGATCCTGGCGGCGCGAGCAATCGCCCACAGGGCAGCCGATGGAACGCACTCCGGCACCAGCGGATACAGCATCACCGGCGGCCGCTTGCCCAGCCGCTGCCAGAGCTCCTCGCTACTCACGGCTTCCCGATCCTCGGGGTTGACCTCGCCGGTCCGTTTCTGGTCCAAGGCCAGATACTCCGAAGTCGGCAGCGGCACCACTTCCAGCCCCTCAGAAGCCCAGTCTTTGCCGAACCGTTTGATGCTCGATTTCGCGTTATCGGCGTAGAACCAGACCGCCGCGTCGTAGCCTTCCTTCAAGCGCCTCGACAGCCGTTCTTCCAAACGCACCCGTTCCGAGCCGAACAGGAATAGATCCACAGCGTGCGTTTGTCCTCCGACTTCCACGACGCCGCAGGGTGCTATCCCTCGAAAGCCCTTGCGATCCAGCACTTTCCCGCTGGTCCACCGAACCGCAGTCTTGCCTGAGGTGATGTGCAGCCGAATCTCCGTTGCCGCCCGCGCAAATTCCAGCCCACCGAGCCGCGGCACGTTGCTTTTGACATCCCAACTACTGAGGCGTGCGCCCGCCCGAGTGAGCCAAACCCAATTCGGCTCTTTGACAAGCGGCTTCGCCCGTTCGACCAACCCGAGCATGACCAGGCGCGAGACTGCCTCCTCGGCTTCGGCGTCACCAACCCTGCGCAGCCTGGCCAGCTGATCCATCGGCACAAGCCCCTGCTCGGCGATGAAATCCAGGGTCTTCAAATCCCCCGCGTTCAACTTGGACTTAGAAACCCGTCGCTGACTGCGTTTCCGGGGAGGGTCTCCAGGCACTCGCCAGTCAGCCCGATTCAGACTCCGATTGAAGACTGGGATCTCGTAGACCAGAAGCCTCGGATAAGGGTCGCCGTCCTCAGACCTCCTCTCCTGCCTCAACTGGTCGATCTTCCGCGATATGTAAATCGGCGCGAAGTAAGTCACCCAGTCGAATTCCCCTTCATACACCTTGAACTTGTCATGCAGTTCATGGCCCTGCTTTAGCGACAGCTCGGCCTCAATCGCGTGCCGCTCGGTCCTAACCGAGCCGTCGCTGTCCATGACCTCGACCAACACCGCCCCATCCGGCAGGTAGCCCCTTTTTTGTTCACGACGCAGCTGACGTTCGCAGCGCCATTCGAAGGACTGCCCCTTTTCTTCCAGGCTCCTTTCCACAAACATCCGCGCCTCGGTTATCGCCGACCAGTGGATCAGGCTCCTGTAGTGGGGGGTACGCGTTCTGAAGTGCAGGTCAGCAAGCCTGTCCCCCCGCCCAGTGCACCACACCCAGATGTCGTCCCCCGTGATGAATCGCTCGACGTATACCCAGCCGAGTTCAACGTATTCGGCGACCAGCATCTCCATCTCGGGCCGGTCGACCCCGAAGAAGCGAGCCAGCTGTTCCAGCTTCATCGCGTTCTGTTCGCAGAGGACCCGCAACAGCTCGGTCTCTACCTCGTCCGGCTTGCGCTTCTTCCTTCCCGGTGGGGGCATTACGGCCGCCCGCCCGCTACTCACCAGCTCGCACTGTTTCCAAAATTCGAGAGCATCCAACTGACTCACCTCCTTTCAGCTGCATCGATTCCTTTTGTCCTGCCCTCCCTGTCTGCGTCTGCATAGACAGAGCCCGCCTGTCCCTATCCCCTGACGCGCAACCTCGACCAATCGTGTTCACATCCGGCCGACAGCTTCTCTTCCAGGGTGTCAACAAATGCTTCCCACCCGTCGAGCTTTTGCCACTTAAGGATGTATTCGCGAACGGTCGTCGGCGATCCGTAGCCCAGTTCGCGGGGAAGGTGTTGCCATGGGATGTCGAATCGCACCAGGAAGATCGCCCCGCTCAGCAGAGCGCGATCGGAAAACACACGCCTACCGTCCCGCTTCCCGCTTTCCTTCCCCCTCGGGAACAACGGCTCCAGCTCCGCCCAGAGCTCGTCGTCCATCTCGTAGAGGGGCCCATCTGCTTCCTTGTGGCGGCATACCTCCTCAACGGTTACCCGTGACTTGGATCCTTGAGAAGGAACGCGGGCCCACTCCAGCTGGTCCCCGTCGGGAACCTTCTCGCGAAGCAACTCGACGACTCCCTCCAACTCGCCGGCCTGCTCCCACATCAATATGCGTTTACGCACCGCCGTCGAGGAGCCGAGCCCCAGTTCCGGGACCAACTCTTTCCAGTTGATCCCAGTCCTCAGCACGAAGAGGATCGCGCTCAGAACCAGCCGATCGGAGATCGGCCGCACCCCCGCTCTCTCGATTCGTCTCTGGGGAAGGCGTGGCTTCAACTCTGCCCACAGCGCATCTCCAATCACTAGTTCGTCCTGCCGCTCAGCCAGTTCGCGCACTGCCTTTGCTCCGCGGCGCAACGGCAGCGGGTGGTGCCTCGTCGCTTCGAAGCGAGACCAGTTCAGTCTTCGGGCATCGGGCAGGCTCTGTTTCAGAACCTCGAGAAACCGGTCCCAGCCGGGACTCTGTGCCCAGCCACGCATACGCGTCCGAATCGCTCCACCGGATCCGTAGCCCAGCTCACGCGGAAAACGCTCCCAGACAATCTCGTTGCGCAACCCATACAGCCCAGCGCACAACACTGCCCGATCTGAAATCCACGTGTCCGAGCATCCCCGGGGAGGACCGCCGGGGAAGACGCGCACCAGTTCCTTCCACAACTCATCGGAAACTTCGCCATGAAGTGGCAGTTCCGCCTCTCGACATTCGTCCTCGTCCTGGTACTCAGAGTCATTCGCGAGCTCCGACCCGTGCGGACTGGAGACTTTGGCAATGCGCGACAGATCGTCGATCTCAATCGCGTACCACTTCTCGCTCCAGTGCAACACCCCGTAGACCCCGATGTCGGTCTCCACGCAATAGAACCAGGATCCCTGGCGACGGATCCACACCTTCAGCACGCGCGGCTTCTGTCCGGTCCTCGCCGCTACCCTGATCGCCTTAAGAGCCCCATCGGGCAACTCTTCGGCAGTCGCGGAGTACATCACCACCGGCTCTCTGCCGACCAGGTGGGGCCATGCCAGGGGGCTCATGTTCCCCACCTGCTCCCTTACTCGCTTCGGCTGCCTCTTCAGCGATCCTGGTGCGGCGGGAAGGTTCACGTTCGGCAACGGCCGAATTTCCAGCAGGTCCGATTTGAATTCTTTCGCCAGGTTCTCCAGTTGCGTGCCGGCGCGGCGGGAGTAGAACCACGCCACAGCGTCGAATTCAGCGAGCCTCTGGCCCAATCTGTTCACCAGAACGGTTTTCTCGGGCGGGGTCAGGAAGACTTCAACCGCATGTATTTCGGGGCCGATTTTGATCGCACCATGCGGAGCTGCGCCCGTGTGTTCACGCATCTTGTGGAGCTTCCGGCCGCTGATCCATTCGACCAGCGACCCCGCCTCACCCTTGGTTACCTGGATGCGAACCTCGTTGATCGCGCGCGCGAATTCCAGGCCGCCCAACCGCGGGCTCGACACGCCAAGGTCTCGCGTCGATAGCTTCGTGCCCCTGCTCGTCAGCCAAACCCAGTTGAGCTCGTCCACAAGTGGCTTGGCGCGCTGCACCAGTCCATTGCGAACGAAGCTGGAAACGAGAAGCTCACATTCCTCGGCGTCCAGGTCGAGCAATCGCCTCAGTTGATCCATCGGAACTAGCCCCTGGTCGGCCAGCACGTCCAACGCGTCCACTTCGCTCTTTGAGAGCTTCAGGTCTTTGATCTTTGGGAACCGTCGAGATCGCGGCGACGGGTCACCCTCGATCCGCCACTCCGGATTGCTCAGCGACCGCTCGTCCGCCGTGATCTTGTGGACCCTCAGCCCTGGATGAGCCTCTTTGTCTTTGAGGCCGAGTCGATCGAACAACCCGCACACGGACTCGGAGGCGAAATAGACAACCGCGTGGTAAGACTGTTCGTTGACCAGAATCTTTTCGCGCAGATCAGCTGCCGGCTTCTCCGACAACTCCACCTCTATCGCGTGCCGCTGGCCGCCGATCTCGACCACGGCATCTGGCAGGTACCCCCTTACCGAGCCTCCCTTTTCTCGCCGCAGCTGGCGTTCGCTGATCCAGCGAAGGACCTCCCCTGAGGCTTCGACTTGCATCCGCACCTCGTTGATCGCGCGCCAGTGAGCAAGGTTCCAGTAGTTCACGGGCCTGCTTTGGAAGCCCGTCCCCGACAGCTTGCTGCCTCGGCGGGTCAGCCACACCCAGACGTCATCCCCGGTGATGAACCGCCTTGATTCCACCCAGCCCGCCTGCAGGATTCCCTGACGTAACGCTCCATATCGGAGCGATAGACGCCGAGCATTCCGGCGAGCTGGTAGATCGGGATTGCGTTCTGCTCAGACAGCAGTTGGAGAACCCATCGCTCGGCGTCATCCGGCTTCCGTCTGTTTCGAACAGCGCGTGACAGCTTGCCACCCGGAGGTAGCGCATTGCTGTCATCGGTTTTGTCTCGAGTAAGCATTGACTACCTCCTTCCGGGTAGCGTTTTGAGTTGCTGCATCCGTGGATGTGATGCGTATGCGGGAATCCCTTTCGGGCTCTAGACAGCGTCAGGCGGGCGCACGCGCGGCCCGCCTTTGCCGGGTTCTAGACGCGGCCAGTTCAGTTCACGGCCATCCGGCAACTCCTCTTCGAGGATCTGCCGCACTGTCGGCCATATACCGCAGGCTTCCCAGCGCCTCAGTGCCCGGTTACATCGCGAGCCGCTGCCGAAGCCCTCGATATGCGACAGGTCGTTCCAACTCCCCAGGTGGAAACGCAGTATGCACACGATTGCGCAGACCGCCGACCGATTTGCGTCCTCATATGGACCCGGACGATTTACCTCGGGAAGCAACGACTTGAGGCGATGCCATAGAGCATCGCTGATTTCTTCTTCGCCTTTGCTCTCGACTTCTCGCGGGCCCGGGAGGTGCTCCTCTTTGACGAACACACTCTCGTCGTCGACCTTGTCGACCCGCCAGCCCCAGCGCTGCGAACCAGCGGCCCGATAGATCCCGGCGCTGGTCTCGAGGCAGTACACCCGAACGCCGCCGGTGTTCTGCTTCCACGCCGTGATCAGCTTTGGCGGATCCGAGAGGCCCGCCTGCTTGGCAACTTCCCGTAGTGCCGCTGCCGGTACGGAATCGTTGGGAATGCGGTAAACGACCATTGGACCCTGGATCCTCAGAGGATGGCGCTCTCCATCCTCCTCACCGATACGTATGAGGTTGGTCGCACGCCGAGGATTAACCGTCTCACGCAGCTTCCCTAAAAACAGGCGTTCCTCGCCGTTCGGCTCGCGCTCGGCCGACAGCTCGTGAATCCTCAGCGTCGGGCACTGTGCCTCGAGCCCCATCCTGCGACAAAGCTCGCGCACCTCTTCGTTGCAGAAATAGTCCACAGCGTCATACCGGGCGGCGTGGGCCACGAGCGCCTCCGCGATCCACTCGGCGTCGGGCATCGGGTCTCCAGCGTCTGAGGCCCAGGCAACCTCCACCGCGCGGTGGCAGATGAGCCCTTTCTCTTCTTCCCGCTCGAAGACAGCGGCGGGGATCCAATGGTCGTAGCTGGCCCGGAAGTCGTTCGACAACACTTCCCTGCAGACCCAACGGCCCTTTGGATGCTCCTTGGCGAGGCGAATGCGAGCGGCGTTGAGCGCTCGTAGATACGGCAATTCGTAGGCTTCAGGGCGACGACCTTCCAGATGGCCGTTTTCATGGCGGTACTTGATGCGCTGCGCCCCGGGGCGCCTAATCCAGACCATGGGATAGTTCTCATCCGCGATCTGGCCGACTGCGACCCAAGCCAGCTCGTCGAGCCCAATCAGCAACTCGACCATGCTGGCCATGTCCAACTTCATCAGCTCGCGCAGCTGATCGAGGGCGATGGCGCCCTCCCAGACGATGCGAAGGAGAGTGAGCTCCGTCGCCGTCGCCTCTCTCTCTTCCTTGCGGACTTGTGCAGCGTCAACGGGATCCGACCTCGAGTCGGATTCCGATGAGCCAGCCCTTTCTTGAGCAGGCATGGGGCTCGCCTCCTTTCTTGCTCAGCTATGTGAGTGGGAAAAGATCGCCTCCCGAAACGCGCGCACTGGATCCTCGGGACGTATCAGCGGCTTGCGAAAGCGCAACACGCCGACGCTGTCGAGTTCGACAATCGCGGACTCGACGGGCGCTTCCCCCACCAACTCGCGAACGCGAGTGGTTAGTTCTTGTGTGGTGAACTCGCGTGGATAGTGCACCGCGAGCACAGCCAGGACTCCGGACCGAGCTCTCATGCTCATGGGCTCGTCGTTTAGGCCCTGGCCAAATACCAGTTCGATTACTTCTTTGGCTTCGATGGCTTCACCTCCTTCCGATTTTCCCGTTTGGGATTGACCATGCTGTCGACGAATTCGTACTCGCCGACCTCGTAGGCCTTCCAGCTCCATTTGGTGTTGGTTATCCGAAAGATCCCGACATCGGTTCTGAGCCGGTAGACGCCCGGCCCTTTACCGGTTGGTTTTTCGGACTTGAAAATCTCGGGGAGATAACCCACGGTCTCGATCAGCGCAAGGAGCGCCTTTTGAGGAACGTCGCGCTGGGGAATCTCTTTCCAGGGGCGCTGAGGAAAAGCGCTCCATCCTTCAACTTCCCGTTTTTTCCGGGTCACCTGCCAGACCTCTTCGCCGATCTCCAGCCTCCAGCGATACGTCGTCAGGCGGCGCTGCGCCGCGGTGACCGGCGGGACCTCCTCAAACCCTCCCTTCTCGCATAGTGCGGACATGACGTCTTCAGGAATGTCGGCGAGCGGAACCGGCATGAGCCGGTCGTAGACGTCCCTGCGTTCAACCCTCGGGTTTTCCATCTGCCGTGCCTTCGAAGGCGGCAGTTCCTCGATGTCGACATTCGTCCAGCCCTGTTCTTCGACGAGTTCCTCGAGGCTCTCGACAACGTTGGGGCGGCAAAACACATTCACCGAGGTGAACTCTTCGGCGCGCTGGCCATACAGCGTCACGCACCTGTCTTTCGAGATGCTCCCGAACTCGATCTCAACGCCATGTAGCTCGTCACCGATCTTGTACACGGCGCTGGGAAGGACCATGCGAGCTTCGTACACGTTCATCAGCTCGCGGCGACCGAACCAGTGGGTATCACCTGGCAGCCCAGTCATCTTCTCGATCATGCGCAGCCGGGCCTCGTTGCTTGCTCGCAGCACTTCCAACCCGCCCAGCCTCGGGGGCGGAGCATCGAGCTTGATGTCGCAGTACCGCTTCGCCGCCGCGTTGCTCACCCATACCCACATCGGCTCGTCGACCAGTGGCTGCGCCCTCAACACGTACGCTTCGTCGTAAAGCTGGTCGACAAACTGTTTCGCTTCCTCGATATCGATCTGCCAGAAACGAGCCAGCTGATCAAGCGGAATCGCGCCCTGCTCGGCGATCAGGTTGATCGCGAGATACTCCTGGTCGTCGGGGGCATTGATGATCGGGCGTCCCTTCGGGTCCTCGTCGCCGTCGAGACGGAATTTCGGGTCCGTTAGGTAGCGCGTCGTGTCCTTCGGTAGTTCGCCGAGGAACAGATTCTTGTAGGAGAGCACGTCAGGCATGCGATCCAGCAGCCTGCGCACCGTGGGCGAGCAGATGTAGACCATGTAGTCGAACCGTTCGCACTGGTCTTTGATGATCTCTCTCAGCCGCGGCATCGACTTCGGCGTCACCTCGACCTTGAAGGCATGACTCTCCTTCCCGACCATAAGAACGCCGTCGGGGCGAAAAGCCTTTCGCCCACCCATCAATTTCGCCGCCTCTCGCGGTTCAAGCCAGCGACCGGCTGATTCCTGTTCCACCTGGAAGCGAACTTGGTTGACAGCCCGGAAGTGTTCGAGCTGAGATACGCCGACACCGAAGACGAACGGCTCATAGCCCAAGCCCAGGAACGTTCGCCCGATCGCGCTGAGCCACACCCACGGCTCTTCCCGTACCAGGAAGGAGCGCCGTTCAAGCAGGCCCGCGAGGCAAAGGGTCCACGTGATCTCTTCGACGCGCTCCGTGGAGATGCCCAGGAATTCTTGGACCTGGTCCAGCGGCATAGCCCGCTGTTCAGAAACCAAGCGGAGGGCGCGGTAGTCATCCAGAGTCAACTCACGAAACGAAAAACGATTGCCGGGAGGCGTGTAAGCCATCTCTCGCCCTCCTTTCTGGTGGCTCGTTAGGTTGCGGCCGGCCTCCTCCGCGCGCTAAGGCGCGAAGGAGGCGGCTGCGTTCGCGCTCGTGCCCCTGTACGAGCGCGATGCTTTGTTACGGAGGGGGCCCTTCGAGGCCCTCGGCCTCGTCGGGCGTCTCTTCCGGTTCCTCCAGAGCACCATCAGGCTCGTTCGCGAGATCTTCCAAAGCCTCGGCAAACGTTTCTTCTGGTTCTCTAAGAACCTGATCTGGCATGTCCTCCGGTTCTTCCAGGGGACCGTCATCCCCGACTAGGAGGTCAGCCCATCTGTTCCTGGGATCGCTGACCTCTGGCGGCGGATCATCGGCCTGCCTCGCCGAACCCTTTTTTTTCTTCGGCAGGTCTGCCGATTTCTTCGGCCGGCCCCTTTTCTTCTTCGGCGGGTCTGCTGGTGGGTCTGCCGATTTCTTCGGTGGGTCCGCGGGTGGGTCCACGCGATCCTCTGGTTCCTCTACGGGATCAGCGGGATCCACCGATTCTTCTGGTCCCTCGAGAGGCTCTTCCGTGTCCTCCGGCTCATCCGGGTCATCTCTCGGCGACCCGGTGTCTTCGGGTTCCGGAGGGACACCGACCCCAGCCGGCCCATGGGGCCTGTCGGGCCCGCTGCCCGCATCCTCGATGTGCTCCCAGATGCGGCGCATCTTTGCTTCCTCGTCTGACTCGTTCGCGGGTGAGCCGGCCTCGCCAGGCTCGCTCCCGAAATCGTTTTCCTCTTCTTCCGTCAGGATCTGGATCCGAAGCTCGGGATCCATGTAATCGCGCATGTTGAAGAGGATGCGAGGATTCGGTACTTCTCTCGGCAACTCCCAAGTTTCGAGCAACTGCGCCAACAGGTGGCCCAAGCCGATCTTCACGGCATGTTCATCCGCCGCGCGCTCCCGCTGCCGGAAGTAATCTGCCCACATCGGCTTCAGCAGTTGCAAAACGAGACGACCGCTCAGCAGACGGACGACCATGTTGCGGAACGTCAAGAAGCTCATCCCCTCGAAAACCGGCAGTGGATCGCCCCACCGCACCACAAACCGATCCAGTGCCTGCATCAGGATCGCGTCGTCCGACTTGAGATGCGCAATCTCGTGCGCCATCGCGGCGCTGAGGTAGTCGCTCTTCACCAGGCCGCTGCTGCACACCAGCACGCGCCCTCGCGCGAAAGCGAAGTATTCGGGGTGTGGGAGCACGTAAAAGATGACCTGCGATTCGGCGAAGTCCCTCTCACCGATCACGTCGAAGGAGTCGAGAATCGCTTTGTACTCTCGATTGCTCGGCTCACGGGCGCCAATGTGCCTACGCCACCACCAGCCTCCCCCCGGGAACGCGAAAGCCGCTAGCGACCAGGCGATGGGGCCAAAGGCGATGATGAAGGCCAGCAGGGGAACATTGAGGTCGGAAATGAACCAGGTGGCAGGCGTTAGAAGGAAGGCGATGATTGGCAACCGGACGACCCAGGCCACCAGCGCCTGCGCAAAGATCGTGATGACGTAAGGCCGCGCCTGCCATGGACTCCGCGGTACATACTCGATTGCGTTGTGAAACAGCTCCTGTCTATCCGTTTCCATTTAGCACCTCCTTTCCTATTCAGTGTGTTGATGCCGTCGTCCGTATTCGTGGTGAACCGACCGGCACGGGCAGTGCGCTCGTCGAGCAGAGCCAACGCTCCTGCTCGATGAGCGGCCCGCATAAGCCGGCTTCACCGGTACAGCGCCCATCGCCGTCGACCTAGATCAACGGCGAGGCAGACTCGCTAGGCGGCCTGCTCCTGGTTCCGAGTGAACGGGATCCGGGTCCGCTGAGACCGGTAGATCAGTTCGCCAGGCACGTCGAGAACCTCGACGTTTTTCACACCCGTTTTCCTGATCGCTTCCTCGATCACGGCCCGGCCTTCGACATCGCAGTAGTACCGGACTTCGGTGTGTTCCTTCGAGAATTTGCGGACGTCCCTGCACGCCTGCTTGAGCCCGGTTCCGTTCAGCTGTACTTCGACGCCGACCGAGCCCTTGCCGCAGTGCATGACGCCGGCGACGACGTTGCCCTTGTAGCGATCGTGCGCCAGCCTGCGATCCCGTCCGCATTCCCACTCGCCGCCCTTGAACTCCGCGACGAGCAGCTTCCGAACGTTGAGCAGGCTGAACGTCTTGGGCCAGAGATGCAGCGTCGGCAGCGGGCGGTAGTGCCTCCAGTGGTAGCCGGCTTCCTCCAGCCCGGCAATGGTGGCCCAGACCGCCGGCAGTTCGCCGTCGAGGATGACCCCCGACTCGACGAAGCCGCGTTCGGTCAGACGCTCGAGGTTGTCTTCCACCTCTTCCTCCGTGCGTCCGACCGCGCCGGGGAGCTGATCCACCCGGACAACCGCCTCTTCAGCCAGGAGCCTGACCAGCTCGAACTCCTTGCCGAAGAGAAGCCCCGCCGCCTCGCGGCCCTTCTCGCTGACGCGGAAGGAGGGCCACCGTTTCTTGGTGCACACCTCGAGGTAGCCCTCCGCGAGCAGATCTTCCACGTCGCGGCGAACGTCCTTCAGGAGCCGCCTGGTCTTGCCACGCAGCTGTTTGATCGTTTTCCCGGTGCCAACCCGGCACCTCGTCAGAAGAAGGAGCTTCAGCTCGGTCGGCTCAAGCTCCCGTTTGGGTTTTTGATTGGTTTCACTCGTGGTACTCACGTCTTTGTACCTCCTCATATGAGTGGCTACGTTGACCGCTCGGCCTGGTTAGACAGTCCGGGCGGCCGTTTCTGAGATCGCTCGACAGCTCGACGCGATCAGGGAAATGAGCGCACGCAACTCCACGTGGCTCCTGTTTGCACTAACTGCTGGGCTGCGGCGGTGGTTGGGTCGTCAGAGCTCGCTGACGCCTATGGCCGCTGAGGTACGCGTCCGCTCCACGGCGCGTTCCACATACGGCCGGGCGGCCGGCGAGCAGCGATAGACCACTCGCTTGACCCGCTGTTCCGCCACCGCTCTTCGCCATGCTCTAAGGAGTTCGTCGAGCCGGCTTGCGCCCTTCGTCGTCAACTCCACCTCGACTGCCTCGAGTTCCCCGTCTCGCGAGTCGACGCGAAGCAGGTCTGCCCTGTGAAAGCGGCCTCGAGACAGCGCTGCAGAGAAGACGCGCTCTCCGGCAGCCCGCTCGCGGGCGAGGATCTCACGCTCCGAAAGCGTGCGATCTCCCCCTCGTTCGAGACTGGCGGCGAGCAGAGCCACAACGGACTCGTGCTGCACCCGTTGCAGCGATAATTGGGCCAAACGCAGATCGGTCCTTCCGACCACACGTAGGCCCAGCCTCGTGCAGATCAGCAGGCGATCCCCACCTCCGATACCTGGAGAAACCTGGATCAGTCCGGTCTCACGGAGACGCCGCTCACGCGTGATCGTCACCGTGCGTCCGGTACCCGCCCAGGTCGCCACGGCGCTGCGGGGTACGACCCCAAACCGCGCTATGAACTCCAGGATCTCGAGGTCGCGTTTGCTGATTCGATCCGAGCGCTTTCCGCCTGGCATTGCCTGCAAGACGAGGCGCTGGGATCTGGAGAGACACTCGCTCCAGCGAGAACCGCAGGAATTCCCTGCGAGCTACCGCCTAGGAGCGAGCGCCGGGCACGCCCCCGAAGGGCGAGTGGTAGATGAGTTCACCCGGCACGTCGAGGATCTTGACGTTGGTCAGACCCAGCTTTGCCACGACCGCCTCGAGCAGCCCTTTGTCCTCTTCGGGGCAGTAGTAGCGGACTTCGTCGTGTTTCTCGGCCAGCCCCTTCATGGTGCTGGGGCGGAAGGGCCGGTAGCTCGCGGAGAGTTCGATCTCCACCGCGACGGTCTGCCCGTTGCTCCGGTGCATCACGCCGTCCGGCATGTGCTGCGAGGTGCGGGGGTGGGGCCGTGAGCGCATGCGCTCGGACTCCCATTCGTCGCCCTCCTCGCAGAACTCGTCGACGATCGCTTCGCGAACGCTGACGACGCTGAACGTGTGAGGCCACCTGTGCAGCGACGGCCGGGTGCGGTAGCTGACCTCGCTGAAGCCGGCTTCCTCGAGGCCGAGTTCCGTAGGCCAGATCGCCGCTTTTTCGCCGTCGAGGACCGGTTCCCACTCCAGGTAACCGCGCTCGACCAGGCTTTCGACTTTCTGCCGAACCTCGTCCTCTGAGAGATGCATCAGGCGAGCCAGCTGATCGACTCGCATCACCGTCTCTTCGGCGGGAAGCCTGACGAACACGATCTCCTCGTCGTCGAGCATTCCCGCTTCCTTGCGCCCGAGCTCGGTCAGGTGCAGCACCCGTTCCTCCCCGTCGACCTCGACGTCCTCGAGGTAGTCGCAGCGGACCAGGCATTCGACGTCGCGCAGAACCTCCGCTTCCTCTCGTTGCTTTGCGAACAGGAGGAGATCTTTGAAGCTGAGGCCCTTAGACGGGAACCTCACCAGCCTCATCACCTTCAGCTCGCCCTCGTAGATGGCGGGACTGGTGCCCGCCACCGGTTTGCTTTTCTGGCTCATTGTTAATGCCTCCTACTTTCGTACTCAACTGTCAAGGTTTTTCAGGTAGTCGAAGTTGGCTTTTTTGGTTTCCGAGTCCTGCCATTTACGGCGCTCGTCGGGATCCGACGGAGCACCACCCTTCGCGTCTTTCCCTAGGAAGGCCGCCGACCAATCGGCCGCCTTCTCTCTTTCAGGGGGCGAAGAATGTCTGCAGGGGCAGGAAGTGGCTCCAACTCAACGTGTGGGGCCGTCTTCATCTGCACCTTGAATGCACTGCTGCCAAAGATGACCCAGGCCGTGCCTACACCCATGTTGCGGATGTCCTCGGGGTCGATCCTTGGGACTTCGATCATGCGCAGCAAGCCGCCCTCGGTTTCGAAGTTGTCATCGAGCCGATACGTCAGATCCGGTACTTTCATCTGCCCGGCAAGCCGTGACAGTTCCTCTGGTTCCGGATGTGCGTGCATGATCTTGGTTTTCGTTGCGCCGATGATTCGTCTCACCATCGCGATGTCGCCAATCCCAGCAAGCGTCTGGGGAATCAGCACCATCGACGTGTTGAAGGACCGCGCCTGCTCCAACAGCAACGCGAGATCCTTGTAGTGGGCGATGGCCGTGAACTCGTCTACGAACATCACACACAGGGTTTCCGGATCCTTACGTCGCTCGAAGTAGTCGACGAAGTCCGAAAACAGCATGCGCGTCAGCGCGTCGGTCTCCTCACGCAATACCGCCGAGTTGGTGAGAAGGTAGGCCGCCTCTACGTCTTCGTAGGACCAGTCACCGTCGAGAACCGTTCCGATCTGGCCGAAAAAGGCCAGGTAGCGCTTGAGGTTGTCGTTCAGTTCCTTCTCTTCGATGACCTGGATCTCAGGAATCGATTCGTAGACCGATCGCAGGACCAACAGGTTGAATCGGTCTATGAACTCCTGGCTGGACCGTGGCGGCCCATCGGGGTGCCGGCAAATCAGCTGGATGGCCAGCTTGGCGGTCTCCCGGTAGTAAGAGGCCGGCCCCGAAGTGGCGAAGGTAATCGCGTCCAGCATGTGGTTGGAGATGACACTCCAGTCCCCTCGCCAAATGTTGATTGGTTCGTTGGGAAATATCCGAGCATCTCGTCTGGCCAGTCTCATAAGCGCCAGGAAACGCTGAGCGTTTTCCAGGTCACCCTTGCCGTCCCAGTAGAGCACCTGAGTGTTATCCATCAGGGCAATCTGGAAGGCGAGAAAGAGGGAGGTCCAGCTCTTGCCCATGCCCGGAGAACCCGTGACAAGGACATGCTTGGGAAGTTCCGGACTGGGCAAGACGACGTTCTCTCGGTACCGCGGCAACGCCGAACGACCACGCATGTAAGGCCCAGGACCACACCTTCGCGAAGATCGACTTTCGGACCGTTGTCCTTGTCGGATTTAGCGCTCATATTCACCTCCTATTTCGAACGGGTACCGAGATTGCCGGTATGGATTTGGCGCAAAGCGCCTGACACTGTTCGCTGGTTGCCGCTGCAGGACAGCGGCTCAGGCGGGAAGCCAGCCGAGTGAGCTGTCTTCCACTCCACTGAGAGAGAAGCCCGGACGCGTCCAATGCTGCACGCCATGCGCCTCTTTGAAGCCGAGCTTCAGCAGGTTGTGACGGAGCTGAGCGGCGCCTTCCGAATCGGACTGGACGAGCTCGGCAACCACCGTGTGACAGCCCTCGTTGGCGGCGTCCATAAGACGCCGCTGCAACAGGACCTGGTTCAGGCCTTCCCCTCGAGCCGTGTCAACCGTGGCGTCGAGGCCCAACTGGGCAATGCCGTCGTGGATGAACATCACACCGCACGCGGCGATCGTCCTAGCCTGCTTGGGAAGCGATGCCGTGTAGCAGTGCCAGGCCGGCTGTACCGCGAGCGGAAAGATCATCGCGTCGGTCACCGGGTTGAGGCCGAACACATCGGCTGCAACCTCAGTCAGGCCAAAGCCGTCGCTGTCTTTCTCTCCCAGTTCATAGATCTTGATCCTCGAGTCCTCCACGGGCTCCAGGCCGACCGTGTCCCGGACATATTTGATTGACACGGCGGTTCGTTCGAAGCCTCGCCGGCGAAGCCAGGCTGCGGCTTTCAAACGACCGGGACGACTCAGAGCAATCGGAATGGTGTAATCCACCTCGTGTGACCGCATCCAATCCACAGCAGCGCGAAGAGACCCAGTCTCCACCGCACTTGGCTCTGCAGCACCCTGTATTCGATTCAGGCATCGATCCTGTGCGAGCCCACGAACCGCCGTCGCCTGGATCGGTCCAAAGCGCCGCAGCTCGACTTCGCCGTCCTTAATGGCATCGGGTGTGACGGAGCTCAACATGTCCCTTCGAGCTCGCTGGGCAATCTGCTCCAGCGCAGCAGCCTTGTATTCCAACGAGTCCCCTTTCCGCCCCATAGGGGCTGTGTTGAGTACGGTCAGCTCAGGCTCGGCTAGTAGCCGTCGGGGTGACGAGCGACGTAGCCTTCCGGCGAGTTGACCATCGAGGCATGCCATCGCGGACCATTGCCACCGGACGTGTCGAAGGTCAGACCCCCGATCGTCATCCAGGCGTGCTCCGCATCGGCGTAGACGGTGATCCATCGTCCCGCCCCCGGCTCCCCCCAAGTGGAGAGATCGCCCGAAACCAGCGGGCTTTCGAGAAAGCGGCCGCCGTGCAGCGCATAGCTGACTGCGCCTGAGCAGTCGTAGCCGGACGACTCGAAAGAGCCGTGGCCCCCACCCCATATGTACGGGGTTTCATCGATGTAGCCGGCTGCGCAGAACACCGCTTTGACCGCCCAAGGTGCTGCCACTGGACGATCGACGCCGTACCTTTCGGAGACCTGCCTGACGCACTCCGTGAGCGCCACCCGTTGCGTGGCACGCCATTTTTCCCTGCGCTCGCAACTGCGTTGCTCGCGCGTCAGAACTTCGACATGATGAAAGCGACGGGCCATCCCCTCTATCGAGGGTGCGGTGTAAAAAGGCGAGTCGACGACCGGAAGCTCTCTTCCGGAGATCACTTCGATCTCGCGCTCGAAGACGCTACATCTCTCGTAGTCGCGTGGATGCCGACTAAGGGAGATGGTCGCCTGGGGGATGAACTGCGCTATGTGCTGCCGGGTGACGGGTATGTCTTTCCGGTACTCAGCGCCGTAGCTATAGCTCATGGGTATGAGTGCCATGAGCACGGCAGTGAGTACCAAGAGTTTGCGTTTCCTTCTCACTGTCCTCTCCTTTGTGTGGAGTTGGGTTGGGTCTTCTGGTAGCCCCCGTTGGCACGCTTCGCGTGCACAAGAGGCGGCACCGCGATGGGCCCACTCCCCAAGGGCAGTCGCACACCCAGTCGGGGTGCCAAGGGACGAGCTCCGCAGCTCGCCCGAACGGCGAGGGGCCCGGCGCCTGGTGCGCCGAGCCCTCCGCTGACGAACTACGAGTCCTTCTCGTTCGACTCCCCGGCCTTCCTGGCCGGCGGTTCTCCTTGGGGATCGGTGTTGTCGGACTCGGTCGTGCGGCGATGGTCCGCTGCCTGAGCGTCGCTGAGTTCTGTTCTGCTGTGCTTCCTCAGCGACGGGGCGGACGCCGGCACTTGCTTAGAGTTCAATCGTTCTCCTTCTCCCGCATGCGGGACTGGGACTTGCCTATTCACTGCCGACCCCGGCCTCCGGCACGCCTCGCGCTGCCGGGACACGGTCAGGAGTCGCTTCTCGCCCACCCCCGACCCAGGGGCCGGATGAGCGAGGAGCCACCCCACGCCCTACGGCGTGCAGGTGGGCGAGGCAGAAGGCCGCTTGGGCCTGCCGTCTCTCAGGAAAAGAGGCCCGACGCGCTTGCGTTCAGCCTCTTGTGGACACAGGACGCGAGCTACTGCCGCGGCTTGGAGGCATCGGTCCCGACCTCAATCCGGATCGCACGTTGGCGTAGTGCGCGGCACGCCTCCGCCAGAACCTTTTCCTCCTGTTTGCGCTGCCTCTTGCAGTCCTCGTAGGCGTGACGAAGCGATCCTGCGGCTCCCTCGGCATCGGTGGCCCGCTTCTTCCACCTGTCTCGAGCGCCCTCGGCCTCTCTCACATGACGGCGGCTCTCGTCGAGCCTCCCCAGGAGATACAGGTTGTGGAGCGCGTAGAGGATCAAGAGCAACGGCGTGATTACCTGCAAGATGTCCGAAGTCGTCTCGAGCATCCCTCTCCTTCCCGACCGTGCGGATGACTGTTCAGTCACACCACGGTCAGATCCGATTGCGGAACGCAAAAGGGCTCGGCGCGTTCTGCGCCGAGCCCTTCCCGAGCTCTCCTCAGTAGGAGTGCTCTGCGGTCCCTAGCGGCGGAACTGAACGGTCAGCGCGAGGACCTCGACCCACTTCATCATCACGGGCCGCTCTTCCTCCTCGTCGTAGAAGACGATCTCGTCTTCGATCTTGAGTTCGTAGGTGCCGATGCTCAGGCTGCCGACGACTTCGACCTGACGCCCCTTCTTGAGGTACTCGAAGCACTTGTCGGCTTCGCCGTCGAAGGTGACGACCTGGTCGATGAAGAACGGGATCTCGACCGGATCCCCCTCGACGGTCCTGACCTCGTGGACCGCCAGACCGAACGTCACGACTTCCCCGTGCTCCTCGGGATCGGCGGTCAGCCGGCCGGTGAGAACGATGACGTTGGTGTCTTTGTAGGGCTTGTGCTCCTTGGCCTTCTCTTTACTGCTGTTTTTCCTACCAGCTTTCCTGCTCATGTCGATTTCTCTCCTTATCGGTGAAGTGCGATTCGATGTGTTGTGTTCTTTTGGCTTGCTTTGCTGCCGACCCTGGGCCTCAGCACGCTTCGCGCTGTTGAGGCACGGTCAGGAGTCGCCCCTCGTCCACAGCCCCGGCCCTAAGGACCGGATGGACGAGGAACCACCCCACGCCTTGCGGCGTGCAGATGAGGTGAGGTAGGGGCTGATTGAGCCCCACTGCCTCTAAGGGCAAGGGCCCGACGCTTGTGCGTCGAGCCCTTGCTTGCTTGCTTCTCCGAACTAGCGATTGAGCCGAGCAAGGACTGAGTCCCTGACCCGCTCCCATCGGCTCCGCCGGTCCTTGAGCAAATCGTCGAGGTCGATTACCTCGAAGTCGATTGGCCCTTCGGCGGATGGCCCATTGAGCTCCGCACACGCACGCGCGAAGTAGCCGCGGCAGTAGCGATAGACGTCATTGACGTCGATGCTCCCCAAGCCCGACAGCTCCTCGATGCCGTAGTCGCACATCTCGATGCTCATCTCGAGTCGCTCGAGCAGCTCCCCGGCCGTTCGCGGAACCGTGCCGTACATCTCGCACGCGAACCGCATGACCCGCTGGAACAAACCGCTGTGGTAGGCGGCCGGACCCGGCCACGGCGGTCCCATCTTGCTGATCAGGCGATCGGCGAGTGACGCAGCGGCCTCTTCGGCACGCCGGTCGCCAGATATGCATGGCATTAGCCTCATAACGGCCCCTTCCCGACCGTGCGGATGACTGTTCAGTCACACCACGGTCAGATCCGATTGCGGAACGCAAAAGGGCTCGGCGCGTTCTGCGCCGAGCCCTTCCCGAGCTCTCCTCAGTAGGAGTGCTCTGCGGTCCCTAGCGGCGGAACTGAACGGTCAGCGCGAGGACCTCGACCCACTTCATCATCACGGGCCGCTCTTCCTCCTCGTCGTAGAAGACGATCTCGTCTTCGATCTTGAGTTCGTAGGTGCCGATGCTCAGGCTGCCGACGACTTCGACCTGACGCCCCTTCTTGAGGTACTCGAAGCACTTGTCGGCTTCGCCGTCGAAGGTGACGACCTGGTCGATGAAGAACGGGATCTCGACCGGATCCCCCTCGACGGTCCTGACCTCGTGGACCGCCAGACCGAACGTCACGACTTCCCCGTGCTCCTCGGGATCGGCGGTCAGCCGGCCGGTGAGAACGATGACGTTGGTGTCTTTGTAGGGCTTGTGCTCCTTGGCCTTCTCTTTACTGCTGTTTTTCCTACCAGCTTTCCTGCTCATGTCGATTCTTCTCCTTATCGGTGAAGTGCGATTCGATGTGTTGTGTTCTTTTGGCTTGCTTTGCTGCCGACCCTGGGCCTCAGCACGCTTCGCGCTGTTGAGGCACGGTCAGGAGTCGCCCCTCGTCCACAGCCCCGGCCCTAAGGACCGGATGGACGAGGAACCACCCCACGCCTTGCGGCGTGCAGATGAGGTGAGGTAGGGGCTGATTGAGCCCCACTGCCTCTAAGGGCAAGGGCCCGACGCTTGTGCGTCGAGCCCTTGCTTGCTGCCGCTTTAGCGGCCGTCCCGTTGGATGGTCTCGCCGAGCGTGACCGCCATCGTGGACTCGACCGGCCCAACTTTCGCCGTGAGAACCAGCTCCGGGTTCTCGCCCAGATCGCCGTTGGTCGCGATCGAGGTGTGCTTGATGACGTAGATGAGTCGCAGAACGGATGCGACCAGGCACAGGAGCAACAGCTCCATGCCAGTCGAAACGATCGTTTGGACGAGATGGATGAGGTCTCCCATCTTTTCTTCTCCTTTGTCGGATTTGCGATTCGTTGCGATGGGGCGGTGCCCCTACTGCTTTGGTGTGAGCCCGGCGAACAGGCGGCCGGGCTCACTCGTCCTCTTTGGCTAGGCGGTTAGTCCTTCCCGACGGGCCTTTGCCCGCGCCATTGCCTGCCGCCTCCGGTCCCGCTTGAGGCAGCGCTGGCGGCGTGCGTTCTTGCGCCGCCGGTCGGCCCGGGTGAACCGGGTACGGCTGCGGCCGTCATGCCGGCGGCCCCTCCAGACGCGACGGCGCCTTGAGAAGCCAACCCACGGGAGTCGAACGGTGTCGCGACGGCGCCTGCGAAACGGCAACAGGCCCACGATCGCGAGCACCTTGGACCAGAGCAGTGACAGCCAGTGCTTGGGCTCGAGCTTCATCGAGCACACTCCTTCCACCCCAAAGGGGGTCGATTTGCGATTCGTTCACTTCCGAGTCGACCCGGGCACGCCCAGCGCGACCAAGCGCGCTTGGATAGACCGAAGTCGCCTATCGCTCGCCGGTGGCCCTTAAGCCAGGCGAGCGATAAGCCACCTCAAGCCAGCGATGTGGCGTCGGGGCCGAACGGTCAGGCAGCTGCGAAATGGGCTCGGCACAGTCGCGCCGAGCCCATCCACAGTGCTCAAAGCTGAGTCCCCTTTAGGACACAGCCCTCTTTCCCGAGCGGTGTCGCCACGGCGACCCGCCAGTCATGCCGGTGCCCGTGCCGCGAACGAGCGACAGGAGAGCCGTCAGCAAGCGTGACTCTCCCGCCCTTGACCGTCTCTTCTGAGCGGCTGGGCTCATGATCTTGAAGCCGCTGCCAGTGAAGACCAGCGACGAGGCGTTTTGCGAAGGATCCATCGGTGCTCCTCCTCTTTCGACGCGTTGGAACCCGGTGCGTTGCGCACCGGGTTCCACTTGCTGCGACTTGCAGAGCGGCCTAGTTGTCCGGCTCGTCTTCGAACAGGCCCATGTAGGGAGGCCTCGAGTCAGCGTCGAGTTCCACTTCAGAGCTCGGGAGGTCATCGCCTCCGTCCCTCAGGGCCGAAGCCTCGAGAGCCGCTGCCTCAGACTCCTCCGCTTCGATCGGAGCCTCCCCGCCGGCTTCGCCGGTTTCCTCGTCTGACCGAGGAGCGGTTTCAAGCTCCTCTGCTTCTCCGGAGGGCCCTGAGGACTCTGCTTCCTCTGAGGCCTCCCGGTTCGGCTGTAAAGCCCGATCTCGGGCTTCTTCTTTCTCCTTTTTTCTTTTTTCCCTGTTTTTTCGGCCGTAGGCATCCCTCACGTCACGCTGCGTGATCTGTTTCACGCCCTTGGTCCCGCGACCCCTGCGAGCCTCGGCTTCACCCGGCCAAACGCCTTTTTCACCGGCGAATTCTTTGGCCGTTTTGGTGATCGGAGTCCCCGATTTGTCCCATGCCGCTTCGATCGCAGCCTGCTCGGGATTGGCCGGCTCGGCGGGCGGAGCGGACCCGCCACCATCTGGCGGCGGAACCTCTCTGCCAGGGGGCGAACCACCGAGGTCCTCCTCGGTCGGCGCCCCTGATTCGCGACCGGTGGTCGCCCCCGATTCGCGATCGCTAGGCGCCCCTGACGCACGACCGGTAGGCGACTCCGATTCGCAACCAGTGGTCGTCCCATCGGTGTCGCTGCTTTCCGGCCGCGGCGGATCGTCGTCCGCAGCGCGGGAGCCAGCGCCCACAAGGGAACTCGGTGGGCTCGTCGGTGGCGGTGGGGGATCACCCAGCGGTGGCTGGGGGGACGGCCTATCCGCCGGTGGCCGAGGTGCGGGCTCCGCCTGTGGGGGCGGAGGAGAAGAACGCGGACCCGCCGATGACGGTTCCTTTGCCTCCTCTTCAGCCGGCTTGTCCGTGCTCCGCCGGCGCAAGCCGGTCCTCAGAGCGCGGACGTCAGGGATCCGCTCAGGCGGCCTGCCGGTCTCCTCTTCCACGTCTTCGACCAATTTGTTCGTGAGAACTTCGAGCGGCTCGAGAGGAACACCGGAATGCAGTGCGAGCCACTCCACATTCTCGAGGCCGAAATCGTCCAACTCATCCGAACGGCTGCCACCCGATCTGGAGTTCGTTTTCTCTTCCATGAACTTCCTCCTATTCCTTACTTGTGAGTTTGATCGCCGTCCGGCAACCGTCCATCGCACGCAGAAGTCGCTCCTCGTCCGTCGACCGTTGACTGTCGACAGACGAGAAGCGACCTTGCGTCGCTGGATGACTGCCCTAGGAAGGCGAGTGGGTTTCGTTAGCTCTTCTTTGGCGGCCCGTTGGTGGCTGCCTGAGCGTGAAATAGCGCTTCGGAAAGCTGTTCGGCTTCTTTGGCGTCGAAGCGAGCGAACGTCTCAAACGTCGCTATATCGCCGCCAGTGCTGTAGCCGAGACAGACCTTCGATCCATCCACCAGCACGCAAATCTCCTCCTCGCTCGAGAAGCTGAGGAAGACCGACTCGCGCATTACCCGTGCGGTTGCTGCAAATGCGATACCGCGTGTCACTGTCGTCGCCAGTCCCACCGCCGCGGAGCGAACCATTGCGATCTGATGGACCTGCTCGCAGGCGAGCTCCTCGGGCAGCCCGAGAAGCACCGTTCCCGAGGACCAATTCCCCTCGGGATCGGCGAGGGCCACTACTTCCAGCCCTCCCACTTTTTCACTGAACCGCGCGTTTGGGCCCCATCGGGCCTCCAGATCTGAACCGTTAAGGCTCATGTCACCTCCTGGTCGATGCTCGTCGCCGCGGCCGAAAGTCGTCTGCTGTGATCAGGTCCCTCGCCATTGCGGTTGTGAAGGTCCCGGCCAGGCGCTCCATGCTTTCCTGGTCGAGTCGCTTCGCCTCCGTGGCGTTTTCCTGTTCGAGTTTCTGCAGCCGCCTTTTGAGAGCGCGGGTACCGGCTTCGAGCTCTTCGTCGAAGGGCTCGAGTTCTTCGTCGCTGTAGACCCCGTCGGCCGCCCATCCGCACTCCGGACAGGCGCGCCAAATCCTCGTGTGGCACGGAAGGTCGACTTCATCGCAGCCAACTCGCTGTACGAACTTCGAGCCACAGGCGGGGCAGACGTTGAGGTCACCCCGTTGCTTCACTGGAGTCCCCCCTTTCGAACGTCGCCGAGGCGACGCGGGCACCGGCCCTTGGTCGATTTCCTGCCCTGTTAAATTGGATTCGTCGATTGCGATTCGACGACGCCCGTCCCGGCGCTTCGGCGCTTGGGCGGGCGTTTTTCTTGTTAGGTGCCCCCACACACCGCCGGGGCCATTTGGCCCGGCGACGTGCGAGTAGCTGTGCGTGCCATGCCGCATTGCGATTGAGCAGGCATCCCATGCCAGCTGGCTCTGGCCAGGTGGCTAGGCCAACACAACCGGCCGGCCCAACCTAGCCCTGCTCCTGATCAGGGAACCCAGCACTTCGTGCTCATCGAACTGGGCTCCAGCGATTTCCTGGCCGTCCCAATGAGACGGCGAGCACGAGGAAACGGCCCTTGCAGGCCGCGGTGCGAGTGCTTCCTCCCTATGCAGGGACGGAGGCCATCAGGCGCTCCAGGTCAGCAGACGCGGCTTCCTCCTCGGGATCGAGCTCGTCATCCCGTAGGAGGCCGGCCTCGTAGAAGGGCACTCCACGGTGAGGCGGAATCCCCTCGAGGCCAGATGGATCGTCTTCCAGGCCGAAGGCGACATCGCCGCCCGCTGCCCGTCGCCAACCGGAGATTCCTACGCCGGTGGGGCAGACGTCTTCTTGGAGGTGTCCCGGCCGGGGCTCTCCCAACCGCAGGGACACCCGGGGCTCGGATTCCTCCGACCCCGACGAGCGCTCGACGTCGTAGACGTCGAATTCGGGCTCACGATCCAGATCGTGAATGTCACTGTGCCCGCCCTCGCCATCGAGGATCAGGTCATCGAGAACAGTGGACATTTGGTTCCTCACTTCCTTGGGGGAGCAATCCCCCGGTTGCAGAAGACCCGTCGGCTGTCGAAAACTGGCGGGACTTCTTCGCTTGATTGCAATCACTGGTACTGGCCGACCTGGCTGCCGGGGCGTTGATCCACGGCAGGCGAAGTCGCCTCTCACACCCAAGGACAAGCCATAGGTGCGAGAGGCCACCTCACGCCTTACAGACGTGAGGTCGGCGTCACCGATTTGTCAGCTGAGGCAGCCTGGTCCGAACTTGACCGACAGCTTCAACTCTGGGGTGGAACTATCCGGAGCCCAACCGCCTTGGCGGTCGAGCCAGATAGGCGAGGCTGGGGACAGAAACCTTGGCCCCGCTTTGCCATTGGTCTGCAGGCCGGCGGCCATCCGAGCGGGCCAGAAAGAGTCCTACGCCCAGGTACACGGCTTTGAAGTTCTCCGACCTGAGGCCTTTGAACTCTCCCCGCAGTGCGGCTTCGCCCTCTCCGCGAGGCCAAGCCGAACGCTTTGGCCGCTTCCTTGACGTCTTCCACGCCATCAGGATTTTCAGCACACAAAGTGCAAACACACACTGCCGGAACCCTTTACGGGTCATCCTTACTCCCTTCGTTGAGTGTGACCTCAGAATCGAGCTGCTTGCGACTTCATCGGTAGTTGGCTGGGAGGGCTCCTTGCCAGCAATACAGCGAGTCGGGATTCGGGTGCAGCGGCTGAGCAAGGGCAAACTCGCTCATCCATTTACGGGCGGCCGCCGGCGACTCGTGCCTCTCGTACGTGGGATATCCCGACTCGTCGAGAAGCACGTAGGGGCCTACCTGGATCGCCCAGATGCGGCTTTCTTTGATGCAGACTTGAAGGCCAGCCCTGTGGTTGTCCGCAAGCGTCTCCAGAGCGACGACGAACTCGCGATCCGACCGAGGCTTCACCCTGCCGTACCTCGCGGCCAGCGCGCGCTCCGCCAGAGAAAAGCTTTGCGTCTCCTGGCTGATCCTTTCGCCCCTCTTGAGAATTTCGGAGCGAGGGATGTCCCCGTCTTGTGGCTGCTCGAGGATGAACTTGCTCATCCAACGATGGGCCACCACCTCGTCCGCGTGCTCTTTGTAGGTGTAGTGGGGCAGCCATTCCGTCTCGTCATCGCCTGGGTGGCGCACGAGTACGAACCGCCCAACCCGCGCAACCAGGAGCCCGTGCGGGATCAGGACTTCCAGGTCGGCCAGGTCGTACTCCTGAATTCGGCTCAGCGCTGCGGCAAATTCCCGCTCAGGGCGCAACTCCTGCCTGTAGACCCTCTCGAAGGACCGCGCCGCGAGCGCAGACCCTCCGCGTGCCAGAATTCCCTCAGCCCTCCGAAGGATCCCGAAGTACGAGATGGGCGACCAACGCGCCAAGCATCCCTCGATGATCTCCGGAGGGACTTCTACGGGGCCCGTGTCGTTGAGCGCATAGCGCTCGATACCCATCCGCTCCAGAGCACTCTCGGCATCTGAGCCGAAGTATTCGACGGCCGTAACACCGCCATCTGCGCTCATCACGAGCAAGGCGTGGCGGTCCCTACCGTCTCCACCCTCCAACGAGAACAGTGGGATCACGGTCTTGTCCGCATGCGCCGCATCGACTGCGCTGAGCTTGGATGCCTTAGCTTTCCCGCTCATGCATGCCTCCCTTCCTTATGCATGCGGCTTCCTGGACCAACGCTCCGGCCAGGTGACCGCAGGATTTGACGCACGAGGGGCCGCGCCGGCCTGAAAGCCGGGCGGCTTACCTACATGCATTTCGTTTGAAGCTCTTCCTCGGCCAAAAGGCCGAGGCATGCCGATGCGCCGGTAATCGTTCGAGGTTCGAACGGATTGCGCCGAAGCAGCGCGTCAGCGAGTAACTATTTCTTCTTCCTTATCGGATTCGACGCAAATTTGTTGGCCTGTGGATTGAAGTTGTGGTGAGTCCGATGGGGGTTGCAGGCCAGTTAGATGCTTACTGCGTGGGACTCTTCATGGCTAGGCACGTGCATCAGCGCGAGCGCGACGTAAGTCAATGGCTGAAGGCAACAGACGACCATCCGCTTGAACTGAGATCGCTTGCGGCTGCGATGTGGGGGTTACTACGGGTACAGCGTGCCTGCGGTGTGCAGTAAGTGTGAGCAGAGCTCTAAAAGAAGAAAGGCCAGAATAGCGATAAAGCACACGGTGTCAAGCGCGTAACCTCGCAGCTTGATGGTGAACTCGGTATGAGCGAACAGTAAGGCTCAAAAAGTGGCTGACATAACTCACCTTACCCCGCCGTAGAGCCAATTGTTGGCTGACTAAATGAATTTGAAGATTTTGTTTTTAGTTACTTCAATTGCAATAGACGACGTTAGAAGTGGTTTTCAATCGCAGGTTTTCGCACTCTAATTTCGCGGCGATTTGAGGGGAACTTATGTCCATTCCCCACTCATGAGCATTGACGCCGCCCCGGCAGCGCATGGACCGATTAGCTGCCCTCCTTCGTCTTGAAGGAAGCGACGGGATCGTTGCCCAAAACCCGTGGCTTGGGGCATTTCGTAGCGGAATGGCCCCGTTTGCCCCTGCCCAGATATCTGGGTGAGTAATGCCCGAAGAAGCGATCCGGCCCCGCGGAACGCCCTCGCAGGCATTTCTATGCACCTGGAGGCCCAGCTCGAGCAGAAAGCTCAAGCTGGGCCTCAGGCTTAGGTCTGACTCAACTGGAGTCCAGTTGCTCTCAGTCGATCGAGTTGAGGTACGCGAAGCGCCCTCGTGACGGAAGCGAAAAGAGAACCGTGGTATTGACGGAGGGCGCTCGCAGCGGGAACGATTTGACCCGCATGTAAGCAGTCATTGCATCCGCGTCAGTGATGCACCGCACCGTCTCGTCGTCGGCGTACACCGACCGTAAGAACAAGAGGCTGAGGCGCCCAAGGAGCTCCTCGAGCGATTTCGGCGGCCGTCCCTCGGCTCGTATGGCGAGGTCCAGCGCTATAAGCGCGCCATCGTTGCTTCTTGACGACTGTTCGGTCATCAAGCCGATGGCTGACGCAACTCTGTAAGTCAGCAGGCGCATCTCCTCCTGGTCATCAATCGCACTGATGACGACCACTCTGCATCTGTCCTTGACCGCCACCCTTTGCCTGGCAGTCGGTCGCTGCACTGAGGCCTGACTGAACCCCAGTCCTTTCAGCACCACGAGCGCCGCGATGGCGCCCAGGCACAGTCTCTTCATAGACATTTGCCTTTCTCCTTTGGTTGAACTTCATATAGATGGGACCCGGCTTTACCGGGTCCCAATGGGAGAGCTCGCGCTGGAGCTCGGCACAAACAAAGAGCCTCGGTGCATTTGCACCGAGGCTCTTTCATGACAGCGGGTTAGAACCCGATGTCGATGATGCTGACCCTGGTTAGGTCTCGCATCAGGATGGCCCTTTCGGCGCATCGCTTCGCCTTCTGGGATGGGGCACACCAGGCCCAGTCATAGCTGCGTTCGAGCTCTACGAACCTGTGGCTTAGCTCTGCAATCGTTCGAGGGCGGGGAAGGATCACGATGGCCACCCTCTGACCATTGCCTTCGATCATGGCGTCAGGTATGCGGTATGGATCCTGGCAGCCAAAGAGATCTTCAATCTCCCGACGTGAAACCCATCTCACTCCATTAACGCCCTTCTCCCGAGTTCTCCGAAGGAAGTGCACCCGGGCCAGGTTGAGCCCCTTCAAATAAGGGAGGCGGACAAGAGATGGAGTGGAACGCCGGAATCCTCGTACACCCAGCGCCCTTGCACCCTGGCTGGTCACCCACAACCAGGGCCACTGCTCATCCGCCAGGAAGTGACGGCTATTCAAGTAGCCGAGCTCCACGCAGTCGTGGACCACTTTCATTGCCCTTGAAAGGGGGATGCCAAGCAGCTCGGCCAGATGGTCGAGCCTGAGGGCCGTCTGCTCAGCGACAAGGTGCAGCGCTTCGAAATGGATTTGCTTCAAGCGCAGTCGCGGTTCCGGCCACTGCCTACGGCAGCTGTGCAACTTCTTTGGCGAGCGCCGATGGCGAGCCCGAGGCCCCGGGCGTACCTGCCTGCCATGCGGGCTGCCCTGTCGGGCCGTGCGGCGCCGCCTGCGTTCGGCATTGAGTTCTCTACGCCCTCTGGGCGTGACGGGTGGAGTTAGGACCTGCTCTGGTGATGGGGCATCGCTGCGCAAGAGGCTCACGACCGCCTCCCACACGACCAGCAATAGGTTCAAGGGATTCATGATTGGTACTCCTTTGCGCCCGTTGAGGGCTCCGTGTTGTGCATGTGCGTCTTGAGTGGCTGCGCTTAGGCGCTTGCCACCAGACGGTGTGGGTTTGGAGGCCTTTTGAGAAAGGGCCGCGCTAGCGAAATGCCAGGCGGCCCCTCCTACTCAGGCGGTGTGTTCTGCCGTCAATCGGGGCATGTGCTCGAAAGCGGAGGGGTCGCCATCGAGGCCGTAGGTGACCTCCAGGCCGGCGGCTCGGCGCAGAGCTGAGCCGCCTATCCCGTCGGAGCAGAGCTCTTGCTCGAGGGAGCGAATCGCGGTCGCGTCGGCTGCGGTGTTGCTTGCGTCGGTGTACATTGTCACTCACTTCCTGGGGGCCTCGGCCCCCGGTTGCAAAAGGGACCCCGTCGGCTGTCGAAAACTGGCGGGGTCCTTTTCGTATTGGTAGGTGCCCCTGACGGGGCGGCTTGCTCATTCAGCAGGGAGGTAGCCACCCGTCCCTGGGCCGCACCGAAGGGCGCGGTCCGTCTTGGGACGAATCACTCCTGCACTCATGGCCGCCCTGCTGCACAAATCACGGCAGGGCACTGGATTGCTACTTGCGGTTGCTGAGCTCCGGAATGTCGGTGACCAGCACGTTCACGAGGCCATGTCTCTCAACGACCTCTTTGATTTCTGCCTTTGCCCGAGGAGAGCAGTAGCAGCACACGAGATCCACAATTCCACCGAGCCCTCGGAGGAACTCAGCGGTCAGCACAGAGCTCTTGGCAGCTGGCGCAATTAGAACTGCGGTGGTCTTGCCGTTGACTTCAAGCCACCTGTGCAAAATGCCCGCACGCGCGCCGCTCCTAAGTAAGTGCCCGTGAGCTGATCTCGACCAGAGGACCCATCGTGCGTCCTCATCTTGGAGCACCCCTGCGGCCGGCTTCCATGACAGGGAATACCCTGCCTTGTCCGCCAGCCAGGCAACGACCTTCGTGCCAATAGCGCGCCCCAGGTCGCCAAGGCGGGTCCGCCGCGGTGCCTCCGTAAGGAAGGCACGAACGGTGGCACGAGCTTTGAGGTATCCCAGCCGATATAGGCCTGGGGGATCCGGAGGCAGCTTCGCCGATCCCACTGCCCGGAGTCCTTCGATGATTGACCATGCCCAAGGACTGTCCTCGTACACGAAGATCATCCCTTGATCTGCAAGGCCAAGCTCCGCGCACAGATCGACCGCTTCGCGAGCCTCGGAGTGAGGGACGCCAAGCAATCTGGCGAGCAGATCCGTCCGGATGAATTCCTCCTCTTCGAGGATGCACAGCGCTTCGAAGTGAACGAGGTCGAAACGAGTGCTAGCCGGCTCGCAGAGTTGAGCGCCTGAGGGAGCCGCGTTCAGTGACCTGACGTACCCCCATGCCTTCTTCTTGATCCCCTTCATGGTGCGTACGGTTCGGTGCGCCGCTGCCTCCACAGCGAGACACAGACTCAGCCAGAGCCGATCCAACAGCCCCAAATCCTCCGGCCCAGTGCGGTGGCGCTTCAGGAGCTCCACAAAGCGCTCGGCCTCGGAGGAGCAGGCCCCCGCATCAAGGTAGAAGACCTGCTGGCCGCGTTTACAAAGCCGCGCGAACATGTCGGGGGCGGTAGACGTCTTCCCTTGCTTAACGGTCCCTGCAAGAGTCATGGTCGCCGGCAGGTCGAATCCCAGTCGACGGAGCCCTGATCGGAGCCATCGCGGAGCACGAGCAAGGAGCCGTGCCTTGAGACTCATGGTTCCCACAGCCTCCGGCATAGGGAGAACGCGGATATTCCTGAAACCAGACTCCTCGACGGTCTTCTCTACCCTCCGAATCTGTTTCGGGAAGCAGAAACAGGTCACCGTGTCAGCCGAGCGTGACAGGTCGGTCAGGATCTCGACGATCCGCTCCATTGAGCGGTAGCCCAGGCCGATAAGGAGCGCGTGCTTTTCGTGCCCGCTTTCCAGCAGGCCATCCGGCACGTAGCTACCGAAGGCCCCTCGGCTGCGGAAGAGCTGCCGTTCGGAAATCCACCTCAGACCACGCTCGGCCAGTCGGCTCGCGCGTGGCTTAGGCACCAGCACGTAGCCGTAGCGATTGCTCAAGCCGTCGACAAGCACTCGAGCCAGGGACCGAAACGAGCGCCGCAGGCGCCAAAGCCGGGGGTGCGGCTGTTTTTCACCCGCGAGGAGGATCCGCACCTTGGCGACTGCCTCCGCATGAGCAAGGGCAGGCAACCTCGGCGGGCCCATGGAGGGCCCGTCGCTGCCGGTTGCTCGTACTCCGGCCCTGGTCGGCCATACCCAGGCGTAGCGCTCTTTGACCAGGATCCTTTCGTCCTCGACGAGGCCCAGGCCGATGCAGACCTCAACTACACGGCGGGCCTCAGCAACGGGCACGTCGAGCAGCTGGGCCAGCAGGTCCAGCCGGATCCACCGCTCTTCCATCAGGAGGCAGAGGGCTTCGACATGACGCAAGTCGAAGCAGGCGGCGAGCGACCTGTGCCAGCCGGTCGCATTCTTTTGCGGCCACTTCGCCCATCGGCGAAGACATCTTTCCCCTCTCTGCTTGATTAGAACCGGTTTGGCCAGACCCCGGCGAATCGCCCCCTTGACGGCAAGGCAGACCCGCAGGAAAAGCCTTACCTTGGGACGAAGGCTGCGCCTGATCCTCCACTTCAGGTTCGCGTAGTGGATGGTGAGCCGCAGCAGCCTCCCTCTCGGGCTGTTGCTCGGCGCTTTCCACAGGGAGGCTAGGAAGTCCCCGCCAAATCCCCCTTGCTCTGTTTCGTACTTCTTTCACGGTGAATTACCTTTCTGTTAGGTACCTGTTGATCGTTCGCCCCAGCCGTTCGCGCGCAGGCGCGATCCAGATGGCTGTAGGTCGCTTCTCACCCACCCGAGGTCGGACGAGTGAGAAGCCACCCACGCCTGGACTAGGCGTGAATAGAGATGGGATGGACCCGAGCCAGACAGTGCTGGCTCGGGTCCATCACCGGTTACATCTAGGAAGAGACCGAAGGTACGTCGACCAACATTCCCTTGCCGTTGCTGATCACGGCTACGCGCCCCTGAGGCATCTCGAGCAGGTCATCGGGGCTGACCTTGGATGCCCTCTGCCGCCCTCTCGACGGTGACTGGTCGTCGTATGACGACAACGCAGCCACCGATTCCGTCAGGCGCATCCCCGTCGCCATACCGGACCGCGCCTGATTGCCATCGAGGATCAACGTCCCAGCACTGCCGACGAGCCGAGCGATCTGGGCCGGGCTCCCAGCGTCGCCCAGGCTCTGAAGGATCGGGATCACGACAACACCGCACGCGCGAGCCTGCTCGAGCAGCAATCCCAACTCCAGATCGCGGGCTACTACTGCCGGCATCCGCAGGAAGGCGACACAGAGGCGGCCCGGATCCTTTTCGTTCTGGATGTAATCGAGGAACTGCGCTACCAGCATCCGGGTCGCATCGGCCCTAGCCAGCGGGTAGAGGCTGAAGTAAGCGGCGTCTAGATCCGCAAAGGACCGCTTGCCATCGAGGGAGTCGCCCAGATGGGCGAAAACCGCCCTCAAGCGCATGGCAACGTCGCCGACGTCCTTTTTGTCGATGGCCGGTAGCGCCTCCTCGCCGAACGCGGCGCACAGCGTTTTGTAATCCAGCCGCTGCAGCAGCTCACCGCTCGACCGCGGTGGCCTGCCTTCGAGACGACAGGCCAGTTGGAGAATCAGCTTCGTCGTCTCTGCGTAGAAAACGGCTGGCCCGGCCTTCGCGAAGGTGAAGGCCTCCATCAGGCGGCCAAATATGGAGCGCCAATCAGGGCCGGCCCAGGCATTGAACGGCTGGTCGGGAAAGAGCAGCGACCTCCGCTTCCTTTTGCGAAAGAGCAGCGTCCTCCACTTCCTCTTGTTCGGGGCGATTCCGAAGAGTCGGGCCATCTCAGGATCGCCGTCACTGTCGAAGAAGAACAGCTGGGCCTTGCGATCTTCCCTCGCGACCCCATCCACGAGCTGGGATGCGATCCGGTTCTTTTCCTCGGGGGTTCCGGCCAGGACTAGGACATGTCGCCTCATCTGCTCCAGAGACAGCACGACCTTGTTGCGACGTCCGATCCAAAGGCCATCGCGGTCCCCCATGACGTAGCGCCCGAGGGTCACGCCGCTGGGACGGTTCTCGCGCCAGAACATGAGCCGGCCGATCCAGCCGACGCACGCTCTGACGAGCCGGAATCTCATCAGCGAGCATGACTTGCGTTTCGGTTTGGACTGCAATTTCATTGCTTCCCCTTCTCATTTGGGTATTTCGGAGTTCCTGCGTTGGCTTGCTCATTCAGCAGGGAGGTAGCCAGCCGTCCCTGGACCGCACCCCGAAGGGGCGCGGTTTCGCAGAACGCGGGCAGGCCGGGCACGACGCCGGCTGCCCGCGTGTTCACTGACCAGCAATGCCTGAGGCGTTCAGCCTCGGGAGCTAGCCCATCGAGCTCGCGAGGAGCCACTGCGGCTCCTCAAATGGGCAAATGTCGTTGGCGGTGCAGAACTGGGCCGCTGCGTCGATTCGCGGCTGCTCGATCGACGGCAGGACGAACCCTTTTGCTTCGTTGCTTTCGTACGTCGAGATCTTCGTGCCCTTCAAGGCGACGATGAACAGCGACGTGCCTTCGTAGTGGCCGAGTTGCAGAATCTCGACCGGCGCATCTTGCGCCGCCTTCTCGCTTGCCCCGGACCAGAGCTTCTCGCGCTCCTGCCAGTCGGGTGGCTCTTGGCCCTCGGGCCAGCCCTCCCAGTGGTCGTACCCTGGTCCCGGGTTGTCGTATGGGTTAATGATCCCCTGGCGACGGGCAAGGTATCCGCCCAACTCACAGGGGTCGTCGTCCTCGTCGTACTCGATCTCTTCTTGGCGCTCGGGCGGCCAAGGGAAGGGGTGCCAGTCCTCCTCGACCGCAACCCCGAAGGCCACGGTGCCACTGCAACCAATACTCATAGTTAGTCCTCCTTCGCTGACAAAGCCAGCGTTTGTGTCTTCACGCGACCAGGCCCCCCGCAGGCGGGATTTCGCTAGTCGCTTGGCTTGCTCATTCAGCAGGGAGGTAGCCAGCCGTCCCTGGACCGCACCCCGAAGGGGCGCGGTTTCGCATGGGTCACAAAAGGGCCACCGGAGAAGCTGGGCGGCCCGTTCACTTGGCTAGGTTGTCTTAGGCGTTATCCCGCCGGAGCCGACTGAGGCACCCGCGGAGTCAAGGGATGACTCGTCCTAGCCGTAAGCCTCTGCGAGCGCCCCAAAGCTGGGGAAATAGAGGCGCACGAAGCGGGACAAGTGCCCCGTTACCTGGGGCAGCAAGACCACTCCGGAGCCAAACGCCCAGGCCGCCCCGAACAGCCTCTCCATTTCGAGTAACTCGATGTCCTCGGGATGGACATCGATGAAGACGACGCACGAACGGCCCTGCCTGTACAGCGCCTCCAAGTGTTCAGTCAGGCTGAAAACGAGCATGGGGGCGAGGATGTCGCGGATGACCGACTCCTCCTCCACCATGCCGACATATGCGACGTTGGCGTCCTCCCACGCCCACTTGCCATTGAGCTTGGTCCCAGCCACGTCAAAGGTGCTTCGCACGCTACCCATGCGATGAATGGCGTCGTCGAGCAACCGATGACAGCGGCGGAAAGGCGATAGGCCGTCGCAAGCTAGAAGGGCCTCGTCCTTCAGGCGCTTGAGGCCAGCGCTTGAGCGCGGCGGGCCGAGCGGTGGCCTACACAACTCGAGCACGATGGCTTTCTGGATGGCGGCATAGGTCTTTCCGAGATCAGGCTCGGGCTGCCAGCGCTCGTTGGCTTGGAAGACGGCGAGAAGTCGTCTATAGATGGCAAGCCAATCTCCTCGCCAAGCGTTAAACGGTTCGTCCAGCGAAGATCGGAAGATTCGCTGGTGGGACTCCGCGAGAGCTGCCAGCTCCCGCGATCGACCTTTGTCACCAGTCAAGCCCAGAAAGAGGAGATCGACTTTCGGGTTCTCGACCACGCCTTCGGCAACCGATAGCCAACGCACGCCCCACGGACCCCGCTGGTGATCTTCCGCCATCCTCTCGTCATCGAACAGCCCCATGAGGGAAATGTTGTGTCCGCTTAGGACCTCCTCTTTCGCCAGTTTCACTAGAGGCTCTAGCTCCTTTTGGACACCGCCACTCTTGGTTACAAACTCGTTCATGGTTCCTCCTTGTCGTTAGCTCCGTTCGACCCTTTTGGTCGAACGCACAAGAACCCACGCATTCGGGGATGCACAGGCAGGTCTGACCACCCGGCTCGAAGGCCCGGGTGGTCAGAAAAAGCCGCCCCGGTGAGATCGGGCGGCTTCAACATTGGATGGGCGGGCATGCATCAACCCGCCGTTGTCTGAGATTCGCTCAGAGGTAGTGGACACAAAGGGCGAAGAGCCCACACAACCCCAGGATCGCCACCACTGAGACGAGATCCCTCACCAGACCCCAGCCAAGCCTCTCCATATAAGGCTTGCCCAGATCGCGGTCCGACTTACCCGGAAGCAACCGGTACACGAGCAGGTCGATGGCCGCGCAAAGGGTGAATGCGTCGAGGAAGCCGAAGCCGCCCCCGCGTCCCAGGGACTCAGCAAGCCAAACCGAGGCGATCATCGTGCCGACCGCGCAAATGGCGTTACTGAGAAGGAACTCGACGGTAGAGAACATCGTCTCGGCCGCGTAGTCCCATTTCGTCATCTTCCAGGCCCTGCTGTTTCTGAACATCAGATCTCCTTCGTCTTGTGTATTTCTTGGCTTGCTCATTCAGCGGGGCGGTAGCCAGCCGTCCCTGGACCGCGCCCCCAGGGGCGCGGTTTCGCTTTGCGCCACAAAAAAAGGGCCGCACCGGCAAAGCCGGGGCGGCCCATTCACGTGGCATGGGTTGTCGCTCGGTAGGCCTCAGAGCCCGGGGGCGGGGCTCGAGGCTTATGCCTCGTCGCTCTCAAGAGGACGACAGGGCAACTGCACCTGCCAGGCCGTTGAGCATCGCCTCTGCCATCGAGGTGTCGCCTCCCAGTTCCAGCGGCTGCGCATCTCCCCCGCTCATCCTTTCGACCCAATGGCTTGGGGATCCGGAGGCCCACGCTTCGACTTGCTCCTCGAGACGCAGCGAGCAGGAAACCACGGTGCCTTCCTCGACGCGGACCACCACCCCCACGAAGGTCGGCTCGCCTTTCTGCAGCTCGACCACGAGGCGGCAGTTGCCGCTGAACGCCGAAGGCATCTTCAGCAGAGGTATGGCCAAGAGAAAGGCAGCCTCTACCGCGAGCCGCCCGATCGGCCGCGCATCGGCCGGGCGATGCTGCCGCTCCCATGCGGCGGCCGTCGCCATCGGCATGACCGATCGCCGAAGCCAGTCGGTGGGGGCGTAGGGGGTGCCCCGACGCCCATCGGGATCGGGTGCCACCAGGCCCGCCAGATGCATCGACTCGAGTCGGCGCGCGAGAGTCGGGTGGTCGATCTTCGGAATGGCCTCGTTTAGTTCGGTGAGGGTCAGCCGCCGGGCGGCAATGGCCCGGACGATGTGCGAAGAGCATCCCTCGGCCAGGGCCTTAATCGCGCTCTTCGAAGCATTGGTGCCGAGCACGATGGAGCCGCCTGGTGCCACCTTGAGCCATTCTTGGAAGGCATTCGCCGTCCGGAAGAGATCTCGCCCTGCCGGCGTCAGCTGGTATGCGGTGGACCTGGGGAACTCCGATAGCTGGCAAGGCTCGACGATGCCTCGTTCGCTCAGAGTGCGCGCGTAGAGGCGCACGGTGCTCTCCGGGGAGCCGGCAGCCCGGCGCAGGTCGAGCAGGCGCTTTGGGCCCTCCGCGAGCGACTGCAGGATGTCGATGTTCAAAGGCGCAGTCAGGACCGGCAGCGCCACGCCCTCTGGCCGCATCGTCTTCGCCGGGGACGGTTTCGAGTTGGATTGATGCTCCATTTGGATCTCCTCCTTGAGTTCGGATTCAGACCGCAGCGCCATCGCTTGCCGGCCTGGCCGCCCTCTGAGGAGGGCGGTGGGATAAACGAAAGGCCGCGCCGACTTGAAGCCGGGCGGCCTTTCGCACATCTTGGGTATCGCTCTTGGGCTACTTCTGATTGCGCCGCAGCTCAGGCGACCGCATCCCCCAAGCTCAAGGGATGCCTACCGCTGTGGACCTCCCGCGAGAGCCACAGAAGGCCGTCGGGCGTCGGCGGCTCAACCAGCATCCCCATGCAGAGCGAAGCGAGCACACTGTCCTTGCGCTCAAAGGTCACGCGACCTTCCCGATCGCGCATCACCCGGTAGGAGCCCAACTGGGTGAAGACCCCGCGTGAGGAATGGACCTCAAAGGGGGCGAGCCCGTACTCCCAAAGCACCCAGAGTGCGGCGGCGAGCTCACGATCGGCATCCGAGCAGAGAGAGAATGCCTCTTCTGCCGCGATCCATCGGAGGAAGAGCCCGTTCTGCCGGCACAGCTCGTGGGCCCGTCGCTCGATGCCCCGCTGTGAGGTCGGTCCCCACTCGGTCATGTATCGCTTGTACTCCAGGGCGCCCACTCGCAAATGCATGCAGTGCAGATGTTCGCCCGCGAAGCCAGTACGCCCCGCCCAGTCACGACGGCCATCGAGAACGGCGAGAGGCTTGCCGTCCTCGACGCTGACGATCAGGTGGAGACGACGGGGCCTGCCGAATGAATCGGAAGGCGCTTCCAGCGTGATGACCAGCTTGCTCCCGGAGCAATAGGGATCGGCTGCGCCGGCATTCGACTTCCAGCCGATCGACGCCCCGAACCGCTGGCAGAGTGCACGTGCCCTGCGCCTGAGCTCCGCTCGCAGGGGGAGCCTCCACCGGGCCATGCACCGCTCCAGCTCGGGGGCCGGCACCTGGATCCGGGGGCCAAGGCAGTGATCGCCCTTGAAGCCGGTTCGGTCGAGCCGGACGGGCCCGTCCCCACTGCCGTCCAGGACGGCAACGGGCCTGCCATCCCTGCCGCTAACGATCAGGTACAGGCGATTAAGCCTGCCTGAGACGGCGATCGGCGCTTCCAGGGTGATGATGACCCGGTTCGCGTAGTCACATCGGTCGGTTGCATTGCTTTGGGACCTACCAGCAATAAATGCCATGACGTCTACCTCCTGGGGCGTGCGCCCCGGGTTGGTGAGTACCTGGCGGCCAGCCAACGGCCACTAGGCCCTCAGTGTTTGATCTATCTGGATTGCGCTAGCCGCTAGTCGCAGCGGATGACGCGTAGGTCGTGTCGAAGAGCTCGGCGGTGCCTTCTGCTTCACTCACCCGCTCGTGGGCACGTCCGGGTCGACAACGTGACGTCGACGCGGTGATGCCTATTGACGTCTCAGAGACGGGGCTCGTCAGTCGTGCTTCGAAGCTCGTCCAATCTCCGCTGCATCTCAGCAGGGCTCTTCCTGCTCAACTCCAGCTCGATACGGGCAACGAGCGGGCGCCGGGGAACTCGACCTATGGGGAGCGGAGCTCGAACGGAAGCTGGCACAACCGGATGGCTCACCCCCGACAGATGATGCACGGCGAAGCGAACGCCGCGATACGTAAGCCACGCAAACGACTCGCCTCTGATGGATCCGCGCTTCATCAGCCCGACTCCTTCCAGCATGGCGACCACGTAGTTGAGCTGGTCAGGGGAAGCACCCAACTTGCCGCACATGTAGTCCATCTCCAGCAGAGGCTGGCGAGCTAGTACTCGCAATACCTTCCACATCAGCATGGTCAGACTCCCGTCCATTCGGAGGAGGAATGTTCGTCCCGCCTCTTTTTGTGAATTGGCTTGGCATCCTCAGCAGGGCGGTAGCCAGCCGTCCCTGGACCGCGCCCGCAAGGGGGCGCGGTTTCGCCAACGCAAAAGGCCGCGCCGGCATGAAGCCGGGTGGCCCTATCGATGCGTTTTTTGGTTGAAGCTCTTCCTCGGCCGGGAAGGCCGAGGTGGGCTGGACGCTGTGGGTCGTCCAGGGTTGGACGAGTTGCGCTGGCACAGCGCGCAGCGGTGCTCTATTTCCTTATTCGGATCCAGCGCAAAGCTTGTTGGTAGTCGCGCATCGGAGGATGGCGGTTGCGAAATCTGTTCTGATGGATCAGCTGGCTTGTTCTCAAATAAGGGGCCGTGAGAACTGTGCTGCGGGGCAGGCTGTAGCGGCGGCGAGAGACGATCGCAGGGAGAGCGGTCCGCTGGAATGCAAACGCCGCGGCTGCGAAAGGGTGGGTGATACGGGTGCTGCGTGCCTGCGTGATGCGCAGTAAAGGAAGCCAAGAGGCTGAAAGAAGAGTGGTCAGAGTAGCGCTGACAGCCGCACTGTCAACGATGCGGCCCTACGAGTAGCTGCAGGCACTGCCTGGCGAGACAGTCGGCGTCAGCAGCGCCACGAAGCTAGCTGCAATTTGGCTTTGGGAAGCCAAATTGCCGCCTCGAGTTGCGCAACTGAAAAGGCCTCGGATGCCTCCTTCAAATGCAGAGGCAGCGGGCAACGGGGCTCCAATTGCAGGCTTTCAATTCCGATTTCACCGGCTCCGACAGGCCCTCCGGGGGCCCGCGGGGCAGCGCTGGCGATCCAGCTACTAAGCGCGGCGCTCGAAGAGGAGCCGGGCGGGGAGCAGATCGAGGCTCTCCGGAGTGAACTGCAGGGCGGCCTCTCGCTCGTTCTCGTTGCGGGCGCCGGCTTCGCGGATCAGCGGCGGCTGCTCGGGGAGCCGGTAGCAACGCAGCGACCCCTGGTGCAGATCCCGCTCGAGGGCAAAGAACATGCGGCGGCGCGACGGCGGTGCAGGCCACTCGTTGGCAGGGGTGCGAGAGCTGCCGCGGCGGGTGCTGAGAATCTGATCGGCGATCGCCAGATGGCGGCGTAGCAGCGACTCGTCCGCGGCGACGAAGAGGGTGGCCGGCAGCCCGTGCCGACCCAGAGGATGCCGGGGACCCCAGGCGGCGTAGAAGGCGTCGTAGCGGCGCAGCTTGCCGACCAGCTTCTGGCGATGGCCCGAGCGGTCGTAGTCGATCAGGATCTGGTTGCGCGCCCTGTCGTCCGCGTCCCGCAGGTCCTGGAGGAAGATCGCGGCGTCTGGAGTCAGCGAGCGGAAGCTCTCCAAATCGACGGGACTGTCGATGACGAGGCTCGGCTCGAGGCCGGCTAGCAGTTGCGGCGTCAGGGGGACGCGCTTGCGCCCATCCTGCTCCTTGGGCGGGTCGATGGTCGCGCCGCGGCTTCCCTTGATTTCGACAATCAAGCCGGAGCTGGAGACGAGAGGATCGCCGGGCCCATCGATCAGCGCGGCGAGCTGCAGCATGTAAGCGCCGACATGGAGGTCGTGAGTGATCCCGAGAGCGGCATCGGCGCTGCGCTCCCGCCAAGCGGGGTCGGCCGGCAGGACCGAGCCGCGGCGGGTGTGGAAGTGGTGACCGACGCGATAGCCGAAATCGGTCAGGTACCAGACACGCTTGCGCCCTCCGTGACGGCGGAAGGTGAGGCCGCGGACCAAGCCGTTGTCGAGCAGTTGCTTCGTCCGCCGCGAAACCGTCGAGAGGCTTGTGTTCATCACGGTCGCCAACTGCTGGCTAGTGAGGTAGTTGAAATCGTAGATCCAGCGCAGGGCAAGGACGTTCTCCGCTTTGAGCTCGGAGCCGGTGGCAAGGAGCTTCGCGCGGGCATCCCTCGCGGTCCGGGACCGCGGCACGGCGTCAGGCGTTTCCAAGCGCTGTGCCTTCTGGGTGTCGTCGAGGTCCTCGAAGTCATCGAGGTCCTCCAGAAGGAGACTCGTCGGGACCCGCAGCGGCTTGCCCAGCGGGCCGACGACCGACTGTTTACGGCGGACCTTTCGCCCCGCCTCCTGCGGGTCCCCACCCGCGGCCCGAGCGGCGATGACGGCCGCTTCGTAGTCGCGTTCGTCGGCGTCCGGCAACACTGCGTCGATGACCGTGAGGCGCTCTTCACTGGCAGGCTCCTCCGTCGGCGGCTGTTTGCCTGGTGGCTCTGCGGAACCCTGTTCGTTCTGGACCGCCTCCCTAGGCGGCGTCGCATTCGCCGGGATCTCGTCCTTAGGAGTCGGTGAGGGAGCCTCTACCGCCTGATCGCGATCGAGGGACGGGGGCCTCTCGAAAGTCTCACCAGGAGACACCCTTCGGTCGATTGGCGGCGGACCGGAAGGCTCAGGGGCCGGGGTCGAAGCAATGGGCCCGTCCACAAAAGACTCGTCTGCGATCGGCTCATCCGAGACCGAAATAGAAGTCGGAGGAGGAGGAGCGGACGACTCAGGAGGCTGCAATGAGGCCGGCGGCGCTGGCTCCGGCGGCGCGGAAGCGGCCGGCGCCGAGATCAGAGGCGCGGGCTCGGTATCTGAGTGATCGCCATCCTCATGCCCGTTGACTGCTCCGTGCCCATTCCCTACGCCGTGCCCATTCCCGCGACCCTCCCGCTGCCAGATGTAGAGATCGGCGTCCTCGGCGGGCTCGACGAAGTCCTTCACCGCCGCCTGGGCGACCACTTTCTTCTGCTGACCCATCAGATCCGGGGCGCGCAGAGTGTGTGGAACGTACCCCCCACCCTCGCGCTGGCGCGAGAGATGCTCCTCGATCCGCTCGGGGTCGATCTCCATCTTCCTGGTGTAGCCGCCGGCGGCGTTGACCGGCTCGCCATCCACCACCATCTTCGCCGCCACCCCGAAGCGGGGCAGGTTCGCCAGCGCCGCGGGGCCGAAGCGATAGGAGCGCAGCTGGCCCAGGCGGTTCTCGTATTTGTCCCCGTAGGAGGGCTGGAAGAGATTGGCCCGCTTGCGCGCGTCGGTGATCCCACAGCGCAGTTGGAACCAGATCTGCAGCAGGCTCGTCATCGTCTCGAGCACACGCTCGTTCTCGATCTGAGCGTCGTGCTGGTAGGCGGCCATGAACGAGAGCCCGGCACTGCGGCGCTGGGCGATCATGTCGGCGGTATAGGGCGTGAGCAGCGGCGGCACCTCGTCCACACCGAGGAAGACCGGCACCCGGTCGGCCTCGGGTAGAGCCTGCTGATTGCCCAACTCGTGGGAGATCATCTGCACCAGGAAGCGCATCACTGTGTAACGGTCCCCCATCTGCTGGCCGTTGACGATCAGGATCTCGCGGTCGCGGATGATCTGGCCGACGTCGAGCGCGTTGGGATGGCGCAGGACCTTGTCGATGTTGGCGCGGGTGAGGCGGCGGACCTTGTTGTAGGGGGCTGAGGTGCGCTGGACGAAGGCGGACGTCGCCTTCCTCAGATTCGAGTGCAGCTCCAAATAGGCGGTGGTGACGGCGTGCATGTCGGGTCGGCGCTTGAGCACCTTCTCGATCAGCGCTTCGCGCCACTCGATCGCCCCGTCGGAGGTGGAGAGCCACTGGCCGAAGTGGTGAAGCGTGGGACGGATTCCGAACGGGACCGTGGTGGCCAGGGTGGCCAGGTTGGCGTTGGTCAGCAGGTCGAGGGAGGAGGCGAGGATCTGGGACTCGTCGTCCTCGGTCCGCGAGACGTCGATCATCCCCTGGTTGATCACGTCGACGATCGCGTCGAAATCGCGGCCCCCGGAGACCAGGAACGGGTCGATCCCGCATTCGGGAGCGTGGAAGTCAATGTAGTGGACCTTGCGATTGGAGGGGATCGCCGAGAGGGCGGCCTCGGCCAGGTCCCCCTTTGGGTCGAGTAGGAACATCGCGTAGTTCGGGTTGCGGGCCACCAGGGAGACGACCGCGGCCTCGAGCGCCGTCTTGCCCATTCCCTGGTTGCCGCTGATGCCGATGTTCATCGGCAGGTCGCTGTACTTGGGGGCCAGCGGCGTCCCCACCACGTCGTAGAGGACGGCGAGATTGGGGTCGCGTGGCCGCCAGACCTCCGGCGGCGCCGGGATGCGGGGCATGTTGGTGCGCTCGATCGCCACCCCCTTGAGGTCGCGTGAGGGCATCTGCCAGAGCAGCGAGATCTCGCTCACCGAGTAGACGCTGTGCAGCCAGCTCGGCAGCGGGTTGGAGGTGCCGTCGCGGAAGCGCCGTCTATATATAGGGCGGCGCAGGATCGGCCGCCGCTCACGCAGCTGCGTGTCGCCGCCCGCGGCCCCTGAGAAGCTCGCCGCCACGTCGCGGGCCACCTCGTAGCGCCCGGCGGCGACCCGCATGTCGACGAAGAAGTGGGTCTCGTTGACGGAGGTATTGGCAATGTTCTGCCCTTCCGCGGCAAGCACCGGGCTGGGTGGGCCGGATGACGCTCCCTGCTTGCGGCTCAGGGCGTGGACGAAACGGTCGAACGGCCGCGGGGCCACGGTCAGGGCCAGTTGCAGCTCGACCGGCTCGCGATAGGCGCTGAGGGTGGCGGCGAGGCGATCGCTGAGCGGCGCCTGGAAGCCCTCGACGAGGGAGTCGCCGGCGTTGCGAGTGCCCGCCGCCAGCAGGGTGAAGGGAAGCGGGCGAACCTTCTTCAGCCGCACCACCTCACGGCTGAGGCGGGTGATCTCACGCGACCAGCGGTGGTCGCGATCGATCCGCACCAGGCGGGTGTCCTTGTAGGCGTCGACGAATCCTTCGCTGAACGCCTTTTCCAGGCTGGGATCGCGGGGCATCTGGATCAGCCACATCACCTCGGTGGGACTGTGCTGGTCCGAGGAGGCCTCAGCCTCCGACTGACCGCTGGATCGAAGCGGCTCGGGGGTGGCAAAGACCCTCAGGGTCAGCGTGGGCGCGCCCCAGAAGAAGCGCTGGAAGCGGCGGCTGCGGACGAACATCAGGTTCGACCAGGAGCTGATCAGGGAGCGCAACTGCTCCAGCGACACACCCTCGTCGCGGTACGACTTGAGCTGGAACACGGAGTAGCGGCGACGGCGGCGGTCATAGGCCCGGGTCCAGAGGGCGGTCGCGAGGATGCCGAAGAGGATGACCAGCACGATGCGGGTGGCGATCCAGATCATCGCCAGCGGTTTGGCGAACGGGCTGGCGCCCATACCGGCGTCAAACAACTCACGGCTGACGCCGGGGTATGCGGGGGCGCTCTCGCTTGACGCCGGGCGCTGCCTTTGTGCACGTCGACGGGCCGGAAAGTCGGCTATGTCTTTACTTTCCGGCCCATCAACGGCGTTCGGTTCGCCAGAAGCGCGGCCGGCAGGGGAGGGGGACCGGCCGTGGCGAGAGGAAGAATCGAGTGCACCTCGATCGAGATGCGTGTCGGCGGGGAGGCTGACCGAGCTGCGTATTGCCGCTAGGCCGCCGATCAAGGCCCCAAAGCTGAGGGCGACAAGGACCACAACGGCGACCAAGCGCCCGAGCAAGCCCTACACCCCCAATCGGGCCGCCGGCGCGAGCGCCCGCGATACAGCAATAGATGGGGTCGACAGAGGCTGCGCCATCGCTCTGTCGGGTGTACGACCCAAGCACATCGATCCCCCATCGGCGCGCGCGTCGATGGTCGACCGGGCGCCTCGGTCGACCGCTACTCAACTGAGCTCTCGCCGTAGAGCAGACGACTGTGCGACGCCTCATCGAAGAGGCTTGTCACGAAGGCCTGCTCGGCGTCGAGCAGTTCTGCCGCCAGTCGCTCCGGGGTGCAGCAGATCACGCCTCGGTCGCTGAGGGACTTAGCGTCACCCGCCGCGGTAACGCAGATCGGTATGTGGGGGCTCCCGGTCTGGGACAGCGCGGTCGCAAGCTTCTGCGTCTGTGTGAGATCGAAGCCGCTGATCAGCGCCGTGCAGTCCTTGATCGCAAAGGCCAGGTTCCCTGCCGCAGTCATCGCCAGATGCCCGTCACCGAAGCCCTCCGGCCAGCGCACGCAGTGCTTGAGGTGCCAGCCCTGGGACGAAAGAACACTCAGCGCGTTTTCCACTGCGCGATGCAGACGCAGGGCAGCGCCGACATCGCGGGTCATGCGCCGAGCCCGTGCGACGGCGACGCAGAGAACCGCGGCGGCGGTGAGGAAAGCCAGGCTGAGAAGCCCATTGTGTTCTCCGGCGGCGAGAATCGCGGCCAAGATGAGGCCCATCGCCGCGAGAGCGCGAACGATCAGCGTTGCCCAGGCGGAGAAGCAACGGCGACGCAGGCGGGAGACCAACGGAACCTTCACGGCATCCCTCCCGAGACAAAGGTCTCGACCAAAGCTCCGCCAACCAGCAGGAGGCCCGCGAGCGCAAACCTGCATACCGCCTCGCGTCGCTCAAGCACGCCGCGACGGGCGCGCAGGTAGGCGACCAGAACGATAAGAAAGCCACCGATCTCAAGCGGCGCGTGCGGAAGTATCCGCAGCAGTGCATCGAAGCCGAGTGCGCCCACTACGCCCCCTACCGCGATGAGGTTGAAAGCGACGACTATCGCAACGGTCAGGTCTGTCAGCCAAAGCGGCAGGAAACCGGGGGTGAGTCTGGGAACGCCAAGGGGCTGGAACAGGGCGACCGCCACCAGCAGTGCCCAAATCTCCAGATTGTTCAAAAGGATGGCCCCCGCCTCAGCCAACGAGCCGGAGCTGGCCTCGGGGACAAACAGACCTAGGCGCGAGGCCCCGATCGCGGCTCCGAGCAACGCACTGGCTCCCAACACAACCAAAGCGAGTAACAGCAGCTGCCTGTCGCCATACCGAGGCTCGATGCTCATGTCAGTCGCCCCCGGATGGCCTCCAGGGCAAGTTGCCCTGTCTCCAACGCAGCGTCCAGTCCCGCGAGACACACTTCGGGCAGCGTTGGCACGAACACCATCGAGGCGTCGCGAAGATCGGCCGCCCTCATCAGCTCGTGCTCCACGGCGCTGTTTCGCTCCCCGCTTGCGCGGACGGCCAAGATCTCTCGATCGGCGCGGAGCGGCAGTGAGCGCAGCGTGGCATGCGACCGCCTCGCCCCCACCGGGGAGTCTTGTGCAACCCAGAGAATGGACGATGCCTGTTCAGCTACCGAGCGCTCCACCGGACGCTGGAGCGAACCGCAGTCGACGATCGTAATCGGGTGGGCGCTGCGAGCGTCGTGAAGGAGGCGTGTAAGGCCGCTCGGATCGGGAGAATCGTCGAGGTCGGGCTCGCGGGCGATCAACCGCAGCTTGGTGGTAAGGGACACAAATAGCGGCACACCGAGTGCATCGGCGGCAATCGCCGAGGCGGCCTGGGGAAGTGAGAGTTGAGATCCTTTCTCGGCCAGTACGGCCAGCGAAGCGACGGGGCCTCCAGTGTCAGAGAGGAGAATCGGCGCGGAGGCAAACCGCTGTACATACATTGCGGTGAGAAAAGCCAAGGTGCTGGTACCAACGCCGCCGCCGATGCCGCAAACGGCGAGCAGTGGTGCGGGGGCAACGGCACTTGTTTTGTGCCGCTCGGCGGTCTCCACGTCGACGCTCATCGCTGCGGTTCCCAGGCGGTGATCGCGTAGCCCTGAGGCGTGACCTGATCGAGGCGGGCGAGATAGATTTCGTAACGAGGAGCGGAAGGCTTGCCCTCGGGCCCCAGCAAACGCTCCCGGGTTACCACCAAGGCGGTCTTGCTTCCCGGCGCAACGGTGGTCAACTTCATCATCACCAGATTGCCTTCGGCTCCCACCCCTTCGATGGCAGGCAAGGTCAGACGCGCCTGCCGAAAGACCGCCCCGGCCCAGGCTCCGGCGCTGAGGCCGACCATTTCCTGTTTGGTGACGGCGGTCAGCACCGTGTTGCGGTTCGCCCAGGCCCGAGCGAAGCGTCGCACTACCGATGCCGCCGGCCCGGCGAGGCTTGCCATTCCCGGCGTGGAAACAATCGCCTCGAACTCCTCATCAGCATGACCGTGCTGCGGCGGATGTCCTGCTTGCGGAGATGCGGACTGCTCGGGCTGCGGCGGGAGCAGGCCTTCGTCGCCCGACATATTCGTGTCGATGGCGATCGACGCGGCGCCGATCCCCACGAGCGCGGCGCAGACGCCGAGGAAGGCAAGTTGTGCGCGACGCCGACGCCGCCGCGTCATGATTTTTTCGCTTTCTGCTTCGCGCCCTGTTTCGGGCTCGCACCTTTTTTCGAAGGTTTTTTGACGGCTTTGGGTTTCTCTTCCTCTTCCTCGCCCGCCGGGAACACTTTCACCCAGTCGCGGGGGGATACCAGCGCTCCCCCGCCGCAGCCGTAGCAGCTGTTGTACCAGGAGACGTGAAGGTGGGCATTACTTCCCGCGTGCTCCGGATCGCCATGGCTTGGGAAGCCGTTGTAGCCGACGAAGATGATCGCCGGGACCAGGTCACAGGTACCGCCGGCGGCCTTGGCGAGCCCATTCCCACCGCACTCCGAGGTCCAGCCCAAGTCGCGCGCCAAGCGCAGGGCGGTCTCATCCCAGCCGTAGCCGCTGGCGGGGACTATGTCGAGTGCGGTCCCGTCGCCGTGGGTCTTGTGGCCGGTCTCCCGCGCCGCGGTCACCACGAGGTGGTAAGTGGTCAACGCCCAGACGGCGTCATCCCAGATCCGGGTGTCGACCTGCTGGGGTCCTTCGCCGCCCACCCAAACCTTGGCCGGGAGCGTTTTGTAGGAACGCGGTCCATAGAGGGTGACGACCTCCTTGACGTTGGCGGGACCGACGGCCGTGATGCCACTGCACGCCGCACCGAGGGTCAGCGCATCGAGGCCGGAGCCGTTGATCACCACGCCCTGCAGGTTCTCGATTTTTTTCACTCCGCTCGCTGAGCCCAACAGGCGGTGGATCTTGTTGTACATAGCCACTCCCTCCGCGACCCATTCGTAATAGCGTTCGGGGTAGGCAGAGACCTGGACGTCCTGCGCCAGCACGGGGATCGGCTGCCCCTCGTCCAGCTTTCGCAGTTGCAGGAAGAAGGCGATCGAGGAATCGATCACGTTGTTGCGGTTCTTGCCGCCGTCAGTCCAGGGGCTGAAGTTCCGTTGCTGAAAAACACCCCTACTGTCTGAGTCTCCGCCATAGATGTTGCTCATGGTCGACTCCACGTAGGCCACGTCATAGGCGGTAACAATTTGGCGCGGCGTCATTCCCATCACCTGGCCAACCAGATAGATGCGGATCGCGATCTGGGTTTGGCTCAGACCCTCGGGGTCCGTCTGGTGATTGGTTTGAATAGGTACCGCTTCGTCTTCTTCCGCGCCCCCGCAGCCACTCGCTGCCGCGTCGAAGATCACCAGAGGAGCGATGATCACCAAGAGGAAAAAGACCAGCGCCCCGCCGGCGATGCCGACGAATTTGATGTAGGTCGAGCTGAACAGCGTCGGGTCTTCCCCGCCCGGCTTGCGCTTGCGCCCCCGGAACGAGGAGAGGTGTCCGCTCAACTTCGTGCGACTGCCGGAGCTGCGCCCCCCTCCTTTGCCCCGCGAGGAGCGGGACGCCGCCGCGCCGCCTTTCGCAGCTTTCGCGGAGCCAGATCGAGTCGCCGCGCTTCCGCCCACGCGACCGGCGGCCGTGCCGGCCGCCTTCGCGCCTGCTGCTGCTGCCGGTCCAGGCACGGTTCATCGGTCCCACGGCCTAGACCGCGCCCGGCTCCTGGGCTGCCCCGCGCCCGGCGTGGCTCTCGCGGCTCAGTTGATGGATCGCCGCCCAAACGTCGCCGCCGTTTTCGGCAATCGCCTGATTGCGCCTGGGAACGTCACGGTGGGGATCGGAGGTGAAGGCCCAGTACTCGCTCGGGCCCAGGCGCAACGACACCTTCCCTCGGCCTCGGGTGCCGTTGATCCAGAACATCTCGCTGAACTGGCCCTTGACCGTGCGCAGGCGAGCCAGCAGTGCAGCCTCCTCATCGGAGAGGCGCGCGGTCTCCTGAATGAAGGGGATCTCCGCGGCCTCCTGGGCCAGGTGGATCTGCTGGGTGCAGTTGCGAAGCAGGGCGCGACCGTGCTCGGTGTCGAAGTCGCTCAGCGCCTGGGAGCTGACCAGCAGGCACATCCCGAGGTGTCTGGCCCGACGCGCAAGTTCGTTGAGGAAGGTTCCTGTGTCGGCAGTCTCCAGCAGCGCCCAGCACTCGTCGATCATCAGGATCGAGCGACCGGTGAACAACGGCGCGTCCGGCTTGGCGGCCTCCTCTTCGCACGCGGCGGCGTGAACCTCCACGCGGCGGCGAACGAACTCGGCGATCGCGAAGGTGACCGCGGGGAGCACGTCCTTTGGCACCCGCCGTGTGTCGAAGACGACCAGCGGCGCATCAGTCGAGACTGAGGTCTTGCGGTCCATGAGGTAGGCGTAGCTGCCGTCCCCGCAGAACTCGCCGAGGCGGGTGGCCATGTTGCGCAGTTCGAGCGCCATCTCGGGTGCGGTGCCGGCATGCTCGTCCGCGCGCATTTCGAGCTCCTCGCGGAGCGCCGACTCGCAGGGTTCGGTTTTCTCGGTCGGCAGGCAGGAACGCAGATAGACCTGGCGGATCGCGGCGCCGAGATGAGAGCGTTCGCTCATCGTCAGGCCCTCCTCCCCCATGATCGTGGCGTGCAGGCTGAGGAGGAAGCCGATCTTCTCCTGACTCACGTTGGTGGGGTCCTCCACGTCCCATGGGTTGATCGCGAACTCGGTGCCCTCTGCTCCGATCGTGATGTGCTGTGCGCCTGCGAGCAGACGTGTGAGGACCTCGAAATGACCCGCGCGATCGACCACGAAGGCCCGCGTGCCGTGCGCGATATGGCGCGAGAGCAGAACGTTGGCGGTGTGGGTCTTGCCCTTACCGGACTTGCCGGTGAGGACCATCGAGTGGTTCTCATGGGTGCGGTCGTAAACGTTGATCCGCTCCAGAGTGCGCAGCGGCTCGGAAAAGGCGAAGGGGACGCCGCTCGGTGAGCCGCACGCGGTTCCCACCAGGGGCACCATGTCGGCGGCGTTACGCGTTACGTAGCGCTTTGTGTGGTGCGCGACATCCATGCCGAGCGGCAGGGTCGAGCGCCAGAGCTTCTCCTGTTGGAACTCGCCCCGATTCACACGGCAGTCGCTGGCGGTCTCGAGCTCGTTAGCCGCCCAGTCCACCGACTCGCTGAGAAAGTCGAGGTCGGGTTCGGGGCCGCTCACTCTGGGCGTTTGATAGATCGAAACTCTGAAGACCGAGGCGCGCACCTTTCCACCGAGCTCACCCAGGGCCTCCAGGTGCTCGTCCTCTTGGGCGTAGCGCTCGACGTCGGGCGGCCGGCCTTTCTGCTCCGCCCCGCGATTGACCGAGAAAGTGCGGTTGTACTTGCGCTTGATGCGCGCTCGCTCGCGGCGGCGGTCCATCGCGTGGATGAAGACTGACATCCGAAACGAAGCGCGAGTCATCATCGGCGCCATCAGCCACCCCCACTCGCTGGCCTCGACGATGTTGGAGATGTAGATCGTCTGCTCTACATCGCGATCGATGAAGGCCCACTTGTCCGAGCTGCTGAAGTCGAGGGCGGACTGCGCGACCGCTTCGCGCATGCGCCCGGCGGCGCGCTCGGCTTCCTTCTGAGCGCGAGGCGAATCGAGGTCGACCAGGACCTCGGTCCCGGCTCCCCGCGAGCGCACGCCTCTGTCGGCGGAGCTCGGGTTGAAATAGGACCAGAGGTTCTTCACCACCTCCTCGCCGTTGAGGATCCTCGCCGGCAGTCCGGTCGCCTCGATCTCGGCTCGCAGCGCATCGGTGTGGGCCAACGACTGCCGCATGAGACGGCGGTGCGCGGGCAGGTCGCGTACGAGGTCGCCTCCGCTGAGATGAGAGCCGAAGGGCAGCGACGAGAGCAACTCGGACCGTTTATCGACCGGTGGCATGAACGGCACCACGACGAAGGCGCGTAGCTGCGCCGCCGCTTGGTCTTCGGAGTTCTCGCGCAGAGACTCCTCCATCGCTGCATAGAGCCGCCAGCGCGAGAGGTCCACTGGGTCGACGGTGGATGCTTGCCCGGCGCTCGGCAGCTCACCCGAGTGCGCCGCCACCTCCCTTCGCGAGGCCTCGAGAAGCTCCGCCAGATTGACGGGGCGCGAGTCGATGAGGAACTGGATGGTCTGACCGGGCCGCAGCCGCGAGATCATTTGCTGGTAGGAGGCGGCCACCTGCGCCGCCTCTTCCCGGGAGAGGAGCAAGGGGTTCAGAGGCGTCACCTCGATCGTCCTCACAAAGGCGCCATCTGAGGTGATCATCAGTCCGCTGCGGTCGATCGCCTCGACCGGTAGAAGCTCGCCGGCCTGACGCATCTCCTCGGTTGCCATCTCCTGCTTCCTCCTCACGATTCCCATAACGCCTCCACATCGATCGGCTTTACGGTTGAGCCCCGCTCACGCGCTGGGCGCTCGGCCGGGGCGATCACGTAGCCCTCGGGCCTCGGGCCCGGGCCCGGGCGGTAGCGACCCGGATTTCGCCACCAACTCCAGGCGGAGCGGAGGAAGAGCCAAGCGTCGAACTCACTGACCCCGGCGACCAGGGCCGCCATCGCCGGCAGGCCGGCCACGTACACAGCGGTGAAGAGCGTCACCGACCAGCTGAAGGGACTGATGTAGACAGCCCATACGAATGCACCGCCGGCTCCAATCAGGATCAGCGCCCATTGGAGGATGGTCAGACTCCAGATGCGAAGCTTGTCTTCGAGGTGGCGGTAGGGGATGTTCATTGGCCGGACCCTCCACCTTGAGGTGGCCGAGCATGCGGGGTGCGGGAAGGCGGGGGACTGGGGCTCACCGGAGAAGGACGCGAACGTTCGGAGGGCCCGGAGGGCCGTCCGGATGCATCAGAGGCGCGTTCAGGTGAGTGCGAAGAACCGGGTCCGGAGCCATCCGGAGCGGAGCCGCCAGGCTCGGGTGCGCCGCCAGCGGCCATTCGTGTGCTGGCATAGCCTTCGAAGGCCAGTTTGCGGTCGCCAGGCGAAGTGCTGCCGAGCGTCCAGAAAGCGTCCCTCGCCTCCGCCGGCACGGCGGGATTCTGCGACCAGTCCGCAAAGGCTTTCGTGGCCTGGTCGTTCTTCCAATAGCGGCCGGCCAGCGTGCCTGCGTCATACAGCGTCCGGTCTTCCATGCCGTCGAGGGTCCGGATCGCCTGCTGAGCCTGATCAACCGTGCCAGGTTGACCCGACTTTTGGTTGAAGTCCATTTCCCGCTGCCGGGCGCCGGCACCTTCTTTGTGCGCGATGGTCTGCTGCGCAGTCCAAGGCCCGGGAGGCTGGAGGTTGCCCTGTTTGTCTTTGGCCGGGGCCTGATGGGCACCTTGAGTCTTCGTCCCAGCGCCCTCGGGGGCTTGGGAGCTTCCCGGCAGCTTCGAGGCCAGCGGTTTGGCTTTTGCCGCACCCTTTGGATTGATGGCCTCGCGGAGACCTCGGCCTGCCTCCATCGCTCTTTTCTCAAAGGGGCTTCCGTGCACCTGGAGTTGCTCGCTGGGATTCCCTTTCCATCCCGCGGCTGCCGCACTCGCCCCTTGCGGCGCGTAGCTGAACCCGGTGCGCAGAGCGGCGCCCGTCGCGATGGTGCGGACTATGCCGCCACCGCCACCGCCCATGAACGGCGCCATTTGAAGCAAGCGGCGAGGCATGACCAGCGCCAGGTACAGCAGCGAGATCGATACCAGCGGACGGACGATTGCCACGTTCAGGGTCGTGCCAAAGATCCCTTGGTCTTTGCCGGTGTTGTGAAAGGTGAAGGTGTCGGCGCCGATCGCGGCAAAGGCGCCAAAGAGGATGCACCAGACAACCGGGATCGCCAGCACGACGCCAAGCGAGCGAAGGCAGAACTTGGCGGCGCCGGACAGCTCAGGGATCGGCCAGAGCACCAAGGCAAGCGGCATCGCACAGAACAGCACGATCGTCAGGCTGGTGATGATGATCTTCATCGCCACCAGCGCCAGCAGCATCAGCATCCCGACGATCGCGGTGACGATGCTGAGGAACACCGGCACCGTGCCGGCGGTGAAGAAGCCGACCTTCCCGATGTTCTGAAAAAGCGACTTCAGCTGATGCTCGGCGCCCTCATTGAGGATCCCGGACTGCATCGCGTTGGAGAGCTGCACGGCGAGGTCGAAAATCCGTGGCCAGAGGCCAATCAAGCAAGCGGCAACCGCGGCGCGCGCGATGCCCTCGGCCCCCGCCCAAGCGCCTCCGCCCGTCAGGCCGGATCCCCAGAACCGCACGATCGAGACCGTCATCGTCGCCGCCAGCAGGGCTCCGGCTCCCAGCGCGATGCGGGACTCCAGGTCGCCGACATGCCCACCGGAGAGATTGGGGATCGTGATGATCCACTTGATCAGCGCCACCGTGATCGCGGCTTGCAGGCCGCCGAAGAGGAAATCGATGATCGCGTTGAAGCCGTCGAGGATCGTGCCTTCTATGGCTCCGCTTGCAGCGCCGGTGACGTCGTCCACCACCCCGCCGACGAAGCCCGCTGCCGCGCCGAACAGGCCTCCGTCGTCGTCGTCGTCTTCCCGGTCGCGCCTCTCTTCCTCCTTTTCGACGACATGCCTGGCGCACTGTTTGGTGACAGCCGCTTTTTTCTGCTGCTCGAGCACCTGCGCCACACAGGCGGTGGCGGCGTGGATTGTCAGATCGCTGTCGTCAGAGACAGTCTTCGCCGCAGCGAAGCCGTCGGCAACCAGCTGGCGACACCGAACTTCCTGAGAAGGCTTGACTTTTTTGTGCTTGATGAGGACCGCGCAGGCTTCCTTTGGGCTCGCATTCCCGGGAAGCGCCTCGACATCCTTTTCGTACTGTGTCGCTCCCCCTTTGGCGGCCGTCGCGACAGCAGGGGAGGTCAGGAACGCTGCAACGGCGCATAGGACCGTCGCCAGGACCCAGAGCGGGCGGACGCGATGATGCTGACTCGCGCCCGCCGCCCTCCAGATGTCGGGAAACCTCCTCACGGCCCGTTATTTGCTTAGCGACGTGCCGATGCCGACGATCACTACGCCCGCAACGACCTGGCCGAGGATTTTGGCCGCATGCCGATGGCCAATGACCATCAAAATGCCGCCGCCCAAGATGCCAAGGGGGACCGCGGCGATCATCACCACGATCATCGGCTCCTGGATCCGGTCGGCGACCTTGCTGATCGCGCTCCAGTCCCCCTTGCCTTCCTTCTTGATGCCCGCCGCCTCAAGCAGAAGGTGGGCAATGGAGAGCTGGAGAGCCAGCCAGGCGGCCAGGGCTCCGGCAACAACAGGGCCCAGGAGGTCCCGTGCCCGACGCCTCTTTTCTGCGTGGCTCATCGTGTCTTCTCCTTTGCTGATGGGCCTATTTGCGAACGCACGGACTCGTCCCGAGCGACAGGCAGGCTCACCCCGGGCGGAGGACATCCACTCGAGCTGAGCCTTGAACCAACGGAAGCTGTCTCATCGGTGAACATGCGCTGGTGGGTGTACGACTGGGGTTCGCCGATCCCCCACCACCCGCAGTGAGACTTTTGTCGAGGCGGAGACCGGGGCTGCAAGAGGTTTGCCCGCGGCCTCCGCGTGCCGGCGCGGGCCTCCGCGCCGGGCGCTTACTAGAGACCTAGGTCCAGCTCCTGCTGGACGTGGCCGGCACGAGCGCCCTCACCGTTGCCGCTCATGGCGGCGCCGACAGCCGCGGCGGTGACCTTGGTGGGGCGGCGAGCCGGGCTCGCGGTGCGGATTGCCACCCCATCGAGCGCGAACGCCTGTTGAGCCGGCTGGCCTTTCGACATCGTCGGATGAGCCGGCTTGCCCTTGGACGCCGTGGGATGGAGCGGCTGGCCAGGGGGCGCAGCGGGCGTCTTTGACTTCTGCTTGCGACGCGTCGAGGACTGTCGTGCTTTGGGCAAGGCTCACACCTCTTTTGGTTGCAGGGAACCCATGACAGGGATGGATGGCGAGGCTTGTTGCCGCGGCTGGCTCTGCCCCGGGGGGCATTGCGGCCAGGCTCTGGTGGCAAGGTCACGCACCCGCCCACCGGCGGCGAGCGTCCAATGCTGGACGCTGCCTAGAAGGCCCGTGGTGGCGGCCGGGGCCGGAACGCCGACCTTCGGCGGCGCGCTCGCGCCCGGGCGGGCGCCGCGCTCGAAGTATGCGAACGCCCGCACCTGAGCGCACTGCGAGCAGTCCTGCAGATGTGCCTTTGCGTTCCGCTCCAGGTCGGGAGTCGCCGCGCCCTGGTCGACGAGGTCCAGCAGTTGGCGCTGTTCCTCGCAGAAGGCACCTGAGGCGACCTTGGCGAAGGCGGCGGAAAGGCTGACGCGGGCATTGGCGACCAGCCGCTCGACTGCCTTGCGGCTAACTGACCGTCCACCGGGCTCACTCAGTTCCTCTGCCACCTCGGCCTGGCTGCGGCCTTCCAGTTGACACTTGACAAAGGCGGTCCGCTGACGCTCAGGCAGTTGTGCCATCGCCAGCTTGGTTGCCTCGAGGCTCTCCATCACCTCGTGGGCTTCGTCGATGCGAACCGGGTCACCGACCCGCTCCGCCGCTTCTTCGAAGCCCCCCTCGTCGGCTCGCACTCCGTCGGGAGCGGCGCGTTCCAGCCGTCGCTTCTCCCCCTTCGCTTTGTCCAGCGCCAGTTGCACAACCTTGAAGGAGACGAAGCCGGCGGGGTTATGTATGCGCAGCGCCTCCGTCTCGGGGTCCTGCTGGCTGACCCAGGCCTGCAGCAGGGCATCCTGTACGAAGTCGTCGATATGGCGGGCAATGAACTCGGGTGAAAACTGGTACTTCCCGTATCCCGCAAGTGTGCGCTGGGCAATTACCAGTAAGGAATTACGTTGCTGTTGAGTCCAATCCTCGATCGCATTGGGGAGCGCGGCGATTGCCGAGCTCATTTCTCAGTCACTTCCATCGTGTACTCCTCGGGCGAAGTTTTTTAAGCCCGCTTGGCGCTGCGTTCCAACTCCAAACGCCGGCGCAGAAGCGCCTCGGCACGAAGCTGCTCACAGCGCAGCGCCATAGCGGCGAAACCATCAGAGAGACGTTTCTGAGGTGAGATTGGGTCCGGTCGCGCTGTGAAACCGAGGACGAAGTGTTCGTCGAGGTCCTCGTGGTGGCCAAGTATTCGAATCAGTTCACCCGCCAGGCCCGGCTCGGCGCGCATCGCCTGCTCGGCGCGGACCCGCCGGTCGGGGGTGAGTCGCCAGAGCCACCGTGAGTGAACGAGAGTGCGCTCCTCACTGGTTTGCTGGCGCCGCCAGGTCTGAAGGATGCTGCCCATGGTTGGTCGCTGTCCCATTTCCATGCGCTACGGCTCGATGCCGAACTCCTGCCCGCCGCCGGAAGAGGACGGTGCGGGAGGCGGCGCCGTTTCGACCGGGACATAGGCCGCTTCGGGTTCCGGTGCGTAGGCGACTTCCGGTTCCGGGGTGTAACTCGGTTCCGGTTCCTGCGCCGGCGCCGGCGCAGGAGCTGTGTGCGAGGCGCGGCGACGATGGCGCGCACGCGCGGCGGCCTTGGCCTTGGCGGCCCTGGCCCTGGCGCGGTCTCGCTCCCTGGCAAGCTCGGCCCGCGCCTGTGCGGCAGCTTCAGCCTTTGCTCGGCGGCCCGGGGCGGGGGTGGCCACGACCGGGGCCGGGCGCTCGCTCATCGACTGCTCTACCCGCGCGGCACTGGGGCGCTCGGCGCTCGGCTGGTCATCGCCAAAGCCGGCGGCGGCGCTGATCATCGTGATGATGGCGACGCTGCCTCCGGCAAGGGCCAGGGCGGCCAGCGCGCGCCGGCGAACATCCAGCTGCCTCACCGGGGCGTCGACTGTGAAGTAGTGGGGTTCGCCTTCCGCTGCAGACACTGGACTGTGATCGAGAGGAGAATCGGCCTCGCTCTCGGGAAGGTCGTCGATTTCCATCAACGTGTTGGAAACGTCGAAGACGTTGCCTGTCTCTTTCATTGCGGCACTCCTAAGCAGATCGTTCTCTGCCTCATGTACGACCGAGGCGGCGCGATCCCCCACTACTGGGCCGTCTGCTCGACGGCCGGTCCTGTCAGTCCCTGGCCAGCGGAATCGCCGGCCGGTTCCTCAGCCTCCATATATATAGAGGGCTGGTAGAAGAGAAACTGAGGTGCGCCTATGGGCACTCACCGTGTACCCAAGAGCTCAGGCTCTAGATCCAGGTGAGTGACCTCACCGTGTACCTAAGACTGAGCCGGCACCGAAGGTAAGGAGTGCACTTCTCTACTCACCCATCGCCAAGCTTTTTCTGAGCGAGTCGATCAGCTCGTCGTCAAAGCCGTGAACGGCGACGATGCGCGTTGGGTGCAGAAGCAACGCACCGGCGTCGGCGTCAAGGTCCCGGTCCTCGCTGACCTCTCCCTCCAGCTCCACCATCACCCTTTCTTCCACGTCGGCCTCGCGCTCGGCCAGATAGCGGTACAGCCCAGCCCGGGTCGGGAAGACGGCGATGCCGCGACGGCGGGTGCGGTCGATGACGCCGCTTCCCTCACAGGCCGGACAAGGCGCCTGGAAATGAACCCGCCCTTCGCAGGCCGGGCAATCCTCGTCGGCGCCCTCCTCGAGGCATGACTTGCACTCGTACCGCACGGTGCCCGGGCCCTCGCACTTGTCACAGGGGCCATGCTCGGGAGAGCCCCATGGGGTCGTGAACTGCCGCTCGGGATCGAGGAGGAGCTCGGGGTTCGTGTCGGCCGGACAGCTGTGAAAGAAAGTGCGCATCTCAGACTGCCCAGGTGATACCCGGGTACCCGCCCGGTCAAGCGATCTAAGGAGAAGCCCATGGGAGACCGCCTCCTCGCCACCTACCTAAACGATCATCTAGCCGTGGCCACCGCGGAGGTCGAGCTCGCGCGACGCTCCAGGGGGTCGAACGAGGGCAGCGAGCTGGGGGATTGGCTCCGCCAACTCTGTGGAGAGGTGGAGTCCGACCGGGCGGTCCTGACCGAGATCATGGTCGAGCTCGGCGTCGGCAAGGACAGGGTGAAGATTGCTGCCGGGTGGATCACCGAGAAGGTCGGCCGCCTGAAGTTGAACGGGCAGGTCACCGGCTACTCCCCGCTTAGCCGCCTAGTCGAGCTCGATGGGCTTCACCTCACCACAAACGGCAGGCTGGGGATGTGGCAAGTGCTGCATCAGGACTTCGATCGCCAACTGGCCCGCTTCGATCTGCCGGCGCTGATCGAGCGCGCCGACTGGCAGCGAGCCGAGCTCGAGCGATGGCGCCTCGAGATAAGCGGCGAGGCTCTCTCAGTACCCGCATAGAAATCGCACTCGCTTAGGAGTCGGGCCCGGTCCTTATTAGTAGCCGTGCTGGTCGCCTATAGGTCGCGCTCGTAATAGAGCATCTGCGGGCCGTCCTCGCCGCCTTCGCGGTTGGTGAAGCCGGCGCTCTCGTAAAGGCCTCTGGCCGCGGTGTCGGTTTCACCCGTGGTCAGGTCGAAGTGCGTGGCACGGGCCGCTCGGGCGGCATCCATGGCTCCCTCGAGGAGCGCGCGGCCGATGCCGCGGCCGCGCTTGGCAGGGACGACGTAGAGCTCCTCTAGATAGGCATCGAGCGCCTCCGCCCAAACGGAGGGGCGGAAGCGCAGCTGTGCGAAGCCATCCGGTCCGTCGCCGGCAAGCAGCACCGTCACATCTCCTTGCCCGATCAACTCCTCGAGCCGTTGGCTCAGGAAGGCCGTGCCCGGCGTCGGCTCGTCGTATTCGGTGTTGAAGTCGTGTAGAAGGCGCGCCACATCGGCGGCGTCCTCAGCGCTTGCACGGCGGATGCTCATCGCCTCAGCGCTTCTCTTCGGCCAAATACCTGGACGAAATAGCGGTCGAGGGGGCCGCCGCGGGCGAAGCCGGCACCGATAGTTGTGAACCCCTCCCGCAAGATGTTTTCCCGGTGGCCAGAACTGTTCATCCAGCCCCTGCAGGCCAGACGTGGCGACCCATAGCCCGCGGCGATGTTCTCGCCGACGAGGACGAACCTCTCTTCGCTGTCGAAGATCTGGACGCGCTCGAGCGGCCCCCGCCCCCGCTGGTCGGTGTGGGAGAAGAAACCGTGACCGGCCATGTTGCGAGCATGTAGGCGAGCAGCTTCGGCGAGCACCCCACTTGGCCGTAGCGGGTTGAGCCCCGCCGCCCGCCGGTGACGGTTCGCGCAAGCACGAATCGCTCGCTCAACTCCTGGAAACAGCGCCGACGCTCTTGACGTGCCGCCGCTGGTCGCCTCTGCCCAAGCGCTGTCGGCGCGGGCGCTCAGATGGAACAGCGGCAGTGCGACTAGCAGCCAAGCAAGCGCGATCAATACCGCTCGATCCAGCGGCGAGCCAATGGTCACGCTCGTAGTAGAGCATGCGAGCCGCGGCGCCGGCAAACCCTCGGATCAGGTCCGGCTAGATGACCGTGAGCTGCAGGAGCGCTCCAATCGCGCCGCAGCCTAGGACGACGTAGAGAACGGTCAGCTTGCCGTGCCAGCGGTTGAGGGCTAGGAAGGCGCCGAGCGCGAGGATCGCGGTCGGCACGTCGACCACGCTCGTTTCGATGATCGACACCGCGACGGCGGCGATCAAGCCCACTACTGCGGCGGCGACCCCGAGCAGAAATGGCCTGATCCGCGGGTTCTCGGCGACGGCGATCAAGCCACGGTGAAAGAAGATCGGGAAGACGAAGGCGGGCAGGAAGATGCCGAGCGTCATAACGATGCCGCCGGCCAACCCGCCCGCCAGGTAGCCGACGAAGGTGGAGAAGATGATCAGGGGCGCGGGCAAGATGCCGCTGATCGCCAGCCCGTCCACGAACTGACTTTCGGTCAGCCAACCCTGGCCCTCGACGGCGCTCTCCTGCAGGAACGGGATCACCGTGAAAGCGCCGCCGAAGGTGAGCAGTCCGGCTTTCAGGCCCTCCCAGAAGATCGCCGCGGTGAGTGAGAGGGTGATGGTGCCGAGCGCAAGGGCGACGATCGCCAATGGGCCGATGGAGATCGAGTTGGCGCCGCCCCGCCAGCGCCCACCGTTCGTCCATAGCTCGTAAGCGAGGCCCGCCCCGAGCAGCACCAGGACGAAGGTCGCATCTGCAAAGAGGGTTAGGACGAAGGCCGCGGCGGCGATGATCGCCAAGGGGACGTCGGTGACGAAGGTGGGGCCGAGCCGCACTAAGGCGCGAGCGACCAGGGCGCCCACTGCTGCCGTCAGCCCGTAGAAGAGCTCCTCGAGGTGGCCGGCCAGGTTCGCCTCCACGTAGAGGATCGAGAGCGCGAGCATGAGCAGAAAGCCCGGCAGCATGAAGCCGAGCCCGGCGGCGAAACCGCCAAGCTTGCCGCCGCGCATCCGGCCGAAGTAGACGCAGAGCTCGTGGGCCTCGGGACCGGGAAGCACCTGATAGACGGCGAGCGTCTTCTTGAAAGCCTCCTCGGAGACCCAGCGCTCCTCGTCGACGCACTCGTGCTTGATCATCGCGATCTGCGCCGCTGGCCCGCCCCAGGCAAGGAGGCCGAACTTGAGGAAGCGCAGAAATATCGAGAGGGGAGATTCTCTGTGCGCGGTCATGAAAGCGCTGCATCCTCCCACTTGGACCGGCTCCCGCACGATCCGGCACCCACAACGCTAGGCGACTATCTAACCCTCGAGGCCGGTATCCGTGTGGGCGGCGCCGACCGGCTTCGACTCCGGCGAGCCGCGCTGGCGAAGGAAGATCGCAAAGACGGCGAAGGAGCCGACGGCGAGGAACTCGGACTGCCAGTTCTGCAGCGTCGTTTCCCAGAACTCGGGATTGCCGAGGCCATACGGCGCGTGCCTGCCGCCGGTCAGCGGGCTGGCCCTGGCTCGAGCGTGCTTCAGGCTGGCTCATTAATTTGTCCCGCAATCCGTCTATTTGGCCTGACAGCGTGGTTTAAGCTCCGTTACAGGTCTCAGCTGGACAATCATGTCCGGAGATCAACCAAGGAGGGTCTAGGTACATGAGCCGTATGCGCAGGAACTTGATCGTCGCGCTGGGGGTGGCAGCTCTGGCGGTCCCGGCCGGTGCGATGGCACATCACAAGGAGGGCCATACCCAAGGGAAAGGCAAAGGCCATTCCAAGGTCCACAACGTGGCCTACGTGTTCAAGGGCACCTATGCCGGCAACAGCACGGTCACCGTGGCCAAGGGCAACTCGCGCGTCCGCAAGGGCGGCTACGTTGGCCAGACCGTGGCCTTCGACCTCGCCGGCGCGAGCATCGTCGTTGCCGACACCAATAGCGACACCCTCAAGGATCTCAACGACGTCGTTGTTGGCGACAAAGTGCTGGTCAAGGCGATGCTGCCGAAGAGCGATCCCGGAACGCAGCCGTTCGCGGCCAAGCGTCTGATCGACCAGACGCATCCCGACGAGACGAGCTGACGCAGATCTCCTAGCGAGGAACGGGCGGGCGCAGCTTTCGAGCGGCGTCCGCCCTTTTTTTGTGCTGAGCGCCCCAGCCCCGGGCGCGAAGAGCCAGCGCCGTCGTCGACCTCAACCGAGGCGGACACCGCCGCTCTCGGTGACCGTCCAGCGGGGGTTGTGGGCGACCTCCCACGGATGCCCGTCCGGGTCGACGAAGAGGCCGGTGTAGCCGCCCCAAAATGTCTCTCCCGGCTCACGGCCGATCTCCGCTCCCGCCGCACGCGCCTCCTCGATCGCCTCGTCGACCTCAGCTTGCGAGTTGAAGTTGATAGCCAGCGTGATTCCTCCCCACCCACCCCGGTCCTGGGTGCAGCTGTCGGCCGCGAGCTCCGCCCGGTCCCAGAGAGCGACGACCATCTCACCGGCCTGAAAGAAGACGACATCGTCCTCGGCGGCGGCTCCTGTCGTCCAGCCCAGCGCCGTATAGAAGTTGCGCGCGCGGCTGAGGTCGGCTACGCCGAGGGTGATCAGATTGACCCGCTGCTTCATCTTCGACCCCTTTTCTCGCTTGACCGACCACCGATACACACACATTCACTCATAAAATCAACGGTACAAAGGGCTCGTCGCCTGAGCCGTTGTCCTAGAGTGACTTCTCGGTGTGGACAGAGCGTATAACGCCCAAACGGCGACCGAGGCAGGTCATCGTGCCACTCTCACCAGTGACAAAGAGAAGTGACTGTCTGGATTTGCACTTGGATATTTGGACACATTGCAGTAAGGTTTCTTATTGCGGGAGGCGGGTAATCCAATATGGAACCCGTCTGGAGGAGAGCTATGAGATGTATGGCATGCCGGGTAGGACCGGCCACGCTTGCTATCGCACTTTTCGCGCTCGTTCTCGCTGTGCCCCGAGCGGCCGGCGACACCACTGACATCATCGAACCGCAGTTCAGCCCGCCGAACGCCAAAAACAGCGGCTTCCAGGCCGGCACTTGCACAGCCAACTTCCTCGATCCTCCACCTCCACCCACGGAGTACTGCTCCGAGGAAACACCAAGCCTGTTCTTCCAACAGGCGGCAGGGCATCCGCCCGTTGCCTTTACGCAATACATCATCCAGCACGCACCGTTCACGCCTCTGCCCTCGCCTCCATTCCCCCCGGGCAGTGTCGCCGCTCCGATCAAAGAGCCAATCCTCGACAGGTCGATCAAAACGCTCCAGGTCGACATCCCGCCTGGCTTTACCGTCAATCCAGAGGCGACGCCGCGATGTCCGCTGACGCAATTCGTCAACGTGACCCCTGAAGGCATCATCCCCGCCTGCAACGAGGCAACGGCAGTGGGGCTCGAGGAAGTGACCCTGGTAACCAACGCCGAAAACGTGAACGTTCCAGGCGTGGGTGTGATCCCGACCAAAGGCTTCGTCATTCCTCCCACGCCCGGTATCAGCAAGGTCCCGGTCTTCAATCTCGAGCCCAAAGAGGGCGAACCCGCTCTCTTCGGATTCGTGATCGCTCGGCAGAGGGTGATTTTCATCGAGGGTGACGTCGCCTGGGAGAGTGACTTTCACCAAAGCTTTCAGATCCGGCCGCCTGAACCAGCGATTCCAGGCCTCTCCACGTTGATAAGCCGCCTGGTCAACTATGGCCAGGACGCCGGCAACTTCAAAGTCGTCAGCGGCGCTTACGTCGAAGAAAACGGCGAACCGAAACCACAGCCGACGGGGTCCGGCGACGGGACGTTCCTCACGCTCCCTACCACCTGCTTCGACCCCAACCAATTCCCGGATTTGTACTCAACCTGGTTCCGTGCCGAGTCCTATGGAGATCCGAACCCGACCTTTCCCGCGGGATCGACGCCGGTTGAGGCGGAGCTGCCCCCAGGAGAGCGGCCGGAAGGCTGCGAGAAAGTCCCCTTCGAACCGTCCCTCGAGACCGGCCTGAGCACGAACGCCGTCGACTCGCCGGCGGCCGCGACCGTAACGGTGAGGCTCCCCTTCAATCCAGCCAAAGAAGGTGGGGAAGGCGTTTCGCAGTCCCATGTACGCAGTGCTCGGGTCACCCTGCCCGAGGGCCTGGGTCTGAATCCCGCCGCCGTCAACACCGGCCTGGGATCGTGCACCGATGCTCAGTTCGGCAAGGGCACCCGGAACACGAGCAACAGCTGCCCGCCGAGCTCGCAGATCGGCACGGTGGCGGTGGAAACGCCGCCCCTGCCGCCTGGAGCGCTGGCCGGGAACGTCTACCTGGGCCAGCAGTTGAGCCGCGACCCAGCTTCGGGCAAAGAGTTCCGCATCTTCGTCGAAGCCAAGTCCCTGCGATACGGGATCGTGGCCAGGCTGATCGGAGAAGTGGTCGCCAACCCGGAGACGGGCCAACTGACCACCGTCTTCGACGAACCTCCCAAGGTCACGCCCTTCGCCGGCACGTTGCCGCATGGGCTGCCGCAGGTGCCCTTCGAGTCGATCAGGCTTTCGCTCGACGAGGCCAAAAGGCTGCTCACCAGCCCACCCACCTGCGGGCCCAATGCCACGACGAGCCTGATGGAACCGTGGGCGAGGGAGGGCCAGCTCGTCTCAACGCCACCGACGAGCTTCACGCTCTCGACGGCGCCCTGGGGGCGGGCCCTGTCCGAAAACACTCGGCGAGCGCCCCTTCGACCCGACCTTCTCAGCGGGTCCGAAAACAGCGAAAGCGGGAGCCTTCACCCCGTTTGAGCTGCACCTCACGCGACCCGACGGCGCCCAGGAGTTCCGCCAGGTCAACGTGAAATTGCCGCCGGGAATGGTTGCGCAGTTGCGCAACCTCGACTACTGCTCGAACAAGGCAATCGCCAAAGCGAGCGAAGAAGCGGGCAGCTCGACGCTCGACAATTCGCCGCCACCGTGTCCCGACAGGAGCTTCCTCGGGACATCGACAGTCGCCGCCGGCTCTGGCCCGGACCCCTATGTAACGCAGGGGAACGTCTATTTGGCCGGCCCCTACAAGGGAGCTCCGGTGAGCCTCGTCTTCATGACGCCGGCTGTCGCAGGGCCGTTCGACCTGGGAACCGTCGTCGTGCGGACCGCTCTCCACGTCGATCCGGAAACCGTGCGGGTGACGGCGGTCTCCGACACGATCCCGTACGTATTCGGTGGGGTGAAGCTGGGCATCCGCAAGATCGACGTCTCGATCTACCGGAAACCGTTCACTCTCAATCCCACCAACTGCAAGTCCTCGCAGATCGCGGCTGAGATCGCGGGCGGCGGCTCCAACCCGCTGAGCTCAGCCGCTTGGTCGAAAGTCGATCGGGCGAGCAAATTCCGGGCCAAAAAGTGTGGCGCTTTGAAATTCAAGCCGCGGTTCGACGCCCGGATCTTCGGTGGCAAGAGGCAGACCCAACGCGCCGCCAACCCCAAATTCCGCGCGATCCTTTGGGGACACTACGGCGACGCCAACATCAAACAGGCCTCGTTCATCCTGCCGCGATCGACAATCCTCGATCAGAGCCACATCCGGACAATCTGCACGAGGGTTCAACTGGCGGCGAATGATTGTCCCAAGGGGGCGATCTACGGATACGCCCGAGCTCGTTCTCCGTTGCTCTCGGACGTCGTCAAAGGCCCGGTCTACCTGACCTCGTCGAACAACCCGCTGCCAGATCTCCTTCTTGATCTGCGTGGGCAAATCGATGTCCAGCTGCGAGGCGTGATCAGCTCCACGGGAGGGCGGCTCAAGACCGTCTTCCCGAAGGTGCCCGACGTGCCGGTGAGGAAGTTCATCCTCGCGATGCGTGGCGGTGACCGGGGCCTCTTGGTCAACTCGACCAACCTCTGTGCGTCGAACAATAGGGCTCGGCAACCTGAAGCTGAAGGCCCAGAACGGCAAGCAGGTAAAGCGGCGCACCCGGATTCATATCGCGGCCTGCAACTAAGACTGGCTCACCCAGACAAGCGCGGCGAACCGGTTCGCCGCGCTTTTGGGTGCCCGCGTTCTCAGGTCCTTAGGGAACTCAGGGTCCTTGGGGGAGGACTAAGGAACTGCTGAGGGCACGGCCCCTTCAGGGGTCGCGGGCACCTCACCCGGCGGTCGCGGCCGCTGCGGCAGACGCTCGCCGTCTGGTTTAACCACCGTGATGCTTCCTGGCAGCGCTGGTGAGGGTTGGGCGACGGGCGCGGGACGATCCGCAGGGATGCCTCCCTCGGGGTCCGCTTCGTAGCAGCCGGTTGGCGCGTTGGCGGGGTGGCCGTCGCCGGTGTAATTGGAGCACCTTTCAACTGTGAAGTCCTCCGCACAGAAGGTCCGAGATTCCCATCGGCTCTGGTACTCCGCCACGAAGGCGGCGAAGAATTCCTGCGAGGCCTGCTGGGTCAGCTGGCTCTCGATCTGCGCCCTCACTTCGTCCAGCTCTTGGACTTTCTCCGGGTTGATCTTCTCGACTTCGGTGAGAAAGAATGTGCCCTCGACGGGATTGGGCCGACGATCTCACCGACGTCATTTCCGAAAACGGCGTCATTGAGCTCCACCTGGGCCTGCAGGAGCTCTTCGGTCAGACTGCGCTGAAGGCCGCCGCTGTCTTTGGTGTTCGGGTCTTCCGAGTATTTCGCGGCGACTTCTTCCCAGTTTTTCGGCGCGCTGTCTTTGTCGAGCTCCGCCTTCGCCGCTTCGACCTTCGCCTTGTCTTCGTTGACGACGATACGAGCGTCGCGCGACTCCGGCGTCGTGAACTGGGTCTCCAGTTCGGCGTTGTAGTACCCCTCGACTGCGTCCTCCGAAGGCGGGGGGGCTTCTTCGTTGATCTGTTCTTGGATCTGCGTGCTCAGCAGCTGCAGCTTCACCCGATCGTCGACGTCCTCCTGGGTGAATTTCGATTCTTTGAGGAATTTCTCGTAAGCCCCGTCGGTTGGGAAGTTCTGTTTTTTGATCTGTTCGAGTTCGGTGGAAATTTCTTTCGGGGTCACCGAGATGCCGAGTTCTTCAGCCTCGCCCTGGATCCAGATCGTGTCGAGTAGTTCGCCCATCGCGGCGGTCTTCAGTTCCTCGTATTTGCTCTCGCCGGGCTTCGGCGTTTTTTTGAGCCCACCCTGAGCCGCCTGTTGAAAGAGGGCGTGTTTGAAGTCGGCTTCGCTGACCGTGCCGATCTCCTCGGGCACGCTCTCGACGACCGCTGCGTCACCGGAGGAGACATCGGGCTGGCCGATCCCCTGCGCCACCGCGATACCGACAAAGAGAAGGAGCAGGGCGATGGAGAAGCCGAATAGAGCCAGGCGCTGAAGCCCGGCCCCCCTACCTCTCTCCCCCCGCCTCGAAGCCACGAACGTGCAGCATAACCAAGGCATGCAGCATGGATCGGGGCTCCAGGGGCCAGTCGGCTCCAGTCATCTCCCTATCCCTCAACAGAGAACCGGGCCCGCGAGCCCGGTTCTCGCTGCGATTTCGCGCCCCTTGCTCAGGTGCCGCGGGGGTGCGGCATGTGATCGCTCACATGCAGGCTCTCCAGCACCCGTGGGATGTAGAGGAGGCCGCAGACCCCGATGACCCCGTAGACGACGTCGGTCAGCGTTCCGCTGCCGAAGATGTCCGAGATCACGTTTGTGTCGAACAAACCGACCATGCCCCAGTTAAGGCCGCCGAGCACGAGAATGAGAAGCGCGACTGGCTCGAGCCGTTTGACGATCTCCATCTTGTCCTCCTACAGAGATAATGCGGATAATGCGGATAGTTACGAACTAGGTACACCGCTAGCGCGGATGCGGTTACGGCTTCACAGCAACGAAGGCCTTGGCCCACCGGCGCAGGCGGGCTATAGAGTCATGACGTCGCAAGTCGACCTGGAAATCGGCAAGCACGGAGGCGAGATGGAGACGGGTAGCCAGCAAAGCAAGTCCGGGGAAGGAAAGCCCCGTCTCATCGTCCTTTGGATTGCAATAGCCGCGGTGGGTGGCTTTCTGCTTGGCGCCGGCATCGTCAACCTCGTCTCCAACGACGATGGCGACGACGACAGCCGCAGCGAAGAACCCGTAGCCGGCGGGGCGCGAATCGTCAGCGCCTCAGAACTACGTCAGATCGCCGCCGCCGGCCCAGCTCCGATCTATTGGGCCGGTGAGCAGCCCGGCACCAGGCTCGAGTTGAGCGAAGAGGAAAACGGCAACGAAGTCTTCGTCCGCTATCTGTCCCAGGACGCGGGCGACGGGGACGCAGCGGACGACTTCCTCACCGTGGGCACCTACGCGGTTGCCGACCCGGCGGCGTCTCTTGCCGCCTACGCGAAAAGCAGAGGCGGCAAGCTCCGCAAGCTGCCCGGCGGCGGCACCTTCTTCGTCGATCCACAAAGACCCTCCAACGTCTACGTGGTGAAGCCGGATTCGGCCTATGAGATCGAGATCTACGATCCCGACCCCAAGCGGGCATTGAGCCTGGCGCTTTCCGATCGCCTCCAGCCGGTGGACGGCCAGCCGTAGCGCTCGAATGCCGCTCGCCGCCCAAAGCCGGGTGTTTTTTGCGGAGATTGCGGGATCGTCTCAGTTGACCTCTGGCATTTGCCGCAAGTACGCGCTAGGTTGCCGCTGCGACCGGGAGAGGAGAGGTACCGCAGAAGCCCAGCGGCAACCACCTCGAAGGTGACGTAACGAGCTTCTAAGCGCGAAGGCTACGCGCAAGGCAGGCCACGAGCGTCACCACCGGTCGCTTTTTCGTGCCTGGAAACGTGCGCGTGGTCTGGTGTCCAGTCCTGGCGCCGGCGCCTAGCCCAAGATCGGGCCTGACATCGGCCGGACGGTGCCGTTTTAACTGCGATGGCCGAACCGATCAAGCTTTTCGACATCGCCCAGAGGCCGATTGCCGACGACTGGCTTGAAATCCAGATCGAGGGAGAACTGGACCTCGCGGCAAGGGATCTGCTGAGGGCCTGGCTGGAAGAGCCGCTGGCGAGGAACCGCAACCTCTCCCTCAACCTGCAGGCCTGCGAGTTCATCGATTGCGCGGGCATCGCAGAGATCCTCAGCGCTCGCGAGCGCATGCAGGAGGCGGGCCGGCTTCTCTATATCTCGAGGATGTCGCCGGCCGCCCGCCGTCTCTTCGACCTCACCGGTCTGCTGGCAACCGACCTAGTGCAGGAACCGGCGCAAGCCGTTTAAGCCGTCGCGTCAGGCGCAAGCCGTTTAGGCCGTCGCGTCGATTTCGCCGGCGTTGCGCCGGCTCATCAGCCAGGCAAAGGCGCCGCCGGTGAAGAGCATGAACGAGGCGTAGACCGCCGCAGGGATGGTCAGCGCCGCGGCGAGGGAGGCGCCGACGGCAATGGCCAGGGCGGCGTTGTGGATCCCCAGCTCCAGCGATATCGCCGTCGCCTGCCTGTCGCCGAGGCGAGCCAGTTTGGAGATCGCAAAGCTGATCGACATCGCAGTCACGTTCAGGGCCACGGCGGCCGCCCCAACGGCGGCGGCGTTCTCGGCGACTGTGTCGTACTCGCTGGCGATGGCGCCGAGGATCACGAGCGCAAAGAGGGCAAGGGAGATATTCCTCACCCGCGGGTAGGCGACCTCGACCCAGCCTGGATAGCGGCGGTGCAGCCACATGCCGACGGCCACCGGAATGATCGTGATCGCGAACACGCGCGCGACCACACCGAGCATGCTCGCGTCCCCCACCTCACCGGCGCCGAAATAGCTGCTGGAGATGGCGAGGAACAGCGGAATGGTGACTATCGCCGCAACGCTGCTGATCGCGGTCATCGTGATCGACAGCGCTGTGTCCCCGCGCGCGAGGTGGGTCAGCATGTTCGCCATCATGCCTCCGGGGGAGGCCCCAAGGAGGACTAGGCCGACGGCCAGCTCCGGTGAGAGCCCGAAGACCTCGGCCGTCGTCAGGGCGAGCACCGGAGAGATCACAGCCAGGTTCGCCATGCCGATCACCACCCCCCGCGGTGCGGTCAGCACGCGCCGGAAGTCAGCCGGCGCCAGCGTCATCCCGAGGCTGCACATGATCACCGCGATGGCGGCCGGTAGCGCGATTGAAGTCAGTACTGGGGTATCCATACCGCTGGGCTCGAGGTGGGGACCGCGCCGGTGGGTTCTGTCGCGAGCTGCCTCAGGAGATGGGCACGCCGGCTAGAGCGGCGACCTTCCAGCGCCCGTTCTCGTTCTCCATCGGTATCGCGATCACGGTCTCATCGAGGCCGATGTAGATGATGAAGCCACGCTCGCCTTCGTAGCGCAGCGATCTGACATCCGCCTGCTTTGCTTCTTCAGTCAGTTCCTGCTGGGCGGCGGGGTTGGTCATCTTTTCGAGCGTTTCTGCGCAGCTAAGGGCCTCACCGTCGTCGATCCGTTGGGCCAGCTGTTCGAAAGACTTGATCTGGCTACTGGACATGTACTCACAGACGGCCGCCCAATTTCCTTCGGCCCGGGCATCGAGGAAGTTATGCAGGGCAGTGGCGGCCTCGTCGAATTCGGATTCGTCGGCCTCCTCGCCAAATTCCTGAATGCTGTTGTCGCCTCCCTTGACCCGAAGCTCCTGCGAGCCGCCGCCGGAGTCGGAATGCTGCCTGGGGACGAAGTCGCTTGCGCTCTTACCCTGTGGGCTCTTGCTCTCATCCTTGCCGTCTGAGTCATCGGCGGACTTCGACTTGCCCGACCCCTCCCCCTTGGTCTCGTCGGATTGCTTCGGAGTCGAGGCATCCGGCCGGCTATTGGACTTGGCCGGCGAGGAATCGGTGCTCGACTCCTCATCGCCACAGGCCGCAACGCCGAAGGTCAGCAGAGCGCCGGCCGCCAAGACCAAGAGTTTCGATGTCCTCGTCATGTCCTCACAAGCCTCTCTGGTTAAAGGTTGCCGATCCGGTTGGGTGGCCAGTAGGTGGCGAAAGCCTTGCCGATGATCCACTCGCGCGGGATCGGGCCCCAGAAGCGGCTGTCCAGGCTCCCGCCGCGGTTGTCGCCCATCATGAACCAATAGCCGGGTGGGATGACGATCGGCTTTGGCAGGTCGCAGGGGCCGCCGGAGCCGCAGGGGTTGATGTAGGGCTCGTCGGTCTTTTCGACTCCGTTGACCACGGGGTGGCCGTTGCGAATGCTCAGGGTGTCGCCGGGGCCGGCGACTATCCGCTTGATGAAGTTCTGATCGGAGCGCTCTGCGGTCGGCCGCGGGCAGGCTTGCTGGACGACGTGCGAGGCGCCGCACTCGGAGCCCCGGTCGGCGCCGGCAGGCGGGTGAAAGACGACGATGTCGCCGATTCCAGGGTCGGTGAAGTGATAGAGGAAGCGGTTGACCAATACGCGCTGGCCGATGTCGAGAGTCGGCACCATCGATTCGGAGGGGATCTGGTACGGCTTGATCAGCCAGGCCTGGATCGCCAGCGCCCCACCGATGGCCAGCACAACGATCACGACGAGCTCGACCAAGCCGCCGCTTTTGCTCTGCGGCTTGGCGACAGGCAGCTTCATGCAAAGTCCCCCAACCATTTCCCGGCGCGCCCCATGCCGGAGAGGCTATCCGAGCAAGTCGCGCCCGGAGCCATATTTTTAGCGGCGATTTATGGCCTCTCGAACGGGTAGTCGAGACCCATGTCAATGTTGAAGCGACTCACTCAACTCGCCGTGGCAAAGAAGCTCTTCGACGTCTGGCGCGACCGTCGCCGTACGCGAACCGGCCCTCGATAACCGGCAGCGCTCAGCAGGCGATGCGGCCGGCCTCGCGACCGGCGCCGGGCTGCCATGTGGGCCCGTAGAAGGCGGACCATGGCCGCGAAAGGATCTTGGTCGAGCAGCTGCCGTCGGCGTTGACCTCCATCACCGCATCGCCGAAACCGAGGAAACCCGCTTCTGACCTGATGTTCAAGCGCGTATAGGCAAGGCGCTCACCGGAGGGGTCCCAGCTGGGCCAGATCTCAAAGCTCGCTGGGCTGTCGGTGAGCCGCCACGATTCCGAGCCGTCCGCCCCGATCACGAAGAGGTCGGTCAGCGTGCCGGTGACCTTGCCCCCTGCTGAATCCTTGCTCACAGTCCGTTGCAGGCGAGCGAACGCGATCCTCGTGCCGTCGGGAGAGTAGACCCCGTCGGTGGCCTTGCTCGCCAGCACACTCGCTGCACTTCCGTCCATATGCAAAGCGACGATCTCGGGATCGGCTTGGCGCCCAGTCTTCCGCGTAACCAAGAGGACGGCGCCATCGGGAGAGAAGGAGGTGGGGACGATTTCAAGGCCGTCGCGCCAGGGGGTGAGCCGCCGGGAGACGCCGCTGGCAAGGTCTGTCATCCAGACAGCGGTGCTGCGGTAGGGGGAGGAGGTCCGGGCTGCCATGGCCGGGCGCTCGGCGATAGCACTGCTCCGACTCGAATCGCCTCGCGCTGGCATTCTCAACCGGCCGGCCTGCCGCACCCGAGAGAAAGCGATCGTCCGGCCATCAGGAGCAAAGACCGGCCCGAAAGCGCCGCGCGTGCCGGGCACCGGCCGTATACCACTCCCATCAGGCGCGGCAATGAAGATGCGCGTCCTCGCTGGCCCTCCCAAAAAACTGCCGGCAACGCCGCTGTAAGCGATCAGGTTCCCATCGGGTGACCAGGTCGGCGCCTCCAACGGCATTGGGAGCGAGTGGCCCCGCCTGCCCCCGGCGACGATTTTCTGCGGTTGCGAGCCGGAGGGGTCGACGGTCAGCAGCTCTACACGAAAGGGTTTGAGGCTCCACTTCACCAGAGCCAGACGGGGGCCGTCCGGCACCGCCGCCGCATCGCCTACCGAGATCGACAGCAAGAGAAGCGCGCCCCCGAGGCACAGGATCCGCCTCATCCCCTTATGGATCCTCCCCTGCAGCACGGCGGCGATCATCGCAGCGCCGGGCGCAAAACACAATCGGAGCCCGCCCTCGCGGGTCGAAAACCTAGCTGCCGGTCCGTGCCTGCGCGTCCGCGCGCCGCACTCGCCAGCGATCTTGAGCGCTAGCCTCAATGGGGGATGGGGAGAGCCGCCAAGACAATCTCGCTGGGGTTGGCCATTGCCGCGGTCCTGACGATCTTTGCCGGCATCGCCTATGCAGAGCTGACCGCCCGTGGAGACCTCTTCGTCAAATTCAACGGCGGCATTGCGCCAGGGGCACTGCCGCGGGAGACAAAAGCCCCGATCTCCGTCTACATAGACGGCACGGTCAGGACTCTCTCCGGTGAGCGACCGCCTGCGCTGCGGCAAATCTCTATCGCGATCAACCGCGGAGGCCGCCTCAATGCGGAGGGCCTGCCTATCTGCCGGCAAAGGGAAATCGAACCTTCCACGACCGAGCAGGCGCTGCAGCGATGTGGACCAGCGCTCGTTGGCCGGGGGCGCTATTCGGCTGCCATGGCCTTCCCCGAACAGGGAGCGTTCCCCACCAATGGAGCAGTCCTCGCCTTCAACACCGTTATCGACGGCCAGCGAGCGATCCTCGCCCACGTCTATGGCGCCGATCCGGTGCCAATCACCCGCATTATCGTCTTCCATATCCGTGAAAGCCCTGGCACATTCCGCACGGTCCTCACCGGTTCTCTGCCGGCGTCGGTCAACCGCTACGGATACGTCAAGCGCATCGCGCTGAACCTTCACCGCATCTACAGATATCGAGGAGAGCTGCGCAGCTACTTGAGCGCGGCCTGTGCAGCCCCAATCGGTTTCGGGGGGGCTGCCTTTCCGTTTGCCCACGCCTCGATGACTTTCGAGGACAACCGCACGCTTTCCTCGGTCCTGACTCGGAGCTGCAGAGTTCGCGACTAGCAGTCGGTAGTGGGAAGCGGCGCCGGCAACTAGGCGATGGCGATCAGCGCAGCTCGTCTAATGACGTGACCGCAAGGTCGAATGGCTCGTCGGCCGCGCGTCGGCGGCGGTAAGGAGAAACGGTCACGCGGTGAGTCTCGCCGCAGACGCATGGCACTTCGATAGGGCTCGTATCGGCAGCCGGGTCGGTATCGACCTTAAGACGCCGAAGCGTGCCGGTTGTCTTGCAGCCAAAAGAAATCACCCAGCCGTAGTCGCCCCGTTCGGCACGTTTTTTGGAGCGCGGGGGCGGCGCCATCTAGCCCTCCTCCCTTTGGCTCTGCTCGGCACGACGCTTCACCGCGCCAAGCAGGCGGCGGGTGACCAGGACATGGGCTCGACTGCCGATCACAAGCGACCGGTAGACACTGCCGCGAAGGCCGGGGAAGTCGGCCCGCGTCTCGGCTCGCAGGTTGGTGCCGGAAGGCGTCGGGTCGAGTCGAAAGATCAGGGCATAGTCGGAGAAGCGATGGCGCCCTCGAAGGGCCAGCTCACTTGGATGCTCGCTCCGGACGATGTGGAACCCGGGAACCACCGAGCCGGCGGCAAGAGGGCGTGGGCCGGATGGCGCAACGTCGGCACAGCCGAGGATGCGAGCTCCGCGAGCGGTCCGCGGCGAGGAGAAGGATCGATCGAGGACCCGCAAAAGCGCATTCCAGACCGCATCCGGGTTGGTGTCCACCGCGGCGGAGTGCTCGTCGACGTGAGCGAGGGATTCATCTGTGAGCGGCATGCCTGTCGATCCTATGCCGTCAGGCGGGATGGGCCGCTCACTCGGGGCGGAGGCGTTAGGTTTCCGCAGGCGGGTACGGCAGGGTGAAACTAGACAGGAGGTCGAATGTGAGAGGAAAAATTTTGCTTAGACAGGCAGCCATCTGCGTCACCGGGGTTGCCCTTGCGGCGAGCTTCGTCGCCTGTGGCGATGAGGAGGCTGAAAAGCTCTCCTTCAAACTCAACTCGCAGGGCAAAGGGACGACAATCAGCGGCCCCACGAGCGCAGAGTCCGGCCTGACTGAAATCACGCTGGAAAACAACGCCAAAGGCGAAGGTGAGCTGCAGCTGATCCGCGTCGAGGGGGACCGCTCCGCGGAAGAAGTCGCCGAAGGCCTCGGAGAAGCGATCAAAGGCCAGCCGTTCCCAGAGTGGTTCTTCGCCGGCGGTGGCGTCGGCACCACCCCCGCGGGAGAGAGCCAGACCGTTAGCCAGGTGCTCGAGCCGGGCACCTACTACGCCATTGACTCGGAAGGCAACCCCGGCCCACCGGAAGCGGGTTCGCTGGCGGTGCTGAAAGTGAGCGGCGAGGAGTCCGGCGATGAAGTGGAGGCGGACGACACCGTGTCTGCATTTGAGTACGGCTTCGAGGCGGACGAGTTGCCGGCCGGGAAAACAGAGATCTCGTTCGAGAACTCAGGCGCTCAGCCGCACCACCTGATCGCGGCGCCCCTCGAAGGCAACAGCACCGCCGAGGACGTCGAGCGCTTCTTCGAAACCGAGAAAGGCAAACCGCCGCTCAGTGAAGGGGATGGCGTTACCACGACCGTGATCGAAGGTGGCGAAAGCCAACTCGTCACCGTCGACCTCAAACCGGGCCGCTACGCCCTCTTCTGCTTCATCAGCGACCGGGAGGGCGGCAAACCGCATGCCCTCAAGGGAATGGTCGACGAAGTAGAGGTCGTCAAGTAGACGAAGGGCGGTTCGCCCCTCCTGCGTAGGGGGTGGCGGTTCGTCGGCTCGGCCGGCGGACCGCCACCGTTCACCGCCTTTGGGCCGTCAGTGGCGGCCCGACCCAGCAGAGCAAAGGCAAGCGGCGGCGCCGGGAGGATGGGGTCCCAACGCCGCCGCTCGCACTGCGGGGGCAACGTCAGCGATGTGGCGTCGGCCCCGCCCTGTGCCTTGTCGACACAAGTCTGTTGACCCGGTCAATCCTGTTGACCGGGGTCATCGTATGGGGCGTAACGGTGGTGCAGCATCAGATCGTTGCCATCGGGGTCGGTGAAAAACGCCATGTGACACACACCGGTGTCAAGGTTCTCACCAATGAAACTCACACCCTTACCTTCGAGCTCGGCCCGGGCAGCGGCGACGTCGTCGACATGCAGGGCGGGGTGAGCGTTCTTCTGCGGTGCGAATTCAAGCCCGAGCCTGGCCGGCTCCCAGATCGCGAAGCAGGTGTCTCCCGCCCAGGCCTCGAAGCGGCCGTGCTCATCCGGGCGCAGTCCGAGAGTCTCAATATAGAAGGCACGGGAGCGCTCGCTGTCAGTCGATGGAATGCCGACGAAATCGGTCTTGCTGATCTTCATCGTCCCTCCCTCGGTGGGTCGGTTATCCGAAGGCCAGACCTTCCCACATTCCCGGGGGCGTCCAGCACTCGCAAGATGGGCGTAGATGGTTAGTGTCCGCGACCGATGGGAATCATTGACGAGCTTCTCAGCAACAACCTTCGATTTGCGGACACCCTCGTCGAGAAGCATCTCGACGTCCGGCCGCGGGGCAAGCTGGCGATCGTCACCTGCATGGACTCGCGCTTGGACGTCTTCGGGGCCCTCGGCCTCGAGGCCGGCGAAGCCCACATCCTGCGTAACGCGGGGGGCGTCATCACCGACGATGTGATCCGCTCGCTGGCAATCTCGCAGCGCCTCCTCGGCACAGAGGCCGTGATGCTGATCCATCACACCGACTGCGGCATGGAGAAGATCACCGACGATGGCTTCCGCAACCAGCTGCAGGAGGCGACCGGCGTCGCCCCCGCGTTTGCGATCGAGTCCTTTGTCGATGTCGATACCGACGTCCGCCAGTCCGTCCTCCGCGTCCGTCGCTCGGAGTTCCTGCCCCACCGCAATGAGGTCCGCGGCTTTGTCTACGACGTCGACGCGCACCGCCTGCGCGAGGTCGCGGTCGGCGACGAGGGCTAACCGCGCCGACCCCCAGGACGCAATCCCTCCGGGGGAACCCCTAGCCTGACTCGGCGATGAGTGAGGCAGGGCATAGCGTTGACGAGCTACTGGGCAAACTCGGCTTCCAGCAGTGGCGGGCAGGACAGAGGGAGGCGGTGATCGCCGCTCTGGAAGGGCGGGATTCGCTGATCGTGATGCCCACAGGCGGCGGCAAGAGCCTCTGTTACCAGCTGCCCGGGCTGGCGACCGAGGACCTGACGATCGTGGTCAGCCCGCTGATCGCCCTGATGCGGGACCAGTGGCAGCGGCTCACCGGGGCCGGGCATCCGGTGGCGATGATCTCTTCGGGGATGGACGACGAGGCGGTGCGGGAGGCGCTCGGGCAGGTGCGTAGCGGTGAGGCGCGGATCGTCTACTGCTCACCGGAGCGGTTCGGCTCAAACGTCTTCCTCGATGCCCTGGCGCAGCGGCGAGTCGATTTGCTCGCCGTCGACGAGGCCCACTGCGTCTCAGAGTGGGGGCACGACTTCCGCCGCGACTACCTGCGGCTGCCGCAGATCGCCGAGCAGCTCGGACGGCCGACCGTGATGGCCTGCACGGCGACCGCGACCAAGCCGGTGGCGGCTGAGATCGCCTCCCGCTTTGAGATGCGCGAGCCGCTCCAGGTGCGTGCCGGCTTCGACCGCCCCAACCTCTCCTTCGATGTGATCCCGCTCGAAGGCACCGGGTCCAAGGCGCGCCGCCAAGCGTTGCTCGAGGCGGGCCTCGGCGACAGCGCCAACCGGCCTGCGATCGTCTACTGCGGCACCCGCAAGGACACCGACGAGGTGGCGAGGACGCTGCGCGAAGGCGGTCAGCTCGCGCTTCCCTACCACGCCGGAATGGAAGCGCAGGAGCGGACCTCGGTCCAGCAGCGCTTCATGACCGGTGAGGTCGACGTGATCGTCGCCACCAACGCCTTTGGCATGGGGGTCGACAAGGCGGACGTGCGGTCGGTCTGGCACATGGCGATCCCCACCAGCGTCGAGGCCTACTACCAGGAGGCCGGCCGCGCCGGGCGCGATGGCTTGCCGGCCCGGGCCGTGATGCTGGCGATGAAGTCCGACCTCGGCCGCTTGGTGCGCTTCAACGAACAGCGGGCCGGCGACCCCGAGCTGGCGATCGCCCGTGAGCGCGGCTGGCGCGCCTACCACGCGATCAAAGCCTTCATTTACTCGGAGCGCTGCCGCCGCCGCTCACTCCTCGATCACTTTGGCGACCGCGAGGCGGGGACGCCCTTGGAGCGCTGCTGCGACGTCTGCAACCCGCAAAGCTGGCTTCCCGATCCGGAGACGATCGCCGTCCGCCGTCCCAAGCGCGCCGCCGGCGCCGCTCCGGCGCCCGACCTCTCCCCCGCCGACGAGTCGTTGTTCGAGCGGCTGAAAGCCTGGCGGCTGCAGGCGGCCGACGGCAAGCCGGCCTACACCGTCGCCAACAACCGGACCCTGAGCGCGATCGCCGCGATCAAGCCCGCCGATACTGCGGCGCTGATCGAAATCAGCGGTGTCGGCCCGAGCTTCATCTCCAAGTACGGGGCTGAAGTCCTGGCGATCCTCGCCGCCCACCCTGCTGAGCTGGCGCCGGCGACCAGCTGATGCCGGCCGGTCTGCAGCTCCCCTGGCGCGGGCCGGGGAGTGGCCGGCCCGAGCTGCCGCTGCCCCCTGGGCCGATGCCGCTGCGCCGCGACGGGCAGTTGCGAAAGCGCTGGCGCTACGTGGGCGTCTTCGACGAGGAGCTGATGCTTTGCGCGGCGCGAGCCGAGGTTGGTCCCTTCGGGCAGCTGTTCTGGGTCGCCTGGGACCGCGAGGGTCGGCGGCGCTTTGCCCACACCAGCCTGCGCCCCGGCAGCCGCGAGGTGACGATGGAGGGGTCGCGGGTCGAGATCGACGCCCGGCAACTGAACGCGAGCCTCACTCTCGGTGACTGCCGGCCGATCGAGTCGATCTGCCCCAGCGGCTCCGGCTGGGGCTGGACCCGCAAGCGGGCCGGGATGGCGGTGAGTGGCACGGTCGAGGCCGGCGACAGGCGCTGGCAGATCGACGGCCGCGGCATCGACGACGAGTCGGCGGGCTACCACCAGCGGCATACGAGCTGGCTCTGGTCGGCCGGCATCGGCCGCAGCGTCGAGGGTGCTCCAATCGCCTGGAACCTGGTCGAGGGGATCAACGACCCGCCCCAGAACAGTGAGCGCGCGATCTGGACCGGCAGTGAGCCCCTCGAGCCGGCGCCGGTCTCCTTTCACGGCTTGGAGGCGATCGAGTTCGGCGACGGCGGTCTGTTGCGCTTTACGCAGGAGTGCGAGCGAGCCCGTAGCGACAACCTGCTTCTGCTCCGCTCCCGTTACCGCCTCCAGTTCGGTTCCTTCGCCGGCTCACTGGGCGGCATCGACCTCGCCGAGGGACTTGGGGTGATGGAGGAACACGTCGCGGTCTGGTGAGCAGCCGCGGCGCTGACCAGCGCCCGGCGATTTACTCGTATTGAAGGGACTCGAGGACGTCGAGCCTCGAGGCGCGGCGGGCCGGAGCGATCGCCGCGACGACGCCTGCAAAGGCCGAGAGGACCAGCATCAGGATCAGCGTGCCGATCGGATAGGAGAGTGTGAAGCCTTCGTCCTCGAGGGGCTGGGCGATCAGCGCCGCGAATATCACGCCCAACACCATCCCCAGCAGGGCGCCGATCAGAGCCGTAATCACGGCCTCGTAGCGGATCATCGTCCGCACCTGGCGCCGCGACATGCCAATCGCTCGCAGCATGCCCAGCTCGCGGGTTCGCTCGTGGATCGAGAGCGCCAGGGTGTTGGCGATGCCGAAGAGCGAGACGAGGATCGCAAGGGCCAGCAGCGCGTAGATCAATCCCAGCAGCTGGTTGATCTGTTCTTCCTGGTTTTCCTTCAGTTCCTGCTGGTTGCGAACCTCGGTCGTCGGGAAGTCGCGATCCATCTCCTTGATCAGGGCCCCCTGCACCCTCTCGGCATTGGCGCCCGGTGCCAACCCGATGAAGTCCAGGGAGTCGTCGCGCTGGTCAAACTGGGTTGCCAGCACGCCCTGGGTGACGATCGCGCCGCCGAAGAGTTCGGCCTTGTCCTCGTATTCGCCGACGACCTCGAGGTCGGGCTTGCGCCCGATCTGCGTCAGAAAACGGATCCGGTCGCCGATCTCGACCCCGTTGTCGTCGGCAAAGGAGTTGTCGAGGATCACCTCTCCGGCGCTGAGATCTCGTAGCGTCGAGGGAGAGCCGTCGATCCAGTCGATGCTCAGCACCTGCCCCGCGTCAGAGCTGAGCGCAGAGACCCGCAAACCGCCTCCGCTGTCGAGCACCTTGGCCTGCGAGGCGCGGAGCGTGGAGATCACCTCTACCCCGTCGACCCCCCGTGCCACCTCCGCCGCCCGCGGCGAGATCGGCGAAAAGCCGTCGGTGTTCTGCAGCACGAGGTCTCCCTGGAAGCTCTCGTCCACGGCGGTCGCGATCGAGCTCTTGATACCGGCCGCGAAAACGGTGACGAAAGCGACCACGGCGAGGCCGATCATCAGAGCGGCCGCGGTGACCGCGGTGCGCGACGGGTTGCGCTGGGTGTTCTCACGGGCGAGGCGCCCGGTCAGCTTGCGCATCCATTCGAGCGGTCGCCCCGACAGCGAGGCCAATGGCCGTATGAGGCGCGGACTGAACAGCGACACGCCGAGGATCACGGCGACGGCGCCACCGCCCATGAGACCGGCGGCCGTGCCACCCTCGGCGCCACCGAAGAGACCGGCCAGGAGCATGGCCAGCCCCACAAGACCGAGGAGGACGGCAAGGGCGCCGTAGACGATTCCACGGCGGCGGCTGCGCGGCTGCTCGATCGCCATCAGGGCCGCAATCGGCGGCACCCGGGTCGAGCGCAGCGCCGGTATGAAGGAGGAGACCAGGGTGACGCCGATCCCAATCGCCAGCGAGGCGACGATCGTGCGCGTCTTGGTGACGAGGGCAGTCGTCGGCAGGTCGATGCCGATCGCGACGAAGAGGGCGTTGAGGGCAACCGCGATCAGGTAGCCGCCCGCCAGCCCCAGCAGGGCGCCGAGCACCCCGATAGCCAGCGCCTCGACCACGACCGAGCGCAGGATCTGGTTGCGGCTGGCGCCGAGAGTGCGCAGCATGCCGAACTCCCGCACTCGCTGGGCGACCGTGATCGAGAAGGTGTTGAAGATCAGGAACGCGCCGACGAAGAGGGCGACGAAGGCAAAGATGAGCAGCGCGATTCGCAGGAAGCCGAGGTCGCTGCGGATTTGGTCGGAGTTGCGTGCCGCGTTCTCCTTCGCGGTCTCGACCCGTACCGAGGCGGGGACGACCCGCTGCACCTCTCGCTTCAGGGCGAGTTCTGAGACGCCCTCGTCGGCGGCGATCAGGATCTGGTCGAACTGGCCGCGCTTGTCGGTGATTCGCTGCGCCTCGGGGAGGATCAGCCCGGCGATGCTGGCGCCCCCCCAGGATGCCTCGCCGAGCTTGGTCAGGCCGACGATGCGGTAGGCGGCGACCCGTTCGACCGAGGCGAGCTTGAGCTTGTCGCCGATCCCGAGGCCAGCCTCTTCGGCTGCGCTCTCGTCGAGCGAGACTTCGCTGGCGTCACGAGGAGGGTGCCCCTCGACATAGGTCTGCGTTTCGAGGGCATCCGGGAGGACCGAGGTAATGAACTTTGGCGCGAACTGGCTCCCGATCTGCTCGTTCTCGGCATCGAAGAGCGCGCCTGGCGTGAAGATCTGCCCGATGGCCACCCGGGCTCCCTGCACCTGCTCCACTTTCGGCAGGACGGCGGCACTGAAGCTCGGCACCTCGCCGGTTTCCTGGCGGACCTCCTCGTCGGCCGTGATCACGACGCTTGTCTTCGCCAGCGAGTCGGTGAAGATTTCGTCGAACGCCTGAAAGGTCGTGTCGGTGAGGATGTAGGTGCCGGCGACGAAGGCGACGCCGATCACCACGGCAAGCGTCGTGGTCAGAGCGCGTACTTTGCGCGCCCAAAGGCTCTTGAAGCCGAGGCTAGTCAACCTGCTTCATCAGCTCGATCACCTCGTCCGCCGAGCCGGGAGCGGCGTCGTGGACGATGCGGCCATCGCTGAGAGTGATCAGCCGGTCGGCGTGGGCGGCGGCGGCCGGGTCGTGGGTGACCATGATCACCGTCTGGCCGAACTCGTCAACCGCCTGGCGGAGCAATCTCAGCACGTCGGCACTGGCCTTCGAGTCCAGATTGCCGGTCGGCTCATCGGCGAAGACGACGGTCGGCTTGGAGACCAGGGCGCGGGCGACTGCGACGCGCTGCTGCTGGCCGCCGGAGAGCTCGGAGGGCCGGTGCGTGCGACGGTCCTCGAGGCCAACCTTGCGAATCAGCTGCTCCAGCCAATCGCCATCGGGCTTGCGGCCGGCGATCGAGAGCGGCAGCACCAGGTTCTCCTCGGCGGTGAGGACAGGGAGCAGGTTGAAGAACTGGAAGACGAAGCCGAGCTTGTCGCGACGCAGCTTGGTCAGCTCGCCGTCATCGAGGTCGGTGATCTCGTCGCCATCGAGCATGACCGTCCCCGAGGTCGGCCGGTCGAGACCGGCGAGGATGTGCATCAGGGTCGACTTGCCGGAGCCCGAGGGGCCCATGATCGCGGTGAAGCGGCCTCGCTCAAACCCGGTACTGACGTCAACCAGCGCATCGACCGCCGCCGCGCCCTCGCCGTAGCGACGGGACACGTTCGAGGCAACCACGACCTGGCCATTCGAAGAGTTCAAGGCGCACAAGGTATCGAGCCTCTCCCGTCAGCCCCTCCTCGGCATCGAGCCTCCTAGGCAAGCACCTCGCCATCGACGCCGGTCGTGCGGTAGATGGCGGGTGCGTAGCCCTGGATCTCCTGGGAGAGCTTTGCGGCCTTGCGTTCGTTGCAGGACAGGCAGGCCGGCTGCAGGTTCCCTTCCGTGCTCGTGCCGCCCAAGGAGAGCGGGACCCGGTGGTCCATGGTGAGCCGCGGTGGCTTCGCACCGCAGAGAGCGCAGCGGCCATCGTGGCGATCGATCACGCGCTGGCGCCTCGCTGGGGGGATCCGGTACATCTTCAGACCTCCGGCCCACTATAGGAGATGGTTTGCGGGCTTGGGAGCGGCCGGCTACACCACTCACGTTGCACGTGAGTGGTGTAGGTCAGAGCTCATTTATGGGGATAGATGGCTCTACAGAGCTAAATTGCTGCGAACCCAAGGTTCGCAGCACTATTCGCAGCCCCATTCGCACTTGCCTACGCAGGTGGCGATCCACAACAGCCAAGCCGCTGGCGGTGTTCGGCATTAACCGAACCACGCACAGACAGCTCGGGGCGCCGGCTAAGCCGGCGCAAAGCATCGATCCGGGCCTGCATCAAACTTGATGCCGCCCAGAATCGAGCTGATTCGCACATGCGAATCACAGACTCGCCTGCGCGAATCCGCCATCGTCCGCACAGCGGACGAGATGCAGCGGCGCGCTGTCGATCAGACAGACGAGAGCTCCGCATCAAAGGGCAGGAAACCTGCCCACCATCCGCTCTTCAGCGTGAGCCGGGCGCCCGGAATTCGCCTTGCTTAGCAGTCAAAATCCAGACGCCCGGCTCACGCGGAGCAGATACAACCGCAATGGAAGGTGAGGAGCTAGGCCTACGGCCTTACTACGGCGAAAACGGAACGCAAGGCGCCGCGGCGGGCTCAAATTCACGAGCCAAACGATCCTCGCTAACCAAGAGTTGAGTGGTCTCCTCAAACAAGACTCGCCCACGAATAAACAGCGGCGCGTTTTTTTCACGACACCCATCAGCGTCGGCAGACCCCAAGAGGCCTATTTCGTCATCGAAATAATGATCAGGCACCGCAGACACATCGGCACCAAAAACTACGCCGCCGAGATTTGCCCAGGCGCAAGCGCCCAAGCACATCGAGCAAGGCTCGAACGTCGTGTAAAGAACCATGTCTGGAAGATGCGGACGCCTGCTCTTAACTGCAGCAGAGCGAATCGCAATCGTCTCGGCATGCGCCGTGGGATCACAAAGTTGGCGCGTCAGGCTGTAGCCCTCGGCGACCAACCGGCAAGTCGAGTCAACGATGACAGCGCCAACAGACATCCCGCCGACATAGGCGGCTCTGCGCGCCGCCTTGATCGCCATATGCATGTTGCGCTCATGAGTAGCTTGACTCCAGGTGGATACATCCACGCTAGAGGACGACCCAAATCGATCCGAAATCTGCATAGCCCCAAGACGAAGCAAAGAGAGAAGTCGGTCCATGAAGGCCCGAAGTGTGGCCGGCACAAATAAGAGAGACGGGCTGATTTTTAAACGCCTGCCCCGTTGGGGTTGGCACAGCTAGATAACTTGCTAAACAACCGAGAAGAAGACAGCATTTCAGCTATTAGGTAGAACCGACATAGACAATCCCCACACGTCAATAAATCGACTTATCACTACCCAGAATAAGAGCCTTACAGGCCAAAGAATAAAGCTCTTCCGTTTAGGTGGAAGTTAATCCCAAGCACACTCCGGTCCCGCGAACACCGTCCAGGATCTCAGAACCCAGCGGAATGTTGAAGGAGATCGACACACACCCTTCTTCGTTATTCCTACAGCACCCAGACCCCGGTCTCGGTTTTTCCTTCGGGAAGCGTTCCAGCGACGGTCCACGGAGAACCCGTAGGACCGGTGGCCCCAGTGACACCCGTAGTCCCGGTCACGCCCGTGGTGCCGGTCGGACCAGTAGAACCTTTAGCCCCATTTACGCCATCCGTCCCATCTTTACCAGCAGCCCCATTGTCACCCTTCGCACCGGCATCGCCCTTAGCCCCAGCCGGCCCAGCAGGACCCTGGGCACCCGCAGGACCAGGTTTGCCAGCATATTTTTTAGCGATCTTTTTAACCTGCTTTTCTTGACTCTTGGTGAGGCCTCCGGCCGCATAGGCACCGCCTACCATCGCAAAGACAAGCGCCACGATCGACACGATCAACCCAGCAGTCCCGAGCCTCTCGCGGATTCTCGAGAACATCGTCCCACCACCTCTAAGTTTAGAGAACATCTATGCATTCCTCCCTTTAGTACTAGTTCTATAGGTGTTCTAAGTTCTGTAGCTCTGCATCAGCGCAAGCGCCTCGGCAGCATCATCTTCTTGAGTCAGCACGTCCACCAACAATGTTGGTTTGGCATTTCCTCTTTTCTGCCCTATCCCATGCAAAGCAGTACCGCATTCGTTTCCCTGCTGTTCTCCCCCCCAAAACAATTGTTGAGAGGTAGCAGGATATTCCCTGTAGCCGTTGCCCTTTGATGTAAGGGCAATAGTTGAGGGGAGTGTAAGGGGGGAAGGTTGCAGCCCGGGTCCTTAGTGGTACACAAAAAAACGTTGGGCCTCGTGCGTAGTGCTGTTGAGCTAACACGTCAGCAAGCAGCAGACACACTGTTGACGCCGTCTCCTACAAGGGACGGCGTCCGTCGCCCCAAAAAGGACGACAACAGCAAATGTGAGGTGCAAGGAGAAGCCTGGTTAGTACAAATGCTGGGATTCCGCGTCTTGCTCGCAGGATTCCTTGAAGGTAACTATCAATCAATACGGCCAGGCGTAGTCATGCGCCTTGAGAATCCAAACAACAAAGCAAGAAAAACGCGTTATGGGCAAATCAGAGGTCGATAACTTCATACGCATCATCAATACGTAGGGACCCAAATATCCCTAACCCAAATGCAGAGCTGAGAGCAACCAAAAAAGCGAAACCTTGAATACTTACGTTAGATACAAAGCGCACAACGACCAAAGCAATACCTAGAACTGCAACCGCCTAGGGCAGCGAGCCAAAAACGGCTCTTTCATCGTCAGCGGTAACGGTAAATGGCAAAACAAAAAACCGGCTTGACAGGCAAGCGGAAAACCTGAAAGGGTCTAAATCTCAGGATCAAGACAGGGGCTCGTCCAGCATCTTGCATCGGCCTCTTCGCACAACCACAAGGAGAACCTCTTGAAGCAGCTTCGCAAGCGACTCACGTATGCAAACGTGATGTCGTCAATCGCAGTATTTGTCGTTCTAGGTGGTGCTGCAGTCGCCGCATCACAACTCCCCAAGAACAGCGTCGGCAAGAAGCAGCTGAAGAACAACGCGGTCACCACAGCCAAGATTAAGAAGAACGCGGTGACAACTAAGAAGATGCAAGAAGGGGGCGGTTAACGGACGAAAGTTAAGAATGATTCGTTGACCGGGACCCAGATCAATGGTCACGCTAGGAACCGTTCCTAGTGCAAACACTGCCAATACCGCCAACGTTGCCAACAACCTGGTCGGCCAGACACGCTTCACTTCAAGCTCAGGTTCGGTCAATCACAAATGATTGCCAGCAATGGGACAGTTTCTCTTCTCGCCCAGTGTAGGCAAAGTGGTGGCAGCGATTATGCTGAAGTTCTCCTGCAGACAACCCAGAACGGAGCTGTAGCCGCCGCCGAAGATGATTTCGATGGAAGCAGCCCGACTGACTTCCTAAACACCGATACCGGATTCGAAGATCGTCGGTTTGCTTACTATTCCACCACCAGCGGAAGTACTTTGGTCACCCATGAAATCGACAATGGTTTCGTGCTTGGGCCTGACGGTAAAGGATTAGTTGGTAACACAGAGGGTCTCGTGCTTGGCCTTAACTTTGCCGGAACCCCTTGTCTAATCGCAGGAGTGGTAAACGCTGTAGGTTAAGTTGACTTGACGTGACTCAAGAAAGGGCGGCCATTGGCCGCCCTTTCTTTTAGCTGTGATCATGCCGAGAGATTAAGCAGTGAGGAGCGGCTCGATTATCGCTAATCGTTGATAGCGTAGTGAGTTTGCCCGTTGCGCAACTTTAGGAGAAGTTATGAAAGCGATCCCAAAGCGACTCACGTATGCAAACGTGATGTCGTCAATCGCAGTATTTGTCGTTCTAGGAGGTGCTGTGTCGCCGCATCGCAGTTGCCCAAGAACAGCGTTGGCAAGAAGCAGCTGAAAAACAACGCGGTGACGACTGCCAAGATCAAGAAGAACGCTGTGACCAACAAGAAGTTGGGCAAAGGAAGTCGTGACTAGCGCCAAAGTCAAAGTCGGTTCGCTGACCGGAGCGACGTAAACCTTGGCACGCTAGGGACCGTCCCAAGCGCCAAAACCGCCGACACGGCCGGATCGGCGAATTCCGCCAACACGGGGCAAAGACGTCTCAGATCGTCAACATCTTCGACGTCGGGAACCCAGGTGATCCGACACAGACGATCCGGAGCGGTCGGTCTGAAGCTGACGACCAATGCGATTCTCAGAATGAAATCGAGGCAACGACGTCAGTCTCCAATTCGCTGATCGACTTCCTTACCGGCCAGGACAGCGACTACGACGTCGACGAAGACTTCGAGTCGGTGAGATCTTCGATGCCGACGATGGCCATGACCAGGGTTACACGGAGATGTTCTATCTCCACTACACCCGGCCCGACGGGATCAACGTCATCGTCGTACTGCATGACGTCGACGGGGGGGAAACCAACCCGGTCTTCCCGGGCAGCTCGCAGTAGGCGGAGTGCCTTGGCGCCGGGGCGACGGTCAGCTCGCCCTAAATCCCTTATTGGGGATTCGCGATTCGAGAGGCCCGGCGAAAGTCGGGCCTCTCGTGTTGTCGGAGAGCTCGTAGAAAGTGCCGGCGTGGTGATAGCGTGACTCATTCCGCAACTTAGGAGGAGTTATGAAAGCAATTCGTAAACGGCTCACGTATGCAAACGTGATGTCGTCCATTGCCGTCTTTGCTGTACTTGGTGGCGTCGCCGTTGCCGCAACGCAGCTGCCAAAAAACAGCGTCGGCACCAAGCAGCTAAAGAAGAACGCGGTGGTTAGCGCCAAAGTAAAGGATGGCTCACTGCTGAAGAACGACTTCAAGGCCGGACAGTTGCCGGCTGGTGCGCAGGGGCCTAAGGGTGATCCCGGCGCGCAAGGCGCGCCGGGATCACCCGGTGCGACCAATGTAATTGCCCGTCGCACTGTAGAGCCAGCCATCGGCACTGGCACCCAGGCCACCACCACGGCCGATTGCGAGACAGGTGAGCATCTCGTTGGCGGTGGCGCCGGCTTCGTCGTGGCCGGCACTAACGCCTACGACTTTCCCGCCACTCTGCACGGCAGCGTCCCCACGGGCGCGGACGGCAAACCCGTACAGGACGGCGCGGTGGCCGACGGATGGCGTGCCTCGGCAACCAACCAGACGGGCTCCACGCGCGACTTCATTGTTGTAGTGCTCTGCGCAAAACCGTAGTTCCGCAAAGCAAGGGGGCAGCACAACAAAAGTTGTGCTGCCCCCTTGCGGGTCATAGCCGCGCAGTGAGGTTTTCGGAGATAGCTTGGCGAGCCCTTATCTGATCCACAGAAAGACTCCTTGCCATTTAGGTATTAGGCAAACACTGCAAGCAACCGCAACTGAATCGACTCGTTTGGTTCTAGGGACTGCGGAAAAGCAAACACTGCAGATATAGCTATCTCGCTTTCGGCAATACACCAATAGCGACGAGCTATAGCACTCAGTGGAAAGCTATTCCGTGGTGGAGCAAACAAACAACTAACTCAACGTATCTAGAGAGCTCTTCGAGCCAGACAACTACCCAGCGTAAAACGTTGGGAGATAAACCTCCTCTGGAGAATGCTCTTCGAGCCGACCTCCTGGGAACCGGCCCTCGAGGGTCGGCGATCTCCAAGAGATAGTCCTCGAACACGAGGTCCCCTGGAGATTGGCCCTTACGGGCCCAGCCCTCCCTCCGGGAGCAAGTCTCTTAAGAGACCTCCATGCACCGCCCTCGAGAGGGTTGGGGCGGTGCTAACTGCCCCAATGGACTCTGTTGACAGAATCCACTACCTGAGCGGTTAGACAGCGACAGAGGCTTCACAGAGGTGCCCGAGGCATCCCAGGGCCCTCAGGAGCAGAATTAGCTGTGAGCCTCCCTAGCGCTGTCGAGAACCACCCGAAACATCTCCCCATCGATTAAGCCAAGCGCCGGGCTAAACGCCGGAGGCGCAGGCTAGGAGGCCTTCTTAAATCTGGGAAGGCCAACCGAACAATCAGGGCGTCCCTTAGATCCAGCCTCATAATCAGAAACGCAGCCCGCAGGTCGCTTACGCTCCTGCGGTCCATCATCCCCGAACGTTTCCTTGTCTTGCTCCCGTCACAAGACGGGCGACTGAATTCAGTCGAAAAGCTCGCCATGCTCACATCCGGGGATGAGACCTTGCCTACGGCATCCCGATACTTCGCACTCATAGAAGCTACGTGGGAAAAGCCCTCAAAACCGCCTCATACGGCGGTTTTGCATCGGGCTAATAAGTATGGAGTAGACCTGCAACGTTCTACGAACGAAAGAGATCAAAGGATTGACTAGTCAATCGCAAGTACTTTGCCGATCTCTTCCATCTCTTGGTCTGCTCCTTACCCTTTCTGCCCAATAGCATAGCTACGGGATTCTCCCGACTATCGCCAAATACGTGACTCCGCACGGGATGCCTTGGCACGGCCAAGGGTTATTCATTCACATTCGCAAGCGCAATGGAACCATGAAATATCGCATCATTAGCGACATCTTCATTGTGGCTGGCTTTAGTCCACCCAGATGGCGTCTCAGGCTCGTTTAAAGCTTGTGGAACCCGATGACCGCTTTCGCGGTCTAACTACCAAACAAACGGAGCACGCAGTGATCTTTTGGGAAAAGCTTTAAGGACATTTAGTGCTTTATCACTATCGCGCCTATACGCTGTACAGCGAAAATAGGCGAAGTATTCATACACAGCTCAATCCTCAGCTCAACGGGCACAGACTAAAGCTGCACCACCGTTTCGCTTCACACTCCGGTAATCCGGAGAGCTCCCATCACGCCTGGCGCCGCTCAGGGACCCCTACAACCACAGAACAACAACTACATTTGCCGCCATCTAAACTGCTTCAACAAGAGACCAGCAAGCTGGTAGAGCACTCAACCATTCGGTTGGATCATTCCAAAAACTCTACGAAATACGTATCCCCAACGTTGTTATCTAGCCCACAACCGGGCAAGCCGGCAGAATTCGCTACCCAATCAGCGCAAATCAGGTACTAAGTGGCCATTCAACGACCCACCTCTCTAGCCAAACGAGTGAGAATCAGGAGATGGGGTAATCGAAAACGCCGAAATAGATGGCAGCAAGCCTGCCTTGGTTAGCGCGTCCTGCCAGAAGCCCAGTCGTGATCGCACTGTCATTTCGCTAGGAAGCGCACCGTCTGAAGCTTTCGCAAGCGCTCGATAGGCCGTAGCCGTAGGAGGAGAACCAAGATCCTCGGCGGCGAGGCGAAGAGCCACAAGACAATCCTCTTCGGAGAACCGAGGCTTCATCCGGTTGGGCACAGGTCTAGCGACCTTGAGGCCGGCAGCCTGCTGTGCTCGCCTCCAGGAACCGAAGCGCGCCAAAATCGTGTGAGACGAGGGCCAGGAGCGCCCATCGCTCATCCTTCGCCCGCTTGAGTAGCGGCGATAAGCCGATTCGGTCAACCTGCCCTCGACAGCCTGGTCTGCCTCTCGGAGCAGAGCAAGAATTTCTGTCGTCTCGTATCGACGCTTCGACGGAGTCCTGCGACGGCGAATTGGCATCGGCCAGTATGCCCGCACTACATCTCTTACCGCCGAGTGCGGCACTTTCAAACTACGAGAAATTGCCGCCATGTCACCAGAGACTAGAAATGCAGAGCGAATTTGATCAGTCTTCGCTTGAATCAACTGCTCACGTCGCAGCGCATAGGTCTGCTGCAATGAGCGGGTCGATATGCCTGCTTCCCGGAATACCTGACGAACACGCTCCCGTGTAATACCAAATCGCTCGCCGACTTCTTCCAATGTTGCCCCGGTGACATACAACTCATACATAGAACGCGTGCGTGGATCGGTGACCTGGAGCAAGGTCATATCCATATCGACAGACGAGTCTAGCTGCGTCATAACGAGTACAGAAATACTACCGATTCTCACTACTCAATGCGTTCCCAAACTGAAGTTTTCAGAGCTTCCGAAACGATCGAAATTCCACCTTGCAGTATGTAGCCAAGATAGGTTGCAAGGACAAACACTAATCGAACACTTCGGTAAGTTTTGAAATTCACAATTGCGCCCCCCCAAACCCAAACGCCGTCAATGACGGAGCAAACCGGCCAGCGGGTCTTCCCGGCTTTTGCACCAAGGGGGGCGCTGCTTTGAAGGTGGTCGTTGAATGGCCCCTTAGCGCCGTTATTTGCAAAAAAAATCAGCCCTGGTTCAGACCGCAGTGTGGCCTCATCGAACTTTGACTTTGGCAGGCCAACCTTTGTCCTGCCGTAATGGCGTCGTTGCAATCTCTGCCTAAACGCCATGGGAACAAAACACCGAGCCCTTAGCCGACGCCAACCCCAACGTCCCAGAGAAACCAATCAGCCACCGTCACTCCCCGGATGCGCAGACACGCAATCCGTATCTGACTCTGCAGTTTCCTGAGAGCAGAGGAGTGAACTTATTTACTAGCCGGCCACCCACTATTGGAACCCCTAAACGAAATCAAGCCCCTTAAATCCAAAAGAGGGCCCTAGGGCTAACCGCCTTGGCCAACACAAACAGCCTCCAAAATTCGCCCTATAACCAACTTCTCTCTTAGTCCCGCTCCCAAAAGACCACAACAACACAGGTCCGTTTTCTAAATTCTAAACCATTACCCTAACTAATCAGATGAGTCCAACAATCTAAAAGCACTATGACAACATAACCAAGAGAAGAGTCAGCGCATCACAATGCGCTTCCACAACATAAGACATTCAGTTACCTGAATTAATATCCGCTTTCGCGGAAAAGCTGTCCCAAACAACAGGTGGGAACTATTGGCTCGAGACGAGCAAGTAGGTGTTTCGGCGCCCATATCGCACCGCACGAAGAAGTCGCCTTCAGCTCAACTTCTTCTGGATCCAAAGACCGCAGATCTCGCCGGAAACAAAACCTTTCCCACCGAAGCACCAAATACCTACCCGCAGTCTCTCCCCCGAATTCATTAACTCAACGTGAGGTATTGACAAACCTATTCGGAATAGCAGCCAAATAAGGCTTGAGACAAGCCCGAGCCGGTCTGGTCAACGCCCGCCCGACGCGGAATGAGGAAGCAACGCTTCCGGTGATAATTAGTGCTGACAAGCACGCCCGGACGCGTGAAACCACGCTGTCCATATCGGACTCCTCAGCCGTGGCTGGGAGCAGAGGACGTGCGACTTGATTAGAGCAGAGGACGTGCTCCTTATACCTAACCGGTAGGGCGGCACCTCTCCCGCAATCGTCAACTCATTAGCGGTATTGACAAACCTTCCAGCCAAATTGGGCTTGGACAAGCCCAAGCCGGTCTGATCAGCGCACGCCCGGACGCGGAAGTGAGGAAGCAAAGCTTCCGGTGATAATTAGTGCTGACAAACAAGAGCAGAGGACGTGCTCCTTATACCTAACCGGTAGGGCGGTACCTCTCCCGAAATCGTCAACTCATTAGCGGTATTGACAAACCTATTCGGAATGGCAGCCAAATGGGGCTTGGGCAAGCCAAGCCGGTCTGATCAAGCACCCAACCGAACCGCAAGACGACACGGCCAGACATGGTCTCCGAATCATAGGTATTGACAAACACCTGATCCGGGCAGCCAAATGGGGCTTGGACAAGCCAAGCCGGTCTGATCAAGCACCCAACCGAACCGCAAGACGACACGGCCAGACATGGTCTCCGAATCATAGGTATTGACAAACACCTGATCCGGGCAGCCAAATTGGGCTTGGACAAGCCAAGCCGGTCTGATCAAACACCCTAACCGGTAGGGCGATATCAACCCGAGCGGCCCAAGGTTCCCAGGGCCTTTGTCCATTCCCGTGGTAGCGGACGCGGAACATGAGCAAGACCCCGATCACGGAGTCAACTAGTCCATTTGTAAGTCCTCCTATGCAGCAGCGAAGCGGAGCCTTAACTCCAAATCTCCAGTTGTCTTAGGTGCGAACGAATGAGCCGAGCAACCGACGGTTCATTACTACTGAACTAGCGGTATTGACAAACCTATTCGGAATAGCAGCCAAATAACAACAAAGGGGTCTGAATTCAATCGCAACAACTGATGGTATTGACAAACTCATATCCGTAAGTAACGCCCAAATATCAGTTACTCAGCGCAACCGAGGTCTAATCACAGCAACTAAATCCCACCGCTCCGAGCTACCCGAATCCAAGCTAGCGCTTCTTCTTCCCGCAGTCAGCCTTGACCACCGGCCTGAAGTCATGCGTCTTGCCGTTCTGGCCCTTGAAGCTAACCTTGGCCCGCTGCTTGGCCTTGCAGAGGTTGCGGCTGTTGACGATCAGACCCTTTTTCCCACCCTGCATTTCCAAGATAAACTTGGTGACCGGGGCATCGGGGACAGCATCAAAGATGGTGCGAATGCGACCTTTGACCGAGTCAATGCGCCCGACCAGGACGATGTTGACCTGCCCCTGCAGGTCGACGACCAGATCGGGCAGCGGATTGTTGGAGGAGCGTAAATAGACCGGACCCTTAAACGACTCGTCTAGCAGCGGGCTGAAAGCCCTCGCATAGCCGTAGATAGAACCCTTTGGGCAGTGGTTTAAAGCGAACTGCACCCTGGTGCAGATATTGCTGATGTGCTCCTGTTCGATGAACACAGAGCGCGGCAGGGCCACCGAGGCCCCGCCGATGTTGGCATCACCCTTGGCGGGCGCTGAGCACCGCCCGCAGGCGCGGGTTGCCACCACGCTTGGTCCCGCCTTTAAGGCACAGCTTCAGCTTGGGCTTGAAGCCAAGGCTTGCGCAGTTGGCAGCCTGCAAGGCAGTTCTTGGCTTTGCTTTCTTGTTTTTGTGCTTCTTGACGCACTTGCCTTGGCGGCGGACCTTGCCCTTGCCTTTGGGGCACTTGGGCTTGGGGGCTTTCCCTTGCGGGCCTAAAGCCTCCCATTCATAAACGTCTTGACACCTTTAGGTGTCGCCCGAAACACACGCTTGCGGGTTTCGAAGAAGACATCGGTAGAGGTAGAGGTTGCCTACCCGTAGTGCAAAGGCGAGAACGGCACCACTAACACTGCATCCCCCCACTCACACTCATTCCCCTGTTCCCTACTAATCCCCTAGCTCCCATTTCCCTATCCCTGTCACGCATCCATATCGGAACGCTACCTGTCCTGTCAAGGAACTCTACCCTCTATCAACCAAGAGAACAAGCAGAATCGAAACCTCCAAACACCTTAAGCCCAACCTAGATTCAAACAACCAAACCGGTTCCGTGATTGTGCCTGTGTCTTCCCTGCACCGAACGCCGCAAACGCGCCAGCGCCACCACCGCGAGCAGCCATGCCCAAGCATCTTGAGCTTTCAATATTTCCCAACACATAAGCGCCAACACGCAAGCAACATCATCTTCTTCATAACGCACTTCACCTTTAAGCCGACGCCCCCAAAGGGCCCGCCGGCTAGTGGCCCTTCGGGCCAACGCCTACCTATCCGCTTTAAACCCAACACTCACTCGATCTGTTCAACCGAAGTGATATTTGGCAGCAACAGCAAAACAGAATTAACGGTCGAGGAAACCTCGACAACCATCGGGACTGCAATACCTCAAAACTGCGACAACGATGTCAACGAGCCGACGGTCTTCTACCCAAGAACACCTAAGCGAGCTCTGCAGCCTGCACCGAGCCAGGATTGAAGTCCTCGAGCTAACGCCTAAGAAACGCGCCTAGCGCCCTTTGCCCTTGCCGCCCTTCTTGCCCTTCTTCCCGCAGTCAGCCTTGACCACCGGCCTGAAGTCATGCGTCTTGCCGTTCTGGCCCTTGAAGCTAACCTTGGCCCGCTGCTTGGCCTTGCAGAGGTTGCGGCTGTTGACGATCAGACCCTTTTTCCACCCTGCATTTCCAAGATAAACTTGGTGACCGGGGCATCGGGGACAGCATCAAAGATGGTGCGAATGCGACCTTTGACCGAGTCAATGCGCCCGACCAGGACGATGTTGACCTGCCCCTGCAGGTCGACGACCAGATCGGGCAGCGGATTGTTGGAGGAGCGTAAATAGACCGGACCCTTAAACGACTCGTCTAGCAGCGGGCTGAAAGCCCTCGCATAGCCGTAGATAGAACCCTTTGGGCAGTGGTTTAAAGCGAACTGCACCCTGGTGCAGATATTGCTGATGTGCTCCTGTTCGATGAACACAGAGCGCGGCAGGGCCACCGAGGCCCCGCCGATGTTGGCATCACCCTTGGCGGGCGCTGAGCACCGCCCGCAGGCGCGGGTTGCCACCACGCTTGGTCCCGCCTTTAAGGCACAGCTTCAGCTTGGGCTTGAAGCCAAGGCTTGCGCAGTTGGCAGCCTGCAAGGCAGTTCTTGGCTTTGCTTTCTTGTTTTTGTGCTTCTTGACGCACTTGCCTTGGCGGCGGACCTTGCCCTTGCCTTTGGGGCACTTGGGCTTGGGGGCTTTCCCTTGCGGGCCTAAAGCCTCCCATTCATAAACGTCTTGACACCTTTAGGTGTCGCCCGAAACACACGCTTGCGGGTTTCGAAGAAGACATCGGTAGAGGTAGAGGTTGCCTACCCGTAGTGCAAAGGCGAGAACGGCACCACTAACACTGCATCCCCCCACTCACACTCATTCCCCTGTTCCCTACTAATCCCCTAGCTCCCATTTCCCTATCCCTGTCACGCATCCATATCGGAACGCTACCTGTCCTGTCAAGGAACTCTACCCTCTATCAACCAAGAGAACAAGCAGAATCGAAACCTCCAAACACCTTAAGCCCAACCTAGATTCAAACAACCAAACCGGTTCCGTGATTGTGCCTGTGTCTTCCCTGCACCGAACGCCGCAAACGCGCCAGCGCCACCACCGCGAGCAGCCATGCCCAAGCATCTTGAGCTTTCAATATTTCCCAACACATAAGCGCCAACACGCAAGCAACATCATCTTCTTCATAACGCACTTCACCTTTAAGCCGACGCCCCCAAAGGGCCCGCCGGCTAGTGGCCCTTCGGGCCAACGCCTACCTATCCGCTTTAAACCCAACACTCACTCGATCTGTTCAACCGAAGTGATATTTGGCAGCAACAGCAAAACAGAATTAACGGTCGAGGAGACCTCGACAACCATCGGGACTGCAATACCTCAAAACTGCGACAACGATGTCAACGAGCCGACGGTCTTCTACCCCAAGAACACCTAAGCGAGCTCTGCGAGCTGCACCGAGCCAGGATTGAAGTCCTCGAGCTAACGCCTAAGAAACGCGCCTAGCGCCCTTTGCCCTTGCCGCCCTTCTTGCCCTTCTTCCCGCAGTCAGCCTTGACCACCGGCTTGATGTCATGCACGCTTGCCGTTCTGGCCCTTGAAGCTAACCTTGGCCCGCTGCTTGGCCTTGCAGAGGTTGCGGCTGTTGACGATCAGACCCTTTTTCCCACCCTGCATTTCCAAGATAAACTTGGTGACCGGGGCATCGGGGACAGCATCAAAGATGGTGCGAATGCGACCTTTGACCGAGTCAATGCGCCCGACCAGGACGATGTTGACCTGCCCCTGCAGGTCGACGACCAGATCGGGCAGCGGATTGTTGGAGGAGCGTAAATAGACCGGACCCTTAAACGACTCGTCTAGCAGCGGGCTGAAAGCCCTCGCATAGCCGTAGATAGAACCCTTTGGGCAGTGGTTTAAAGCGAACTGCACCCTGGTGCAGATATTGCTGATGTGCTCCTGTTCGATGAACACCGAGTGCGGCAGGGCCACCGAGGCCCCGCCGATGTTGGCATCACCCTTGGCGGGCGCTGAGCACCGCCCGCAGCCGCGGGTTGCCACCACGCTTGGTCCCGCCTTTAAGGCACAGCTTCAGCTTGGGCTTGAAGCCATTAGGCTTGCGCAGTTGGCAGCCTGCAAGGCAGTTCTTGGCTTTGCTTTCTTGTTTTTGTGCTTCTTGACGCACTTGCCTTGGCGGCGGTACCTTGCCCTTGCCTTTGGGTGCACATTACGGCCTGGGGGCTTGGATCCGTTGGGGGATCCTAGACATAGACCTTGCCATTGGTCGACAGAAACGTCTTGATCAAACCGTTTACGTGGCGCCCGAAACACACTTGCCAGGGTCCCGAAGAAGACACAGTATTAGGCAGAGGTTGCCTACCAGTAGTGCCATACCCAGGCACAAAACGGCACCACCTAACACTGCATCCCCCCACTCACACTCATTCCCCTGTTCCCTACTAATCCCCTAGCTCCCATTTCCCTATGCGTGTCACGCATCCATATCGGAACGCTACCTGTCCTGTCAAGGAACTCTACCCTATATCACCCAAGAGAACAGGCAAAATCGAAACCTCCAAACACCTTAAGCCCAACCTAGTTCAAACAACCAAACCGGTTCCGTGATTGTGCCTGTGTCTTCCCTGCACCGAGCATCACCGCAAACGTCGGCAAGGCCGAGAATCTCGAGACCATGCCCAATCACTCTGACGAGCTATCAATATCTTCCTGATCATCCAGTCCTTTTTTTAAGACCGCCACGACCAAACAAACCGGCTTCTCTCGCGCCTACACCAAAGAGAAATCACATGAAGTACCTGAAGATGCCCAGCTCGGCTTCCAGTTCACCTTGCCAACAACCGCGGGGCGGAAATCTTTTTCACCTTCCTGGACCCTGAGGCTCCTGCCGGTCCCGCGGCCCTAGCGGCCCGGCTTACCCTTTGGCAGCTTTAACACACTTGGCGATTACTTTAGTCGTAATGCTCCCGTACTCTGGAGCAAAGACACCGCCACTCCGTAAGCGAAGTCGTTCTTAAGGAACGACCTGTTGTCATAAATATTACTGCTATGAGACTTAAAGGCCACTACCGCGAAATGCTGCAGTGAATTTATTTCTTCTTGCCCTTCTTCTTCTTGCAGTCGGTCCTCACCACAGGCCGAGAGTTAAACGTCTTGCCGTTCTGACCGGTGAACTTAACAATCGCCCGTTGGATACCTTTGCAGAGGTTCTCGCTGTTGACGATCAGGCCCTTTTTGCCGCCCTGCATTTCCAAGATGAACTTGGTGACCGGGGCATCGGGGACAGTCTCAAAAGTGGTGCGGATAGCACCATTCTTGGAGTCGATACGCCCGACCAGCTCGATCACGACCTGCCCTTGCAGGTCGACGACCAAGTCGGGCAACAGATTGTTGGAGGAGCGTAAGTAGACCGGCCCTTCCAGGGACTCATCTAGCAGCGGGCTAAAAGCCCTCGCATGACCATAAATCGAGCCCATTGGGCACTGGTTTAGGGCGAACTGCACCCGGGTGCAGATAGTTTTGATGTGCTCCTGTTCGATGAACTCCGAGTAAGGCAGGGCAACCGCAGCCCTAGCGATGTTGGCCTAGCCGGGCATGGCCAGCGCCGCGCACAGAGACCGGGTGAAAGCCACGCTTAGTGCCGCCCTTGAGCTTCAATTCAACTTCGGCTTGACGCCCAGCCCCTACAAAGATCGTCGGTTCGCAGTTGGTCGGGTTGAGAGTTTCTTCACCGCGAAGACGGAACACGCCCCAGCCCTCAAACTAACCCGAGGCATACCTTTCATTCCCATCCCAGCAACTCTCCCTGTCCCATCCCCTTATCCCTGTCAAAACACCTCTTTCTTCCCAACGGCAGCCAAGGAACTCCCCCACGCCAGCCACAGCGAGCAGCCCGAGCATCTTGTCTTGGTCACCACACTACCCAATATCACCCAAAGTCCCTGACATTTAACATCAACATCGAGCTAGCAACTTTGTTGCGATAACTCTGACCCCAAGGTGGCCAGGGCTGCCCAGCTGCCTCCCGAAGAGAGCGGAAGCGCAGCTGAGCACTCATCGGTTTTATTCACCCTAAACCTTGAAACCAACCCCTACTTCTAAATTCCAACTGTCGTTACCCATAAGTCAAGCCAACAACGCTGTTAAAACAAAGCGACAGTAAACCCAACGCCTAAGCTACAAATCATCTGAGTAGCCAGCCCCGCAAACGCCAAACGACCCGGCCGCTTCGCGGCAGAGCCGAGAATCTTGAGACCTTCACAGGTCTACAAAACTCGAATACATCTCCCGGCCGCTCACCTCAAGCTAGCTTACGCAGCTAGTTAGACTCTTCTACCAGTTCGCGTTCCTGCAGCCCTTCTTTGCTGATCGCATTCCCCTGCTTCGTGAATTCCGCCTTGCTCAACGAACTCGTCGCCTCCGCAGCCCGCAGCCGCCACACGCCAACCGCAGCCCGCCAACGCCCTTCAATATCACACCCACTCCCTTCCAAGTTCCGACTTTGACAGCGACCAGCCATCGACCGCCAGCCAACGAAGCCGGTCCGAATAGCGAAACGCTACCCGGACCCGCCGCTCGCTCAACCGCTATTCAGCAGTCACAGCCCAGGTACCTAAGGCGCGGTTACCGCCCACGTGCCTCAGCTCAAGGAGCCGTCACAGCCCAGGTGCCTCATACAAATCCGCCCGCTACGGCGCCGTCACCGCCCAACTCCCATAGGCGAAGCCCCTTTTCCTTCATTTCTTCTTCTCCGCCGACGTAGACACAGAGATTGCCAGGTTCAGCTTTCGGTTCTGACGCACTCCAACCACCCACCTAAAACGGAAGAACCACCCCGCGATACCTCATAGACATTGCCAGAGAGAAACGTCCATCCATTCCTCCCTTAAAGCAAAAATGCTGCCTTCTTCTCTGAAGGTTTACAAGACAACCATGACACCCCAGTGCCATGGCAGAGATTGCGATTGGCGACCTCACGACTTCCATCCTCCAGTTCACAACGGAGGGCCTGCCAAACAATTCGACGAGGCCACACGTGCAGGTCACCAACCAGGACGGGACATTTACATTTCAACAACGCACCGCCACCCAGACGAGCGCGGCGCGGCGGCGCCGCGGGGCCCGGCGGCGCGATCCCAGGCTGGCCCGCAGGCCGGGGCGGGCCATGAGCCTGGGGGCGTGGATTGCATATAACGGCTGGAACCAAAACGCACCGCCTTACAAACTAATCAAAGCTCCTCACCTTCATACAAAAACCAAAAACACCCCCAATGCTCCATCCCAAGTGGGAACAAACTAGGAACCAATTTTGTCCTCTAGCGTCCCCTTAAGTCCCCTAATGTCACCATTGAAACAGGCAGATTTGCAGGCGAATCCACAAATCAAGCCAATTTCAAATCACCCTGCGACTCCCTCCTAAGGAGTAGGCCGCAGGTTCGAATCCTGCTCGGGGCGTACGGAGCTGGGCGGTGGGAGACCCCCTCCGCGATGCAAACCCATAAAACTCAGTCTCCAATGAACGAGCGAACCCGCACCTACAGCCTTGCAATGGCGCTCAACCGACCGGTTGCCTTGTGGGGCAGGCTCCAAGCAGAGGGCGTCGAGACGCTGCCTGAGCACGGACCTTTACTGGTGATCGGCAATCACGACAGCCACTGGGACCCGGTGATGGTTGGGGTGGCGGCACTGCGGCGGCGCCAGATCCGCGCTCTGGCCAAATCGACCCTCTGGGACGTGCGGGGATTGGGGCCGATCCTCAATGGAATGGGGCAGATCCCAATCGTGCGCGGGGCCGGCGACGCGACCGCACTTGCCCGGGCGATAGAGGTGCTGCGCTCCGGTGCCTGCATCGGCGTCTTCCCCGAGGGCACCCGCTCCCGCGGCAAGGAGCTGCGGGCGCGCAGCGGCGTCGGGAGGCTTGCGCTCGAAGTGCCGGAGGCGCACGTCAGCCTGGTCGCGATCGAGGGCACCTCCGACCTCACCGGCTTTCCGCGCCGGCCGCGGATCAGGCTCCGCTTCTTCGACCCCGCTGGCGGCCAGCCGCGCCCTGGTGAGGACCCAGGGGAGCTGTCAGCACGCCTGCTGGCAGAGATCCGCGAGCTCGTCCCACCATCGATTTCCTACCGCAAGCGCTCCACATAACTCACCGCGGCGGAGTCTGCGAGTAGACAGGGTCTTCCGCCTCCTCCCAGGGGTCGGACGATTCAAACTGAGCGGAGCTGTTTTCGAAGCTCATCGATCTCAGCCCGAAGCTCCGCTACCTCAGCTTCAAGCTGCCTGACACGGTCGTTGCCGCCCGCCGGGACATTGTCGGAAACGGAGGGCCGCATCTGGAGATCGGCGTCGGAAGACTCGGCGATCCCTGCTGGGCTCGGGGTCTCATCCCCCCGGCCGCCGAGGAGCTGTTCATAGCGCTCCTCCTTCTGACCCGGACGCCGCGGGAGGCTGGCGGCGTAGCCCCGCTCGAGCAGGTCTTCGAGGGTGCTGTTGACGGCCGCGAGGTCGGCAAAGCCGTGAAGCCGATCGCAGCGCTGCTTCAACTCGCCGGGGGTCTGCGGGCCGCGCAGCATTAGGACCGCCAGCAGAGCGCTCTGCGGCGGCGACAGCTCGAGGGCGTCGTCCAGCAGGTGGCGGTACTTGCGGGCCCGGCTGCCGGCACCGCTGGCAAGACGCGTCCAGCCACGTAGAGCCAACCGTCGCAGGGCATCGCGCACCATCGCCTCGTCGTAGTCGACGACAGGGTCGCGGTTGGTGGATTGATTACAGGCGAGCCGCAGCGCGTTGAGCGAGAGTGGGTAGGCGTCCGGAGTGGTGCGCTGCTTCTCGATTAGGCAACCGAGGACGCGGATCTCTACGGCATCTGGCTCCACTGTCGGTCGGTCAGGTGCGGTCGGGCCGCTCCGGATAGAGCTCATCGATCGTGACGAGCGCCCGGTAGGGCGCGCCCGCAGCGGCTTCTATTGCCTCGCCACCCCCGGCCAGTCGATCGACGACGCTGAGCACGGCGGCGATCTCGAGCTTCTGTTCGGCAATGCGCTCGATCGCACTGACAGTCGAGGCGCCGCTGGTCACCGTGTCCTCGACGACGAGACAGCGGTCGCCAGGCTCCACCGGCCCCTCCACCCAGCGCTGGAGGCCGTGCTCCTTGCGTTCCTTGCGGACGAAGAAGCCCACGAGGCCCTCGCCTGCCGGCACTGCGATGGCCGCACAGGCGAGAGGGATAGCCGCCATCACCGGGCCCCCAACCGCGACGGCGTCGACATCCGAGGCGGCCGCGGCAATCAACTCGCCGGCGGCGAGGAAGCCCGCCGGGCGCAGGAGAGCCCGGCGCGCATCGACGTAGTACTGAGCCCTTGCCCCGCTGGAGAGCGTCACCTCACCAATCACCAGGGAGTGCAAACGCAGTTCGCCAAGCAGAGTGTCCTTGGCGCGATCGAGATTGGCCACCGATGGATCCTAAGGTGAGACCGGCTCGCCGAGGGCATCGCGGAAGCCCTGCCGCCAGCTCGAATAGCGAGGTTGCCAGTCCAGCTCCTGCTTGGCCTTTGCATTGGAGGCACCACGCTGTTGAGTGCCGAAATGAGCGGCCATCTTGCCGCCCACCAAACGGGCGAGCCAGGTGGGCACATGGCGAGGAGGCTTGGCGCCGAGAGCCTGCGCGTAGTGGGGCAGCCACTCGCTCAGCGGTGCAGGATCGTCATCGGTGATGTTGTAGAGCCCCGGCCCACCACGATCGAGCGCTGCAACCGTCGCGCCTGCAGCGTCCTCAACATGGATGAAGGAGGTAAACCCCGTCGCCGGGCCGACGAGCGGCAGCATCCGTTTCGACACCTGTTTGGCGATCGAACCGCCAGGCGCGTAATAAGTGTCGGGGCCGTAGAACTGCCCGTAGCGTAGGACGAGGCCTTCGATCCCCTCGCGACCAAGGACATCGCGCTCGTGGGCGAGCATCGCTCGCTCAGCCTCGTCGAACGGCGGCGGCGCCTCTTCGAAGGGGCGTGCCTCCTCGTCCTTTACCCAATCGCCTTCCGGGGCATAGATGAAGGCGATGCTCTGGGTGAGGTAGCGCCGGGCGCCCGCTGCCAAGGCCGCGCTCATCAGGTTGCCGCCACCCTCCCCACGGACGCGATTTGTGGGGCCGTAATCGATCTTGCGCGGGTTGAAATCCTCAGGGAGGCTCGTGAGCTGGTTGACGACGACCTCTGGCGTCGCCGCCTTCACGGCAGCCTCCAGCGCGACGCGATCGAGGACGTCGCAAACAACGGCACTCGCACCGGCGACGCGGATCTCCTCCGCCCGATCCTCGCGGCGCGTCGTTCCCATCACCTGATGGCCCGCGGCGACGAGCTGGCGGATCAATGGCCGGCCGATCGCCCCGCTGGCACCGGCGACGAAGACCTTCATTCGGCCCCCTGGGCAGGGCTGGGCTGCTCGCCTTGGCGTTCACAGATTCGAGCCAGACCTGCCGCGGCCACGGCACCGAAGGCGATCAAAATCGTGTCCGTCCAGCCACGCGCATCGCTCTTCGCCTCATCGGTGTCGAAGACGTGGTTCAGAGCATGGAAGCCGTACCAAATGGCGCCCAGCCACAGCAATGGCGCTCGCCAGCCCGGCCGTACAACTGCGATCGCCAGTGCGACGCCGAAAGCGAGCACGAAGGCGCCGACATCGCCGACATAGTGAGAGTTCTCGACCCCGTAGGCGCCGATCTCATCGAAGAAAGTGTCGGGGGCAAATAACGCCAACGCCCCTGTGATGATGTGGTAGGCGGCAACCAGAGCGAGAACGATCTTTAGTACGCGCTCGCTAATCACACCACCACCCCCTAAGCCGGTCCCGCGGGGTGCACCATCTATCTATGCGGAGTGGTGGGGGAGGTCATTAAAAGACGAAGATGCTCTCGCCGTAGTTAATGCGGTTGTAGATCTCCGGCTGGTCGGCGATGAAGGTGCGAATACAACCGTGACTGGCGGGATAGTCGGGTACCGATTCGTAGCCGTGTATGGCGTAGCCGCCATAGAAATAGAACGAGTAGTACATCCCGTGCGAGTTGTAGCCAGGTTCGGTCCTGATGAAGCTGAAGTGACCTGTAACGGTGGGGGTTGAGGACTTACCCGAGGAGACCGGATAGATGGCAAACGGCTTATCGCCCTTGGCGAAGACCAGCACCTGCTTGGAGAGCGGAGCCTCCAGATGTTCTCCGGCGCCGGGATGGCGAACCTTGTAGGCCCCGCGCCCTGAGAAGACGCTCTTGACGAGGCCCTTGCCAGCCCTGTAACTGCGGCTCATGCCGTTGACTTTGCGATAGGCGAGGACGCCGCGCGCGGTCTTGGCGCCGAAGCAGGAGCCGCTGTTGGCGATGTAGCCCATCTTCCTCATCGCCTTCTTGAAGCCGACGACCACATCGCCGCACTCCCCCTGCCCCAAAGAGGGGAAGCTGACCCGCCAGCTCTTGCGCACGGTGCTGTCAGCACCGAGGTCGGCGGTGGCCGCATGGTGGGCGCTGACCGCGTACTTGCCGCCCTCCTCGATCCGGATCTTGGTGCGGAAGGCGCCGCTGCCCCCCTTGCCCTTGCTCACCTTCAGCTTCCGGGAGCTGAGCTGCCGGCCGTTCAAGTAGAAGGTGACCTCGACCTTCTGGCCCGGAACAAACGGGCTCAAAGAGCCGATCACGGGCACCGTGCTCATGATCCGCGCCTTGCCGCCGTGAAGGTGGCCGATGCGGATCTTCACCGTCGCGTCACTGGGGCCTTTGGCCGCCGGCGCCTTGGCCGGGGGCGGGGTCTTACCCGCCGGCGCCGCCCCGGCCCCGGCCGGCGCCGCCAAGGCCAGCGCAAGGACAAGGGCGAGTACCGGCGCGGAAGAGGGAAGGCGATTCACAGGCTGGATTCTTACCGATCGTGCGGCGGGGCAGACTTAAGCCTGGACTACTGCGTCAGCAGGGCGATCGAGTTGTTGAGCATGTGAAGCAGGATGCAGGGAACGACCGAGCCCGTCTTCTCGTAGAGCAGAGCGATGACGAAGCCGAAGACGATCAGCGGCGGCACCGCGGAGAGGCCGGTGAACGCGTGCAGGGAACCGAAGATCAGGGCGCTCAGCAGAGCAGCCGCGAGCGGGCGCATACGCCGCCGCATGCCGCCATAGAGCATTCCCCGGAAGAAGATCTCCTCGCTGATCGGCGCCGCGATCGCGATCAGGAGGATCTGGAAGGGCAGACTGCCGAAGGACTCCGCGACGTCGTCCTGTTCCGGTACGCCCACCAGCGCCACGTAGATGCTGACGAGGACCAGATAGGCGCCCACCGCAGCCGCCATGTAACCCAGCGCCGAGAACCTGAAGCGACGCAGCCCCAGCTGCTGGAGCGCCAAGCGCCACGGCACCTGATCGCTGGAAACGATCACCAGCGGCACCGCGATGAAGGTGAGCGCCCCAACGATCTGCAGGGCGACGCTTGCGGTCGTGCTGAGCTCTTCGTCTGGGGTGCCGGTGAGGAGGACGAACACGCTGCCGACGACCAACTGGATTCCGATCGCGACCAGGAGACCGGTGAGCGCGCTGCTGAGACCCCAGGTCCCGTAGGGGAGGGAAGGAGGCGAGGATTCGCCGGGTTTAGGCGTGACTACAGGTAAGTTTGCCTCCATGTCGCCGGCAGTTTCACAGGTTTCGAGATCGACAAAAACGCGCCTGCGGCTCCTGCGGCGGCTCCTCTTCGTCGTCATCGTGGTGGTGCTCGCGGCTATTGCGCTAAGCCAATTCACCGAGTTGAAGCGGCTGGCGACCGGGATCCTTGCGTCGACCGCGGTGCTGGCGGCAATCATCGGCTTTGCCGCCCAGCACACGATCGGAAACACGATCGCCGGGATTCAGCTGGCGGTCTCTCAGCCGATCCGGATCGGCGATCGGATCGCCTTCGAGGACATCTCCGGACGCGTCATCGACATCAGCCTCTCCTATACCTACGTCGACCCCGGCGATGGCACCTCGGTGGTGATCCCCAACCAGATGCTGGTGGAGGGGATCGTGCACAACCTCTCAGCCGGGGACACGCAGGCCTGAAGCACACCGTCATCGAAGTACTCTTTCTACGATGACGCAGCGCAATCGCCGACGCCATAGGCGTCGAGGAGGAGGCCGGAGCAAGCTCCTCTTCGTCGCCGGAGGGGTAGCAGCCCTGCTCACGATCGTCACGATCGGCGTCGCCTCGTGGGTGCTCGACGTCGCTGCCCAGGCACCGCCGCTCACCAACTGCCGCCCAATCGACAAAGGGGGCAACTCGATCCTGATCGCCGGCGACGGCAGTCGCCTCGGCTACATCGCATCCGATGAGGCGAGGACGCCGGTCTCGACCGAGCGAGTGCCCGCCGACCTGAAGTACGCAACCGTCGCGATCGAGGACGAGCGCTTCTTCCAGCACGACGGGATCGACTACGAGGGCGGGGTGCGAGCCCTGATCGAGAACCTCGAGGCCGGCGAGATCGTGCAGGGAGGCTCGACGATCACGATGCAGCTGATGCGCAACCTCTGCATCACCGACCCGAAGCGCAACCTGGAGCGAAAGATTCAAGAGGCCGAGCTGGCGCTGGAGTACGAGGGGAAGCACTCCAAGCAGGACATCCTCGGCAAGTACCTCAACACCGCCTCCTACGGCACGATCAGCGGCTCCACAGCGGTCGGGGTCCAAGCGGCGTCGCGGATCTACTTCTCGCGCCCGGTCTGGAAGCTGACCCTCGAGCAGGCGGCCCTCTTGGCCGGGCTGCCCCAGGCTCCCTCCGACTACAACCCGATCCTCAACCCCAGCGGCGCCCTCGCTCGCCGTAACGAGGTCCTCTCGAAGATGGCCCACCTCGGCTATATCTCGAGGGAGCGAGCGCTGGAGGGCCAGCAGCGGGGCCTCGGGCTGCAACTTTCCGACACCTACTTCACCCGGCGCCAGCCCTACTTCTTCGACTATGTCGAGGACAAACTGATCGAGAAGTACGGCGTCAACACGGTGCGCAAAGGGGGGCTGCGGGTCTATACGACCGTCGAGCCCAAGCTGCAGGAAGTGGGGCTCGAGGCGATGCGGTCGGCCCTCCCGTACTCAACCGATCCCGCGGCGGCGCTTGTCGCGATCGATCCCGATACCGGCTACATCAAGTCGATGGTCTCCAGCTCTAGCTATGAACAGAGCCAGTTCAACCTCGCCGCGCAGGGGCATCGCCAGCCGGGCTCTACCTTCAAGACGTTCGTCCTCACGACGGCGATCAAGCAAGGGGTCGACCCATATTCGACCTATTACACATCTCAGCCGTTGAACCTCGACCTTCCGGAGTGGGGCCATTGGGAGGTGCATACCGCCGACGAGGGCTACCAGGGGACGATCAATCTTCAGCAGGCGACGGTTGCCTCCGACAACACCGTCTTCGCCCAGCTCGACCTCGACGTCGGCCCTGAGAACGTCGCCGAGACGGCGAAGTCAATGGGGATCACGACCGAACTGGACGGCATCCCGGCCGAGGGAATCGGCGGCCTGCGGATCGGCGTCTCGCCGCTCGAGATGGCCGATGCCTACGCCACCCTTGCCGCCGGCGGCATCCACCGCAACCCGATCGCGATCCGCCGCGTCGTCTTCCCAAGCGAGCGGGTCGACCATCCCGAGGAGGCGGACCCCAAGCGCGTGCTTCCCGAAGCCGTCGCCTATGAGGTGTCGCAGCTGCTCAGCGACAACATCACCGGCGGCACCGGGACCGCCGCCTACACCGGCTGCGCAGGCCAGGGAGGCAAGACCGGGACCACGGACAACTACACCGACGCCTGGTTCGCCGGCTACCAGCCCAACCTCGCCACTGTGGTCTGGGTTGGATATCCGGAATCCAACGACATCGAAATGACGAGCGTGCACGGGATCACGGTGTTCGGCGGCACCTTCCCAGCGGAAATTTGGCACGACCTCTACTACTACGGCGAAGTTCCCTGCGAGGAATTCACCGCTCCCAAGACGCCGGTCAGTTGGGCTCCGTTCTTCGGCAAATTCACCCAGTCCGGCGCCGACAGCGACGACTCCTTCTCCGAAGACGAAGTAGAAGTCGAAGAAGACGACGAGGGCAAGAAGAAAGGGCAGGACGCCGTTGGCGGTTACGACCCCGATGCGTACGCCCCGGGGGCCGGGCAGGAACCCGGCCAGGGATCCGATCCGCCTGCTGCCAGCCCGCCGCCGGCCAGCGGCGGCGGCGAAGGCGGCCAGGTCGGAGTCGGCGGCGGCACTCCCACCGGTGGGGTCGGGCCTGCGGGCTAAGGCCGGGGTCAATGGGGCGCCTGGTATCGCCGCCGGGGCAGGGGGGCGTAAAACGCTCGCGGCGGCCGGCCTCATCGGTCTTGCCCTAACCGCTGTACCGCTGGCGGCTCCCGGGCCGGAGATGGTGCCGGCGACGGTCGATGGGGGGCCGGGATGGCTGCTTGGCCTCTACGGAGGTGGGCTGGGGGTCAGCCCCGGCGTCTACTACGGGCTGCTCTGGCTTGCCTTCGCCTCCTACCTCTGCGTACTCCTCGGCGCACAGAGCCTGGATCGCCGCCTGCTGCGTTGGTCTGCGCTGCTGTTGGTCGCCGCCTTCGCCCTGGCGCCGCCGCTGCTCTCCCAGGATGTCTTCAGCTACATCGACTACGCCCGCCTGGGAGCGCTTCACGACCTCAATCCCTACGCCCATGCGCCGGCGGACTTCGCCACCGACCCGGCCTTTACCCATGTCGGCTGGGCCGACTCGGCCAGCGCCTACGGGCCGCTGTTCACCATCACCACCTATCCGCTTGCCTGGGTTTCCGTACCGGTGGCGCTGTGGGTGTTGAAGGCGGTCGCGGCCGCATCGGTCCTCGGCCTGGCGGCGCTCAGCGCCCGCCTTGCCGCCATCCGCGGCCTCGACTCTGGGCGGGCGCTGGCGATCGTTGCGCTCAACCCGCTCGTCCTCGTGCATGTCGTTGGCGGCGCTCACAACGACGCAGCAACGATGCTCTTGGCGCTGGCTGCCTGCGCGGGGGTACTGGCCCTGCGGGAGGCGAGCGGCGGAGTCGCACTCGTCTCCGCCCTGGCGTTGAAGGTTTCGAGCGCTTTCGTCATTCCCTTCGCGCTTCTCGGCACAAGAGGCCGGTTGATGGGCCGGAAACCGACGTATGTCGTCGGGAATCGGCCCGTCAACGTTTGGGCCCGTCTCCGGCTGGGGTGGACAGGGCCCATGTCCGGGCCTACGCGGCTGCTGATCGGGATGGCGTTCGCCGTGGCGGCGATCGGAGCGGCGGCGCTCTTCGCCTTCGGCCCCCATGCTCTCGACTCGCTGGTGCTGGTGGGTGAGAACCAGGCGCGAGTGAGCAACTACAGCGTTCCGAACCTGCTCTCGGAGCTGCTGGGCGCCGACATCGAAACGGTCCGCGGCGCCGCCCTTGTCATCTATCTCGCCCTCCTCGCCGCCCTGCTGGTCTGGGTTTGGCGGGGAGCCGATTGGGTCCGTGCGGCCGGCTGGGCGGCGCTCGGCCTCCTGCTCGCCTCCGCCTGGCTGCTTCCCTGGTACGTGGTCTGGGTCCTTCCCTTCGTCGCGATCTCACGGGACGGCCGCCTTGTCGCCGCAGTACTCGCCTTAACGGCGCTGCAGCTCGCCGCCCGTATCCCGCTCTAGGGTCGCGTCCGCCTAAGTTGCGTCCGGTCTAAGTCGCGTCCGCCTAAGTTGCGTCCGATCTAAGTTGCGTCCGCCTCTAGCGTCGCGTCCCCGCTCGGGCATGGGGAACCGCCTTCGCGCAGTCGGGGGCAGGGTGTCGTGAGTTAACCGGTCCCTATTACCGCTAACTCCCGGGACCCCGGCCTCAGTGGCGATATTCCCCGTCAGAGGATTTCGGGCGGGTGGGTTCCAGGAGCCTGGGTGGGACTTCCCGGATCGTCTGTCGCTGCTGCGGAATCGGCACTGTCCGCTTCCTCCTCGGGGGAGGGGTGGATCACGCCCGTGTGGACGCTCCATCCCTCCCGGCGCCCGAGCGCCGTGACGACGCCGACGAAGACGAGCTCGACCACGGTCAGCACCCCGCGCACGGCGATCGCGATCAACGAGCCGATCGCGAAGCTGCCGCTCGGTACCGCCACCTTCACCGCCCATGCGAACGCGGCATCGCGGATGCCCAGGCCGGCGGGGGCGACGATGGTGAGCAGAGCCGCCACGTATCCGACCGCCTGCGCCGAGCCGACGGTGAGCACTTCGCTGAACGGGATCGAGCTGACCGAGCGGGCGACGCAGTAGATCCCTAGTGCAACCACACCCCAGTTGAGGGCATAGAAAGCAAGGAGCGCGATCACTCCCCGTAGCGAGATCACCGCGGGCAGCGGCTCGCGGCCGAAGGCGCGCAGGACGCGGTCGGCGAGCGGGCCGAAGATACGGGGGTGCAGGACGCCGATCGCGATTGGGATCAGCAGCAGCACCGCCCAGCGCAGCGGCTGGCCCTCGAGATCGGGGTGGCCGATCAGGAAGTAGGCGGCGACGCCGATCGCGGAGGTGGCGGAGATCGCCTGTTCGTAGACGATGCTGGCGATCGTGATCCGCCGCGGCACGCCGGCACGTTCGGAGAGCAGCAGCCGGCCCAGGACATAGAGCACGCTGCCGGGCACGTAGCGAGCCAGCAGCGGCTGGCCCCAGGCGACCTGGGCCCGCCCGAGCCCGATCCGGTAGCCGAGAAAGCGCAGGATCAGGTACCAACCGAGAGCGCTGAGCGCGTAGAACCCCGGCAGCACGACAAAGGCCGGGATCAGCCAGAGGACGTGGAAGTGGACGCCCTTGTCCTTGATCTCCGCCCACTGGCTGACCACGGTGAGGACGAGGAAGCCAAAGACCACGACCACGATCCCGACCTGAATCGCGAGGCGAACCCGTTTGCTGCGCGGAGGACGACTCCCAAATTGGGCGGCGGCCTCGCCGATGCGATGCAGGAGTGGCTGGCTTCTATCCACCTGGCCGCACGATAGTCGGGGAACGGGCTACCGCTCCCGCCGCCCGCGGGAGACAATGACGCGATGGGTGAGTTCGAGCTGCTGGCGCGATTGCGAGAACGACTTCCCGCTGCCCCGCCGCGCGTGCATGTCGGAATCGGCGACGACGCGGCGATAACCGTGCCCGGGGGAGCCACCGCCACCTCGGTCGATGCCCTGGTCGAGGGAGTTCATTTCCGCCGCGAGTACGCCGGCCTGGGCCAGATCGGGCACAAGGCCCTCGCCGTGGCGCTCTCCGACCTGGCGGCGATGGCCGCCGAGCCGGGTGAGGCCTACGTGGTGCTCCACGTTCCAGCCGACCTTTCCGAGGACGGCTGCATGGAGCTCCTCGACGGGATCGCCGAGCTGGCCGCCTCTACCGGCACCACGCTGGCGGGAGGCGACATCACCCGGGCGCCGGCGTTGGCGTTGGCGCTGACAGTCGTCGGACATGGCGAGGAGCCGCGCTCGCTCGTTACCCGGGCCGGCGCACAGGCTGGAGAGGCGCTGGTGGTCACCGGCCAGCTCGGCGGTGCGGCGGCCGGCCTGCTCGTCCTGGAGCATCCCGAGCTGGAGGCCGACATCCCCGCCGAGCTGGTGGAGCCGCTGCGCAACCGCCAGCTCGAGCCCCAGCCGCGCCTCGGCGCCGGTCTGGCCCTGGCGAGCGCCGGAGCGAGCGCGATGATCGACATCAGCGACGGGCTCGGAGGCGACGCGCGGCACCTCGCGGCCGAGAGCGGGGTCGGGCTGCGGATCGACAGCGGGGCCTTGCCGCTCACCCCCGGGGTGGCGGAGGTCGCGGCGGCGGCGGGACTGGACCCCCTGCAGCTGACAGTCGGCGGCGGCGAAGACTACGAGCTGCTGGCCACGCTTCCCGTCCAGCAGCTTGGCGCGGCGGAGTCGGCGGCCGGCGAGGCGGCAACGGCGCTGACCCGGATCGGCGAGGCGGTCCGGGGAGAGGGGGTCGAGATCAGGCGGCCCGACGGGGGACTGCTCGAGCCGGGCGGGTTCGACCAGCTGGATTGAACGAGGCGAGATCGTTCATCAGCAGGTCACGCACGCCCCGGCGCTGCAGCATCGCCTCCGCCACGAGCGCCGGCTGGGGACGGTACTGGCCGGTTTCGACCTGGCTCTTCAGCTGACGTGACTGCGCCATGGGCCTGATATCGGCTTTAGATTGGGGAACCTTAGTTCTTGGTACTCGCATATACGTCCAGTCCCAGTCGGGGCGTCGCGATTGGCCAGATTGTGCGCCTCATTGGCCAGGCGGCCAGAGAACGGCATTACCCTTGTTGTCATGCCCAATGGATCGGCGCGAATACTCCTGGTTGACGACGAGCAGTCAATCCAGACCCTGCTCAGCTACCCATTGCGCAAGGACGGCTACCACGTGACCTCCGCCCAGGACGGCAAGGAGGCGCTGGAGCGCTTTACCGAGGCTCGCTTCGACCTCGTCATCCTCGACCTCATGCTGCCCAAGCTCGACGGCGTCGAAGTCTGCCGCGAGCTGCGCTCCCGCAGCCAGGTGCCGATCATCATGCTGACCGCCAAAGGCAGCGAGACCGACAAGGTGGCGGGGCTCGAGGTGGGCGCCGATGACTACATCACCAAGCCCTTCTCCCTGCGTGAGTTCCGCAGCCGCGTCAAGGCGGCTCTGCGCCGCTCCCGCATGGTCGGCCCCCTGCCGGAGGAGGAGTCGATCGACAGGGGACAGCTGAAGATCGACTTCGGCCGGCGCATGGTGACGCTGCATGACGAGGAGGTGAACCTGACCTACGTCGAGTTCGAGATCCTCGGCGCGCTGGCGCGCTCACCGGGACGGGTGCTCCGCCGCGAGACGCTTCTGGAGCACGTCTGGGGCGATTCCGATTACCGCGACCCCCGCACGGTTGACGTCCACATCCGCCACCTGCGCGAGAAGCTGGAGAGCGACCCCAAGGAGCCTCAGTTCCTGTTCACGGTGCGCGGGGTCGGCTACCGGTTCAAAGAATGAGAAGCCTCCGCCTGACTCCGCTGGGCAGCATGATCACAACGGTCTCGCTGATGATCGGCGGCGGCACCGCGATCGTCATCTATCTATATGTGGCCGTGGTCGAGGGAGAGTCGACCAGCAGGCACGAGATCGTGATCGGGGGGTTGATCGCGCTGCTGCTGGCCCTCAGCGTGGGCCTCTATTTCGCCCAGCTGGTGGCAAAGCGCGTGGCGCGGATCGAGGAGGCGGCGCGGCAGGTCGCCGCCGGTGACTTCGCAACCCCGATCCCCGTCGACTCCTCAGGCCAGCTCGGCCAGCTGGCTCGCACCTTCAACGAAATGCAGCGGCGGCTGGCCGAGCTCGATTACGCCCGTAAAAAATTCATCGCCAACGCATCGCATGAGCTGCGTACACCGATCTTCAGCCTCGGAGGCTTTGTGGAGCTGCTCGAAGACGAGGACCCGAGCCCGGAGGAGCGGGCTGAGTTCGTGCGCACCATGCGACAGCAGATCGACCGCCTCACCAAGCTCGCCAGCGATCTGCTCGACCTCTCCCAGCTCGACAGCGGCGGGGTCGTGATGAAGGCCTACGACATCGACCTGGGCGCCGTCGCGCGCGAAGTCGCGCGCGAGTTCGCGCCGCGGGCCGATCGCCACGGCTCCCGCCTGGAGCTGCGCACCTCCGATACCCCGGTGACAGCCAGCGCCGACCCCGACCGGGTGCGCCAGATCATCCGTATCCTGCTCGACAACGCCCTCACGCACACACCCGAGGGCACGAAAGTGATCATGACCGCCAATACCGTCAACAACCGCGCCGAGCTGACCGTCTCCGACGAAGGGCCGGGAATCGCGCTGCGAATTCAGGGGCGCATCTTCGAGCGCTTCTACACCGCGGACTCCGCCGGCGGCTCGGGCCTCGGGCTGGCGATCGCCCGCGAGCTGGCCCAGCGAATGCACGGCCATATCGCGATCACCTCCAACAAGCGCTTCACCGCGTTCACCCTGGACCTGCCGATGGTGCCGGCGAAAGCGATACCGGCGCCGCTGCGGGTCGAGGCAAGCGTGTGAAGGGGCGGGCTCTCCTTGCGGCGGCGCTGGCCGTTCTCCTGGCCCTGGCCGGATGCGGCGGCTCAGAGGGCGGCGGCACCACGTCTGAATCCCGCGAGCGGACGACGACGGAGGTCATCGTGGCCACCGCCGAACACGGCTTCGACGCGACCAGGGTCTATCGCGAGGCGGCTCCCGGCGTGGTCACGATCCGTTCGATCTTCGATGGCAGTCTCGGCCCCGGCGCCGCCGAGGGCTCGGGCTTCGTCCTCGACAGCGACGGCCGGATCGTCACCAACGCCCATGTCGTCACCGAAGAATCCGGCGGGGATCGCGAACCGGCCAAAGCGGTCTATGTCGAGTTCCCCGACCGCAACGTGGTGCCGGCCGAGATCGTCGGCTTCGACCCCTTCGCCGACGTCGCCCTGCTCGAGGTCGACCCCAACGGCTTCGACCTGGTGCCGCTCGAGCTCGGAGACGACAGCAGCCTCATCGTCGGCCAGCCGGTGGCGGCGATCGGAAGTCCCTTCGGCGAGCAGCAGTCGCTCTCGGTGGGCATCGTCTCGGCCACCGATCGCTCGGTCAAATCGCTGACCGAATTTCAGATCGAGGGCGCGATTCAAACCGACGCTTCGATCAACCCCGGCAACTCCGGGGGCCCGCTGCTCGACGCCGGGGCCCGGGTGATCGGCATCAACCAGCAGATAGAGACCAGCTCCGGCGCCAACGACGGCGTCGGGTTCGCGGTCCCGATCTCAGCGGTGAAGCGCTCGCTTGCCCAGCTCAGACAGGACGGCACGGTCGACTACGCCTACATCGGCGTCTCCAGCCAGTCGCTGTATCCGCAGCTCGCCGACAAGCTCGGCCTCGACACGGACTTCGGCGGCCTGGTCGCCGAAGTCGTCTCCGGCGGCCCCGCCGACGAGGCCGGGCTCGAGGGCGGCAACGACAAACTCCGCTTCCAGGGGATTCCCTACCGCACCGGCGGTGACGTCATCATCTCCGTCGACGGCCGCGAGGTGGTCCGCCCTGACGATCTGGCCCGTTTCATTTCCGCCGCCCAGCCCGGCGACAGGGTCACGCTGGAGGTCCTGCACGACGGCGATAGGAAGTCGGTCGAGGTCGTCCTCGGCAGCCGTCCGAGCAGCGCCCAGGATGGCTAGGCACTTCATCTAACCGCCCCGGCCTGTAGAAATCCGCGCGTGCTTCAGGAAGTCACCCTCGGCCACAAGTCCCTCGCCGACTACACACACATCGCCGGCAAGCCGCTGATCGAGCAGATCCGCGAGCTCGCCGAGCCGCTCGAGGGGCAGCGCGTCCTGCACGTCAGCGCCACCGCCTTCGGCGGCGGCGTCTCGGAGATCCTCTACACGATCATCCCCTTGATGCGCGATGTCGGGATCGACGCCCACTGGCACGTGATCTTCGGCAAGGAAGAGTTCTTCAACGCGACCAAGCTGCTCCACAATGCGCTGCAGGGCGCCGAGGAGACGTTGAGCTCGGAGCAGTGGGACCTGTTCGACGAGATCAACGCGATGAACGCGGAGGGCCTGCAGGGCGAGTGGGACACGATCATCGTTCATGACCCGCAGCCGATTGGGCTGCGGCGCGGCGCGGCGGCAAAGAGCCGCAACTGGGTTTGGCGCTGCCACATCGACCTTTCCGAGCCCAACCCAGAGCCGATCGAACGCCTGCAGCCGTTGATCGAGGAGTACGACGCAACCGTTTGGCACATGCCCTCCTACGTCCCCAGCGGGATGGACGGCAACGGCGGCGTGCGCATCGTCCCGCCGGCGATCGATCCGCTCTCGCCGAAGAACATGGCCTTCTCTCCAGACGACGCCGCGTTCGTCTGCCACCAGTTCGGCATCGACGTCGACCGTCCCCTGATCACACAGGTGTCCCGCTTCGACCCCTGGAAGGACCCGATCGGCGTCATCGACGCCTACCGGGACGTGACCAAAGAGGTGCCGGAGGTGCAGCTCGCGCTCGTCGGCTCGATGGCAACCGACGACCCGGAGGGCTGGGAGTTCTTCCAGCACACGATGGAGTACGCCGAGAACGATCCGGACATCAAGATCCTCAACAACCTCAACAACGTCGGAGCGATCGAGGTCAACGCCTTTCAGTCCCAATCCGACGTCTGCCTGCAGAAGTCGCTGCGCGAGGGCTTTGGGCTGACCGTCACTGAGGCGCTGTGGAAGGGGCGGCCGACGGTGGCCGGCAACGTCGGCGGTATCCCGCTGCAGATCGAAAACGGCAAGAGCGGCTTCCTGGTCGACTCGCCCGCGGAGTGCGCAAGCCGCTGCGTCGAGATCCTCGCCGACCCCGAGCTGGGCAAGGAGCTGGGCAGGGCGGGCAAGGAATACGCCCGCACGCACTTCCTCTCGCCGCGGCTGCTCCGCGATTGGATGGAGCTGCTCGGGGAGCTCGATTCTTAGCTCCTGAGCGCTGCGGGTAGGCTGGGCCTCGATGGCCGACTCCGATCCGCTGATCATCGTTTCCAACCGAGGGCCGGCGCAGTTCGAGCGCAACGAGGCCGACGAACGCACGGTGAGCCGTGGCGGTGGAGGCCTCGTGACCGCCCTCTCAGGCCTCGTCTCCCATCGCGACGCGCTCTGGATCGCCTCGGCGATGACCGACGAGGACGTCGCCGTCTCCGAGGAACGCGGCGGGCCGGTCGAGCTTTCGATCGACGGCATCGACTACCGGGTGCTGCTGGTCGGCAGCACCCCCGAGGCCTACGACCGCTTCTACAACGTGATCGCCAATCCGATCCTCTGGTTCATCCAGCATTACCTCTGGGACCTCTCCAACGCCCCGGACATCCGCCAGGAGGAGCTCGATGCCTGGGACTACGGCTACCAGACAGTCAATCGCGACATCGCGGAGGCGGTGCTACGCCAGATCGAGGGGCGCGAGCGGCCTTTGGTGATGCTCCACGACTACCACCTCTACACGGCGCCGGGCATGATCCGCGCCGAGCGCCCCGACGCCTTCCTGCACCACTTCGTCCACATCCCCTGGTCGCAGCCGGACAGCTGGCGCATCCTGCCCGGGCGGATCAGGGAGGCGATCTTCAACGGCATGCTCGCCAACGACATCATCGGCTTTCACACCCACGCCTACTGCATCAACTTCATCCGCTGCTGCGACGAACTGCTGGAGGCCGACGTCGACTACCACGAGGGGCTCATTCGCCACGCGGGCGGGCAGACTCTGTGCCGGGCCTACCCGCTCTCGATCGACGCCGAGCGGCTACGGCGCGCGGCCGAGTCGCCGGAGGTGGCCGAGGCCGAGCGCGAGGTGCTCGAGCGGCGGCGCAAGCACCTGATCATCCGCGTCGACCGGGCCGACCTCTCCAAGAACGTGCTGCGCGGCTTCACCGCCTTCGACACCTTCCTCACCCAGCATCCGGAGTTTCGCGAACAGGTGACCTTCATCGCCCACCTACAGCCCTCGCGCCAGGACGTGCCCGAGTACGCGGAGTACCTGGAGCGGATCGAGGCCCTGGTCGCCGTAGTCAACCACCGCCACGGCACCACCGACTGGATGCCGATCGACCTCAAGATCTACGAGAACTTCCACGACGCGGTCGCCCGCTACAAGCACTTCGACCTGCTGATGGTCAACTCGCTCTTCGACGGCATGAACCTCGTCGCCAAGGAGGCGCCGGCGGTGAACACCCGCGATGGGGTGCTGATGCTCTCCGAGAACACCGGGTCCCACGAGGAGCTCGCCGACTGCGCGCTCTCGGTCAATCCATTCGACATCCAGGAGCAGGCCGACACCATCTACCGGGCGCTGACCATGGACCCGGAGGAGCGCCGGCTGCGGGCGCAGCACCTGCGGGAGCTGATCTATGCCCGCAACCCCGGCGACTGGGTGGATCACCAACTGGCCGATATCGAGCAGCTGCGCGAGGCTGTCACCTGAAGCTCCTCGGGAGGCGGCCACGAGAGCCTCCCCGGCCTGAGCGTTCGCAGTTCTGCCCGCATAGCGATCAAAAGTGCGAACGCATCCCCAGGAACGCGCTCTAGCGCTCTAGGTTTGGGGGAGGGACCCGGTGGTGGGGGTCTTAGGTCTGTATGGGTGGTCTGCGGATCCGCTGGGGAGCAGCCGGGAGGGGAATCTTCGCCTTCGTCGTCGCGTTGCTGGCGCTGCAGGCTGTTCCCTCGCTGCTGAAGCCGCCCGCGCCGCCGCCGCTGGCGGCCGATGTGGGCCTTCCCCGGCCGGCGATCTCGTCCTCCCCGCCGCCGCAAACCTCGCGGGGGGCGGGACGGCCTGTGGCGGAGTCCGTTCGACAGACAGGGCCGCCTGCCGCGCAGTCCTCACAGTGGAGGAGGCAGGTTGCACCACCAGCGCAACCTTCGCCGTCGGCAGGGCGGCGGGGCAGGATCGGCAAGGGCCGGCCGAAGGTCGAGCGGAGGAAAGGGAAGAGCTCCGGCGATCGAAAGCGCCTGGGGGGCCGGCGGCCAAGGAGGGCCCGGCGCGAGGATCGCGGACAGGCAGCGCCGAGCACCTCAGCACCGCCCGGCGTGCCGGCGGCGGTAGCGCCGGCGCCCGAAGCTCCACCTCCGGCGCCCGCGGCCTTGGCGTCCCCGTCCACTCCCGCCCCGGCGCCGTCCTCCCCCGGCGATGGCTCTGAGGAGTTCGCTCCACATTGAACCCGCCGCTATAGTCCCTCGCCGTTTTGGCCGCCGCAACGCGTGAATATGAGCTGGTCCTGATGCTGGACCCCCAGCAGGACACCCCTGCCCGCGACGCATTGGCGCAGCAGGCGCGCCAGCAGATCGAGGGCGGCGGGGCGCTCAAGCACGAGAACAACTGGGGCCTTCGCAAGATGGCCTACGAGATCGAGCAGCGCACGGAGGCCGATTACCGCTGGTTCCGCTTCGAGGCGCCCGTGGAGTTGCTCGAGCAGCTCGACCACAACCTGAAGATCGCCGACGGCGTACTGCGCTTCCGCGTCTTTAAAGTCGACTCCGACGCCCCCGTGGTGGTGCCGCCGGCCGGTGCCGCACCCGGGCCGCGGGAGCGCACCCCCCAGAGCGCCGCGCCCAGCGCCGACGACGAGTCTGACGACTCAGACGCTTAATCGCTGCATAGGCGCCCCTTTTTGTGAATTTTGGCTGGAGGGGGCGAGATGCGCCGACTTCGGTCTTAGACTGGTATCCAGACCAAAGCTATCCTGAGGAGTGAGAGCTGTGGCAGCGTCAAATGTAAACGTAGTGGTCGTGACCGGGAATCTGACCCGGGACCCAGAGCTGCGAAGTACGCCGGGGGGCACCTCTGTCTGCAAGTTGAGAGTGGCAGTCAACAGCAGGCGCAAAGATGGGGCCACCGGCGAATGGATCGACAAGCCCAACTATTTCGACGTCACCGTTTGGGGGGCGCAGGGTGAGAACTGCGCGAATTACCTCTCGAAGGGGCGCCCGATCGCGGTCGAAGGACGACTCGACTGGCGTGAGTGGGACGCGAAAGAGGGCGGTGGCAAACGGCAGAGCGTCGAGATCATTGCCAACGCAGTCCAGTTCCTGGGCTCGCGCGACGGCAGTGGCGGCGACAACGGCAGTACAGGCTTCACCCCCAGTAGCGACACCCCCGCCGATACTTCGGACTTCGAGGGCGCCGCAGCAGGGGGCGGAGGCGGCGAGGACGACATACCGTTCTAGCCGCACGAGCCCTCGGGCTCGGTTTCAATCTCTGTAGCATCCCGGCCCAATGGCTAGGACTAGAGACGCAGGATCAGCGGCGCCCCGGCGAGGTCGCCGGGCGCCGGACCGAATGCGGCCCCGCAAGTACACGCGGATCAATTCGGACACGGTCGACTACAAGGACCTCAACCTTTTGCGCCGCTTCCTCTCTGACAAGGGGAAGACGCGCGGTCGCCGCGTGACCGGCCTCTCACGTAAGCACCAGCGCCAGCTCTCGATCGCCGTAAAACGCGCTCGAGAGATTGCGCTGCTGCCTTACGTCGGAGAGCGCTGATGGCGCAGGCTGTCCTGCTGCAAGATGTCGATGACCTCGGCCAGCGCGGCGATCCCATCGATGTCTCCCCGGGCTACCTGCGCAACTACCTGATCCCCCGCAAGCTGGCCCAGCCGGCGACGCCGGGTGCACTCGAGGAGGCGCAGCGGCGCCGTGCGGTGGCCGAGAAAGCGGAGCAGGAGCGATCCGCGCGCGAAGAGCAGGCGGCGGGGCTGCTTTCCAAGACCGTGCTCACGATCCACCAGCGGGCGGGCGACGACGGCAAGCTCTTCGGCTCGGTTGGGCCAAAGGAGATCGTCGAGGCGATCCGCGACGCGCGCGACCTGCGGATCGACCGGCGCAAGGTGCGCCTCGAGCAGCCGCTCCGGGAGATCGGCACGCACATGGTGGAGATCGAGCTCGCCGATGGCGCTGTCGCCTCGGTGAAGACGATCATCACCGAGGAGAAGTAGCTCCAGCATCAGGCGCGGGCGGCGCTAGGCTTGGCCCGGTGACCTCGTCTCGCCTACCGACTCGCATCACCCGTCGCGCCAAGGCGCGCACACGCTTCGGCTGGGCGCGCTCCGAGCGGGCCACCGCTGGCCTCGCCGCCGTTGCCCTCGGCGCCGCCGGGACGGTCGTCGCCGGCCAGTTCGGGCGCATGCTGCGACGCCGCTCCCATGAGCACGAAGACGGGGAGGGCCTGGTCGAAGTGGCGCCCGCGGCGGCGCTCGACACCGTCGGCGTCGCGGTCAGCGGCTATGCGGCGACGCCGCGCAGCGAGACTGTGCTCTTCAACCTGCTCGCCGGCTTCGTCGGGGCATTCGCCTTGGTGCGAATCTCGACCTGGGCGATCCGCGATGACGTCGGCCCCTTCCGCAACGTCAGCGTCGGCGGGCGCCACATCCATCACTTCGTTCCCGGCATCCTGATCGCCTTTGCCTCCGGCACGACAGCGCTGCTGACCGAGAACGACGAGCTGGCAGACCGCCTGGCGCTGCCGATGGGAGCGGGCATGGGCCTGACCTTCGACGAGGCCGCCCTGCTGCTCGATCTGCGCGACGTCTACTGGACCAGGGAAGGCCTGCTCAGCGTCCAGCTCAGCCTCGGCGCCACCGCGATCCTGAGCATCGCGATCCTCACCCTGCGGATGCTGCGCCGGGGGGAGCGCCGCCAGGAGGAGGCCGGCCTGATCCCGGAGCCGACCGCCGCCTGAGCCTCACCCCGGCCTCAGTGGGGAACCGATGATTCTTTTTTCTCCCTCGTTGCAGGGAGAGGGCGTGTGACGCGCGCCCGGCTCTGGTTTCCTTGGCGCCTCGGGTCATCCGGTCCGCGTCCTTAACTACCTGGGGAATCGATGTCGCAGCCTGCCACCACCCATGTGCCGCCGCAGAACATCGAGGCGGAGGAGTCCGTGCTCGGCGCGATGCTGGTCGCCGAGCCGACCCTGACCCGCGTCATCGACGAGGTGAAGCTCAACGCGGAGGACTTCTACCTCCAAAAGCACGCGCTGATCTTCAATTGCATCCACGATCTTTACGCGGCTTCGAAACCGGTCGACGAGCTGAGTGTCAGCGAGGCGCTGGCCCAGGGCAACGAGATCGAGCCGGCAGGCGGCAAGCACTACATCTCGGAGCTGGCGGCAAAGGTTCCCGCCGCCGGCAACGCCAAGCACTACGCGGAAATCGTGCAGCAGAACTCACTGCTGAGGCGGTTGCTCGGAGCCGGCCAGCGAATCCAGTCGTGGGTGCACGAGCGCGATGGCGCCCCACGCGAGCTCTCCGAGCGGGCGGAGAAGCTGCTCTTCGACGTCGCCCACAAAGAGCAGGCCAGCGACTTCCGCCTTCTCTCCGAGATCCTCCACGACGAGGTCGATCGGCTGGAGAAGCTCTCCACCGGCGAGACCGAGCTCACCGGGACGCCCTCCGGCTTTCGCGACGTCGACGCGATCACCGGCGGCTTCCAGCCCGGCAACCTGATCATCGTCGCCGCAAGGCCGGCGATGGGGAAGAGTGCCCTGGTCGCCAATATCGCCGAGAACGTGGCCGTCAAGCGGGACCTGCCGGTCGCCTTCTTCTCCCTGGAGATGTCGGAGGTCGAGCTGGCCCAGCGCTTCATCGCCTGCCGGGCGCGGATCTCAGGCGACAAGCTGCGCAAGGGACAGGTGGCGCAGAAAGACTGGCCCAAGGTCGTGCGAGCCTGCAACGAGCTGGAGCAGGCGCCGCTCTGGTTCGACGACTCCTCCGACCTCGGCATCCTCGACCTGAGGGCGAAGGCGCGCCGCTTGCATGCCCAGGAACAGGACCGCGGCGGGCTGGGGCTGGTGATAGTCGACTACCTGCAGCTCATGCGCTCCGACGACCCACGCGCAAACCGGGTCGAGCAGGTAGGGCAGATGAGTCGTGGGCTGAAGATCCTGGCCCGCGAGTTGGAGGTTCCGGTGGTGGCGATCTCGCAGCTCTCGCGCGCACCCGAGCAGCGCCACCCGCCGAAGCCGCAGCTCTCGGACCTGCGCGAGTCCGGTCAGCTGGAGCAGGACGCCGACCTCGTCGCTTTCCTCTTCCGCGAGGATTACTACCGCGACCCCGACGAAGAGCCCGACGGGCTCGCCGACCTGATCATCGCCAAGCATAGGAACGGCCCGATCGGCACGCGGAAGCTCGTCTTCCTCGACCGCTTCCCCAAATTCGCCGACTTCTCCGGCCAGGAGCAGCCGGTCGGCCAGCCGGCCGCCGACGAGCCGCTGGCCGGCGCGGCAAGCGCGGGGCCTGACTTCTAATGGCGATCGCCCGCAGCGAGCCGTTCCGCGAGCAGACCTGCCCCCTGGCTGTCTGCGACGGCTCCGGCTGGATCCTCGGGCCAGAGGACGTGGCGCGGCCCTGCGCCTGCCGGGAGGGACGTCTGAAGCAGGGTCGGGTGCGCGGCATCGCCTCTGCGATCCCACCCCGCTACCGCGGCGTCTCCTTCGACCGCCCACCGGTTTCCGACATGACGCGCGAGATGCGCACCCGGCATGTGGTCGGTGCGGTGCGCGAATTTTGCGACGACCTCGACGAGAACCTCGACGCCGGCAGGGGACTGTGGCTGATGGGTGACACGGGCACGGGCAAGACAACCCTCGGCATGCTGATCGCGAAGAACGCGCTGGCGGCCGGCAAGACGGTGGCGATCTACTTCACACCGAAGCTGCTGACCCAGATCCGCCAGACCTACCAGGCGACGGAATCCGAGGACGCCTATGAGGCCTTCTTCCGGCGGCTGACCTCGGTCGACCTCCTCTACATCGACGATCTCGGAGCCGAGCGGCACACCGATTGGGTGGTCGAGCAGCTCTATGCGCTGGTCAATGAGCGCTACGAGAACCGCCGCTCGGTGCTGATCACCAGCAACGCCGAGCTCGATGTAGACAAGGGCCAGCGGCAGCTGGAGGAGCAGATCGGCTCGCGCACCGTTTCACGCCTGATCGAGATCTGCGGCGACCCCCTACCGCTCTTTGGGCCCGACCAGCGCCTCGAGGCGCGCGCGGTCGGAGAGTAGAACCAGGCACAATCCCCCGGTCATGCCTGGCCTGGTCATAGTGGGCGCCCAATGGGGCGACGAGGGCAAGGGCAAGGTCACCGACCTGCTGGCCCAGCGCGCCGATGCGATCGTTCGCTTCCAGGGCGGCAACAACGCCGGTCACACGATCGTCCGCGACGGCGCGGAGTTCAAGTTCCACCTGATTCCCTCGGGCATCCTCTATCCCGACAAGGCGTCTGTGATCGGCAACGGGGTCGTGCTCGACCCGAGTGTCCTGCTCGGTGAGATCGATGGGCTGCGGCGGCGCGGCGTCGACGTCGGCAATCTGCGGATCTCCGCCAACGCGCACCTGATCATGCCCTACCACGTGCTGCTCGACACGGCGGGCGAGATAAAACTGGGCAAGCTCTCGATCGGCACCACGCGGCGGGGGATCGGGCCCTGCTACGCCGACAAGGCGCTGCGGCTCGGCATCCGAGTGCAGGACCTGCTCGACGAGAAGATCCTGCGGACCAAGATCCGCGCCGCCCTGGAGCCAAAGCAGCATGCCCTGCGGGAGCTATCGGTGCGGCGGCGCAAACTGCGCAAGGAGGCGGGCGAGGAAAGCGGCGCCGCGGGTGAGCAGGGAGTCGACGATGCTCCCGACCCCCGCCTCGACCTGCACGCGATGACCGAGGAACACGTCAGCTTTGGCCACCGCCTCGAGCCTCATATCACCGATACCGCCCGTCTTTGCTGGGACGCGCTGGACAACGGTCGCACGGTCCTGTTCGAGGGTGCGCAGGCGACGCTGCTCGACCTCGACCACGGCACCTATCCCTTCGTCACCTCCTCCAACCCGATCGCCGGCGCGGCCTGCGTCGGCGCCGGTGTCGGGCCGACGGATATAGACGAGGTCTGGGGCGTCGCGAAGGCATACGCGACACGCGTCGGCGCCGGGCCCTTCCCAACCGAGCTCGACGACGCGACCGGTCGCCACATGCTGGACCGCGGCCACGAGTACGGTACGACGACCGGTCGCGAGCGGCGCTGCGGCTGGATGGACCTGGTCGCTCTGCGCTACGCCGTGCGTTTGAACGGCATGACCGCCCTGACGATCACCAAGCTCGATGTCTTGAGCGGTCTCGACACGCTGCGGGTCGCGGTCCGCTACCGCTCTCGCGAGGGGGCGGTCCTCGACAGCTTCCCCTACCACCAGTCGATTTTGCACTCGGCTGAGCCCGAGTACGAGGATCTGCCTGGCTTCAGCGACGACATCAGCGGCTGCCGCAGCGAGGCGGACCTGCCCGCCCCGGCCCGCGCCTACCTCGACTTCATCGCCGACTTCGTCGGCGTGCCGATTCGCCTCGTCGGGGTTGGCCCGGGGCGCGAGCAGGTCGTGTGGCTGGGCGGCGAGCCCAGCCTGCTGGCGGCCTAAGCCCCGCCAGTCAGGCCCCGAAGCTAAAAAGCGCGCGTTTCGGACTTCTGCTTTAGAGTTTTAATGTGGCTTCGGGTAGACGCACAGCTAAGTTAGCGGAGCGACTACCGAGGGGCCGGCACGGACTGCCGCGGGAGGCCGTGACCGAGTCCCAGCGCGGGAGGATCCTGCAGGCGATGATCGAGGTCGTCTCTGAGAAGGGCTATCCCGATACCAGGGTGGTGGAAGTGATCGGCTTGGCGGGGGTGTCGAGAAAGACGTTCTACGAGCTTTTCACCAGCAAGGAGGATTGCTTCCTCGCCGCCTATGACGTCCTCGTGGCGAGACTGCTGGGCGACACCGCCAGGGGCTATGAAGCCAACCCCGAGGCGCCCTGGGCCGAGCGCGTGAGCGCTGCCCTCGGCGAGCTGCTGACTGACCTGGCCCAGCATCCCGACGAGGCCCGCTTCGCGATCATCGAGGTGCTCGCTGCCGGTCCACAGGCGCTGGCGCGGAGAGACACAGCGCTGCGCGAGTTCACCGGCTTCCTCGATGCCGGGCGGGCGGAGACTTCGACCGAGCTGCCGGGGATCACGGCCCTCTCCCTGGCCGGCGGCATCAACGAGCTGCTCTACAGCGAGATCCTGCGCGGGGCGGCGGCGGAGTTGCCCGGCCGCCTGCCCGACCTGATGTTCTGGATTGCGCTGCCGTTCCTGGGGCCGCAGAGGGCGGCCGAGGAGCGCGAGCGGGTGAAATCAGAGGCAAAAAAGGGCTGAGAAGGGTCTGTTAAGGCGCTCCTTTTGGTTGGCGCTAGGGTTTATTTAGTAAAGCTAGTTGGTAGTTTGCCGTGCGTAGAGACCTACCAGGCCTGGGCAACGGCCAGGGTTCGGACGGGCAGTCCACAAAGGAGAGATAGGGAATGATGCGTAAGAAGCTGATGCTGGTACTCGCCTTGGGCGCAACGTTGGCCTTGGCATTCACTGCTGTTTCAGCCGCCAAATGGACCATCTTGAAAGCGGGAACGCTGGTCCTCAAAGCCGATGGCGGTGTGAGCCCCAAAGCGCTGCCGAAGAAGACGTATGCACCGGTAACCGTGCACATCGAGGGTCAAATCTCGACCAGCGACGGAAAGCATCCGCCCGCCTTCCGCGAAGCCACGATTGACTTCGACAAGAACGGGAAAATCCAGACCACGGGCCTGCCGGCCTGCAGCAGCGGTCAGCTCAACTCGCAGACGACCGCGGCCGCCAAAAGGGTCTGCGGCAAGACCGAAGTCGGTTCGGGAAGCGGCCAGATCGAGATTGCTTTCCCCGAACAGCGACCGATCCCGGTCAACGCCCCGATCACCGTCTTCAACGGTGGCACCAAAGGCGGTAAAACGACCCTCTTCATCCACACCTTCATCACGGTGCCGGTACCATCCGCCGTCGTGACCACGGTGACGATCAAGAACATCAAGAAGGGTCGCTACGGGCTCAGGACCGTCTCCAAAGTCCCGGTGATCGCCGGCGGCGCCGGTTCGGTCCTCAGTTTCGACATCAATTTCGGCAAAAAATATTCCTACAAGGGCAAGAAGCTGAGCTACCTCACAGCGAGGTGCACGGACGGCAAGTTCCTTGCCAACATCCTCAGCGCCCAGTTCAAAGACGAAGCGGGCACCGGCGCCGGCAACGTCTCTCTGACAGGCACTGTGATCCGGCCCTGCACGCCGAAGGGCTAGTTAGTCGCACCTTTACAGGACGACAAGGGGAAAGGGCGGCCTACGGGCCGCCCTTTTTTTATCCCCGGGAAGGGTCGGTGAGGAGGCGTGAAAGACTCGCTCGGTGCGGATCCGTCCTGCTCGACCGACTGACATCGCGGCCATCGACGATCTCGTGCAGCGGGCCTACCGCCCCTACATCGAGCGCATCGGCCTGCGGCCGGCGCCGATGGATGCCGACTACGCCGAGAGGGTCGCCGGGGGGCAGGTTTCCCTCGCCGAAGCCGCTGGGGTCAGCGAGGATGCGGACACTGTCGGCGTTGGAGCGCTCGGCATCGAGGCCCGTGTCGCAGACGGAGCCATGGTCGGGCTCATTGTCCTGGTCGACGAGGCTGACCACCTGTTGGTGGAGAACGTCGCCGTCGACCCCGCCCGGCAGGGGGAGGGCATCGGCCGCGCTCTACTGGCCCATGCGGAAGCGGCGGCACGAGAGAAGGGCATCTCCCTCCTGCGCCTCTACACAAACGCGGCGATGAGCGAGAACCTCGCCCTCTACTCCCACCTCGGCTGGCGGCAGACCGAGCGCCGCAAAGAGGCCGGGTTCGAACGCGTCTTCTTTCGACAAGCGCCTCGGCTAGCTGAGGCGCTGGGCTTCCGGCTTCTCTATTTAGCCGGCTGTTCGAAGGTGTGCTGGTAGCTGGTCGGCGGCCCGCTGCCGTAGATCGGCTCGAAGGGCGCCTGCTGGATGCATGGAGGCGCTGGCACGCTGGCGGAGCTTTCCTGGTCGCCGTAGGCGTATTTCTTCAGCTGGTCGAACAGTTTTTTGGCTTCGGCCGTGCCTTTTTCGCCCGCCTCGAAGCGATTGCGGAAGTTTGGATCTTCGACACTGGCGGGATTGAGCGTCGCCGTAATGCCGGAGCTGCACTGGCGGGTGTCGAAGCTCGGCAGGCCGGAGGCGAGGCTCTTGCCGGCGAGGGGCTGGCTATAGGCGCTGTTGCGATTGCTGGTCAGGCGTCTGGGGAAGGTGGCCAGCGATTCGGGGCTGAAGGGTCCCATCGCCCTCAGGTAGTGGTACTGGGTGCCATCGGCACCGAGGTGGACCGCGTTTGTGGCGGCGGCGACGTTGGCCATCACCGCAGTGATCTCATGTTTGTAGAGGTCGAGCCCGGCGAGGAGCGGGTTCAGATTGCGCACGAAGGGGTCTATCGCGCGCAAGAGGACCGGGAACTGATCGCGGAAGAGCTTGCGCAGGGCCGGGAAGGCGGCCGGGGCGCGGGCGATCACCGGCGCGAAGCCTTCGAAGAAGCCCTTGGCCTGGGGCGCGAGCTTGGAGAAGGCGATCAGCGTCGGCGAGAGCTGCTGGGCGGCCGGGATCAGCTGGCGCACCACCGGATCGGAATTGACAGCGAACGTTTTGAGCCTGTTGAAGGTCAGCTTCGACTCGTCGAGGAAGGTCGGGAAGGCGCGGAAGAGCGCTTCGATGTCGCGGTCGCGTTCGGCCGTGGTGCTGAAGACGGCGTCGGAGTTGCTGATCAGCTCCGCCAGCTCCCCTTCCCTTCCTCGCAGCGCCTGGAAGGTCGTGGCGCCGTTGCGGAACAGCTGGCCGACCACGAGGCGCTGGGTATCGAGCACCCGGAAGAGCTTGTCGAGGTCGGCAAAGGTTGGTTCGAGCTCGGCGAAGCCCATCGAGAGAGACTGGCCCTGGCCGGAGATCGCGGTCGCCCCGTATTGCATCCATTCCTGGAAGGCCGTACGGGTACGAGCGTCAAAGGTGCGGAAGATCTCGTCGAGCTGCACCGACTGGGCGATGTTGCCGGTGGGCAGCGTGCCCCCGTCGGCCAGCTCGGGGCCCTCGCTGTCGCCGGGGGTAAGTTCGACGTAGGTCTCCCCAAGCAGGGTCTTGGTGCGCAGGATCGCCCGCGTGTCGAGCGGCAGCGGACCGTACTTGTCATCGATGTTGATCGTCGCCAGCGCCTGCTGGCCATCGGGCGCCACGCCGATGTCCTGCACTTTGCCGACTGAGACGCCGGAGATCCGCACGTCGGACTGCTGGGCGAGCTGGGTCGCCTCGCGGAAGGGCACTTTGATCTCGTACTGCTTGGCCTTGAACGGGGTCGGGCCGCCGAAGGTGATCCAGAGGAAGAGCAGGATGCAGAAGCACGACAGCGCGAAGCCGGCGATGACGAGGAGCTGGACTGTGCTGGGGGCGCGCTTGCTCATTCGATGTCCGGCCCGCAGCTGATCGTTGGGCTTTGGGGGTCGGCGGGGATGGGCGGCAGCTGCTCGGCGAGGGGAACGCGGGCGCCATTCAGAATCGTCGATAGGTAGGGCTTCACGCGGGCGATGCCGCTGCCCAGGTAGGCGCCGTTGCAGGAGATCATGATCGCGCTGCGCTGCACCGGCCCGGCCGAGTCGACCAGGTTGTAGGTGGCGTTGACGTTGTGGTTGATCCAGGGGAGGTAGAAGAGGTAGCTCTCCTTCCCCTTTGGCTTATAGGCGAGCTCGTTGAAGAATGCGTTGAAGGCCCCGAGCGAGTTGCCGAAGCCGGTCACGGTCTTCTTGAAATCCGAGGATCCCTGTTTGAGGTGGGTCAAGACGGGGCGGATCTGGCGAGTGAAGGGACGGATCTGGTCGCGGATGGGAGCGGTCGTCTGCCGGAAGAGCCGCGCGTTGGCCTCGAGCGCTGGGCCGAGGGCGTGAGCCTGCGGGATCAAGCCGATCAACGCCGGCCGCGCCGCGAGCGAGAAGCGGTTGGAGCTGGCGAGTCCGGACTGCAGCGCGGCCAGCGTCGCCGGGAACTCGATCAGCGCCTCCTGGATCGACTGCTGCTGATTGGCGAAGTTGCCAAGTGCGTCCTTCGAGGAGGTGACGAAGCGTTCGATCTCACTTTCGTTGCGGGCCAGCTCTGTGCTGAGAAGGCCGAAGTTGTGGACCACGTTGGAAAGGGCGAGCCGGCGCTGGGCGACGGCTCGGTTGAGGTCGGCGATGTAGTGAGCGAAGGGCTGCAGGCGGCGGAAGGCGCCCGACAATTGGCGACCGCGCCCACCGATGCCCTGGGCGCCGCCGGCGACCAGGAGCTGAATGTACTGGCGCGTGTCGGCATCGAGGGTGGCGAGGAAGCCCTCGAAGTTGACGTTCGGTTCTGTGCGGGAGAGGGGGATGTTCGCGCCGTCCTCGAGGTGGCCCTTCGCCTTGCCGGGGTCGACCTCGACGGTCATGTCGTTGAGGTTGGTTTTGGGACGCAGCAGCAGGGTGGCGTCGGGGTGGATCAACTCCATGTACTGCGGCTCGATGTCCATGCCGACGACGGCGTGGCCGTCTTCGAGGTCGACCGAGGTGATTTTGCCCACCGTGATGCCGGCGATTACGACCGCCTGTCCCTGGCCGGGAGTGACTGCTTGGGCAGTGGTGAAGTCGGCGGTGATGTGGTCGAAGTCTTCGCCCACAAGAGGCGCCCATGCCGGCAGAGAGGCTTTCTGCTGGGTAAATATCCACAGCGTCATCGTGATCGCCGCCAGGGTGAGCAGCGCGATCGCGATCGTGTCTTTACCTCGCCCGCGAGCCTGCCGCCCGAGCGTGGCACGGAAGTGCGTCCAGCGGCTCACTCCAGGGTCTCTCGTGCTCATGGGTTGTTCACCGTCAGGCTGGGCGGGCCCGGCTGGCCGAGCGGCCCGTTGAGATCGGGGACGGGGTTCTGGTCGCAGCGCACGTTCGGCTTTTTGGGCGGCCTGCCGCCGAGCTGCGGCTGGACGCCGATCGGAGGCGCGGACACGTGCGCCCAATCGGCCTTCTCGGTGGTCAGGTTCCCTTTCGGGTTCGACTGGCTGACCAGGATGTTGCCGCCGCCGGGCTGAATGCGCAGGAAGTGGCCGTTGCCGTCGAAGTTCTGGCTCTGGCCGGCGAAGTTGACCAGGGTGTAGAAGAACTCGCGATAGTTGGGGCCGCCGGTGCTGAACTGGTCTTCGATCGTCTGTTCGCTGGTCGGCACGAGGACCTTCGTAGTGCAGAGACTGAGCCTGTTGAGCTGCGGTAGCGCACTCGCCTTGCCGGCCTGGGCAGCCCCCGCCAGGCCGGGGGTCGCTTCGCTGAGCAGCTTTGCGGTTCCGCCGAGCTCTTTGCGCGAGAGCAGTGGGTAGGCCTGCTTGATCCACGGTTTCGCGGCGGCGATCCACGCCGGCAGCTCTTCCACGGCGGGGGTCATCTCAATCGCGAAGGCGCGCAGGGGGGGCAGGGTGCGGTTCAGGTTGGCGAGCGAGGTGCGCGCGATCCGCAAGGCGGGGGCAAAGCGGCGGACGGTCGTCGAGAGATTGGCCGACTGCGTCGCGAGCGCGCCGGTGAAGACGTTGAAGTTGACGATCAGGCCCTTGAGGTCCTCGTCGCGATTGGCGAAAGCGCCGAAGGCGCGGCCCGCCGAGGCGACCAGGCGCGAGAGGTCGCCCGGGCTGGTGCCGAGGAAGGCGTTGGTGACCTGAGCGCTGTAGCGGCCGGCATCGCCGCCGTAGCGGAAGGCGCCGTTCAACCCTTCGGCTCCCGACTTGCCTTTCACCTCGGGCAGCTGGGTGGCGTCTTCGGCGGCCGTCGGCTTGCGGTTGAGCGCCGTGCCGAAGCTCTGCAGCAGGCGGCCCAAGTCGGCGCGCACCGGCGCCTGCAGCAGGGTGAGGACCTCGTCGAGCTGGACCGAGGTCGAGGTATGGCTGATCGGGATCGTGCCGTCGCTCTCGAGCTCCGGGGCGCTGGGGCTGCCCGGGCCGAGGTCGATGAAGAAGTTGCCCTCGAGGAAAATGCGCGGGCGGATCTGGGCGAAGGCGTCCTCGTGAATCGGCCGCCCCTCGTCTTCGACGGTGAAGGAAACCGTGGTCGCGTCTCCCTTGCGGCCGACCGCGATCACACGGCCGACGTCGACGCCGGCGATCCGCACGGGCGAGTTGGTTGAGATGTTGACGCCGTTGGCGAAGGTCGCGTTCAGCTGGTAGCCGTAGCTGGTGAACGGCACGTGGCCCGTGAAGGCGAGGTAGGGGCCGATCGTGAAGATGAGGATGAAGATCAGCGCGATCAGGACGTTGCTGGGGCGCCAGCTGAAACGGCCTGTCTTGTGGGCCCCGGCCCTGGTATCGCGCTCCGGCAAGCGCCCCATCAGCCTGTTCCCTCTGTCAGCTGCCCAGACGTCTTCGTGCCCTGGTTGCCGGGCATGTTGCCGATCACGGTCTGGCCGGGCCGGTAGCGCTCATTGCCGGCTTCGCACTCTTTCGTCTGCCCAGGCGAGGCCGTGTTGGGATAGGGGTTGTAGTGGAGGTGGTTTTTGATGTCCGACCCCCCGTTGGCGGGAGCGGATGCCGGCATCCCCTCGGAGTTGGGGCCCTGGGGGGCCTCGAAGGAAATCGCGCCGATCCAGTTGCCGTTGCCGTTGCTTTCGCTGAACGCGTCCGCCAGGTTGCGGAAGGCCAGCGAGAGGTAATTGCAGGTGGTCTGCGCCGGCTCGATGAAGCTGATCGCCGGGTCGAGAGTGTTGTTGAGATCGATCAGGAGGTCGAGGCCGTTGAAGACGCCGGGGGCGCTCTGGAAGGCAAGCAGGGCGTCGGCGGTCGGCTCGAGCTGAGCGTTGAAGGTCGGCGACGCGTTGAGGACCGGGATGCCCGTGCGCAGTGCGGATGCAATCGTCGGCGAGGTCTCGGCCAGCGCCTGCGCGCCAGGGGCGAGGGCAGTGAAGAAGCGGGCGGAGTCGTCGAGGAAGGGACGCACGGCGGGGAGGTCTGCGGTCGCCGATTCGAGGAAGGGCGGGCTTTTGGAGATCGTTTCCTGGATGTAGGGGCGCGAGACGCGGGCAAAGGCGGCAAAGGTGCGGTCCAGCGCGACGAACATGCTGGCCTGCGTCTCAGCCACCGGCGCCACGGTGGCGGAGAGATCCTCCAAGGCCCGCCAGAAGCCACCGAAGTTCGTCTCCGGGGCGACAATCGTGCGCAGTGCGGGCTGAGCTTTTTCGACCACCCGCCGCAGGGCGGCAAATGCGTTGTTTATCTGCGGCCCGCGACCGGCGAAGGCGTTGCCGAAGCCGGCCTGGGAGCGACGGATCGCGTTGCGCGTCTTCTCGTCGAACATGGAGAAGAACTCGTCGATGTCGACCGGTTCCGGGCGCGCCGCCGCGAGCGGAATCGTGTCCCCGGCCTCGAAGCCCTCGGAGGAGTCGCCGGGGGACAGCTGAACGTATTTGAGGCCGAGCGGAGACTTCGGCCGGATCATCAGCGTCGAGTCGACGGGCAGAGGTTCGACGTTTTTCTCGAGGCTGAGGCTGAGCTCCGCGGCGACGCGGCCGTTGCCAAGCTGTACCGGCACCACCGACTTGACGACGCCGACCCGAGCGCCGCCGATCCGCACCTCGTTGCCTTTGACCAACGCGTCTCCGTTGGGGACCTGCGCGGTGAGGTTGTAGGTCGAGACGAAGGGCAGGCCGTTATTGGCGTTGTAGGCGAGGAAGACGGCGACCATCACGACCAGCACGGTGACCGCGCCGACGATGACGGGGCTGCTCGCGACTCCCTGTATTCCGCTGCGATTCCTCATGGCCCGAGTAGGTAGTCGAGGAGGGCGCGCTGGGAGGGAGAGGAAAGCTCGCCGCCGGCGCCGAGTTCTTCGCCCTCGCCGAGCTGGGGAGAGGCGGGGGCCGCCGGTTCAACCGGCGCGGTCGGGGCTGCCGGGGCGAGGGCGCCGCCGTTGGGGAACGCCTCCGGGCTCGTGCCGCCGCTCTGTCCAGCCAGTTCTTCTTCGATCTGCGCGAGGAGCTCGTCGCTATCGAAGACCGAGGAGATCGACGCGCCGGTGCCGGTGAAGTTGGCGGCGCAGCCGCTGGTGGCTTCGGTGACGTAATCGGTGCAGTTGGTGAGCGTGACGAGGCTGCGGACGAAGTGGCCGTAGCGGTCGTATTCGTTGGCCGTCGCGGAGCCGTTGTAGATCAAATCGACGAGGCCGTCCCAGCCTTTGGTCTTGTTCACGCTGACGAGGAACTTGGCGAGCTTGGTCGTCGGGCTGGCGCCGGTCCGGGCGAGCTGGGTCGACTTGCTCACGATCGGGTCCGCGGCGCGCAGCTTCGGCCCCACCACTTCTCCGGTGTCGCCGAGCGACTTGAGCGCCACCGTCGAGGCCGCCGAGAAGGGGGCCAGAGCCTTGGTCGCTTCGGTGAACGAGGGTGCTGCCTTGCCCAAGTCGGTGAAGACAGGGGCGGCGGCGTCGGAGAAGCTCTGCAGGCTGCCCATCGTGACGCGGAACTCGCGCAGGAACGCCGGCAGCTTGCGCAGCGAAGCTTCCAGTTCGGCTCCCCGTTCCGAGCTCGCTTCGCCGGCCGCGCCGGCGTTGGAGAAGAAGCCGGAGACGCTGGTGCGCTCACGGGCGAGGGGAATGAGGATCTGCTCCGAGTCGGCGGCGAGCTGGGCCAGCTGGTCGCGCTGGGCGTTGAGGATGCCGAAGAGGCGGTCTGTGTCGCGCAGGACGGGATTGGCGCGTTTGACGACCTCCTCGATGTCTTCGCCGCGGCCCGCCAGGCCGGCGCCCAGTTCATTGAGGATGAGCCGGAAGCGCTGCGCGTAGGGCAGGCTCTGGATGTCGTTGATCAGGTCGGGGTCGACGCTGGTGCTGTTGTTCTCGACCGCCAGCAGGTACTGGCCGGCGCCGGGCTCGCCCTCCGGAATCTCTTCCAGTGCCGGCGCCGGCTTCGAGCCGGGCGCCCGCGGCAGGGTCGGCCTGCAGTCGACGAACTTCTCGCCGATCAGCGACTGCGGCCTGATCAGGCAGCTGGCGTCGCGACGGAAGTCCTGGAAGTCGGGGTCGGTGATCCTCATCGCGATCACGGCTTTGCCCGGCGCCGGAACCGGCTTGCCGTCCTCGTAGCTGGCCTTCTCGTCCAGTGTCGTCACGCCAACCGAGTCGATCTTGCCCACGTTCGCGCCCGCGACTCGCACTTCCTCGCCCTTCACCATGAAGCCGCCGTTGTCGAAGATCGCCCGCACGACATAGCCTTCCTCGCCCTCGCTCGAGGTGAGGAGGACGATCGCCGCGACGATCGCGGCCACGAGGCCGCCTGCAATCAGCGCCTTCTTCATGGTCCCGGGGGCACGTCGGTTGGGTCGCACTCGTCCGCGGTGACGCCGGAGCCCGCGAACGGCGGTTCGACAAACGGGTTGGAGCCGTCGGGAGCGGGCTGCGTAGCCGCTCCCGGACAGGGGCGTCGGACCCCGGCTGAGTCGCCGAAGGCTTCGTACTGCTGGCTCGGCGCGATCGGCTCCAGGGCCGAGCTGCCGGCGTTGTAGCGGAAGAGGTTCAGGTCGGCGAGCTGGACGCGGGCATAGTGGCCGTTGCCGTCGTAGTAAGCGGTGATCTGGCCGACCTTGCCGAAGCCGTTGAAGATGTCCGGGGTGTAGGCGCGGGCGAAGTTGAGGTTCGGCTGGAAAGCCTCGATCGCTTCCTCGGCGTGCGGAAATGCCTTCGACGCGCGCTCCTGCACCGCCGGCAGGGCGGCGAACAGCTCGCCGGTGTCGTTGGCCTTGCCGGGCCGGCGCATCGTGTAGCGGAGGTCCTTGAAGACCGGCACCGCCCGGGAGAGGACCGGGCGCAGTTCGCTCAGCAGGGGCGCCAGGTCCTTGGTGGCCGGCTTGGCTGCCTCGAAGAGCCCTTCGACGTCGTCGAGGGCGGCCCGCAGGTTGACGAAGGTCGTGTTGTTCTGGCGGAAGACCGGCGGCAGCAGCCGCAGCGTCGTGCTGAAGGCCCTGTTCTGGCTGGCGATCGCGCCGAAGGCGGCGCTGGCGTTGGAGATTGCTCCGGAGAGCTCGCCGCTTCTTTCAGAAGCCGCCGTGGTGAGTTTGCTGGAGCTGACGATGAAGCGCTCGAAGAGCCGCTGGTCGGTGTTCAGTTCGCGCAGGAAAGCGTCAAAGCGATTGAGCGCCGGGCCGAAATATTTGTAGGCGCGGTTGGTATCGGCGCCACGATTGGCGAAGGCGGCCGCGTTGCCCTGGATGAATTCGGCGAGGCCCCGTCGAACCGGCGGGGGGAACGTGTTGAAGAACTGATCGAGGTCAACCGGGGTCGTGGTCGAGTCGAGGGCGAGGACTGCGCCGTCATCGAGCGGAGGATTGCTGTTGGGCCCGGGGCTGATCGAGACGTAGTGGTTGGCGACCCCGGAGAGCGATGTGGCGCGCACGATGGCGGTGGAGCCCTCGTGCAGTTCCTGTTCGATGTTGACGTCCACCTGCGCCAGGTTGTCCTCGGTGAGATCGATGCTCTCCACCGAGCCGACCGGTTGACCGCCGATCAGCACCTGATTGTCGGGGACGAGCTGGCTGGCGTTCTGGAAGAGGAGTACGTAGTGGTGGCCGCCGTTGCCGCCGAAGGCGATCACGGCGAGGGCGATGACCACTGCGGTGAGTGCCCCGGCAACCGCAATTCGGGCTGGGGTGAACCCCCGGCCTCTAGCAGGGCTTCTCTCCTCGCCTAATGGGTTAGCGGCCACGGATCGTCGCTTGCATGTTCCCCGGCCTCCGATCCGGAGGAACGGCTGCAGAATCGTATCCGAGCCGGTCCCCGGCAAGGGCAAGCTGAGCGGGGACTTAACTGGAATTCAACGCACGAATTCAAGCCGCAAACCTCAGACATTGAGCCTTGGAAGGACGCGCTCGAGGCGCTGCGGCAACCACCAGACGCGGTTGCCGACCAGCAGCATCAGCGCCGGCAGCAGGACAATCCGCACAATCGTGGCATCGAGGAGGACGGCGACGGTCAGTCCAACTCCCAGCTGGCTGACGGTCGCGATCGGGGCGCCGGCGAAGGCGATGAAGACCGCCATCATGATCGCGGCGGCGCCGGTGATCACCCGGGCCGTTTTCTCGAGCCCGAACTGGATCGCGGCGGCGTTGTCGCCATGGCGGTCGTAGTGCTCCCGCATCCGTACGAGCAGGAACACCGCATAGTCGATCGAGAGCCCGAAGACGACGCCGAAGATCATCGTCGCGCCAACAGCGTCGACGTAATCGCGGCCTCCCAGCGGCCAGCCATCGGGCACGAAGGAGAACAGAGTGAGGATGCCGAAGGCGACGGCCACAGTGGCCAGGTTGAGCAGGACGGCGATCGCCGCCAGCGGCAGGGCGCGCAGGACGAGGACGAGGACGAGGAAGGTGGCCAGCGTAATCGCGGCGACGACCCACGGGATCCGCTCGCGGGCGACGCGGCTGTAGGTATTGAGTGTCGCGGGGCCTCCGGCCACCCCGGCCTCGACATCCGCTTCGCGACCGAGGGCCTCGGCATCGGATTCGAGCCGCTTGTTGAGCTCGATAGAGCCGGGCGAGTTGAAGCTGTAGCGGGAGATCACGAGCATCGTCGCGGCCTGGCCGCCATGGCGAAGGTCGATCGCGCTACCCGCTCGTTCACGCAGCTCGGGGGCGGCGCCGTCGAGGGCCGAGAGGACGAAGTAACCGGAGTCGAAGAGGCCGGGAGAGGCACGGCGAAGGCGCTTGACCTGCCGCCTGAAGGAGGTATTCGCGGTGATCACGCGGACCGTTGCCCGTTGCAGCCCGGCCTGAAGCGGATAGGAGCGACTGTAGCCCTCGGCGAGGCTCTGTTCGAGCGCCGAGGCACCGCCGCTGAGTCGTGCGATGCCGGCTGCCAGAGCCGTCGCGCCGCCGCCGAGCTGGGCAAGGCCGTCGTCGAGCGCCGAGGCGGCTTTGGCAAGCCGGGCAGAGCCTTTGGCCAGGGTGGCGCCGCCGCTCTCCAGTTTGTTGAGGCCGTCGGAAAGCCGCTCTGCGCCTGCCGAAAGGCGCTTCAAGCCGACGATCGCGGTCACCAGCCAAGCGGTGATCTGCTCCGTTTCTTCGGCGTCCAGGAGGAGCCGTTCGTCAAGCGCCGTGAGTTCGGCGGGGAGGCCCGCGTAGCCGGGAGCGTAGGGCTGGCCGCTGATCGGATCGGTGCCGCTGACCGCGGCCGTGGCCTGGCGGACGGCATCGAGCGCCGGGGCGTAGCTGGGGTCCGTTTTCCCGACGGTCATCTGCCCGAGCTGGGCAAGGGCGGCTTTCAGCTGTTCGTCGGCGACCTGCGCCGCGCGCTGCAGTTCCGGCACTTTGACGTGAGAGTCCTGATTGAGCGTTTTCTGCAGGATCCGCGAACGGCGCAATGCGTTGCGGCGCAGGTTGGGGCCGAGATCGCGGATGCCGAACTTGATCGCCAGCGCCGCGAGGGCCGCCTGGTGCTGGGCGCCGGCGAGCCGGCGGGCCCCGTCGGCGAATTTCTCCAGCGCCGCAACCGCGCGCTGGCTGCCGCCGATCGCCTGTCCGAGGCCGTCGGCGATTGCGAGCGCACCGCCCTGCGCCCTGTCGGAGCCCTCTGCGAGCAGCCCGGCACCGTAGCTCGCCTGGGAGATGCCGTCGCGCAGCTGCGCGACTCCAGCCGCGGCGAGGCCGAGATTGCGCCCCAGTTTGCCGAGGCCGGCAAGCGGGCCGGCTTCGCCCCCCGAGGCCAGCAGCCCCGACCCCGCCTCGCGCAGCGGGGCGACCGCGCGGGAGACCTGCGCGGGGCCGATCACCGCTTGGACGCCAGGCTGCTTCGCGATCCGCCGCTGCCAGCGACCGAGCGCCTCCAGGCGCTTGTCTTCGGTCATCGTGCCTTCCTCAGCCGCCGCGACGACTACGAACGGCGCATCGAAGCCGGGGCCGATCGAGCTGGAGATCAGCTCGTAGTCCTGGCGGACGGGATCGTCGCTGGGCAGCTGCCCGGGGCTGAGCGGCCCGGTTTTCAGCGCCGCGACCGGGGCGGCCAGGAGAAGCACGATCGCCCCGATCGCGGCGGCGACAGCCGCCGGACGGCGCAGGGCGGCTCCGACCACCGTCATCAGGCGTGAGCTGCCGTCCGTCGCCGCCGCCGGGCCTATGCGCCAGCGGTCGACGTTGGGGCCCAGCAGTATGAGCACGGCGGGACCGGCGACGACGGCAACGAGAACGCTGAGTGCGACGACCAGGGCCACCGTCGCCGCCAGGGAGGCCAGGAGGGCTCCGGGCACGACGAAAACCGCGACCAGCATCGAGAGCATCAGCGTGCTGCCGGCGAAGACCGTCGTGCGCCCCGCGGTTCGCCGCGTCGCCTGGGCGGCCTGCAACGGCTCGGTGCCCGAAGCCAGCTCCTCGCGAAAGCGGGAGACCATGAGCAGGGCGTAGTCGACCCCCAGGGCCAGTCCCATCATCGTGCAGACGGTCAGCGCCAGGGCGTCGACGCTGAACCAGTCGGTGAGGATCGTGAGCAGGCCGCGGGAGGCGAAGACCGTGATCGCTCCGAAGGCGAGCGGGATCGCCGCCGCGACCGGGGAGCGGAAGACGAGCAGCAAAACGACCAGCAGGATCGGCAGCGCGATCAGCTCTCCACGCTCGCTGGCCGCGATCGACTCGTCCTGGATCGCGCGCGAGATCGTCGCGAAGCCGGTTTGCGTCGCCCGCACCGGCGGCTCGATCTTCTCCTCGAGGGTTTCGTTCAGCCGCGGGACGACCTCGTTGACAGCCTCTGCGATCGGCACGTGGAAGTCGGCGATGATCAGCGCTCGGCGCGGGCTGCGGCGGAGAGGTTGAACGGAGCCGCGGTCCCAGGGCGAGAGCGTGGTCACGGCCGGGTCGCGGCGCAGAGCCCGAATCAGCTCAGGGCCTTGCCGGTCGAGCTCCTCGGCCGGCCCGCGCAGAAGGATCGCGAAGGGCGCGCTGGCGCCGAAGTGCTCGCGCAGGATCTCGTTGGCGCGCGAAGAGGAGGTGCCGGGGATGTCGAGCGTGCTCGGGCTGAGCTTTCCCTCGACGCTGAGACCGAGGATGCCGAGGGTGACAGCTACCAGCGTGGCGACGGCGAGGGTCCAGCGTGGATGGCGCAGCATCGCCGGCGGCCGCGAGGCATCTCTGCGACGCGCTGGCGCGGCTTCCCCCCTGCTCCTCCTCACAGGCACGGTGGTAGTTTGGCGGTCAGGGGGACGGAGAGAGTGCGCGAATGCGGAAGACTCTGTTAAGAGCGTTATTTGCGATCGGCGCAATTGACTGCGATGGACTCGGTGCTACCTTCGCTGTAGGAAGGGGTTGAGGAGATATGAACCGGAGTCGTCTGCGCAGGAGCGGGGCCCTGCTTGTCATCTGCGGCGTGCTGGCCGCGCTTGCCGTGGCCGCGGCCGACGCGGCCATCGTCCGAGTGGGCAACATCGTCCTGCACGCCGACGGCGGCTTCGCTCCACGGCAGCTGCCCAAGCGGGCGTATGCGCCGATCCATTTCCAGGGCTACGCCAACATCTCCTCTGTTCAGGGCGGGCTTCCACCCGCTTTGGAATACGGCATTCTCGACTTCGACCGCGACGGCAAGCTCTTCACGAACGGGCTCCCTTCCTGCGCACCCAGCAGCATCGAGAGCGTTGGGCCGCAGACGGCGCGGCAGAAATGCGGCGGAGCGATCGTCGGCGAGGGCCATCTGGGGGCTGCGGTCTCACTGGCCGGCGGCACGTTCACCGTGCGTTCCCTGCTGACTCTTTTCAACGGCCCCCCGCAGGATGGCAACGCGACTGTGGTCCTCCATGCGCAGGCGCCCGCCCCGGTGTCCGAGACTTATGTCGTCGTCGTCCCGGTCGAACGTCGCAGCGGCCCCTATTCCTACCGGGCGACGATCGACGTGCCGCCGATTGCGGGCGGTGCCGGTGTGCTCACCCACATCGACGCCAAGATCGGCAAGGAATACCGTTTCCGCGGCGCCACGCGCAGCTACGTCTCCGCCCGCTGCTCCGACGGCATCCTCGAAACGCGCGGCCACTTTCGTTTCGCTGACGGGACCCCCGTCGAAGGCTCGGTTTACAGGCCCTGCAACGCGATTCGCTAGCGCCGCCCCCCTAAACGCCGGCAGCTTCGGCTTCCTATACTTGCCGCCCGGGCCGTTAGCTCAACTGGTTAGAGCAGGAGCCTCTTAAGCTCAAGGTTGAAGGTTCGAGTCCTTCACGGCCCATCGCGCCTGGCCAGAGCCCACCACGGCTCTCACACCAGCGCCCGCTCCAGCTCTAACGGCGGCGAGGTGGACGATCTGCGCCCCGCCGCCGATGCCGTCGTCCTCGCCGCTAAGAATCCCTCGCGCCGTGGGGTGAATCGCGCCGTGGATGCGCTTAAGCGAAAACGGGCCCTGCGTGGGCGCAGTAAAACGAAAGGGCGAATCGTGGCTTATCTCAGATATCTGGCACTGGCGGCGGTGGCGGGTCTGCTTGCCATCGCACCGGCAAGCGCGGCGGCGGCTCCCTTCCCGCCGCGGCTCACCTTCGCCTACGACCTGGCACTCGAGTACTGGGGTGAAGAGCCGGCCGCCTGCGCGAGCGTCGATAAACAGATCGTGCCGCCCGGCTCGCTCGGCAATGCTGACGTGGGGGCGATCTCCGGACAGTCCTCTCACGTGCCGGCCGGGGCCCTGCCGGGCTCAATCGACTGCATCCTCTGGATCGACCGCGCCTACGCCGAACCGATCATCTTCGACCTGCTCTGCGCGGTCGTGTTTCACGGCGTCGGCCATCTTTTGGGCAGGGAATACAGCCTCGACCCGAGGAACGTGATGCACGAGAGCATCCCGATCCCCCCTCTCTGCAAGACCAAGGGCGAGCAGTCCGCACGCCTCTACCTGCTGCGGCTGAAATTCCACTGGCTGCAGACCCGGCAGGGGGCCAAGGTCGAGCGGCTGCGCGAGCGCGTCCGCGGCGCCATGGACCAGGAAGCGAAGCGCTTCTGGTCGATGCCCTAGGAGGGCCTAGGGGAGACCGCCGCCGAGGCCGCCGAGGGGATTTTCGATTGCTTCTTTGGCTTTGCCTCGTTCGGCTTTGGCGGCAGCCTTTTTCTGCTTGACGAATTTCTCCGCGTTTTTGCGGTATTCCGCCAGCTGGCGCTCGATGTTCTTGGCTTCCGATTTCGAGGCTTTTGCCGTCGCCTGCTCCACGGCCTCATCGCCGGCGGCGAAGTTGCCGTCGAAATACTCGTAGATGGCGAGGCTGGTCAGTGAGCCGACGTTTGGCCGCTGCTCGGCGACGATGCGTTGGGCCGCCGCCGCTGTATGGACGTTCGATTCGACCTCGGCGTAGCTGGTCGACCCTCTTTCAGCAAGGCCGAAGGCTGTGATCGCAACCACCTGTGCGAGCGACGGGCTCGCCTTCTCACCCGCCTGCTTGAGGTAGCGGTCCCAAGCTTCCAGCCCGCGGGCGAAGTCTTTCTGTGCCTCTGGGCCCGGTGCCGCCTGAGCGCCGGTTTCCGGGTCGACCGGGACCGCCGCGTTGCCGGCGTTGATGCGGGCCCGCGTCAGGGAGAGCAGCAGCGCTTCGCTCTTGGGGTCGCTGGCCAGTCTGCGTTCGATCCGTTCGGCCTGCTCGTCGAAGACCTCGCTGGAGCTGGTGGAGCCGCCGTCGCCGACCAGTTCGCCGATGCTGAACGGCCCGACCACGAGGAGGAGGCTGGCACCCATCAAAAAGGCGAGGAGCCCGTAGACGACGCGGATGACGTGCCTGCGACGTCCCCGAAGGTCGAACAGCATCCTTCCCTCGCCATCTGCCATCAGATCGTCACCGCTCCTGGGTTGAGGGCTTGGCCAAATCCCGTCTGGCCGCCAGCCTGTCGAAGACCCGCGCGAGCAAGATACTCAACTCATAGAGGATCAGCAGCGGCACCATCTCGATCAGCATCGAGATCGGGTCGACGCCCGGCAGCGCCGCCGCGAGGATGGCGATCGCGAGATAGGCGTAGCGGCGGTTGGCGGCCAGCTGGCCGACCTCGATGATGCCGAGGCGCGTTAAGGCGATCAGGGCGAGGGGGAACTGGAAGATCAGCCCCCCGGCCAGCATCATCGTGGAGAAGAAGCTGTAGTAATCCCGCGCTCGAACCTGGATGTTGAACTGGCTTTCGTTGAAGCCGAGGAGGAAGTTCACCGCCGGGGGCATGAAGACGTAGTAGGCGAAGGCGACGCCGGCCAGGAAGAGGACGGGGGCGAGGGCGAGGATCGGCACGATGAGGCGCCGCTCCGTCTCACTGAACGCCGGCAACACGTAGGCGTAGAGCTGGTAGATGAGGACCGGCAGGGAGAGGATCAGCGCCCCGTAGACGGAGACCGTAACCGTGGTTGTGAACGGCTCGGTGACGCCGAAGGTGATCAGCTGGTCCCGGTCGTCGGGCAGGGGGCCGGACGCGATTTCGAGCAGCAGGTGGTTCTGCCAGAAGCAAAGCGCGAGGGCGGCGCCGAAGACGAAAAGGCAGACGATGAGGCGGGTGCGAAGCTCGTCGAGATGCTCAACGAGTGTGAGCCGGTCCTCGTGGGAAACCGCCCCGATGCGGGCCATCGGCTGCTAGCGGCGGTCGGGAGTGGCCGGTGCGCTGTCGCCGGCCTCCTCAGCGGAGGGCTGCGGAGGCTCGATCTCCCGCCGCGAGTCCGGCTCGCGAGAGGAAGCGTCCTCGTCCGGCGTATCGGAATCGTCGCGGTCGCCGCTGATGGAACCGCGAAACTCGCGAATGCCGCGGCCCAGAGAACGGCCGAGCTCGGGTAGACGCTTCGGCCCGAAGACGATCAGGGCGATGATCAGGACGATGATGAGCTCCGGGGCTCCTACGTTTGGCATCGACTCAATGGTACGACGATTTGAGGGCGGCCGGGTAGCGATGAATTGAGGAGCCACGTCTACCTGTTAATGGGTTTTCTCGACGCCCCCCCACAAAAGTGCGGATTAAGTGACCTTCCGATGGGTTCGATAGGTACGTATGGCACACGCCAGCCGCACTGAGACCAAGACCGCAGCGGGTCTGCACATCTGTCCCGCGTGCAGCTCAGACCTCGTGCAGCCGACCTGCTGGGAGCAGGCGGGGGACCGAGGCCACTGGCGGCTATGGCGTCGCTGCCCCGAATGCGAGTGGCAGTCCAACGCGGTCCACGGCGAGCGTGAGATCGATGCCTACGACGAGGCCCTCGACCTCGGCACCCTCGCCCTCAGCGAGGTTCTGAAGGCGCTCGAGCAGGAGAACATGCAGTTCATCGTCGAGACCTTCACCGCCGCCCTCGGCGCCGATCTGATCACCGCCGACGACTTCCGCTAGCGGCTGCTCGGCAGCCGCCGTCTGACGGCGCTTGCCGGCGCCGTCGCTAGCCGTACCTCTGCACCACGCCGTCGGCGACGAGGCCGAGTAGGTGTCGCTGCTCGGCCTCGAAGGCGCTCGAATCGAGGCGGCTCTTCGCGGCGGCGACCATCTCCAAAGCCCTGGAGCGGACGCGCTCGATCGCACCGCTGGCGGCGATTCGCTCGCAGAGCGCCTCGGCCCCGTCGCTGTCGAGTGTGCGGAGGTCAAGCGAGCGGATGGCGGGGTCAATCTCAGCGGCGGCGATCAGGGGCAGCGTCACTGTGCCGTCGAGCAGATCGGTTCCGCGGGCCTTGCCGGTGCGCTCAGGGGGGCCGGTAACGTCGAGGATGTCATCGAGAAGTTGGAAGGCAAGGCCGATCTCAGCTCCGAACGCGGCGAGCGGCTGCTCGTCTCGTCCCAGCAGGCAGGCGCATTCGAAGAGCGTCGCCGTCTTGAGCCGGCAGCGATCTAGGTAGCGCTGTTCGGAGATCGAGATGTCGAACGCGTCCTGGCGCTGGGCGAGCTCGCCGCGGGCCAGGGCGACCGAGGCGGTGGCGAGGAGGGCGATCGCGCGCGGGGCCGGCGGCGAGGAGAGCAGGGCGAAGGCCCGGGAGAAGAGGAGATCGCCGGCGGCGACGGCGCGGTCGCGCCCCGAGGTCGCGGCGACCGTCGGATGGCCGCGGCGCAGAGGGGCGTTGTCGAGAACGTCGTCATGGACGAGCGTCGCCATATGGACCAACTCGGTCGCGGCGGCGGCCCGCACCGCCGCCTCACCGCCACCCGGGCCGGCGCAGAGCAGGACGAGGAGCGGGCGCAGGCGCTTGCCCCCCGCGGCAAGCGTCATCCCGACGTCTGCTTCCAGCGGCTCTCCATATCCCGCCCCCTGCCGTTTCAACACGTCCTCGACCTCTCCCAGCCGCGCCGGCAGCCAGCGGCTCGACGCGTCGAGCACCGCGGTGACCGGGGGTGGGACGGCGAAGCGGTCGGTCACTCGCGGATGCCGCTGTGGATCGCGATGATCCCCCCGGCAAGGACGGTCCAGCGAATCTGCTTGAGGCCGGCGGAGTCCATCTTTTCCGCCAGGGCGCGGGGGCCGGGGAAGTCACGCACCGATTCGGGCAGGTAGGAGTAGGCCTCGGAGTCGCCGGCCACGGAGCCGAGCCTGGGGACGATGCGGTCGAACCAGAGCGAATAGAAAGTTGAAAGCGGCGGCCGGGTCGGCTGGGTGATCTCGAGGATCACGAGCCTCCCCCCCGGTCGCAGCACGCGGGCCATCTCGCGCAGGCCGCGGTCGTGGTCGGCGAAGTTGCGGATCCCGAACCCGACTGCCACGGCGTCGAAACGGCCGGCGTCATAGGGGAGCTGGAGCGCATCGGCCCACTCGAAGCGGGCCACTGAGACGTTGTGCTCGGCCGCCTTGCCCCGCGCCAGGTCGAGCATCGGCTCCGAGAAGTCGCTGCCGATGACGTAACCGTCCGGCGAGACCCGGCTCGCCAGCTCCAGGGTCAGATCGCCGGTGCCGCAGCAGACATCGAGGGCGGCGTCGCCGGGCGAGAGCTCAGCCCGGTCGGCGGCGCGCTGGCGCCAACGGTGGTGAAGGCCCGCCGTCATCACCGAGTTCAGCAGGTCGTAGCGGCCAGCGATGCGGTCGAACATGCGGTTGACCTGCTCCGCGAACTGGGCGGAGTCACGAGAAGGTTTTGTGGTGCCCGTCATCAGAGGGGCCGGGACCTACTCAGTCGAGTGAGGCGAGGAAATCGGCGAGCTCGTCGAGCTTTTTCGGCGGCAGGTCGCGGAAGGAGGGCATGATACCGGGGCCGATTTCAACCGATCGAATGATCGCCGCGCGCGGGATCTGCTGTGCGATGTGGGTCAGCTCCGGGCCCGGCCCGTCGTTGCCGTTCTCCCCCAGTTTGTGGCAGGCAAGGCAGCCCGCGCCGGTGACCACCTCCTTGCCGGCCTCGTAGCGCGGCGCGACCGCCATCTCGATCTCCGTCGGAGAGCCGCCCGTGGCGCCGAGGAAGGTGAGGTAGGCCATGGCGACAATCGTCAGCAGGCCGGCGGTGGTGGCGATCGGCCGCCGCGCCGGATTGCGCTCAGGGCCGCGGTCGTAGAAGGGCAGCAGGAGCAGGAGCACCATGCAGATGGTCGGGATCCCGATCGTCGCGATCGGGACCAGCTCCGGCGGTTTGATCACGCGCAGGAGCTCGAAGAGGAAGAAGAAGTACCACTCGGGGCGCGGTACGTAGGTCGTCGACGTCGGGTCTGCCTTGGGGCCCTGCTCGGCACCGAGGATTATCGACATCGCGATGATCACGCCGACGACGAGGAGCGCCATCGTCGAGTCCTTGAGCACCGCGTAGGGAAAGAAGGGCTTGCCCTTCTTCTTCAGCAGCTCGTACTCCTCCAGATATGCCTGCTTGTCGCTGGGCTTCATTGGGGAGAGGAAGCTCCATTGCCCTCGACGCCGGCGTCGAGCTGGGAGACGGGCACGGCGACATCGGGCTTCTCAGCGCGCACCCAGGGCGGCGCCGTGGTGCCGAGTTTGACGACGAGATAGAGATGGGCGCCGATCAGGGCGATGATCGCGCCGGGGACGAGCAGCATGTGGATCGCGTAGAAGCGCGAGAGCGTGGTGGCGCCGAGCTCCGGGCCGGCGCGCAGGAAGTCGCTCAGGTAGGGGCCGACGATCGGGCCGGTGCCGTTGATGTTGATGCCGACGACCGAGGCCCAGAAGGAGCGCTGGTCAAAAGGCAGCAGGTAGCCGGTGAAGGCCATCGTCATCGTCAGGATCAGCAGCACTACGCCGATCACCCAGTTCAGCTCCCGCGGGTACTTGTAGGCGCCGAAGAAAAACGTGCGGCCCATGTGCAGGAAGACGAGAATGACCATCACGCTGGAGCCCCACTTGTGCATGCCATGCACGAACTGGCCGAGGAAGACCTCGTTGTTGATGTGGGAGATAGACGAGTAGGCCTGGGTCGCCGAGGGCGTGTAGAACATCGCCAGGAAGACGCCCGTGACGGCCTGCACGATGAAGGCGAAGAGCGTGGCGGAGCCCAGGGTGTAGAACCAGTTGGTCCCCTTCGGCACCTTGCGGTAGAGCATGCCGGTGAGGAAGCTGGAGCCGCCGGTGCGCTGGTCGACCCAGGCGAGGACGTCGACGGGCGCCTCTTTGGCCCGCTCGCCGATGCGCTGCAGATCGGAGGGCCGCTCGGCGGGTGAGCTTTTGAGATCGGCCGGGGCGGCGCCCTTTGCCGCAGCTCCGGTTCCCGGCTTGGCCGGCTTGCGGAGCGGAGCGGGGATGAGCGAGTCGAGTTTCATTGCCGGTTACTCCCTCAACCGCTCGGGGGTGGGAAGGTGGATGGGCGCGGTGGGTAGAGGTATTCCCAGATGCCGCCGGTGAACTCGCCCGGGTCACGGGCGCGCACCGGCTCCAGCTGGGAGGTGACGCTGTAGCGGGGGCCGAGTTCGACCTGGCCGTTGCGGATCCGGGTCTGGAAATGATCGAGCGGGCGCACCGGCGGGCCGCCGAGCACTTTGCCGACGAAGTCGTAGACGCCGCCGTGGCAGGGGCAGATGAAATTGCCCGCGGCCTCGACGAAGCGGACCGGGCAGCCGAGGTGGACGCAGCGGTTGGAGACGGCGACGATGCTCTGAGGGTCCTCATCGAACTGCTTGGAGCCTCGGCGGATGTAGGCCGTGGTCTTACCGGCGTCGCCAATGCCCTCGGTCTCAGTGAAGACGACCTGGCGATAGGTGTCCTCGACGAAATCGCCGAATGGGCCGACCACCTCCCAGCGCTCCTTGCCGCGATGAAAGATCGGTGCAACCGCAAAGCCGACGGCGGGCAGGACGATTGCGGCGCCGGCGATGCCGCCGAGGCCCTGCGCCGCGACTGTGAAAGCACGGCGGCGGGTCATCGACTCGCCCTCGAAGTACCCCGGGGGGCGGGGCGCTGGGCGCGCCTCCGTGCGGGGGTCGTCCCCCCCGTTTTGCTTGTTTGCCTCGTCAGCCACAGTCGTCGCCAGATTCCGGGCAGCGGAGTTTATTGCCTCCGCCGCTCGGTCGAAGTCGCGGCCGCCGGCCGCTTTGTCGTCGCCCCGCTCGGGCGGTCCGGTCCGCCGCCCAGCGCGTCCTTATATGAAGTGGTGCCTGCTATAAGGCAAGCGCCCTTTTGCCGGCCTTGCGTCGATGCGTGACTGGGAAACGGGAAACTGGTCTGCTGGCGCGAAAAGGCCGCTATGAGGCGATCTATGGGAAAAAGCAGCGATGGGACGGGGGATCGGCCGCCGCTTGCGCTTCGCCATCCGCGGGGCATGCTCGCGGTCTCTCTGCTTGCGATCGTCGTCCTGGTGATCCTCGGCCGGGGCGTCGAGGACAAGCTTCGTCCCACGTCGCTCAGCATCCCCGGCACCGAATCGTCGCGGGCCAATGACCTTCTCCAGCGCCACTTCGGTGAGACGGCGCCCTTCGCCATCCTGCTCGAGGGCCCCTCCTCCGAGCTCGATGCACAGGGCCCGGCGCTGATTCGCGCCCTGCGAGCCGACCCGGCGGTCTCGACCCTCTCGCCCTGGGACCGCGGCCGGGTCGACCGCCTTCGGCCCGGCCCTCGCAAGGCGCTGATCATCGTCGACTTCCACGTCGACCCCGAGGAGGCCGTGCGCGAGACGGTCCCTCTCCTCGACCGAACCCTGGAGGAGCAGACCTCACCACCGGTCAGGGCCACGCAGACGGGCTTCGCCAGCCTCTCGAGAGCGACCCAAGAGGAGTCGGTCCATTCCACGGAGCGCGCCGAGCTGATTGCCATCCCCTTCCTGCTGATCGTCCTCCTGCTCGTCTTCCGCTCCCCCATCGCGGCGGCGATACCGCTCGCCTTCGGCGCCGTGACGGTGAATGCCTCACGGGGGGTGATCTCGATCGCCGCCGAGTGGATCTCGATCGACGCCCTTGCCCTGACGGTCTGCGCGATGATGGGGCTGGCGCTGGGCGTCGACTACGCCCTGCTGATGGTTTCTCGCTTCCGCGAGGAGCTCGCCGCCGGCACCGAGCCGCTGGCGGCGGCGCGGATGACCCGGCGCACCGCCGGTCGAACGACCGCCTTCGCCGGCTCGACGCTCTTTCTGGCGATGCTGGTGACGCTCACCGTGATGCCGGGGAAGCTGCTCCTATCCCTGGCCGGCACCGCGATCGTCGTTACCGGAATCAGCGTTCTCGTCGCCGCCCTGGTCGGTCCGGCGCTGCTCGTCCTGATCGGCCACAACATCGACCGCTGGCGAATCGGGGGGGCCAGCGAGGGCACGCGGCTGATGGCGCTCGTCGGCGCCGCGCTGAGCAAGCCGCGCCTGGCCGCGGTGCTGATCGGCGGCCTCGTCCTCTTGCTGGCGGCGCCTGCCCTGGCCCTGAAGACCGGGCCTTTGAGCGCCAAGCAGTTGCCGGCCTCCAACGCGGCGCGCGAGGACGCCGAGCGGATTGCCCGCGTGGCGGGGCCCGGTTGGGATGCGCCGTTCGTCCTCGTTGCGGTCGCCGACCAGGGGCAGATCACCGACGAGCGCCGGCTCGCCGCCCTCTCTGAGTGGCAGCGGCGGATTGCCGCGGACCCCGGCGTGCAGGCGGTAATCGGACCTGGGCAGATCAAGCGCAGGGTCGAGCCGCTGCAGGAGAGCGGCAACGAACTGCTGGCCGGGGAAGGGGAAGCCGATCCCCAGCGGTTCAAGCAACTCGGCACGCGCCTTGGCGGCGCGACCGATGCGGTGCGCCAGCTGCGCTCCGGGCTCGAGAAGGCAAGCTATGGGGCCGGCCTGCTGGCGACCGGCTCGGGGCGGGCCGGCGCGGGCGCGGAAGAGATCGAAGGAGGGCTCGCCCGGGCGGCGGGGGGCGCGGAACGGGCGACGGGCGCGTTGGGGGAGCTCGCCGAAGGCTCGAAACGGCTGACCGAAGGCCAGCAGCAAGCGCAGTTGGGGGCGCTGTCGCTGGAAGGCAACGCAAGCGACCTGCTGAGCCATGTGCGCGACCGGGCGCTCGAGCAGGCGAGGAGCCTGCGCGCGGGGCTGAAGCAAAGGGCGGCCGCCGACCCGAGCCTTGCCCCTGAAGTGCGGGAAGCCGAACGGCTGGTCGAAAGCCTGGCGATCGCCCGCAACGACGCCCAGCGGGTGCACAACCTCTCCGAGCAACTGCAGCGCGGAGAGGTGCGGCTGACGAAGGGCAACGAACGGCTTCAACACGGCACCGAACGGCTGGCCGGGGCGGCCGGCGACCTGCCGCAGGGGTTGGAGCGCCTGCGGGGAGGGACCGCGCAGCTGGTGGAAGGCTTGGCCCGGCTGCGAGGCGGCGCCGACACGCTCGAACAGCGCCTGGCCGAGGGCTTTCACCGCTCTCATCCCCTGCAGACGGGCCTGCGCAAAGCGAGCGTCCGGGTCTCGGTCAGCGCCAACCGCTTCGATCGGCGGATCGATCGGCTGCGGCGCTCCTCACCGGGGATCTTCGACTCCGGCTACTTCGTCCTCTCGGCGCTGCAGGGCGCGCCGGACGAGGAGCGGCAGCGAGTCGGGCGCATCGTCGACCTCGAGAGCGGCGGCCAGGCGGCGCAAATGATCGTCATTCCCCGCTACACCTTCAACACGCCGGGCTCGATCGCTCTCAACGATCGGCTCAACGACGACGCCGATGCGCTGGCGGCGGCTGCCGGCGCAACGACCGGGGTCACCGGCTCCGCCGCCGAGGTGATCGACTACACCAACACGGTCACGGAGCGGATCCCGATCATGATCGCGGTGATCTCGATCGCGACCTTCCTGATCATGGTCCTGATCCTGCGAGCGATTCCGCTGGCGGCGATCGCGGTCCTCTTGAACCTGGTCACGGTCGCCGTCGCCTTCGGCGTCCTCACCCTGCTGTTCGAGGTTCCGGAGGGCTGGCCGCTCGGCGGCCGCACGTACGTCGACGCGATCGGCGCGGCGGGGATCTTCGGCATCGTCTTCGGGCTCTCGATCGATTACGCGGTCTTCCTGCTGATGCGGATGCGCGAGCACTACGAGAACGGCGCCTCCAACAAGGAGGCAATCGCCTTTGGCCTCGAGCGCACGGCGCGCGTGATCACCGGCGCGGCGGCGATCATGACGGCTGTCTTCGTCGCCTTTGCCGGGGCGCCGATCGCGACCGTCAGCCAACTTGGGATCGGCCTCACGGTGGCGGTGCTGCTCGATGCAACCGTCGTCCGAATAGTGCTCCTGCCGGCGCTGATGCTGCTGCTCGGGGACCGCGTCTGGTGGCTTCCGCGCCCGCTTGACCGAGTTTTGCCGCGGATCGATCTTCATGGCTCGCACGCGGGTTAGTACACGAGAACTAAATAAGAGCTGTGTAGGTTTTTCAAACGGGCACCACTGGGAGGGGAAGCGCCAGCCGTGAGAAGCATCGCAACGAAGTCGTCAGCGCCAAAAATCGTCCTCGCCGCAGTAGCGGCGTTGGTCGTCTCCGCCTCGCTCGCTTTCGCCGAAGAATTGAGCCGGGCGGAATACGTCGAACGCGTCGAGCCGATCTGCAAGTCCAACACCGAGGCCAACCTGCGGATCCTCAAAGGCGTCAAACAGCAGGTTCAAAGCGACGACCTGCAGCAGGCCGGCAAGCGCTTCATCCGCGCCTCCTCGGCGCTCGGCGCCGCGGTGACGAAGATCGCCCTGGTGCCGCGCCCGGCGGCAGACGCGGCGAAGCTGACCAAATGGATCGAGCTGTTGCGAGCCGAGCAGCGCTACCTGTTGAAGATCGGCAAGGCGCTCAAGGCGGAGAACAAGTCCAAAGCTCAGCAGCTTTCGGTCGACCTCAACCGCAGCAACAACAAGGCCAACAACACAGTGATCAGCTTCGGCTTCGACGAGTGCCGGATCGACTCATCGAAGTTCATTTGAGTTGATCTCGATGCGCGTTGCCCTCGTCGCCCTGGCCCTCGCCCTCGGCGCCGCGGGGGTGGCGCGGGGGGAGTTGACGCAGGAGGACAACGTGCTGCTCTCGTTCCGCGGCGGGATCTCACCGAAGGATCTGCCGCGCGAGAGACCCGCTCCGGTGGCGGTCTGGATCGACAGTACGCTCTCGTCGACCGACGGCACCGACCCGCCGCCGCAACTGCGCGAGATCGTGATCGCGATCAACAAGGACGGCAGGCTGTTCAATCGGGGACTGCCGACCTGCCGGGTGCGGCGGATCCAGCCGTCGACGATCAAAGCGGCGCAAAGGATTTGCGGCGGAGCGATCGTCGGCCGAGGCCATGTCGGGGTCAGGATCGAGCTGGAGGATGGCCATCCCTTTGACTTCAAAGGACCGCTGCTCGCCTTCAATGCCAAGCCCCATGGGGGCCATCGGCGCATCCTTGCCCAGGTCTACGGCAGTGCGCCGCCGTCCGCCTTCGTCCTCACCTTCACGATCAAGAAGCGGCCCGGGACGTTTGGCACGGTGATCAGCACAAAGCTGCCAAAGGAGGCGCAAAAATGGGCCTACATCACCCACTTCGATATGAGGCTGCAGCGGCAATACACCTACGAGGGCAAACGCCGCAGCTTCGTCAGCGCCAGCTGCGCCGCACCTGAGGGCTTCCCGGGCACGGTTTATCCGTTCGCCGAAGCGAGCTACAGATTCGACACCGGCACCAACGCGGAGATGACCCTGCTCCGCAACTGCAACGTCCGTAAATAGCGCGCGTCAACCGGCGCCGATCGCGGTGGCGGTCCGGCGCCAGAGCTCCGCGACCTCAACTTCTCTGCCCTCGGCGTGCAGCTGGGCGCAGCGGCTGATCAGCTCGGCGAGCTTGCCGACTGCCTCGGCATCCTCGAGCACGGCCAGCCGTTCGATCCCCAGCGCGTATAGATAGTCGCCGGCGAGCAGGGCGAGGTCGGGATCGTGGCCGCGGAGGAGGCGCGGCTCGCCGTAGTGGAGCAGGTAGCCCTCGCGAACCGCCTCGACGACGAACGCGTACTCGCCCGGCGCGGCTGCGGCGCGGGGGCCGGCGGCGGCCAGGAGCCCGAAGACCGGTTCCTCGGAGGGCTCGATTACGTGCGGGGAGATCGGCGTCTCCTCGGCGGCAAGCTGGGCCGCGAGGGCGGTAAGCGCCTGCCCGGGGTCATCGTTGCGGAGGGACCCTCCGCCGCGGCCTTCGAGGTCCGTCACGCGAGGGCCTCGTCCAATGACTCCGCCGCCGCCGCGAGCGTGCGCTCGATTGCCTCCTCGTCGTGGGCAAGGGAGACGAACCAGGCCTCGAACTGGCTCGGCGGCGCGTACACGCCGCGCTCCAGCATCGCGCGGCAGAAGCGCGCGTGCGCTTCGCGGTCGCAGGCCTGCGCGCCGCTGAAGTCGGTGACGGGGGCGGCACTGAAGAAGAGGGTGAGGAGGCCGGGGGCAGAGGCGAGCTGCAGGGGCCGGCCGTCGGCAAGGCGGGCGAGGCCGTCGGCGAGCTGGCCGGTGCGCCGTGCGAGCCGTTCGTAGGCGGCGACGTCGAGCTGGCGCAAGGTCGCCCGCCCCGCCGCTACGGCGAGCGGATTTCCGGAAAGCGTTCCCGCTTGGTAGACGTCGCCGGCCGGAGCCACCATCTCCATCAGCCGCCGCGGGCCGGCGAAGGCGGCGGCGGGCAAGCCGCCGCCGAGAATCTTGCCCAGCAGAGTCAGATCGGGCTCGACGCCGTAAAGCTGCTGGGCGCCGCCGGCGTCGACTCGAAAGCCGGTGATCACCTCGTCGAAGACAAGCAGCGCGCCGGCATCGCGCGGTGGCGGCGCGGAGAAATTGCAGGAAGCCCTCCTCGGGCGCGACGACGCCCATGTTGGCGGCGATCGGCTCGACGAGCAGGGCCGCGACCTCGTGCTCGGCAAGGGCGCGCGCACAGCTTCGCGATCGTTCCAAGGAACGACAACCGTGCCCGCAACCTGCGCCGCGGGGACACCGGGGCTGGAGGGAATGCCGAGAGTGGCAAGGCCCGAGCCGGCGTCGGCGAGTAGGGCGTCGGAGTGGCCGTGGTAGGCGCCCGCGAACTTGACCAAGACCTCGCGCCCGGTGGCGGCGCGGGCGAGGCGCACCGCGCCCATCGCCGCCTCTGTGCCGGAGCTGGTCAGGCGCACCATCTCAACCGAAGGGATGCGGGCGGCGATCTCCTCGGCCAGCTCGACCTCGCCGGCGGTCGCGGCGCCGTAGGTCGTCCCCTGGGAGGCGGCCTCGACTATCGCAGCGATCACGGCCGGCTGGGCGTGGCCGAGGATCAGCGGACCCCAGGACCCGACCCAGTCGATGTAGCGGTTGCCGTCGACGTCGATCAGCTCGCAGCCCTCACCGCGCTCGATGAAGATCGGGTCGCGGCCGATCTGCCGCATCGCGCGAACCGGGCTGCTCACCCCGCCCGGCAGCACCTTCAACGCGCGTTCGTACAGCTCCGCGGACCGACTCATCCCGTGCCTTCCGCAGTGCGAATGCTCGCATGCGGATATAGGAACCAGGGAAGGGTCGCCGTAGGGGCGATACGTCCCTGTACTGTTTCGCCGCGCGCCTGTGGGCCGGCAGCTACTGCGGAACAGCAGATGCGCATCTGGGGAAACCGCCCTCAGTGCTCGGAACCCCTGCCGCGCCACCCTCATCGGGTGACGCATGCGCCTCTTCCCATTCCGCGTAATCCTCGGTGAAGTAGTGGAGGCGGATCTTCTTGTACTCGGTCGAGGAGTAGAGGGTGGCGCGGTCCTCGGGTCCCATGCCGCACTCCTCGGCAATCGAGTCGAGGATCGCGTCGCACTCCTCCTTCGAGCGGCCGTGGGCCATGGTGAAGACGCTGTAGGGCCAGTCCTCATAGGTCGGTCGCTGGTAGCAGTGTGAGATGCCGCGGAAGGAGGCCATATGACGGCCGGTCTCCATGATCTCGTCCTCGGGCACCTTCCAAACTCCCATTCCGTTTGCCGAGAAGCCGGCGCGGCGGTGGAAGAGGATCGCGGCGACGCGGCGCAGCAGTTTGCGGTCGATCATCCCGCGCAGGTGCTCGAGTAGGTCCTCGGTCGCCATGCCAAGCTCGGCGGCCGCCTCGTCGTAGGGCCGCTCGACCGCGGCCATCGGGCCCTGAAGGGCGCGGATCACGGCGATGTCGCGCTCGTCGTAGGGCTGGCGCCTCCAGCTCGCGCGGCGGCGAAGCGTCGACCGCGGCGGCGAGGGCCTCGGTGCCCCTCTCCATCTCCAGGTTCATGTTGATCTTGAAAAGGGTCAGCGTCGGCAGCTCGCGCATCGACTCGGCGCCGGTCTCGCGCATCAGCACCTCCAGCGTGCCGGGCAGGCCCAGCTCGGAGTCGGGCGGGGTGGCGATCGTGAACCAGAGGTTGAAGTCGTGGGTGCGAAGGTAGTTGTGGGAAACGCCCGGATGGGAGTTGACGACCGCCGCCGCGCGCTGCGGGTTCTCGGCATCGACTTTGGCGGCGACCAGCATCGACTCGTAGCCCAGCGCCCGGGTGTCGAAGATCGGCGTGATCTCCCGGATGATTCGCTCGTCGAGTAGGCGGTTGGTGCGCTGAAGCACGTCGTCCAGCTCCATCTCGGCCTCCGAGGCGACCAGCGCGAAGGGCTCGGGATCAAGCGGGAAGCTCGACTGCAGCAGGTTCATCAGCCGCTTGTCGGTCTCGTCGAGCGGGATCGCGGCCCCGTCCTTGCGGGAGCGGGCCTTGGACTGCGGGACCTTCGACGCCGCCGCCGACTGTGCGGCGTTCGCTCCTACTGAAGCCACGCGGCGGCCTCCTTGGCGTAGTAGGTGACGATCGCGTCGGCGCCGGCACGGCGGATCGAGGTCAGCGTCTCCAGCACCGCCGCGCGCTCGTCGATCCAGCCGTTGGCCGCCGCGGCCTTCAGCATCGAGTACTCGCCGGAGACGTGGTAGGCGGCAAGTGGGGCGCCGGTTGCGTCCTTGACCCGCCGCACGATGTCGAGGTAGGAGGTCGCGGGCTTGACCATCAGCATGTCGGCTCCCTCTTCGAGGTCGAGCCGCGCCTCGCGCACCGCCTCCTCGGCGTTGGCGGGGTCGAGCTGGTAGCCCCGGCGGTCGCCGAACTCCGGCGTCGACTCGGCCGCATCGCGGAAGGGGCCGTAGAAAGCGGAGGAGTACTTGGCGCTGTAGGCGAGTATCGAGACGTCGGGATGGCCCTCCTCGTCGAGCTGGTGGCGAATCACCCCGACCCGGCCGTCCATCATGTCGCTGGGGGCGACCGCGTCGGCGCCGGCCTCGGCGTGGGAGATCGCCGTTTTCGCCAGCAGCTCGACCGTGATGTCGTTGTCGACCTCGCCGTCGCGCACGAAGCCGCAGTGGCCGTGCGAGGTGTACTCGCAGAGGCAGACGTCGGTGATCACGGCCAGGTCCGGGTGGGCCTCCTTCAGAGCCCGCACCGCCATCTGCACGACCCCCTCGTCGTCGTAGGCCCCGGAGCCGGTTTCGTCCTTGGCCGAGGGGATGCCGAAGAGCAGGACGGTGCCGATTCCCGCGGCGGCGATCTCGGTCGCCTCGGCGACCAGCTCGGAGATCGAGAACCGCTCGATCCCCGGCATCGAGTCGACGTCCTCGCGCACGCCCTCGCCGGCGACCACGAAGAGGGGCTGGATCAGCTGCGCTGGCGTCAGCGAGGTCTCTCGGACCAGGCCGCGCAGGGCATCGGTTCGACGCAGGCGGCGCAGGCGTGTGGCGGGAAATGGCATCGGTTCGATTCTAGGGAGGCATCTGAAGTGAGGTGGGGCGGCCGCTCCCGATGCGCAAGCCAGCCCTAACAACCGCATGGCCGCCGCCAAGTAGCGTTCCCGGCCGGTGAGAGCGGGGACGGGAAGCGAGGCGGCGCTCGAGGCGAGAGGCCTGGTCAAGCGCTACGGCGAGCGGACCGCTTTGAAGGGCATCGACTTCGAGGCGCGAGCGGGGGAGCTACTGGCCGTGATCGGCCCCAATGGCGCCGGCAAGACAACCCTGCTCTCGATCCTGGCCGGCGTAGCGGCCGCCCGACGGCGGCCAAGTCCACCTGCCGCGGGGAGAGGTCGGCTGGGTGCCGCAGCAGGCGGCGCTCTACCGGCGCCTGACGGTGGAGGAGAACCTGCTCTTGTTCGCGCGCCTAGAGGGGCATGGGGACCCCGGCGGCTCGGTGGAGGAGATGCTGGAGCTCTCGGGCCTGGCCGAGCGGCGGCGGGAGATCGTCGACCGGCTCTCGGGAGGCAACCAGCAGCGGGTCAACATCGCGATCGGGCTGCTGTCGCGACCCGTGGCGCTGCTGCTCGACGAGCCCAGCGTCGGCCTCGACCCGCGGCAGCGGGCGCGGCTTTGGGATTTCGTCTCGGCGCTGGCGGGGCGAGGGACGACGGTGATCTTCTCCACCCATGACATCCAGGAGGCGGAGCGCTACGGCCAGCGGCTGCTGGTCCTCGCCGACGGCGAGGGGCTCTTCGACGGCTCCGCACAGGAGCTGCGCGAGGCGGTGCGAAGCGAGGCGCCGGAGGCCGCCAACCGCGACTTCGAGACGGCTTTCGTCGCCTTCCTGCACCACCGAGGCCACTGATGCGCTGGCTCCTCCTCAAGGACCTCCAGATCCTGCGCCGCTCGCCGCTGCAGGCCGTGCTGCTGGTCGCCTATCCGGTGCTGATCGCCGTGCTGGTCGGCTTTGCGATCTCCCGCGACCAGGACAAGCCTCGGGTCGCCTTCCTCAACGAAGTGCCATCGGGGTCGAGGATCAGCGTCGGCGGCGCGCGGCTGCCGGCGGTCGGGGCCGGCGATCGCATCTGCCAACGGGTCGAGTGCATCGATGTCAAGAGCCGCGAGGACGCGATTGAGAAGGTCCGCTCGGGCGACGCGCTGGCGGCGCTGATCCTTCCTTCCGACCTGGTCAGAGAACTGAACTCGCTCTCGACGCTGCGTCCCGGTACGCCGACCGTGGAGGTGATCGTCAACCAGGAGGACCCGGTCAAGGCCCGTCTCGTCGATGACCGCATCACCGCGCTGCTGGCTCAGGCGAACCTGCTGATCGCCCAGCGCATCGCCACCGAAGGCGGCAAATACCTCAACCTGCTCGTCAACGGGGGCAGCTTCGACGTGCTCGGGCAGCCGGTCAGCATTCTGGGGCTGCGCAACACGGGCAGGATCCTGGAGGCCGTGCGGCCGGCGCTGCCGGCGGGGCCGCTGCGCGACTCCCTCGACCAGGTGATTCGCTTCGCCGGCCTGGCACGCGACAACCTCGACGTCGCCGGGCCGCTCGTCAAACGCCTTGCTCAGCCGATCGGGGTCGAGAAGCAGGTTGTCGACGGCGCGGCGCCGCTGCTTGAAATCTTTGCGATCGCCGTTGCCGCCACCCTGACGCTGACCTTCGTGACCCTCCTTCTGGTCGCCGGGTCGCTGGCACTCGAGCGGGAGGAAAACGCTTTCCCCCGCCTCACTCGCGGGCTCGTCTCCCCGCTCGGCCCTGCTCGGGGAGAAGGTCGGGCTTGGGATCGCGGTCGGCTTCCTCGTCACGCTGCTGATGCTCGCCGGGATGCAGATCTTCGTGGCGCTCGAATGGAGCCGCATCGGCCTCTGGCTGGTGGCGATCCTCGCCTCGGGCGCCGCGCTCGGTGCCGCCGGGGCGGCACTGGGAGCCGCCGCGCGCGAGGTTCGCGCCGTGTCGTTGCTCGCCTTCATGATCTCGCTGCCGATCGCCTTCCTCTCCCTCGTGCCGTCCGGAGCCGTCGGCCCGGGGCTCTTTGACGCGATCGAGGCAATTACGGCGCTCTTCCCTTTCAAGCCGGCGCTGCGGGCGATGACAGCGGCACTCGACTCGTCGGGGCCCAGCCTCGGGCCGGCGCTTCTGCACCTCCTTGCCCTGACCGCCGCCTATGGGTTCGTTGCCCGCTTCGCCCTCCGCCGCTTCAGCAACGTCTGAGGCGGGTCGGAGAGCGGCCGCGCCGTCTTCCTCAGAGCCGCGGTCCGCTCCTTCGCCAGCTCCGGCTCTGTCGCACTGCCGACGATGAAGCGCTCCAAGCTCAGCTCCGGGGCGAGCAGGTCTCGGGCCTGGGCCAGCGCCCGAGACTCGTCCATGGCCGAAAACCTGCGGCCCGTTGCCTGCACCGCCTTGAGCGCCACCTCCGAGCCGTCAAAGGCAAGACAGCCGTGGCGGCTTAGATAGGCGGCGACCTCGCGTCAGCGAATCGCCGCTGTCGAGGCGGCAGGAAATCCCGTCCAGCAGCGCCAGCTCGTAATTTGGCTCGGTTCGGGAGATCGAATCCAACTGACCCTCGCTCAGGTAGAGGATGAAGACCGAGGCCTCGCTGCCGGGGCTGCGCTGGATCGTCGCCGGCAGCGACCCGTAGGGAGAGATGTGAGCGGAATAGACGACGTCGAAATCGCGCATCGCGGCCTGCCTTGCGAGGACCGGCTCGGCGGCGGCGGCGAGCTTGCGGGCCAGCACCGAGGGTGCGGCATTGGCGCCATAGGCGAGCAACGGCGTGCGGCCGGCGAGGTCCACCTCGAGCTCGGCGGGATCGAGGGTCCTCTCCCCCACCTGAACGAAGGAGCGCGGTGGCACGGCATAGGGATAGGCGGTGGCGCGCTCGACCAGCTCGCGTTCCCTCTCCGCGTTCACTGCCCGCCAAATATCGCACACCCCTTGCCGGCAGAGCGCGGAACGCCCCTGCCGGCGGGCGCGGGTTCGCAGATAGGGTCCAGCAATGCGGGTGCTCTTCATCGGGGATGTCGTCGGCGGGCCGGGGCGGCGGGGATTGAAGGCGGCGATGCCCGGGCTGAGGGAGCGCTATGAGCCCGACGTCGTGATCGTCAACGGCGAGAACTCGGCCGGCGGGCTCGGCATCACCGAGAAGACGGCGACGGGGATCTTCGACGCCGGCGCCGATGTGATCACCACCGGCAACCACGTCTACCGCCACCGCGAGGTCTACAGCTATCTCGACCGCAGCGACCGGGTGATCCGCCCCGCCAACTATCCGCAGGCCAACCCGGGGCGCGGCTACACGGTGATCGAGGTGGGCGGCCGGAAGGTGGGCGTGATCAATCTGAGCGGCTCGGTTGGGCTGCGCGTCGCCCGGCTGCCGTTCCAGGCGGTCGACGGGATCCTCGACCAGATCGAGGCCGACTGCGTGGTGGTCGACTTTCACGCCGAGGTGACGAGCGAGAAGGTCGCGATGGGGTGGCACCTCGACGGTCGGGTGGCGGCCGTCTTCGGCACCCATACTCACGTGCCGACGGCGGACGGGCGCGTCCTGCCGCAGGGAACCGCATTCATCTGCGATGTCGGCATGACCGGATCACGCGCCAGCGTGTTGGGCGTCAAGCCGGAGCAGGCACTGGCCTCGCTGGTAAGTCAGATGCCGGTTCGATTCGAAACGGCCGAGGAGGACGTCTGGGTGATGGGCGCCGTGGTCGAGGTCAACGCCCAGGGGCTGGCCGACTCGATCGAGCAGGTGATGGTGCCCGCGCCTACCGATTCCTAGTCGCTATGGCGACTAGGAACAGCGGGAAGAACCAGACTATGTAGAGGTAGAACCAGTGGTGCATTGTTAGCTGGAGGCCGATTAGGAGTGCTGCGCCAAGGGCGGCTACCTGGGTCAGGGTCTTGTGTTTGGGGCGGAAGGCGAAGAGCACCGATAGCCCGGCAACTGCGGCCAGGATTGCGATGCGGAGTGGCTCCAACCCTGAGACTTGGCCCCAGATGCTGAACGGCGAGTCGCGACCGGCCTGGTAGCCGATCGTGCGGTCCCAGACGGTCCCCAACCCGGGGTCGATCGCCGGCCACAGCATCAGCAGAGCAATACGCAACTGAAACAGCGGCGTTTCTCTGCGCCGCCACCTCCGCATTGCTCGATGTCGGCCAGGAACCATTGGACGGCCTGATACTTGGCAATGGGGCGCCCGAACGTCTGGCGCGCCTTCGCATGCGCCAGCGCCTGGTCGAGCGCCGCGTGTCCGACGCCGAGCGACTGCGCCGCGATCGCGACCCGCCCCGCCTCGAGCGCCGCGCGCGCCACCAGGCAAACCCGCCGTCCACCTCGCCGACGACGTCGGCGCCGCCCGACCCGCACGCCGCTCGAGCACCAGGTCCATGCACCCCAGCCCCCGCACGCCCAGCGAATCCGCGCCCGGCTCGCGGCGGATGCCGTCGCGGTCGAGCGGCACCAGAAACGCGGTGATGCCCGCGGCCGCGCGCTCCGGGCCGGGTGGCCGCAAAGATGATCCCGAAGGCTCCGCGGCCTCGGCGTTCGCCACCCAGACCTTGCGGCCCGAGAGCCGCCAGGCCGTCTCCGTCCGGCGCGGCCGCCGTTTCCTGGTTGGCCGCGTCCGTCCCCGCGTTCTCCTCCGAGAGCGCAAAGACGCCGAGCGCCTCGCCCGTCGCGAGCGAGCGCAGCCGCTGCGCACGCTGCGCCTCGCTGCCGAAGCGCAGGAGCACCTCCGCGACCAGCGAGTTGCTCACGCTCAGGATCACCGCCACTGTCGCACTCGCGCGGGCGACGGCCTCGATTGCGACCGCGGCGGCCACGTGATCGAGGCCCAGCCCGCCGTGCTCGCGCGGGATGGTGATCCCGAGCAGCCCCCGCGACGCCGCCTCCCATACCAGCGACACAGGGAAGGCATTCGACTCGTCGATCTCGGCCGCCTTCGGGGCGACGCGCTCACGTGCGAACGCCTCGACCTCCGCGCGGAAGGCCTCCTGCGCCGGGGTCAGTTCGAGGTGCATGGGAGAAGGATACAGCGCGCGGCTACGCGTCGCGACCGAGTCTC